>NZ_JAAGBB010000012.1 GCF_018129085.1 Plastoroseomonas hellenica
CGAGCACCAGCGCGCGCCCCGCCGGCGGGGCGGTCACCGGCGCCACGGCCGCGATGCGCCAGACCTGCAGCGCCAGGAGCAGCAGCGAGATCCCCAGGCTGGCGGCGATCACCAGCAGCGACAGCAAGGCCGTGAAAGCCCCTTCCGCGCCGAGGAAGGGCTCCCGCCGCATCAGAGCCGGTTAGGGAATGATGCGGCAGCAAGCTGGCGAGGCATTTTTTGCTCCTGTCGTGTCGGGTGACGCAGCCGATGCTGGTTGCATCGGCCCAAGCAGATCCCATTCAGGCAAAGCCTGAGCGGGTGAAGATGCTTGGCAAGACAATCTGGCCGGCGCGGCAGGGGCGGAAAAGGACCGCCAGATTGCCCCGCGGCCATTCTCAAACCGGCTCTCAGCCCGTCGCCCGAGCCAACCACCGCGCGGCCGCGGTCTGGGCGCCGGATGGCAGGGGCGCCCGGGGCGCCGCCAGCCAGGCCAGGATGTCATGCACCACGACCACGCTTCCCTCATCGCGCAGGAGTTGATGATACCCCTCCGGATAGAAGCCGAGCGTCGCGGGCGCCGTTTCCGGCAGGCTGTGCAGCACCGTCCGCGTCGGGCCCGCGGGGATGAGCTGGTCCTTGCCGCCGTAGAGGATCAGCATCGGCTTGCCGTAGACGCCGAGATGCGGCGCCGCGGCGACCGCGGCATCCATCAGGTCGATCAGGCCGATCGCCGTATCGACCCGCGTCTCCCGCAGGATCAGCGGGTCGCGGGACCAGCGGCGCAGCGCGGCGTCGTTGTTGGTGGGCGTGATGCCGCCGAAGCTGTTCCGGAAGCCCCAACGCGGGACCATGAAGGCCGCGATGTCGAGGAAGACACGCAGGATGCCGGGCATGGTGTTGCGCCCCCAGATCGCCGGTGCCAGCAGCACCATGGCGTCGACGGCCAGGTCGCCCCGCGCCGCCGCCACCATCCCGACCGCACCGCCCATGCTTTCGCCCATCAGCACCAGCGGCAGCCCCGGGTGGCGGGCCCGCAGCAACGCACAGGCGGTCGCGGCATCGGCGGCGAGCGTCTCCACCCCCGCCCAGTAGCCACGATTGGGGGCCGCACCGAAGCCGCGCTGGTCGATGCCGTAGAGGGCGACACCCTGCGCCGTGAAGAGCGGCGCCGGATCCGCCAGGAAGCTGCGCGCATATTCGCCGAAGCCATGCAGGCCGAGGATCACCGCGCTCGGCTCGCCGACCGGCAACCACCGTCTGAGCGGCAGCTCGGCACCATCCGCCATGACCAGGTGGTCGCCTTCGACTGCCGGCGTCAGGCGTGGCGGCCCCGCCGGCATGACCAGCGGCGTGCAGGCGGCGAGCGCCGGGAGGGTTGCGAGAAGCGAGCGTCGGTTCATCGGTCCACGCAGAGTATCGGGCAGCCCATGCTCTGGTCCATCCGGCCGTGGGTGACTATGGTGCAAGTGCCTTTCCGTGACGCAGATTGATGCCTCCGGGCCTGCCCGCCCTCAGGCGATCCGCGCCACGGCCCTACTCGAACGGACAGGGAACGCCGATGCGCGACCAGCAACAGACCGGCTACACGCCGTACCCCGTGGCCGGCGTGACGCCCGAGCAGCGCGTCCTGGTCGAGCGCCGCGCGGTCGCCTGCGACGGCTCCGTCGCCGGCGCGCTCGGCCATCCCCGCGTCTGGCTGCGCATCGAAGGCACCGAGGTCACCTGCCCCTATTGCTCGATCACCTATGTGCTGAAGGAAGGCGCTGACGGTGGCGACCACCACTGAGGGCGCGCCGGACCGCCACCTGATCCTGGTGGACGGGTCCGGCTACATCTTCCGGGCCTTCCATGCGCTGCCGCCGATGACGCGGCCGGACGGCGTGCAGGTGAATGCCGTGTTCGGCTTCACCCAGATGCTGACCCAGTTCCTGCAGAAGCATATCGGCAGCCATATCGCGGTGGTCTTCGACGCCGGCCGCGTCACCTTCCGCAACGCCATCTACCCCGACTACAAGGCGCACCGTCCCGAGGCGCCGGAGGAGCTGATCCCGCAATTCGCCCTGATCCGGGAAGCGACCGCCGCATCCGGCGTCTGCTGCATCGAGCTCGACAACTACGAAGCCGATGACCTGATCGCCGCCTATGCCAAGGCCTTCCGCGACGAGGGCGGGCGGGTGACCATCGTCTCCTCCGACAAGGATCTCATGCAGCTCGTGCGCGACGGCGTCGAGATGCTGGACCCGATCAAACAGAAGCCGATCCGCGAGCCGGAGGTGCTGGAGAAATTCGGCGTTCCGCCGTCCATGGTGGCCGATGTGCAGGCGCTGGCGGGCGATCCCACCGACAATGTGCCGGGCGTGCCCGGCATCGGCATCAAGACCGCGGCGCAACTGCTGCTGGAGCATGGCGGGCTGGAAGGCTTGCTGGCCGCAGCCCCCTCCATCAAGCAGCCGAAGCGGCGCGAGGCGCTGGTCGCCAATGCCGAGCTGGCGCGGATCTCGAAGCGCCTGGTGCTGCTCGACGAGAACACGCCGCTGCCGGAGCCGATGGAGGCGCTGGCCGCCCGCGCTCCGGATGCCGAGAAGCTGGAGCGCTTCCTGCGCACCCAGGGCTTCCGCAGCCTGCTGGCGCGCCTCGGCTTCGGGGAGGCGCCGGCGCATCCGGCGGTGGCGGCGCGGCAGAGCATGCCGCTCGAGCCGGCGGTGCCGCTGGAAGCGGAGGCGCCACCCTTCGGCCCCTATGAGACGGTCACCGATCTCGACGCGCTGCATGCCTGGATCGCGGAGGCGCGGGCGGCCGGGGTGATCGGCTTCGACACCGAGACCGACAGCCTCGATCCGCTCCGCGCGACGCTGGTCGGCCTGTCGATCGCGACCGCCCCGGGCCGCGCCTGCTATGTGCCGCTGCGCCATGGCCACACGCAGGCACAGGACATGCTGAGCGCGCCGCCGCCGACGCAGGTCCCGCCCGAGGCGGCGATGGCGGCGCTGAAGCCGCTGCTCGAGGATCCCGCCGTGCTGAAGGTCTTCCAGCACGCGAAATACGACCTGGAAGTGCTGGCGCAGCCGGTGAATGGCGGCATCGCCGTGGCGCCGGTCGACGATACCATGATGATCTCCTACGCCATGGAGGCGGGGCGCCATGGACATGGGATGGATGAGCTGTCGCAGCTCCATCTCGGCCACACGCCGATCGCCTATGACGAGGTGACCGGCACCGGCCGCGGGCGAATCCCCTTCGCGGAGGTCCCTCTCGACAAGGCGACCGCCTATGCGGCCGAAGACGCGGATGTGACGCTCCGCCTCTGGCAGGCGCTGCGGCCGCGGCTCCGCCAGGATGGGTCGCTCGTGCTCTACGAGCAGGTCGAGCGCCGCATGATCGGCGTGCTGCGCGACATGGAGATGGCGGGCATCAAGGTCGACGGCGTCGAGCTCGCCCGCATCGGCGAGGATTTCTCGCAACGGCTGGTCACCATGGAAGCCCGCATCCACACGCTGGCGGGCCGGCCCTTCAATGTCGGCTCGCCGAAGCAGCTCGGCGAGATCCTGTTCGACGAGATGAAGCTGCCGGGCGGCAAGAAGGGCAAGGCCGGCGCCTATTCCACCGATGTGACTGTGCTGGAGGAACTGGCCGGCCAGGGCGTGGACCTGGCGCGCGCGGTGCTGGACTGGCGGCAGATCGCCAAGCTGAAATCGACCTATGTCGATGGGCTCTCGGCGCAGCTCGATTCCCGCAGCGGGCGCGTGCACACCAGCTATTCAATGGCCAACACCACGACCGGCCGCATCGCCTCGACCGAGCCCAACCTGCAGAACATCCCGGTCCGCACCGAGGAAGGTCAGCGCATCCGCCGCGCCTTCGTGGCCGAGCCCGGCCATGTGCTGATGAGCGCCGACTACAGCCAGATCGAGCTGCGGCTGCTGGCGGACCTGGCCGACGTGCCGACGCTCCGCGAGGCCTTCGCGCAGGGCGAGGACATCCACAGCCGCACCGCCGCCGAGGTCTTCAAGCCGCCGTCCGGCACCGTCGACAAGGAGGCGCGACGGCGCGCCAAGATGATCAATTTCGGCATCATCTACGGGATGTCCGCCTTCGGCCTCGCCTCCCGCCTCGGCATCACGCCGGGCGAGGGGCGCGGCATCATCGATGCCTATTTCGGGCAGTATCCGGGCATCCGGGACTGCATGGAGAAGATGAAGCAGGAGGCGCGGACGCATGGCTTCGTCCGCACCTCCTTCGGCCGCAAGATCTGGATCGCCGACATCAACACCAAGGACCCCGCGCGCCGCGCGGGCGCCGAGCGCGCCGCGATCAACGCCCCCTTCCAGGGCGGCGCCGCCGAGGTCATCAAGCGCGCCATGGTGCGGCTGCCCAAGGCGCTGCGCGACGCGGGCCTTTCGGCGCGCATGCTGCTGCAGGTGCATGACGAGCTGGTCTTCGAGGTGCCGGAGGCCGAGGTCGATGCAACCAGCGCCCTGGTGAAGCGCGTCATGGAAGGCGTCGCCGAATTGCGCGTGCCGCTCGCCGTCGAGATCGGCACGGGGCGGAGCTGGTCCGAAGCACACTGAGACACTTTGTTTGATCGCGTGATTCAGACTTTTCGGCCGAACCGGCCTCAAGTCATCACGCTCCAGGAAGCGCACTGAAGGGCGTCCAAGGGACATAACAATGAACGAACGCCGCACGCTGCTGACCATCTGCGGGGCGCATTTCGTCAGCCATCTGCATATCCTGGTGCTGCCGCCGCTGTTCCCGCTGCTGCGCGACGTGCTCGGCGTCGGCTTCGTGGAGCTCGGCCTGGCGCTGACGCTGTTCAACGTGGTCAGCGGGCTGACCCAGGCGCCCGTCGGCTTCCTGGTGGACCGGCTCGGCGCGCGGCGGGTGCTGGTGTCCGGCCTGCTGCTCGGCGGCCTCGCCTTCGTGCTGCTCGGACTGTTCCCGAGCTATCCGCTGCTGCTCGCCGCCGGGCTGCTGGCCGGGCTCGCCAACAGCGTCTATCACCCGGCGGATTACGCGATCCTCTCGGCCGGCGTCTCGGAAGCCCGCATGGGCCGCGCCTTCTCCATCCACACTTTCGCCGGCTATCTCGGCGGCGCGGTGGCACCGGCGTTCGTACTGACGCTGTCCAGCACGCTCGGCCTGGGGGCGGCGCTGATCGCCGCGGGGCTGCTCGGGCCGCTGGCGGCCTTGCCATTGCTGCGCGGCGCCTTGAGCGAGACGGCAGCGGCGCGCGCCGCCCACAAGCCTGCCGAGGCGGTGTCGCTCAAGCTCATCCTGTCGCCGGCGATCATCGCGCTGACCGGCTTCTTCACCCTGCTCGCGCTCTCCTCCGGCGGGTTGCAGGCCTTCTCCGTCGTCGCCTTCACCGAAGGCAGCGGGCTGTCGCTCGCCGCCGCCAGCGCGGCGCTGACCGCCTGGCTGGCGATGAGCGCGGCGGGCGTGCTGGCCGGCGGCATCATCGCCGACCGGACGCGGAAGCACGGGCTGGTGGCCGCGGCCGGCTTCGGCGCGGCGACGGTGCTGATCCTGATCCTGGGTCTGGTCTCGCTGCCGGCGCCGCTGGTGATCCTGCTGATGGGCGCCGCCGGCCTGCTGACCGGCGCCATCATGCCGTCGCGCGACATGCTGGTCCGCGCCGCCTCCCCGCGCGGCATGGAGGGGCGGGTCTTCGGCATCGTCTCCACCGGCTTCAACATCGGCGGCACGGTGGGGCCGCTCGCCTTCGGGCTGCTGCTGGATGCCGGACGGCCGTCGCTGGTCTTCCTGCTGGCGGCGCTGTTCACCGGGCTGACGGCGGCCATGGCGATCCGGCAGGAATTCTCGGCGCGCCGGCGCACGCAGATGGCGGCGGCGGAATAGACTTTCGTCGTCGCCATGCGTTGCCCTTCCGACAGCCCCAGGAGGATCCGATGCGCGGCAGCCCGAGAAGCCTATTCCTGAGCGCGGCCAACCGCGCGCTGATCTGGTGGCAGGCGGCCGCCAAGGCGGCACTCAAACGCCAGCAGACGGCAAGCCTTCGCGCCCTCGTCCGTGGGAAGCCGACCCGGCGCCGCCGGAAGAGTCGCTAGAACATGATGCGCTCGCAGACGCTCACGCATCATGCTCCAGCACTTTGTTTGATCGCGTGATTCAGACTTTTCGGCGATTCCGCCTCAAGTCATCACGCTCTAATCCAAGTCCAGCGCATAGGCGCGCAGATGTTCCAGCGCGCAGACCTCGAGTGCTGCGACATGCGTCGCCTCCAGCAGCACCGGCGGCGCGCAGCCATGCTGCCGTGCCTCCTCCCACCGGATCGCGGCTAGGCACCAGCGGTCGCCGGGCTTCAGGCCCGGGAAGCGGAGCGATGGGCGCGGCGTCATCAGGTCATTGCCGCGGGCCAGGCTGAAAGCGAGGAAGGCCGCCGTCATCTCCGCGCAGACGACGTGCCGCCCAATATCCTCGGTGCCGGTATGGCAGCAGCCGTCCCGCAGGAAGCCGGTGAGCGGCGCGACCGAGCAGGGCAGCAAGGGGCCGCCCAACACATTGGTCGCGCCGTCGCCCCGGAGCCAGTCGAACCCCGTGCTCACGCGCGGATCGCACTTGGCAAGGCATGGTGCAGCGGCTTGGTCATGCCCGACAGTCTAGACCGGATCCCGTTCCGGGCGCAGTTCCCGTTCCGGCGAAGAGGACGGCCGTATCAGGCGGCCGCGCGGACCGCGATGTCAGGCGGCCGCGCGGATCGCGACTTCGCGAACGCTGTCGTCTACGGCGCCGACGAAGGTCTCGAAATTCTTCTCGAACCGCGCCACCAGCTCCTTCGCGGTGCGATCATAGGCCGCCTTGTCGGCCCAGGTCTCGCGCGGGTTCAGCACCTCGGCCGGCACGCCCGGCACCGCCTTCGGGATCATCAGCCCGAAGAACGGATCGCGCACGAACTCCGCGCGGGCCAGCGATCCGTCGAGCGCCGCCTTCAGCAGCGCGCGGGTGTGCCTGATCGACATGCGCTTGCCGGTACCGTAGGCGCCGCCGGTCCAGCCGGTGTTGACCAGCCAGCAATCGGCGCCGTCGGCGGCGATCCGCTCGGCCAGCATCTTGCCGTAGACCTCGGGGTGGCGGGGCAGGAAGGGTGCGCCGAAGCAGGTCGAGAAAGTCGCCTGCGGCTCCTTCCCGAGGCCCTTCTCGGTGCCGGCGACGCGCGCCGTGTAGCCCGAGAGGAAGTGGTACATCGCCTGCGCGGCCGAGAGCTTCGCGATCGGCGGCAGCACGCCGAAGGCGTCAGCGGTCAGCATCACCACATTCTTCGGCAGGCCCGCACGACCTTCCGGCACCACATTCGGGATGTAGTGGATCGGATAGCAGGACCGCGTGTTCTCGGTCAGCGAGCGGTCGGCCAGGTCGAGTTTGCCCGCAACGTCGGAGACCACATTCTCCAGCACCGTGCCGAAGCGATGGGTGGCCGCGAAGATCTGCGGCTCGGCCTCCGCCGAAAGGTCGATGACTTTGGCATAGCAGCCGCCTTCGAAGTTGAAGACGCCGGAGGGCGACCAGCCATGCTCGTCATCGCCGATGAGACGGCGATCGGGATCGGAGGAAAGCGTGGTCTTGCCGGTGCCGGACAGGCCGAAGAACAGGGCGGTGTCGCCCTTCTCCCCGACATTGGCGCTGCAATGCATCGGCAGCACGCCGCGCGCCGGCAGCAGCCAGTTCATGACCGTGAAGATCGACTTCTTGATCTCGCCGGCATAGCTGGTGCCGGCAATGCAGATGATGCGCTCCGCAAAGGACAGCGCGATCGCGGTCGTGCTGCGGCAGCCATGCTTCGCCGGATCCGCCTCCATCTCCGGCGCGTGCAGGATGGTGAAGTCGGGCACGAAACCCGCCAGTTCCTCGGCCGCCGGACGGATGAACATGTTGCGCGCGAAGAGCGCGTGCCAGGCATTGGTGGTCACCAGCCGCACCCGGATGCGGTGCGCGGGATCGGCGCCGGCATAGAGGTCCTGGGTGTAGAGCTCGCCCCGCGCGCCGAGCCAGGCGCGGACATCGGCGGCGAATCGCTTGAAGGCATCGGCCGGGAGCTTCTGGTTGACCTTGCCCCACCAGACATCGCCGGTGGTCTCCGGCTCATCG
Source organism: Plastoroseomonas hellenica (assembly GCF_018129085.1). GTDB lineage: Bacteria > Pseudomonadota > Alphaproteobacteria > Acetobacterales > Acetobacteraceae > Plastoroseomonas > Plastoroseomonas hellenica. Next base: position 8,089 of record NZ_JAAGBB010000012.1, read on the forward strand.
GCCACGAACTTGTCCTGGACGGAGCGCCCGGTGTGCTGGCCGGTGACGGCCATGAAGGCGCCGTCCTCGGACAGCCGGCCCTCGCCACGGCGCAGCGCCTCGGCCACCAGGGCAGGGGCGAGGAGGTTGGCGCGCAGGGTGCCGGTGGCGGTGACGCCCGTCCCGGCGAGAGCAGCGGCAAGGTCGGTCATGAATGTCTCCGAGCGGCGATGGCGCACCAGACGCGTGCAACCTTAGCGATCAATCCTGTGTCTTCTTAAGTGACGGCGAAAATGCGGCGTGTCCAGGGCATAGGCGTGCAGCGCGTCAAATTCCTCGCTGTCGTACCAATCGCCCGTTTTTGATCAATGAGTTAGGAAACCCCACGGGCCTCGCGCGCAGCCCGCACCAAGGCCCGGTGGATGCCCTCTGCATCCAAAATTGGCTCAGAGAAGCAAAATCGAGATGCTCTATTACCGTCGCTAAGATCGCAGCCATCGACGTCGATCGCCGTCAGGCGCCATTCCCCCTCGCCCTCGCCGCAGAGGGCCCGGGCGATATTGGCGCAGGCATCGGCATGATCCGCATTCATGTGGGCGATGGCCCCCGCCTCCGCGCCCGCCACCGCCGCGACCGCTTCCGGGTCTGGCAGAAGCTGGCCCGCGCGCAGCCGCTGCGCCGTCGCGAAGCCGCCGACGAAGAGCGCCGCGCCGATCCGGATCCGCCACAGGGAAAAATCCGCGAAATCGGCGTAGAGCGCGGCATAGGGGTGGCGCGCCAGCCAGCGCGCCTTCAGCGCCGGCACCTCCGCCTCCGGCACCCGTTCGGCGAGGCCGGTGACCGAGACGCGGGGCGCGGTCTGCGGGTTCGGCCCGGCCGGCAGCCCGGTCACCAGCAAGGCACAGCGGGGATCGGCGGCCAGGTGGCGGCTATGCTCCGACAGGCTGGAAAGCCAGAGCAGCGGCGACAGGTCGGGCGCCGCCGCCGGGGTCACCAGGGCGGCGAAGGGCTGCCCGCCCTCCGCCGTGGTCGCCAACACCCCGGAAGCCGCGCCCCGCAGCAGCCGGCGGGCTTCGCGGACGGCCGATGCGAGCGCCTCTTCCATCGCCATATCCCTGCCATCCCCGTTACGCCACAATCGTGGCAGAACTTGTGAGTCGAGCGTCCGATTCAGACCTCCGGGCCTTTCTGCCCTCCGGTCATCGGACACTGAGACGCCCGGACCGGAGCGCCAGACATGGCCCAGACCATCGCCCTCGTGGACGACGACCGCAACATCCTGACCTCGGTCTCCATGACCCTGGAGCAGGAAGGCTACACCATCCGCACCTACACGGATGGGGAGAGCGCCCTGCAGGGGCTGATGGCCCGGCCCGTCGACCTCGCGGTGCTTGACGTGAAGATGCCGCGGATGGACGGGATGGAGCTGCTGCAGCGCCTGCGCCAGCGCTCCAACATGCCGGTGATCTTCCTGACCTCGAAGGACGAGGAGGTCGATGAGCTGATGGGGCTCCGCCTCGGCGCCGACGACTACATCACCAAGCCCTTCTCCCAGCGCCTGCTGCTGGAGCGCATCCGCGCCCTGCTGCGCCGGAACGAGGGCGCGCGGGCCGAGGGCAGCGGCGCGCCCCCCGGCGGCATCATCTCCCGTGGCGACCTGGTGCTGGACGAGACCAAGCACACCTGCGTCTGGAAGGGTGGCCAGGTACAGCTTACGGTCACCGAGTTCCTGCTGGTGAAAGCCCTCGCGCTGCGCCCCGGCATGGTGAAGAACCGCGACCAGCTCATCGACGCCGCCTATGGCGAGAACATCTATGTCGATGACCGCACCATCGACAGCCACGTGAAGCGCATCCGCAAGAAGTTCCGCGTGGTCGATGACGACTTCGCGCAGATCGAGACGCTCTACGGCATCGGCTACCGCTACAAGGAGGCATGATTGCCCGAGGCGCCCGCCCCAGGCCTGGCGGAGACCGCGCACGCCCTGCCGCAGCCCGCCCGCCGGCCGCCGCGCTTCTCGCGCCTGCTGCGCCGCATCCTGCTGCTGAACGCGCTGCCGCCGGCCCTCCTCGCCGCCTCCCTCCTCTATCTCGACCAGTACCAGAACGGGCTGATGGCGGCCGAGGTCGAAGCGCTGCGCACGCAGGCGCGCATCTATGCCGCCGGCATCAGCGAGGCCGCCGTCCGCATCGAGAATGACCGCGCGAGCTTGGTCCCCGAGCTCGCGCGCCCGCTGCTGCGCCGCCTGGTCGAGCCGTCCCCCAACACCCAGGGCAAGCTGTTCGACAACACCGGCCTGCTGGTCGCCGACAGCCGCGTCCGTGAAGGTTCCGGCGGCGCCATCGTCTCCGAGCCGCTGCCGCCGCCCGAACCCCGCGGCGCCCTGAGCGCCACCGTCTCCGGCATCTATGACCGCCTGCTGGTCCTGCTGCCGCGCGGCTTCCTCGGCCAGCAGGGGCGGCCCGACGTGGTCGTCGACCTCAATCCCAACGCACCCTCCTTCGACTGGCAGCCCGACCTCGGCCCCGAGCGGCGGGAGGAGCTGCGCATCGCCCTCGAAGGCGGGGTCACCCCCTATATCCGCCGCACCTCCGACGGCCGCCTGCTGGTCAGCGTGGCCGAACCCGCGCGGCGCGGCGCACAGAGCATCGGCATCGTGCTGCTGACCCGCGAAGCCCGCGAGGTCGACCAGCGCCTGATCGAGATCCGCACCTCGGTCCTGACGCTCTTCGCGATCGCGCTCGTGCTGACCGTGGCACTGTCCTTCTTCCTGGCCCGCACCATCGCGACGCCGATGCTGGAACTCGCCCGTGCCGCGGTCCGCATGCGCGAAGGCGAGGGCCGCGCCAACAGCGTGCCGTCCGGCCTGGTCGCGCGCGACGACGAGATCGGCGTGCTGGCGCGGGACCTGCAGAACTCCGCCAGCGCCCTCTGGGGCCGCATCGATGCGAATGAGCGCTTCGCCGCCGATGTGGCGCATGAGCTGCGCAACCCGCTGACCAGCGTGCGCAGCGCCATCGAGACGCTGCGCCGGATCGAGAACCCGGATCAGCAGAAGCGCCTGCTCGCGATCATCGCCGAGGACGCGGTCCGCATGGACCGCCTGATCGCCGATATCAGCGATTCCAGCCGCGTCGATGCCGAGCTCTCCCGCATCATCTCGCAGCCGGTCGATATCGCACCGATCCTCTCGGCCCTCGCGGAGCTCCACAACGCGACCCGCAAGAGCGACACCGATCCGGTGGTGGAGCTGGAAGCCCCGGAAGACGGCTTGGTCGTGCGCGGCGTCGAAGGCCGCGTGGTGCAGGTGTTCCGCAACCTGCTGGGCAACGCCCTCTCCTTCAGCCCGGAGAACGGCAAGGTCACGGTGCGCGGCCGCCCGACCGGCGCCGTGGTCGAAGTGACGGTCGAGGACGAAGGCCCCGGCATCCCCGACCACAAGCTGGAAAGCATCTTCGAGCGCTTCTACTCCGAACGCCCGACCGGCGAGCGCTTCGGCCAGCACTCCGGCCTTGGCCTTTCCATCAGCCGCCAGATCGTCGAAGGCCTGCGCGGCCGCATCAGCGCCGAGAACCGCCGCGACGCCGACGGCAAAGTCATGGGCGCCCGCTTCGTCGTCAGACTGCCGGCGGCGTGAGGCGCTGTTCCGGAAGGGGCTTTGCCCCTCCCGGACCCTCCCCACAAGGAGCCTGGAGGCTCCTTGACCTGCTTCACTTGGTGCCCTGATTGCCAAGGGGTTCCCGGCGCGAATGCGCCGGGAACCCCTTGGCAATCAGGGCGTCAAAGTAGACGGGGTCCAGGGGCCTGTAGGCTCCTGGCGGATGGGGTCTGGGGAAGGCAGAGCCTTCCCCAGGGCGCCCCTCACGCCGCCAGGGCGATCTGGCGCTCGGCGGCGTCGATGGCTTGCTGCTTCTGTTCGGCGCCGAGAGCGAGGCCTTCGGCGCGGATCACCTCGATGTCGGTGATGCCGAAGAAGCCGAGCATGGTACGGAGATAGGGTTCCTGGTGATCGGCTGCCGCTGCGGGGCCGGTCGAGTAGATGCCGCCGCGGGTGGAGACGATGATCACCTTCTTGCCGCCGGCGAGGCCTTCGGCGCCCTTCTCGGTGTAGCGGAAGGTCTTGCCGACCACGGCCAGGCGGTCGATCCAGGCCTTGAGCTGGGTGGAGACGGTGAAGTTGTACATCGGCGCGCCGATGACGACGACATCGGCGGCCAGGAACTCCTCCAGCGCGGCGCCGCCATGGGCGACGTCCTGTTGCTGCTCGGTGCTCCAGCTGTCCGGCGTGGCGCCGAAGGCGGCGAGGAGGGCACCGGAGAAATGCGCCACGGGCGCGGCCGCGAGGTCGCGATAGGTGACCTCGAGGCCGGGGTTCTTTTGACGCAGGCGGGTGACCGTGGCGGCGGAGAGGCGCCGCGAGACGGAGTTGTCGCCGAGAACGCTGGAATCGATGCGCAGGAGCTTCATGATCGCCTCCGAAGGGGCGGCGCGATGGGCGCCGGGTTTGGCGCGTAGCTATTCCGGCAACGGAGCGGCTGGTAGCTCATCATTCTGGACAGCGTGTCCCATTGGTGGAACACCGGCGGGGCCATGCAGAACCTGAACGACCTGGCCTATTTCGTTGCGGTGGTAACGCACCAGGGCTTCTCCCCGGCGGCGCGCGTGCTTGGGCTGCCGAAATCCAGCCTGTCGCGACGGGTGGCGCGGCTGGAGGAACGGCTGGGGGTGCGGTTGCTGGAACGCAGCACGCACCGCTTCGCGGTGACGGAGGCGGGGGAGGCCTTCTTCCGCCATGCCCAGGCGGCGATGGCCGAGGCGGAAGCGGCTGATGATTCGGTCGCCCTGCTACGCGCCGAGCCACAGGGGCGGGTGCGGTGCAGTTGCCCAGACGGCTTGGCGCGCGGACTGACGCCGGTGCTGTCGCGCTTCCTGATCGATCACCCTCGCGTGCGGCTGCAATTGCTGGCGACCAACCGGCGGGTCGACCTGATCGAGGAGGGGGTGGACATCGCGATCCGCGTGCGGGAGCGGCTGGACACTGATGCGACGCTGCAGATGCGCCAGGTCGGCAGTAGCTGGGGGTGGCTGGTCGCGCACCCGGCGCTGCTCGACCGGGTCGGCCGGCCGCTGCGGCCGGCCGATCTGCGCGGCCTGCCGACCCTCGGCGTCAGCGAGATGCGGAGCGCGGAGAGCTGGACGCTGACCGGACCCACGGGTGAGCGCGAGATCGTCGATATCGAGCCCCGGCTGGCCACCGGCGAGTTCGAGCTGCTGCTGCAGGCGGCGCTGGACGGCATCGGGATCGGGCTGTTGCCGGACCTGCTTTGCGCGGAGGCGGTCCGGGAGGGGCGGCTGGAGCGCATCCTGCCGGAGTGGCGCAGCACCGAAGGCGTGGTCCACCTGGTCTTCACGGCGCGTCGCGGCCTGCTGCCCGCGGTACGAGCGCTGATCGACATGCTGGTCGCGGTACTGCCGGCGGCGCTTGCCACGGGCGGCAAGGTGCCGCCCTGCCCGCCGCGCTAGAGCAGATCGCCGGAGGGCGGAATCGCCCGGAGGCGTGAATCTGCTCGCCAGAACAAAATGCGCTAGATGATCTCGATCAGCAGCGCCCCCGCCGCATCCATGCGCGCCCGCCAGCCCGGCGGCACCAGGGTGGTGGCGTCGAGCTGCACGACGACCGCCGGTCCGGAGAAACCCGCCCCCGGCGCCAGCCGTGACCGGTCATAGATCGGCGCCGGCACCGTGCCGCCCGGCAGCCGCATCGCCTGCTCGCCGATCCGCGCCGCGGCCGCATCACCGCCCGCAGGGCGCGCCGGGGCAGGATTGGGCAGATGCCCTGCCGCCTCCACGCGCAAGGTGACGATCTCGATCGCCAGCTCCGGCAGGTCGAAGCCATAGAGCGCGCGGTGCGCGGCAGCGAAATCCGCGCCGAGTCGCGCCAACCCGCCCGTCTCCGGCCAGGGAATGCGGAGCTCAAAACCCTGTTCCTCGTAGCGCAGCAGAGCGACGCGGCGGAGCGCGCGGTCGGTCTCCGCCACCGCCTCGGCGGTGAACCAGGCGTCGGCTTCGGCCTCCAGTGCGGCGAAGACGGCGGCGAGCCGCGCCGCATCGGCACCCTCCAGCGCCTCGGTTACGCTGCGGCTGAACTCAGCCTTCAGATCGGCGGCCAGCAGCCCCTGAGCGCAGAGCACCCCCGGCGCAGGCGGCACCAGCACCCTGATGATGCCGAGCAATGCCGCGAGGGCGCAGCCGTGCAGCGGCCCAGCCCCCCCGAAGGGCACCAGGGTGAAGTCGCGCGGATCATGGCCGCGCTCCACCGAGATCACGCGAATGGCGCCCATCATGTTCTGGTCGGCGATGGCGAGGATGCCCCGCGCCGCATCCTCCAGGCTCATGCCGAGCGGCGCGGCGACGCGGGCGACCGCCGCCTCGGCCAGCGCCGGATCCAGCCGCATCCGCCCGCCCAGCAGCGACGGCGGCAGATGACCGAGCACGAGATGCGCATCGGTCACGGTGGGCTCGGCGCCACCCTGCCCGTAGCAAGCCGGGCCCGGCACGGCGCCGGCGCTCTGCGGTCCGACCGTCAGCGCGCCGCCGGTGCCGATGCGCGCGATGGAGCCGCCGCCGGCACCGATCGTCACCATGTCCACCATGGGCAGCGGCAGCGGCCAGGGCCCCACCCGCCCAGATTGCGTGAGGCCGATCTCGCCGCCGGCGATCAGGCAGATATCCGCGCTGGTGCCGCCGATATCCACGGTGATGAGGTTCTCAACGCCGGAGGCGGCCGCCATCGCCCGCGCACCCACGACGCCGGCGGCGGGCCCGGACAGCGCAGTCTGTGCCGGTTGGCGGCGGATGGCGGCGGCACCCGCCACGCCACCATTGGATTTCATCAGCAGCAGCGGCGCGCCGATGCCGCCCTCCAGCAGTCGCTGCTGCAGGCGTTCGATGTAGGTGGAGACCGCCGGCATGACCGCGGCGTTCAGCACGGTCGCCATGCTGCGCTCATATTCCCGCACCACCGGCAGGACCTCGATGGAGGCCGTCACCGCCAGGCCAGGCGCCGCCCGCTGTGCGAGTGCCAGCGCGCGGCGTTCATGGCCGGGATTGGCGAAGGCGTGCAGAAAGCAGATGGCGATGGCCGCGACCCCGGCCGCCCGCGCGGCTTCGACCGCCGCCAGCAGCCCGGCCTCGTCGAGCGGCACCAGTTCGCTGCCATCCGCCGCGATACGCCCCGCCACTTCGAAGACGAGCGAAGGCGGCACCGGCCGGCGCGGCTTGATCCAGGACCAGAGATTGTCGCGCCGCGGCAGGTCGGCGCGGCCGATCTCCAGCACATGCCGGAAGCCCTCGGTGGTGATCAGCGCCGTCTTCGCCGCCTTGCCTTCGAGGATGAGGTTCGTCGCCACGGTCGTGCCGTGCAGCACGCGCGCAACGTTGGCCGGATCGCGCCCGGCCTCAGCCAGGGCCGCGGCGACGCCGGTTGCGAACCCCTCGGACGGATCGGCCGGGGTGGAGGGCGTCTTCGCCATCCAGGCCTCGCCCGTCGTCGCATCCTGGAGCGTGATGTCGGTAAAGGTGCCGCCGATATCGACGGCGACGAGCAGGTCACGCGACGGCATCGCGATACCTCCCGCGGTGGAACAGGGCATGCGGCGGGCGGTCGGCACGCGACGCAGCGCTGGCCGCCGCATCCACCGCGCCGGCCGCGATGACGACGCCATAGTCGCGCGCCGCCGCCGCCGCGCTGATGAAGCCGCCGGCGACATCCGCCAGCACCGCCTCGGGCGGGCGATCGAAGGGGTGGCCCCATCCGCCGCCGCCGCCCGTCTCGATCCGCAGCACATCGCCGCGGGTCAGGATGGTGCCGTCGGAGAGCGGCTTCAGCAGGCGTTCCCGCTCCGTGCCGGGATTGACCAGGGCGCGGCCGGAGCCGCCATTCAGCCCGCCCGCGACGCCCCAGGTGGGGTTCACCACGCTGTCGATGCGGACCGACAGCATGGCGCGCTCGCACATGATCTCATATTCGCGCACCACGCCGCAGCCGCCGCGATACCGCCCAGCCCCGCCGGAATCACGGTTGATGCCGTAGCGGCGGAGGCGCACCGGGTAGGTCAGTTCCATGAACTCCGCCGGGTAGTTCTCCTGCGCGACGAAGTAGACGGCATCCGTGCCGTCGGCGAAGGGGCGCGCGCCATAGCCGACGCCAATGCCGTCGCTCATCAGGAATGGCTTGTCGCCGTGCTGCCCGCGCAGCGCGATGATGACATAGGCCGCATGCGCCGCCGGCGCCTCGCCCTTTCGCGCCACCGCCACCGGCCCGTGCAGCGCGGCGAGCAGGCGCATCATGGTCACGCCGCGCAGGCCGAGTGGCGCCGGTGCCCGCGGCGCCAGCAGCGAGCCCTCCCGCAGCGTGACGGAATCGATGGCGCGCGGCGCGCCGGCATTCAGCACCTGCCCCTGCTCGCCCTGGAGGAAATAGAGGCCGAGCGCCATGCCCGGCACATCCGGATGCATCAGCAGATTGACCGGGCCCGGCGCCTGGTCATCGGTCTCGGAGGCGTCGAACAGGAAGCGGTCATCTGGCGTGCGGGTGAGCGCCAGGCGCATGGTGAAAGGGCCGTTGCCCTGGCCGTCGGAGTCGATGGCGTCGGCGAAGCGCGTGGTGCCCGGCGGAAAGCAGGCCCGCATCTTCTCGCGGATGGTGCGCTCGGTGCGGGCGAGGAGCTGGACGAAGCCATCTGCCAGCACATCGGCGCCGAAGCGCGCTGCGATCTCCGCGAGGCGCTTCTCGCCCAGCCGCACCGCCGCCATCAGTGCGCGCGTATCGCCCTGGGACTGCGCCGGGAAACGCGAATTGCGCCAGAAGATGCGCAGCATGTCCTCGGCGATCACGCCGTCCCGTGCGAGGCGCACCGGCGGGATGATGATGCCTTCCTGGAAATGGTCCGTGGCGTCGGAGCTGATGGAGCCGGGGCGCAGCCCGCCGATATCAGAGAAATGCGCCCAGCCCATGACGAAGCCGATGCGCCGCCCGCCATGGAAGGCAGGGGCGAGGAAGACCTGGTCGTTGGAATGGGAGACGGCGCCATGGCTGCCGTAGCAGTCATTGTACCAGTAGAGATCACCCTCCTGCATCGTCTCCAGCGGGAAGTGTCGCGCTACCGGCGCCACGATGTCGCCGAAGATCGGCAGGTCGCTGCCCACCGCCATGGCGCCCTCGGCATCGAAGAGGGCGGTGTAGAAATCCTTCTTCTCGCGAATGAAGGCGGACATGGCGGTGCGCTCCAGCAACGCCTCCATCTCGGCCTGCGCAGCCCGCGCGGCACCGCGGATGATCTCGAGGGTGACGGGGTCACAGAGCATGGCGCATCCTCGTCCTTTCAAGCCGCTTCGCGCCAGCGATGGCAGGCCACCGCATGGCCTGGCGCCACAGCCTCCGTCGCGGGCGCCCGCTCCGCGCAGAGCGGCAAGGCGGCCGGACAGCGCGGATGGAAGCGGCAGCCTGTCGGGACAGCGCGGAGGCTCGGCGGGTCGCCCTGCAGCGAGGGGCCGCTGTCGCGCCCGTCCAGATGCGGCGCGGCGGCGAGCAGCGCCCGCGTATAGGGGTGGCGAGGTGCTGCGAAGATCTCCGCAGTGCTGCCCTGCTCGACGATGCGGCCGAGATACATCACCGCGACGCGGTCACAGACACGACGCACCACCGAGAGGTCGTGGGAGATAAAGATCAGCGTCAGGCCGAAGCGCCCGCGCAGCGCGCGCAGCAGACGCAGCACCGCCGCCTGCACCGAGAGGTCGAGCCCCGCCGTCGGCTCGTCCAGGATGACGATGCGCGGCCTGAGCAACAGGATGCGCGCGAGGCCGATGCGCCGCTGCTGGCCACCCGAAAGCTCGTGCGGGTAGCGCGCGGCGAGCGCCGGATCGAGCCCCACCGCGCTGAGGGTCTCGGCAATGCGTCCCTGCCGCTCGGCGGCGGCGACGCCATGGATGGCGAGGCCCTCGGCGAGGGTCGCGCCGACCGTCCACCAGGGATCGAGTGCCGCGCCCGGATCCTGGTGCACATACTGGATCGCGGCGCGCGTCGCCCGGGCCTGGCGCGGCGCCTCGCCAGAGACGGGGCGCCCCGCGAGGCGGATCTCGCCCGCCGCCTCGCGCTGCAGCCCGAGCAGGGTGCGAGCGAGCGTCGTCTTGCCGCAGCCGGATTCGCCCACGATGCCGAAGGTCTCGCCCTCCTCGACGGAGAGGTCGACCCCGTCCACCGCCCGCACACCCGGCAGGCGGCGCAGCAGGCGCCGACGCGCGCCGAGTTCCACCACAAGGCTGGAAGCGCCGAGGATTTCAGACAACCGCCATCTCCGGCAGGGGCTCATGATGCCAGGGGCAGGCGACGGAACGATCCTCCGTGAGCAGCAACGGCGGAACCTCCGTGGCGCAGCTCGCATGGGCGATGGGGCAGCGCGGATGGAAGCGACAGCCGGAAGGCTGCGCATCGGCGGCCGGTACGGTGCCGGGAATGCCGATGAGATCGGCGGCGCGATCGGGGTGGCAGGCGAGGAGCATGCGCGTATAGGGATGCTCCGGCGCGTCGAGCACGGCTCGGGTGAGGCCGCTTTCCACCACCCGCCCGGCATAGAGCACGGTCACCTGCTCGCAGAGGGTGGCGAGCACACCGAAATCATGGGTGACGAAGAGCAGGGCGAGGCCGCGCTCGCTCGCCAGGCGCCGCAGCAGCGCCAGGATCTCCCGCTGGGTGGTGACGTCGAGCGCGGTGGTGGGTTCGTCGGCCACCAGCAGGGCCGGGTCGCAGGAGAGCGCTGCCGCGATCAGCAGGCGTTGGCGCTGGCCGCCCGAGAATTCATGCGGGTATTTGTCCAGCGCGCCTTCGGGATCGGGAAGCTGCACGGCGCGGAAGAGCTCGATGAGCTTCGCCCGATGCTGGCGGCGGTTCCCCGGCGCATGGCGGCGCATCACCTCCAGAAGCTGCGTGCCGGCGCGGAAGACCGGGTTGAGCGAGAGATAGGGGTCCTGCGGCACGAAGCCGATACGGCCACGCGCCGAGGCGGCCTGGTCCGACAGGATGTCGCGCCCCTCGAACAGGATGGCGCCGCGCGGGATGCGCGCATGGCGCGGCAGGATGCCGAGGATCGCGCGCAGCAGGGTCGACTTGCCGCAGCCGCTCTCACCCACCACCCCCATCGTGGCGCCAGGGCGGATGACGAGGCCGACATCGTCGAGGATGCTGGCGCGGCCAAGCTGGACGGCGAGCCCGTCCACCCGCAGCAGATCGGGGCCCGTCATCGGCGACTGCGCCGGAGGCGCGGATCGGCGGCATCGCGCAGCCCATCGCCCAGAAGATTGAAAGCCAGCACCAGGAGCAGGATGGCGAGGCCGGGAAAGGTCGGGAACCACCAGGCTTCCGGCAGATACTGCCGCGCCTCGGCGACGGCGAGCCCCCAATCCGGCGAGGGCGGCACCGCGCCCACGCCGAGGAAGCCGAGGATGGCGGCGGTGAGGATGGTGAAGCCCATGCCGATGGTGGCGCGCACCAGGATGGCCGGCGCGGCGTTAGGCAGCACATGCAGCAGCAGGATGCGCAGCGGATGCGCGCCGATGCCGGCCAGCGCATCGACGAAGAGCGCGCCGCGCAGGCGCCGCGTCTCGGCGAAGACGGTGCGGGCGAAGAAGGGCCAATAGGTGAGCGCGAGCGCCACCATCGCGGTGCCGAGCCCCGGCGCCATGAGCTGGCCCAGCGCGAGGGCGAGGATGAGCTGCGGCACGGCGAGGAAGACATCCGTCAGGCGCATCAGGATGTCGGAGAGCCAGCCATCCTTCCAGCCCGCGGCAAGGCCGATGGGAATGCCGATCACCGTGGAGGCGAGGACGACCGAGAGCGCCACGGCCAGCGCGTTGCGCGTGCCGAGGATGACGCGGGAGAGAATGTCGCGGCCGAGATTGTCGGTGCCGAAGGGGAATTCCACCGATGGCTCCCGCAGCCTCTGCAGGAGATGGCTTTCGAAGGCGTCCTCGGGATAGGGCGCGATCCAGGGTGCGAGGATCGCGACGAGGACGGCGAAGATCACGATGACCAGGCCGAGGGCCGCCACGGGATCGCGCAGCAGACGTCGGAGAAGGCTCATCGTGTTCCATCCGAGACGCGGGGGTCGATGACGGCCTGGAGCACATCCACCACCACATTGACGATGGCATAGACCACACCCACCACCAGCGTGACGGCGAGCAGCGCCTTGTAGTCCGCGGCCAGGATCGCCTGCACCGCATAGGTGCCGAGGCCGGGCCAGTCGAACACCGCCTCCACCACCACGGCGCCCGAGATCAGGCCGCCGAAGAGCAGGCCGATCTGCGTGACCGTCACGGTGATCGCGTTGCGCAGCACGTAGATGGCGGCCAGGCGGAACCGCCCATAGCCGGCGGCGCGGGCATAGAGCACGAAATCCTTCTGCAGCGTCTCGAGCACGCCGGAGCGAGTGAAGCGCGCGATGGTCGCAAGGCCGGGCAGGCTGAGCGTCAGCGCCGGCAGCAGCATGTGCAGCATGGCGCTGCTCAGGCGGCGGCCATCGCCCGCCAGCAGGCAGTCGATCAGCAGGAAGCCGGTCACGCGCGGCGGCAGGCCGAGTGCCACGTCGATGCGCCCGCGCAGCGGCAGCCAGTCCAGCTCCATCGAGAAGACCATCTGGAGCATGATGGCGAGCCAGAAGGAGGCGATGGCGAGGCCCGCGACCGAGACCAGCCGCACCAGGTGATCCGCCGGCCCGTTATGGTCGAGTGCCGCGATCAGGCCGAGCGGGACGCCGAGCAGCGTGGAAAGGAGCAGCGCCGCGAAGGTGAGCTCCAGCGTCGCCGGCAGGCGCTGCGCGATCTCCTCCGCGACGGGGCGGCCGGTGAAGATGGAATTGCCGAGATCGCCGGTCAGGACCTGCCGCACATGGATGATCGCCTGCTCCAGGATCGGGCGGTCCAGCCCGTAGCGCGCGCGGATATCGGCGATCTGCGCGGGTGTGGCGGCATCACCCGCCAGCGTCGCCGCCGCGTCCCCCGGGATGACGCGGGAGAGGATGAAGGTCGCGACCACCAGCCCGAGCAAGGCCGGCAGCGCCAGCAGCACCCTGCGGAGGATGAAGGAGAGCAGTTCAGTTCTCCAGCCACATCAGCCGGATTTCACCGCCGGAGCCAACCGGGGAGAATTGGTAGCCCTGCACCCGGCGGGAGAGGCCGCGGAGATTGACCGTGTTGTAGACCCAGATGTCGGGGCTGTCGGTCACCACCTGGCGGATCGCCTGCTGGTAGAGCGTCTCGCGCTCGGCCCGGTCGGTGGAGGCGCGGGCGCGGCGCAGCAGCGTGTCCACCCCGTCGTTGCGATACCAGGAGGAGGCCTTCCAGGTGCCATGGAACTGGCTGTCATACATCTGGCCGACCCAGTTCTCGGGATCGACGAAATAGGTGCTCACCCAGTGGATCCACATGTCGGGCGTGGTCTCCGCCCGCGCGGTGGCGCCGGTGATGCCCGGCCAGGTGTTCGGCACGATGCGCAGATTGATGCCGAGCCGGCGCAGATCGGCCTGGAACATCTGCGCCGCCTGGACCGTCTGGTCGAGCTCCGACTGGATATGGATCTCGATCTCGCGGCCGAGCGGCGCGCCGGCGGCGCGGGCGCGATCGCAATACTCGCGGGCACGCGCCAGGTCGAAGCGGTAGGGCTGGAGGTCGGGCGGGTTGCCCCAAAGATTGTTGGGGTTGGGCCCGCCATTTCGCACCACCTGCCCCCGCAGGATCACGTCGTTGAAGCCTTCGTAGTTGAAGGCATGAGCGAAGCAGAGCCGCGCGTCGCGATTGTCGAATGGCGCGCGCGCATTGTTCATGCGGATGATGAAGGTGCGCATGCTCTCGTCGCGCGCCACGCGGGTGCGCGCATTGCGGTTCACGCGCTCGACCTGGTCGGGGGGCGTGTAGCTGTCGGAGACATCGATCTCGCCGCGCATCAGGGCGAGGATGCGGGTCGAGGTCTCCAGCACCGGCCGTACCCGCACCTCCTCGATCGGCGCGCGGTTCCCGGACCAGCCGCGGAAATGCTCCCGGTAGCGCGTCAGGTCGAGCTGCACCCGTGCCTGGTAGCTCTGCGGCGTGATGCGATAGGCGCCCGAGCCCGCGTCATTGGCGGAGAGCCAGGCGGTGCCGAAGTCATTGTCGCGGATATTGGCCTCGACCAGCCGCGGGTTGACGATAGCCACGAGCGGGATCGCGGAGAGGAAGGGCGCATAGGGCCGGGAGAGCACGAAGCGGATGCCGAGCGGCCCGGTCGCGGTCACGTTCTCCGGGCTCAGCACGGGGGTGAAGGCACCGGCCGGCCCGCGATTCATCCGCAGCAGCCGGCGGAAGGAATAGACCACCGCCTCCGCGTCCAGCGCGCTTCCGTCGTGGAATGTCGCACCCTCGCGCAGGGTGAAATCCCAGGTCAGCCCATCGGCCGAGACGGTGTGACCGGTCGCCAGCCAGGGCAGCAGCTCCGGCGGGTTGCCCTGATAGCGGTAGAGCCCGTCATAGAGGTTGAGCAGGACGAACTGGCTCGGCACGTCAAAGAGCGCGTGCGGGTCGAGCGAGGCCGGCATGGTATCGCCGAAGACGAGAGGACGCTGCTGCGCCTCGGCATCGCGCGGGGCGAGGGGCAGGACCGCCACCAGGGCGGCGAGGAAGAGGGAGCGAAAGGCGGCGCGATGCATGGCGGCGTCTCCGTCGGGCGCGCCATGAAATGCACTGTGCCGCTGCACGGCAAGGGGCAGCGGCACGAAAATCGGGCGATCCAGGCAGCAATTCGCACATGCTGCGTGCAAGTGCCGCTGAGGAAGACGCTCGAAGCCCTCAAGGGATCACGGCACGATCGGCTCAGCCCCAGGGATTGGTGAAGCTGCCGCGCGGCGCGCCCCGGGCGGCGGTGCGGGCCGGCAGCATGCGCGCCGCCATCGCCTCCAGCGCCGCCACCCGGTTCGCGGTGGCGGGGTGGGTGGAGAAGAGGTTGTCCATCCGCTGCCCCGACAGCGGGTTGATGATGAACATGTGCGCAGTCGCAGGATTCGCTTCCGCAGCCTGGTTCACCCGGCCATGGGCGTAGTGTTCCAGCTTCATCAGCGCGCTGGCGAGCCAGCGGGGGTCGCCGCAGATCTCGGCGCCCACCCGGTCCGCCTCATATTCGCGGGAGCGGCTGATCGCCATCTGCACCAGCATGGCCGCGATCGGCGCCAGCACGACCATCAGGATCATGCCGATCGGGCCGAAGGGGCTCTGGCGCCCATTCTCGTCGCGGCCGCCGAACAGGAAGCCGAACTGCGCCAGCATGCCGATCGCGCCCGCGATGGTCGCGGTCAGCGTCATGATCAGCGTGTCGCGGTTCTTGATATGCGCGAGCTCATGCGCGATCACGCCCGCCGCCTCCTCTTCCGTCATCACCTCGAGCAGGCCGGTGTTCACCGCGACCGCGGCACGTTCAGGGCTGCGGCCGGTGGCGAAGGCGTTGGGCTGGTCCTCATGGATCACATAGAGCGCCGGCATCGGCAGCCCCGCCCGCTGCACGAGCTGGGCCGTCAGCTCATAGAGGCGCGGCGCGTCCTGGGGGCCGATCGGCTGGGCGTTGTGCATGCCGAGCACCACGCGGTCGCTGTTCCACCAGGCGAAGACATTCATCGCGCAGGCGACCAGGAAGGCGATCACCATGCCGTTGCGGCCGCCGATCAGGTAGCCGATGCCGACGAACAGCGCAGTCAGTGCCGCCAGCAGCAGGGCGGTGCGGAAATAGCCTCCCATGATCCCTATCTCCCGGCGGTCAGCAATGCTGGTCCTGCGGTGCCAGGGATGCGATCCCGCCGCAAGATGAGAGATGGAAGATGTCATGACACAGTCCAAGACCCCCGCCGCGCCGGAACCGGCCAGCAAGCCCGAGCCCGCCCCCGCGCCCGGCACCACACCCAAGGCACCGCCCATGCCCAAGGAAGTGGACGGTCCGAAGGGGCCGGAGCCGACCCGCTATGGCGACTGGGAACGGAAAGGTCGCGTGAGCGATTTCTGAGACGGCCGCGACTCGGGTGCGACTCGGGCGGCCGCGCGGATCGGAGCGAGAACGCGCTTGTGGCGGTGTTATCGGCCCTGCCACCATCCCTTGTGCGTAGCCGCGCGATTCGCGCCCCGAGTCGCGCGTCAGCGATTCGTTCGCGCGACTCGGACCAAGGGTTTGATTCGGTGAGTTTTGCCGGCGCGCGATTCCGTGCGCGATTCACGGTGCGTTCCAGCGGGCCGAGAATGCGCCCGAACCGGGTCCAGCGGAACGCTCAGAGACCTGTTGGCAATGGCGGCGGCGGAGGGCTGGCGAGGGATTTTTCGTCCCTGGTGTGCTGGCTGACGCAGCCGATGCTGGTTGCATCGGCGAGGAAGCCGACGCGCCAGGGGCGGAAAGACCCGCCAGACCGACCCGCAGCCATTGCCAACAGGTCTCTCAGCCCGGACGGCGCCCGATGACGATGCTCAGGGCGATCAGCCCTGCGCCTGCCAGCAGCAGCGCCGGCGCCGGGCCGAGATAAGCCATTGCATCGCCATAGATCACCGGCCCCAGGCTCTGCCCGCTGAAGAAGCTGAAGGCGTGCAGCGACACCGCGGAGGCGCGGGACTGTGGCGCCACCTCGGTCACCCGGGTCTGGATGCTGTTGTGGATCATGTAGAAGCCGGTGCCGAGCAGCAGCATGCCGGTGATCGCGACCGCGAGCGCCGGCGCCAACCCGACCGCGGCGAGCCCGGCGGCGCTGATCCCGCCACCCAGCATCACCATCCGCCCCTGCCCGATCGAGCGCAGCAGGCCCGGCGCGACGAGCGCGAAGACTATGCCGCCGATACCGAAGGCGCCGATCGCGAAGCCGGCCTCCGCCACGCCACCAAGGCCCCGGTCGCGTAGGATCGGCGCGATGTAGGGGAAGATGCCGTAGATCAGCGCGCCTTCGATCGCGACGGTCGCGAAGAGGAAACGCGCCGTCGGATTGCCGATGATGCCGCGATACCGCCGCAGGGCCACCACCGGGTCGAAGCGTCCGCGCGGCTCGGCCATGCCGCGGCGGAGCTCGCCCAGGACGAAAAGGCCGGCGGCCAGCGATATCGCGGCGCAGAGCAGGATCACACCGCGCCAGCCCATCAGATCGGTCAGGAAGCCGGCCAGCGCGCCGCCGGCGATCTGCCCGCTGATGGCGAAGACCAGCAGCCGGCTGATCGCGACCTGGCGCTGCGCCATCGGCACCGCATCGCCCATGATCGCAAGCGTCACCGGCAGCACCCCGCCCGCCGCCATGCCGGCCAGCACGCGCGCCGCCATGAGCCAGCCGAAGCCCGGCGCGAAGGCACCGAGGCTCAGCATGACCGCGAGGACCAGCAGCGCGACCGTCACCATCCGCCGCTTGCCGGTCGCATCCGCGATCGGCCCGAGGATCGGCTGGATCAGCGCGTAGGGCAGCGAAAAGGCGGTCGCCAGCAGCGCGATCCGCTCCGGCGGCGCCCCGAATTCGATCCCGAGCTCCGCCGCGGCGGGATCGAGCGCGCGGAGCGCGAAGGCCCCCGCGAAGGATGCGGCACCGAAGACGACGGTGAGGCGGAGAACGGATGGTGCGGCGGCTGACATCGGCAGCCATGGTGCGACGCAACATGCGCCGCGTCCATCGCCTCTCCGACCGAGCCGCCCTGATGAACCCGCTACTTGACGCGGTTGTCGATCAGTTCCTGCACCACCGCCGGATCCGCGAGCGTCGAGGTGTCGCCGAGGCCGGAGGTCTCGTTCGCCGCGATCTTGCGCAGGATGCGGCGCATGATCTTGCCGGACCGGGTCTTCGGCAGCCCTGGCGCCCATTGAATGGCATCGGGGGAAGCGATCGGCCCGATCTCCTTCCGCACCCAGGCGACCAGCTCCTTCCGCAGCGCCTCGGTCGGCTCCACGCCGGCGACCAGGGTGACATAGGCGTAGATGCCCTGGCCTTTGATGTCGTGCGGCATGCCGACGACCGCAGCCTCGGCGACCGAGGCATGGGCCACCAGCGCGCTTTCAACCTCCGCCGTGCCCATGCGGTGGCCCGCGACATTGATCACGTCGTCGACACGGCCGGTGATCCAGTAGTAGCCGTCCGCGTCGCGGCGGGCGCCGTCGCCGGTGAAATACATGCCCTTGAAGGTCGAGAAATAGGTCTGCACGAAGCGCTCATGGTCGCCATAGACGGTGCGCATCTGGCCGGGCCAGGAATCAAGCAACACCAGGTTGCCCTCGGCCGTGCCGTCCAGGAGCTTGCCGTCATTGTCGACCAGCGCCGGCTTCACGCCGGGCAGCGGCAGGGTCGCGGAGCCCGGCTTCTGCGCGGTGGCGCCCGGCAGCGGCGAGATCAGGATGCCGCCGGTCTCGGTCTGCCACCAGGTATCGACCACCGGGCAGCGCTCATCGCCGACCACGCGGTAATACCAGAGCCAGGCTTCCGGATTGATCGGCTCGCCCACCGACCCGAGGATGCGGAGCGAGGAGCGATCATGCTTCTTCACCGGCCCGTCGCCGTCGCGCATCAGGGCGCGGATCGCGGTCGGCGCGGTGTAGAAGATATTGACCTTGTGCTTGGCGACCACCTGCCAGAAGCGGCCATTGTCGGGCCAGCTCGGCACGCCTTCGAACATCAGCGTCGTCGCGCCATTCGCGAGCGGGCCGTAGACGATATAGGTGTGCCCGGTGACCCAGCCGACATCGGCGGTGCACCAGTAGATCTCGCCCTCGCGGTAGTCGAAGACATTGTCGTGGGTGAAGCTCCCCCAGACCATGTAGCCGCCGGTGGTGTGCAGCACGCCCTTCGGCTTGCCCGTGGAGCCCGAGGTGTAGAGGATGAACAGCGGATCCTCCGCCCCCATCGGCTCCGGCTCCGCGGTCGCGGGTTCGCCGGCGGTCATCGCATCCCACCAATGGTCGCGGCCATCCTGCATGGCGACGGCCGTGCCGGTGTTCCTGGCCACGATCACGTGCCGGATGGAGGGACAGCTCCTGAGCGCCTCATCCGCATTGGCCTTCAGCGGCACCTTGCGCCCGCCACGCCGGCCCTCATCGGCGGTGATCAGCACGATGCACTCCGAATCCTGGATCCGGGACGCGAGGCTGTCCGGGGAGAAGCCGCCGAACACCACCGAATGCACCGCGCCGACCCGCGCGCAGGCCAGCATCGCGACGGCGGCTTCGACGATCATCGGCATATAGATGCAGACGCGGTCGCCCTTCTTCACGCCAAGCCTGCGCAGCGCATTGGACAGCTTGCAGACCCGCTCATGCAACTCCCGGTAGGTGACCTTGAGGTCGCTCCCGGGATCATCGCCTTCCCAGAGGATCGCGACCTGGTCGCCGCGCGTGGCGAGATGCCGGTCAAGGCAGGAGACGGAGGCGTTCAGCACCCCATCCTCGAACCACTTGATCGAGACCGTGCCGCTGAAATCCGTGTTCTTGATCCGGGTCGGCGGCTTGATCCAGGCGATGCGCTTCGCCTCCTCCGCCCAGAACCGGTCCGGGTCGGTGGCGGCCGCCTGGGTCATCGCCGCGTGGCGGGCGGCATTGATGCGCGCCTTCACGGCAATCTCGGGCTTCACGGCGATCAGCGTGTCATCCGCCATAGCAGCATTCCTCCCAACCGGGGCACCGGCCTTCTCGGCCCTAGTTGTGCTGCGTGGCGTCGCGCGGCGTCAACAGTGCGGCCGGGGGGCGCCCTGCCGCCCCCCGGGCTGACCCTGTTCCCGGAAGGCGGCCTCAGCGGCGCAGCCAGAAGATCTCGGCGACCGCCGAATCCGCGGGGTAGACGGTGACCGGCCGATTGTTCTGCCACTGCACCACCATGGGTCCCGCCGACTCGCGAAGGCCGTTGGCGTCGAACTTGATGCGCCGGCCGGGATAATAAAGCGCCGCGCCGTCGGTGATGTCGATGCCGCGGAGCGCTTCGGAGACCGCGCGGCGATCGGCGCGGCCAGCCTTCTGCAGCGCGTCGCGCATGATCCACATGTCGCCATAGGTCGCGATGCCGTTCTGGCCCATCCAGGGCTCGCCGGTCGCCTGCTTGAACTCCTCGATGATCGCGTCCTGGCCGCGCGCGTCCCAATTGCCGACCACGGTGATGAAGCCTTCCATCTGCGCCGGCCGGATGTTCTGCAGGAGGTCGGATTGCGCCATGGCGATGCCGCTGCCGATGGTCGGCACGCGGCCGCGGCCCAGGCCGAACTCGTTCATCTTCTCGATCAGCAGCTTGACGTCGGAGATGACGGTGATCGGCATGACCAGCATCTCCGGCCGCGCCTGCCGCACCCGCTGGATCAGCGGGGTCGCATCGGAGAGCGGCGGGGTGAAGGTCTCGTCCATCACGATGCGCAGGCCGAGGCCTGATGCGTCCTGCCGCACTGCCTGCGCGAAGGAGACGGAGGAGGCGGTGTTGTCCGTCAGGATCGCGACCGTCTGCGGCCGCCGCCCTGTCGCCTGCTGCGCCAGGTTCAGCATGATGGGCAGCGATTCCTTGGCCTGGTCGCCGGCCCTGGCCGAGGTCTGGAAGACATGGCGGAAGCCGCGCGAGGTGATCAGGTCGGAATAGCTGAGCGTCAGCATCGGCAGCTCGGCGCGCTCCGTCACCTCGGTCGCTGAGAGGGTGAAGGAGGAGAGATAGGCGCCGGAGCAGGCGACCAGGTCGGGATGGTCAGCGACCATGCGCTGCGCGGCATTCTTCGCCTTCTCGGTCGAATCGCCGCAATCGAAGGCCATCAGCTCCAGCCGCGCGCCACCGAGCGCCGGAACGCCGCCGCGTTCGTTGATGTGCCGCACGGCGAGCTCGGCGCCCATGCGCATGAGCTGACCGAAGCGCGAATAGATGCCGGAGAGCGGCACCAGCAGCCCGACCTTCACCGCGGCACCGGCGGGCTGCGCCCGCACCGCGCCGCCGCCTGTCGCCGCCAGTGCGACGCCGGCCATCAGTTCCCGCCGGGTGGTCCTGAACGTGGTCATCGCCCTTCTCCCTTTCCTGGCCCGGTTGTTCCGGGCCGCTCGCAAGTCTCCCGTCCCTCCGCCCTACATGCCGAGATAGGCCTGGCGGACGCGGTCATCAGCGCTGAGCACGGCATGGGTGCCCTCCAGCACGATGCGGCCGGCTTCCAGCACATAGCCGCGATCGGCGAATTCCAGCGCCTCCGCCACGCGCTGCTCGACCAGCAGGATGGTCAGGCGGGATTCGCGGTGGATCTCGACCAGCCGGGCGAAGATGAATTCCGCCATCGCCGGCGCCAGGCCCATCGAGGGCTCGTCCAGCATCAGGAGCTTCGGCGCCGAGGTCAGGCCGCGAGCGACCGCCACCATCTGCTGCTGCCCGCCGGAAAGCGTGCCCGCCAACTGGTTGCGCCGCTCCGCGAGGATCGGGAACCAGTCCAGCACCCGGGCCAGGTTGCGCGCCCAGTCGCGCTGCCCTGCCGCGGTGCTGGCGCCCATCTCCAGATTCTCCATCACCGTGAGCGACGGGAAGAGCTGGCGACCTTCCGGCACATGCGCGATGCCGAGATGCGGGCGCTTCGCCACGGGAACCTCGGCGAGGTCGGTGCCACCGAAGCGGATACGCCCGGCACTCGGCCGCACCGTGCCGGAGACCGCCTTGAAGAGCGTCGTCTTACCCGCGCCGTTGGGGCCAACCACGGAGATGAACTCGCCTTCGCCGACGCTGAGGCTGACGCCCTTCAGCACCGGCGATCCGCCATAGCCGGCCTGCAGATCCTCAATTTCGAGCACGGGCGCCCCATTTGGTTCCGAGATAGGCCTCGATGACTTTGGGATTGCCGGTGATCTCCGCCGGCAGGCCTTCGGCCAGGACCGCGCCGTGGTCCAGCACGACGAAGCGGTCGACCAGGCGCACCATGGCGTGCAGCGTGTGTTCGATGATGACGACCGTCACACCCTCGGCGGCGACGCGGCGGATCACCTCCAGCAGCCGCTCCACCTCCGGTGCGCCGAGCCCCGCAAAGGTCTCGTCCAGCAGCAGCAGCCGCGGACGTCCGGCCAGCGCGCGGGCGAGCTCCATCAGGCGCAGGTCGAAATTGCTCAGCGTGCCGGCGCGATCGTCGATGCGCGCGCCGAGGCCGACGCGGGTGATCGCTTCCCGGGTCAGGGCGCGCGCTTCCCCGATGTCGCGCGCCTGCACCTCGGCGCCGCTCATGACATTGTCGGCGACCGACATGCGGGCGAAAGGCCGCACCACCTGGAAGGTGCGGCCGACGCCAAGCCGGCAGAGCCGGTTGGGCTGCAGCCCGGTGACGTCGCGGCCGTCCAGCAGCACGCGCCCGGCATCCGGCCGGACGAAGCCGTTGAGCAGGTTGAACGCCGTCGTCTTGCCGGCACCGTTCGGGCCGATCAGCCCGAGGATCTCGCCCGCCCGCACGGTGAAGCTGACATCCTGCACCGCGCGCACGCCGCCGAAGCTGCGCGACAGGCCTTCGACCCGCAGGATCGCCGGCGCATCCGGCCCGGGTGCTTGGCGCGGCGCAACCGGCGGCAGCGAGTCAGGCGCGGGCGGGGCGGCTTCGACCGCGGGCGCGGCGGCCACGCGGCGGCGGCGCAGATCGGCGATCTTCCAATAGATGCCTTCCGGCGCCAGCAGGATCACCACGATGATCGCGGTGCCGAAGACCACGCCCTGGATACCGGGAATGACGGCGCCGAACTGCGCGTGCAGCGTCTCGCCCAGCGGGATCAGCACCAGCGCGCCGATCACCGGCCCCCAGACCGTGCCGACGCCGCCGAACATCGCGACCGTCAGCGCCTGGGCGGAGATCAGCATGCCGAAGACCGCCTCCGGCGTGACCACCAGCAGGATGACCGCGTGGAAGCCGCCGATCGCGCCCGCCAGAGCGCCGCTGAGCGCGATGGTCACGAGCTTCAGCCGCCTGGTGTCGATGCCGACCGCTTCCGCCGCCGCTTCGTTCTGCTTGATCGCGGTCAGCGCCATGCCGTAGCGCGAGCGTTCCATCAGCCGCATCGCCACCATGGCGGCGAAGAGCAGCCCGAGGGCGAGATAGATGTAGATCCGGTAGTCCGTGAATTGCAGGAAGGCCCAGCCGCGCTCCCGGATCAGCGGCAGGGAGACTTCCTGGTGGCCGAGCCAGAGGAAGATGTTCAGGAGCGCCAGCGGATAGGCGAGCATGGCGAGCGCGAAGTAGTGCCCGCGCAGCCGGAAGGTCGGCAGGCCGATCAGGAGGCCTGAGATGCCGCCGACCAGACCCGCGAGCGGGATGCCGAGCCAGGGCGTCAGCCCGTACTGCACGAAGCACAGCGCGACCGTATAGGCGCCGAGGCCGAAGAAGGCAGCATGGCCGAAGGAGATCAGCCCGGTCATGCCGCTGAGCAGGTTCCAGGAGAGGCCGAAGATGGCCCAGATCGGCACCAGCACCAGCGTAAGCTGATGGTAGCTGTTGGTGACGAAGAGGCTGAGCACGGCATAACCCGCGCAGAAGAGAAGGATCGGCAGCAGCATGCGTGCCGGGCTGAGGGTGCGGAACACGTCTAGGTCCGCTCCGCCGAGCGGCCGAGCAGCCCTTGCGGGCGCAGGAAGACGACCAGCAGGAAGACCACGAAGATCGCCGTGTTCTGCAACTGCGTCGGCAGCAACAGCGCCGATCCTTGCTGGATGACGCCGATCAGCAGCCCGCCCCAGAAGGCGCCGAGGGTCGAGCCGAGCCCGCCCAGCACCACGCCGGCATACATGATGATCACGTATTCCAGCCCGACATAGGGGGTGAAGGGATAGCTCGACGCCAGCAGCCCGCCGGCGATGGCGGTGACGCCGATGCCGAGCCCGAAGGTGATGCGGTGCGCACGATCGACGTCGAGGCCCATGTAGAGCGCCGCCTGCACATTGTCGGCCGCCGCGCGCATGGATTTGCCAAGCCGCGACCGCCCGATGAACAGCACCAGGAGGGCCACGACTGCGACGGCGATCAGCGCGCCGACCGCGCGGGCCTGGTTGACGAAGACGACGACATCGCCACCCGCGAGCTCCAGCTCCCAGGCAGTGGAGGAGATGTCGCTCGGGATCGAGACGGGCACGCTGCCGAACAGGATCTGCCCGCCGCTCTGCAGGATCAGCGACAGGCCGAGCGTCAGGATGAGCTGCGCGTAGTGCCCCTCGCCTTCCAGCGAACCGATCCGCGTGCCGGTGACGCGCGAGATCAGGAAGCGCTGCGCGATGTAGCCGAACAGGAACAGCACGGGACCTGCCAGCAGCGCGGCGATGAAGGGCCCGGCCGCGGACCCGAAGACCATCTGCAGCCCGAGCAGGGTGAAGAGATGGAAGGCGACATACATGCCGAGCATCATGAAGTCGCCATGGGCGAAGTTGATCACGCGCATGATGCCGAAGATCAGGCTCAGCCCGACGCACATCAGCCCGTAATGCGCACCCAGCAGCAGGCCGGCGTTCAGCGCCTGCAGGATGCCTTCGAGCTGCAGCATCATCGCCCGGCCCCGCCTCGTTCAGGGTCGGACGCATCAGCCCTTGGCCGCGGCAGCGCCGTGGGTGGTATCGGTATCACGCAGCCGCCAGGGATGGCTGGTAGTGGTCGGACATGACGTCTCCTCACGCCCTTGTCGCCGGGCTGGCGGCAAGGTCGCAGCGGTCACGCCGATCTGTCAATGATCTTCAGATTGTCCTACACGTCATTGCGGATGAGGAGGGCCGTCCGGCGGAGCCCACTAGGTGCCGAAGCGTCAGTCGGCTGCGGTCTCGGCCGCGCGGCTCGCCATCGCCGCCTGCTCGTTGAGGATGCGGAGCGCCACGCGGGCCGCCTGCATCACATGGTCCCGGCAGGCCTCCCAGGCGCCGTCGCGGTCACGGCGCTCCACCGCTTCCACGATGCGCCGGATCTCGATGATGGTCTGCGGCAGACGCGTCGGGTCCGAGAGCGTGGTGGCCCGGAGCTGCGAATTGCGGTTCAGCAACTGGTCCAGCATGCGCGCCACATAGGCGTTGCGGCAGCCGCGCAGCATCACGTCGTAGAAGCGGCGCTTCAGCCCCAGCAGCACCAGCCGGTCGCTGCCGGGCCTGGTCGCCGCCAGCTCCTCATAGACTGCGCGCAGCTCGGCGATTTCCTCGGCCGAGGCGCGCTCGGCGAAGCCCTGCCCCGCCAGCGCCTCCAGCACGGCGCGCACCTCGTAGACCTGGGTCGCCTCGGCGGCGGAGAGATAAGCGACGAAGGGGCCGCGATTGGGCACCACATGGATCAGCCCCTCGGCCTCCAGCAACCGCACCGCTTCGCGGATGACGCCGCGGCTGACGCCGAAGAGATCGCAGAGCATCCGGTCCGACAGGTGCTCGCCGGGTGCGAAACGGCTGGTGATGATGGCATCACGCAGGCGCTCCTCGACCTGGCGCCGCACCGGTTGCGGCGTGACCCGCAGCGAAAGATCGTCCGGCATCCTATCCCCGTATTCCCGGCGGCGAAGCTTCCCGCCATGTCACGCAATCTGACGTCCCGGAAACGCAGCGTCCAGCACGGCTGGCGGCCTCTCACGGGCCCAGGATTGACAGACAATTCTACAGGCACCTAGGCTGCTCTACCAAGGGGAGACGCCGCATGTCCACGAAAACCTCGGAGCCCGGCATGCTCAGCCGCATCGCCTTCATCGGCATCGGCAATATGGGCTGGCCCATGGCAGCCCGGCTGGTCGGCGCGGGCTTCGAGGTGGTGGCCTGCGACGCGGTGCCCGACCGCGCCGGCCGTTTCGCCGGCGAGGTCGGCGGCGAAGCCGCCGCGGACGCCGCGGCCGCGGTCCGCGGCGCCAATGCCGTTATCACCATCCTGCCGACCTCGAAGCATGTCGCGGAAGCAGTGACGGCAATGGGCGATGCGCTCGCCTCCGGCACGCTGCTGATCGAGATGAGCTCCGGCTCGCCGACTGCGACACGCGGCATCGCCGAGAGCCTGGCCGGCCGCGGGGTCGCGGTGATCGATGCCCCGGTCTCCGGTGGCGTGCCGAAGGCCAAGACCGGAGAACTGGCGATCATGCTGGGCGGCGAGGCCGCGGCGGTGGCGCGCGCCGAGCCGGTGCTGCGCGCCATGGGCACCAGCCTGACCCATGTCGGCGGCGTCGGCGCCGGGCAGGCGATGAAGGCACTGAACAACCTGATGGGCGCGGCCGGCTTCCTGATCGGGATCGAAGCGCTGTTGATCGGCCAGCGCTTCGGCCTGGATCCGGCCCTGATGGTGGATGTGCTGAACGCCTCGACCGGCATGAACAGCAGCACGCAGCGGAAGTTCAAGCAGTTCGTGCTGTCCCGCCGCTTCGATGCCGGCTTCGGGCTGGAGCTGATGGCCAAGGACTGCTCGGTGGCGATGGAGGTCGCGCGCGACACCGCGACGCCGGCGCCCTTCGCGGCACTCTGCCGGGAGATGTGGGCGAGCGCGGTGGCACTGCTCGGGCCCGGGCAGGATCACACAGCGATGGCCCAACTCTCCGAGCGCTTGGCGGGCGAGACGCTCGGCGGCGGCAACCGCGTCGCCTGACGGGTCTTTTCCGCCCCTGGCGCGCCGGTCTCCTCGCCGATGCAACCAGCATCGGCTGCGTCGCCCGCCACACCAGGGACGAAAAATCCCTCGCCAGGCGCCCACCCGTGCCAACTGGTCGGAAGGGGTGCGGGACGGCACCCCTTTCGCTCACAGGCGCGGCGGCACGTCCAGGCGCGCGACGATGCCTTCCAGGGCCGGGCTCGCGGCCGGGTAGCGCTGCATCACCAGGGGGTCGTGGCCGGGGATGATGTGGTCCGGCGAGGTCGCGGCGGCGCGTAGCCTGTCGAAGCCTTCCAGCATCTCGCCGATATGGAAGGCGGTGGTGAAGGGCCGGCCGCTCTCCATGTTCTCGTAGAAATGCGTGACGTCGGAGGCGAGCACCACGGTGCCGCGCGCCGTCGCGACCGAGACGAATTGCAGCCCGGCCGAATGCCCGCCGGTCGGGTGCAGCTTGATGCCCGGCCAGGGCTCGACCACACCTTCGTGGAAGACGACGCGTTCGGCATAATTCATGCGGATGATGCCGGTGACATCCTCCACCTCGAAGGAATGCCGTAGCTGCTTGTGGCGCATGTAGTGGCCGCAGGCGTAGTGCAGCTCCGCCTCCCGCAGGTGGAAGTTGGCCTTGGGGAAGCGGTCGAAATTGCCGACGTGGTCGTAGTGCAGATGCGTCAGCACCACGTCCGCGACCGAAGCAGGATCGATGCCGAGCAGCGCCAGACTCTCGATCGGGCAGCGCAGATGATCGCGGCCGCGCTTCTTCGCGACATCAGCGGTGAAGCCGGTATCGACCACGATCGCGCGGTCGTCGTTCTTCACCACCCAGGCGAAGTAGTCCATCGGCATCGGCCCGTCATGCGGGTCGCCGCCGATGAAATGGTCGCTCCGCCGCGCCGCGCGCTGGGCATAGCGGATGGCGTAGATCTCGTAGCTCATGCTTCCGCCCCATCGGCTTCGATCACCGCCTGCAGGGCAGCACGGTCGACCTGGATCTCCACACCCGACCGCTCCAGCTCCAGCAGCATCGCGCTCCGCGAATCGCGTTGGCCCCAGCCGCGGTTCAGCGCCTCCGTCATCTCCTCGAGCGTCAGCGCGGCGAGGCGCATGGGCACGCCGACCTCCCGCCCGAGTGCGCAGGCGAGCGACACGTCCTTGTGCGCGAGCCGGAGCTGAAAGGCGGGCGTGTCGTAGCTGTTCGGCAGGAACTGCTCGATCACGCCGTCATAGGTGCGGCGCCGGCCGTGCACGCCCTGGCGGATCGCGGCGAAGAGCGCCAGCGGCTCCAGCCCCGCCTTGGCGCCCATGGCGAAGACCTCCGCCATGACGGCGTTCAGCGCATAGCCGGAGAGGTTGTGCGCCAGCTTGGCGATGCTGCCGGCGCCGATATCGCCGACCAGCATGGCGCGGTCGCCCATCGCATCCAGCAGCGGCCGCACCCGGTCGAAGACCGCCTTGTCGCCGCCCACGAAGAAAGCGAGCTTCTTGGTCACCGCGCCGCGCGGCCCGCCGCTGATCGGCGCGTCCAGTACATGCACGCCCTTGACCGCGGCCGCCGCATGCAGCGCCCTGACAGCCGAGACGGCGTTGGTGGAGATGTCGACGATGATGCTGTCGGGCTTCATGCCCTGCAGCAGCTCGGCCGCCACCGCCTCCACCTCCTTGGGTCCGGGAAGCGAGGTGAAGACCACCTCCGAGGCTTCGCCGAGCGCGCGCAGCGTCTCGGCCCAGCGCGCGCCGACCGCTTCCACCGGGGCGGCTGCCTCACGGCGGATGTCGTGCACCAGCAGCGCGACCTGGGATTTCGCGAGATTGGCGGCCATGCTGGCACCCATGGTGCCGAGGCCGATGAAGCCGACCTGCATGGCGATCACGCGCCCCGCTGCTCGAGCACCTCGGTCAGCGCCTGGGCGCCCGACATCGCCGCCGGCCAGCCGGCATAGAAGGCGAGATGGGTGATCAGCCCGGCGATCTCCTCCTGCGTCACGCCATTGTCGAGCGCGCGACCGATATGCGTCCGGAGTTGCTCCGGCCGATAGGTCGCGACCAGGGCCGCGACGGTGACCAGGCTGCGGTCACGCTTCGACAGATCCGTGCGCTCCCACAGGTCGCTGTAGACCACGCCTTCGGTATAGGCGACGAGCGCGGGCACGGTCTTGCGCACGCGGTCGCGTTGCGCGGATTGCGGGATCGGTTTGCTCATGGCGGCTTCCTCCGGATGGCGCTGGGCGCCGGTCTTCCCGGGCGATGCGGTCTTCTCCCGCAGGCGCCGGACGTTTCCTGGGCGGCAGCCTAGGACCGGGGCTTCAGCCCGTCCAGTATCGTCGGATTGTCAGACACGCTATTGCCATTACCGAACAGGCGGCCCAGCATCGCGCCAGAAGAACGGGAGGATCGTTCCATGCGGGCAGGGCACTGGCTCCTCTGTCTCCTGGCACTCTGGAGTGGCGGCGCCATGGCGCAGGCCTATCCGGCGCGGACCGTCATCATGATCGTGCCCTCGGCGCCCGGCGGGACCCTCGATGCGCTCGGGCGGCTCATGGCCCGCGGCATGAGCGCCGATCTCGGCCGCAACGTGGTGGTGGAGAATGTCAGCGGCGCCGGCAGCATCGTCGGTATGCAGCGCCTCGTGCGCTCCGATCCGGACGGGCATGTCATCGGCTTCGGCAATCTCGGCTCGCTGGCGGCCAATGTCGCGGTGACCCGGGAACTCGGCTTCGATCCGCGGCAGGACCTGACGCCGATCGGCATCGTGGGTAACGTGCCGATGGTCATCGCCGCCAGCCCGCGCTCCGGCGTGCGCGACCTGACGACGCTGCTGGTTCGCATCCGGGAACAGGGCGAGGGCGTCACCTTCGGCACGCCGGGCACCGGCACCACCGGCCATCTCGCGCCGGCCTATCTGCTCTCGCTGACCGGGCTCCGGGCCACGCTGGTCCCCTATCGCGGCGCCGGGCCGGCGATGAGCGATCTGGCGGCCGGCACCGTGGATGCCGTGATCGACCAGACCGTCACCATGATCCCGGCGCATCTCGGCCGCACCGCGGTGGCACTGGCGGTCACCGGCAGCCGGCGCCTGCAGCAGTTGCCGGACGTACCGACCTTCGCCGAGGCGGGTGTGCCCGGCTTCGACATGGTGATCTGGAATGCCATCGCCGGACCGAAGGGCATGCCGCCTGCCGTCGTCGAGCGCCTGGTGCGGTCGATCGACGTCGCGCTGGCGGATCCCGCGGTCACGACGCGCTTCGCCGATCTGGCGACCCAGGCGCCGCCACCCGAGGAGCGCGGCCCCGAAGTGCTGCGCCGGCGCATCGCGGCCGATGTCGATCGGTGGATCGAGGTGGTCCGCAGGTCCGGCATGGCGGTGCAGTAACCCGCCCCGTCAACGCCGGGCGCGCAGCGCCGCGGCGAGCGTCCCGTCATCCAGCACGTCGAGCGCGCCGCCGATCGGCACGCCCTGCGCCAACCGCGTGACCGTGACGCCGAGCGGCGCCAAGCGGTCCATGACGTAATGCGTCGTGGTCGCGCCATCGACGGTCGCGGGCAGGGCCAGGATCACCTCCTCCACCCCGCCTTCCGCGACCCGCGCGAGCAGCGGCTGGATGCTGAGATCCTCCGGCCCCACGCCACCGAGCGCCGAGAGGGTGCCGCCCAGCACATGGTAGAGCCCGCGATGCGCCTGCGCGCGTTCCAGCGCCCAGAGATCGGCGACCCCTTCCACCACACAGACCAGACCCCGCTCGCGGCTGCTGTCGGAGCAGATGCGGCAAGGCGAGAAGGTGTCGAGATTGCCGCAGACCTCGCAGGGGCGCACCGCTTCGGCCGCGGCGCGCAGCGCATCGGCCAGCGGCAGCATCTGGCGCGAGGGATCCGACAGCATGCGCAGCACGGCCCGCCGCGCGCTGCGCCGGCCGAGGCCGGGCAGGCGGGAGAGCAGCGCGATCAGATCCTCAATCGGGTCGCTGTTCTTCATCGCCGTCCGGCATCGCACCGAACGCGACCAGGCGCAGGCGATGCCATCAGAAGGGCAGCTTGAAACCGCCCGGCATGTTCGGAAGGTTCATGCCGGCGGTCGCCTTCTGCATCTCCTCCGCCATCGTCGCCTCGACCTTCTGCTTGGCATCGGCATGGGCGGCGACCAGCAGATCCTCCAGCACCTCCCGCTCATCGGCGGCGAGGAGGGAGGGATCGATGGAGACGCGCTTCAGGTCACCCTTGCCGGAAAGCGTCACCGTCACCATGCCGCCGCCGGCAGCACCATCAACGGTCAGCGCCTCCAGCTTCGACTGCATCTCCTGCATGCGCGTCTGCATCTGCTGCGCCTGCTTCAGCATGTTGCCCAGGTTCTTCATGGCGTAATCCTTCGCAAGTGGCGCGTCCGATTCAGACCTTCAGGCCGTTCGGCCCTCCGGTCATCGGACACTCAGTCATCCTCGGGTGGCGTGTCGTCGTCGAAATAGGCCGGTTCCGCGTCCGGGGGCGCGAATTCCGGCAGGTCGTCATCCTCGGGCTCGGCGGTGCGGGCGGCGGGCGTCTCCGGCACCAGGCCATAGGCATCGGCGCCGGCGTCGCGCACCGCCTCGATCGTGGCACCAGGGAAGGTGGCGAAGATCGCCTGCACCAGCGGATGGCTGCGGGCGATCTCCAGCCGCCCGACCTCCGCGGCACGGCCCTGCTCGGCGAGCGTCGGTTCCCCTGCCTCATTGGTCAGGACGATGGTCCAGCGCGTGCCGGTCTGCTCGGCCAGGAAGGCCGTGAGCTGTGCCGCCAGGTCGCGGGACGCCTGGGGCTCGGGGCGCAATTCGATCCGGCCCGGCGCGAAGCGGACTGGATGCACGTAATGCACCAGATGCGCATGCAGCATCGGCTTCTTGCCGGAGGCGAGGGCGACGACGTCGCGATAGCTCTGCGGCTGGGGCGCCGCCGGGGCGGGAACCGGCGCCTGTTCCATGATGGGGCCGCCGCCGGCGACGGCGCGCAGCCCGCCGCCACTGCCATTCGGCGCCGGGCGCGCGGCGGCCGAGGTCGCGCCCCCCTGGATCAGCCGCTTCACGAGGTCACCCGGCGTCGGCAGTTCCGCGACATGGGCCAGGCGGATCAGCACCATCTCGGCGGCCGCCCGGCGATCGACGCCTTCCTGCTGCACCTCGGCAACGCCCTTCAGCAGCATCTGCCAGGCGCGGCCGAGCGCCGGGACCGAGAGCTTCTGGGCGAGCGCCGCGCCGCGGGTGCGATCCTCCTCTGGCAGGGACAGGTCCTGCGCGAGCGTCGGCACCACCCGGAAGCGGGTCAGCAGATGCGCGTATTCCAGCAGGTCGGTGATCAGCACCAGCGGATCGGCGCCGCGCTCATGCGCGCGGTCCATCAGCGCCAGCGCGGCGGCGACATCGCCCGCCATCACCGCTTCCATCACGTCGAGCACGAGGCCGCGATCGGCGAGGCCCAGCATGTCCCGCACCGCCTCCGCGGTGACGCGCTGGCCTTCGCCCAGCGCGATCGCCTGGTCGAGGATCGAGAGCCCGTCGCGCACCGAACCTTCGGCGGCGCGGGCGATCATCGACAGCGCTTCCTCCTCCGCTTCCACCGCTTCCTTCACCAGGATGCGGGCGAAATGGTCGCGGAGCTCCCCCTGCGCGACCCGGCGCAGGTGGTGGGTCTGGCAGCGCGAGCGGATGGTGACCGGCACCTTGCGCAGCTCGGTCGTCGCCAGGACGAAGACGACCTGGGCCGGCGGTTCCTCCAAGGTCTTCAGAAGGGCGTTGAAGGCGGCCGAGGACAGCATGTGCACCTCGTCCAGCACCAGCACCTTGGTGCGGCCCTGGGCGGGGCGGTAGCGCAGCCTCTCCCGCAGTTCCCGCACATCGTCGACGCCGTTGTTGGAGGCGGCGTCGAGCTCCTGCACGTCCGGGTGCCGGTCGGCCAGGATGGCGCGGCATTCGGCGCAGACGCCGCAGGGATCGACGGTCGGCCCGCCCTGCCCGTCCGGCCCAATGCAGTTGAGCGCGCGCGCGATGATCCGGGCGGTCGTGGTCTTGCCGACGCCGCGCACCCCGGTCAGCAGCAGCGCATGCGGCACTCGGTTCTGGGCGAAGGCATTGCGGAGTGTCCGGACCAGCGCGTCCTGGCCGATCAGCTCATCGAATCGGGTCGGGCGGTATTTGCGGGCCAGCACCCGGTAATGGGTCTCGGCCGGCCGCGCTTCCGGTACCGGCGGCGGGGCGACGGGGGCGCTCGGTGCCTCCCCGAACAGGCCGGGGCCTTCCAGGGGCGGTTCGGGCAAGCCCTCATCCTGCGGGGGCTCGTCCCCGAAAAGACCGCTCATGCTGCGAAGGACCCCGTCTGCCGCGGTAAGGGGTGGAAGACCGGCAAAGCGACCCGGGCGTGACCCGTTGCGGCTGCTTCCTTCCGGACCTGACCGGGTTGGCGAGGCGCCCGTCCGTCACCGGCCTTCCGAGGGCACGATATCATGCCTGGCGACGAAGAACGCAATGGGGGTCAGGTAAAGGCATTGCGGGGTGCAGCGCGACCGAGGGCAGGCGAGGGATTTTTCGTCCCTGGCGTGTCGGCTGACGCAGCCGATGCTGGTTGCATTGGCGAGGAAGCCGGCGCGTCAGGGGCGGAAAAGCACCGCCGGCCCGCCAGGTTGCCGGGAGGGTGGGCGCGTGGCAGGGTCCGGGCCGATGCTCTCCGTCCCCGCCAGCCGCCCCAACGCCTATACCGGCAGCCCGATCGACCGTGCCTCCGGCCGGCGTGAGGATGCTGCCTTCATCGCCAATGCGCTGGCGCATCCGGATACGCTCTTCGCCCCGGTCTGGCGGGCGCGCAGCCTGATGAAAGGGGTCGAGGACGGCCATCCCGAAGCCGTGCTGCTGACCGGCGCCGCGGCCGAGGCCATGCGCATGGCCGGCGGTCCCTGGGCCTTCCTCGGCTTCTGGGAGAAGCGCCCCGTCTTCGCAGTCGATTGCTCGGGGGCCGAGGACCCGCTGCCGCTGCTGCCGGAAGGCATGGGCGGCTTCACCGATCTCCGCCAGGTCGCCGGCCTGCTGCCGCCCGGCGAGGCGAGCGTGCTGGCCCATGCCCGCGGCCTGATGCACTGGCGCACCCGGCACCGCTTCTGCGGCGTCTGCGGCGGCGCCTGCGAGCCGCGCAGCGCCGGCAACGCCATGGCCTGCACGCAATGCGGTGCTCAGCACTTTCCGCGCACCGATCCCGCCGTCATCATGCTGGTGGTCCGCGGCGAGAGCTGCCTGCTCGGTCATTCGCAGCGCTTCCCGAACGTGACCATGTACTCGACCCTCGCCGGCTTCGTGGAGCCCGGCGAGAGCCTGGAGGAAGCGGTGCGCCGCGAGGTCGACGAGGAGACCGGCGTCGCGGTCGGCGGCGTCTTCTACCACTCCTCCCAGCCCTGGCCCTTTCCGGCCTCGATCATGCTCGGCTTCCATGCCGAGGGGCTGTCGGAGGCGATCACCATCGACCCCGAGGAGCTGCGCGACGCGCGCTGGTTCACCAAGGCGGAGCTGCGCGACCATCAGGCGCTGGGCTTCAGCCTGCCGCGCGTCGATTCCATCGCGCGCCGCCTGATCGAGGATTGGCTTGCCGCATGAGGATCGTTGTCTTCGCAGCCCTCGCCCTGCTCGCTGCCTGCGGCGGCCGCACGCCGGCCGTGCCGGAGGATCCGCCATCGCCGGATACGATCGCCTGCCGGGCGGAGGCGCGGAATAGCCCGGACCGCGCACGCATCATGCAGCAATGGACCCCGGGCAATTCGATCAACGAGGCCCGGGTCACCCAGGAACTGCAGACGGCGGAGCGCCGCATTTTCCTGGACTGCATGCGCCGGCGCGGCGCCATCCCGCAGAGCGGCGGAGTCGAGAGTCCCAGATAGTTTTTAGCCTCAAGCGCCGGCGCACGCATCCGCGTGCTTGGCTTGCGCGCTGTCAGGTTGCACCGGGCTCAACGGTCAGTCGCGCGCGGGGCCGCATTCGCGACCCCGGAGCATCGGCTTCGCCTCGCTCCGCAGAAACCAATGGCGGCCTGCGGCCGCTGGGGGCGGCCCGGAGGGCTCGCCCTCCGAAGCCTTGGCGAAGGAGGATGCGGCCACGGGACTGTTAGCGGGTGGTTCGCGTCAGAGGTCCACGCGGATATTTGCCCGCTGGACCACGTCCAGCCACTTTGCCTTCTCGCGCGCCATGCGCTCGTCGCCCTCGGCCGGTGAGGAGCCGATATAGTCAAAGCCGATCTCGCGGAAGCGCTGCGCGATCTCCGGTGCGCGCGCGGCGTGCAGGGCTGCTTCGTTCAGCCGCTGGATGGGCCCGTCCGGCGTCGCCTTCGGCGCCACCAGCATGGCCCACGTATAGACGTCATAGCCGGCGAGCCGCGGATCGCTTTCCGCCATGGTCGGCACATCCGGGAATTGCGCGATGCGGTCCTTCACCATGGCCGCGAGCGCGCGCACGGCACCGCCCTGGATATGTGGCGTCGCGGCCGGGACATCGACGAAGACCATGTCCACCTCGCCCGCCAGCAGGGCAGTGATGGCCGGGCCCGAGCCGCGATAGGCGATATGCGTCAGCTCGACGCCCATCATCAGCTTGTAGAGCTCGGCCCCCAGGTGCAGCGGCGTGCCGTTGCCAGCAGAGCCGTAGTTGAGCTGCGCGCCGCGGGCGCGGGTCATGGCGTGGAAGCCCGCGATGTCGCGCGCCGGGCTGTCGGCACGGACGACCAGGATATAGGGGGAGGTGGAGATCAGGCTGACGCAGCGCAGCGCCTCGGCCGGGTCGAAGGGCATCGGCTGCATGACCAAGGGTGCGATGAGGAAGGAGATCGAGCCCATCAGCACCGTGTAGCCATCCGGCCGCGCCTGCACGACATAGCGGGTGCCGATGGTCGACCCGGCGCCGGCGCGGTTGTCGACCGCAACGCCCTGGCCGAGGAATTCGCTCATCTTCGGCGCCACCAGCCGGGCGCCGATATCGGGCGTGCCGCCGGGGGCGAAGGGGACCACCATGTTGATCGGCCGCTCCGGCCAGCGGCCCTGCGCATGCAGCGCCGGGGCGGCGAGCGCGGCTGGCAGGGCCAGCGCGGCGCGGCGCGTGATGCGGGTGGTCATGGCGCTTCCTCCGACAGTCGTTGCGGGTGACACTAAGGCAGATGACCGCCGGACGGAAACGCCCGGTGGCATGAAGGGCTCTTCAGGAACCGGGCAGGCGATGGGCGTTCTGGAAGATCTTGGCATCGCGCGCGTGATCAACGCCTATGGCACCAACACGCGCCTGTCCGGCGGGCTGCTGGACCCGGAGGTCACGGCGGCCATGGCCGAGGCGTCGCGCGTCACCGTGGACATGCTGGATCTGCAGGCCGCCGCCAGCCGCACCATCGCGGGGGCAACCGGCGCCGAGGCCGGCATCGTCACCGCGGGCGCCTCCGCGGCGCTGCTGCTGGCCGCCGCCGCCTGCCTCGCCGGGCTCGACGCGGCGGCGATGAACCGCCTGCCGGAGCCGCGCGGGGAGGACCGCTTCGGCGGCGGTGGCCGGCGCGAGATCGTCGCCATCCGCAGCCAGCGCAACATGTATGACCGCGCGCTCCGTGTGGCCGGGGCGCGGATCGTGGAGGTCGGCATTCCCGATCGCGTCAGCGGGCCGGGCGTGCGCGACGCGGCCGCCTGGGAGGTGGAGCAGGCGATCGGCCCGCGCACCGTCGCCGTCTACTGGCTCGCGCAGCCGCAGAGCCTGCCCACCCTGCCGGAGGTCGTGGCCGTCGCGCATGCGCGCGGCGTGCCGGTGATCGTGGATGCGGCGGCGCAGCTTCCGCCCTCCGTCAACCTGCGGCGCTTCATCGCGGAGGGTGCCGATCTGGTCTGCTTCTCCGGCGGCAAGGCGATCGGCGGGCCGCAGGCCTCCGGCATGCTGGCTGGGCGCCGGGACCTGGTGTCTTCCGCGCTGGTGCAGATGCTGGATCTCGATCTGCCGGAAGCGCAATTCGCGCCACCGCCGGAATTCGCCCCCCTCGCCGCGCTGCGCGGCGTGCCGCATCACGGTATCGGCCGGTCTTGCAAGGTGGGAAAGGAGGAGGTGGTCGGCCTGCTGGTTGCGTTGCGCCGCTTCGTAGCGGCCGATGCCGATGCACGTAGCGCGGCGTGGACGGCGCGGCTCCATGCGGTAATGGCGGCGGCGGGCGCGGTGCCGGGCGTGGCGATGGAGCTGCTGCCAGACGGCGCCAAGCCCGGCCTGCCTTTGCTGATGCTGCGCTTCGCCGATGCTGAGCGCGCCACCGACGCAGAGGCGCGGCTGCGGCAGCATCAGCCTGCCGTGCATCTGGACGCCTCACGCATCGCGCAGGGCATATTGGCGGTGAACCCGATCGCCGTCGCGGATGGGGACATCGCCTTGCTCGGGGCGGCGATCGCCGCCTGCTGCGCGGGTTGACGGGCGCCAGGCGCAGGCGAATCATCGCCCGCCGTTGAGGAAACGCTGAGCATGTATCTCGTGGGCAATGGCGCCGGCTTCTCCGGCGACCGCGTCGACGCACCGATCCCGGTGGTGCGCACGCTGATCCGCCGCGGCCTGCCCGCCGCCCTGTTCCTGGAGACGCTGGGCGAGCGGACCGTCGCGCTGGCGCAACTCGAACGCCGTCGCGATCCGGAGCTCGGCTACGAGCCGATGCTGGAACGGCTGCTGGCGCCGATCCTGGCCGATTGCTTCCATCACGGCATCCCGATCCTCGGCAATTTCGGGGCCGCCAATCCGCCCGCCGCCGCGCGCTGCATCGCGCAGCTCGCGCGCAGGCTCGGCCTGCCGGAGCTGAAGATCGCGACCGTCACCGGTGACGACGTCGCCGATAGCATCGACCTCGGCACCCTGCCGGTGCATGAGGCAGACGAGGCGCTGCGTGCCGATGCCGCGAAGCTGGTTGCCGCCAATGCCTATATCGGCGCCGCACCACTGGTCGAGGCGCTGAAGCAAGGTGCGCATGTCGTGGTGGCCGGCCGCACCTCCGATCCCGCGCTCGCGATCGCGCCGCTGGTCGCGCATTACGGCTGGGCCATGGACGACTGGGAGAAGCTCGCGGTCGGCGCCGCCTGCGGGCACCTGCTGGAATGCGGCAGTCAGGTCAGCGGCGGCGTCTTCTGGGATCCGGGCTTCAAGGACATCCCCGACCCCGCGAATATCGGCTTTCCGATCGCCGAGGTCGGACCCGACGGGTCGCTGGTCATCACCAAGGCCGAGGACACCGGCGGCCTGGTCGACCTGCGCACGGTGAAGGAGCAGCTTCTCTATGAGCTGCATGATCCCGCCGAATACATCACGCCCGATGTCGTGCTCGACATCACCGGCTGCCGCATCGAGCAGGTGGGAAAGGACCGCGTCGCGGTGCATGGCCTCGCCGGGCGGCCGGCGCCGGCGATGCTGAAGGTCACTGCCTGCTTCGAAGGGAGCTGGCTGGGCGAGGGCGAGGTTTCGGTCGCCGGGCCCAATACCCTCGCCCGCGCGAAAGCCACCGCCGATGTGCTGCTGCGCCGGCTGGAGATGCGCGGCCTCAAGGTGCGCCCGCGCATCGACCTGATCGGCCTCGCTTCCGTGCATGACAGCGATGGCGGCGCGCTGTGGCATGCGCATCAGGGCGCGGAGCCGCCGGAGCTCCGCATCCGCCTCGCCGTCGAGGGTGAGAACCGCGATGATTGCGACCAGGCGGCGCGGGAGGTGCTGGCGCTGCTCTGCTGCGGCCCGGCGGGCACCGGCGGCGCGCGCTGGCGCGTCACGCCTCGCATCCTGACGCGCAGCTATCTGGTGCCGCGCGAGATGGTCCCCACCACGGTGACGCTGCTGAGCGCGCGGGAGATGAACTGATGCCCGAGGTCCCGCTGCACGCCATCGCCCATAGCCGCGCTGGCGACAAGGGCAACCGCGTCAACATGTCGCTGATGCCCTATGACCCCGCGCATTACGCTGTCATCGGCGAACAGGTGACGGAGGCGCGGGTGCTGGCGCTGTTCGCGCATCGCGGCGCCACACGCTGCCGGCGCTATGATCTGCCCAATCTCGGCGCCTTCAACTTCGTCGTGGACGATGCGCTGGAAGGCGGCGTGAACGGCAGCCTCAACCTCGATGGTCACGGCAAGACCAGCTCCTTCCGGCTGCTGTCGTTGACCGTGACGATCCCCTGAGCTTGCCGCTGCAACGGAGCCGGACCATGCTCCCCGCCACGGAACAGGGGAGGATCCATCCGTGATCTATGAGCTGCGCGTCTATCGCTGCGTACCCGGGCGCCTGCCGGCGCTGCTGAAGCGCTTCGACACCATCACCTTGAAGATCTGGGAACGCCACGGCATCCGCCAGGCGGGCTTCTGGACCACGCTGGTCGGCGAGTCCAACCAGGATCTGCACTATTTCCTGGCCTGGGAATCGCTCGCCGAGCGCGAGGCGAAGTGGACCGCCTTCCAGGCGGATCCCGAATGGATCGCCAAGCGCGCCGAAACCGAGAAGGACGGCCAGATCGTCGCCAATGTCGCCAGCAGCTTCCTGGTGCCGACCACCTTTTCCTCGGTGAAGTAGGCCCGTCACCGCGCGGGCCGCATCGTGGCGGCCCGTGCGGCGTTTGTCAGAGTGCGCCCTGCCCGCCCGCCGCCAGGCGCGCGAGCGCCGCGGCATCCGGCATTCGGCCTTCGAACCAGAGGCTGGCCGCGACCTGCGACATCGCATCGCCGTCATGACCGATGCCCGGCACCACCTGCAGCCGCCAATGGCAGGGCAGGTTGCGGCGCAGCGCCTCGGCATGGCCGAAGGCGACGTAGTTGTGTGCGCGGGCAAGGCGGTGCGGCCCCTGGGCGGTCGCTTCGGGCTGCGCGGGCAGGCTGGGGCCGCTGGTCTCGATATCGCGGTCGCCGGCCAGGATGGTGAGCGGATAGGCGAGCAGTCGGGCCAGCTCCGCCTCGCCGAGACCGATGCCGCCGAGCCCTTCGGGGAAGGGCCGATCCAGCGTCGGCAGGGTGTACCAGCCGGGATTGCCGATGATGACAGCCTCATAGGCATCATGCGGCTGGGTGCTGAGCAGGCGGTGCCCGAACTGGCCGCCCGCCGAATGGCCGTAGAGCCAGGCACGCGGCCGCGCCGTCACGCCGGTGTCGCGCAGCAGCGCGACGATGCGGGCGATGCTGGCATAGGCCCAGTCCGATTTCGGGCGCACGCCGCCGACCGCATCGCGCACCAGCCCGTCATTGTATTCGGCCGATGTCGGGTAATGCTCGTTGGAGAAGGTCGGCGCAACGATCAGCAGCCCGTATTTGTCGGCCGCAGGGATCCAGAAATCCCGGTACTCGTCACCATTCCGCTTCATGCCGTGCTGCACCAGCACCAACGGGCGCTCCGGCGTGTAGCGCTCGGCGCGGTAGGTGTGCAAGGTCAGCGGCCGGCTGCGGTCGCCCTCCTCATCGACGAAGGGGATGGCGTTGCGGCCGGGCGCGGTCAGCGCATCGGCCAGCATGGCGGTGATGGACATCAGGCAGCCTCCGGTAGAATCGGGCGCGCAGGATGTAGCGTCAATTGGCGGGCCGAACCTCGGCCGCAAGGGTGGTCTGGTCCACGCGGCCCGCATAGGTCACGCCGCGCCGGAAGGCCCAGACCGCGCTTTCGAAATGCAGGGGAATGACCGGCATCTGCTCGAGCGCGATGGTGCTCGCCTGCCGCAGCAGGCCGGCGCGCGCATCGACATCCATAGTGGCGAAGGCGGCGGTCGCGGCGCGGTCGAAATCGGCATCCGACCAGGTGCCGTAATTGCTCATGCCGAAGCCGCGGTCGCGATTGGTGGTCGACAGCCAGGAGCGGAAGAACAGCAGAGTCTCATTCGCATCCGCCGCCCAGCCGCCCATGGCGACGCTGAATTCCCGCCGGCCACGCCGGGTGAAGAAGGCCGAGCTCGGCATCGCATCCACTTCGGTCCGGATGCCGATGCGCGTGAAGAATTGCGCGATGGTCTGGGCGATGCGCGCGTCATTCACGTAGCGGTTGTTGGTCGCATGCAGCGTGATGGCGAAGCCGTTGGGATAGCCGGCTTCGGCCAGCAGCGCCCGTGCGCGCGCCGGGTCCGCGGCCGGCACCTCCAGTCCCGGCAGGGTGCCGAGCATGCCGTCGGGCAGGAACTGCGCGGCCGGGGTCGCGATGCCGTCCATGACCCGCTGGACGATGGCGCGGCGATCGATCGCCAGCGACAGGGCGCGCCGCACCCGCGCATCGGCCAGCGGATTGCTGCCATTGGGCGCGGTCACGAAGGGGCTCGGGTTCCGCATGTCGAGCTGGAGGAAGATCAGCCGCGTGGTCGGCGATGTCGCGAAGCCGAAGCCGGGGTTGTTCCGCAGCCGTGCGATGTCGCCAGTCGCCGGCGCTTCGACGACGTCGAAATCCCCCGCGAAGAGGCCGGCCAGGCGCGGCCCGGCGCTGGTCACCGGCAACAGCCGCACTTCCCGCCAATGCGGCTTCTCGCCCCAGTAGCTGTCGTTCCGCACCAGCTCGATGGCGCCGCCGCGCGTGTAGCTGCGCAGGCGATAGGGGCCGGTGCCGAAGCCGGCACTGCCGTCGTTGAATTGCGCGAGCGTCGGCCAGGGACCTGCGCCGCCGCAATTGCCCGGCGCATCGAAGGTGAGCGGCGCCTGCCGCGCTGGGTTGCGGGCGATGATCGCGATGTTCGAGAGGTCGCTCAGCAGCAGCGGTTCCGGATTGGCTGTCGTGATGGTGATGCTGTGCTCGCCGGTCTTCTCGACCTTCTCCAGCCGGCGGATGTAGCGCGAGAAGGAGCCGACGACCTCGGTCTCGTTGTTGAGGACGCGGCAGAAGCTGTAGATGACGTCGTCGGCGCCGAAAGGCTGGCCGTTCGAGAAGGTGACGCCTTCCCGCAACTGGAAATCCCAGGTGCGATCGTCGCGCCGGGTCCAGGACACCGCGAGGCCGGGCACCGTCTGCAGCTGGGCATTGGTCCCGGTCAGCGCGTCATAGAGGTGGTTCTGCAGGGTCGAGTTCGGGGCCGCGCCGTAGTTGTGCGGGTCGACCGCCGTCGGCTCCGCCGCCATGGCGACACGGAGGGATTGCGCCGCCGCGCCCTGGGTCAAAGCGAGCACGAGCACCAGGCCCGCCAGAAATCTGCGCACGATGACCATCCCCCTTCGCTCGGCGTGGGGGCGGAAACTACGCCAATCGCGGCGGTTGGGAAGCCGGCGCCCGTGCCAGCCTACCCACGTGCCTCGGCCGCCATGCGGCGGGCCAGCCATTCGCCAATCATCACGCAGGTGAAATGCGTATTGGCCCGGCAGTCGGTCGGCATGATGGATGCGTCGGCGACGCGCAGCCCCGCCACGCCCTTCACGCGGAGGTCGGGGTCGACGACGCCGCGCGGCTCCTCATAGGCGCTCATGCGGCAGGTGCCGGCGGCGTGCTGGATATCCCCCGCCTGTTCCAGCAACAGCGCGTCCAGCGCATCCGGCGGCAGTGCGGCCGCTTCCGCCATGCCCATCCCGGTCTCGGCGAAGGTGATGCGGGCCGCGATCCCGGCCAGCGCCGGCTGCGCCGTGAGCTGGGCCAGGCGGCGCACCGCATCGCGCATGCGCAGCAGGTCGCGCGGATCGGAAAGCATGTTCTCCTCGACCTGCGGATCGGCTTCCGGGTCGGGCGAGACCAGCGTCACCGCGCCGCGCGAGAAGGCATCGTAGAGCCCGGCCGCGACCGCGCCGCTCGGGTTCGGCGCTTCGCCGGCCGGGAGGTTGCGGTGGTTGAAGCCGATCAGGATCATGTCCCTGATGCCGCCACCACCGAGGCCGGAACTGTAGGTCACGCAGCAATTGGTGTGGCGCTGGGCGGGGTCGGTGCAGGCATGCCCGGGCGCCAGGTCGATGGTCGCACGGATCACCGGATGGTCCATGAAATGGCGCCCGACATCGGGCATGTCGCGCAGCACCGGAATGCCGAGGGCCTGGAGCTCCGCCGCCGGACCCAGGCCGGAGCGCAGCAGGATCGCCGGCGAATGCACGGCGCCGGCCGAAAGCACCACCTCCCGCGCCGCGATTTCCTGCCAAGCGCCGTCCAGCCGCACGCGGACGCCGGTGGCGCGGCCATCCACGACCATCACGCGGTCGACCAGGGCATCGCCCCGGATGGTCAGGTTCGGGCGCCCACGC
This sequence comes from Plastoroseomonas hellenica, assembly GCF_018129085.1. Lineage (GTDB taxonomy): Bacteria > Pseudomonadota > Alphaproteobacteria > Acetobacterales > Acetobacteraceae > Plastoroseomonas > Plastoroseomonas hellenica. The sequence goes on from NZ_JAAGBB010000012.1 coordinate 50,804, forward strand.
GCCGGTTCCAGATAGCCGTCATTGGTGGTGATGCGCTGCAGCCCGCGGCTGTTGATCGGGTAGCAGGAGACGCCTTCGCCCGCCGGCGCATTGAGGTCCGGGTTCCAGGGGTAGCCGCAGGCGAGCGCCGCGTCCCGCAGCCCCTTGTCGACCGGCCCCCAGCTTTCCTGGGGCGCGCGATAGACCGGGATCGGGCCGCCTGTCCCATGATAGGGGACGCCCGCCATCTCCGGATCGTCCTCCAGCTTCGCGAAGAGCGGCAGCACCTGCTTGGCCGACCAGCCTTCGCAGCCCGCTTCCGCCCAGGCGTCGAAGGCGGCGCCGACGCCCCAGATGGCGATCTGCGCATTGACCAGGGAGGAGCCGCCGAGCCCCTTGCCGCGCCAGTAGAATTTCGGCGCCTGGGCCTTGGTCCGCCGGGTCATCAGCCCCGGCCATTGCCATTCGGCCTGATGCGCCGGGTCATGCATGAAGGGGATGATATTGGCCGATCGCGCGGCCGCGGGGGCCTCGGCCGCGCGCCAGTCACGCCCGGCCTCCAGCAGCAGCACGCGGCGCGTGGTATCTTCCGTGAGGCGCGCGGCGAGGGCGGCGCCGGCAGAGCCGGCGCCGACGACGATCACGTCATAAGGGGCCATGGTCAGGGCTTCTCGACATTCCAGAACAGCGGGATGGCCGACGGGATCATGTTGCGCAAGGTGCTGCGCCAGGCGGCGGGCTGCGCGAATTGGCCCCAAGGCACCGTGACGCCCTGGCCATAGACGATGCCCTGGATCTCACCGGCGATGGCGCGGCGCGCTTCCACCGTCGGCGCGCGGGCGAAGCGGTCGAACAGCGCCGTCATCTCGGGGAAGCACATGAAGCCGGAATTGCCGGAGTTCTGGCAGTTGAAGTTGATCACCGAATTGGTGAGCGGTGAGCCCAGGTCCACATTCAGCGCGTGGACGCCATAGATATGCCAGCCCTCGCGCCGGGCGCGGCGCGCCAGCAGAGTCGCCCAGTCCGTCACCTGCGCATCCACGTTGAAGCCGGCGCGCCGCATGCGGTCGGCGAGGATATCCGTCGAGACCTTCGCCGCCTCGAGGTCGGAGGCCACCATCAGCACGATCGGCTCGTTGGCGTAGCGGGTCCGGCGCAGAGCCTCCCGCGCCGCATCGACCGACGGATCCGCCAGCACCTCGGCACCGATGGTGGATTCATTCGGCCCGCCGCAGGTGAAATAGGCGGCACAGGTGCGGGCATAGCGCTCACCAAGGCCGAAGCCCGCCATCACCTCGCCCTGATCGACCAGGCGCAGCAGCACGCGGCGGATGGCGGGATCGTCGAAGGGCGGTGCCGCGTGGTTCAGGCGGTAATGGCCGGTGAACATGTGCGGCCCGGAGAAATTCTGCACGGTGATGCGGCGGTTGCGCTCCAGCGACGGCAGCAGATCGAAGGGGGCATACTGCATGTAGTCGATCTCGCCCGCCTGCAGCGCCGCGGCTGCGGTGCCGCCATCCGGCACCACGCGGATGTCGAGGGCATCGATCAGCACGCGCTTGCCGCCGGCCAGGAAATCCGCCGGTTCCTCGCGCGGCACGTAGCGGGAATTGCGCCGCAGCAGCATGCGGTCGCCGGGCCGGTGATCGGCCTGGGAGTAGACGAAGGGGCCGGAGCCGATGATCTCCGTGATTCGCTCGGTGCCCGGGGTGCGGGCGATCCGCTCCGGCATGATGAAGGGCGTGGGGGAGGCCATGGTGCCGAGGGTTTCGATCACCAGGCCGTAGGGCTCCCGCAGCACCAGCACGAAGGTCCTGGCGTCGCGCGCCTCCAGGCTCGCGGTCACCGCCATGAGCCGGCCGCCGAGTGCCGCGCGCGTCGCCCAGCGGCGGAGCGAGGCGATGACATCGGTCGCGGTCACCGGGCTGCCGTCGTGGAAGGCGAGCCCATCGCGGAGCGTGAAGGTCCAGGTCAGGCGATCATCGGAGACGCTGTGGCTCGCCACCATCTGCGGCCGGTAGTTGAACTGGCCGTCCGGCGCGAAGAGCGTGTCGAACACCATGTAGCCGAAGGTGCGCGTGATGTAGGCGCCGATGTAGTGGGGATCGAGGGTGACGATCTCGGCTTCCAGCACCGCCGTCAGATTGGCCGCCGGCGCGACCCCCGGCATGCCCAGCAGGCCGGCGGCCAATACCGCCGCCCGACCCAGTTCCCGCAACCGCCCCATGCGCCAATCCCTCCGGCCCGGACCATTCCGGTCGCCGGAGCCGAGCAAACGCCGTGCCGTGTCAGAGACTTTTGGAAAGGCGGCGGCGGAGGGATGGCGAGGGACTTTTCGTCCCTGGGGTGCTGGCTGACGCAGCGGATGCTGGTGGCATCGGCGAGGAAGCCGGCGCGCCAGGGGCGGAAAAGACCCCGTCAGGCCGACCCGCAGCCGTTTCCAAAAGGTCTCTCAAGTCAGTGTGGGGAAAGGGGATGGCGCCGCTGCGCAGCAACCCCTGGTGGAGCCAGGCGGAATCGAACCGCCGACCTCTTGAATGCCATTCAAGCGCTCTACCAACTGAGCTATGGCCCCCCAGACGGGAGGCGCCCTATAGCGCCCGCCCGGAAACCCCGCAAGGGGGCCCGAGCCCCTTCCTTGCGGCGCCCGGGACGATTAGGTTCCGCAGGAACATGGGTCAGAGGGATCGCGCCGTGCCAAAGCTCTATCCGAATGCCGCTGCCGCGCTGGATGGCGTGCTGAGGGACGGCATGACGATCCTGGCCGGCGGCTTCGGCCTCTGCGGCGTGCCGGTGGCGCTGATCGAGGCGATCCGCGACAGCGGCGTCAAGGACCTCACCTTCGTCTCCAACAACGCCGGCATCGACGATGCCGGCCTCGGCATCCTGCTGCGGACGCGGCAGATCCGGAAGATGATCAGCTCCTATGTGGGCGAGAATGCCGAATTCGCCCGCCAGTACTTGGCCGGCGAGCTCGAGATCGAATTCAACCCGCAGGGGACGCTGGCCGAACGCATCCGCGCCGGCGGCGCCGGCATCCCGGCCTTCTACACCAAGACCGGCTACGGCACCGCGGTCGCCGAGGGCAAGGAGACGCGGGAGTTCGACGGCGAGCATTACGTGATGGAGCGCGGGATCTTCGCCGACCTTGCCATCATCCATGCCTGGAAGGGCGATACCGAGGGGAACCTCGTCTATCGGAAGACGGCGCGGAACTTCAATCCGGTCATGGCGACGGCGTCGCGCATGACGATCGCCCAGGTCGAGCATCATGTGCCGGCCGGCAGCATGGACCCCGACCAGATCCACACGGCGGGCATCTTCGTGAAGCGCATGATCGCGCTGCCCGCGGGCTACGAGAAGCGGATCGAGAACCGCACCGTCCGGAAGCGCGCCGATGGCGCGACCGGCAACCGCGCTGCCTGAGAGGAAGCCAGACCATGCCCTGGACCCGCGACGAGATGGCCGCCCGTGCGGCGCGTGAGCTGCGCGACGGCTTCTATGTGAACCTCGGGATCGGCATCCCGACCCTGGTCGCCAACCATGTCCCCGCCGGCATGAACGTGCAGCTTCAGAGCGAGAACGGCATGCTCGGCCTCGGCCCCTTCCCGCTGGAGGGGGAGGAGGATCCGGACCTCATCAATGCGGGCAAGCAGACCATCACCGAGCTGCCGACCAGCAGCTATTTCTCCTCGGCCGACAGCTTCGGGATGATCCGCGGCGGCCATATCGACCTCTCGATCCTGGGCGCGCTGCAGGTGGCCGCGAATGGCGACCTGGCGAACTGGATGATCCCGGGGAAGATGGTGAAGGGCATGGGCGGCGCCATGGACCTGGTCGCCGGCGTGAAGAAGGTGGTGGTGCTGATGGAGCACACCGCCGGCGGCAAGCCGAAGCTGCTCAAGCAATGTGCCCTGCCGTTGACCGGCGCACGGGTCGTCGACCTGGTCATCACCGACCTCGCGGTGTTCGAGGTCGCGCGCAAAGGGCCGGAGAGCCTGCGCCTGATCGAGCTCGCCCCCGGCGTCACCGAAGCCGAGCTGCGGGAGAAGACCGAGGCGGAGTTCCAGGTGGCGCTGGCCAAGGCGGCCTGAAGCCTCAGCGCGGAATCCGGTAGAGCCGCGCGAAACCCTCATCCGACAGCAGCTCGAGCCCCTCCGCGGGCGCGGGCTGCCCTTCAGCATCGACCAGCAGCAGATGGTCGAAATCCCGCCGCCATGCCGACAGGTAGGGAAAGGCGCGGCGCAGCAAGGGTGTCGCGGCGATCTGCAGGTGGTGGGGTTCCGGCAGCACGCCGTCCGGAACCGAGAGGGCGTGCCACGGCGACAGCACACGCAACGGCTGCTTGCCTTCGGCGCTGAACAGCGTCGGCACGAAGGCCTGCCGCAGCGGCACCGCGAGCAGCGGGTAGTGCAGTGCCGGCGTCCAGGCGATCAGGACCCGCAGGCCCGGCGGCCGTTCCTCGGGGGATGGCTGAAGGCTGAGTAGCGCCGCCCCGGACGGAAGCGTCGCAAGGGCTCGCTCCACCGCCGCCACATCCCGCGCCCCGGTCTGCCAGCGGTCGAGCATCCAGAGGGTTCTGGCGCCACCGAGCAGTAGCAGCACCGCGACCACGGTCAGCGCGCTGCGCGATGCCGGCCGCCCCGGAAGCAGGCCCGCACAGCCGGCCAAGACGGCGAGGGCGCCGAAGCGGAGCTCCATCTGCCCGGCATCACCGAGATTCGTGGGCAGCGCCAGAAGCAGGGCCAGCAAGCCCGCCATGGTCAGCAGAAGCCCGGCATGGCCGCGCAGCAGGCCGAGCTTGAGCCCCATGGCCACGGCCCAGAGGAGCGCAGCCGCCATGACGATCTCGGCGTTGGCGTCGTAGGTGATGAAGCCCGCGAAGAGACCGACGAGCTTCATGCCGAGCACGTAGAGCCCGGGCAAGGCGAAGCCGCGCGGGTCTCCACCCGGCAGATGCGGCGCCAGCAGAAGCAAGGTCAGCACCGCCCCCGCGACGGGCGCCCCCGCCAGCACGGCGCGGCTGAGCGCCCCGATCCAGGCGTGCCCTCGCGGCAGCACCGGCCCGATGGCGATCGCACCGAGGAGCGCGGCCAGGAACAGCGCCCCGAAGGGGTGCACCACCGCGATGGCGAGCCCGGCCAGCACTCTCGCCACGAGCTTCGCCCAGGGGCGCGGGGGCCAGGCGGCATCGGCGGCCGCCGCCAGCAGCGCCAGCCCGACCGCGATCTGCTGGTTCAGGAAGCCGAGTACCAGCGGCGCGCTCCAGGCGAGCAGCGGCGCCGCCAACAGCAGCGCGTGCCAGCGCCCGGCCAGCACCCGACCGAGCAGCACCAGGCCTGTAATCGGCAGCACCAGCGCCAGGCCGATCGCGATCCGCCCAACGGCATCGGCGCCGATCCACGGGCCGAGCCACCTGGCCATCAGGTCGATGCCGATATTGGTCCAGGCCTGGGACCAGTCGATCGCATAGACCTGCGCGAGCGGCGTGCCCGCCGCGCCGCCGGCGATCAGCCAGAGCCGCGCCAGGTGGTTCGGGTAGTCGAGCAACGGCGGTACCGGCACCAGCGCCACCGGCAGCAAGGGCAACAGGCAAGCGAGGAGCAGCGCGACCTTCAGCAGGCGCTGTTCCCGCGCTTCGGTCACCGCAGAGCCAGCACCACCAGCATCACCGTGCCGAGCGCGATGCGGTACCAGCCGAAGGGGCTGAAGCCGATGCGCCCGATCACCGCCAGCACCGCCCGTACGGTCAGCAGGGCCACGACGAAAGCGGCGACGAAGCCCACCCCGATCTCGCCGAAGCTCGAGATGTCGAGCTCATGTCGCGCCTTGAACAGGCTGTAGGCGGTTGCCGCCAGCATGGTGGGAATGGCAAGGATGAAACTGAACTCGGCCGCGGTGCGGCGTTCCACCCCGATCACCAGCGCGCCGATGATGGTGGCGCCGGAGCGCGAGGTGCCCGGGATCATCGCCAGCGCCTGGGCGAAGCCCACCAGCAGCGCCGCCAGCGGCCCGATCTCCGGCACCGAACGGATGCTGGCGACCGGGCGCATGCGCTCGATCAGGATGATGGCGATGCCACCCAGTATCAGGGCGCAGCAGACGACCCAGGGATTGAACAGCAGCCGGGTGATCGGGCCGTGCAGGGTGGCGCCCAGCACCATGGCCGGCAGAAAGGCGATCAGCAGATTGATGAGATAGAAGCGCTCGAGCCCTGGTTCCCGGAGGCCGCGTAGCAGCCGGATCAGCAGGTCCCGGTAGACCCAGATGACCGCGAAAATGGCGCCGAGCTGGATCGCGATCTCGAACACCTTGCCCGGCGGCCCCTGAAAGCCGATCAGGTCGCCGAGCAGGATCAGATGGCCGGTGGAGGAGATCGGGAGGAATTCGGTCACTCCCTCGACGATGCCCATGAGCAGGGCAGAGGCCAGCGCCGCGAAATCCATTCTCACCCGCCTTCGAGTCGGTGAAGCCTCATAGACCGAGCCGCAGCGCCCGACCAGCGGCCCAGGCGGCGCCTGCCATTACGTGACTGTTAGGCCGCCGCCAGCCCTTCGCCTCCCAAACCCGCGGCCGCAGGCAGCCGCCGGAAAGGCCGGGCTGCGAGGCGAAGCCGATGCAGGCCGAGGCCGCGAATGCGGCCCGCGCGTGCGACTATCCGTCGCGCCCGAGTGCGACCCGACAGCGCGAAAGGCAAGGCGGGCGGATGCCCGCCGCCCGCCGCCTGAGGGCCAAAAAAACTCCAGCGGCGGCGCTAACGCGCCGCCGCCGCTGGGAAGGCGAAATTGTCGAACGAGTTCTCGGCGACGCGGAACCACTGGTACTCCTCGTCGCGATAGGCCTTGTAGGAGGTCCAGATGCGCTTGAAGCGCTCGTTCCGGCCCGCGGTCTCCTCATAGAGGGCATGCGACTCGCGCCAGGCCGCCTGCAGGATCTCGCGCGGCCAGAAGCGGAGCTGGGCGCCGGCTGCGACCAGGCGGCGCAGCGCCTGCGGGTTCAGGTGGTCGTAGCGCGCCAGCATCTCGGCATTGGCCTCGCCGCAGGCGGTCTCGATCGCGGCCTTGTAAGCGTCCGGCAGCGCATCCCAGGCGCGCTTGTTGGCCATGAAGTGCAGCCGCGCGCCCGGCTCCCAGAAACCGGGGGCGTAGTAGTTGCGGGCCACGCGCACGAAGCCGAGCTTCTCGTCGTCATGGGGTCCGACGAACTCCACCGCGTCCAGCGTGCCGCGCTCGAGTGCGGGGTAGATGTCGCCCGCCGCGATCTGGGTCGGCACGGCGCCCAGGCGCTGGAAGACCTGGCCCGCGAAGCCAGCGATGCGGAATTTGAGGCCGTTGAGGTCGGCGAGGCTGCGGACCTCATTCCGGAACCAGCCGCCCATCTGGGCACCGGTGTCGCCGGCCGGGATGCCGTGGATGTTGTAGCTGTTGAACAGCTCCGCCGCGAGGTCGTTGCCGCCGCCCTGGGTCATCCAGGCGGTGTTCATGCGCGCGTTCAGCCCGAAGGGGAGCGCCGTGAAGAAGGCGAAGGAGGGGTCCTTGCCGACATAGTAGTAAGAGGCGGTGTGGCCGCATTCGAGCGTGCCGGCCTGCAACGCGTCCACCACCGCGAGGCCGGGGACGATCTCGCCCGCCGGGAAGGCCTGGATGCGGAAGCGGTTGTCGGTCAGCGCCGCGACGCGGGACGCGATGCGCTCGGCGGTGCCGAACAGCACGTCGAGGTTGCGCGGGAAGGAGGAGGAAAGCCGCCAGCGCACCTCCGGCAGGGTCTGCGCGAGGGCGGGCATAGCGAGAGCGGCCGGGGCTGCGGCCGCGGCGCCCATCAGGGCACGGCGGTTCATCGAGCTTTTCCTCCCAAGGAAACACTTGCGGTGTAGGGCAAGGCCGGGGCTCACGCCAAGGGGTGACCGAGGGCGCCGCCCCTGCCCCTGCCAACCGGGGCATGGCGGCATGCCCCGGCGCCCATGCTCCGCTTCAGCGCCTCAGTAGCGGTACTGATCGGCCTTGAAGGGCCCCTGCTCCGGGACGCCGATATAGCCGGCCTGCTGCGCCGAGAGCTTGGTCAGCGTCGCGCCGACCTTGGCCAGATGCAGCGCTGCCACCTTCTCATCCAGGTGCTTCGGCAGGGTGTAGACCTTCTTCTCGTACTTGCCGGGATTGGTCCACAGCTCGATCTGCGCCAGCGTCTGGTTGGTGAAGCTCGCCGACATCACGAAGCTCGGGTGTCCCGTGGCGTTGCCGAGGTTCACGAGGCGCCCTTCACTCAGCAGGATGATGCGCTTGCCGTCGGGGAACTCGATCTCGTCCACCTGCGGCTTCACATTGTCCCATTTGAGGTTGCGCAGGCCCGCGACCTGGATCTCGCTGTCGAAGTGGCCGATGTTGCAGACAATGGCGCGATGCTTCATCGCCCGCATGTGGTCGACGGTGATCACGTCGACATTGCCGGTCGCGGTGACGAAGATGTCGGCGCGCGGCGCCGCCTGCTCCATCGTCACGACCTCATAGCCTTCCATCGAGGCCTGCAGCGCGCAGATCGGGTCGACCTCGCTGATCATCACCCGGCAGCCGGCGTTGCGGAGCGAGGCGGCGCTGCCCTTGCCGACATCGCCGAAGCCGCAGACCATCGCGACCTTGCCGGCCATCATCACGTCGGTGCCGCGGCGGATCGCATCGACCAGCGATTCCCGGCAGCCATAGAGGTTGTCGAACTTCGACTTGGTGACGCTGTCGTTGACGTTGATCGCCGGGAACAGCAGGCGGCCGTCCTTCGCCATGGTGTAGAGGCGATGCACGCCGGTCGTCGTCTCCTCCGACACGCCCTTGATGCTGGCGGCGAGCTTCGCGAACCAGCCCGGCTTGGTCTTGAGCAGGTTCTTGATGAGGGCGAAGAAGACCTCCTCCTCCTCATTGGTCGCCTTGTCGAGGAAGGCCACGTCGCCCTGCTCGGCGCGGAGGCCGTAATGGACCAGCAGCGTCATGTCGCCGCCGTCGTCGAGCAGCACGTTCGGCTCCCCGCCATCGGCCCATTCCAGCGTGCGCTGCACATAGGCCCAGTATTCGGGAAGCGTCTCGCCCTTCACCGCGAAGACCGGCGTTCCGGTCGCGGCGATCGCGGCCGCGGCATGGTCCTGGGTCGAGAAGATGTTGCAGGAGGACCAGCGAACATCGGCGCCGAGCGCCTTCAGCGTCTCGATCAGCACCGCGGTCTGGATCGTCATGTGCAGGCAGCCGGCGATGCGGGCGCCCTTGAGCACCTGGGCGGCGCCGTATTCAGCGCGGGTCGCCATCAGGCCGGGCATCTCGTCCTCGGCCATCGCGATCTCCTTCCGGCCCCAGGCGGCGAGCGAGAGGTCCTTCACGACGAAATCAGGGGCGGTGGCCATGGCGGATATCCTTCGGTTTCCCGGGGCGGTTAGCACAGCCCGAGACGCCGGGCCAGTGGCCTCAGTGAGATATAAAGATGTCTTTATATCACAGAAGCGCTGCCCGCGGGCGGCCTGAGCAGGATTCGCCCCTAAGCCTCCCGCGACACCGCCATCACCAGGCGGCGCATCCAGGCATGGCCGGCATCCGCTTCGAACCGGCGGTGGAAGATCAGCGACAGGCGGGTGTGCTGGATCGGCACCGGGCTTTCCCGCGTCACCAGCCCATGCGCCTCGGCAAGCCCCCGCGCCAGACGGGCGGAGAGGGTCATCACCATCTCCGTCCGTTGCAGGATCTCCGGCACCGCGCAGAGATGCGCGACCACGGCGCCGAGCCGCCGCGGATGCCCCGCGTCCCGGAGCGGCCCGTCCAGCGCGCCGGAGCGCGAGCCGTTCGGCGAATGCAGCAGGTGCGGCACGCTCACCAGCCGCGCCATGTCGAGCGGTCCCCCCGCCAGCGGATGGTCGCGGCGCATCAGGGTCAGGAACTCCTCCTGCATCAGGAGGACGCGGGTGTAGATCGCCGGCGGCTCTGGCAGCACCGCGACCGCCATCTGCGCCTCGCCGCGCTCCAGCAGCTCCGCCGCATTGGTGCGATCGGCATGGCGCACCGCCAGCAGGCAGCCCGGCGCGTCCTGCGCCATGCGCGCCAGCACCCGCGGCGCCAGGGTGAATTCGGCGTATTCCGAGAAGGCGACCGTGAAGACCCGATCGCTGGTCGCGGGATCGAAGGGCGCGTGGGAGGCGAGCGTCTCCCGCAGCCGGTCCAGCATCTCGGTCACCGGGCCGGTCAGCGACAGCGCCAGCGCGGTCGGCTCCACGCCGCCCGGCCGGCGCAGGAACAGCTCGTCGCCCAGGGTCACCCTGAGCCGCGCCAGCGCGTTGGAGACCGCCGATTGCGACAGGTTCAGCCGCTGCGCCGCCCGGGTGACGTGCCGCTCGCGCGCCACCGCATCGAAGACGCGCAGCAGGTTCAGGTCGAGTTTCTCGGGGTCGGTCATTTCCGTCCGTGATGATGACCGTTCCGTGCCGGCGTTGGAAGCCGGCAGCCGCAGCGATCAGATTGCCGCCAACGGAACCCGCGGCGCCCCGCCGCCCTCACCCATCGGAGCCTTCCATGCCTGCCACCCAGACCATTCCCTATGCCGCGCTGCTGCTGCGCGTGAGCCTCGGCACCCTCTTCGTCCTGCATGGCGGGCTGATGAAGCTCGGCATCTTCGGGCTGTCGGGGACGATGGGGTATTTCGGCTCCATCGGCTATCCGCCGGTCTTCGGCGCCATCGTCGCCTTCGCCGAGCTGTTCGGCGGCATCGCGCTGATCCTCGGCATCTGGACCCGCGCGGTGTCCTTGCTGTTCCTGCCGATCCTGATCGGCGCCGCGCTGCAGCACCTGCCCAATGGCTGGGTCTTCAGCAATCCCCGTGGCGGCTATGAGTACCCGGTGCTCTGGATCGTGCTGATGCTGGTGCAGGCCGGCCTCGGTGCCGGCGCCCTGGCGCTCGATCCGGCGCGCCTGCTGGGCGGCCGGCGCACCGCCACCGCCTGATACAGCGGCCTCAAACGCCGGCGCCGCACATCCGTGCGGCTTGGCTTTCGCCGCACTCGCGGCGGGCCGCATTCGCGGCCTCGGACCGGTCAAGCGACCGGTCCGTTGGCGTAGGTCCCGCGCTCAGGATGATACCCCCGGCGCGGGTTTCTGCCGCGTCGGGAGCGCGACCAGCACGCCCCCCACCGCGATGACGCCCATCCCCACCAGGGTCGGGACGTCAGGCACGTCGGCGAAGATCAGGAGGCTGGCGAGGGTCGCCCAGATGAGCTGGGTGTAGGACATCGGCGCCAGCAGGCTGGCCGGCGCCCGCGCATAGGCCAGCACCAGCAGCCCATGCCCGACGCCGCCGAGTACGCCGAGCAGCACCAGCGCGCCCCAGGCACTGCCGCTCGGCCAGACCCAGACGAAGGGCTGCGCCAGCGAGATCACCAGCGAAGCGGCGAAGGAGGTGTGCAGGATGGTGGTGCGCGGATCGTCCACCGTCGCCAGCCGCCGGGTCAGGATCTGATAGAAGGCGAAGAGCAGCGCGGTGCCGAGCGGCAGCACCGTCGCCCAGTGCGGCGCCTCACCCCCCAAGAGGAAGGGCGGCCGCAGCACCGCGACCACCCCGCAGATCCCGATGCCGACGCCGAGCCAGCGGCGCCAGCCCACCTTTTCCTGCAGCAGCAGCGCCGCCAGCGCCACCGTCAGCACCGGCGACGCGAAGCCGACCGCCGTCGCATCGGCGAGCGGGATATGCGCGAGGGCGGTCGAGAACAGCAGATTGCAGCCGCAGAGCAGCAGGCTGCGCAGCGTCTGCAGCCAGGGCGCCCGCGACCGCCAGGGCAGGCTGCCGGTGACCACGCGCAGCGCGATCGCGACAATGACAAAGCTGAAGACAAAGCGCGCCCACATGAGCTGTGGCACGGCGAAATGCGCGGTCATCAGCTTGACCGTCGTATCCATCACGACGAAGACGGCCAGCGCCGCCAGTTGCAGACCGATCCCGGCAAGTGCGCTGTTCATGCCCGGTCAGCATCGCCCGGACGCGGAGGGCGTCAATCCTCGTCGAGCAGGCCCGCGAGCTTCAAGGCAACGCCCTTCGATCCTTCGACCTTGAGCTTGCCGGTGGCGAAGGCCAGCATCGGGCTCAGCCGTCCTTCCATCAGCTTCGTGAGGTTGCCCTGGTCCATGCGCAGCACGGTGTCGGCCGGCTCCTCCCCATCCACTTCGACGACCGTCGCGACCGCGCCGGTGCCGTCGAGCAGGAAGGAGAGGTCCGCATCGGCGATGTCGAACCGCACGCGGTAGCCGAGGCCACCGAGCTTCGGCAGCACGGCGCGCACGGCCTCCAGGATGGTCTCTGGGTCTGTCATTCAGGCGGTCTCCAGCTTGTGATTGCCGTATAGAGCATATTGTTGACGTAAGCGTCACTCCGGCCTTAGGCTCCCGGCATCCGGGCGCAGATCCGGAACCTTAGAGGGGGATAGAGAAGACCATGATCCACCATCGATGGGCAGGCGCCGGCCTGGCGGCCCTGGCCAGCTTCGTGATCCACGACGCGGCCCAAGCCTCGGGCTACTTCCTGCGCGAGCAGAGCGCGGTGGGCCAAGGCGCATCCTTCGCCGGCGTCACGGCGCGGGGCGACGACCCCAGCATGATCTTCTTCAACCCCGCGGCCATGGCCTGGCTGCCGGGCAATCAGTTGGCGATCGTCGGCAGCGGCATCTTCCCCCAGGCCGAGGCCGACCGGATGACCGGCCGGCGCGCGACGCTCCTCGGTGGCAGCGTCATCAGCGGCGGCCCGGGCGGCGATGCCATATCCGACGCCTTTGTGCCGGCCACCTATGCGACGGTGGCGCTCGGGGATCAGTGGCATATCGGCCTCGGCATCACCTCGCCCTTCGGGCTGATCACCAAATACGGCCCCGATTTCGTCGGCCGCTACCATGCGCAGACGACGTCGCTCCGGACCATCAACATCACGCCCGCGGTGTCCTGGCGCCCGACCGAGACCTTCTCGATCGGCGCGGGCCTACAGATCCAATATGCCGATGCCCGGCTGTCGAGCGCCGTCGATTTCGGCGGCGTCCTCGCCGGCCGTGGCGCTGCCGTGCTGCCCGGCTCGCGCGACGGCCGCTCGACCCTGACCGGTGACGACACCGCCATCGGCTGGCAGATCGGCGCGCAATGGCGGCCGCTGCCGGGCACCATGCTCGGCCTCTCCTTCCGCTCCGCGATCTTCCATGAGCTCGAGGGCGATGCGAAGTTCGAAGGCGTGCCGGCGCCGCTCGCCACCACCTTCCGCGACACCGGCGGCCGTGCCCGGCTGACCACGCCGGAAAGCTTGGCCTTCGGCGTCACCCAGGCGATCGGCGACCGCTTCACCCTGCTCGCCGGCGCTGAATGGACCAATTGGTCGCGCTTCCGCACCCTGACGGTGCAGTTCGAGAACGGTCTGCCCAACAACGTGACGGAGGAGCGCTGGCGCGACACGGTCTTCCTCTCGATCGGCGGCGAGTACCGGGCGACAGACACGGTGACGCTGCGCGCCGGCTTCGCCTGGGACCAGACGCCGGTCCGCGACACGACCCGCACGCCGCGCATCCCCGACTCCAATCGCTACTGGCTCTCGGCCGGGTTGAGCTGGGCGGTGACGCCGTCCATCACCGTCTCCGCCGCCTATACTCATATCTTCGGCAGCGCCGCCGATGTCGATCTGGCAGCCGGCGGCCCGACCAGCCCGGACTTCCTGCGCGGCAGCCTCAACGGAAGCTACAGCGCCTCCGTCGACATCCTCTCCGCCCAGCTCCGATTCAGCTTCTGAGGGAGCGCCATGATCCCCCGGGCCTATCCCCCCGACATCGCCTGGGACATGCCGCTGCCGCGCGAGACGCTGACCGAGGTGCTGGAGGCGACCGTCGCCGCGCATGGCGAGAAACCGGCCCTGGAATTCATGGGCCGGTCCTGGCGCTACGCCGAGCTCGGCGACATGGTGGCGCGGGTGGCTGCCGGCCTGCGGGCACTCGGCGTGGCACCCGGCGACCGCGTCGGGCTCTGCCTGCCCAACACGCATTTCTTCGTCGCCGCCTATTTCGGGGTGCTGAAGGCCGGCGCCGTGGTCGTGAACTTCAGCCCGCTGATGGTCGCCGAGGAGATGGCGGCGCAGGTCGCCGATTCCGGCACCTCCGTGATGCTCACCCTCGATCTCAAGCCCTTGCTGCCGCGGGTGCTGGAGGTGCTGGACAATGGCGGGCCGCTGAAGCGCGTGGTGGTCTGCCGCTTCGCCGAAGGCCTGCCGGCGGTCAAGTCGGTCATGTTCCGCCTGGTCCGGCGCGCCTCCATCGCCGCCATACCCCATGATCCGCGGATCACCGAGTTCGCCGCGCTGCTGAAGGCGGCGCCGATCACCGATCCGCCGATGACGACGCCGGAAGGGCTGGCGGTGCTGCAATATACCGGCGGCACCACCGGCCGGCCCAAGGGGGTGATGCTCAGCCACGCGAATCTCTGCGCCAATCTCCGCCAGTTGCAGGCCTGGTGCGCCGAGCCGAGACGCACGCAGGAGCGGATGCTCGCTGTCATTCCCTTCTTCCATGTCTTCGCGATGACGGTCGCGATGAATCTGGCCATCGCGATCGGCGCCGAGATCGTCATGCAGCCGCGCTACGAGAAGAAGCTCGTGCTGGCCGCGTTGCGGCGCCGGCACCCGACCATGCTTCCCGGCGTGCCGACCCTGTTCAAGGCGCTGCTCGACCACGGTGCCACGCGAGAGGACCTGGCCCAGGTCCGCGCCTGCATTTCCGGCGGCGCGCCGCTGCCGATCGCCCTCAAGCACGAATTCGAAGCGAAATCGGGCGCCGCCCTGGTCGAAGGCTATGGACTGACCGAAGCCTCTCCCGTCTGTTTCTGCAATCCGCTGCGCGGCGAGAACCGGGAAGGGACCATCGGCCTGCCGCTGCCCTTGGTGGAGGCCGAGATCCGCAGCCTGGAGGATCCGGCGCGCGCCATGCCGATGGGCGAGCGCGGGGAGCTTTGCGTCCGCGGTCCCAATGTCATGTCGGGCTACCGGAACCGGCCGGCCGAGACCGCCGCCACCATGACGCCGGATGGATGGCTCCGCACCGGCGATGTCGGAATCATGGACGCGGACGGCTATGTCGCGCTGGTGGACCGGATCAAGGACCTGATCCTGGTCTCCGGCTTCAACGTCTATCCGCGGGCGATCGAGGAGGTGCTCTACACCCACCCCGACGTGGCGGCGGCGACCGTGGTCGGCATTCCCGATTCCCGCCAGGGCGAGAGCCCGGCCGCCTTCGTGGAGCTGAAGCCGGGTGCCGTGCCGGACGAGGCGGCGCTGCGCGCCTTCCTCAAGCTGCACCTCTCCGCCATCCAGATGCCGAAGCTGATCGAGTTCCGGGAAGCGCTGCCGCGCACCGCGGTCGGCAAGCTTTCCAAGAAGGAGCTGCGCGAGGAGATCCGTACGCGTTTGCGTGAAAATGCTTGAAACCCAAGGGGTTGCGGCCCGTGCGGGAGCACGCAATCTAGGGGGTCCACCGGACCTGATGCCCGATGCGCGAACTCTATACCGTCAACCAGCTTGCGGAGGATCTGGGCATCACGCCCCGGACCATCCGCTTCTACGAAGCGAAGGGGCTGATCGCGCCCCAGCGCGCCGGCACCATGCGTGTCTTCAACCGCCGCGACCGGGCACGGCTGATGATCGTGCTGCGCGGCAAGCGCCTGGGCTTCACCTTGGCCGAGATCCGCGAATATCTCGACCTCTACGACGCCGACCGCACCAAGCGCGAGCAGATGCGCCTGCTGCTGACCAAGACCCAGGAGCGCATCACGGGCCTGGAGCAGCAGCGCCGCGACCTGGCGCAGACATTGGCGGAGCTTCGCGCCATCGAGGCGGAGGCAGAGACGGCACTCGCCGCCATTGCCGAAGCCGCGGGCAACCAACACCGGGTCAAGGGCTGACGCGACGTCCTTGGCCGCTCCGCG
Organism: Plastoroseomonas hellenica; assembly: GCF_018129085.1. Taxonomy (GTDB): domain Bacteria; phylum Pseudomonadota; class Alphaproteobacteria; order Acetobacterales; family Acetobacteraceae; genus Plastoroseomonas; species Plastoroseomonas hellenica. The sequence continues at coordinate 66,739 of NZ_JAAGBB010000012.1, forward strand.
CCAACGGAGAGCCGAGAAGGGCATTTCCATGACCGATATCGTCATCGCCGCTTATCGCCGTTCCCCCTTCCACTTCGCCGGCAAGGGCGCCCTGGTAAAGCTGCGCCCGGATGAAATGGCAGCGCAGGTGGTGCGCGCGCTGGTGGCCGAGAGCGGCATCGATCCGGACACGATCGAGGATCTGATCCTCGGTTGCGCCTTTCCCGAAGGCGAACAGGGGCTGAATGTGGCGCGGCTGATCGGCTTCCTGGCCGGGCTGCCGCAGGGGGTCGCGGGCGTCACGGTGAACCGCTTCTGCGGCTCCTCCATGCAATCCGTGCATCAGGCTGCGGGCGCGATCCGCATGGGCGCGGGCGACGCCTTTCTCTGCGCCGGCGTCGAGAGCATGAGCCGGGTGCCGATGGGCGGCTACAACGTGCTGCCGCATCCCGGCCTCGCCGCCGATTTCCCCCAGGCCTATATCGGCATGGGCGAGACCGCGGAGAATGTCGCGCATCGCCACCAGATCCCGCGCGCCGAGCAGGAGGCCTTCGCGGTCGAGAGCCAGCGCAGGGCCGCCGCGGCCCAGAGCGAGGGCCGGCTGAAAGCGGAGATAGTGCCGGTCACCGTCGGCCGCGAGCAGGTCGCGGAAGATGGCTGCCTGCGTCCCGACACCACCGCCGAGGGTCTCGCCGGGCTGAAGCCCGCCTTCCGCGCCGAGGGCACCGTGACCGCCGGCACCGCATCGCCGCTGACCGATGGCGCGGCGGTGCTGCTGGTATGCAGCGATGAGTATGCGAAGCGGCACGGGCTGAAGCCGCTCGCCCGCGTGAAGGCGATCGCGGTTGCCGGCTGCGCGCCGGAGGTGATGGGCATGGGCCCGGTCGGCGCATCCCGCAAGGCCCTGGCGCGGGCGGGGATCAGCGCCCGCGACCTCGACATCGTGGAGCTGAACGAGGCTTTCGCCAGCCAGGCCATCGCCTGCATGCGGGAGCTCGGGCTCGACCCGGCGAAGGTGAACATCGATGGCGGTGCCATCGCACTCGGCCATCCGCTGGGCGCGACCGGTGCCCGCATCACCGGCAAGGCGGCGGCGCTGCTGCAGCGGGAAGGCGGGCGCTATGCGCTGGCGACGCAATGCATCGGCGGCGGCCAGGGCATCGCGACGGTGCTGGAGGCGATGCAGTGAGCGCGTCCGATCGCCAGAGGGCGGAGGGGCCGCAGGCCCCGAGTACCGGCGGCGTGAATCGGCCGCGCCAGACAGATGAGGGCGGCATCAAGAAAATTGGCGTCGTCGGTGCCGGCGTGATGGGCGCCGGCATCGCCGCGCAGGTCGCCAATGCCGGGTTGCCGGTGGTGCTGCTGGACGTCATCCCCGGCGGCGCTGCCAAGGCCGTGGAGAAGATGCTGCGCGCCGATCCCGCGCCGTTCATGCACCGCTCCAACGCCCGGCGCGTCACCACCGGCGATCTCGCGACCGACCTTGCGCTGCTGGGTGACTGCGACTGGATCGTCGAGGCGATCACCGAGAAGCTCGACGCCAAGCGCGACCTCTACGCCAAGCTCGCGCCGGTGCGGAAGCCGGGCTCGATCCTCTCCTCCAACACCTCGACCATCCCGCTGGTAGCGCTGACCGAAGGCGCCGACTGGGCGGCGGATTTCCTGATCACCCATTTCTTCAACCCGCCGCGCTACATGCGCCTGCTGGAGGTCGTCGCCGGGCCACGCACCCGCGCCGATGCGGTCGCCGCAGTGAGCGCCATCGCCGACCAGGCGCTCGGCAAGACCGTGATCCCCTGCAAGGACCGGCCCGGCTTCATCGCCAACCGCATCGGCGGGCAATGGATGCAAGCGGCGATCAACCACGCCTTTGACTTCGGCCTCTCGATCGAGGAAGCGGATGCGGTGATGGGTGCGCCGATCGGCGTGCCGAAGACCGGCGTCTTCGGCCTGCTCGACCTCGTCGGCATCGACCTGATGCCGCATATCGCCGCCAGCATGAAAGCGAGCCTGCCGCCGGAGGACGCCTATGTGCAGGGGCTGCGCGAGCAGCCGCTGATCGCGCGCCTGATCGCGGAAGGCCGCATTGGCCGCAAGGGGGGCAAGGGCGGCTTCTACACCCGCGTGAAGGCCAGCGACGGCAGCAGCATCAAATACGGCATCGACCTGAAGACGGGCCAGGACCGTGTTAGCGAAAAGCCGCTGCTGGAAAGCCTGGAGGCCGGGAGGCGCGACCTCGCCGCGCTGGTCGCGCATCCCGATCGCGGCGGCCGCTACGCGCGCGCCGTGCTGCTCGACACCCTCTCCTATGCCGCGGCGCTGGTGCCGGAGGTGGCCGACGACATCGCCTCCGTCGATGCCGCGATGCGCCTCGGCTACAACTGGAAATGGGGCCCCTTCGAGCTGATCGACCGGCTCGGCCCCGCACGCCTCGCTGGCCTGCTGCGCGCAGAGGGCCGCGCGGTGCCGCCGCTGCTGGAACGCGTCGGCGAAACCCGCTTCTACCGCGAGGAGGGCGGCGCACTGCAAGCCATGGCGACCGACGGCAGCTACCGCCCGGTCGCGCGGCCGGAGGGCGTGCTGCTGCTCTCCGACGTCAAGCGCCGCAGCAAGCCGCTGACGAAGAACGGTGCCGCAAGCCTTTGGGACATCGGCGACGGCGTCGCCTGCCTCGAGTTCCACACCAAGATGAACGCCCTCGACCCCGAGGTGCTGGCCCTGATCGGCAAGGCGATCGCCATGGGGAAGAAGGGCGAATTCCGCGCCCTTGTGATTCACAACGAGGGTGAGAATTTCTCGGTCGGCGCCAATCTCGGCCTCGCGCTGTTTGCTGCCAACATCGCCGCCTGGGGCGAGATCGAGAGCATGGTCGAATCCGGCCAGAAGACCTACCGCGCGCTGCGGGAAGCCCCCTTCCCCGTGGTCGGCGCGCCCGCCGGCATGGCGCTCGGCGGCGGCTGCGAGATCCTGCTGCATTGCGACGCCATCGAGGCGCATGCCGAGACCTATATGGGCCTGGTCGAAGCCGGCGTCGGAGTCATTCCCGGCTGGGGCGGCTGTGCCGCCATGCTGCGGCGCTGGGCCGAGAACCCGAAGACGCCGAAGGGCCCGATGCCGCCGGTCGCCAAGGCCTTCGAGATGATCTCGACGGCCTATGTCGCCAAATCCGCCTTCGAAGCGCGTGACTGGATGCTGCTGCGCCCGGCGGACGGCATCACCATGAACCGCGACCGGCTGCTCGCCGCAGCGAAAGCACGTGCGCTTTCCATGGTCGAGGGCTACGAGCCGCCGAAGCCTGCCGCGCTGCGCCTGCCCGGCGCTTCCGGCCGCGCCGCGCTGATGATGGCTGTGGACAGCGCCGTGGCTCTCGGCCGCACCACACCGCATGACGTGGTGGTCTGCGGGCACCTCGCCACCACGCTGACCGGCGGCGAGCGCGACCACACGGAGGAGACCAGCGAGGACCAGGTCCGCACGCTGGAGCGCCAGTCCTTCATGGCGCTGCTGCACACCGAGGCGACGCTGGCCCGCGTCGAGCACATGCTCGACACCGGCCGAGCGCTGCGCAACTGAGGGAAGGTCGCCGCCATGCCGAGCTACAAGGCCCCGCTGCGCGACATGCGCTTCCTGCTGAACGAGTTCACCGATCCCGCGCGGCTGCGGTCGCTGCCCGGCTGCGAGGAGCTCGGCCCCGACCTCGTCGACCCGATCCTCGACGAGGCCGCAACCCTCTGCGAGGAGGTGCTGTTCCCGATCAACCGCAGCGGCGACGAGGAAGGCTGCACGATCGAGAACGGCGTGGTCCGCACGCCGCAAGGCTTCCGCGAAGCCTGGGCGCAGTTCCGCGACGGCGGCTGGCCCTCGCTCGCCTGCGATCCCGATTACGGCGGCCAGGGCCTGCCGAAATCCATCGCCCTGCTGTTCGAGGAGATGATCTGCTCCGCCAACCTTTCCTTCGGCATGTATCCCGGCCTGTCGCACGGCGCCTATGCCGCGTTGCTGAAGCATGGCGCGCAAGTGCTGCGCGACACCTACCTGCCGAAGCTGGTCAGCGGCGAATGGATGGGCACCATGTGCCTGACCGAGCCGCAATGCGGCACCGATCTCGGCCTGATCGGCACCCGTGCCATCCCCGCCGATGACGGCAGCCACCGCATCACCGGCAGCAAGATTTTCATCAGTGCCGGCGAGCACGACCTGTCAGAGAACATTCTCCACCTGGTCCTCGCCAAGCTGCCCGATGCGCCGCCCGGCACGCGCGGCATCTCGCTTTTCCTGGTGCCAAAATTCCTGCCGACGCCGGACGGCAAGCCCGGTGCCCGCAACGGCGTGCTCTGCACCGCGATCGAGCACAAGATGGGCATCAAGGCCTCCGCCACCTGCGCGCTATCCTTCGAGGAAGCCAAGGGCTGGCTGGTCGGGCGGCCGCACAAGGGCCTCTCCGCCATGTTCACCATGATGAACGAGGCGCGGCTCTCGGTCGGCGTTCAGGGACTCGGCCTCGCCGAGGTCAGCTACCAGAATGCCCTCGCCTATGCGCGGGACCGGGTGCAAGGCCGTGCACTGAACGGCGCCGCAGCGCCGGACCAGCCCGCCGACCCGATTATCCACCACCCGGATGTGCGGCGCATGCTGCTCTCCATGCGGGCCGAGATCGAGGGCTGCCGCGCGCTCGCGATGTGGGTCGCGCAGGAGCAGGACGTCGCGACACGCCACGCCGATCCCGCCACCCGTGACGCGGCCGAGGATTTCGTCGCGCTGATGACGCCGATCATCAAGGCCTACTTCACCGACATGGGCTGGGACGCAACCGCGACCGGCATGCAGGTGTTCGGCGGCCATGGCTACATCCGCGAGCACGGCATGGAGCAGTATGTCCGCGACGCCCGCATCGCGCAGCTCTACGAAGGCACCAACGGCATCCAGGCGCTCGACCTCGTCGGCCGCAAGATGGGCGCCCATGCAGGGCGCTACCTGCGCCGCTTCTTCCATCCGGTCCTCGCCTATGTCGAGGCCAAGAGCGAGGATGAGCGGCTCGGCGAGTTCGTCCTGCCGCTCTCCAAGGCCTTCGGCCGCCTGCAGCAGGCGACCGCGGAGCTCGCGCGGCGTGGCCTCTCCGACCCCTATGAGGCGGGCGCTGGCGCGACCGATTACCTGAAGCTCTTCGGCCTCACAGCGCTTGCCTTCGTCTGGACGCGCATGGCGGAGATCGCGCTGGCCAAGGAAGGCGAGGATCCGACCGGCTTCTACCGCGCCAAACTCGCGACCGCGCGCTTCTTCATGGCGCGCATCCTGCCGCGCAGCGGGGCCCATCTGGCCGCGGTGATGGCCGGCGGCGCGACCTTGCGTGAGATAGAGTTTTAATGGCCTCAATCGCCGGCGCGCGCATCCGCGCGCTTGGCTTGCGCGCTGTCAGGGCGCATTGGCGGCAGCGGTCGGTCGCGCGCGGGGCCGCATGCGCGGCCCCAGAGCATCGGCTTCGCCTCGCTCCGCAGAAGCCAGTGGCGGCCTGCGGCCGCGGGGCTGGGAGCGGGTTTATTCCTGTTCCTGCGTGCCCCGATGGGCGAGGATCGCGGCGGCGAGGTCTTCGCCGGCCCAGCCGACGGATTTGAAGGCGGTGATCTCGTCCGGGCGGGTGCGGCCGGGATGCGCGCCGCGGCAGAGCTCGGCGAGGTCGGCCGCGACATGCGCTTCGGTGATGGCGCCTTCGGCGATCGCCTGGACGATATCACCGGCTTCGGCGAAGGCGCCGGCGCGGGTATCGACGACGAGGGTCGCACGCGCGATCGCCGTGGCATCCGCCTCCCGCATCGTCGGGCGATAGGCGCCGACCAGGTCGAGATGCACGCCCGGCGACAGCTCCGCCCCCTTGACCAGCGCCTCCGTCGCCAAACTCGCACAAGCGATGATGTCGGCACGCCCTGGGTCCGGCCGCGCCACGGCGCGTGCCGGGTGGCCGTGTTCCATCAGCTTGCGCGCCAGCGCCGCCGCGCTTTCGGCGCGACGGCTCCAGATCGCGATGTCGGTGATCGGCATCAGGGCGCGATAGGCCTCGGCCAGTGCATGGGCGACCTTGCCGCTGCCCATCAGCAGCAGGCGCGCCGAATCCGGGCGGGCGAGATGCCGGGCGGCCAGCAGGCTGGCCGCGGCGGTGCGGCGATCGGTCAGCATGCCGCCATCCATCAGCGCCAGCGGCGCGCCGGTCTCACCATCGGAGAGCAGATAGGCGGCATGGACCGCCGGCAGGCCGCGGGCGGCATTGGCGGGCGCCACATGCACGATCTTCACCCCGGTATAACGCCCCGCCTGCCAGGCCGGCATGAGCAGCAGCGATGCCTCGCTGCCGTCGGCCTGCGGCACCGCGTGGCGGTGGCGGAGCGGCGCCGCACAGCCTTCCCGGAACATCGCCGCCAGGGCCTCGACCAGCGCCGGCCAGGGCAGGCGAGCGGCGATCGCCGCCGCGTCCAACATTGGTATCACCATGCAATCTCCGGGAGGTGGCGCCCGCCTCTTACCACTCCGCGCCCTGCGGCGAGCCACCCCGGGGCGCCGCTGGCCCGGCGCTTGCTGGCTGATCTTGTCAACGGCGGCAGATCGGGGATCAGGGCTGGACCAATCGCCCGCCTGCCCGGGGCTGGCGCCGACATTGCCTCTTTGTTAGGCGTCCTGACTGGAAGGGAGGCTAGTTTCCCTATCATGCACGTTGATCCTAGCGCGACCCTGGCGCAGCATCGCGTTGCCGGAATGGCTGGTTTGCACGTCTTCGATATCGAGACGAAAACAAAAAAGATGGAGAAGTCTATGGTGAGTTTCCGGAAATCCCGGGGTAGCGTCATTCGGGCGGCCGTGCTGTCCGCCCTGGTGATCGGCAGCACCTTTGCCGCCGCGCCGGCCTCGGCGCAGCCGCAGGCGACCGCCACCCTCGACGCCATTCGCGCGCGCGGCAGCCTGGTCTGCGGCGTGAACACCGGGCTTGCCGGCTTCGCCCAGCCCGACAGCCAGGGCGTCTGGCGGGGCTTCGACGTGGATTACTGCCGCGCCGTCGCCGTCGCCCTGTTCAACGACCCGAACCGGGTGCGTTACGTCCCGACCACCGCGCAGAACCGCTTCACCGCCCTGCAATCGGGCGAAGTCGACATGCTGGCGCGCAACACGACCTGGACCCTGTCGCGCGACACCTCGCTCGGCCTCGATTTCGCGGCCACCAGTTTCTATGACGGCCAGGGCTTCATGGTGAAGCGCAGCGCCAATGTCGAACATGCGCCGCAGCTGGACGGCGCCACCATCTGCGTGCAGCCCGGGACCACGACGGAGCAGAACCTGGCCGACTGGGCACGCGCCAACAACATCCGCTTCACCCCGGTCGTGATCGAGCGCATCGAGGACAATATCTCCGCCTATCTTGCCGGCCGCTGCGACGCCTATACGACGGACGTCTCCGGCCTCGCTGCCACCCGCGCGGCACAGGCGAGCCCGAATGACCACGTGATCCTGCCGGAAGTGATCAGCAAGGAACCGCTCGGGCCGGCGGTCCGCCATGGTGACCAGCGCTTCACGGATCTGGTGCGTTGGATCCATTTCGGCCTGGTCACCGCCGAGGAGCTCGGCATCACCAGCGGGAATGCCGCGCAGGCGGCCGCCAATGACCAGCGCCCGGACGCGCGGCGGCTGCTCGGCCGCACCGGCGAACTCGGTGCCATGCTGAGCGTGGACAACGCCTTCATGCTCAACGTCATCCGCGCCGTCGGCAATTATGGTGAGATCTTCAACCGCAACCTGACGCCGATCGGGCTGCAGCGCGGGCCGAACGCGCTCTGGACGACGCCGGGCGGACTGCAGTACGCGCCGCCCTTCCGGTGATCCGGATGGCGCGGCGCCCATCCAGGACGCCGCGCCCCGCCTTGTCCGCTCCGGCGGGCCAAGTGACAGCAGAGGCTTAACAAGAAATGTCCGACGCAACTGCCGATCCGCGATACCGGCGCACACCGCCGAAACGCCCCATCCGCTTCTCCTGGTCCGATGAGCGCGTGCGCGCCATCGTCTGGCAGTTGCTTGTGGTCGGGATCATCGTCGCCGTCGTCTGGTGGCTGGTGCGCAACACCCAGCACAATCTCGAGGTGCGGCGCATCGCTACCGGCTTCGGCTTCCTGAACCGGGAAGCCGGGCTGCCGATCGCCGAGCACATCATCGACTACAGCCCGACCAATACCTATCTCCGGGCGCTGATTGTGGGCGTGCTGAACACGCTCAAGGTGGCGGTCATCGGCATCGTGCTCGCCACCATCCTCGGCACGCTGATCGGCATCGCCCGGCTGTCGAAGAACTGGTTGGTGTCGAAGATCGCCGGCGTCTATGTCGAGGTGATTCGCGACCTGCCGCTGCTGCTGCAACTGCTGTTCTGGTACACGGTGCTGCAGGGCCTGCCCAATCCGCGCAATGCCATGAACCCGGTCGCCGGCGTCTTTCTCTCGAACCGCGGCCTGCTGCTGCCCTGGGTCGAATGGCAGGCCGCGCATACGGGGGCGCTGCTGGCGATGATCGTCGGCGTCGTGCTGACCTGGATGTATTCCGATGTGATGCGCGCCCGACGGATGCAGGACGGCCAGCCCCGCCGTGTCTGGCCGATCGCCGTGTTGCTGATCCTCGGCCTGCCCGTCGCGGTCTGGGCTTTGATGGGTGCGCCCTTCACGCCGGACGTGCCGGCGCTGCGCGGCTTCAACTTCCGCGGCGGCTTCGTCGTCAGCCCGGAATACTTCGCGCTGCTGGTCGGGCTTGTCACCTACACCTCGGGCTTCATCGCGGAGATCGTGCGCGCCGGCATCCTGTCGGTGGGCCACGGCCAATGGGAAGCGGCGCAGGCACTGGGGCTGAAGCCGGGCACGGTGCTGAAGCAGATCGTGCTGCCGCAGGCGCTGCGCGTGATCGTGCCGCCGATGACCAGCCAGTATCTGAACCTCACCAAGAACAGCTCGCTCGCGGTCGCGATCGGCTATCAGGACATCGTATCGATCGCCAACACGACCCTGAACCAGACCGGCCAGGCGATCGAGGGCATCGCGATCATCATGGCGGTCTATCTGTCGATCAGCCTGTCGATCAGCCTGTTCATGAATTGGTACAACGCGAAAATCGCCTTGGTGGAGCGCTGAGCCATGGCATCCGACACCACCACCACCCAACTCGCCGTCGCAACCGCCGTGCCGGAAGCGGCGCCGCGCACGCCCCCGATCTCCGTGATCGGTCCCATCGCCTGGATGCGCGCCAACCTATTCTCCGGCTGGATCTCGACCGCCGTCACCCTGGCACTCGCCTACCTTATCGCGCGCTGGGTGATCGGCTTCGTCGACTGGGCTTTCATCAACGCCATCTGGTCGGTTCCCAACAACCAGACCCAGGCGTGCCGTGACCTGCGCGGCACCGGCGCCTGCTGGGCCGTGGTGACCGAGAAGCACCGTTTCATCCTCTTCGGCACCTACCCCTACGAGCAGCATTGGCGGCCGGCACTGGTCTGCGTGCTCTTCGTCGGCCTCTACATCGTCTCCGCCATGCGCCGCTTCTGGCGCAAGGAGCTGGCGCTGGTCTGGATCCTGGCGCTCACCGCCATCGGCATCCTGATGTGGGGCGGCATCCTTGGCATGCCCTATGTCCCGCAGGAGCGTTGGGGCGGGCTGCCGATCACGCTGATCCTCTCGACCTTCGGCCTCGCCTTCGCTTTCCCGCTGGCCATCCTGGTGGCGCTCGGGCGGCGTTCGAAGATGCCGGCGATCAAGGCGATCTGCGTGCTCTATGTCGAGCTCATCCGCGGCGTGCCGCTGATCTCGCTGCTGTTCATGGCGAGCGTGATGTTCCCGCTCTTCCTTCCCGAAGGGATGAACATCGACAAGCTGCTGCGCGCGCAGATCGCGATCATCCTCTTCGCCGGCGCCTACCTCGCCGAAGTGGTGCGCGGCGGGTTGCAGGCGCTGGACAAGGGCCAGTACGAGGCGGCCGATGCGCTCGGCCTCTCCTACTGGCACAAGACCAGCTTCATCATCCTGCCGCAGGCGTTGCGCCTGGTGATCCCGCCGCTGGTGAACACCTTCATCGGCTTCTTCAAGGACACCTCGCTGGTGCTCATCATCGGAATCTTCGACCTGCTGACCGCGGGCAAGACCGCAATCGTGGAGCCTGCCTGGCAAGGGTTCGGCGTCGAGGTCTACATCACCATCGGCCTGATCTACTTCTGCTTCTGCTTCGCCATGTCGAAATACAGCCAGGGCCTGGAGGCGGAGCTGAACCGCCACCGCCGTCGCTAGATCATGATCCGTTCGCATCCGCTCACGGCGCATGACCTAGCCACTTTGTTTGATCGCGTGATTCAGACTTTTCGGCCGGATCGGCCTCAAGTCATCGCGCTCTAACCGGACCCGGGGGAACAACACCCATGAGTGCTGCCATCGAAACCGTCGCCTCCGCCGCCCGCACGGATGCACCGCCCGCCATCACGCTCGACCGCGTCAACAAGTGGTTCGGCGCGCTGCACGTCCTGCGTGACATCTCCATGGAGGTCGCCCTCGGGGAACGCGTGGTGGTCTGCGGGCCCTCGGGCTCCGGCAAGTCCACCATGATCCGCTGCATCAACCGGCTGGAAACCCATCAGGACGGCCGCATCCTGGTGGACGGCAAAGAGCTGACGGACGATGTCCGCTCCCTCGACGCCATCCGCCGCGAGGTCGGGATGGTGTTCCAGTCCTTCAACCTCTTCCCGCACCTGACGGTGCTGGAGAACTGCACCCTGGCGCCGATCTGGGTGCGGCGGATGCCGAAGAAGGACGCCGAGGCGCTGGCGATGGAATACCTCACCAAGGTGAAGATTCCGGAACAGGCGAAGAAGTATCCAGGCCAGCTCTCGGGCGGCCAGCAGCAGCGCGTGGCGATCGCCCGCGCGCTCTGCATGAAGCCCAAGATCATGCTGTTCGACGAACCGACCTCCGCGCTCGATCCCGAGATGATCAAGGAGGTGCTGGACACCATGGTGGCGCTCGCCGACACCGGCATGACCATGATCTGCGTCACGCATGAGATGGGCTTCGCCCGCCAGGTCGCTGATCGCGTTGTGTTCATGGACCGCGGCGAGATCGTGGAGAGCGGCCCGCCGGATACGATGTTCAACAGCCCGCAGACCGACCGGCTGAAGCTGTTCCTCAGCCAGATCCTGAGAGGACACTGATCATACTTCAATCGCCAGCGCCGGCATTCGCCGGCTTGGCTTGCGCGCTGTCGGGTGTGCTCTGGCGGCGGCGGCTGGTCGTGCGCGGGGCCGCATTCGCGGCCCCGGAGCATTGGCTTCGCCTCGCTCCGCAGATGCGGGTGGCGACCTGCGGCCGCGCGGTTCTGTCATCAGGCACCGACGCGAGGGTTTTCTGACCGGATGCCCGACCCGCCGGCTGCCTGTTTTCTGGGTGCCCTTGATCTGGCGCCCCACCCGCGCGTAAGCCTTGCGCGTTCCGCAGCCGGAGCGTGACCCGCTTGACCACTACCCCGCCCGCCGGCAATGGCGATCGTCAGCCCCTGACACCGGCGCTCCTCCTCGGCGTCCTCGGTGTCGTCTATGGCGACATCGGCACCAGCCCCCTCTACGCCATGCGCGCGTCGCTGCTGCACTTCGCCTCCGACGGGGTGGAGCCGTGGGAGACGCTCGGCATCCTCTCCCTGATCATCTGGTCGCTGATCCTGACGGTGACGGTGAAATACATCGCCATCGTGATGCGCGCGGACAACAAGGGCGAAGGCGGCATCCTGGCCCTGATGACGCTGGCCCAACGCCAGATACGCGGCGAGCGGGCGCGCGGCATCGTGGTGATGGTCGGTATCGCCGGGGCCTGCCTGTTCTTCGCCGACGGCATCATCACGCCGGCGATCTCCGTCCTTTCGGCCATCGAAGGCCTGAAGGTCATCTCGCCCGCTTTCGAAGAAGCGGTGGTGCCGCTCTCGGTCGCGATCCTGGCGGGGCTCTTCGTCGTGCAGTTCCGCGGCACGGCGCGCATCGGCGCGGTCTTCGGCCCGATCTGCGCGCTGTGGTTCGCCACCATCGGCCTGCTCGGCCTGATCGAGACCGTGCAGAACCCGCAGGTGCTGGCCGCCCTCTCCCCGCACTACGCCATCCACTTCGCCGCCGAATATCATCTGGCGGCCTTCGTCGCGATGGGCTCGGTCGTGCTGGCGGTGACGGGTGGGGAGGCGCTCTACGCCGATATGGGCCATTTTGGCCGCCGGCCGATCCGCCTCGCCTGGAATTTCTTCGTGCTGCCCTCGCTGGCGCTCAGCTACATGGGTCAGGGCGCGCTGCTGCTGCAGAACCCGGACGCGCTGGAGAACCCCTTCTACCTGCTGGCGCCCGACTGGCTGCGCCTGCCACTGGTCTTCCTGGCAGCCGCCGCGACGGTGATCGCCAGCCAGTCGATGATCTCCGGCGCCTACACCATCGCCCGCCAATGCGTGCAGCTCGGCTTCCTGCCTCGGCTTTCCGTCAAGCACACCAGCGAGACCGAGGAAGGCCAGATCTATATGCCTCAGGTCAATGCCATGCTGCTGATCGGCGTATTGATCCTGACCGTATCCTTCAAGAATTCGGACGCGCTGGCGGCCGCCTATGGCCTGGCGGTCACCGGCACCTTCGTCTGCACCTCGATCCTGGCGATCCTGGTGTTCCGCCGCCAGTTCCACTGGTCGCTGCCCCTGGTGACGGCGATCTTCGTGCCGTTGCTGCTGCTCGACATGATCTTCTTCATCGCCAACGTGCTGAAGATCCCGCATGGCGGCTACGTGCCGCTGATCCTCGGCAGCGTCCTCTTCGTGCTGATGACCACCTGGCAGCGCGGCCGCCAGTTGCTCTTCGCACGCTTCCGCCAGGACAGCCTGCCGCTGAAATCCTTCATCGCGCGGCTGCCGCAATCGCGCACCATTCGCATCCCGGGCATCGCGGTCTTCATGACCGGGCAGGCCGACTACGTGCCGGGCGCGCTGCTGCACAACCTCAAGCACAACAAGGTGCTGCATGAGCGCGTGCTGTTCGTCACCGTGCTGAACGAGGACGAGCCGCAGGTCGCCCCCGACCGGCGGCGGGAAGTGAGCGAGCTCGCCCCCGGCATCCATCGCATCCTGATCCGCTACGGCTTCCAGGAAAGCCCGAACATCCCGCGGGAGCTGCAATCGCTCGGCGAATTCGGCGTCGCCTTCGAGCCGATGCAGGCCAGCTACTTCCTGGGCCGGGAGCAGCTCGTCGCGGCAGTGGTGCCGAAGATGTCGCGCTGGCGGCAGTACATCTATGGCGCGATGAGCCGCAACGCCGTGCCCGCGACGGAGTTCTTCCGTATCCCTTCGGACCGCGTGGTGGAGCTCGGTGTGCGGGTGGCCATCTGATCCCGTTCCGGTGACATCACCGGGACGGGTAGGGATGCCCGCGGGACGATGGGCCAGAGTATGACGCCCAGCGCAGCGGGCACCACGCGAGGATGACGGCGATGGCGCTTGTGACGGTCACATTGGCGATGGCCCCGGGGCCAGGCTTTCCCGCCGGAAGCCCGGAGCATCGCTATGTCCTGCGCCTGGCACTCGATCCCGAGGGGCGGCTCGACGCCGCCGCCTGGGTCGCCGACCCGGCACCCTGGCCGGCGCAGCGCGTCAGCCCCGGCGCGCCGCTGCGCGCCGGTGACGTCCAGCACGATCCCGATGTCGGCTGGTCGCTGCGCTTCTTCGGCGCTGCCGAGGATGGCGCCGATGCCCCCTCCGTGCTGATGCTGCCACAGGATGGCGCTGTGCGGCCCGGCAGCTACGTCACGCTGGTCGAGCCCAACGACACCCCGCGCGACTATCGGGTGGTCGGGGTGGAGGTATAGTTTCAGCCCTCAGACGCCGGGCGGCCGCATGCGCGGCCTTGGCTCTCGCGCTGTCAGGGCGCGCTGGCGGCGGCTGGTGGTCGGGCGCGGGGCCGCATTCGCGGCCGCGGGGCATTATTGCGCTCGCCCCGCGAAGACGGGTGACGGCCTGCGGCGGCGGGACTATCGACCGGCCGATCGGAATTGGCCTGCTGGGGCCGCGGCAGCAGCACGTAGAGCGTTGCCGGGTCGCGCTGCCGCCCGGCCATCTCCGGGGCCTCGGCGTCCCAGCCATGGAAGAAGTCCGCACGCGCCGGCCCACGGATGGCGCCGCCCACATCCTGCGCGGCCATCAGGCGGCGCCAGGCGCCATCGGCGGCGGTCGCGACATAGACCGGCGCGCCGAGCGGGATGAAGTCGGGATCGACGGCGATCGAGCGCCGCGGCGTCAGCGGGACGCCGAGCGCGCCCGGCGGGCCCTGGTCCGGCGGCAGGTCGGGCATCGGGCGGAAGAACACGTAGCTCGCATTCTCCCGCATCAGGGCCGCTGCCGCGTCCGCACCCTGCTCGCGCATCCAGGCGCGGATCGCCTGCATCGACATGCGCTCGCGCGGGATCTCCCCGCGGTCGATCAGCAGGCGGCCGATCGGGGTATAGGGGTGGCCGTTCTGCGCCGCATAGCCGAGGCGCAGCACCCGGCCATCCTCCAGGACCACCCGACCAGACCCCTGGATCTGCAGAAAGAAGGCGTCGGCCGGATCGGCCAGCCAGGCGAGCTCAAGGCCCCGCCCAAACAGCGTCCCGGCCTCGATCGCGGCGCGCGGCGGCGCCGTGGTCAGGCGGCCGTCGCGCAGGATGCCGGAGACGCGGCGCGGCGGCAGGCCGGGGATCATCTCCGCGGTGTTGAACTCGATCAGCTCCGGCGGGCGGGCGTGGAGCGGGGTGCGGAAGCGCTCATCGGGCGCGAGGCGTCCTTCGACCTGCGGCTCGAAATAGCCGCTGAGCAGACCGGCGCCCATGACATGCGGGGTGAACTGCGCCTCGATCGCCGCACGCAGCACGGCCTCGCGCCGCGCCGGCGCCAGGCGCGGCAACCGCGCGGCGACGGTGCGGAGCGCGGCACAAGGGCCGGCCCAGGCCTCGGGCGGCAGAGCAGCGAGGCCGCGTGAAGTGCCGGAAGGCTGGCGCAGCGCCGCGCAGCTCGCGAGCAGGGCGGGCAGGGCCAGCGTCGGCGCATCGCCGCGCCAGCCCGGCAGGGCGGCATAGGCGACGGGCGGCGGGAAGGGTGGGCCGAAAGGCTCGGCAGCATGCACAGGCGCAGCCACCAAGGCGCAGACGAAGGCCGCAATTCGCAATCCGGTGGTTGCTCCCGTCACCCTCGATCGCCCCCGCGTGACTGACCCCTATGGGTAGGTTGCCCAACGCTTCGCCTGCCGCGGCGGCTCGATCAAATCCGCCCTGCCGGTCTGCAACGACAGATTGGGATTCCAGTAGGGGTCGTTATCCAATTGGCCCGCCCAGCGGTGACGCATATAGGCGAGTTCCTGCCGGGCCCGCTCGGCCTTCTCGCCACCCAGATCGCCGCCGCGCGAGGCGGATTCGAGATGGTAGAGCTCGGCGAAGGGCGTCCAGACATTGCGATAGCCGCGTTCGGCGATGCGCAAGCAAAGATCGACATCGTTGTAAGCGACCGGCAGGTTCTCCTCATCGAAGCCGCCCACCTCCAGGAAGATGTCGCGGCGCAGCACCATGCAGGCCGCAGTCACGGCCGAGACGCTGCGCTGGAGCGCCAGCCAGCCGAAATGGCCGACGCCGAGGCGGGGGGCGCCTGGTTCGAAATGTCCTGCAATCCTTTCGGGCCCGAGGCCCAGCACAACACCGCCATGCTGTACCCGATCGTCGGCGTAGAGGAGCTTGCAGCCGACCGCGCCGACCCCGCGGCGCACCGCCTGGGCGACCATGATCCGCAGCCAGTCGCGGTCGATGACCTTGGTGTCATTGTTCAGCAGCAGCAGCACCTCGCCCCGCGCCTCCGCCACGGCCCGGTTGTTCAGCCGGCTATAATTGAAGGGGCCCGGCATGGGCAGGATGCGCAGGCGGGGATCAGCGCCGAGCTCCGCGAACAGCGCGTTGGTTTCAGGCTCGGTGCTGCCATTGTCCGCGACCAGGACCTCGATCGCTGGATAGTCGGTGCGATGCAGGACACCATCCAGGCAGTCGCGCAGCAGCGCCGCCCGGTCGCGCGTCGGCACGATCACCGACACCAGCGGCGGCGGATCCGGGAGCGGGTAGAGGACTCGATTGAAGTGGCTGAGCAGCGGGGCCGCGGTCACCTCGGCGTCGACACCCTGGCTGGCGAGATGCTCCGCGACTGCGCGGCGGGATGCAGCGATGCAGCGGGCCAGGAAGGATTCGGAGAAGGACGCGGGCCCGGCGTTCTGCCGCCAATGGTAGAGCACCCGGGGGATGTGGCGCAGCGCCGTCGGCGGGCAGGCCATCGTGGCACGCAGCGTCAGGTCATGATCCTGGCTGCCTTCGAAGCCTTCACGAAAGCCGCCGATCCGCTGCAGGAGGTCGCGGCGATAGGCACCGAGATGGCTGACCACATTCTGACCAAGCAACAGGTCGGGATCATAGTCGGGCTTGAAATAGGGCCCGAAGCGAAGCCCGCTTTCGTCGATCTTGTCCTCGTCGCTGTAGATCACCTGCGCGTCCGGATGGTCGGCGATCTCGGCCATCAACTCATAGAGGGCCTCGGGCGCCAGCAGGTCGTCATGGTCCATCAGCACGACCCAATCGCCGCGACTCATTGCAAGGGCGGTGTTGGAGGCCGCTGAGATATGGCCATTGCTCTCCCGCCTCATCCAGCGGATGCGGGCATCCGCTGCCGCGGCTTCGGCAAGCACCCGGCCTACGGTCCGGGAGGGCGAGGCATCGTCGGCCACGCAGAGCTCCCAGTGCGGGTAGATCTGAGCCTGGACCGAGGCGATCGCTTCCCGCAGGAAACGCTCTGGTGTTTCATAGGCCGGCATGACCACGGAGAAGACGGGCCGGACCGGGGAAGCCGCGATGTGCCGCCGAATGGCGGCGCGATCTGCCGCGGACAGGGTCGCATGGGCGGCAACCCAGCGGCGGTAGACATGGGCCTCCGCGCCGAGGCCCGGCTTTTTGAGCAATGGCAGGAGATGACGCAGTGGTCGGAGCAGGCGCCGGAGAAACGGCCGGGAGCTCGCAGCGGCCCGCACGTGTTCGACCACCGCCAGCAGCGAACGCTTAAGCCTCAGCAAACCAGTTCCCCGCTTTGCCTTCTCTCGCATAGATCGATGCGATAGCGGCAGCTTCGCGCGACAGAACAGTGTCCGACACCGCTGTCCAACAGGTGCCCCGCGTGAAGACGCCGCCAGTCGAAGCGGCGATCAGCCCGCGCCGGTCGCGACCAGCTTCCAGGTGGGATCGCCGGACCCGGTCTCGCGCTGGAAGGTCCAGACGTCGTTCAGCTCCACCACCGCCTCGGCGCCCGTGGCGATGGAGCCATCGCGGGCGAGTGTCAGGTTCACCTGGTCGGAGACGAAGCGCACGGTGACGGACGCGGTGCGGTCCTTGAGCTCGGCATTGTCGATCGCGATCTCGTGCAGGCCGCGAACCTCCGTGCGCTGGGTCTCGCCCGCCTGCTCCCGCGCCGCGATGGCACTCTCGAAGCCGGCATAGGTGTCGTCCGAGAGCAGGCTGCGCAGCGTCGCGCGGTCGCCGGCCGCAAAGGCGGTCACGATCATGCGGAACGCGCCTTCGGCGCCGGCGAGGAAGCCGGCCGGATCAAAGCCCGGCTCGGCGGCGCGGATGCGCGCCAGCGCCTGGCCGACATTGGTGTTCGGGTCCGGGATGCCCAGGCGGGTGCCGGTGGGCGGCGGCGGCAGGGAGGGATCGACCTCCGCCGAGCGGGCGCCACGGGGATCATAGGCCGGCGCCGGCTGCTCCGGCTGCTGCTGCCGCTCAAAGCCCTGGCGGCGGCCGAGCACGCTCCGCAGGCGCAGCACGAGGAACAGCGCCACCATTGCGAAGAGGATCAGTTCGATCGGGAAGCCGCCTTGCATATCGCGCTCCTGTCAGTCCTGTCACTTAAGCGCGACAGGCCTCCACTGCAACCGGATTGCGGCCGGGCGCCGGGGCAGCTACCCCCTGGAGCGAGAATACCAGGGACGACACGCCATGATCCTGCTCCGCCACGGCCAGAGCGAGTTCAACCTGCACTTTACCGCGACGCGCCGGGATCCCGGCATCAAGGACCCGAAACTGACCGATCTGGGCCATGCCCAGGCCGAGGCCGCGGCCGAGGCGCTCGCCCGTGAGGGCATCGAGCGCATCATCGCCAGCCCCTATACCCGGGCGCTGCAGACCGCCGCACCCGTCGCCAAGCGGCTCGGGCTGCCGGTGACGGTCACCCCGCTGGTCGGTGAACGCTACGCCTTCGTCTGCGACATCGGCAGCCCGGCGACCGAGTTGCGCTTCGCCTGGCCCGACCTCGACCTCACCCATATCGAGGAGGTGTGGTGGCCGCCGATCGAGGAGCCGGCGGAGCAGGTGATCGCCCGTGCCGCGCTGTTCCGGGACGAGATGGCAGCCCTCGGCAACGCCTGGCAGCGGGCGCTCGTGGTCTCCCATTGGGGCTTCATCCTGGCGCTCACCGGCACCAGCGTGCAGAACGGCCACTGGATCCGTTACGATCCCACCCAGCCGGCCCCGCCGGAGATCCGCTGGAAACATTGAGGTGCCCGCGGGCATCTTCACGCGTTCAGGTGATTCCACCTGAGCGCGATCTGCTCTAGGACGGCGCCACGCGAGATCAGAGGTTTCCGTCATGTCCGAGCAGCAGCCCACCGAGAACGGGATCAACGGGGCGCAGCCCATTCAGCCCGGCCCGCTGGTGCTGAACCTGCAATATACGAAGGACTTGTCCTTCGAGGTGCCGGGCGCGCCCGACATCTTCCTGAACCTGCAGGAGCAGCCGCGCCTCGACGTGCAGCTCGACGTCAATGCGCGCCGGCTGCAGGACAATCAGCCGGTCTATGAGGTGGCGCTGCAGGTCCGCACCGACGCGAAGCTCGCGGACGGCCGCACCGCCTTCATCGCGGAGCTGACCTATTGCGGCATCTTCACCGTCAGCATGGCCCAGGACATGCTGGAGCCGGTGCTGCTGGTCGAATGCCCGCGCCTGCTGTTCCCCTTCGCGCGCAACATCCTGGCCGAGGTCAGCCGCGATGGCGGCTTCCCCCCGGTGCTGCTGAACCCGATCGACTTCGTGGCGCTGTGGCAGAGCCGCCGCGCCCAGGGCGTGCCGCCCGTCGCCAACGCTTGACGCCTGGCCGGCCGGGGGCATGTCCGCCCCCATGGACCATGTGATGACCGCACCGCGCCCCCGCCTCGCCGTCGTGCTGCTGAACCTCGGCGGCCCCGATGCGCCGGAGGCGGTGCGGCCTTTCCTGGTGAACCTCTTCACCGATCCGGCGATCCTCAGGGTGCCGGGCTTCGTGCGGCCCTGGCTCGGGCGGCTGATCGCCTGGCGGCGGACGAAGGCGGCGCAGGCGAATTACGCGTTCATCGGCGGCCGCTCCCCGCTGCTGGAGCTGACGGAGGCGCAGGGCCGGGCGCTCGAGCGGGCGCTGGCGGGCGCGGATTTCGAGGCTCGCTGCTTCGTCGCCATGCGCTACTGGCACCCGATGAGCGACGCGGCGGCGCGGGCGGTGAAGGATTGGGCGCCGGACCAGGTGCTGCTGCTGCCACTCTATCCGCAATATTCCAGCACCACGACCGGCAGCAGCGTGGCGGAATGGAATGCCGCGGCGCGGCGCGCCGGGCTCGATGTCCCGACGCGAGAGCTCTGCTGCTACCATTCCGACCCGGATTTCGCACAAGCGACCGCGGCGGCGGTCCGGCGCGCCCATGACGAGGCGCGGGCGGCGCTGCCGGCCGATGTGCCGCTGCGCCTGCTGTTCTCCGCCCATGGCCTGCCGGAGAGCATCATCAAGGCGGGCGATCCCTACCAGTGGCAGGTCGAGCGCAGCGTCGCGGCGGTGGTGGAGCGGCTCGGCATCGACGGGTTGGACCATGCCATCTGCTACCAGTCGCGGGTGACGCCGCAGGTTTGGATCGGGCCCTCGACCGAAGCCGAGATCGCGCGAGCGGCCGTCGATAAGGTGGCGCTGCTGGTCTGCCCGATCGCCTTCGTCTCCGAGCATTCCGAGACCCTGGTCGAGCTCGACATCGAGTATCGCGAGGTGGCGCAGCATCTCGGCGTGCCCGGCTATTTCCGGGTGCCGGCCCAGAACAGCGATCCGGCCTTCATCGCCGCGCTGGCGCGGCTGGTGCGCGCGGCGGAGGCAGGCGACCGGACCCTCTGTTCCTTCGCAGGGGCGCGGCAATGCCCGAAGCGCCACGGCGATTGCCCGCATGGCCGGCAGGATGCCATGCCGCGCGCACGGCAGGCGGCATGATGCGCCCGGCCGCGGTGCTGTTCGACTGCGACGGCGTGCTGGCGGACAGCGAAGCGGTCGTGAACGCGATCGTCGCGGAAGACCTGACCGCGCGCGGCTGGCCGATGACGGCGGCGGAGGCGCAGGCCGCCTTCCTCGGCATGGCGCTGCCCGACATGATCCCCCGCATCGAGGCGCGGGTCGGCCCGCTGCCCTTCGGCTGGGGCGCCGGTTTGTCCCGCCTGATCGCGGCGGCGATGATGGAGCGGACCTTCGCGATTCCGGGCGCGATCGCAGCGGTGCAGGCGGTGGCGGCGGCCGGGGTGCCGGTCGCCTGCGCGTCGAATTCGGCACGGATGGAGCTGGCGGCGAAGCTCCGCGGCCTCGGCCTCGCGGAGGTCTTCGGACACCGCGTCTTCAGCTTCGAGGATGTGGCGCGAGCAAAGCCCTGGCCCGACATATACCGCGCCGCGGCGGCGAGCTGCAGTGCCGATCCGCATGATTGCGTGGTGGTGGAGGACAGCGTGCCGGGCGTGCGCGCCGGCCACGCCGCCGGCTGCCGGGTGCTGGGCTTCGCCCATGAGACGCCAGCGGCGCTGCTGGCGGCGCATGGGGCAGAGCCCTTCACGGCGATGGCGGATCTGCCCGGGCTGCTCGGCATCGGATGATGCCGGTCACGCCCGTTGCCGCGCCTTGATCGCGTCGGCTGTCTTCTCCGCGATCATCAGGGTCGGGACGTTCAGGTTCGCGCAGGGGATCGTCGGCATCACCGAGGCGTCGCAGACCATCAGGCCGTCCACCCCGATCACCCGGCCGCCGGAATCGCACACCGCCCCGGGGTCATCCTCTGCCCCCAGGCGGCAAGTGCCGCAGGGATGCCAGACGCCGCCGACATGGCGCTTCAGATGCGCGCGCAGCGCGTCCTCGTCCCGGCACAGCGCATCCAGCGCGGCGGTACCTTCCTGGGCCGCATCCAGCATCCGCGCGCGAAGCCCGGCATGCGCGTCCATGATCGGGCCGGCGATCGCCATGAGCAGTCCGTTCAGCGCGGTCGGCCGCAGCAGCCGCTTGACCCGCGCCGAGTAGGTCGAGGGAAAGGCCTGGACGACGAGGTCCGCAAGGCGAGGCGCGGTCAGCACCGCTGCGGCGAAGCGGAAGGAATCGGCCAGCCGGACGAGATCCCGTTCATCGGAGAGCAGGCGGAAATCCACCAACGGCGGGGCCGTGGGATCGGGCGAAGCCAGCTCGACGACGCCACGCGAATAGGATTTGTTCACCCAGGTGAAGAGCGTGCCGATGCGATGTCCGACGGCATGCCAGCCGGACCGCGTGTTGATCGCCATGTGCATGTCGCCGGGCGCTGCCCAGTCGTATGGCGACGTCCATCGCAGGATCGCCTGGATGTGGTAGCGATCCCCCGGCGGCAGCCTGCCCGCCGGCGCCAGGAAGGCCGACACGCCGATCGACGGGTGCTCCAGAAGGTTGCGTCCGACGCCGTCGCGCCGGGCCGCGACCTCGATGCCGAGATCGGCCAAGGCCTGCGCCGGACCGACGCCGCTCCGCAGCAGGAGCGCAGGCGAATGCAGCGCGCCGGCGCTGACGACGATCAGCGACGCGCCGACCTCGACCACCATCCCGTCGGGCCTCCGGACCCGCGCGCCGACCGCGCGCCCTCCCCGGATGATCACGCGTTCCGCCACGGCCTCCGTCCAGATGGCGAGATTCGCGCGGCGCCGGACGTCCGGCGTCAGATAGGCGGTGGCCACGCTGGCCCGTTTGCCCTCCTCGTCGAGGTTCACGGTGATCGGGAAGACGCCGTCTTCCCAGGCGCCGTTCTGATCGGCGCGGCTGGGATACCCCCGCCTGCCGAACTCCTCCTCCGCCGCGCGCGCGAAGGCGGTGTGTTCCGGGCGTGGGATGCGCCGCACCGGCAGCGGGCCATCGCGCCCGTGGAGTTGTGCGTCCTCCGCGAAATCCAGGTCGCGCTCCAGCTTGCGGAAATAGGGCAGCACATCGCTCCAGGACCAGCCGGCCGCGCCCTCGGCCGCCCATTCGTCATAGTCGAAGGGTGAGCCGCGATTGGCCCCTATGCCGTTGATCGACGATCCGCCGCCCAGGATGCGCGCCTGCTCATAGGGGCGGGCGACGCGGGCTTCCTCGTTGGACGCGTCGGTGCCCATGCGCACGGTGAGCGCGGGCCAGGTCCAGGCGCCGTTGAAATAGGCCCGCCCCGGATAGGGCGATGCGATGGCCGCAGGCACTGCCCCCGCCCGCAGATCCTGCCCCGCCTCCACGAGCAGGACCCGGGTGCCGGGATCCTCGCTCAGGCGTGCAGCCAGGACGCATCCCGCCGAGCCGCCGCCGAGGATGACGACATCGAACGGCTCGACCGCGCCTGCCATCTGCGCGCCCCTGCTCATGCCCGCCGCACATTCCAGAAGAAGGCAGCGGATCCCGGCAGGATCCCGCTGAGATTGCTGCGGTAGGCGGTGCTCACGAAGTACTGGCCGAGCGGCAGGATCGGCACGGCGTCGAGCGCGGCGCGATGGACCTCATCGAACAGACGCTGGGCTTCGGCGTCATCCGATGCCGACAGCCAGGCTTCGGTCAGCCGCTCGATCTCCGCGTTCTCGAACCAGCCGGTCCAACCTTCCGCGCCCTGCCCACGGATCGTGGTGTTCACCGCCGGGTTGGCGATCGAGGCGCTCGGCCAATTGGTGTGATAGAGGCTCCATCCGCCGCGCTCGACCGGCTCCCGCGACAGCCGGCGCTGCAGCAGGGTGCCCCAGTCCGTCTCCTGCAGGTCGACAGTCATGCCGAGCCGCTGCAGCAGGTCCGCGGTGATGCGGCCGAGCGGCGCGATCGAGGGATAGTCGCTCGGGTTGATGATGACGACCTTCTCGCCGGCATAGCCCGCCTCCCGGATTGCCGCCCGCGCCCTGCCGAGATCGCGCGGCGGACGCAGCGCTTCGGCACCAAGTTCCTTCACCCCCGGCATGCCGCAGGGGAACATGGCGAGGCACTGGCGATAGGCCCGCGCATCGCCCGCCGTGATCGCCTGCATGAAGTCGTCCTGCGTCACGGCCGAAAGCACGGCCTGGCGCAGCCGGAGATTGTTGAAGGGCGGGTGCAGGTGATTGAACCGGGCCATGGCGATGAAGCCCAGCGGATCCTGCACCTGGACGCGGATGTTGCGGCTTCTCGACAGGACCGGCAGGAGATCCGGCAGCGCCTGTTCCCACCAGTCGATCTCGCCGGCCTGCAGTGCCGCGGATGCGGTCGATGGATCGGGCATGATCACCCATTCCAGCCGGTCGAAATTCGCCCGCTTGGCGCCCGCGGTCCATTCCGGCGCCTCGGTGCGCGGAACATAGCCATCGAACCGCGCATAGGTGGCGCGGCTGCCGGACACGTATTCGTCGCGCAGGAACCGGAACGGGCCGGAGCCGACCATCTCCGTGACCTGGGTCGCGGGATCGGTGCGCGCCAGGCGTTCCGGCATCATGAAGGCCGGTGAGGAATGAGGCTTCGCGATCGCATCGAGCAGCCGCGGGAAGGGACGCTTCAGACGGATGCGGATGGTGCGGTCATCCGCCGCTTCCCAGGCATCCACCGCGGCGCCCAGGGTCTGGCCGAAGGTGTCGCGCCGGCTCCAGCGTGCGAGGCTCGGGACGCAATCCTGCGCGCGCACCGGTTCGCCATCGTGGAACCGCAGGCCGTCGCGCAGGCGGATCAGCCAGGTCCGGCCGTCCTCGGACGTCGTCGCGCCTTCAGCCATCTGCGGACGGGGACGGAGCTGGTTGTCGACGCCGTAGAGGGTGTCGAAGACGCAGTAGCCATGCGTGATGGTCACCGCGGCCGTCGTGAAGACCGGGTCGAGCAAGGTGAGATTGGCCTGCGGCACGAAGCGCAGCGTGCGCGCGCCGGCATTCTGGGCGACCGCCGGCAGCGGCAGCGATGCGGCGGCGGATGCCATCAGCAGCGAACGGCGCTTCATGGATGTCTCCTTTGCTTCGACCTTGATTGACCTCGGCCGATGGCATCGCGGAAGGGCGAGAGAGCGACGCGCATTCGGTCCACTATCCCAGGCCGGGGACGATGCGACCAGACGACGCGCGGCCGGATGCGCGCGCACGCCAGTGTGCTTGCCGGTTTTCCATCGCTCCCCGGTGCAGTAGCGTGCCGCGCAACCGACCGGGAGGACACCACCAGGATGCGTCACCTCATCGCCGCCGCCTTCGCGCTGCTTGCCTGCAGCGCGCAGGCCCAGACCATCCAGATGATCGTGCCCTATCCGCCGGGCGGGAACACCGACCTGATGGCCCGCGCCCTGCAGGCCGAGCTGTCGCGCGCCCTCGGCCAGACGGTCGTCGTGGTCAATCGCGGCGGCGCGGCCGGCACGATCGGCGATGCGGAGCTGGCGCGCGCCCGGCCGGACGGGTTCACCATCGGCATGTCGCCGAACAATCCGCTCACCGCGCAGCCGCATCTGCAGCAGCTTGCCTACAGCCTCGACAGCTTCCGCTTCTTATGCCTGGTCTATGACAACCCGCAGGTGCTGGTCGGCAGCCGCAACATGCCCTTCCGGGACCTGGCCGGCATGGTCGCCCATGGTCGCATGGCGCGGGAGACGCTGATCTTCGGCACCCCGGGCCAGGGCAGCACGCAGCACATCCTGCTGGCCGGGCTGCTGAAGGCCGCCGGCGTGGAAGGGCTGCATGTGCCCTACACCGGCGCCGGACCGATGGCGCAGGCGGCACTCGGCGGGCAGATCCATGTCTTCGTGGAGAGCGCGTCCATCCCTGCCTCCACCGGGCTGCCGGTGCTGGCGGTGATCGGGCGGGAGCGCATCGCCTCCCTGCCCAACGTGCCGTCGACGAGCGAGCTCGGCTACGAGGTGGAGGGGACTTCGGCAGGCGGCCTGATCGCGCCCGCCGGCATTCCCGATGCGGCGGCGCAGGCGATTGAGCGTGCCTGCGGCAACGCGGTCGCGAGCGAAGGCTTCCGCACTGCGGCGGAGCGGCTGAACTCGGTGCCGCGCTACCTGCCGGGCGCCGCGTTCCGCGCCCGCTTCCAGGCGGAGAGCGACGCCAACCGCACGGTGCTGCGCAGCCTCGGCCTGGCGCGGGAGTAGAGCAGATCGCTGGAGGGCGGAATCGCCCGGAAGCGTGAATCTGCTCGCTAAGACAAAGCTGCGGCGCGCGCTACCGCCGCGCGCACGCGGAAGCTATAGGGGGAGCCATGCCGACCATCGACGCGCTCGCGCCGTTCTACCCCTGGACCAAGGCGCTGCACCTGATCGCGGTCTTCGCCTGGATGGCCGGGCAGTTCTATCTGCCGCGCCTTTATGTCTACCACATGCAGGTGACGCCGGGTTCCGCGACATCCGACCTCTTCGTGGTGATGGAGCGGCGGCTGCTGCGCGCCATCATGAACCCGGCGATGATCGGGGCCTGGATCCTGGGCGTGACGCTGATCCTGACACCCGGTGTCGTCGACTGGCATGCCGGCTGGTGGCACATGAAATTCGCCGGCGTCATCGCGATGAGCGGCCTCCACGGCCATCTCTCGGCAGCGCGGAAACGCTTCGCCGCCGGCGAGCGTCCGAGGACCGAACGCTATTGGCGCGCGATCAACGAAGTGCCGACGCTGCTGCTGATCATCATCGTGGTGATGGTGATCGTGAAGCCGTTTTAGCCGGCCTCAATCGCCGGCGCGATTTTTCATCGCCTCAATCGCCGGCGGCCGCATCCGCGGCCTTGGCTTCCGCGCTGTCAGGGCGCGCCGACGCCGACTGATGGTCGCGCGCGGGCCGCATTCGCGGCCTCGACCTGCATCGGCTGACGCCTCGCAGTCCGGCCTTTCCGGCGGCGGCCTGCGGCCGCAGGCCGCCATCAGTTTCTGCGGGGCGAGCGCAGCGATGCCCCGGGGCCGCGAAGCGGCCCCGCGCGCGACCGACCGCTGCCGCCAGTGCGCCCTGACAGCGCGGTAGCCGAGCGCGCGGATGCGCGCGCCGGCGCTTGAGGTCGAGAAAGCCGACGGCCTTCGGCCGTCGGCATCAAGCCTGCGGCGTTTACGCCGCTGCCTGAGGAACGAGGACGGCGTCGACGACCTGGATCACGCCATTGCGGCACAGCAGGTCGGGGCGGGTGATGGAGCCCGAGGCACCGGAGGGTGCGCCACCGGCCACCGCCGCCTGGATGCGGGGCTGCTGCGGCGTGCCGCCGACGACCCGCACTTCGATGCCGCCCAGCATGCGGATGCGGCCGTTGCGCGCCTGGATGTCGTTGCGGCGCAGCCGGCCCTGAGCGATCAGGTTGCGCAGCGCGTCGGGGTTCGCGTCCTTCAGCGCCTGCGGGGCCTGAGCCCAGGCGGCATTGGTCGGCGCGATCAGCGTGAAGGGGCCGTCGCCCTCCAGCAGCCGGTCGAGGTTCGCGCGCCGCAGGGCATTGCGGAACTCGGTCAGGTCCGGCTGGGCGCCGAGCACCGTCAGCAACGGGTAGGAGCCGTCGGCCCGGATCTGCTCCGTGGCGCAGCCGGCAAGGAAAGCGGCCGCGCCGCCGGTGATGAGCGCGAAGCGTCGGGTAAGCAGCACGGGCGATCTCTCCCGAGAGTGGAATAGGGTTGGGGTCCCCGGCGACCGGGGAGGCCCTGGGCCAGCCTTGTCCACCGGCCGGCGCCGTGCCGCAAGGGCTGAAGAGGGCCTTGGGCCTATAACTTCACCGCGTGCCGCTCCTGCAGCAACACGCCTTGTTTCAACAGGTTGCGCGAATACGCTCAAGAACCGGAAGAAGATAGGTACGCAGTGCTGGCCAATTCTCGCTCATCGGGAAATGCCCGAGGCCCGGCATGATCACCGCTTCCGCCCCGGGAATGGCCGCGGCGGTTGCCTGCGTATCCTCCGGCCGGCAGGAATAATCGTAGTCGCCGGTCAGCAGATGCACCGGGCAGCGCCCGGTATCGATGCGGGCGAGCTTGGGGCGGAGGTCCCCTTCCCCCTTGTAGAAATGCAGGTCGCCGCGGAACACGCCGGGCCCGCCTTGGCGATAATGCCAGAGGGTCTCGGCACGGCCGGCCTCCGGCGCCGTCGGGCCGACCAGGCCGGAGACGATCGCCGCGCAGACCTCCCCGCCATGCACCTCCGGATGGTGGAGCCAGGCGGTGTCGTAATAGGGGGCGACGAAGGCGCTGGATTGCAGGCCGATCACGGCGCGCAGCGAGTCCGCATGCTCGGCTGCCAGATCAAGCACGATGCGCCCGCCGATCGAGCAGCCCATCACCACCGGCCGGTCCAGCCGCAGCGCGGTGGCGACCGCCATGACCATGCCGGTATAGGCGCTGGTGGTCAGCCGGTATTCGCCAAGGAGGAAGCCCTCGGGTGGGGAGGATTTGCCATGCCAGGGCATGTCGAAGGCGATGCAGCGGAAATGCCGCGTCACCTCCGCATCGTTCATCAGGTCGCGCCATTGCCGGCCGTCGCTGCCAGCGGTGTGCAGCAGGATCAGCGGAATGCCTTCCCCCGCTTCCTCGACATAGAGGCGGTGCGGCGCGCCCTGCAGCATCAGATGCAGGTAGCGGCCGGCGATCGGCTCGAAGAAGGGCTCCGCGACCGGCGTGGGCGGCGGCGCGGCGCTTGGCGGCAAGGCCGGGCGCAGCAGCGCGAAGAGCGCCTTGAACCAGCCGAGATGCGCCATGAAGGGATGCAGGTTCCCTTCCGCGCGCAGCCCGCCCTGGCGCAGCAGCGCCATCAGGTCGTGCCAGCCTGGCTGTGGCGCGGCGCTGATGAAGCGCGACCAGGCCGCCGCATCGGCGATCAGCGCGAAATCGTAGCGCGGCATCAGCACCGATGCAGGCTCGGCCGAGAGCAGCACGCCGTCGCGGATGCAGAGGAGATGCGCCTCCGTCCCGATGCGCAGCAGGGCATCCGCGGTGGGTCCGGGCCGCCGCGCCAGGGAAGGCGCATCCGCGGCGCGTGCCGGCAAGGTGGCGATCGCGCTCATCGCCGGGCTGGGGTGCCGCCGCCCCCCTCCATCGGCCGGAAGGCCAGGGCCGCACCGCGGCTGATGGTCATGGCACCCTCCCCTGGCCTATTTCGCCGCGAAAACGCTACGCCTGGGCAGGCCCGCCCGCAATCGGCGCGGCGCCCCTCGCCCTGGCGCCCGTTCGGGCTACATTGCGCGGGACGCTGTCGCAGGACCGATCAACCCGTGGTGCATCTGACCTCGCCCGCCTTCAAGACCAATGCCGCGCGCGCCATGCGCGACCCCGGGCTGCAGAAGGCGCTCGGCACCGCCAAGGGCGCCTTCCTGCAGCGCCGCGCCGCCGCCGTCGCCGCCCTGCCGGAGTTCGAGGCGCTGCGCGACATCGGCCGCGAGATCAAGAACCACACTCTGGCGCATCTCGACTTCTACCTCGAGACCTTCGCCGCCAATGTGGAACGCGTCGGCGGCAAGGTGCATTGGTGCAGCACCGCCGAGGAGGCCCGCGCCACCGTCCTGAAGATCTGCCAGGACGAGGGTGCGAAGACCGTCACCAAGGGCAAGTCGATGATCTCCGAGGAACTCGGCATCAACGACCACCTGGAGGCGCATGGCATCCAGCCGGTCGAGACCGACCTCGGCGAATACATCCTGCAGCTCCGACGGGAGCATCCGTCGCACATCATCGCCCCGGCCTTCCACCTGAACCGCGAGGATTGGGAGGCGGATTTCCGCCGCATGCACACCGACCTGCCGCCGGACCGCGTCTTCGCCGAGCGGCGCGACATCCTGGCCGAGGCGCGGACGCGGCTGCGCGAGAAGTTCCTGGCGGCCGATGTCGGCATCACCGGCGCGAATTTCCTGATCGCCGAAACCGGCAGCAGCGTCATCGTCACTAACGAAGGCAATGGCGACCTGACCCAGACCCTGCCGCGCGTGCATATCGCGCTGGCCTCGATCGAGAAGGTGGTGCCGACGCTGGAGGATTGCTGTTCGCTGCTGCGCCTGCTGGCGCGCAGCGCGACCGGCCAGGATTTCTCGGTCTACACCACCTTCTCGACCGGGCCGAAGCGCGCGCCCGACCTCGACGGGCCCGAGGCCTATCACGTCGTGCTGCTCGACAACGGGCGCAGCAACATGATGGGCACCGAGTTCCAGGAGATGCTGCGCTGCATCCGCTGCGCCGCCTGCATGAACCACTGCCCGGTCTATGGCGCGGTCGGCGGGCATGCCTATGGCTGGGTCTATCCGGGGCCGATGGGCAGCGTGCTGACGCCTTCCCTCGTCGGTGTCGAGAAGACCGGGCATTTGCCCAATGCCTCGACCTTCTGCGGCAAGTGTGAGAGCGTCTGCCCGGTGAAGATCCCGCTGCCGAAGATGATGCGGCACTGGCGGGAGCGGGAGTTCGAGCGCCACCTGACGCCGGCTTCGATGCGCCGCGGCCTCGGCCTCTGGGCCTGGTTCGCGCAGCGGCCGGCACTCTATCGGGCGGTGACACGCTTCGGCATCGGCGCGGTTGCGCTGCTCGGGCGCGGCAGGGGCAGCTTCCGTTCGCTGCCGCTGGCCGGCGGCTGGACCGAAGGGCGCGACCTGCCGGTGCCGGAGGGCGGCACCTTCATGGCACGCTACAAGGCGCAGCAGCGGAAGGCGGCGCGCTGATGTCGAAGGACGCCATCCTCTCCGCCATCCGGCGCGGCCTGAAGCGCGGGCCCTTGCCGGAGGACCAGCAGGCGATGCTGCGCGCCCGCATGGCGGCGCATCCGCGGCACCTGATCCCCGCACGTTCCCGCGTGGCGCGCCCGGCGCAGGTCGCGCTCTTCGTCGGCAATGTCGAGAAGGAGTTCGGCACGGTGGAGCGCGTGGCCGATGCGGCCGAAATCCCCGCCGCCATCGCCCAGTATCTCGCGGGGCAGAACCTGCCCCCCCGCTTCGTCATGGCGCCGCATCCGGAGCTGCAGGCGCTGCCCTGGGGCCGCGCGCCGATGCTGGCGCATGAGGCACGGCGGGCCCAGGCGAGCGACCTGGTGTCCGTGCAGCACGGCTTCGCCGGCGTCGCCGAGACCGGCACGCTGATGCTGCCTTCCGACCCCGCCCGGCCGACCACCTTGAACATCCTGGCCGATACCGAGATCGTGGTGCTGCGCAGCTCCGCCATCGTCGGCGCCTATGAGGAGGCCTGGGACAGGCTGCGCACCGCCGGCAAGCTTGGTGACCCACACGCCTCCGGCGTGATGCCGCGCAACGTCATGTTCGTCACCGGCCCATCCCGCAGCGCGGACATCGAGCAGACGCTGGAACTCGGCGCGCATGGGCCACGACGCCTGCACATCGTCCTGTTGGATGACGACCCCGAAGCGCGCTGAGATGCCGAGCCGCCGCAGGCCGCGTGGCCTGACGGAGGAGGATCGGGCCGTCTGGGCCGCCTACGCCGCGCGCGTGGCGCCGCTGAAGGGCCGCGCCATGCCCGTATTGCCGGCGATCACCGTGACGCCGCCGCCCACGCCCCCCGCGGCCCAGCAGACGTCCGCACGGCCGTCCGCCAAGCTGCCGCCCACGCCGATCGCCGTCGGTACCCCGCCGGCCGGGCTGGACGCCAAGCGCTGGACAGCGCTCCGGCGCGGCAAGCTGCGGCCGGAGCGCACGCTCGACCTGCATGGAAAGCGCGCGCAGGAGGCGCATGGCGCGGTGCGCGGCTTCCTCACGGAGGCGATCGCGGATGGGCTGCGCTGCGTCGCCATCGTCACCGGCAAGGGCAGCACCGCGGAAGGCGGCGTGCTGCGGCGGGAATTGCCGCACTGGTTGAACGCGCCCGATCTGCGCGGCCTGCTGCTGGGTGCGGCGCATCCGCACAGGGCCAATGCCGGGTCCGTGCATCTGCTGCTGCGGCGAATGCGCACATGAGACCCGGTGGAGAAAGCCTTGGCTTTCGGAGGCGGGTCCCTGCGCGCAGGGTTTGTGTGGCGGCTGCGCGCCAGACCAAGACTCATACCGGCCGCCCGAGGCGGCCGGTATGACCCCCTTCGGCGCCCGGCTGCGCGTACTCCGAGAGAAGCGCGGCACCACGCTGGCGGAGCTGGCGACCGCCCTGCAGGTCTCCCCCGCCTACCTCTCGGCGCTGGAGCACGGCAAGCGCGGGCGGCCCTCAGCCGGGCTGGTGCATCAGGTGAATGAGTTCTTCGGCCTGATCTGGGATGATGCCGAGGAGATGGCGCGGCTCGCGCGCCTCTCGCGCCCGCGCGTCACGCTCGACACCTCCGGCCTGTCGCCGGACGCGACCGAATTCGCCAACCGGCTCGCGCTGCGCATCCGCACGCTGAAGCCGGACACGATCGCGCGGCTCTCCGCCGCGCTGGAGGACAAGCCATGAGTTTCCGCGTCCTGCTCGCCCATACCGAGGAGATGTTCGCCGGCTACTACGGGGAGCGCGCGCTGGCGGAACTCTCCCGCCACGCCACGGTAATACGCAACACCACTGGCGCGGTGCTGGCCGGGCGCGCGCTGGCGGAAGCGGCGGCAGGATGCGATGCCATCATCGCCGATCGCGCGACGCCGGGCCTCGCCCAAACCTTCGCGGAGGCATCCGGGCTGCTGTCCTTCCATCGCTGCGCGGTCGATATCAGCACCATCGACATCCCCGCGGCCTCCGCCGCCGGCGTACTGGTGACACGCGCGACGCCGGGCTTCGTCGACGCGGTGGCGGAGCTCGGCATCGGGCTGATCCTCGATCTGGCGCGCGGCATCACCGACGCGGCCCTGGCCTATCGTGGCGGCGCCACGCCGGAAGGGCGGATGGGCCTGCAGCTCTCCCGCGCCGTGCTCGGCATCGTCGGCCACGGCCGGATCGGACGCCGGCTGGAGGAGATCGCACGCGCCATGGGCATGCGCGTGCTGGTGAACGATCCCGCCGAGCGGGACAGCCTCTCCCTGCCTGCCTTGCTGGCACAGAGCGACATCGTGGTCTGCCTCGCCCCGGCGATTCCGGAGACCGAGAACCTGTTCGACGCGCGGGCCTTCGCCGCCATGAAGCGTGGCGGCTATTTCGTGAACCTCGCGCGCGGCCAGCTCGTGAATGACGAGGCGCTGGAAGCAGCGCTGGAAACGCGGCACCTCGCGGGCGCCGCGCTGGATGTCGGGCGCGCGCAGGATCAGCGGCCGGCGCTTCGGCTCGCGCAGCGGCCCGACGTGATCGCGACGCCGCATATCGCCGGGCTGACCCGGGAAGCGGCGGAGCACCAGGCGATGGACACCGCGCAGCAGGTCGCCGCACTCGCCGCCGGGCGCTGGCCGGACGGCGCCGTGAACCCGGAAGCGGCACGTCGGCTGGCAGCGAAGGGCATTCGGCCATGAGGTTCCGCTACACGCTTTGCAACGAGGTCGTGGGCGCCCTGCCCTTCGCGAACCAATGCGCGCTGGCGGCCGGCCTCGGCTATGAAGGGCTGGAGGTCGCGCCCTTCACCCTCGACGACGAGGCGCCGCACCTTCTGCCCACCAGCTTGCGTAGCGGCATGCGCGCGGCGGCCCGGGAGGAAGGGATCGAGATCACCGGGCTGCACTGGCTGCTGCTGGCGCCGAAGGGGCTGTCCATCACCAGCGCCGACGCGGCGGTCCGCCGCCGCACGCTCGACTTCATCCAGCGCATCATCGCCCTCTGCGCCGATCTCGGCGGCCGCTACCTGGTGCATGGCTCGCCCTACCAGCGCGTCGTCGCCGCCGACGGCGACGCGGGGCGTGCGGAGGAGGCGATGGCATGGGCAGGCGAATGGGCCGCCGGAGCCGGGGTGACCTATTGCCTGGAGCCACTCGCCGCCGAGCAGACCAATTGGGCGACTACCGTCGCGGAGGCTGCGGCGATCACATCGCGCATCGGCAACCCGCATCTGCGCACCATGATCGACACCTGCGCCGCCGGCCTCGGCGAGAGCGAGAGCGTCGCAGCGCTGATCGAGCGTTGGATGCCGCAAGGCGTGCTGGCGCATGTGCACCTCAACGATCGCAACCGCCGCGCCCCCGGCCAGGGCGAAGACCGCTTCGCACCCATCCTGCGCGCGCTTGACGCGACCGGGTACCAGGGTCTCTGCGGGCTGGAGCCTTTCGAGTACCTGCCGGACGGTGCGACCAGCGCGGCCCGCGCCATCGGCTATCTGCGCGGCATCGAGGAGGCGATGGAATGATGCCGCCGATCCCTGATCGGCGGCATCGGCGCGCAGGGTTGGCGTGGCGGCTGCGCGCGAAACAAAGACTCATGCCGAGTCAGCCGATAGGCTGGCCGGCATGACCCGCTTCCGCATCCTGGAGACAGAGGCCTTCGAATGGCCCTTCACGCTGCGGATGCCCTTCCGCTTCGGCGTCATCACCGTGACGGAGGGGCGCCAAGCCGTGCTGCGCGTGCGCATCCGCACCGCGGATGGGCGTGAGGGCTGGGGCGTCGCCGCCGAAAGCCTCGCCGCCAAGTGGTTCGACAAGGATCCGGCGCTGAGCGACGCGCAGAATGTCGAGCAGCTTCGGCGTGCCTTGGAACTTGCCTGCGCCGCTTCGCTGGCGGCGGAGGAGAACACCGCCTTCGGCCATTGGGCGGATCGCTACGCGCCGCATGTCGCGGCCTGTTCGGCGGAGGCCTTGAACCCGCTCATCGCCAGCTTCGGCGCCTCGCTCCTCGATCGTGCCGCCTTGGATGCGCTGCTGCGCATTGAGGGTCTGTCCTTCGCCGAGGGCATGCGCGCCAATCTCGGGGCCATGGCGCCGCATGCGGTGGCACCAGACCTGGCGGGGTTCGACTTCGATGCCCTGCTGGCGCGCATCCACCCGTCACGTCGCATCGCCGCGCGACATACGGTCGGCCTGGTCGATCCGATCGTCGCGGCCGATCAGTCGACGCGCGTCGATGACGGCCTGCCGGAGACGCTGGAGGAGGTGGTGGCCAGCTATCGTCATGGCTGGTGGAAGCTGAAGGTCGCGGGTGACATCGCCGCCGATGTCGACCGGCTCTGCCGGATCGCCTCCGTGCTCGACCGGCTGCATGGCTATCACGCGAGCCTCGATGGCAATGAGCAATACGCGGATGCCGAAGGCGCGCTGGCGCTCTGGCGCGCCATGGAAGCCGAACCGCGCCTCGCGCGTCTTCGCGCTTCGATCCTCCATATCGAGCAGCCGGTGAAGCGGGCCCGGGCGCTGGAGACGGGGATGTCGGCACTCGCCGCCGCGCGCCCGGTCATCATCGACGAGAGCGACGGCGACCTCGGCGCCTTCGTCGCGGCCAAGGCGCTCGGCTATGCGGGTGTGTCCAGCAAGGCCTGCAAGGGGATCTGGCGGAGCTTCGTCAACCATGCGCGCTGCGCTGCCTGGAACGCGGATGGCGGGCGCTTCTTCTTGAGCGGGGAGGATCTGACGACCCTCGCCGGCCTCTCGGTGCAGCAGGACCTGGCCCTGGTCGCCGCACTCGGCCTCACGCATGTCGAGCGCAACGGGCATCATTTCGTGGACGGCTTCAACGGCCGCCCGATGATGGAAGCGGCGCGATTCCAGGCCGCACATCCGGATCTTTACGGTCCCGGCAGTCGGCTCACGATCCGCGAAGGCATGCTGGAGATCGGCAGCGTGGTCGATGCGCCGGGGATCGGCGCCGCCGCGCTGCCGGACTTCGTTGCGATGGAGGTCATGCCGCGCGCTATCTGGACCGATTTCGCTCCGCGTCGCTCCGCGGCACCGGTCCAGCCTTCGGCTTGAGAAGCGGCTTCACGCCTCCGGACGATGTGCCCTGCGGCGATCCGCTCCTGCACCACGATTGAACTGCATCGGCCAGAGCCGGTAGCATGCTGCTCCGCAGCGGAGCTTGTGCATGAGCCGATCCTTCATCGCTGCCGTCACCGCGCTCGCACTGCTCGCCGGCTGCACCGGAACCGCGGCGCCGGAGAGCGCGGAGACGTCGGCATCCCAACCCTCGCCGATCGACGAAGCCGGCCCGACCGCGCAGCGGCGGCTCACTGCCGCCGCGCACGCGATCTTCGTCGATGTCTGCGTGCGCTACCTCGGCCGGGCGGAGCCGCTGCGCCGCCGCGCGGAGGAGCGTAACCTGGTGCTGATCCGGGACGATATCCGTCCCCGGAACGCACCCGAGGAGACGGTCCGGCTCTATGGCATCCGCGCCCCGGATGGTGGCGTCGTGATCGGCATGATGGTCAACGCGCCGGCCGATAGCTGCGCCGTCGCGATGACGCAGCCGGAGATGGGGCTCGCGCTGGCGCTGGCGTCCCAGATGGCGCTGGTGTGGACGCGCGGCGGATCCCGCGTGACGCCGGTGGCGCCGCCGGGCCGGCCGGATATCGGCGCGCGCATCTTCTTCCGCGTGCAATCGACCGGCGCCGCCGCGCGCCGCCCGGCACCCGACTGGATCTTTGGCGTCACGATGGCGACCGACGGCAGCGGGCTGTTCCAGGCCATCCTGGCGCCACGCACGCGACCCGGCGCGCCGGAGGAGCCGGATGACGCGCCGCCGCCGTCGGTGGTGCCGCACGGCATCCTGCGCAGCGCGTCTATCGTTCCACCGGCCGCGGCCGCCTCGGCCAAGGTGGCAGGGGAGGATTGAACGCCGCCCGCGGGGACGCCCCAGGGGTCATTCCACGCGAATGCGTGCTTCTCGCAGTCATTCCACGCGAATGCGTGCTTCTCGCACGACGCGGCCCCATTTCTCGGTCTCG
Organism: Plastoroseomonas hellenica; assembly: GCF_018129085.1. Classification (GTDB taxonomy): domain Bacteria; phylum Pseudomonadota; class Alphaproteobacteria; order Acetobacterales; family Acetobacteraceae; genus Plastoroseomonas; species Plastoroseomonas hellenica. The sequence goes on from NZ_JAAGBB010000012.1 coordinate 102,714, forward strand.
CTGCGCAGGAAGGCCGCCAGTTCCTCGACCGAGGACGACTGGCCGTCGACCCCGGCATTGGCCATGCGCTGCTGTGCCGCGGGATCGGCGATGGCGGCGCGCACCGACTGGTTCAGCCGCGCGATGGCGGCCGGCGGCGTGCCGCCGGTAGTCATCACGCAGCCCCAGCTCGTCGCGGTGGCGCCGGGCCAGCCGGCTTCCGTCACCGTCTCGACCTGCGGCAGCAGCGGATGGCGCTGCGGGCCGGTCACGGCGAGCGCGCGGATCTGGCCCGCGGCGATATTGCCGGTGGTCGCTGCGATCTGCACCAGCATCATCTCGATATTGCCGGAGACGAGATCGTTCATCGCGGCCCCCGAACCGCGATAGGGCACGTGCACGACGTCGATGCCGGCCTGGATCTTGAACAGCTCCGCCGCCGTGTGGGTGGAGGCGCCATGGCCCGAGGAGCCGAAGGAGAAGGCACCCGGCCGCTGCTTCGCGAGGTCCACGAATTCCCGCAGCGTGCGCACCGGCAGGCGGTTGGTGACCACGATCACCATGTCGCTGGTATAGGCCATCGAGACCGGGGCGAAGTCGCGCACCGGGTCGAAGGGCATCGAGGCATAGATGTGCTGGTTGGTGGTCAGCAGCCCGGTGGTGCCCATCAGCAGGGTATGGCCATCGGCTGGCGCCTTGGCGACCAGGTCGCCGCCGATATTGCCGCCGGAGCCACCGCGGTTCTCGACCACCACCGTCTGGCCGAGATTCTCCGTCATGCGCTCGGCGACGATGCGTGCCGCGATGTCGGTGCTGCCCCCCGCGACATAGGGCACCACGAAGCGCAGTGGGCGGGAGGCGCTCCAGCCGGACTGGGCCCGCGCAACAAAGGGCGCGAACAGGCCGGCGGCAATCAGGGGGCGACGACGGATCATGTATCCTCCGAAGGTATTTGCCCCGAGCGTCGCAGGGCATGGTTACCCTCAGCTTACCGTGATCCGGGCTTCCCTGACGACCCGTCCCCATTTCTCCGTCTCCGCCGCGATGAAGGCCGCGAACGCCTCCGGCGTGGAATGCGCGGGGTCGGCGCCGGCGGCTGCCATGCGGCTGCGCACCGGTCCATGCGTCGTGGCGTCACGCACTGCCGCGTTCAGCCGCGCCACGATCGGCGCCGGCGCATTGGCCGGCATCATGATCCCGCCCCAGCTCGAGCATTGCGCCCCTGGCAGGCCGGCTTCCGCGACCGTCGGCACCTCGGGCAACAGGGCATGGCGCGTGGCGCCGGTGACCGCCAGCGCGCGGATGCGGCCGTCCCGGATCTGGCCGATCGAGCCGGAGATCTGGTCCACCATCACATGCACATTGCCGGCCACCATGTCGTTCAGCGCCTGACCGCTGCCGCGATAGGGGACGTGCAGCATCTCGATCCGCGCGGCCAGGCGGAACAGCTCGGTCGCCACATGCGTCGTGGTGCCGGCGCCGGAGGATGCATAGGAGAGTGAATCCGGCCGCGCCTTGGCCGCCGCCACCAGCTCCGGCAGCGTACGCGCCGGGTGGCTGTTGGTGACGCTGATGACGAGGTCGGAGGCGAAGGCGAGCGAGACCGGGGTCAGGTCGCGCTGCGGATTGAACGGCATGTTGGCGTAGAGATGCGGTGCGATGGTGGTGGTGCCGGTCGCCGCCATCACGATCGCATGGCCATCGGCTGGGCTGCGCACCACATTCTCGGTGCCGATGAAGCCGGAGGAGCCGGTGCGGTTCTCGACCACCACCGGCTGACCAAGGGTTTCCGTCATCCGCTCCGCGATGATGCGCGCGGCGACGTCGGTGCTGCCACCGGCGGCAAAGGGCACCACAAGGCGGATCGGGCGGGTCGGACCCCAGGCCTGGGCGCGCGCGGCGAAGGGCGCCAGCACAGCGGCGGCGAGCAAAGGGCGGCGAAGCATTGTGATGACATTCCTCCTGGCCGTCCCAGGATGACATCGTCGCAATGCTCCGGCCAGACCCAGGCCCTTCGCGGATGTAAAGGACGCCGGGACGAGTACCGTCCCGACGGCGGCGCGAAAGGCAGGCCCCAAGCGGCGTCAGTTGATGGTGATGCGCGCGTCCCGGACCACCCGCGCCCAGCGCTCATTCTCGCGGCCCATGCGGGCGACGAGCTCCTCCGGGGTCGAGGCGGCGGCGTCCGCACCGGCCGCGGCCATGCGCTCACGCACCGCGGGCTGCGCCGCGGCTTCGCGCAGCACGGCGTTGATGCGCGCGATCGCCGGCGCCGGCGTACCGGCGGGGGCCAGCACCGCGCCCCAGCTCGTGGATTCCGCGGCAGGCAGGCCGATCTCGGCGACCGTCGGCACATCGGGCAGCAGCGCGGCGCGGCGCGGGCCGGTGACAGCCAGCGCCCTGACACGGCCGCCCTGAATCTGGCCGATGGCCGACGGGAGCTGGTCCAGCATGAACTGCACGGTGCCTGCGACGGTGTCGTTCAGCGCCGGCGCGCTGCCGCGATAGGGGACATGCAGCACCTGGATATCGGCGGCCAGGCGGAACAGCTCCGCCACCATGTGGGTGGAGGAGCCGGAGCCGGCGGAGCCATAGGTCAGCCGCCCCGGCTGCGCGCGGGCCAGGGCCAGGAACTCCTGCGCGGTCTGCGCCTGCACCCCGGGGTTCACGATCAGCACGTGATCGGTGGTGAAGGCCATGGAGATCGGTGCCAGGTCGCGCGCCGGATCGAAGCCAAGATTGGCGTAGAGATGCGGGTTGATGGTGAGCGTGCCGGTGGTGCCCATGACCAGGGTGTGGCCGTCGGCGGGGCTGCGGGCCGCATTCTCCATGCCGAGATTGCCGCCGGAGCCGGTGCGGTTCTCCACCACCACGGGCTGGCCCAGCGCTTCCTGCAGCCGCTCGCCGAGGATGCGGGCCGCGACATCGGTGCCGCCGCCGGCGGGGAAAGGCACGACGAAGCGGATCGGGCGCGAGGGCGCCCAGGACTGCGCGCGCGCGACCGCCGGTGCGGCGAGCATCGCGGCGAGAAGGGTGCGTCGATTCATTGAATTATCCTCCCGGGGTATCTCAGCAGAAGCGCGCGTGGCGGTCCTTCATGATCTGCAACACGGTGTCGGGGTCTTCGGCCCACCAGCGCCGCGACAGCAGCTCGATCTCGGTGAAGCCGCGATAGCCGGCGCCTTCCGCCATGGCGCGCAGCGCGGGGATGTCGATCACGCCATCACCGGGCATGCCGCGGTCGAAGACGAGGTCAGTCGTCGGTACCAGCCAGTCGCAGGCGTGGAAGCCGGCGATACGGGTGCCGGCACGCGCCATCTGGTGCGCGACATCCGGGTCCCACCACACGTGATAGACATCGACCGCGACGCCGGTGCCGGCACCGAGCGCGTCGCAGAGATCGAGCGCCTGGCCGAGCGTCGAGAGCACGGAGCGGTCCGCGCAGGTCATCGGGTGCAGCGGCTCCAGCGCGATGGTGACGCCCGCGTCGCGCGCCTCCGGCAGGATGGCGGCCAGACCGTCGCGCACCATGGCACGCGCGCCGGGCAGATCCTTCGATCCCGGCGGCAAGCCGCCACAGACCATCACCAGGCACTGCGCGCCGAGCGCATGCGCTTCCGCGATGGCGCGGCGGTTGTCCTCGATCGCCGCCGCCCGGCCGGCGGCATCGGGTGCCGGAAACATGCCACCGCGGCAGAGGCCGGTGACGGTGAGGCCGGCGTCGCGGATCTGCTTCGCCGCCGCCTGCAGCCCCATCGCCTGCAGCACGTCACGCCAGGGCGAGATGCCGGGGATGCCGTGCCGCGCGCAGCCTTCGATGCATTGCGCGAGGCCCCATGTCTCCTTCACCGTAACGGTGTTGAGGGAAAGCGCGTTGGTCATCACGCGATTCCGTGGATGGCGAGAAGCTGCTTCATGCGCGCCACGGCCAGGTCCGGGTCCCGCAGCAGGCCGGCCGTATCGGCCAGGCGGAACAGCTCCGAGAAATGCCGGATGCTGCGGGTCGATTGCTGACCGCCAACCATGACGAAATGATCCTGGTGTCCGTTCAGCCAGGCCATGAAGACGACGCCCGTCTTGTAGAAGCGGGTCGGCGCCTTGAAGATATGGCGGCTCAGCGGCACCGTCGGCGCCAGGATGTCATGGAAGGTGCTGAGGTCGTTGCGCGACAGCGCCGCCAGCGCGCCGCCGACCGCGGGCGCGATCGGATCGAAGATGCCGAGAAGCGCGTCGGAATAGCCCTGTTCGTCGCCCGCGATCAGCTCCGCGTAGTTGAAGTCGTCGCCGGTGTACATGCGCACGCCCTTCGGCAGACGGCGGCGCATCAGGATTTCCTTGCGGTCGTCGAGCAGCGAGATCTTCACGCCGTCGACCTTCCCCGCATGGGCATGGATGACCTCGAGCGCGGTCTCCATCGCGACCATGTGGTCGTGATTGCCCCAATAGCCTTCGAGGGCGGGATCGAACATCTCGCCGAGCCAGTGGATGATCACCGGCTGCTTCACCTGCGACAGCACGCGGTCATAGACGCGCACATAATCCTGCGGGCCGCGCGCCGCCTTGGCGAGCGCGCGCGACGCCATCAGGATGATGCGGCCGCCCATCGCCTCGACCGCTTCGCACTGCTCCTCATAGGCGCGGATCACGTCGTCGACACTGACATCCGGGCCGGGCGCCAGGTGGTCGGTGCCGGCGCCGCTCGCGATCGCGGCCCCCGGGATGTCGCGCGCCGCTTCGAGCGACAGGCGGATGAGCTGCTGCGCCGCCGCCCAGTCAAGGCCCATGCCGCGCTGCGCGGTATCCATCGCTTCCGCCACACCAAGCCCGAGCGACCAGAGGTGCTTCCGGAACGCGATGGTGCGGTCCCAGTCGATCTTCGCGTCCAGCCAGGGATCCTGCTCGGCGCGGGGATCGGCCACCACATGCGCGGCGGCCAGCGCGACGCGGGGAAAGGGCGGCGTCGCCCGCGCGAAGTCACGCGGCGGACTGGTGGTGAAGAGCGCCAGCGCGCCATTCGTGTCCGGCAGGGTCAGCGTCGGCATGATCTCACACCTCCAGCTTCGGCAGGTCGATCCAGCGGCGCTCCGCCCAGGATTGCAGCCCGGCTTCGGCGAGCTGCACGCCCTTGGCGCCGGCCAGCAGGTCCCAGGGGAAGCTCGCGGTCTCGCCGGCGATATACTTCAGGAACATCTCCCACTGTACGCGGAAGCCGTTCGGATAGGGCTGGGTGTCCGGCACTTCCTGCCAGCCCGCATAGAAATCGATGGTCTGCGGCACGTCCGGATTCCAGACCGGCTTCGGCGTGTTCACCCGCGACTGCGTCCAGCACTTGGTCAGACCGGCGATGGCGCTGCCATGGGTGCCGTCGACCTGGAAGGTCACGAGATCGTCGCGCCTGACGCGCGTCACCCAGCTTGAGTTGATGTGCGCGATAACGCCGCCCGCGAGCTGGAAGGTCGCGTAGGCCGCATCGTCGGCATCCGCCTTGTAGGGCTTGCCGTCTTCCCCGATGCGCTCCGGGATGTGCACGGCGCCGAGGCAGGAGACGCTTTCGACCTCCCCGAACAGGTTGTCGAGCACGTAGCGCCAGTGGCAGAGCATATCGAGGATGATGCCGCCGCCTTCAGCCTTCTTATAGTTCCAGGACGGGCGCTGCGCCGGCTGCAGATCGCCCTCGAAGACCCAGTAGCCGAACTCGCCCTTCACCGAGCAGATGCGGCCGAGCGCACCGCTGTCGAGCACCATCTTCAGCTTGCGTAGCCCCGGCAGGAACAGCTTGTCCTGCACCACGCCGTGCTTGATGCCGGCCTGCTTGGCGAGGCGCGCGACGTCCAGCGCATCCTCCAGACGGTCGGCGGTCGGCTTCTCGCAATAGATGTGCTTGCCGGCGGCGATCGCACGGCGGAGCAAAGCCGCGCGCATCTGGGTGGTCGCTGCGTCGAAGAAGAGGATGTCGTCCTTGTTCGCGAGCGCGGCGTCGAGATCCGTCGTCACCCGCTCGATCCCGTAAGCGCGGGCCAGCGCCTGCACCTTCTCCTGGTTGCGGCCGACCAGGATCGGGTCGGGCATGATCCGGTCCCCATTCGCCAGCAGCACGCCGCCATCAGCGCGGATCGCGGCGATGGAGCGGATCAGGTGCTGGTTCATCCCCATCCGGCCGGTGATGCCGTTCATGATGAGGCCGATGCGGCGTTCCGCCATGGCTCCGTTCCCTCTAGTGCGGTTGGTAACTGGTCAGTTACTTAAGACCGGAAGCCCACCCGGAGTCAAGCCGGTCGCAGGAAGCTCAGCACGACATCGACGCAATGCGCCTCCCGCGCGTCCAGCGCCGCCTCGGTGTCGAGGCCGGCGCCGAAGATGGTCGAGAGCGTGTGCCGGTTCGCGATGAAGAAATGCCCGAGCGCCACGATCGTCACATAGAGTTGCAGCGGATCGACGCCGGTGCGGAACACGCCCGCCACTTCCCCCCGCGCCAGCACGCCGCGCAGCGCGTCGAGCAACGGCGAATAGAGCGCCTGCACCTGCTGCGAGCGTTGCAGATAGGCGGCACGGTGGATGTTCTCCTGGTTCAGCAGCGCCACGAATTCCGGATGCGCGGCCGTATAGCGGAGGTTGAAGCGCACGAGCCGCGCCATGGCCTCGGGGGGCGCCAGCGCATCGGTCTCGATCGCGCGCTCCTCTTCCCGCTTGGCGGCATAGGCGCGTTCCAGCACCGTCAGCCAGAGCTCCTCCTTGGAGCCGAAATAGGCGTAGAGCATGCGCTTGTTGGCGCCGGCGCGCGCCGCGATCTCATCCACCCGGGCGCCGGCCAGGCCATTGGCCGCGAACTCCGCCAGCGCCGCGTCGAGGATCCGCGCCTGTGTCGCCGCGGCGCGATCACCGCGCCTGACCTTCTCCGCCACGCCTTGCCCCCCTCACGAAACGGGGCACATTCTGCGGGCAACCGCAGCGGGAGGACAGAGACTTGGCCGAAGCACCCTGGCAGCAGAGCGCGCGCTACCCCGACCCAAGCATCGTGGCGCTGGATCCCTCCTTCAAACGCTACCATCTGGCGCTATCAGCGGTGGAACGGCTCTGGACCGGCTCGCGCTGGGGCGAAGGCCCGGTCTGGTTCGGCGATGGCCGCTTCCTGTTGTGGTCGGATATTCCGAACAACCGCGTGCTGAAATGGGAGGAGGAGACCGGCGCCGTCTCCATCTTCCAGAAGCCCTCGAACAACGCCAATGGCCATACCCGCGACCGGCAGGGCCGGCTGATCGCCTGCGAGCATTTCGGCCGCCGCGTGGTGCGCTTCGAGTATGACGGCGCCACCACCGTGCTGGCCGACAGCTTTAAGGGCAAGCGGCTCAACAGCCCGAACGACGTGGTGGTGAAGAGCGACGGCTCGATCTGGTTCACCGATCCGCCCTTCGGCATCATGGGCTTCTACGAAGGCGAACGGGTCGTACCGGAGCTGCCGCACACCAACGCCTACCGCATCGATGGGCAGAGCGGCGAGATCACCCTGGTCGCCGACGACATCGACCACCCGAACGGCCTCGCCTTCAGCCCGGACGAGAGCATCCTCTACGTCATCGAAAGCCGCGGCGAGCCGCGCAACATCCTGGCCTACGACCTAGCGCCGGACGGCAAAACGCTGCGCAACCGCCGGATCTTCATCGCGACGCAAACCGGCGAGACACCGGATGGCTTCCGTGTGGATACCGACGGCAATCTCTGGTGCGGCTGGGGCATGACGCCGGCCTTCGACGGCGTCCGCGTCTACAACAGCAGCGGCGCCCCGATCGGGCATATCCACCTGCCGGAACGCTGCGCGAATCTCTGCTTCGGCGGACGACAGCGCAACCGGCTGTTCATGTCGGCGGCGCAGTCGCTGTTCTCGCTCTACGTGAACACCCAGGGCGCCGCGGGCGGATGACCCGGGCCGGGGTGACGCAGCCGGCTCAACCCCCCAGCCAGACGACATGGCCACGCAGGGCCGGCGGATCTTCCCGCGTCCAGCCCTGTCGCGCGGCATAGGCTTGCATCGCATCGAAGCCGGCGCGCCATTCGGCGGAGCCGTCGCGCCCGGCAGCGCGCAGGAGCCAGTCGACGGCGACCCAGGCATGGTCGGGACCGGAGAAATCCACCACACCGCCGAGCTCCGTGGCCAGCCCGGGAAGCTGGTCCGGACTGGCGGCAGCGACCACGCGGAAGCGGCGGAGGTCGTCCGGCTCGACCAAGACTGGTGCCTGTCCCTGCGCCACATGCACTTCCATCGCGCCCTCCCGAGGTCCGAAGTCTCAGTCGGCCCGGGCGCCGGCGGCCATGATTCGGCGCGGAATGCGGGACAGCAGCTCCGCCCCGGTCGCCGTCACGATGACATTGTCGATCATCCGCACGCCGATGCCTTCCTCCTCGATGAAGATCGGCGGCTCGATGGTGAGCACCATGCCCTCCTGCAGGACGGTGGCGGTGCCGCCGAACATGTTCACCGGCTCGCCCCAGGAGGGCGGGAAGCCAGGCGCGAGCCCATAGCCCGAGGTGTGCAGCCGGTAGCGGTCGCAGCCCGCCGCCGCGATGATGCGCTTGGCCGCTAGATGCGGCACCTCCGACACCACGCCGGGCCGGATCGCGTCGATCATGGCCGCGCCGGCCTCACGGATCACCTCATGCAGCGCGGCGATCCGCGGCGGCACCGGGCCGAGATGGAATTGCCGGCCGAGCGTCGCCGTGTAGCGGTGGAAGGCGGCACCGAGTTCGACATTGCCGCCATCGCCCGCGCGCAGCCGGCGCGCGGTCGGCGCACCATGCGGGTAGCAAAGCCGCTCCCCGGTCACGAGGTTCATGGTGCTCGCCGGCAGGCCGCAGCCGGCGGCCAGCAGCGCGTGATGCGCGACGGCCGCGAGCTCGAGCTCCGTGCGGCCCACCTCCGCAGCCGCGACGCAAGCCTGCATGGCCGCGTCGGCATGGGCGGCGGCCTGGCGCACCAGCGCGAGCTCCGCAGGTGATTTCGCCGTCTTGAGGTCGTGGATCAGGTTGCTCGGCTCGGCGACCAGGGCGGCGCCGAACAGGTCGCGCAGCCGGAGATAGTGGTGTGGGTGCAGGTAATAGGCCGGCACTTCTATGCCGACGCGCTGGGAGAGCAGGCCGAGATCGCGCACCAGTCGCGCGAAGGCCTCGACCGGATCCTCGGGCTCCGGCCCGCCCCAGCCATGGATCTCCGTGAGCACGGAGTCCGCGCGCCATTCCGCGAGATCCGATCCGCGCGACAGGAAGACCAGCGGCCGATCCTCCGCGGCGAGCAGGACGCATTGGAAGGCCTGGAAGGACTTTGCCTCGCCGCCCGTCAGCCACAGGATCGAGACCGGATGGAACAGCACCATCCAGTCGAGCCCTGCCCCGGCCACGGCGCGGCGTGCGCGGGCAAGGCGATCGGCGAATTCCTCCGGCGTGAAGTCATGCTTGGACATCGGGCGGCTCCGGGCGATCAGGCGTCCAGGCTAGAAAGGAAGCGGGTACTGCGTCCAAGGCCTTCGGCGCATGCGCCTCATGCGCCGTTCGTTTGATCGTGTGCCAGGGCCCGCACCGGCCAGCCGCCGGCGGCGAGCTCCTCCGTCACCGCGCGCATGGTGGCGATCAGCGGTTCGACGATGTCGGGCCGCGCGGGCTCCTCGGCGGTGACGAGGGAGAGGGTCCAGGTCACGCGTGGGCGGAAGGGCACCCCGGCCAGCTCCTGCCGTGCCGCCTCAGCGGCGAAGCCACCGCGCGTCAGCATCGCGAAGCCGGTGCCGCTGCGCAGCAGGGCGCGCAGCATCGCGTGGTCGTCCACCTCGATGCGCGTCTCGGGCGGCGCCGTCCCTTCGAGCCAGGCATCGAGAAGCCGGCGCGAGGCATTGGCGCGGCTCGAGAGGATGAGCGGCAGGCGCGCGAGGTCCGCCGGACGCACATGGCCGCGCCGCAGCGCCGCGCTGCCGGGGCGGCCGACCAGGCAGACCTCCTCCTCCGCCAGCGGCAGGATGCGGAAGCCGCGCTGGGGCAGCGGGTCATGCACGCAGGCGATGTCGGCCCGTCCGCGCACCAGCCATTCGTGTAGGGTGCCGGAGAAGCCGCCGAACACGCGCAGCGACACCTCCGGGTGCAGGGCGCGGAAGCGTGCGACGAGTGGCGGCAGCAGCCACTGCCCGGCGCCGGAGGGAATGGCGAGGGCGATGGTGCCCGACAGGCCGCGGCGGCCCGAGCGGATCTCGGCGCGCGCTTGTTCGAGGCCGCGGAACAAGGTCTGGGCGCGTTCCCGCAGCATCTCGCCCGCTTCGGTCAGCGCCACGCCATGGCCGGTGCGGCGGAAGAGCGGACGGCCGAGATCCTCCTCCAGCTTGCGGATCTGGCGGCTGACGGCGGGCTGGGAGATGCGCAGGAACTCCGCGCCGCGGCTGTAGGAGCCGAACTCCGCGACGGTGCGGAAATAATGCAGGGCGCGGATGTCCATCATGCCACGATTCAACGATCCGGTTATGTAACCCATACGGATTATGCCTTGGACGACCTGTCGCGGCCATTCCAATCTCGACCCCGGCAGGACGGGGGCGGGGATGAAGTTCGGGCTGATGACGCAGATCCAGATGCCGCGGCCCTGGACGGAGCGCACCGAGCGCGACGGCTTCCACAACTGCATCACTCAGGCGGTGGCGGCGGAGGCCGCGGGCTTCGATCATTTCTGGATCACCGAGCAGCACTTCTTCATCGAGATCGGGCACTGCTCCTGCCCCGAGATGGTGCTCGCCGCGATCGCGCAGCGCACCAGCCGCATCCGACTCGGCTTCTCGGTCGTCCTGCTGCCGCTGCACAACCCGTTCAACGTCGCCGAGCGCGTCGGCACGCTCGACGTGCTGAGCGACGGGCGCGCCGAATTCGGCATCGGCCGCGGCACCTCGCGCTACGTGGTGGAAGGTCTCGGCGGCGATACGGAGAAGGGGCGCGGCCAGTCGAAGGAATCGATCGAGGCGGTGCTCCGCATGATGGAGAACGAGGTTTTCCCGGGCTTCCAGGGCGAGCATTACGACCTGCCGAGCCGCCATGTGGTGCCGCGCGTGCTGCAGCGGCCGCATCCACCGGTCTGGGTCGCGGCCTCGACGCTCGAGACCTGGTCGCGCGCCGGCCACCAGGGCTTCGGCTGCATCGGCGTCACCCGCAACACGCCGGCCGAGACGGCGGCGAGCATCGCCGCCTATCGCGAGGCGATCCGCGCCCCCGATCCGGCGCAGCGCGTCGCCCGTGTGGTGAACGAGCAGACTGGCGTCTTCGCCATCGGCGCCGTGCATCAGGATGACCGCATCGGCCGCGACAGGGCCTGCGCCGCCGCCCGCTGGTACTATGGCGACAACGACGCCGAGCTGAACAAGGTGCGCTTCCAGACCGATGGCGGCGTCGGCAGAATCAACGACAAGATCGGCCGGCGCAGCAATGACGAGCTGATCGAGGATGCCATGGCGATCGGCGGCAATCCTGATACGGTCTGCCGTCAGGTCGAGCGCTGGGCCTCGGTCGGCATCGACCAGATGATCTTCTTCCTGCAGGCTGGCCATGCCACGCACGACGAGGTCCTGCGCTCCATCGACCTGATCGGGGAGAAGGTGATCCCACGCTTCGCGAAGTGACACTGACAAGGATACCGGCACGGCATGTCGCAGGCCGTCCGCACCAGATCGGCAAAGACGGGCGGACAGATTGGGGGTAGGGCGATGGGCATGACACGACGCGGCTTCGGCCGCATGGCAGGGGCTGGCGCACTCGTTGCGGCCGGCCAAGGGGTACTGGCGCGCCCCGTGGCGGCGCAGACGCTGCCGAAGCTGAAGGTCTGGGGTGCCTCGGCCACCGTCGAGGCCTATCACGGCTTCCTCTTCCTCGGCATCCCGCTCGGCTTCTATCGGGAGCAGGGCGTGGAGGTGGAATTCGGCACCGCGGCCGGATCCTCGGCGACGCTGCAGCTCGTCGCCGCAGGCCAGGTGCAGCTCGGCTATGTCGGCATGGAGGTCGTCGCGCTCGCCAAAGCACGCAATCCGACCCTGCCCGTTACCGCCGTCTATCTGCAGGACCGCGGCAATATCTATGAGCTGGTGGTGCCTGAGGACAGCGCGATCCGCAGCGTCGCCGATCTCAAGGGCAAGACCATCGGCGTCGCCAATCTCGCGAGCGGCGCCATCCCCTCGCTGCGCGCCATGCTGGCCGAGGCGGGGCTGAACCCAGCGAATGATGTCAGCCTGGTGCCGGTGGGCAACGGCGCGGCCGCGGCGACGGCGCTTCGGGGCGGGCGTGTGCAGGCGCTCTCGCTCTTCCGCGCGCAGCATGCGCTGATCGAGACGCTCGGCATCAGCCTCCGCTACTTCCAGCGGGAGCAGCCGAGCGCAGTGGTCATCGCCAACAGCACCTTCCTGCGGCAGAACCCCGCCGCCGTGACCGGGGCGCTACGCGGCATCGCCGCCGGTTCGATCTTCGCGCAGCTCGCGCCGGAGGCGACGGTGCGGCAGCACTGGACGATGTTCGGCCGCCCCACCGGCCTGAGCGAGGAGGAGGCCATGAGCCGCGCGCGGCACGTGCTCTCGCGCTCCGCCGAGCTCTGGCGCCGCTGGGACGATGCGGCGACGCCCTGGGGCGCGATGGATGCCGGCATGTGGGACCGGCTGCAGGCCTTCATGGTGCAGCAGCAGCTCACGGAGCGGGTGATCGACAGCGCGACGCTCTTCAGCACGGAGCTGATCCCGGCGGTGAACCAGCTGGATGCCGCGGCAATCGAGCGGCGCGCGCGTGGCGCCTGAGGACTGCGGCGCCGCGGCGCTTTCGATCCGCGACGTCGGCATGGTCTACGGCGCCGGGGCGGGCGCGGTGGAAGCGCTGTCCGGCATCACCCTCGACATCGCCGCGGGTGAGTTCGTCGCCGTGGTCGGTCCCAGCGGCTGCGGCAAGAGCACCTTGCTGAAGCTCGTCACCGGTCTGCGACGTCCCTCCCGTGGGAATATCCTGCTGCAGGGGCGGCGGGTGGAAGGCCCGCGCAGTGACGTCGGCATCGTCTTCCAGAGTCCTGTCCTCTTCCCCTGGCGGACCGTGCTCGACAATGTGCTGCTGCCGATCGAGGTGCTGAAACTGCCGAAGGCACGCTATCGCGACCGGGCGATGGAGCTGCTGGAGCTGGTCGGGCTAGAACGCTTCGCGGCGCATTACCCGGCGGAGCTGTCTGGCGGCATGCAGCAGCGCGCCTCGATTGCGCGCGCGCTGGTGCAGGACGCACCGGTGCTGATCATGGACGAGCCCTTCGGCGCGCTCGACGCCATGACACGGGAGCAGATGAACCTGGAGCTGCAGCGCATCTGGCAGGCGCAGCGCAAGACGGTCGTCTTCATCACCCACTCCATCGCCGAGGCGGTATTCCTCGCCGACCGCGTCGTCGTGATGTCGCCGCGGCCCGGTCGGATCCTGGAAGTCATCGTGAACCCCATGCCGCGGCTCCGGAGCCTCGACGACATGCTGGTACCGGACTTCGCCGACCAGGTGCGCCATGTCCGCAGCCTGCTCGGTGGCAAGGGAGCGGAGCTGTGAGCGCCTTGCTGCGATGGATGCGCCGCCAGGCTGTGCCACTTCTGGTCTTCATCCTGTTCATCGGTGGCTGGGAGGCGATCATCCGCGGCTTCGCTGTGGAGAGCTTCCTGGTGCCGGCCCCCTCCGCCGTTATCGTCGCGCTGCTGCGCGGCTTCGCGCAGGGCAATTATCTCGGCCATGCCGGGGTCACCGCCTTCCAGGCGGTCAGCGGCTTCCTGCTGGGCAGCGCGCTCGGCATCGCCATCGCCGTGCTGGTGGTGGTGTTTCCGGCGCTGGAGCGGATCGTCTACCCCTACATCGTCGCCCTGCAGACGGTGCCGAAGGTTGCGATCGCGCCGCTGATTGTGGTGTGGTTCGGCTTCGGCATGGAATCGAAGATCATCGTCGTCGCCCTGGTGTCGCTGTTCCCGGTGCTGGTGAACATGATGGCGGGGCTGAAGGCGGTGGATCAGGACAGGCTGGACCTGTTGGCCTCGCTCTCCGCCAGCCGGTGGCAGATCCTGCGCCACCTCCGCTTCCCCAATGCGCTGCCCTTCCTGTTCGCCGGGCTGAACACGGCCATCGTCTTCGCGGTGATCGGGGCGATTGTCGGCGAATTCGTCGGCTCGAATCGGGGCATCGGCTTTCTGATCCTGCAGGCGAATTTCGCACTCGACATCGCGGCGACCTTCGCACTCTTCGTGGTGCTCTCGGTCATGGGAGTGGCGCTGCATTCCGTCCTGCAGTCGATCCAACGCCGGGCGCTGTTCTGGAACCGGACGGTGGAGGCAGGGCCGGGCGCTACTCCTCCGGCCTGATGCCCGCGGCCTCCGCCACCTGACGCCATAGCGGCACCTCCCGCCGCAAGCGGTCGGCGAGTTCCTCGGGGCCGGTCAGCAGCAGCTTGCCGCCGGCCGCTTCCAACCGCTGTGCCAGCGCGCTGCCGTCGCGCAGCGGCGCCATCTCCCGGGTCAGGCGCTCCACGGCTTCCCGCGGCAGGTTCGCCGGACCGAGCAGGGCGAACCAGAGCACCATCGAGAAGCCCGGCACCGCGGATGCGACAGCTGGCACCCCCGGCAGGGCGGCGGTCGGCTCGGCGCTCGACACCGCCAGGCTGCGCATGCGGCCGTCGCGGATATGCGGGATCGGCACGCTGGCATCGGTCAGCAGCAGGTCGACGTCGCCGGCATAGAGCGCGCCCAGCCCTTGCCCGGTGCCCCGGAACGGGACGTGCAGCAAGTCGATCTGCGCCCTTACCTTCAACAGCTCGCCGAGCAGATGCGTCGTGGTGCCGACGCCGCTGGACCCATAGGTGATACGGCCCGGCGCCGCCCGGGCGCGTGCCAGCAGGTCGTCGAGGTCACGGATCGGGGATTCCCGGCGCACATTGATCGCCATGGCCGATTCCGAGATCACCGATACCGGCGTGAGATCGCGGAACGGATCGTAGCCCGGATTCTTCTGCAGGGACGGCAGGATGGCGACGGAGCCGGTCGTGAAGACCAGGCTGTGCTGATCGGTGGATTGCGCGACGAGCTGGATGCCGAGCGCGCCACCCGCGCCCGGCCGCGCCTCGACGATGACCGGCTGGCCGAGACGCGGTGCCAGATGATCGGCGATGAAGCGGGCGGGAACCTCGACCGGTCCGCCCGGCGCGAAGGGCACGATGAAGCGGATGGTGCGGTTGGGCCAGCGGGCGGGCTGGGCGGCCGCCACGCCGGCCAGGGCGGCGCAGGCGAGGCCCGACAGGACGGCGCGTCGCGACGGAACCAGGTTGGGCATCGTCACCTCCAGCGATCTTTGCCGCCGGATCGCGGCGCCCGAACAGCCTAGGCCGCGATGGCTGGAGGCGAAATGACCGAATGCCCGCTATCGGCGATGTCGGACCCGGCGGCAACCCTGCGTCAGGCCTCGGCGAACTGCAGCGCCGCGAAGCGCCCGTACAATCCGCCGTCACGCAGTAGGCTCTCATGCGTGCCGGCCGCCACGATGCGGCCAGCCTCCATGACCACGATGCGGTCGGCGCGGCGCACCGTCGCCAGACGATGCGCGACCACCAAGGTGGTGCGGCCGCGCGACAGGGTGGCCAGCGCGCGCTGCACCGCCTGTTCGCTTTCCGCATCCAGCGCGCTGGTCGCTTCGTCCAGCAGCAGCACGCGCGGGTCGCGCAGGATGGCCCGCGCGATCGCGACGCGCTGGCGCTGGCCGCCCGACAGCATCACGCCCTTGGCGCCGAGATGGGTCGCGAAGCCCTGCGGCAGCGCGTCGAGGAAGGATGTCGCGGCGGCGGCCTCGGCCGCGGCACGGACCTCCGCATCGGTGGCGCCGGGGCGGCCGAAGCGGATGTTCTCCGCAGCGTCGGCGCTGAAGATGATGGGATCCTGCGGCACCAGGCCGAGCTGTCCGCGCAGCGCCGCGGGATCGAGCTGCGCGATATCGACGCCGTCCAGCCGCACCACACCCGATTGCGGATCATAGAAGCGCAGCAGCAATTGCAGCACCGTCGTCTTGCCGGCGCCCGATGGGCCGACCAGCGCCACCGTCTCCCCCGGTTCCACCACCAGCGAGAAGCGATCGAGCGCCGGCTGCGCCGGGCGCGTCGGGTAGTGGAAGGTCACGTCCTCGAATGCGATGCGACCGAGAACGGGGCTGGGCAGGATCGTGGGCGCGGCGGGCGCGGTGATGGCGGGCGGTGCGTCCAGCACTTCCTGCAATCGCTCGGCAGCGCCGGCGGCGCGCTGCACCTCGCCCCAGACCTCGGCGAGCGCGGCGCCGGAGGTCGCCATCAGCACGGCGTAGAGCACGAAGGCGGAGAGCTGCCCGCCGGTCATCTGCCCGGCCACGACATCCCGGCCGCCGACCCAGAGGCTGAAGGTGACCGCCCCGAAGCCGAGCAGGATCACCACCACGATCAGCATGGCGCGGATGCGGATGCGCCGGAGTGCCGCGGTAACGGAGGCCTCCGCCGCGACATCGAAGCGGGCCCGCTCGGCGGGCTCCCGCGTGAAGGCCTGCACGGTGCGGATGCCGGCGATGGTCTCCTCGACCTGATGGCCGAGATCGGCCACCCGTTCCTGCGTGCTGCGCGAGAGCTGCCGCTCCCGCCGGCCGAACAGGATCATCGGCAACAGCACCGGTGGCACCACCAGTGCCATCAGCAGCGCCAGCTTGGCGCTGGTCAGGACCAGCAGGCCAAAGGCGCCGATGCACATGAGCACGTTGCGGATGCCGACCGAGATCGCGGATCCGATCAGCGACTGCAGCAGCGCGATATCAGCGGTCAGGCGGGACAGGATGTCGCCCGCCCGCGCCGTCTCGAAATAGGCGGGCGAGAGCGACAGCACGCGGGCATAGGCATCGCGCCGGATATCGGCAGCGACCCGCTCCCCGAGCCAGGTGACGAAGTAGTAGCGGGTGCCGGTCGCGACCGCGAGGGCCGCGATCAACCCGAAGACCGCGAGCGCGGTCTGGTCCAGCCGCACCACGCTGCCGGCGCCGAAGCCTTCGTCGATCAGGTGGCGCAGGCCCTGGCCCAGGGCGAGCACCATGCCGGCGGCGAGCAGCAGCGCGCTGGCGGCGAGCGCCACCCGCCCCGCATGCGCGCGCAGATAGGGCAGCAACAGCGCAAGCGAGGCGATGCGGCGCATTATTTGTCCTTCAGGGGGAAGCGATCGAGATAGGGCTGGTAATCGGGTTCGACATCGATCGCGAGGGAGGCGAGGACTCGCACCACGGCGCAGTAGAAGCCGATGACGAGAATAAGGTCGGTCAGGTGTTCGGTGTCGAACTCGGCGGCCAGCGCATCATGCGTCGCTTGGCTGGTGCCGGGGCCGGCCACCATCTCCCGCGCGGCACGCAGCACGAGCTGGGCGCGGGGTTCGAGCGCCGCATCGTCGCCGGCCATGATCGCACGGATGTCGCTTTCGGTGACGCCGAAATCCATGCCGATCTTGACGTGGTGCGACCATTCATAAGCGCTCTGCGCCAGCCAGCCGACTTGCAGGATCGCGATTTCGCGGAGCCGCGGATCGAGCTTGCTGCCGTAGCGGATGTATTGGCCGAGGCCCTGGAAGGCGCGGGCGCCGCCGGGGCTGTTGACCAGCGCGCGGTGCAGCGCGATTCCGCGCTTCAGCAGGTCCTTGTTCTCGGGCGCCAGGTCTTCGACGGTGCGGTAGGGGATGCGGGCCATGGGTTCCTCCGGTTCGGCTTGCACTCAGGGTCGCGCCGCCGGCGGCGCGGGACAAGCCACGCCGCTTCAGCCCACGAAACGCGCATCCCGCGTTGCCGCCACCGCCTCATAGGCTTGGCGCACGAGCGCTTCGCCATGGTCGCGCTCCAGGCGGCGCAGGGTGAAATGCGCCCGCGCAATGCCGCGAAAATGCTCGAGGAAGGCGAGGTTGACGGCGGCACCCGCCGCGGCACCCAGCACCGGCGCGGCCTGGGCGCCGAGCTTCAATGCGACCGGCCCGCCGAAGCGCGCGGCGATGGCGCCGATGAAGCCGGGCACCAGGTTGACGCCGATCGCACCCTTCAGGGTCTGCGCCAGCCCCAACCGCACGGCGAAATAGCCGCTCTCGGCCGCGTCGTCGGAAGGCGCGCGGCCGCCGAGCGCGAAGACCTGCAGGCATTCCGCCGCGGCACCGGGCGCATCGAGGTCCTCGCCCTGGCCGGCGGCTTCGGCCGCGATCTGGCGCAGCAGCAAGGTGGTGGAGATCGGCAACTCCATCAGCGTGCCGGGCAGGCCGAAGGCACCGCCGGCGACGCCGGAGGCGACGGCGAGGCCGCGATGGAACCAGCTCTGCCCGATCGGCAGCGGCGTGCTCGCCGGGCCGCTGCGCAGCGCCACCGACATCGCGGTGGTCAGCGCGCCGCGCACCGCGCCGTCCAGGCGCGACTGCACGAATTTCGGCAGCGCGGCGCGCAGCGCCTCCACCGGCGTGCCGGCCAGCGCCGCGAGGCGGGCGGCGAAGGAGGTGCCTTCCAGCACGCTGAAAGCCGCGGTGAGTTCGGCATGCGCGGCATCGGGCAGCAGGGCGGGTTCGAGAGGGGCGGCGAGGTCGCTCATGCGGGGAAGATGGCGATGAGCCGATCCGGTGTCAGCCCCATGGGCGCCTGCTGTGATCTCTCCACAGGACCCGCTCGGCCTCCGCGCCCTGGCACGCGCGGCACGGAGGCCTCAGTCGGCACTACAGGATGTAGCGCGACAGGTCGGCGCTGGCGGCGAGCGGCGCAACTTTGGCGCGGACCATGGCCCCATCCACCGCCACGCTGTCGCCGCGGCGGTCGGAAGCGGTGAAGGACACCTCCTCCAGCAGCCGCTCCAGCACCGTCGCCAGACGGCGGGCGCCGATATTCTCGACGCTCGCGTTGATCTCGGCGGCGAGGTCGGCGATCGCATCCACCGCATCCGCCCCGACCTCGAGCGTCAGGCCCTCGGTGCCCAGCAGCGCCACATACTGCTTAATCAGGCTGTGCTCGGGCTCGGTCAGGATGCGGCGGAAATCGTCCCGCGTCAGCGCCGACAGCTCCACCCGGATCGGCAGACGGCCCTGCAGCTCCGGCAGCAGGTCGGAGGGCTTGGCCAGGTGGAAGGCGCCGGAGGCGATGAAGAGAATGTGGTCCGTCTTCACCGGCCCATGCTTGGTGTTGACCGTGGTGCCCTCGATCAGCGGCAGCAGGTCGCGCTGCACGCCCTCGCGGGAGACGTCGCCGCCGCGGAAGCCGCCTTCGCTGGTGCGTGCGCAGACCTTGTCGATCTCGTCGATGAAGACGATGCCGTTGGCCTCCGCATAGGCGACGGCGTCGCGGGTCAGCGTCTCCGTATCGACAAGCTTGTCCGCTTCCTCCCGCGTCAGGGCGATGCGGGCCTCGGCGACCGTCATCTTCCGGGGCTTGGTGCGACCGCCGAACATCTTGCCGAGCATATCCTGCATGTTCTGCATCTGGAGGCCCTGGGCGCCCGGCAGGTCGATCATGCCGATCGGCGTACCGCCGGTATCGGCGACCGCGACCTCCACCTCCCGCGCCTCGATGCTGCCTTCGCGCAGCATGCGGCGGAACTTCATGCGGGTCTCGCCGGAGGCGCCTTCGCCGACCAGCGCGGTGACCAGCCGTTCCTCCGCCGCCAGCTCCGCCTTCGCCTGCACGCCGTGGCGCGCCTGCTCCCGCAGCATGGTGATGGAGGTGTCGACCAGGTCGCGGACGATGCTGTCCACGTCGCGGCCGACATAGCCGACCTCGGTGAACTTGGTCGCCTCGATCTTGAGGAAGGGCGCATTGGCGAGCTTGGCGAGGCGGCGCGCGATCTCGGTCTTGCCGCAGCCGGTCGGCCCTATCATCAGGATATTCTTCGGCACCACCTCCTCCCGCAGGCCGGGGGGAAGCTGCTGGCGGCGCCAACGGTTGCGCAGCGCGATGGCCACGGCGCGCTTGGCGTCCTGCTGGCCGACGATGTGGCGGTCGAGTTCGGAGACGATCTCGCGCGGAGAGAGATTGACGGTGTCCATTCCGGTTCCTGGGGGCGGCCTCGGTGGCCGCTGAGAGATGGAACCGAAAATCGGGACGCGGTGCGACGGAATCAACCGGTGACCCAAGGGGAGCAGGGACGCAACTGGCGCCACCCTGGTCTACGGCGCCCGGCGGGCGACGGTCTACGGCGCCCGACGGGCGACCACGGTGACCGTCGCGATCACCGGCCTGCCATCCACCAGCACCGTCGAGTGGTCGTCATTGGCCAGCAGGATGCCGATGCTGTGGCGCCCGGTCGGCACCGGGCAATGGCCGAGATGGGCCAGGATGGTATCGCCCCCGGTGTCGCTGTTGCGGCTGTTGTAGGGGCGGCCCGGGGCATTGCAGCTATCGCCCTCGAAATCGACCTTGAGGTGGAGATGCCCGCAATTCGGCGCGCCGCCGCAGGCACCGGCAGCGCGCAGCAGGAAACCCGGCACGCTGACCCGCACGGCGACGCTACCCTCCGGCCCCGGGGCCAGCACCACCTCCGCACCTTCGGCCGGGGAAAGGATGCTGAGGCGCGGCGGCTCCGTCGCGGGGGCGGCGGCGGAGATGCTGAGGAGGGCGGCCAGCACGGCAGGGATCGCGAGGCGCGGCATGGGTGGGTTCCAACACTGATGTAACCGACGCTTACATCGAAGCGGCCTTTGCCCGCCAGTGAAAAATAAGCGACGCTTACATTAGCCCGGCCCGGAACCCACCGATGACGACCAGCACCCCGCGCGGCACCTACCACCATGGCGACCTGCGTCGGGCGATGATTGCCGAGACGATCCGGCTGATCGAGGCCGAGGGGCTGGAGAAGGTGACGCTGCGCGAGGTGGCACGCCGGCTGGGCGTCTCTTCCGGCGCGCCCTTCCGCCACGTGCCGAGCCGCATGGCCCTGCTGACCCTGGTGGCGGAGGAGGCGATGGAGCGGCTGCAGGCCGAGATCGCGGCGGCGCTGGAAGGCGTCTCCGCGCCGCTCGAGCGCTTCCGCGCCACGGGGCATGGCTTCCTGCGCTGGGCGATCCGCAACCCCGCGCATTTCCAGGTGATCTCGGCCCGCGGGCTGATCGATTTCGAGGGTTCGGGGCTGCGCCGCGCCAATGACGCGCTGCGCGCGATGATGGCCGACCAGCTCGCCGAGGCCGCCGCGCAGGGCATGCTGGGGGACGCGCCGGAGCAGGTGCTGATCACCGGCCGCGCCCTGGCCTATGGCCTGGCGCGCATGCATCTGGATGGCCAGTTCCCGAGCTGGGGCCTCGACCCCGCAGCCGCGGAGCAGGTCGCGATCGCCGCGATCGACCGCTACCTCGCCCTGGTCACCGTCCGGCCCTGAGACCAACAAACGCCACGCGGCCACCCCCCTTCGCCGAGGCTTCGGAGGGCGAGGGCCGCGCGGCCGAAGGCCGCCATCAGAAAGGCCGGGCTGCGAGGCGACAGCCGATGCAGACCGAGGCCGCGAATGCGGCCCGCGCGCGACCATCAGCCGCGCCGGGTGCGCACCCGACAGCGCGCAAGCCAAGCCGCCGGAGGCGGCGCCGGCGCAAGGCCTGTTAAAGCGTCTCCAAAATCATGTTGCCGTTGGTGTAGACGCAGATATCGGCTGCGATCTTCATCGAGCGCCGGCAGATCTCGGCCGCATCGACGCCCTCCACCGGCAGCAGCGCACGCGCGGCGGACAGAGCGTAATTGCCGCCCGACCCGATGCCGATCACGGAATCCTCGGGCTCCAGCACATCGCCCTGGCCGGTGATGAGCAGCGAGCGATCCTTGTCGGCGACCGCCAGCAGGGCTTCGAGGCGGCGCAGGTAGCGGTCGGTGCGCCAATCCTTGGCGAGCTCGACCGCGGCGCGCTCGAGCTGGTCGGGGAAGCGCTCGAGCTTGGCTTCCAGCCGCTCGAGCAGGGTGAAAGCATCGGCGGTAGCGCCGGCGAAACCGGCGAGGACCCGGCCATTGGCGATGCGGCGGACCTTCCGCGCATTGCCCTTCACCACGGTCTGGCCGATCGAGACCTGGCCGTCGCCGGCCATCGCCACCTGGCCATCCTTGCGGACGCAGAGGATGGTGGTGCCGTGCCAGCCGAGAGGATCATGTGAGGATTGCATGATCGCGCAGATGGCATCGCGACTGGCGCCCGACAACGGGGGTAGGGCTGCCATGCCGATGCCGCAACCTTCGCCGTGGACAAGCCCGGCCGCGGCAGCCGAGACTGCCCCGCCGCGCCCGGTTGTGGCACGCCCGGGCCCGGCGTAGAGAGGCGCCCATGGACGGCACCCTGACCCCCCGCCGGGCCGAGATCGCCCGGGCGACCAGCGAAACGCGCATCCGCGCGACGCTCGACCTCGACGGGTCGGGCGCGAGCGAGATCGCGACCGGGATCGGCTTCCTCGACCACATGCTCACGGCCCTTGCCCGGCATGGCATGCTGGACCTGACGGTCGAGGCGCAGGGCGACCTGCATATCGACTTCCACCACACCACCGAGGATGTCGGCATCGTGCTCGGCCAAGCGGTGCGCAAGGCACTCGGCGAGAAGCGAGGCATCCGCCGCTACGGCCATGCCGTTGTGCCGATGGACGAGGCGCTGGTGGAAGCCGCGATCGACATCTCCGGCCGCCCCTTCCTCGCCTGGAACGTGACCTTCGCGCGCGACAAGATCGGCGAGATGGACACCGAGCTGTTCGAGGAGTTCTTCCGCGCCTTCGCGACCAATGCCGGGATCACCCTGCATGTGATCCAGAAGGCCGGCAGCAACGCGCACCACATCGCGGAAGCCGCCTTCAAGGCGCTCGCCCGCGCGCTCCGCGCCGCGGTGGAGCCCGATCCGCGCGCCGGCGTGGCCATCCCCTCCACCAAGGGTGTGCTGGAGGCGTGATGCGCGCCTTCACCCTGCATGCCGCCCCCGGACATCAGCCACTGCTGATCCCGGAAGGCTTCTCCTGGGGCGCCTTCGTCTTCGCGCCCTTCTGGCTGCTACGCCATGGGCTCTGGCTCGGCCTGCTGGCCTATGTCGCGGGCTTCGCGGCGATCGCGCTTGCCGCGCCGCCGGGCTGGCGCAGCCTCGGCCTCCTGGCGCTGCATCTGCTGGCGGGGTTCGAGGCGCGGGATCTGCTGCGCGCCAAGCTGGCGCGCCGGGGGCGCGATGTCCGCGCTGTGATCTTCGGCATGGACGAGGACGCGGCCTTGCTGCGTGCCTTGTCCCAGGACGAGGCTTTGCGCGCCGAGGCGGCGCGCGCGGTGCAGGGGGGACGGGCATGATGCGGGTCGCGATCGTGGACACCGGTTCGGGCAACCTCGCGTCGGTGCTCCAGGCGGTCGAAAAGGCTGCTGACAATGCGGAGATCGCGGTGCGCGCCGCGGTCACCACCGCGGTCGCCGATGTGCGCGCGGCCGACCGCATCATCCTGCCCGGCCAGGGCGCCTTCGCCGCGGTGAAGCGCGGGCTCGACGCGCTGGACGGCATGCAGGACGCGATCGACATCCGGGTGCGGGCCGAGGGCGTGCCCTTCTTCGGCATCTGCGTCGGCATGCAGATCCTGTTCGAGCGCGGGTTGGAGCATGGCGTCAGCTTCGGCCTTGGCTGGTTCCAGGGCCAGGTCACGCCGATGGACCCGAAGGACAAGGACGGCAACCCGCTGCCGCTGCCGCAGATGGGCTGGAACGCGCTCGACTTCGAAGAAGGCCATCACCCCGTGCTGGACGGCATCGAGAAGGGCAGCCACGCCTATTTCGTCCATTCCTACGCGGCGACCGGCCATGACGAGGACTACGTCATCGCCACCACCGATTACGGCGGCCCGGTCTGCGCCATGATCGCGCGGTCCAACATCGTCGCCGCCCAGTTCCATGTCGAGAAGAGCGGCGAGGTCGGCCTCGCCATGCTCGCCAACTTCCTCCGCTGGGAGCCGTGATGGCGCACGCCGCCGCCCACCAGCTCGACGTCCAGCGCGTCGAGGAGCTGAACGACGCCGAGATGGGCGAGCTCTGCGAGGCGACCGACGCTGCCATCATCGAGGGTGGCGGCTTCGGCTGGCTGGGCCCGCAGGGGCGCGCGCCGCTGGAGCGGCATTTCCGCGGCGTGCTGCTGGTGCCGGAGCGCGAGCTCTTCGTGGCGCGGATGGACGGGCACATCGTGGGTTCCGCCCAGCTCGTGCGCCCGCCGCGCAACAACGAGGCGCAGGCCTTCGCGGCGCAGCTCACCCACGCCTATATCGCCCCTTACGCGCGCGGCTTCGGTCTGGCGCGGCTGCTGATGAAGCGGGTCGAGGAATACGCCGCCGCCGCCGGCCATCGGGTGCTGAACCTCGACGTGCGGGAAACCCAATCCACCGCCATCGCGCTGTTCGAGGCGGTGGGCTACCGGCACTGGGGCACCCATCCCTTCTATGCCCGGGCCGATGGCCGCACCGTCGCAGGGCTCCATTACTACAAGCTGCTGGAGCCCGGGCGCGGCCGGAAGACCGACGCGCTGATCTCCGAAAGCCAGTGAAGAGCCAGTGAGATGACCGCCTTCACGCTCTACCCCGCCATCGATCTGAAGGGCGGGCGCGTCGTGCGCCTGAAGCGCGGCGACATGGACCAGGCGACCGTCTATGGGGAGGACCCCGCCGCCCAGGCGGCCGTCTTCGCGCGCCAGGGCTTTGCCTGGGTGCATGTGGTCGATCTCGACGGCGCCTTCGCCGGCAAGCCCGCGAATGAGGCGGCCGTGCGCGCCATCCTGGCCGCCGCGCCGATCCCCGTGCAGCTCGGCGGCGGCATCCGCGGCATGGCGACTGTCGAAGCCTGGCTCGCGGCCGGGGTGGCGCGGGTCATCCTGGGCTCGGCCGCGGTGAAGGACCCGGATTTCGCGCGCGCCGCCTGCCGGGCCTTCCCGGGGCGCATCGCCGTCGGCATCGATGCGCGGGGCGGCATGGTGGCGACCGAGGGCTGGGCCGAGACCAGCACCGTCTCCGCCCGCGACCTCGCGCTCGGCTTCGAGGATGCCGGGGCGGCGGCCATCATCTACACCGACATCGACCGCGACGGCATGCTGGGCGGCGTCAACCTGGACGCGACGGTGGCACTGGCCCGCGCCCTGACCACACCGGTCATCGCCTCCGGCGGCGTCGCCTCGATCGCCGATCTCAGGGCGCTGCGCGCGGTGGCGGGCGAGGGGGTCGCCGGCGTCATCATCGGCCGCGCCCTCTATGACGGCCGGATCGACCTAACCGAGGCCCTGGCGCTCGGCTGATCGCCGGATTTTTTCCGGCCACCGCCCTGGAGCACGGCAGGGTCGCCCGAGGCACAACGGTTTCGCCGAATGAACACTTGACCGCGCGAGACTTCGCCGTCATCGCGGAGAAAGTTTGCGCGCGTCCGCGCGCCCACCGACAACCTGGGAAATCATCCGCCATGCTGGCGCTGCGCGTGATCCCCTGCCTCGATGTGAAGGATGGCCGCGTCGTCAAGGGCGTGAACTTCCTGGAACTCCGCGACGCCGGCGATCCGGTGGAGCAGGCGCGCACCTATGATGCCGAGGGGGCGGACGAGATCACCTTCCTCGACATCGCAGCCAGCCACGAGAACCGCGACACCATCCTCGACGTCGTGTCGCGGACGGCGGCGCAGGTCTTCATCCCGCTGACCGTCGGCGGCGGCGTGCGCAGCGTCGAGGATGTGCGCCGCCTGTTGCTGGCCGGCGCCGACAAGGCGTCGATCAACTCCGCCGCGGTCGCCGAGCCGGAGCTGGTGGGCCGCGCCGCGGAAGCCTTCGGCAGCCAGGCGATCGTGGTCGCGATCGATGCCAAGCGCGTGGCGCCCGACCGCTGGGAGGTCTTCACCCATGGCGGGCGGCGGGAGACCGGGATCGACGCGGTCGCCTGGGCGCAACGCATGGAAAGCCTCGGCGCCGGGGAGCTGCTGGTAACATCCATGGACCGCGACGGGACCAAGCAGGGCTTCGACACCGGCCTGCTGCGCGCGATCCGCCGCGTGGTGCGGCTGCCGCTGGTGGCCTCGGGCGGGGTCGGCAGTGCCGATCACTTTGTGGCGGGGGCGGAGGCCGGAGCGACCGGACTGCTCGCCGCCAGCGTTTTTCACTATGGGGAGCTCCGCATCGCGGATGCCAAGGCGGCGCTGGCCGCCGCCGGCCTGCCGGTGCGGCCGTTGCCCGCGAGGTTGAGGGCCGCGTGACATGGCGAAGCTTGTGAAGCAGAAGAACCCGGCGAAGCTCGCCGCGGCGAAGAAGGCCAATGGCAAGAAGCAGGCGGTGAAGAAGCCGGCCGGAAAGAAGCGCAGCGTGCCGCTGCCCGCGGCGCTGGGCCTGCCGCCGGCGCCGGTGCCGAAGCGCATCAAGCGTGTGGAAGGGCGGGTGCTGACGCCGATCGAGGCCCCGGCGGGCATCGATGCCGGCATCCTCGACACGCTCTGGACCACGGTCGAAAGCCGCCGCATCGCGGGCGACGTGACCCAGTCGCATTCCGCGCGGCTGCTGTCGCGGGGCACGCCCAAGGTGGCGCAGAAGCTCGGCGAGGAAGCGGTCGAGTGCGTCATCGAGGCGACGCTCGGCAACCACCGCGGCACCGTGCTGGAATCGGCCGACCTGCTCTATCACCTGATCGTCCTCTGGGTGGATGCCGGTATCCAGCCGGCCGAGATCTGGTCGGAACTGGCGCGGCGCCAGGGGATCAGTGGCATCGCCGAAAAGGCGGCCCGTCCGGCGGGGCTGATGCGAGCGGCGGGGACGCGCAAGCTGCCCTGACGCCGGCGCTTGCCGCCGGGCAAGAAAACCGGTTCTCCTGCGGGACGTGTCGCGATCGACACGGAAAAGGGGGACCATGTCCGGCAGCGACCGCCGACCGATCGCCGCGCGCGGAACGCGCCCGGCCCAGGCCGTCGCCGGCTGGCTGATCCGCCGCGGCGCCTCGGCCGACGGCATCTCCATCGCCGGCATGCTCTGCGCCCTGGCCGCCGGCCTCTGCCTCGCCGGCGTCTGGCTGGCACCGAGCGCCGCGCGGCCGCTCTGGCTGCTGGCGGCGCTGCTGGTGCAGTTGCGGCTGGCCGCCAACCTGCTCGACGGCATGGTGGCGATCGGGCGCGGCATCGCCTCCCCGCGCGGGGAGCTGTTCAACGAGGTGCCGGACCGCATCTCTGACACCGCGATCCTGGTCGGGCTCGGGCTCGCCGCCGGGGGCGATTGGGCGCTCGGCCTCGGCGCCTCGCTCGCCGCCATGGCGACCGCCTATGCGCGCGCCGTGGGACGCGCCGCCGGTGCGCCGAGCGATTTCCGCGGCCCGATGGCGAAGCAGCACCGGATGGCGCTGGTGACAGCGATCGCCCTCTGGTGCGGGCTGACGCCGGCGGGCTGGGTCGGCGCACTGCCGCGCTGGGCGCTGATCGCCATCATCCTGCTCGCGACCCTCACCGCGCTGCGCCGCCTCCTGGGGGCGGCACGGGCGCTGGAAGCGCGCTGATGGCCGGCGAGCCCTTCATCGCGCCGATCGGCGTCATGCTCGCATCGCCCGTCACCATCTGGATCCTGGCCGCGGTCTTCGCGGTGGTGGCGGGCGCGGCGCTGGTGATCGCTGGGCTGTCGCTGACCGGCGCCGCCGCGCCGGCGATGCGGCGGGAGCTGCGGCTGCGCCTGCTCTCCTGGTGCTGGCTGCTGCCATTGATGTTCGGGCCGGTGCTGGCGGGCCGGGTCTGGACGATCGCGGCGGTGACGGCGCTCGGGCTGCTCTGCTTCCGCGAATACGCGCGCGCGACCGGGCTGTTCCGGGACTGGGTCATCATTGGCGCCGTGCTGCTCGGCGTGCTGGCGGTGAACTTCGCGGTGCTCGACCACTGGTACGGGTTCTTCGTGGCGCTCTGGCCGCTGACGGTCGGCGTGATCGCGATCGCATCGATCCCGGTCGACCGGCCGGCCGGCTACATCCAGCGCAGCGCGCTCGGCGTCTTCGGCTACATGCTGTTTGGCGCCGGGCTCGCGCATCTCGGCTACATGGCGAATGATCCGGGTTACCGCCCGATCCTCCTGATGCTGATGGCGACGGTGGCGCTGAGCGACGTCGCCGCCTTCACCTTCGGCAAGCTGATCGGCGGCCCCAAGCTGCTGCCGGCGACCAGCCCGAACAAATCCGTCGCCGGCGCGCTCGGCGCGCTGGCGACGACGACGGCGGTGGTCGCCTTCCTCGCCGCCGCGGTGTTCCAAGGCACCAACATGGACAAGCCGCACTGGCTGGTCTGCTTCGGGCTGATCGTCGGCATCGCGGCGCAGGCGGGCGACCTGATGCTCTCCTCCATCAAGCGGGACATCGGCATCAAGGACATGGGCGTGACCCTGCCCGGCCATGGCGGCGTGCTGGACCGCTTCAACAGCCTGCTGCTGGTCGCGCCGGCTGCCTTCCACTTCATCGGCTACTTCGTCGGCTTCGGCCTGCAGCAGCCGACCCGGCTGATCACCGGCGGATGATGGACTGGCAGCTCAAGCCGGCGCGCGACCTGGGGCTCAGCGGCCGCGACCGGCTGCGCAGCCTGAGCCGGGAGCCGGGGCTGCCTGCCGCCGCCATCGCCTTCCTCTGGCGCCGCTTGCTGCGCGGCTATCTGGCCCTGTTCCATGGGCTGCGGGTGAGCGGGGTGGAGCACCTGCCGCCCCCACCCTTCGTGCTGATCGCCAACCATGCGAGCCATCTGGACGCGCTGACGCTGAGCGCCGTGCTGCGCGGCGCCGCGGCGCGACGGGCCTTCGTGCTGGCGGCGGGCGACACCTTCTTCACCTCGCTGCCCATGGCCGCCTTCGCGGCGCATGCGATCAACGCCCTGCCGATCTGGCGGCGCCGCACCCGCTCCAGCGACCTCACGACGCTCAGGATGCGGCTGCTGGAGGACCGGCTGGTCCTGGTCCTGTTCCCGGAAGGCACCCGCAGCCGCGACGGCGCCATCGCGCGCTTCCAGCCCGGGATCGGCGCGCTGATCGCCGGCACCGCAGTGCCGGTCGTCCCCTGCTGGATCGAAGGCGCCTTCGCCGCCTGGCCGGCGCAGCGCCGCCTGCCGCGCCCTGGGCCGCTCAGCCTGAGGATCGGCGCGCCGCTCCGCTTCGAGACTGCGGAAAACGGCCGCGCGGGCTGGGAGACAGTCGCCACGGCCTGCGAAGCCGCCGTGGGGGACCTCGCCCCAGGCGCGTAGCCTCCCAGGCTGGCGGTCAGGGACGGGGGGCTTGCCCCGCGCCGCCGCCGGGGCATCCTGCACCCCAAAAGCCAAGGAACCCGCCCCATGAGCGTCACCGGCCTGCCGCCCTATGACCCGCAGAACATCTTCGCCCGCATCCTGCGGGGGGAGATCCCCTGCAAACGCGTGCATGAGGATGGCTTCGCGCTCGCCTTTCACGACATCAATCCGCAGGCGCCGGTGCACGTGCTCGTGATTCCGAAGGGTGCCTATGTCTCGGCCGTGGATTTCGGCGCCACCGCCAATGACGCCGAGATCGCCGGCTTCTGGCGCGCCGTCGCGGCGACCGCGAAGGCGCTCGGCCTGGAGGAGGGCGGCTATCGCATCCTGAGCAACATCGGCCCCGATGGTGGCCAGGAAGTGCCGCATTTCCACGTCCATATCTTCGGCGGCAAGCGGCTCGGCCGCATGGTCGCGAAGGAGGCCGCCCCCTGATCCGACATAGGTGAAACCAACGGCACGCGTACTTCCCGCGTGCCGAGCGCCCGCATGGGCGCCGCCGGTAGTCCGGCGAAGCCAAGCCGCGCGGATGCGCGGCGCCCGGCGCCCGGCGCCTGAGGGCAGGTGTATATACCTTGCCGGATCGGCGCCGGGGGCCGACATTCGGTGCATGTCCGAGACCCATCTTGCGGAAGCGCGCGCCGCCCTGGACGCCGCCGGCATCCTGCCCGACGACGAGATCGACATCGCCGGGGTGGCGTTGCAATTCGCCCGCATCGACGCACCGGAGCTCGACTGGCGCAGCGCCGCCATGGACCTGTCGGTGCTGGCGCGGGAAGCGGTCCAAGCCGCGGCCGCAGCGCCGGAGGCCGATGCCGGCGACCTGGAGGCGCGGCGCGGCGTGCTGGCCCAGGTGCTGCGCGACTTCGCCGGCGACACCGAACATTATGACGACCTGGCCAATGCCAACCTGATCCGGGTGCTGGAGCGGCGGCGCGGGCTGCCGGTGGCGCTCGGCATCCTCTGGCTGCACGCCGCGGAGGCGGCGGGCTGGCCGGCGCACGGCGTGGATTTCCCCGGCCATTTCCTGGTGGCGCTGGAAGGGCCGCGCGGGCAGCTCATGGTCGACGTCTTCGCGGGCGGGGCCGCAATGACGGCGCGCGATCTCCGCGCCCTCATCAAGCGGTTCGAGGGCGAGGCGGCGGAGCTGCGCCCCGGCCTCCTGGCGCCCATGGGCCGGCGGGCGGTGTTGCTGCGGCTGCAGAACAACATCAAGCTGCGGCGGCAGCAGGCGGACGACCTGGAAGGGGCGCTGACCTGCGCCGAGGACATGCTGCGCCTGGCGCCGGAGCAGGCGCTGCTGTGGCGGGAGGCCGGGCTGATGAACCAGCGGCTGGAGCGGATCGGCGCGGCGCTGGCGGCGCTGGAGCGGTTCCTGGAATTGCAGCCGGACGGCGCCGTGGCATCCCGGGTGCGCGCCGCCATCACCGAGCTGCGCCAGCGGCTGAACTGAGAGACCGTTAGGAAACGGCGGCGGGTCGGTCTGGCGGGTCTTTCCGCCCCGGGGCGCGCCAGCTTCCTCGCCGATGCAACCAGCATCGGCTGCGTCAGCCGCCAGGCCCGGGACGAAAAATCCCTCGCCACACCTCCGCTGCCGCCATTTCCTAACGGTCTCTGAGCGGGGAAAGGCCCCGAATTTCCCCCTGGCCGCGGCGACGGGGCGGTGGCAGAGCAGCGAAAGCTTCGTTGATAGCGTGATTCAGACTTTTCGGCGGACGCGCCTCAAGTCATCACGCTCTAGCCACAGAGGGCAAGCACCAGATGGGCAAGAGCCTCCGCGTCGCGGTCCAGATGGACCCGATCCACAGCGTCAACATCAATGCCGACAGCACCTTCGCCCTGATGCTGGAGGCACAGGGCCGCGGCCACGCCATGTGGCACTACCATCCGAAGGACCTGGCCTTCGCCGCCGGCCGCCTGACCGCGCGCGCCCAGCCGGTGACGGTGCGCCGGGAGGAGGGCCGGCACGCGACGCTCGGCCCGGACGAGGAGCTCGACCTCGGCGCCATGGACGTGGTGCTGATGCGCCAGGACCCGCCCTTCGACATGGCCTACATTACGGCCACCCACATGCTGGAGCACATCCACCCGAAGACCCTGGTGGTGAACGACCCGGCGAGCGTGCGCAACGCGCCCGAGAAGCTCTTCGTCCTGAAATTCCCCGAGCTGATGCCGGAGACGCTGGTCACCGCCGACCGCCGCCGCATCGCGGCCTTCCGGGAGCAGCATGGCGACATCATCATCAAGCCGCTGTTCGGCAATGGCGGGGCCGGCGTCTTCCACCTGCGCCCGGACGATCCCAACATGGCGGCCTTGATCGAGATGTTCACCGAACGCTCGCGGGAGCCGCTGATGGTGCAGCGCTACGTCCCGGCGGTGCGGGAAGGGGACAAGCGCATCATCCTGGTCGACGGCATCGCCATGGGGGCCATCAACCGCGTGCCCGCCAAGGGCGAAGCCCGCAGCAACATGCATGTCGGCGGCACGCCCACGCAGACCACGCTCACCGCGCGGGAGCAGGAGATCTGCGCCGCCATTGGACCCGAGCTGAAGGCGCGCGGCATGATCTTCGTCGGCATCGACGTGATCGGCGGCTACCTGACCGAGATCAACGTCACCAGCCCGACCGGGCTGCAGGAGATCGCCCGCTTCGATGGGGTGCAGCTGGAACAGGCGATCTGGGACGCGATCGAGGCGAAATGCTGAGGGCGCGCCCGGAAGGGGCTTTGCCCATCCCGGACCTGCCTCACTTTGGCTCTAGAATGATCGGGGTACAGGGCCCCCAGGGCTCCTGCCGGGTGGGGTCCGGGGAGGGCGGAGCCCTCTTCGGGGGGACGGCTCTCGCTTTTTGCCTCGGGAGCGACTATATGCTGCGCCGCAACAGCATAACCATCGCCGCACCCCACGGGGGCCGGCCCGTTCCCGATCGGGGGACGGGGGGCCTCCGTTGAGCCATAGGGGGTCCGGCCAGGCCCGGAAGCTTGCGACCATGGAACTCCGCAACGTCGCGATCATCGCGCATGTCGACCACGGCAAGACCACGCTGGTCGACAATCTCCTGAAGCAGGCGGGCGCCTTCCGCGCCAACCAGCAGGTGGCCGAGCGCGCCATGGACCGCAACGACCTGGAGCGGGAGCGGGGCATCACCATCCTCGCCAAGTCGACCGCGGTCGAGTGGAAGGGCGTGAAGATCAACATCGTGGACACCCCCGGCCACGCCGATTTCGGTGGCGAGGTGGAGCGGATCCTGTCCATGGTCGATGGCGCCATCGTGCTCTGCGATGCGGCCGAGGGCCCGCTGCCGCAGACCAAGTTTGTGCTGACCAAGGCGCTGGCGCGCGGCCTGAAGCCGATCGTCGTCATCAACAAGGTGGATCGCCAGGACGCGCGCGCCGACGAAGTGCACAACGAGGTCTTCGACCTGTTCGCAGCCCTCGGTGCGACGGATGAGCAGCTCGACTTCCACACCATGTTCGCCTCCGGCCGCCAGGGCTGGGCGGACATGTCGATGGACGGTCCGCGCAAGGACCTGGCGCCGATGTTCGACCTGATCCTGAGCCATGTGCCGGCGCCGACCGTGGCGCTCGACAAGCCTTTCGCGATGAATGCGAGCATTCTCGAGAGCGACAACTTCCTGGGCCGCATCCTGACCGGCCGCATCGAGCAGGGCACGGCGCGCGTCAACATGCCGGTGCGGGTGCTGCGCCAGGACGGGAGCATCGTCGAGACCGGCCGCCTGACCAAGCTGATGA
This sequence comes from Plastoroseomonas hellenica, assembly GCF_018129085.1. Taxonomy (GTDB): domain Bacteria; phylum Pseudomonadota; class Alphaproteobacteria; order Acetobacterales; family Acetobacteraceae; genus Plastoroseomonas; species Plastoroseomonas hellenica. Next base: position 135,695 of record NZ_JAAGBB010000012.1, read on the forward strand.
CCTTCTCCGGCCTCGACCGGGTGCCGGTCGACGAGGTGCAGGCGGGCGACATCGTGGCGATCGCGGGCCTGTCCGACGCGACGATCCCGGACACCATCGCAGCACCCGACGTGACGGAGCCGCTGCCGGCGATCCCGGTCGATCCGCCGACCCTTGCCATGACCTTCCGCATCAATGACGGCCCGCTCGGCGGCCGCGAGGGCAAGAAGGTCACCTCCCGCCAGATCCGCGACCGCCTGATGAAGGAGACGGAGGGCAATGTCGCGATCAAGGTGAAGGTCAGCGAGGAGGTGGACGCCTTCGAGGTGGCCGGCCGCGGCGAGTTGCAGCTCGGCGTGCTGATCGAGCAGATGCGCCGCGAAGGCTTCGAGCTGACCATCGGCCGCCCGCGCGTGCTGACTCGGCTGAACGAGGAGACCGGCGAGCGCGAGGAGCCCTTCGAGGAAGTGCTGGTCGATGTCGACGAAGGCTATTCCGGCGTCGTCGTCGAGAAGCTGTCGCTGCGCAAGGGTCAGATGCAGGACATGCGGCCGTCCGGCGGCGGCAAGACGCGCCTGACCTTCCACATCCCGTCGCGCGGCCTGATCGGCTACCATGGCGAGTTCATGACCGACACGCGCGGCACCGGCATGATGAACCGGCTGTTCCTCGGCTATCAGCCCTGGGCGGGGGCGATCGAAGGCCGCCGCAACGGGTCGCTGATCAGCAATGCCGATGGCGAGGCGATCCAGTATGCGCTGTTTTACCTGCAGGAGCGCGGCACGCTCTTCGTCGATCCCGGCGTGAAGGTCTATGAGGGCCTGATCCTCGGCGAGCACAGCCGCGAGAACGACCTTGATGTGAACCCCATCAAGGAGAAGAAGCTCACCAACATCCGCGCCGCCGGCAAGGACGAGGCGCTGCTGCTGACGCCGCCGCGGCGGATGAGCCTGGAGCAGGCGATCGCCTATATCGAGGATGACGAGCTGGTGGAGGTGACGCCGACGGCGATCCGCCTGCGCAAGCGCTACCTCGACCCGCATGAGCGGAAGAAGCACGCCCGGCGCGCGGAAGGCGAGGCGGCGTAAGCCGCGCCGCCGCCAGAGCGTGATGACTTGAGGCGGAATCGCCGAAAAGTCTGAATCACGCGATCAGACAAAGGGCTGGAACATGATGCGTGAGCGCTTGCGAACGCATGTTCCAAGCCTGAGCGGGATGGTGATGCGGCCGGGCAGCGATGCCCGGCCGCTTGCGTTTTCAGAACCGGAACAGCGCGGCGATCAGGCCGACCAGCACGAAGATCACGATCGCGATCAGGAAGACCACGATGGTGAAGACCGTCGCCTTCTCCTGCGGCACGCGCACCACCGCGGTGGCGCCGAGATAAAAGAGGTAGATGCTGTAGAGGCCGAGGATGCCGAGGATCGCCAGCAGCGGGATGATCGTGAAGATGCCCGCGAGCCAGGAGGCGGTCGGCGCGTAGGCGGCGAGCTTCATCGCCGGCAACTCTTCCGCGGTGCCGCCGAATTTCGGCGCGATGACCGCGATCAGCTTGCCCAATATGAAGACGCCGACCAGCGCAAGGATGTAGTTGACGATGCTGCTGACCACCATGCCCGGGATCACCGCGGCACCGAGCAGCGGCACGAGGACGAAGAAGGTGACGCCGATGAAGGCCGCGATCACCGGGATCGCTGCCATGATCATCACATAGCCGGTGAAGAGGCTTTTGACGTCGGTGACCTCGGCGGCGATGACCGGCCATTCCTCCTTCGGTTTCAGAATGAGGTTCTTCGCCCTCGAAACGATATCCACCATCCCCGTCATTCCCCTCGCGTTGATTGCCCGGTGCCCCCCGCCGGACAGAATGCCGGCGCCGGCGGCCTGTGCCGCCATCGGAACAACACTGCCCGGGCCGCTCCGCGCCGCGCAAGCGTTGCAAGATAAAAAAATAGCGGTCTGCGGCGGATGTGGCGCCATCTCGCCGGGCCATCGCCGATCTGGCAGGGTCGCACCATGCCCGACACGCCGTTCCGGCCCTCCCTCTGGCGCGACCGCCGCTTCGCCATCCTGCTGGCCCTCGGCTTCTCGGCAGGGCTGCCGCTGCCGCTGGTGGCGGGGCAGGTTCTGCGGCAATGGTTCTCGGAATCGAACCTCTCGCTCGGCGCCATCGGCATGACGACGCTGATCGGGCTGGCCTACGCCAACAAGTTCCTCTGGTCGCCGGCGCTGGACGCGGTGCCGCCGCCGGTCGGGCGGCTCGGGCGGCGGCGTGGCTGGCTGCTGCCGATCCAGGCGGCGCTGCTGCTAGCGATCGCGGCCGTGGGGCTGACCGATCCGCTGACCGGCGCGGCCGCGACCATCGCGATCGCGGTGCTGGTCGCCTTCCTGTCCGCCAGCCAGGACATCGTCATCGACGCGCTGCGCATCGAGATGCTGGAGGAGCGGGAGCAGGCCTATGGCCTGGCGGCCTATGTCTGGGGCTATCGGCTGGCTTTGCTGGCGGCCGGCGCCGGCACGCTGTTCCTGGTGGCACCACTCGGCTGGGGCGGCGCCTATGCGGCGACCGCGCTCCTGATGCTGGTCGGCATGGTCGCGACCCTGCTGGCGCGTGAGCCGGAGGCGCGGACCATGGCGGCGATCGGCTTCGCGGCACGGCTGCGGGCGGCGGTGGTGGAGCCCTTCGCCGACCTCACGCGGCGGCCGCTCTGGCTCGCGATCCTGCTCTTCGTCGGGCTGTTCAAGCTCGGCGAGGCGCTGGCCGGCATCATGACCACGCCCTTCTACCGCTCGCTCGGCTTCACACGGGAGGACGTGGCGACGGTCGCGACCGTGTTCGGCCTCTGCGCGACCTTGGGCGGCGCGCTGGCCGGCGGCTGGCTGGTGGCCCGCATCGGCACCGCGCCGGCGCTGGTGCTGACCGGCCTGACGCAGATGCTCTCCAACCTGATGTATGTGGCGCTGGCCCATGCCGGACATTCGATGCCGATGCTCTGGGCACAGGTGGGCGTCGAGAACTTCACCGACGGGCTCGCGGACGCGGCCTTCGTGACCTACCTGTCCTCGCTGACCAATATCCGCTTCACGGCGACGCAGTATGCGCTGCTGTCCTCGCTCGCGGCGGTGCCGCTGCGCACCCTCGGCGCCTCCTCCGGCTGGATCGCGGAGGCGCTCGGCTGGTCCGACTTCTTCCTGCTGACCACGGCGGCGGCGCTGCCGGCGATGGCGATCATGATCTTCCTGCTGCGGCGCCTGCCGCCCCCCGTTCGAGGACACGCCATCCCGTGACGCATGCCCTGCTCTGGCCGCCGCTGCTGCTCGTTTTCTCCAACGTGCTGATGACCTTCGCCTGGTATGGGCACCTGAAGCAGCCGACCTGGCCGATGTGGATGGCGATCCTGATCTCCTGGGGGATCGCCTTCTTCGAATACTGCTTCGCGGTGCCTGCGAACCGCATCGGCTACGGCGCCTTCTCCGGCCAGCAGCTCAAGGTGATGCAGGAGGTGATCACCCTCGCTGTGTTCGGCGTCTTCTCGGTCTACTACCTCGGCGAGGAAATCCGCTGGAACTTCGTCGCGGCGGGGCTGTGCCTGATCGCCGCGGTGGGCTTCATCTTCATCCCCGGGCGCTGATGCCAATGCGGCGCGATCGCCGGCCCTACAGATCAGCCGCCTTCAGGATCGAGACCCAATCCTGTCGGCCGCCCAGCAGGCGCAGAATCGCGATGTGATCCTTGGCGATCGTGTAGGCGATCAGATGGCCTTGAAACACATGAAGGCGCACGGGAGGCTTGAATTCGCTGCGCTCCCGCGCGAGCGTCGGCATGGCGGCAATCAAATCGAAGACCCGCACCAGCTCGTCGATATGCCTGTCCGCTTGATCGACGGACCAGGTTTCCGCCGAGAACCGCCAGATGTCGTCAAGATCGGCGAGAGCACGCGGAGTAAGTCTATACCGTGCCAGCTTACCGGACGACATGACGCTTGCGCATCCGGAGCTTGAATGCGTCCGCGTCGAAGGGTTTGGGTTCCCCGCTTTCCACTCCCTCGGTGATGGCTGCCTGCAGGGCTGCGATCGCTGCCTTCCGTTCCTGATCCTTGCGGATCAGATCGCGGATATAGTCGCTCGCATTCCCGTAGGAGCCGCCCTCGACCTGGCGCTCGACCCAGGACTTCATCGGTTCGGGGAGGGAGACATTCATCGTGGCCATGGGCATCTCCTTTCGAAGAGCCTAACTCACGCCGGCAATCATTGCCAGAAATTATGGCAATGATTGCCATAACGTTCCCGCCTGCGGCAAGATTCAGATCCCGATCAGCGCCTTCAGATCGGCCTGCGGGCGCGCGCCGAAATGGCTGATGACCTCGGCGGCGGCAATTGAACCCCAGCGGCCGCATTCCTCGACCGGCTTGCCGCGGGTCAGGGCTGCGAGGAAACCCGCCGCATAGGCATCGCCGGCGCCGGTGCTGTCCACCAGCTTGGTCGGCTGCGCGGCGACGGCGACGCGCTTGTCGCTCTCGACGACGACGCTGCCCTTCTCGCTGCGGGTCAGCGCCGCGAAGGACACATCCTTCGCGGCGAGCTCCACCGCCTCCTCGAAGCTCGCGACCTCATAGAGGGCGGTGACCTCGTGCTCGTTGGCGAAGAGGATATCGGCCTCGTTGCGCACGAAGTCGCGAAAGGCGGCGCGGTGGCGGCCGACGCAGAAGGGATCGGACAGGCTGATCGCGACGCGGCGCCCGGCGGCGCGGGCGATGCGCGCGGCACGGTGGAAGGCCGCCTGCGCGGCCGGCGGATCGAAAAGATAGCCTTCGAGATAGGTCACCTTGGCGGCCGCGATCGCGTCCTGATCCAGGTCCTGTTCGCCGAAGGTCACGCAGGCGCCGAGGAAGGTGTTCATGGTGCGCTGACCATCGGGCGTGACCAGGATCAGGCAGCGCGCGGTGGGCGCGCCGCCGACCAGCGGCGCGGTCGGGAAATGCGCGCCGATCGCGGTGATGTCATGGCGGAACACCGCGCCCAGCGGGTCGTCCGCGACCTTGCCGAGATAACCGACCTTGGCGCCAAGGGCCGCCGCGACCGCGCAGCTATTGGCGACCGAGCCGCCGCTGTTCTCCACGCCCGGAGCCATCGCCGCGTAGATGCGCTCGGCACGCTCCGTGTCGATCAGCGCCATCGCGCCCTTGGTCATGCCCTGCGCCGCGAGAAAGGCGTCGTCGGCGCGCGCCAGCACGTCCACGATGGCATTCCCGATGCCGAGGATGTCGAGCGAAAGCGGCGTGGCCATGGCGTACTGCCCTTGTCGGATGGGCCGGGCGTTGCGCATCGGCCTCGGCCGGGATAGGCCGCGACCGGAAGGAAGGCAACCATGACACGCGCGATCCTGCTGGCCTTCGGCCAGCTCGGCGACCCGGAATTTCGGCGACCGGTGATCCTCGGCGCGCTCGGGGCGCTGCTGGCGCTGCTGCTGCTTGCCGGCGGCGCGGGCTACGCCGTCGGCTGGGCGGCCGGCGGGCTGCCCAGCTGGGTCGCCACCCTGCTGCAGGCCTTGGGCGGGCTGCTGACGCTCGGCCTCGCCTGGTGGCTGTTCCTGCCGCTCGCCATCGCGATCGCCGGTGCCTTCGTCGATCCCGTGGCGTCGGCGGTGGAAGCGCGGCACTACCCCGGCCTGTCGCCGGCCCGCGGCGCCAGCCTGGCCGCGCAAGGCTGGTGGACCGTGAAGTTCGGCCTGGGGATGCTGTTGCTGCAGATCCTGCTGCTGCCGCTGGTGATCTTCCTGCCGGGGATCGGCGCCGCCATCGCATTGGCGATCGCCGCGCATGCGATCGGCGTTGGATTGTTCGAAGGCGTGGCGCAGCGGCGCATGGGTGTCGCGGAAGCGCGCGCGGCGCGGCGCGCACGGCGGTGGCAGGTGTGGCTGCTCGGCCTGGCGCTCGCGGCGATCGCGGCCGTGCCGTTCATCAACCTGCTGGTGCCGGTGCTCGGCACAGCCGCCGCGGTGCATCTCCTCCAGGCGCCGGCCGCGCTGGGACAGGATCTTCGCGCGCCGTCGTAACGTCCGCAGGAGTCGCGGCTTTGGCCGTTGTCGGCTTCGCGCAGCACGTGCTAGCCCAAGACCGCCGGCAGCGACGCGCGAACAGGGGCGGTGTCGCAGGCCGATCTCGCTGATCCGCATCCGATGCGCCGCTGCGCGGCCATCGGCCTTCTCTCTGGGGGAACCGCATGTCCATCTTCCGTAGCCGCCGTGACGACACCCCCGGGACCGGGGGCAATGAGCCGGCGCCGACCACGGTGCCCGCCGCCCGCGATCCCGATCTGGCCGTACCGCCCTTCCGTCCGGCCGCCGTGCCCACCGCCAATGCGCCCGTCGCCTCGCTGCGTCCGGCGTCGCCCGCCATGCCGCCGGCACGTCCGGGCGTGCCGGGTGCACCGACCGCGCCGGCCGCCCGCGTGCCGGGTGGGATGGAAGCCAGCGAGCGCCGCACCCTGGTGGTGGGCAAGGGCATCAGCCTGCAGGGCACCGTCTCCGACGCCGAGCGCCTCGTCGTCGAGGGCACCGTCGAGAGCCAGATGATCCAGGCGCAGCAGCTCTTCGTCAGCCATGCCGGCGTGTTCAAGGGCGAGGTGCAGGTGGAGGAGGCGGAGATCGCCGGCACCTTCGACGGCACCATCACCGCCAATGGCAGCCTGGTCATCCGCGCCACCGGCAAGGTGCTGGGCGTCGCCCGCACCAAGCGCCTGTCGGTCGAGGAGGGCGGCCAGCTCTCCGGCCGCATGGAGATGCTGGGCGAGAATGCGTCGCGCCCGAGCTACCCCGCCGGCGCACCCCGCCCGGTCGACGTCGCGGAGGGCTGAGCGGGAAGCCTCCCCCGCGCGGCTCGGCGGGAGGCGCGCCGGGAGCGTCACATGATGGCGCCATCGCGCCTGCTGTCCGTGCTGTTGCTCGCCGCCTGCCAGGTGGGCGGCGAAGGCCCGGTCGACGCCATACCGGCCGCGGCCGAGGCTTCGCCTGCGCACCGCGACCCGGCGCCGCTGGCCGCGGCGCCGGCCCGACCGCCACCATCACCGGCGCCCCCGGCCCCCCGAGCCGCGCGCAATGCCCCGCCGGACACCGCCGCGGGGCTGCTCGGTGCCGATGCTGACGCCGTGATCGGCCTCTTCGGCACGCCGCTGCTGCGGCGGAGTGAAGGCAATGCTGAGATCTGGCTCTATGCCGGGCCGGAATGCCATCTCGACATCGTGTTCTACCCCGGGGAGGATGGCGGCGTGCCGCGCGTGGCCCATGCCGGCGCCCGTGCGGAAGGCGCCGCACCGCGCCGCGAGGCGGAATGCCTCGCCGGCATCGCGCGCCGCCGGGCGTGACGGCACTGGAACCCCCTTCGCATGAATGCCTGGCTCGACGCCTTCGTCCCCTGCTTCGGGCTGCTGGCACTCGGCGCGCTGCTGAAGCGGAGCTTGCTGCCGGATGACCGTGTCTGGGCCGGGATGGAGAAGCTGGTCTTCTGGGTGCTGCTGCCGTCCCTGATCGTCGCTGCCCTGGCGGAGGTCGACCTGGCGACGCTGCCGCTCGGGCCGATGGCGGCCAGCATCTGGGGGGCGCTCGCGATCGGCGCGCTGATCAGCGTCGCCCTGGCACGCGCGATGGGCCAGGGCCCGGCGGCCATGACCTCCGTCCTGCAGGGCGGCATCCGCTTCAACAACCTGATCGGCTTCGCGATCGGCGGCGCCATCTTCGGCGCGGAGGGCCTGGCGCTCGCCGCCGTCGCCACCGGCCTGATCGTCCCCTTCGTGCAGGTCGTCGTCGTCCTCGCCTTCGCCATCGGGCTGGCGCCGGCGGGAGCGGCGCGGGTGCGCCCGCTCGGCGTGCTGCGCCAGGTCGCGAAGAACCCGCTGCTGATCGCCTGCGTGGCGGGCTTCGCCATCGCCGCCCTCGGCGGCCTGCCGCCCGGGGTGAAGCCGATGCTCGGCAGCCTCGGCCGCGCCTCGGTCGCGCTCGGCCTGCTCTGCGTCGGCGCCGCCCTGTCGCTGTCGAGCTTCACGGACCGGCTGCCGGTGCAGGCGGCGACCGGCGTCCTGAAGCTGCTGGTGATGCCGGTGATCACCTTGGGCTTCGCGCTGGCGCTCGGGCTCGATGGGCTGCCGGCGCTGTTCGCGGTGCTGTTCATGGCGCTCCCGACGGCCGCCACCAGCTACGTGATGGCGCGCGCGATGGGCGGCGACGCGCCCCTGATCGCCGCCATCACGACGACCCAGCACATGGCGGCGCTGGTCACGCTGCCGCTGTGGCTGATGCTGCTCGGGAGGTAGGCATGGCCGCGCGACGGCAACTTCTGGCGGGCATGGCGATGCTGGCAGCGCGGCGGGTTGCGGCGCAGGGTGGGTTTCCCGAGCGGCCGCTGCGCTGGCTGGTGGGCTATCCGCCGGGCGGCGCCTCCGACGTCTTCGCGCGGCTGATCGCCGGCCAGATGGCGCCGCTGCTCGGCCAGCCGGTGGTGGTGGAGAACCGGCCGGGCGGCGGCGCGGTGCTGGCGAGCGAGGTCGCGGCGCGGGCAGCACCCGACGGCCATACGCTGCTGCATGTCGACAACGGCATCCTGGTCGCGAACCCGGCGCTCTATGCGCGCCTCCCCTATGATCCGGACCACGATTTCACGGGCATCGGCTTCATCGGACGATTTCCGCTGTTCATCCTGGTGCGGCCCGGGGATGCGGTGCGCGACTTCGCGGGGCTGGTCGCGGCGTCGCGCGCGCGGGCGCCGACCTATGGCACGCCCGGCGTCGCCTCCCCCCACCACCTGGCGATGGAGATGGTGAAGCGGCGCACCGGGCTTGCTGCCGAGCACGTGCCCTATCGCGGCGGACCGCCGGCCATGCAGGACCTGCTGTCGGGCGCCGTCGACCTGGTGGTGATGGATTGCGCGACCGGCCTGCCCTTCCTGCGCGACGGCCAGGCCCGCGCGCTGGCGGTGCTGAGCGAGGCGCCGAGCGCGGAGGCGCCCGCGGTGCCGACGCTGCGGGCGCTCGGGCATGCGGAGGCAGTGGCCTATGGCTGGCAGGGAATGAGCGTGCCGGCGGGCACCCCGGCACCGGCCGTCGCCCGCCTGCACGCGGCGCTGGCGGCAGCGGTCGCGGCGCCGGAGGTGGTGGCGCGCATGGATGCGCTCGGCATCGAGCGCGCCGCCTTCAGCCCGCCCGAATTCCAGGCTTTCGTGGCGCGCGAGGCTGCCACCTGGCGGCCGCTGATTCATGAACTGGGAATCCGACTGGACAGGTAGACCCTGGCGTGCGGGCCATGGTGCGACCACCTGTCATGGCCCGGAAGGAGCATGCAACCATGCGCAAGTCTCTGGCGGCTTTTGCCTTTGTTGTCCTGGTGGCCGGGTCCGCCCTGGCGCAGTCGGATCCGGCGGGAAGCCTGCCGCCGCCGGTCAAGTCGCTGCCCCAGACGCAGGAGGCAAGCTTCGGCGAGCGTGTCGGCGCCACGGCGGACCGCGCCGCATCCGGGGTCGGACGCGCCGCGCGCGCCACCGGCGGCGCCGTCAAGCGCGCGGCACGCTGGACCGGCAACCGGCTGGAGCGTGCCGGCGAATGGACGCGGGACCGCGCGGAGCGGATCGGGCGTTAGAGCGTGATGGCGCTTCAGTGTCCCGCGGGGTGCAGATGCGTGATGGGCAGACCGATCGCCTCCGCGACCAGCGTGCGGTGGCAATGTGCAGGGTCGGCTTCCAGGCAGAGCAGGCAGACCCGCTCGTCCCGGGCACGCGCGGCCAGGCGCGCCAGCGCGTGCTGAGGCTCGTCGCCCGCCAGATGGGCGCCGAAGATCCGGCGCATCTCGGCCGGACGGCCGGCGCGCACGGCTGCGCGGCCGGCGGCGGGGGTGCCGAGCGCCCGTTCATGCACATAGGCGATGCCCGCGGCTTCCACCGCCTCCGACAGCGCGCGCTTGGCGAAGCCGGGCTTGCGGCTATTGGCCAGCGCGCGGACATCGACCAGCGTCGCGATGCCCGCATCCTTCAACACCGCGACCAGGTCAGCGGGGGTCGCGTCCTCATACCCGATGGTATGCACGACCGCCCGTTCACCCATGTCCGGACTACCGGCTGATCGCGGCATGTGCCGCGAGGCAGGCCATGTCCAGCACCTGGTTCACGCCGGCCGAGATCGGCACGATCTGCGCCGGGCGCGACAACCCGAAGAGCAGCGGGCCGATCACCGTCGCGCTGGTGAGCTGCGGCACTGCGCGGGTCAGGATATGGGCGGCGTGCAGCCCCGGCATGACAAGCACATTCGCCGGGCCGGTCAGGCGGCAGAAGGGATAGAGCTGCGACCGCAGCGCCGGATCGAGCGCCACATCCGCCGCCATCTCCCCGTCATGCTCGAAATCGACGCCGGTCTGATCGAGCAGCTTCACCGCGTCGCGCACGCTGCCCGGGATCACGCCCTTCGGGTCGCCGAAGGTCGAGAAGGACAGGAAGGCGACACGCGGCTCCAGCCCCAGGCGGCGCGCCGCGGCGGCCGACTGGCGCGCGATCTCGGCCAGCGTCGCGGCATCCGGCCGTTCATGGATCGCGGTGTCGGCGACCAGCACGGTGCCGGAGCGGCGCGCGATGATCAGCGACAGGCCGAACAGCACGCTGCGCGGCATCGGCTCGATCGCCATGGTGATGTTCTCGAGCGCCGCCGAGTAGCTGCGGGTCGAGCCGGTCACCAGCGCATCCGCGTCACCCATCGCGACCATGCAGGCCGCGAAGACGTTGCGGTCCTGGTTGACCAGGCGCTGGCAGTCGCGGAACAGGAAGCCCTCGCGCTGCTTGCGGGCATAGAGGTAGTCCGCATAGCGGCGGTTGGAGTGCGACAGCCGCGCATTGTGGATCTCGATGCCATCCGGCAGCGGGATGCCGAGGGCGGCCGCCGTCGCGTTCACCCGATCCTCCCGCCCGACCAGCACCGGGGTGCCATAGCCGGCATTGCAGAAGGCGATCGCGGCGCGGATCACCTTCTCCTCCTCACCCTCGGCGAAGACGACGCGCTTCGGATTGGCGCGCACCCGCTCCGCGATCGCTTCCAGCGCGCCGGCGGTGGCATCGAGCCGGGTGGCGAGGTCGCGGGAATAGCGATTCAGGTCGATGATCGGCCGGCGCGCCACGCCGGATTCCATCGCCGCCTTGGCGACGGCCGGCGGCACGCGCGACATCAGGCGCGGGTCGAAGGCGTTCGGGATGATGTATTCGGGCCCGAAGCGCAGCGCGAGCCCGGCGCCGGCGCCGGCCACCTCCTCCGGCACATCCTCCCGCGCGAGCAGCGCAAGCGCGTTGGCGGCGGCGATCTTCATGTGCTCGTTGATGGTGCTGGCCCGCACGTCGAGCGCGCCGCGGAAGATGAAGGGGAAGCCGAGCACGTTGTTGACCTGGTTCGGATAGTCCGACCGGCCGGTCGCGATGATGCAGTCCGGGCGCGCGGCCTTCGCCTCCTCCGGGGTGATCTCGGGGTCGGGGTTGGCCATGGCGAAGATGATCGGGGCATCGGCCATGGCGCGCACCATGTCCTGGGTCAGCGCGCCCTTGGCCGAAAGGCCGAAGAACACGTCCGCCCCTTCCAGCGCCTGCGACAGCGTGCGGGCCGGGGTGTCGACGGCATGCGCCGACTTCCACTGGTTCATCCCCTCGGTGCGGCCGCGATACACGACGCCCTTGGTGTCGCACATCGTGACGTTCTCGGGCCGCATGCCCATTGCCTTCAGGAGCTCGGCGCAGGCGACGGCGGCAGCGCCGGCGCCGTTGATGACGAGCTTCGTCTTCGCGAGGTCGCGGCCGGTCAGGTGCGCCGCGTTGATCAGGCCGGCGGCGGCGACGATCGCGGTGCCGTGCTGGTCGTCATGGAAGACCGGGATATCCAGCAGCTCCCGCAGGCGCTGCTCGATGATGAAGCATTCCGGGGCCTTGATGTCCTCGAGGTTGATGCCGCCGAAGGAGGGCCCGAGGTAGCGCACCGAATTGACGAAAGCGTCCACGTCCTCCGTGTCGAGGCAGAGGTCGATGCCGTCCACGTCGGCGAAGCGCTTGAACAGGGCGACCTTGCCTTCCATCACCGGCTTCGAGGCGAGCGCGCCGAGATTGCCGAGGCCGAGCACCGCGGTGCCGTTGGAGATCACCGCGACGAAATTGCCCTTCGACGTGTAGTCATAGGCGAGGGTCGGGTCGCGATGGATGTGCAGGCAGGGTTCCGCGACGCCGGGGGAATAGGCGAGGCTGAGGTCGCGGGCGGTGGTCAGCGGCTTGGTCAGCCGGATCTCCAGCTTGCCCGGGCGGCCCTCGGCGTGCATCGCCAAGGCCTCCTCCCCGGTGATGCGCGCGGTGCGGCTGTCGGGCGTTGTCAGGTTCTTCGTGTCGTCCATCGCGGCGGCTGCCCCCGGCAATACGGTCATTCGTTGGCTGATGATGGGCCGCGCCGCGGAACCCGGCGAGTCCCTCGCTTCGCAATTGCGGCATGACCGGCTATCTCGATGCGATGGAGCAGAACAGGTCGCAGGATACGCCGCGCGAAGGCCGCGCCCCGATTCCACGCGCCGATGGCGCGACCCCCGCCATGGCGCAATGGTTCGTGGCCAAGGCCGCGCATCCGGACGCGCTGGTGTTCTTCCGGATGGGCGATTTCTTCGAGATGTTCTTCAGCGATGCCGAGGCGGCGTCGGAAGCGCTCGACATCGCCCTGACATACAGGGGCGAGCATCGCGGCCAGCCGATCGCCATGTGCGGCGTCCCGGCGCATGCGGTCGACAGCTACCTGGCGCGGCTGATCCGGCGCGGCTTCCGGGTCGCGATCTGTGACCAGATGGAGACACCCGAGGAGGCGAAGCGCCGCAAGGCGCCGACCATCCGGCGCGAGGTGGTGCGCGTCGTCACCCCCGGGACGGTGACAGAGGAGGCACTGCTCGACGCCTCCCGCCCCGCCTGGCTGCTGGCGCTGGCCCCGGACGGGGCGCGGATCGGCGCCGCCTGGCTCGACGTCTCGACCGGCGCCTTCCAGACGGAGGCGCTGCCGCTCGCGGCGCTGCCGGCGCTGCTGGCGCGGCTCGACCCCGCGGAGGTGGTGGCACCGGAAGCGCTGGCCGGCGACCCCGCGCTGGCGCCCGTGCTGGGACTGCTCGCGGTCGCCGCCCCCTCCTCCGACCCCGGCGCACGGCTGGCCGATGCCTATGGCGTCGCGACCCTCGAAGGCTTCGGCGTCTTTTCCGGCCCCGAGATCGCGGCGGCAACGATGGCGGTCGATTACGTGCGGGCGACCCAGGCCGGGGTGCTGCCGCGGCTATCGCCGCCGGCGCCGCAGGGCGGGCGCGGGTTGCTGCAGATGGACGCGGCGACGCGCCGCAGCCTGGAGATCCTGAAAGGCGAGCGCGGCGGCGCCAAGGACTGCCTGCTCGGCGCCGTCGACCGCACGGTGACGGCCGCCGGCGCGCGCGAGCTGGCGGCGCGGCTTTCGGCGCCGCTCGCCGATGCGGAGGCGATCGCGGCGCGGCATGACGCGGTCGGCTTCCTGATCGATGCCGCGGCGCTGCGCGGCGCCATGCGTGCGGCGCTGAAGGGCGCGCCCGACATGGCCCGCGCCCTGGCGCGCCTCTCCCTCGACCGCTTCGCGCCGCGCGACCTGGCGGCGATCCGCGACGGGCTGGCGCGCGCCGGCGCCATCGCCGCGGCCCTGGCCGATCCTGCCGGCATGCCGCCGCTGCCGTCCTTGTTGCGGGAAGCGGCGTCCGCGCTGGAATGGCAGGGACCGCAGCCGGAGCTGGCCCGGGCGCTGGCCGAGACGCTGCCGGCGCGGCTGGAAGATGGCGGCCTGGTCGCGCCCGGCTATGACGGCGAGCTGGATGCGCTGCGGCGGCTCCGCGACGATGCCCGCGGCGCCATTGCGGCGCTGCAGATGGAGCTGGCGCAGGCCTGGGGCGTCGCCAGCCTCAAGATCAAGCACCACCAGCAATTCGGCTACCTGGCGGAGCTGCCGCTGGCAGCCGGCGAGACCTTGCTGCGCAAGCCACCCGCCGCGCCGCATGCGCCGATCCACCGCCAGACCATGGCGAATGCCATGCGCTTCACCTGCACCGCACTCGCCGAGCTCGACCGCAAGCTGTCGGAAGCCGGGGATCGCGCACGGCAGCGGGAGCGCCGCATCGCGCAGCATCTGCGGAAGCTCTGCCTGGACGCGGCGGGGCCGGTCGCCGCCTCGGCCCAGGCGCTGGCGGAGTGCGACGTGCATGCCGGCGCCGCCGAGATCGCCGCGGCCGGCGCCTGGTGCCGGCCGGAGCTCGGCGCCCGCGCCGAATTCGCGGTGACCGCGGCCCGGCACCCGGTGGTGGAGGCGGCGCTGGCCCGGGCGCGCGGCCCCGCCTTCGTGCCCAATGACTGCGACCTCTCGGCCGGGCGGCGGCTCTGCCTGCTGACCGGGCCGAACATGGCCGGCAAATCGACCTATCTGCGGCAAAACGCGCTGCTGGTGATCCTGGCCCAGGCCGGGCTCTTCATACCGGCCGAGCATGCCGTGCTCGGCATCGTCGACCGGCTCTTCTCCCGCGTCGGCGCCTCGGACGACCTCGCCGGCGGTCGCTCGACCTTCATGGTCGAGATGGCGGAGACGGCGGCGATCCTGAACCAGGCGACCGACCGCTCCCTGGTCGTGCTGGACGAGGTCGGGCGCGGCACCGCCACCTGGGACGGGCTGGCGATCGCCTGGGCGGTGCTGGAGGCGCTGCATGATCGCATCCGCTGCCGCGCGATCTTCGCGACCCACTTCCACGAGCTGACGGCGCTGGCCGGGAAGCTGCCGGAGCTTGCGCCTGCGACGATGCAGGTGCGCGAATGGCGCGGGTCCGTGGTGTTCCAGCACAGCGTCGCGCCGGGGGCGGCGGAGAAGAGCTGGGGGCTGCATGTCGCCCGCCTTGCAGGTGTCCCGCGCGGCGTGGTGACGCGGGCCGAGGCCGTGCTGAAAGCCTTGGAAGAGCGGGCGCGCGGGCTGGATCCGCTATCGGACGAGCTGCCGCTCTTCGCCCGCCCCGCCCCTGTCCGGCAGCCTGACGCCGCGCCGCCGCCGGTGCTGGAGGCCCTGGCCGCAATCGACCCCGACGCGCTGTCGCCCCGTGAGGCACAGGAAGCACTCTATCGCCTGAAAACATTGTTGCAGCGCGAAGGGCCCCTTGGCCCCGCCGCATAGGACACGATAGTGTCAAGGGGATGAAAGCCAGTCAGACCGCCGCATTGCAGGCGATCACGCCGAGCGGCGGAGCGCGCGCCATTACGCCGCTTGCCGATCCGCCGGATGTCCTGCCCGACCTGATCGCCCATCTGGTGCCGGATGGGCATCCGATTGCGCGGGATGCGGCGCTGGCGGTGCTGCGGCGGCATCTGGGGCGCATCCACAGCCGCGTGCAGCAGGCCTTCGAGGCGCGGGAGCTCTCCGGCCTTTCCGCCGCGCGCTGGATGGCGGCGCTGACCGATACCCTGATCGTTGCGATCCACAGCTATGCCGATGCGACCCTGCCGGCCACCAGGACGCGGGAGGTGCCGTTCTGCCTGGTGGCGACCGGGGGCTATGGGCGGGGCGTGCTGGCCCCCTTCTCCGACATAGACCTGCTGTTCCTGACCGACGCGCCGATGAGCCCCCGCGGCCAGCGCCACGTCGAGTTCATGCTCTATCTGCTGTGGGATCTCGGCCTGAAGGTCGGGCACGCGACCCGCAGCGTCACGGATTGCCTGGAGGATGCGAAGGGCGACGCCACGATCCTGACCGCGCTGCTCGACGCCCGGCCGCTCGCCGGCGATGGCGCCGTCTTCAACCTCTTCGCCGCGGCTTTCGCCAAGGCGCGGGCGGATTGGGGCTTCGGGCATTTCCTCTCCGCCAAGCGCGCCGAGCGCGCCGCGCGCCATGCCCGTTACGGCGAGAGCCCCTTCCTGGTGGAGCCGCATGTCAAGGAAGGCCGCGGCGGGCTGCGCGACCTGCAGACCCTCTATTGGCTGTCGCGCTACGCCTTCGGCGTGCAGCGCATGCCGGAGCTGGTGGGCGCCGACGCCCCTGGCGGCGGCCTGATCACGGAGGAGGAGGCGAAGGCGATCCGCCGCGCCTGGGACTTCCTCTGGACCGTCCGCTTCCACCTGCACCTGGTCGCCGGCCGCGCCGAGGAGCGGCTGACCTTCGACTTCCAGCCCGTCGTCGGCGCCCGCATGGGCTACACGCGCCATGGCAAGCAGGACGGGGTAGAGCGCTTTATGAAGCACCTCTTCCTGACGGTGCGTGACGTGGCGCGGCTGACCCGCATGCTGGAGCCGGGGATCGAGCGCGCGGCGCTCGGGCTGCCAGCGGTGCTGCCGGCGTCCGACCGGGCGCTCTCCGATGCCGGCTTCGCGCTGGCCGATGGCAAGCTGATCGCTGCCCCCGGCTTCGACTTCCGCGAGAAGCCGGTGCTGATGCTGCGCCTCGTCAAGCTGGCGCGCGACCGTGGGCTCGAGATCCATCCCCTCGCCTTCCGGGCGCTGATCCGGCAGTCGCGCCACGCGGTGAAGCTGCGCGGCGATCCGGAGGCGAATGCGATCTTCCTCGACCTGCTCTCGGGTCGCGACGGTGCCGCCTGGCTGCGGCAGCTCAACGAAGCGGGTTTCCTCTCACGCTTCCTGCCGGACTGGGCGCGCATCGTCGGGCTGATGCAGTTCGACACCTATCATGTCTTCACCGTCGACGAGCACACCGTCGAGGCGATCGGCGTGCTCGGCCAGCTCGACCGCAACGAGCTGTCGGAGATCGCGCCGGTCGCGAGCGAGCTGCTCGGCCAGTTGCAGTCGCGCCGCGCGCTCTATGTCGCGACCTTGCTGCACGATATCGCCAAGGGCCGCGGCGGCGACCATTCGGAGCTCGGCGCCCAGGTGGCGCAGGAGGTCTGCCCGCGGCTCGGCCTGACGCCGGAGGAGACCGAGACCGTCTCCTGGCTGGTGCTGCACCACCTGCTGATCAGCCAGACCGCCTTCAAGCGCGATATCGAGGATCCGAAGACCATCCTCGACATCGCCGAGGTGGTGCAATCGCCGGAGCGGCTGCGCCTGCTGCTCGTGCTGACCGTCGCCGACATGCGCGCGGTCGGGCCCAAGGTCTGGAATGGCTGGAAGGCGACGCTGCTGCGGGAGCTCTACTGGCGCGTCGCGGAAGTGCTGGCCGGCGGGCTTTCGGTGCCGGAGCGGGATGTGCGCGTGGCCCGCGCCAAGGAAGCGGCAGCATCCCTGCTCAAGGGCCGGCCGAAGCCGGAGCTGGAGCGTTTCCTCTCCCTCGGCTACCCCGGCTACTGGCTGAGCTTCGACCCGCAGACCCATGCGCGCCATGCGATGATGGTGCGGGAGGCGGATACCAGCGGCACGCCGCTGACCATCCGCACCCGGGTGCTGGAAGCGCGCAGCGTCACCGAGGTGACGGTCTACTGTACCGACCACCCGGGCCTGTTCAGCAAGATCGCCGGCGCGCTCGCCGTCGCCGGCGCCTCCATCGTCGATGCGCGCATCCATACGATGACCGACGGCACCGCGCTCGACACCTTCTGGGTCCAGGATGCCTCCGGCGCCGCCTTCGACCAGCCGCACCGCCTGGCCCGCCTTTCCGTCCTGATCGAGCAGTCGCTCTCCGGCCGGCTCAAGCTCGCCGAGGAGATCCGCAAGGTGCGGCGGGAGCCGGCGCGGCTCCGCGCGGTGACGGTGCCGCCACGCGTCGTCATCGACAACCATGCGAGCAACACCCACACCGTCATCGAGGTGAACGGCCGCGACCGCCCCGGGCTGCTGCACGACATGACGGCGGCGATCAGCGCCCAGGGCATGCAGATCGCGTCCGCGCACATCACCACCTATGGCGTGCGCGCGGTCGACGTCTTCTACGTGAAGGACGTCTTCGGCCTGAAGATCGAGAACGAGCGCAAGCTGGCGCAACTGCGTGAGGCATTGGCTGAAAGCCTGATGACGCCGGAGAGCCAGCCGGCGCCGGTCCCGGCACGGGCCTAGGGCGGATCGCCATTCAGCCTTCGGGGTCGCCCGGCGGGTCTTTTCCGCGCTGGCGGCGTTGCGCGGCTTGCCGATGCAACCAGCATCGGCAGCGCCGCGCGCCTGGCCAGCTCGAAAAATCCCTCGCCAGGCGCCTTCCGGTGCTGAATGTCGATACCGCCTAGATCGCTCGCGTTCACGGACCAAGCATCTAGCGCGTCGACCAATTGCCGGTCACCAGACCTCCGAGCCAACGGCTCCGGTACGGACGAGATGCCTGGAGCGCCGCGTTCAGGTCCGGCTGCGGCTCTGCCTGCGCACGGATCTCGAGACCGACCGCCGTCGAGAGCAGCGGGCGACCTTGGAGCCATGAATCGTCCTGCGGTGTCCCCGCGAGGCTGGCAATGGCTGACGGGTCCCGCGCCGCCGAGAACGCGAAACGCGTCAGTCGCTGAAGCGCAGCCTGTTCGGCACCCGGCAACGCCACGTCGTTGACGCGCGCGAGCCGCTCGAGGGCCGCGATGGGTTCCAGCGCGAACAGGTGGTACCGCAATGCCAGACCGCCACGCGCGAGCTCTTGCGGCAGAGCACCGGCTGGGGTGACCTGCGACAACTGCGCGCGCAGCTTCCCGACGCCCCAATAGAAATGCGATCGGTCGTCACTCGCGATTCCCGCGGCCGCGACTGCGAGACCAGCCCAGGCGGCATGGTTGTTTCGAAGGTCGCTGATGGCCGCCTGGCTGGCCCGGTCGTAGTACGGCCGGATCGCCCGTGCCAGGTCCCGCATCCATGTCGCAACCCGTCCAGCCGCCACGGGATCGTGCCCAGGAACCTCGCGGACCTGGAGGAAGGCGAGCGCGGCGCCAGCCAACGCCCAGACCCGATGATAGCTCCCTTGGAGATTCACCGCGCCGAGCATCGCCCGCGCCTGCGCCCACGCATCCAGGAGCCTGACCGCGCACGCTGCCGCTCCTTGCTCGCCCGAGCGCGCCCTCTCGACAGCGGCTTGGACGACATTCGCCAGGGCGTCCAGCCTTGCTTGCACGGCGCGATCGGCTTCCAGCCGAGCGGGGTCGACGCGGCTATATGCAGGATCGGTGTAGTAAGCCACGCCCTCGATATTGAGCATCGGTTCCGGCGCTTCCGGGCAGCGGGAGGCCGGTCTCGTAGGGGATGGCAGCGGCGCGAACGGCGATCGCAGGGGTTCCGCCATCGCGGCCGAGCTGGTGCCGATCGACAGCATCAGCATGCCCGCGGTGACATACTCGGAAAGTCGATTCATGGCATCTGCAGCGCGCGCTCAGGCTGCATGAGGAACCTCTCGGCGACAACGGGAACTCGCTCGCGGATCGCCCGCCAGCACATTTGAGCCGAGAATCCAAATTCAATCCCCATCCACTCCTTCTGCAAGTAGTGCTAACCCTTCCGCACGAATTCCGCGAAGACGGCGAGCTGCTTCGCGATCAGGCCGCGCGTCGGCTCATCGGTGATGGCGTCCGCCGAGAGCTTGTTCTGTGCCTGGCCGACCATGATCTCGGGCTTGTTCAGCACCCGCGCCTCCAGCGCCACCAGCGTCTGCCGCAGGTGATGCTGGCAGCGCACGCCGCCCATGGCGCCCATCGATGCGGTCTGGATCGCCACCGGCTTGCCGGCGAGCGGCTGCGGCTTGAGTCGTGAGAGCCAGTCGATGCCGTTCTTCAGCACGCCCGGCATCGAGTAGTTGTATTCCGGCGTCACGATGATCACGCCATCCGCCGCCGCGATGCGGGCGGCGAGCGCCGTGGCCGGCGCCGGCATCCCCGCCGCTTCGACGTCACCGTCATAGAGCGGGAAATCGCCCAGCCCTTCGAAGATCTCGATCGCGACGCCCGCCGGCGCCAGTGCCGGCAGCGCATGCGCGATGACGCGGTTGTAGGAGGCACGGCGCAGGCTGCCGCAGACGACGAGAAGCTTCGGCACGGTTCAGCCCCCTTCGATCTCGCGGCGGACGATCGCCGCACCCTCCACCATCGCCCGCATCTTCCCGAAGGCGACATCCCGCGGCAGGTACTTCATGCCGCAATCCGGTGCCACGATCACCTTCTCCGCATCCACGTAGGGCAGCGCGCGGCGGATGCGCGCCGCCACCGTCTCCGGCGTTTCGACAGTCATATCCGACAGGTCGATGACGCCGAGGATGATCTCCTTGCCGCGCAGCGTCCCCAGCACCTTGGTGTCGAGCTTCGACTGCGCGGTTTCGATCGAGATCTGGTTAACGCGGCAGTTGCAGAATTCCGGCAGGAAGGAATAGCCCTCCGGCCGCTCGTGGATGATCGCGGCATAGCCGAAGCAGATATGGACGGCGGTCTTGCCCTCGACGCCCTCCAGCGCCGCATCCAGCGCGGCCAGCCCGTATTTCCGCGCCTTTTCCGGCCGCGCCTGCATATAGGGCTCGTCCACCTGCACGATGTCGGCGCCGGCGGCGAAGAGGTCCTTGATCTCGGCGTTCACGGCGGCGGCGTAGTCCATCACCATCTCCGCCTCGTCCTTGTAGAAATCATTCTGCGCCTGCTGGGCCATGGTGAAGGGCCCGGGCACCGTGATCTTGATCCGCCGGTCGGTGTTGGCGCGCAGGAAGCGCACATCCTCCGCCTCCACTGCATGGCGCCGGCTGATGCGCCCGAAGACGCGCGGCACCGGGTTCGGATGCCCGCTGCGGTCGAGCGCGGTGCCGTGGTTGTCGAGATCGACGCCGTCCAGCGCTGTCGCGAAGCGGTTGGAGTAGCTTTCGCGCCGCACCTCGCCATCGGTGATGATGTCGAGCCCGGCGCGTTCCTGATCCCGAATCGCGATCAGCGTCGCATCTTGCTGCGCCTGCTCCAGATGCTCCGGCGCTACGCGCCACAGCTCCTTCGCGCGCACGCGCGGCGGAAAGCGGCCGGCCAGCCGCTGCCGGTCGATCAGCCATTCCGGCTGCGGATAGGAGCCGACGAGCGAGGTGGGCAGCAGGCGGTTCATGGCGTTCCCCCGGGACAAGACCGGCGGAGCATAGGACCGAGATTGGCGGTGTCCACCGCGGAGGGTGGCGCAGTTCCCCGAGGCGCTACCCCAGCAGCCGCCCGATGACCCGGGCCGTGTAGTCCACCACCGGGATCACGCGCCCGTAGTTGATGCGGGTGGGTCCGATCACGCCGATGGCGCCGACGATCTTTTCCTGGCCGTTGCGGAACGGCGCCACCACCATCGAGAGACCGGTGCTGTCGAACAGCCCGCTTTCCGCGCCGATGAAGATCTGCACGCCCTGGCCGCGCTGGGCCAGCTCCAGCAGGCGCAGCATCGTCTCCTGCGCTTCCAGCCGTTCAAACAGCCGCTTGATCTCGGCGACATGCGCGGCCTGATCCAGATGCTCCAGCAGCCGCGACTGGCCGCGCAGGATCAGGGAGCCGCCACCGCCGCCCGACCAGGTGCCGAGGCCCGCTTCGATCACCTGCTGCGTCAGGTCGTCGAGCGCGGTGCGGTTGGCCGCGATCTCCTGCGTGACGACGCCGCGGGCTTCTTCCAGCGTGCGGCCGCCGAGGCGGGAATTCAGGTAGTTGCTGGCCTGGGTGAGCGCCGAGAGCGGCAGGCCAGGCGGCACCTCGATGACCCGGTTCTCGACCTGGCCGCCTTCCTGCACCAGCACCACCAGGGCGCGGCCCGGGCCCAAGGCCACGAACTCAATGTGCCGCACCGCGGACTCGGACTTCGGCGCCACCACCATGCCGGCGGCGCCGGCGAGGCCGGAGAGCATCTGCCCCGCTTCGCCCAGCGTCTCCTGCAGGGAGCGGCCGGAGGCGGCGCAGCGCACCGAGATCGCCTCCCGCTCGGCATCGCTGAGGTCGCCGAATTCGAGCAACCCATCGACAAAGAGCCGCAAGCCGCGCTCGGTCGGCAGCCGGCCGGCGGAGGTGTGGGGGGCGAAGAGCAGCCCCGCCTCCTCCAGATCCGCCATGACGTTGCGGATGGTGGCAGGGGACAGGTTCAGCGGCAGCCGGCGGGAGAGGGTGCGGGACCCGACCGGCTCCCCAGTTTCGACATAAGTCTCCACCAGCTCCCGCAGCACCGCCGCGCTGCGCGTGTCGAGCCCCGGCAGTATGGCGCCGAGGATGGGCTGGACATCGGGGCCGAGACCCCGACCGAAGCGCTGATCCGCCATCCTGAAAGGCTAGGGAGCGCCCATGGCAAGGTCAACCATCACGTTGATCAATCCGCGTAGACATTTGCCGCCTGGATGATCGGGCGCCAGCGGACCACCTCGGCTGCCAGGAAGCGGGCATGGAAGTCGCGCGTCGCCTTGGCGTCGGTGGCGGGCTCGGTGACCATTTCGGCGAAGCGTTCCTTCAGCCGCGCCTCCTTCAGCGCGGCGCGGATCGCCGCGGAAAGCCGCTCCTGCACCTCGACCGGCGTGGCGGCGGGCGCGTAGAGCCCATGCCAGGTGCTCATGTCGATGCTGGGCAGGCCGGCTTCCCGGGTGGTCGGCAGGTCGAGCCCCGGCACCCGGCCCTCGGTCGTCACCGCATAGCCCTTGATGCGGCCGTCGCGCAGGAAGGCGAAGGTGTTGGTCGCCTGGTCGCAGAACACGTCGATGCGGCTCGCCATCACCTCCGTGATCGCCGGCGCGCTGCCGCGGAACACCACCGGCGTCATGGCGGTGCCGGCGGCATGCTGCAGCAGCATGCCGCAGAGGTGGTTGGCAGCGCCGAGGCCGGAATTCGCGAGATTCAGCTTGTCGCCCTCGGCGCGGATCTTCGCCATCAGGGAGGCAAGATCCGTGGCCGGGAAATCCGGGCGCGTCACGATCGTCATCGCGGCGTCGGAGACGAGGCCGAGCGGTGCGAAGCTCTCCGTCACGCTGTAGGGCAGGCGGCGATAGAGCGTCGCGGTGCTGGCGTGGCCGATATGGTGGGCGAGGAGCGTGTAACCGTCCGGCCGCGACTGGGCGATGCGCTGCGCCGCGATGGTGCCGCCGGCACCGGTCACGTTCTCGACCACCACCGGCTGGCCGAGATCCTTGGTCATGCCCTCGGCGACCAGGCGATTGATGACATCGGTGGGGCCGCCGGCCGCGAAGGGAACGACGATCGAGACCGGTCGGCTCGGGAAGCCCTGCTGCGCGAGGGCGGGCGCGGCAAGCCGCGTTGTGGCGAGGGCGGCGGCGCCCCCGAACAGGGTCCGGCGGTTCAGCATGGTTTCCTCATCTTGCCTGGTTGCCCGGAGTGAGCCACATGGCCCGCACCCTGCCAAGGATCCTGACCATGCGCCCTTCCGGCCGCGCCCCCGACGCGCTCCGCACCGTTTCGCTCGAACCCGGCGTCGCGCGCCATGCCGAAGGATCCTGCCTGATCCGGATGGGGCTGACCGAGGTGCTCTGCACCGCGAGTGTGGAGGGGCGGGTGCCGCCCTTCCTGCGCAATTCCGGCCAGGGCTGGGTGACTGCCGAATACGGCATGCTGCCGCGCGCGACCCATACCCGCAGCGACCGCGAAGCCGCGCGCGGCAAGCAGAGCGGCCGCACCCAGGAGATCCAGCGCCTGATCGGCCGGTCGCTCCGCGCCGTGACCGACCTGAAAGCGATGGGGGAGATGACCATCACCCTCGATTGCGACGTGCTGACCGCCGATGGCGGCACCCGCTGCGCATCGATCACCGGCGCCTGGGTGGCGCTGCATCTCGCCTTCGAGCATTGCCGCGCCAGCAACATCATGACCGCCAACCCGCTGCGCGACCAGGTCGCCGCGATTTCCTGCGGCATCTGGGAAGGCGCGCCGGTGCTCGACCTCGACTATGCCGAGGACAGCAAGGCGGATGCCGATACCAACTTCGTGCTGACCGGCCAGGGCGGCATCGTGGAGGTGCAGGGCACCGCCGAAGGCGCGCCCTTCACCGAGGCGGACCTGACCGCTCTGATGCAGCTCGCGAAGAAGGGCACCGGCGAGCTCTTCGCCGCGCAGCGCAAGGCGATCGGCGGATGAGCCCGTCGGCCGGAAGCGGCGGCCGGCGGCGCCTCCTGCGCGGGGAGACGCTGATCCTCGCCACCCACAATGCCGGCAAGCTCCGGGAAGTCGCGGCGCTGCTGGCGCCTTTCGGGCTGACGGTGGAGAGCGCCGGCGCGCGCGGCCTGCCGGAACCGACCGAGACCGAGACGAGCTTCATCGGCAATGCCCGCATCAAGGCGTTGGCGGCGGCACGCGCCACCGGCCTGCCGGCGCTGGCCGATGACAGCGGCTTCTCGGCCGCGGCACTCGATGGCGCGCCGGGCGTCCTGACCGCCGACTGGGCGATGCAGCCGGACGGCAGCCGCGACTATGCGAAGGCGATGGCGCTGGTCGCCGAGCGCTGCGGCGACCACCCGGACCGGCGCGCCTGGTTCAGTTGTGCCCTGGTGTTCGCCTGGCCCGATGGCCACACCGAGGACTTCCTGGGCGAGGTGCATGGACGCTGGGTCTTCCCACCGCGCGGCGGCCAGGGCTTCGGCTACGATCCGATGTTCATCCCCGACGGCCATGCCGAGACCTTCGGCGAGATGGCGCCGGAGGTGAAGCACGCCATCAGCCATCGGGCGCGCGCCTTCGCGCTGCTCCAGGCGGCCTGCCTGCCATGACGTGCCTGGATCGGCTCCGCAGCGGATTCACGCTTCCGGGCCATGCCACCCTCCGGCGATCCGCTGCGGCCCTCTCGATGGCATTCCTGCTGCTGGCGGCCCAGACAGCGGCGCCGGAAGCCGCCGGCCCCTTGCGTCCGGACCCGCATGTCGCGCCGGCCGGGCCCGGCGCCGCCCGGGGCGCGCTGATCTGGCTGCACCCGAGCGATCGCGACGGCGCCCCGCCCGATCCGCCGCCCTGGTCCCACCGGCTGACCGGGGCCGGTTGGGATCTGTGGCGGCTGGACCGCGGCGGCCCGGCCGATCCGCTCGATGCCGGCGCCGAGATGCTGGTCGCCGGCGTGACCGCGCTCCGCGAACGCGGCTATGCACGGGTCATCGTGCTCGGTGAATCCCGCGGCGCCTTCATCGCGCTGACGGCGCTGCGCCAGCCCCTCGGTGCCGAGGCGGTGCTGCTGGTGGCACCGGCCGCACACGGCACGGCGCCGGAGCAGAGGCCCCAGGCGCTCGCCGCCTTCGCTGCCGCGCTCCGTGCCGCGCGGCCCGAAGCGGCGCGCCGCCTCGGCCTCGTGCTGTTCCGGGGCGATGCCTGGGACCCCGATCCGGATGCCCGCGCCGCGCTGTTCCGGGAAGCCGCGGTCCGGCTCGGTCTGCCGCGCCTGATCATCGACCGGCCGGACGCCCCGCTGGGCCATGCCGGGCAGGGAGACCCCGGCTTCGACGCCCGCTTCGGCGATTGCATGGCGGCTTTCGCCACCGGCATCGCCGCGCGCTGCCCCGGATAGAGCAGATCGCCGGAGGGCGGAATCGCCCGGAGGCGTGAATCTGCGCGCGGGAACTAAGGAGGCCGCCCCTCTTTACCTTCCTGCCCTGCGCACCGCAGAGTGGCGGCAAGCGATCCCGCACGGAGCGTGCTGGCTCGAGGCTTTCAGCCGACAAGCCCGAACCACGTGACGGACAATGGGGACCGCAAAGGAGGGAAAGCATGTCCATCTCACGCCGCGCCGCGCTGGCTGCGCCCGCCATCCTGCTTGCCGCCCGCGCGGGCGCCCAGGGCGCCTTCCCGCAGCGCCCGGTGCGGATGGTCGTGCCCTATACGCCGGGCGGGGTCTCCGACATCACCGCCCGCCTGATGGCCGAGCCCCTCGCCGCCGCCTGGGGACAGGCCGTGCCGGTCGAGAACCGCGCTGGCGCCGACGGCGTGATCGGCACCGACGTGGTCGCGAAGGCAGCGCCGGATGGCCATACCCTCGGCCTCGTCTCCGTCGCGCATCCGGTGAACGCCGCCTTCTACCGCCTGCCCTTCGACACCATGCGCGACTTCAGCTTCGTCACCCAGACCACCGCGACGCCGCTGGTGCTCTGCGCGCCACGCAGCTTCGCACCGAACACCCCGGCGGAGCTGGTCGATCACGCCAAGCGCAACCCCGGCGTCACCTTCGCCGGCACCGGCGGCGTGGTGCGCCTGGCGCCCGTCCTCTTCGCCCAGCGCACCGGCATCCGGCTGGAATACGTGCCCTACCGCGGCAGCAGCCAGGCCCACCCGGACCTGATCGCCGGACGGGTCAACATCATGTTCGACACCGTGCCGGCGGCGCTGGCGCATATCCAATCCGGCGCGCTGAAGGCGATCGCCACGACCGGCGCCCGCCGCTCCGCCCAGCTTCCCGACGTGCCGACCGTGGCGGAATCCCTCCTGCCGGGCTTCGAAGCCTCGACCTGGGGCATGGTGATCGCGCCCGCCGGGCTGCCTGGCCCGGTCCTCTCCAAGCTGCACGCGGACTGCGTCGCGGCGATGCGCAACCCGACGGTGGTCGAACGCCACCGCACCCTCGGCGCCGACATCGTCACCTCCGACCCCGATAGCCTCCGCAGCTTTGTCCAGGCCGAACTCACCAAATGGGGCGAAGCCGCCCGCGCCGCCGGGGTGGAGCTGCAGAACGCGCGGTGAAGGCGGCGTCCTGGAGAGGGCTCCGCCCTCTCCAGACCTCACCCGCCAGGAGGCTAGAGCCTCCTGGACCTGCTTCACTTGGTGCCCTGATTGCGAAGGGGCGTCAAAGTAAACGGGGTGCAGGGGCCTGTAGGCTCCTGCTGGGGTGGGTCCGGGAGGGGCAAAGCCCCTGTCTAGCCGGGGACATCACTGACAGTTTGGACCGGAGACATGGCTGACAGTCTCCTTGTTTTGTTCCTGCCGTTTGCGGCGGCCCGGTCGGGCCGCCGCAAA
>NZ_JAAGBB010000013.1 GCF_018129085.1 Plastoroseomonas hellenica
CGCGCGATGCCGCGGCCCAGGCGCCGGCGCCCGCGCCCGCCGCGCCGGCGCGGCCGATCCACGCCAAGCTCGACGAGGCCGCCCGCGCCGTGGAAGCCCGGATGATCGGCTGGCGCCGCGACATCCACCAGAACCCGGAGCTCGGCAACCAGGAACGGCGCACTGCCGGGCTGGCGGCGGCGCATCTGAAGCGCCTCGGCTACGAGGTGCGGGAGGGTGTCGCCGTCACCGGCGTCATCGGCGTGCTGCGCGGTGGCGCCGGGCCTGGACCGGTGCTGGCGCTCCGCGCCGACATGGACGCGCTGCCGGTGACCGAGGAGGTCGATCTGCCCTTCGCCTCTCGCGTGCGGACGCGCTGGGGCGGGCAGGAGGTGGGCGTGATGCATGCCTGCGGCCATGACTGCCATGTCGCGATCCTGATGGCGGCCGCCGAAGTGCTGGCCGCGCAGCGCGCTGAGCTCCGCGGCACCGTGAAGCTGCTGTTCCAGCCGGCCGAGGAGGGCCTGCCGAATGGTGAGATCGGCGGCGCCCGGCGGATGCTGGACGAAGGCGCCTTCGATGATCCGAAGCCGGAGGCCGTCTTCGGCCTGCATGTCGGCAGCGCCCGCGCGGTCGGCACCCTCGGCTATCGCCCGGGCCCGGCGATGGCGAGCTCGGACGGCTTCCGCATCACCGTCGAGGGGCGGCAGACCCATGGCGCGCGGCCCTGGAGCGGGGTCGACCCGATCGTCATCGGCGCGCAGATCGTCACCGCGCTGCAGACCATCCAGAGCCGCCAGGTCGACGCCAACGACCCCTCGGTGCTGACCATCGGCAGCTTCCAGGCGGGCAACCGCGGCAACATCATCCCCGACCGCGCCGTCATGGTCGGCACGCTCCGCACCTTCGACGAGGGGCGGCGCAGCTATATGCAGCGGCGCGTCACTGAGATCGCGGAGGGGATCGCGCGCGGCATGGACGGCAACGCCGTCGTGCGGTGGGAAGCGAACGGCTATGCCACCGTGGTCAACGACCCCACGCTCGCCGATCGCATGGCGCCGACCTTGGCGCGGGTCGCGGGCCCCGGAAAGCTCGGCATCAATCCGCGCGCCACCGCCTCCGAGGATTTCTCCTTCTTCGCCCAGCGGGTACCCGGCTTCTTCTTCACCATCGGCATCACCGCGCCCGGCGAGGATCTTGCCACGGCGGCGCCCAATCATTCCCCACGCTTCCGGGTGGACGAGGCCGGGCTGCTGCCCGGCCTCCGCGCCATGCTGCATCTGGTCGCGGACTACACCGGCAGCGGGAGCGTCTGACCTGGCGCCCGCCAGTCCTCAGCCGGCGTAGCCGCCCGCGTCCAGATAGCGCTGCTCCTCCGCGCGCATGGCGCGGCCGAGGATGGGGTTGCGGTGCGGGAAGCGGGCGAAGCGGCGGATGATGTCGCGGTGGCGCCGCGCGCGCGTGAGGTTCGGCTCGCCCAGATGCGCCACCAGCGCGACCGACCGGTCCTGGTCGGCCAGGTCCTCCGAATGCGCGAAGGGCAGGTAGAGGAAGAGCCGGAGCGCCGTCTCGACGCCCTGGTCGTGCCCGGCGGCGATGGCCGCCGCCGCCGCCGCCCGCGCCGTCGCATCGGTCGCATACATGCGCCGCGTGCCGCGGAAGGCGTTGCGCGGGAACTGGTCCAGCAGCAGCACCAGGCCGAGCGCGCCCTCGGGCGTCGCCAGCCAACCGGCGCCGTCGCTGCGTGCCGCCGCCTCGTGCGCGGCCAGGAAGCCGCGGCGGAAACGATCGTCGAAACCCGGGTCCTTGGCGAACCAGAGGCCCGGCCCCGCCGCCCGCCAGAAATCGACCACCGCCCGGGCGGAATCCAGGCCGCCGGCCTCTACCAGGCTCTCCATCGCGCGCATCGCTGTCTCCATTCTGCTTGCGGGGCGAAACTGGCGCTGGGGCGATACTGAATCCAATGATACGATTTCAACGATATGCTGCACGAAATCGACCTTTCCCGTGCCGACCTCAACCTGCTGGTCCTGTTCGAGGCCGTGCTGCGGGAGGGCCATGTCGGGCGCGCCGCGGCGCGGCTGAACCTCTCTGCGTCAGCGGTCAGCCACGGGCTCGGGCGGCTCCGGCGGCTGCTGAACGACCCGGTCTTCCTGCGCACGCCGAAGGGCGTGGTGCCGACGGCCCGCGCCCTCGACCTCGCGGGGCCGATCGGCCTGGTGCTGGCCGGTGCCCGCGGCGTCATCGCCACCGCCCGGCCTTTCGACCCCGCGCGCTCGGCGCGGCAATTCGTGATCGGCGCGCCGGACGGGGTCTCGGCACTGTTCCTGCAGCCGCTGCTCGCGGTGCTGCGGCGCGATGCGCCCGGCGTCGACATCCGCCTCCGCCAATTGCTGCCGCCGGCCGCCGCGCGGGTGGGCGCCACCGCCTGGGAGCCGGCGCTGGCCGAGCTCGAAGCCCGTACCCTCGACATCGCGGTCGCCCCCTTCGAGGGCGTGCCGGCACGGTTCGCCGCGCAGGTGCTGCGGGAGGAGGATTTCGTCATCCTGGCGCGGGCCGGCCATCCCTTCGCCGCGGCGCCCACGCTGCCGCATTATTGCGCCGCCAGCCACCTGGTCGTGTCGATGACCGGCGATGCCAATGGCTTCGTCGATGATGCACTGGCCGAGCGCGGCCTCTCGCGCCGGGTCGCGCTGACGGTGCCGAGCTTCTTCATGGCGCTCGCGGTGGTGGCGGAGACCGACCTGATCGCGGCGGTTCCGCGCGGCTTCGCCGCCGCCTATGCGCCGCGGTCCGGCGTCACCTCCAGCGAGGCGCCGCTGCCGCTGCCCCGCTTCCGGATCCAGGCGGTCGCGTCGAAGGCCGCGCTGCAGGATGCCGGCATCGCCTGGCTCGGCGATGCGCTGCTGGCTGCCGGTACGCCGGCTGACGCGGTATCGCCGTCATCGTGCGATGCGCGTCCTGTTCCCTGAGGAACAGCCGTTACGGCGGCGCTGCGGCATGTGTCCGCCTGCAAAAGGCAATCAAGCCGTCACACGGGAAAAGACACATGACCTCTCAGATGTTCGACACCGAGACCATGATCCACCTGCATGCGCGGGCCGCTGAAGCCGTGCCGCAGCCGGCATCGCGCAGCCCCTTCGGCGCGATCTCGCGCTGGTGGCGCGCCCGGCGCGACGCGCAGCAACTCGATGCCCTGAGCAACGAGACGCGGAAGGATATCGGCCTGCCGCCGCGCAACGCCTACACGACGATGCCGGACTGGCCGCGCTGACGCGCTGGCCGCGGCGACCGCACCCTCGGCGCCGGTCGCCGCGCACCGGAGCGTGAGCTTCACGCGGCGAAGCCCACACCCGCATCCACACACCGCGCCTCATACCAACGGACCGGTCGCTTGGCCGGTCCGAGGCCGCGAATGCGGCCCGCCGCAAGTGCGGCGAAAGCCAAGCCGCACGGATGTGCGGCGCGTCACGCCGAAGGCGTGCCTTCGGCACGACGCCTTTGAGGGCGCTGGTATAACTTCCGGCATGGGCTATGCCGATCCGGATTGCCGGCCTAACCTTCCCACTCCCGATGCATCCAGTGCGTCCGCCCAGCAACAAGATGACGTCCAAGACCGGCGGGCCGCGAAGGGAGTGGAAGATCGACAATGACGGATACCCGATACCTCGCGCCGCAGACGCTGGATGAGGCGGTCGGCGCCTTCGCGGCGGCCGCGGGCGCGGCCCGCATCCTGGCGGGCGGCACCGACCTGCTGGTGCAGATGCGCGCCGGCCTGCTGCGGCCAGGCCTGATCATCGATATCAAGAAGATCGAGGAGATGACGGCGATCGTGGAGGAGCCCGATGGCGGCTTCCGCGTCGGCGCCGCCGTCTCCGGCGCGGCACTCGCCGAGCATCCGCGCTTCGGCCAGGTCTGGCCGGGCGTGCTGGAGGCGGTGAACCTGATCGGCTCCACCCAGGTGCAGGGCCGCGCCTCCCCGGGCGGCAATCTCTGCAACGCCTCGCCCGCCGGCGACAGCGTGCCGGCGATGATCGCGGCCGGTGCGGTGGTCACCGTGCAGGGCCCGAACGGGCGCCGGCAGATGCCGGTGGAGGCTGTACCGGCCGGCCCCGGCCGCACCAACCTCACGCCGGGCGAGATCCTGGTCAGCTTCGCGCTGCCGGCCCGGCCGAAGGGCTCGGGCGATGCCTATCTGCGCATGATCCCGCGTACGGAGATGGACATCGCGGTGGTCGGGGTCGGCGTCAGCCTGACGATCCAGGGCGGCACCGTCACCGCGGCGCGTGTCGGCCTCGGCGCCGTGGCGCCGACCGTGCTGCTGGTCGCGGATGCCGCCGATGCGCTGATCGGATCGAAGCTCGACGACGCGGCGCTGGAGGCGGCGGCCGCCGCCTGCCGCGCCGCCTGCCGCCCGATCGACGACAAGCGCGGCACCATCGTCTACCGCACCAAGGTCGCCGGCGTGCTGCTGAAGCGCACCGTCGCGATCGCCGCCGAACGCGCCGGGAGGGCCTGAGACCATGGCGAAACTGCATGTCGCGACCACCATCAACGGCGAGCCGATGGAGTTCCTCTGCGATCCCGGGCAGAGCCTGCTCGACGCGCTGCGCGGGACGCTCGGCCTGACCGGCACCAAGGAAGGCTGCGGCACCGGCGATTGCGGCGCCTGCTCCATCACGCTGGACGGCCGGCTCGTCTGCTCCTGCCTGATGCTGGCCGCCGAGGCCGAGGGCCGCGAGATCGCGACCATCGAAGGCATGGCGGCGGGCGAGGATCTGCACCCGCTGCAGCAGAAGTTCCTGGAGATGGCGGCGCTGCAATGCGGGATCTGTACGCCCGGCATGCTGATCGCCGCCAGGAACCTGCTGGAGCGCAACCCCGATCCGACCGAGACCGAGGTGCGCTTCTGGCTGGCGGGCAATCTCTGCCGCTGCACCGGCTATGACAAGATCGTCCGCGCGGTGATGGAAACCGCCGAGGAGATGAGGGGGGCCGCGCGATGAACGTCATCAGCAACAAGTGGATCGGCCAGCGCACCATCCGCCCGGATGGCGCGGACAAGGTGACGGGCCGCGCCGCCTATGGCGCCGATACTGTCATGCCCGGGATGATCTGGGCCCGCGTCCTGCGCAGCCCGCACGCGCATGCGCGCATCCTCCGGATCGACACCAGCAAGGCCGAGGCACTGCCGGGCGTGAAGGCTGTCATGACGGCCAAGGACGTCGTCGAGTTCCCGCTCGACAAATCCGTCATGCTCGGCATCCAGGACATGCGCTGGATGTGCCGCAACGTGATGGCGCGGGAGAAGGCGCTGTTCCACGGCCATCCCGTCGCTGCCGTCGCCGCGACGACCGAGGCGATCGCCGCCGAGGCCTGCGCCCTGATCGAGGTCGAGTACGAGGTGCTGCCCTGGGTCATCGAGATCGAGGACGCGATCAAGCCCGACGCGCCGATCCTGCACGACTTCATCAAGCTGGACGGCAAGCCCTCCAATATCGCGGGCAAGCTCGAGCACAAGCTCGGCGATGTCGATGCCGGCTTCGCCCAGGCCGATGTGGTGATCGAGCGCGAGTTCAAGACGCGCCCTGTCCACCAGGGCTATATCGAATCGCACGCCTGCCTGGTCAGCGTCTCGCCCGATGGCAAGGCGACGATCTGGAGCTCGAGCCAGGGCCAGTTCATGGTGCGCGCGATGAGCGCCTACCTGACGGGCATCCCGCAGAGCGACATCCGCGCCATCCCGGCCGAGATCGGCGGCGGCTTCGGCGGCAAGACCATCATCTACCTGGAGCCGCTGGCGCTGATCCTGGCGCGGAAATCCGGCCGCCCCGTGAAGATGATCATGTCGCGGGAGGAGGTGTTCCGCGCCTCCGGCCCGACCTCGGGCTCCATGAGCAAGGTGAAGATCGGCGCCACCAAGGATGGCAAGATCGTCGCGGCGCAGGGCACCTTCTACCTGCAGGCGGGCGCGCTGCCGGGGTCGCCGATCCGGGGCGCCGCCGGCTGCGCCTTCGCGCCCTACGACATCCCGAACGTGCATTCGCTCGGGTTCGACGTGGTCTCCAACCGCTCCAAGGTCGCGGCCTATCGCGCGCCGGGCGCGCCGATCGGCGCCTATGCGGTCGAATGCGTGGTGGATGAGATCGCCGAAGCGCTGAAGATGGATCCCCTGGAGCTCCGCCTGAAGAACGCGGCGAAGCAGGGGACCAAGGCGGCGCATGGCCCGGTCTATCCGCGCATCGGCTTCGTGGAGACGATCGAGGCGGCGCTCGCGCATCCGCACTACAAGGCGCCGCTCGGCAAGCATCAGGGCCGCGGCGTCGCCAGCGGCTTCTGGTTCAACGCCGGCGGGGAATCGAGCGCCCAGGTCAACGTCACCGAGGACGGCAATGTGGTTGTCACCACCGGCCATCCGGATATCGGCGGGTCCCGCGCATCGACCGCCAACATCACGGCGGAGCTACTCGGCATCGACTACAAGCGCGTCTCGGTGCTGATCGGTGACACCGCGACGATCGGCTACAGCAACCTCACCGGCGGCAGCCGCGTCACCTTCGCGTCCGCCATGGTGGTCACGCAGTCGACCGAGAAGGTGATCACCACCTTGCGGGAGCGCGCGGCCAAGATCTGGAAGATCGACCCGGAGGCGGTCACCTGGGATGATGGGGAGGCGCGGCCCGCCGGCGACAATGCCGGCAAGTTCCCGGCGCTGACCTTGGCCGAGATCGCGGCGAAGGCGAGCGAGACGGGCGGGCCGATCGGCGCCGGCGTGCAGCTCAACACCGCCGGGGCGGAAGGCGGCTTCGCGACCCATGTCTGCGATGTCGAGGTCGACCTCGACCTCGGGATCGTGCGCGTGCTGCGCTACACCTCCTTCCAGGATGTCGGGCGTGCCATCCACCCGAGCTATGTGGAAGGCCAGATGCAGGGCGGCGCCGCGCAGGGCATCGGTTGGGCGCTGAGCGAGGAGTATATCTACGACAAGAAGGGGCGCGTCGATAACGCCAGCTTCCTCGACTACCGGATGCCGGTCTGCTCCGACCTGCCGATGCTCGACACCGTGATCATCGAGGTGCCGAACCCGAAGCATCCGCAAGGGGTGCGCGGTGTCGGCGAGGTGCCGCTGGTACCGCCGCTCGCGGCGGTCTCCAACGCCGTTTACAACGCACTCGGCCGCCGCTTCTACAGCCTGCCGATGTCCCCGCCCCGCGTGCTGGAGGTGCTGGAGGGCGCGTGACTTCGGCGTCATGATGTGACCCGCGAGGGGCTGCGCCATCGCCAGGTGCGGCCCCTTTCGCTATCCAGGGGCATGCTCCGTCCGTGGCACCTGATCCTCACGCTTCTGCCGCTTGCAGCCGCCTTGCCGTCGCTTGCACAGGATGCGGGGCCGGCGCCCGGCACCTACGGGTCCTGGCGGGACGCGCATTGTCAGCGGCCGGATGAAGACCATGACGAATGGCGCTGCGGCCCGCCGCAGGCATTGCTGGGCGCAGTGATCGCGCCGCGTCCCGGCCACCGGGCGCGGGTCCGCGTGCAGATCTGGGGCGCCGATCGCGGCTGCCAGTTCGACGGCGACGGCGAATGGCAGGGCGCCGCGCTCATCGCGCGGGAGGATCCGGATGGCGGGTCCGGCCCGCGCTGCGAGATCCGCGTGACCCGCGGCGCTGGTGGCATCGATATCGCGGCACCGGACATCGTGGCCTGCGGCTGCGGCGACTGGATCAACATGCGGGGCCTGCCCCGGATCTCCGCCGCAACCGCGATCCCGCCGGTCGCGCCGCGCCGGCGTTAGATCGGGTTTCCTTTCCGTCAGTGGCCCGCCATAGGATCGCTCCGGCGACTGGATAATCGCCAGCGCCACAGGGGAGGATCAGTATGGCGAAAACTTCGCGGCGGCCGCTGCTCGGCGGCCTGGCCGGCCTGCTCGCGTCACCCGGCCTCGCGCGGCCGGCGCTCGCCCAGGGCAGCGCTGCGGCGCGCCCCGTCACCATCATCGTCCCCTTCGCGCCCGGCGGCAGCACCGATGTCGTCAGCCGGCTGATGGCCGAGCGGATGACCGCCAGCCTCGGCCAGCCGGTGCAGGTCGAGAACCGGCCCGGCGGCAACACCATCGTCGGCGCCGAATATGTCGCGCGCGCCCGGCCCGATGGCCAGACGCTGCTGATGGCGGCCGGCACCACGCTGACCATCAATCCGGTGATCCAGCCGAACCTGCCCTATGCGGTGGAGGATTTCGCGCCGGTGATGCTGGCGACGACCTTCCCCTTCGGCATCATCACGCGGCTGGAGGGCGGGCCTGTGGATGTGCCGGCCTGGGTCGCGGCGGCACGCGCGCGGCCGGGGCAGATGACCTACGGCACCAACGGGCCGACGACGCTCACCAATGTCGCCATGCTGATGGTGCTGGAGCGGCTCGGCATCACCATGCAGGACGTGACCTATCGCGGTGATTCCGTGCAGCTCTCGGCCTTCCTCGCCGGCGATATCGACATGCTGATCGTGGCCGGCGGCACCGCGCAGCCGGTGCACCGCAACCGCCAGGGCCGCATGATCGCCTGGACCAGCGGGCGTCGCGTGGAATCGACGCCGGAGGTGCCCTCGATCGCCGAATTCGCGCCGGGGCTGGAGGTGCTGAGCTGGTTCGGCCTGCTGGCGCCGGCGCGCACGCCGGCGGAGCTGGTGCAGCGGCTGAACGCGGCGGCGAACCAGGCGCTGCAGGATCCCCGCCTGCGCGAGCGGCTGGTGACCGAAGGCCAGTTCCTCGCCGGCGGCACGCCGCAGGATTTTTCGGAGTTCCTGCGCCGGTCGGATGCGCAGTGGCGGCCGATCCTCAGTCGGCTGAACGTGCCGCGGAACTGACGCTGGATTTGACCGGCATCGGGGCGCGACTAAGCTCTTCGGTTCACGGCTCCGGAGATCCGCATGGCCCGCGTCCGCGACATTCCCTCGAGCGAGCTGCCGCCCGACCTCGCCGCGATCTATGAGCGTTTCGCCGCCGATTACGGCCCCTTCCGCAACCAGGTCGCGGTCTTCGCGCATGTGCCGGCGGCGCTGCGCCATCTGATGGCGATGCTGATGGAGCTGCGCGAGGCGAAGACGCTGCCCAAGCGCTATCTGGAGATTGCGATCATCGTGGTCTCCAAGCTGAACGAATGCCACTACTGCGTCGCGCACCACACGCCCTTCCTGACGGTCGAGGGCATCTCGCCCGCCGGCATCGACCGCATCCTCGACTACCGGGACCATCCGGAGCTCGACGAGGTCGACCGCGTCGTCGTCGAATGGGCGATCGCCGCCTGGGAGACGCCGAACCGCATCCGCGATGCGCTCTACCAGCGCCTGCGCGCGCATTTCTCCGAGGCGCAGGTGGTCGAGCTGGCCCTGCGGACGACGCTCTGCGGCTTCTTCAACCGCTTCAACGACGCGCTGCAGATCGAGGAGGAGCAGGAAGCGCAGGCGCGCCTCGCCGCCGCCGGCGGCTGACGCGGTGCGACGACGAGGCGCAGCTCCTGCTCAGGCAGCGGGCCTGATGAAGCCGAGCTGGGTGAGCGCGGTGACGCCAT
The DNA here is from genome assembly GCF_018129085.1 of Plastoroseomonas hellenica. Classification (GTDB taxonomy): domain Bacteria; phylum Pseudomonadota; class Alphaproteobacteria; order Acetobacterales; family Acetobacteraceae; genus Plastoroseomonas; species Plastoroseomonas hellenica. The sequence goes on from NZ_JAAGBB010000013.1 coordinate 9,546, forward strand.
CATCGAGGCCGATCTCCTCGGCGATGCGGCCGTCCTTCACGCGCAGCACCGTGGTGCCGGTGAAGTGCATCTTCCGCCCGGTCGCGGCCGGCAGCCGGCCTGCCAGGAAGTCATCGAAGGCGGGGCCGGTATGGGTGCCGCCGCCTTCCCATTGGCCGACGACGTAATCGCCCTCCGCGATCAGCTCCGCCGTGCCCCAGAATTTCAGGTCGGGGAAGGCGCTCCGGAAGCCGGTCATGAAGGCCTTGATGTCGGCATGGCCCCGGCGCGGCGCGTGCAGCGAGTATTTCAGCAGCATGTCCGGTGCGGCGATATCGTCGATGACCGAGAGATTGCAGGTCTCGCCCCAGAATTCGGTGAACCAGCGGCCGACCACGGCCTTGTTGTCGTCCAGTCTGCTCATGCGAAAGCCCTTTCCTCTGGCATTGGTGTGCCGAGGATGGGCTCTGGTCCGCATGGGCGCCTTCCGCTTCTTGCCCTCGCATCGGGCGCCGGTCTTCACCTCCGGGATGGTTCAGGGATTGCCGCCCTCCCGCGTCTTGCGGTCGCGGAGCGGCGCGACATCGGCGGGGCCGCCGCGCGTCTGCCCCTGTTCGGCCAGGCTGCCGGCCTGGGCCTCGCCCGGCGCCACGGGATGCTCGGGCATACCGGCCGCGGGATCCTCGCCGCGCTCCGTGCCCTTGCGGCCTTCGGCCTGGCGCCGGGTCGCGGGGTTCTGCCGGATGGGGGCGGGCTGGGCGCCCGGTTGCCTCGGGTCGGTGCTTGATGGCTTGCTGGTCATGGCGTCCTCCTTCGTCCCTGGTCGTCAGGAACGCGGCGGGTCATCCGGGGGCCGGGGCGCCTTCGGATCCGCCGCGCGGCGCCACCGACGCGGCACCACGCTCACGAATTCCAGCCAGTGCAGCAGCGCCAGGATCAGCACCAGCGCGACCACGGCCGCCAGCCATCCCATTCCGGACCCTCCGCGTCACCGGAAGGCAATGCATGGCGCCGGGCCGGCGTTGCATCACGCCGCGGATGCGCATCCGTCCTCGGGCGATCCCGGCTTTCGCAGCTTGGCCGTGAGGGGCAGGATGAGCCTTTCCCCGGCAAGGAGCCGCCGCCCGCATGTCCGCCCTCGACAAGATCCGCCAGTACCACCCCGAGCTGACCGCGCTGCGCCGCGACCTGCATGCCCATCCCGAGCTCGGCATGGGCGAGCATCGCACGGCGGAGATCGTGGCCCGGCAGCTCGAAGCCATGGGCGTCGAGGTGCATCGCGGCGTCGGCGGCACCGGCGTGGTCGGCGTGCTGCGGGGACGCCCGGGCAACCGCGCCATCGGGCTCCGCGCCGACATGGATGCGCTGCCGATTGAGGAACAGAACGACGTGCCGTATCGCAGCGGCACCAAGGGCGTGATGCATGCCTGCGGCCATGACGGGCACACGACGATGCTGCTGGGGGCGGCGAAGTACCTGGCGGAGACGCGGAACTTCGACGGCACCGTGCACCTGATCTTCCAGCCCGGGGAGGAAGGCTGCGGCGGCGCGCTCGCGATGCTGGAAGACGGGCTGTTCGACCGCTTCCCCTGCGACGTGGTGTTCGGCATGCACAACCGCCCGGGCATGCCGGTCGGCGAATACGCGATCAGCGAAGGCCCGGCCATGGCGGGCGGCGCCTTCTTCGACGTAACCGTGCGCGGCAAGGGCGCGCATGGCGCGCATCCGGAAGCGGGCATCGATCCCGTCATCGCCGCCTGCCACATCGCGACCGCGGCGCAGACCATCGTCTCCCGCGTCGTGAACCCGGCCGACCCCGCGGTGATCAGCATCACCAAGATCGCCGGTGGTGATGCCTACAACGTCATCCCGGAGACCGCGACGCTCGCCGGCACTGCGCGCTTCTTCAGCCGCAAGGTCGGCGCGCAGATCGAGGAAGGGCTGAAGCGCGTGGTCGAAGGCGTCGCCGCCGGCCTCGGCTGCGAGGCAAGCCTCGACTACCGGCTGATCTTCGCGCCGACGCTCAACGCCGCGGACCCGACCGACGCCTATGTGGCCGCGGCGACGGAGCTGGTGGGGGAGGCGAAGGTGACGCGCGGCAAGCCGCCCTCGATGGGGTCGGAGGATTTCTCCTTCATGATGGAGAAGGTGCCGGGCGCCTATATCCTGGTCGGCAATGGCGAGGGCGCGATGCCGCACAACCCCCGCTACATGTTCAACGACGAGGCGATCCCCTTCGGCGCCGCGCTCTATGCCCGCATCGTCGAGCGCGGGCTGAAGCAGGAGGGCTGACAGCGCGCCGTCCGCCGCCTTCCCCTGGATCCTGAAGGCCAACCGGGCGCGATGCCCGGTTGCGCGTGCATGGGCTCGTAAAACATACCAACCTGATCGCCGGGCCCAGGGCGCTGAGCTGACAGGTATGGACGGTTGGTAAGCTGTCACGGAGACATCAAGCAACCGACGCCCGACAGAAATGGTTGGTATGTTTCTGTCGTTCTCATGGACGCCATCCTTGGATCCGGCCGATCGCCCCTCTGGGCGCGCGTCGCCGACGACCTCCGCCGCGCCATCCTGGGCGGCACCTATCCTCCCGGGTCCCAGCTCCCGAATGAGCAGGGGCTCATGCAGCTCTACCGCGTCAGCCGGAACACGCTCCGCCGCGCGGTGGCGGAGCTGGAGCTGCGCGGGTTGCTGCGTACCGAGCAGGGGCGGGGATCCTTCGTGCAGGAACGGCTCGACTATGCGCTGGGCGCGCGGACCCGCCTGACGGATAACCTGCTCGGCACGGGCCTCACCGCGAAGCGACGGCTGCGCGAGATGTGGCAGGTGCCGGCGTCACCCGAAGCGGCGGAGGCGCTCGGCATTCCCCTCGGCGATCCGGCCTGGCGCGTCGTCTCGCTGCAATGTGTCGACGGCGCCGAGATCAACATCGCCACCTCCTGGTATTCCGCGCGCCGCTTCCCCGATTTCGACCAGCGCCGGCAGCAGGAGGAGAGCGTGACCAGGCTCTTCCGGAGCTACGGCATCCCCGACTATGTGCGCGCCTGGACGCGCCTCTTCGCCCGCCGTGCGACGGAGGCGGAGGCGCGCGCGCTGCGCCAGCCCGCCGCTTCCCCGGTGCTTGAGATCCACAAGCTTGATGCCGCGCCGGATGGCACGCCGCTCGCCTATGGCAGCGGCGTCTGGGCGGCGGACCGCGTCCAGCTCGTGGTGCCGGGGCCGGGTGGGACCATGATGGGGGAGGATCGCCGATGACCGGGATCACGCGCCGCACCGCGCTGGCGGCGGCCGCACTTACGCCGCTGTCCGGCTCTGCGCGCGCCCAGCCATCCGCGCCATCGGGTCTCATCATCGCCATGCCGACGCATCCCGAAGTGCTGGAGCCGGTGCTCGGCAACAACCTGCCGAAACTGCGCAGCCTGCCCAACCTCTTCGATGGGCTGCTCGCGATCGATGCGCGGGATGGCGTGCGCATCCGCCCCGCGCTCGCCGAGCGCTGGCGCCGCGTGGATGCGCGGGTGCTGGAATTCGATCTGCGCCGCGACGTCGTCTTCCATGACGGCAGCCCGATGACGGCGGAGGATGTCGTCTTCAGCCTGGGGCCGGAGCGCGGGCGCGGCCCGGGTGGCGCCGGCCGCACCGTGACGCCGCAGTACCTCTCGACCATCGAGCGCGTGGAGACGACCGGCCCGCATGCGGTGCGGGTGACGACCCGCGCGCCCGACCCGCTGATCGAGCAGCGTCTGGCGGGCTGGAGCGCGGAAATCGTCAGCCAGCGCGCCTTCCGCGCGGCGAGCGACTGGGATCGCTGGGCCGCGGCGCCGGTCGGCACTGGGCCCTATCGCATGGCGGAGAGCCGCACCGATGTCCGGCTGCTTCTGCGCCGCCATGACCGACATTGGGCCGGGCCGGCGCCCTATGAGAGCCTCGATTTCCGCATCGTGCCTGAGCTCGCGGCGCGCGTCGCCGGGCTACGCACCGGCGATTTCGACATCATCGTCGACGTCTCCCCCGACCTGATCCCGGAGGTCGAGCGCGACCGCCGCTTCCTGGTCGCCGGCGGCTCGATTCCCAATGTGCGCTTCGTCAACTGCGACATCGGCCATCCGCTGCTCGCCGACGCCCGGATCCGCCGCGCCCTATCCTTCGCGGTGGACCGGGAGGCGATCGTCGCCGGCCTCTGGGTCGGGCGCACCGACATCCCGCGTGGCTTCCAGAGCCCGGCCTTCGGCGCCATGTACATCGAGGATTTCCCTTACCCGCGCCATGATCCGGAGGCGGCGCGGCGGCTGCTGCGCGAGGCCGGCTATGGTGGCGCGCCGATCCCCTACCGGGTGATGCCGAACTACTACCCGCTCGAGGTGCAGACGGCGCAGGTGCTGGTCGAGATGTGGCGCGCCGTCGGCATCGCGGTGCGCATCGAGGCAGTCGAAGGGCTGAGCCAGGCGCGGCGCCTGCCGATCCACGCCATGTGGAACGAGAGCACCCTGATGTTCTACCCGGACCCGCTCAGCATGGCGTCGCGCAGCCACGGGCCGGGCGGGGTGTTCCAGCGCGCGCTGACCCGCTGGGCCAATCCCGAGTTCAACGGGATCGCCGCCGCGCTGGAGACGGAAGGCGACCTGGCGCCGCGCCGCCGCCTGCACCGGCGCGCGCTGGAAATCCTCGATCACGATGATCCGCCCTGTGTGATCCTGCACAACAACGCGGTGCTCTACGGCTTTCGGCGCGACATCTCCTGGCGTCCGGGCAGTAGCGTCGCCCTCGATTTCCGGAGACCAGCCGCATGAGCATCCCCATTGCCCGCGCGTATCCGCGCATCCTGCAGATCACCGACACGCATTTGGGGCAGGGCGATACCCAGGGCGCCGCGAACTGGGCGATCATGGCTGCGCTGATCCGCAGGCTGAGCCCCGACCTTGTCGTGCATACCGGCGATCTGATGCTGAGCGATCCAGGCTCTGTCAGCGACCGCGCCACCGGCCATGCGGCGCTGGCGGCACTCGGCCTGCCCTTCCGCGTGACACCCGGCAATCACGACGTCGGCGACACGCCTTCCCCCAACGCCATCTTCGGCCAGGTGGTGAACCACGACTGGATTGCCGCCTGGTCTGGAACCTTCGGATCGGATCGCTGGGCGCTGGAGCTCGGCGTGTGGACGCTCGCCGGCCTCAATGCGCAGCTCTTCGGCACCGGTTGGGTGGAGGAGGAAGCGCAGTGGGACTGGCTGGCGCGGCTGCTCGCGGAAGTCGCGCCGCGGCCGGTCGCGCTGTTCATGCATAAGCCGCCCTATCTGGTGCAGTTCGGGGAAGAGCGCGACCAGGACCCGATGACCATCCCGGCCGTGGCGCGCGCCCGGCTGCGGCACCTCGCCACCGGCAGCACGCTGCGGCTGATCGCCTGCGGCCATCGGCACGAGCATCGCGTCTATCTCGGCAGTGCGGAGGAACCCGCGGTGCTCTGGGCACCGCCGGTCTCCTTCGTCGGCCAGTATTCGGCGCCGGTGCCGGATGTCGGCGGCCATCCCGGCTGCGTCCTGCACACGCTGCTCGGGGACCGCATCCTGTCGCAGGTGCTGAGCCCGCCCGGGCTGTCGCGCTTCGATTCCAGCTTCCTGCACCGCATGCTGGAAGCGCAGCGCGCCGGGGCGCAGCATGCGGCGGCGTAGCCTGCTGGCGGCGCCGCTCGCCGCCATTCCGGCGGCGCGTGCCGCGGCGGAGCCCTGGCCCGGCCGCCCGATCCGCATCATCGTACCCTTCCCGCCAGCGAGCGGCGTCGACGCCACCGCGCGGTTGATCGCGGAGCCGCTGCGCGCCCTGCTCGGCCAGCCGGTGCTGGTCGAGAACCGCAGCGGTGCCGGGGGCAATATCGGCGGCGCGGCGGTGGCCGCAGCGGCGCCGGACGGCCATACCCTGCTGATCTCCTCGCCGGGGCCGCTCGCGGTCAACCAATTCGTCTACCGGCAGATGCCCTACGAGACCGACACGGCTTTCGCGCCGATCATCCTGCTGGCGCACAATCCGATGGTCATCCTGACCGCGCGGGAGCGGCCGGAGCGCAGCTTCGCGGATCTTGCCGCCGCCGCCCGGGTCGCCGCTGCGCCGTTGCGCTACGGCACCGCCGGTGCCGGCGGTGGCGGCCACCTGACCATGGCGCTGCTCTGCGCGCAGCAAGGGCTGGTGCTGGAACACGTGCCGTTCCGTGGCGGAGCACAGGCGCTGCTGGCGCTGGCCGCCGGGCAAATCGAATTCGCGATCGACGCGATCTCGGCCGCCTGGCCGCAGATCTCCTCCGGCCTGGTATGGCCGGTCGCGGTCACCGGCCCGTCGCGCTGGCCGCCGCTGCCGGAGGTCCCGACGGTCGACGAAAGCGGCGCGCCGGGCTTCGCTATGGCCGCCTGGACCGTACTCGCTTTCCCCGCCGCGACGCCGCCCGCGATCGTGGCGCGCATGAACCAGGCGGTGAATGCCGTGATCGCGGCGCCGGGGCTGCGCGCACAGCTTGCGCAGGGCGGCACGCTGGCGGGCGGCGGGACGCCGCAGCAGGCCGAAGCCTTCCTGCGGGCGGAGCGCATCCGCTGGCGCCGCGCCGTCGAGATCTCTGGCGCGACGGCAGATTAGAGTTTGTTCCGACGAGCAGATCCACGTCTCCGGCCGATGCCGCCCTCCGACGATCTGCTCTAGATGGTCGGCTTCTTGCGCAGCTCCGCATCCAGGAAGCGCTCATAGGCGAGCTCGCCAACCGCCGCGATCCCGGCCTCGCCGATCGCGGCGCGCGGATCCGCGGCGTTGCGCCAGGCCTTGTAGCCATCCTCGGCCGGCCAGCCGAGGCTCTCGGCCAGCAGATGGATCCAGTTGGCGACGCCGACGCCCTGCCGTTCCAGACTCACGCTCTCCCGGTGGCAGGAATGGAAGATGGTGCAGAGCGTGTCGGCGCCGGTCTCCGCCATCGCCGCAAGCGTCGCGCGCTGCGCATCGGCCAGCGCGCCGGGCACCGCTGATATCGCGGAGCACATGTGCCCGGGCGCGCGATAGGGATGCTCGACGACCTCGAGGCCCGGGATCATCAGCAGGATCTCCGGGATCATGGCGTTGACCGGCACGCGCCCGTTGAAGCCGAGATGCGCGTGCAGCAGCACCCGCCGCTCGACGCGGCCTTTCAGCAGCGGCCGCAGCTTGTCCCGCCTGGCATGCAGCACTTCGCTGACATGCACGGTCTCGAAATTGGTTGGCGTCACCGGCGCCATGCTGTCCTGCATATTCATGTGGCAGGACGGGCACCAGGTGACGAGCGTCTCGCGACCCGTCGCGTTGAAGCCCTCGATGGTACGTTTCGCCATGCCTTCGTTGATGCGGGCGCTGGCATCCTTCGGGCTGCCGCAGCAATGCGCGGGGCCGCCGGAGGGCGCCGCATCCATGCCCACCGCCTCCAGCAGGCGCGTGGTGGTGCGGATGACCTCGCCATGGCGGGTCATGTTGCAGCCATACCAGAAGACCGCGCTGTCGGGCGTCACAGCCATTGCGCCTGCTCCTCCTCGGTCAGGGTCAGCCGCGCGAAGGCCTTCACCTTCGGCGAATACTGCGTGTCCTCCTTCACCGGGATCTTCGGCGCCTCGCCGAGCGCGCCCTTGGCCCGCCAGGTCGCCAGCCGCATCATGAAGGCGGCGTCGAGCTGCTCGGGGCAGGCGGCGCTGCAGACGCCGCTGCGGGTGCAGGCGGCGATCCAGGCCAGCGCCGCCGGCGTGCCCGGCCCGTCGCGCAGCACGTCGCGCATGCCGGTGGCGACCGCGCCCGGCCCGGCTTCGGCGACGCCGGCGGCATAGGGCGTCATCGGGCAGGCGCTCACGCAGGCGCCGCAGGCGGTGCAGAGCGAAGCGAGCCGTGCGGACTCGCCGCGGATATGCTCGACCAGAGTCATGACGTGGCGCCCGGCAGCACCGCGATGCCCTCGATCTCGACGCGGCAATCGGGGGTCGTGAATTGCGCGCCACCGAGGCAGGTGCTGGCGGGCGGCGCCTCCAGCGCGGCGAAGGCGGCCTGCCGCGCCTGGTTGAAGCCGTCATAGTCGCGCATGTCACTGAGCCAGGTGGTGATCTTGAGGAGGTGCGAGAGATCGGCGCCTTCCTGCGCCAGGGCGCGCTCCAGCCGGGCGAAGCATTCCCGCGCCTGCTCCAGCACCGGCCGTCCCGCGGCCTCGCTGCCGCGGGCGGTGACGCCCGAGCAGAAGATCAGCTTGGCGCCGCCACCGAGCGGGACGGTGCGTGACGGCGGAAACAGGGGTCGCTGCGACATCGCCAGCCCTCCTGTCGGGAGCCTCGCGCGCTACCGCATCCAGGGCAAGCGGGGCAGTCAGCGCCGCATCAAGGCCTCGGTGGCGGCAACCGCCGTCGCCAGCCCGTCCTCGGCCTGCATCCTGGCGCCGAGCGCGCGTGCGCGGGCCCGCGTCTCCGGCCGTTCAGCGAAGGCGATGCCTTGCGCGAGCGCCGCTGCCGTCAGGCGCTTTGCCGGTACGGGACGTCCGGCGACGCCAAGCCGCATGAGGCGGTCGGCCCAGAAGGGCTGGTCGCCCGCGAAGGGCACGACGACCGAAGGGATGCCGGCCCGCGCCGCGGAATGGGTGGTGCCGGAGCCGCCATGGTGGATCGCGAGCGACACGCGCGGGAACAGCCAGCCATGCGGCACGTCCCCGATCGGCAGGATATTCGCCGGCAGCGCCGCGGCATCGATGCCGCTCCATCCCGGATGGAACAGCGCGCGGCGGCCGGCGACCGCGGCGATCACCGCCGACAGCAGGGCCGCGCGATCGAAGCCGGTCATGCTCCCGAAGCCGACATAGAGCGGTGGCTCGCCCGCCAGGACATCCGCGAGCGCCAGCGGCGGCGACCATGCCGGCGCCGGCAGCACCCATTGCCCGCAGAGGCGGGCATTCTCCGGCCAGTCCCTCGGCACCGGCACCAGGCTCGGCGACAGGCCATAGAGCATGGGATGGCTGGTCCAGCCGCGCCGCCGCGGCGGCAGCCCGCAGACGCTGCGGCGCGCGGCATTGGTCGCGCTGCGGAAGGCGCGCCACAGCATCACGTTGACGAGATGGTGGCTCGCCCGGTTGAGGATGCGCGGCACCAGCGCCGGTGGCAGGAAGGGCGAAGGGAATGCCGCGGTCGGCGTGATCGGGATCAGGCCGGCGCCGATCGCGGGGATACCGAGATGCTCGGCGGCGGAGAGGCCGATGAAGGCTGCCAGGCCCGAGAGGATGATGGCGTCCGAGCCGCGCCCCGCCTCGACCGCCGCGCGCAGCCAGGCCTCGGCATGCGCATCGGCGATCCGGGCCAGGGTCTTGGCAGTGCCGGCGGCACCGCTGCCGCCTGCGACGACGCCGGAGATCGCCGCATCCGGCCGCAGCGCGCCCCTGATGTCGCCGGCGAGCGCCGCGGCGGGCACGCCGAGGGCGTGGGCGGTACCCAGCGTCGCGCCATCCGCGAGCAGCAACGCCTCATGGCCGGCATCCATCAGGGCGCGGCAGAGCGCCGCCAGCGGGCGCGCATCGCCTTCCGTCCCATAGGTCACGACGAGGAACTTCACGGTTGCGTTCCACCTCGATTGCGACGTTGCTTTGTTCGTTCGAACGAACTAAATATCGCTCATGAGCGACGCCCGGTCAACCGCCCCCATTGACGACCGCCTGCTCGTCACCGCGATCGACCTCTTCGGTCGCAAGGGCCTTGAAGGCGTCAGCACGCGCGCCATTGCTGCCGCGGCCGGCACCGCCATGTCCTCGATCACTTATCACTATGGCGGCAAGGACGGGCTCTACCTCGCGGCCGCGCGCCATATCGCGGACCGGATCGGGACGGCGATGGCCGCATCCCTCACCGATGCCGCCGATATCGAAGGCATGAGTGCGGCGCAGGCGCTGGATGCGGTCCACGCCATGACCGACGCCTTCCTGCGCCTGATGCTGAGCCCGGAGAGCGCGGCCTGGGCGCGCTTCATCGTGCGCGAGCAGATGGAGCCGACCGAGGCCTTCGAGATCCTCTACCGCGACATCATGAGCAGGGCCTCGGGTTGCCTCATCCGGCTGATCGCGCATATCGGCGGCGGCCGCTGGGACGCGGAGGAGGTGCGGCTCAAGACACTCGCGATCATCGGCCAGGTGCTGGTCTTCCGCGTCGCGCGCGCGACCGTGCAACGCCTCACCGGATGGGAGGAGATCGACGCCGGCCGTGCGGCGGCGATCGCGCGCAGCGTGCGCGCGCATTGCCGCGCCATCCTGCTGGTCGGGGAGGACGGATCATGAAGCGGCGGATGATCATCCTTGCCGGCCTCGCCATCGTCGCGGCCGCCGCCTTCCTGACCAGGGGCTTCGGCCTGCTGGAGGGTGAGGACCGGCGCGCGCTGACGCTCTACGGGAATGTCGATATCCGCGCCGTCGATCTCGGCTTCCGCGTCGCCGGCCGGATCGCGGCAATGCCGGTCGAGGAAGGGGCGCGAGTCGCGGCGGGGACCGTGCTCGCCCGGCTCGACACGCGGCCGCTCACCGACAGCCTCAACCTCGCCGAAGCGCAGGTCCGGTCGGCGACGGCGGAGCTCGAGAAGCGCCGCAACGGCAACCGGCCGCAGGACATCGCACAGGCCGTGGCGGTGGTGGCGGAGCGCCGCGCGGCCCTCGCTCAGGCGCGGGAGGATTACGAGCGCCGTGCCCGGCTGGTGCAGACCGGCGCCGTCAGCCGCGCTGCCTTCGACGCCGCGCAGGCGACCCATGATGCCGCCCAGGCCCAGCTCGAAGCCGCCGAACAGGCGCTCTCCCTGCAGCGGGAGGGCACAAGGCCGGAGGATATCGAAGCCGCGGCGGCGCAGCACGCCGTCGCCATCGCGCAGCGCGACCGCGCACGGACCGACCTCGCGGACGCGACCATCCTGGCACCGGAGGCCGGCACCATCCTGACCCGCGCGCGGGAGCCCGGGGCGGTGGTGCAGGCGGGCGAGACGGTCTTCACCCTGACCATCGAACGCCCGCTCCGGGTGCGCGCCTATGTCGCGGAACCCGATCTCGGCCGCATCGCGCCCGGCATGCCTGTGCTGGTGCAGAGCGACGGCAATCCGCGGCGCTATGCCGGCACCATCGGCTTCATCGCGCCGACCGCCGAGTTCACGCCGAAGACCGTGCAGACCGAAAGCCTGCGCGCCGACCTCGTCTACCGGCTGCGCATCATCATCCCCGACGCCGATGACGCGCTGCGCCAGGGCCAGCCGGTGACGATCAGCGTGCCAGATGCGCGGCCGGCCGCAAGCCGCTGAGATGGCGGGGCCGGTCGCCATCGCGCACGCCGTCACCAAGCGCTTCGCACCCGGCGGGCCGGCGGCACTCGACGGCGTCAGCATCGAGATCGAGCCCGGCCGCATGACCGGCCTGGTCGGGCCCGACGGCGCGGGCAAGACCACGCTGATCCGGCTGCTCACAGGCCTGCTCGATCCCGATGCGGGAACGGTGGAGGTCATGGGCAAGGCCGCGGCCGAGGCCGATCGTGCGGTGATCGGCTACATGCCGCAGCGCTTCGGCCTCTATGAGGATCTCAGCGTCATCGAGAACCTCTCGCTCTATGCCGATCTGCGTGGCCTCGATGCCGGTGAGCGCGATGCACGGTTCCGGCGGCTGCTCGACTTCACCGACCTCGAGCGCTTCCGCACGCGCCTCGCCGGCAAGCTCTCCGGTGGCATGAAGCAGAAGCTCGGCCTCGCCTGCGCGATGGTCAAGGCGCCGGCCCTGCTGGTGCTCGACGAGCCCGGCGTCGGCGTCGACCCGGTGTCTCGCCGGGAGCTCTGGGCGATGGTGCGGGAACTGGCGGGCGAGGGCATCGGTGTCCTCTGGTCGACGGCCTATCTCGACGAAGCCGAGAAATGCGACACCGTCTTCCTGCTGAGCGAGGGCCGGCTGCTGCATGCCGGACCACCCGCTGACCTGACCGGGCAGGTCGAAGGGCGGGTGTTCCGGATGGCGACCGGCGCCGAGGGGCGCCGCTTGCTGCTGGCGCGGGCGCTGAACCGCGATGACGTCACCGACGGGACGATCCAGGGCGCCTCGCTCCGGCTGGTCATGAAGCCGGGCATCGCGCCCCCGGCGCCGGACGCGCTCGGGGCACCGGCATCGAGCCAGGTCGCCCCGGCAGTGCCGCGATTCGAAGACGCCTTCGTCGATATCCTGGGCGGCGGCCCGCCCGGCACCAGCGCCCTCGCCGCGGCCTATCGCGCGGTGCCGGAACGGCAGGAACCGGCGATCCTCGCCGAGCGGCTCACCAAGCGCTTCGGCGATTTCACTGCGGCCGATGACATCAGCTTCGCGATTCCCCGCGGGCAGATCTTCGGGCTGCTCGGGCCCAACGGCGCCGGCAAGTCGACCACCTTCAAGATGCTCTGCGGGTTGCTGACGCCGACATCAGGAAATGGCCGGGTGGCCGGGCATGACCTCCGGACCGCGCGCGCCGATGCGCGGCAATCCCTCGGCTACATGGCGCAGAAATTCTCGCTTTATGGGGATCTCAGCGTGCGGCAGAACCTGAACTTCTTCTCGGGCGTCTATGGCCTCACCGGTCGCGCGCAGCGGCAGGCGATCGAGCGCGTGGTCGAGGTGTTCCGGCTCGGCGACTATCTACCGGTGAACAGCGGGTCGATGCCGCTCGGCTTCAAGCAGCGCCTGGCACTCGCCTGCGCGGTCATGCACCAGCCGCCGGTACTGTTCCTCGACGAACCGACCTCGGGCGTGGATCCGATCGTCCGCCGCGAATTCTGGACCCATATCAACGGCCTGGTCGAGAAAGGCGTCACCGTCCTGGTGACCACGCACTTCATGGACGAGGCGGAGTATTGCGACCGCATTGCGCTGATCTACCGCGCCCAGCAGATCGCGATCGGGACGCCCGATGCGCTGAAGGCGCAAGCCGCAACCGAGGCCGGCCTGCATGACCTGACGCTCGAAGACGCCTTCATCGCGCTGATCGAGGCCTCGGACCGGAAGCGGGAGGCGGCATGAGCCAGGCCTTCTCCGCGCAGCGCTTCCGCGCCATGCTGGTCAAGGAGACGCTGCAGATCCTGCGCGATCCCTCGACCCTCCTGATCGCCTTCGTGCTGCCGCTGATCCTGCTCTTCCTCTTCGGCTATGGCGTCTCGCTCGACACCACGCGGATCAGGGTCGGCCTCGCGCTGCAGGACATGAGCGCGCCGGCGCAGAGCCTGGCGACCGCCTATGAGCGCTCCCGCTGGTTCGAGGTCACGGGGCGGCGGGATGTCGAGGGCTTGAAGCCGGAGCTGGTCGCCGGCCGCATCCGCGGCATCATCGTGATCCCCGCCGATTTCGGCCGCCGCCTCGCCGGCACCGGCGAGCCCGCCGCCATCCAGGTCATCACCGACGGCTCGCTGCCGAACACCGCCGGCTTCGTCGCTGCCTATGCGGAAGGCGTGCGCGCGAGCTGGGCGGCGGGGCAGGCGGAGGAACGCGGCGCCAGGCCGCAGCCGCCGATCACCCTGTTGCAGCGCTTCTGGTTTAACCCGGAGCTCGCCAGCCGCTTCTTCCTGATCCCGGGCTCGATCGCGATCGTCATGACCATGGTCGGCACCCTGCTGACCGCGCTCGTCGTCGCGCGGGAATGGGAGAGGGGGACCATGGAGGCCATCATGGCGACGCCGATCGGCATGGCGGAGTTCCTGGCGACCAAGGTCATCCCCTACTTCATCCTCGGCCTCGGCTCGATGACGCTCTGCACCCTGGTCGCGATCTTCGCCTTCGGCGTGCCCTTCCGCGGCTCGCCGCTCGCGCTGCTGGCGATCGCGACCGCCTTCTTGATGCCCGCACTCGGCCAGGGGCTTTTGATCTCGGCCGCGACCAAGAACCAGTTCGTCGCCAGCCAGGTCGCGCTGCTCTCGGCCTTCCTGCCGGCCATGCTGCTCTCGGGCTTCCTCTTCGAGATCGCGTCGATGCCGAAGATCATCCAGGCGATCACCTACCTGGTCCCGGCGCGCTACGTCATCCCGCCGCTGCAGACCGTCTTCGTCGTCGGCGATCTCTGGGACCTCTTCCTGCGCAACATCGCTGTCATGCTCGGCTTCGGTGCGCTGTTCTTCCTGCTCGCTATACGGGCGACGCGGCGGAGGATCGCCTGATGTGGGGCAGGCTCCGCGCCATCATCGTCAAGGAGATCTGGGCGATCCTGCGCGATCCGCGCGCCCGGCTGATCCTGGTCGTCCCGCCGCTCATCCAGCTCTTTGTCCTCGGCTTCGCATCGACGCTCGAGGTCAAGAACATCGATGTCGGCGTCTACAACCGCGACGACGGCGCCTGGAGCCGGGAATTCGTCCAGCGCCTGGCGGGCAGCCCCAATATCCGCCGCATCGTCCGGATCGACCATCCGGCGGCACTGCGGGAGGCGATCGACGACCAGCGGGTGATCGCGGCCGTCGTGCTCGACCAGCGCTTCAGCGCCGATGTGGCGGCGCGGCGGCCGGCGGTCATCCAAGCGATCTTCGACGGCCGCCGCTCCAATGCGGCGCAGATCGTCTCCGGCTATCTGGAGCGGATCGCGGGCGAACTCGGCGCGGAGATCGCGCCTCAGGCGGCCCGGCCGCGCTCGCAATCGGCCGTGGTCCACTGGTTCAACCCCAATCTGGACTATCTCTGGTTCACCATGCCGGCGCTGGTGGTGATCATCAGCACCCTCGCCGGCCTCGGTGTCACCGCGCTCTCGGTCGCGCGCGAGCGGGAGCTCGGGACCTTCGACCAGCTCATGGTCTCGCCGCTCCGCGTGCAGGAGATCCTGGTCGGCAAGATGGTGCCGCCGATCCTGGTCGGCCTCTTCAATGGCAGCCTCTATCTGCTGCTGATCCCGACGGTCTTCGGCGTGCCGCTGACCGGCTCCATCCCCCTCTTCTACCTGGCGCTGTTCTTCTACCTGCTGGCGCTGGTCGGCATCGGCATGTTCGTCTCCTCGCTGGCGAAGACGCAGCAGCAGGCCTTCCTCGGCGCCTTCCTGGTCACCGTGCCGGCGACCCTGCTCTCCGGTTATGCAACGCCGGTCGACAACATGCCTGCCTGGCTGCAGGTGTTGGCCGAGGCGAATCCGCCGAAGCATTTCCTGATCGTGAGCGAGGGCGTCTTCCTGAAGGCGATGCCCGCGGCCGAGGTCGCCGCCAATACCTGGCCGCTCGCGGTGATCGCGCTCGGCACCCTCACCGCCTCGGCACTCCTGTTTCGCGCACGCATGGAGTGAGGCCGCGACGCCGCGGTCATGCCGTGAAGAGGGGCACCAGCTCGGCCGCCAGCTCCTCCACCACCTCGGCGGCGGGGCGGCGGCCCCGCGCCGGGTTGAGCATCAGGTGGTCCACACCGATCGACTGCAAATCCAGGATGTGGCGCGTCAGCGCGTGGCGGCCGAGCCGCAGGCCGAATTCGGCGGCAGTGCTCGGCGCGGCGGGATCGTCCTGGAGGTCGATGTTCAGCGCCTGCGCGAAGGGCTTTGGGTCACCATCGCCGCGCTCCGCGACGTAGCGCCGCCACAGCCCGACAATGTCGCGCTGGGAGGCGAGGTCGCGCGCATAGGACAGCCAGCCATCGGCATTGGCCGCCAGCCATTGCACCGTCTGCCCGCCGCTGCCGACCGCGAGCAGCGGCGGCGGCTGCACCGCCGGCGTCAGCAGCGCGCCGTCCGGGGCGTGGGCGGTGCCGAGTGCGGCACGGATGCTGGCGAAGCCGTCGCGGAACAGCACCGCCCGGTCGCCGCGGTTGACGCCGAAAGCGGCGTATTCCGGCGGCCGGTCGCCGGAGGCGAGCCCGAGCAGCAGCCGGCCGCCCGAGAGCGCCTGCAGGCTGGCCGCCGCCTTGGCGACATGCAGCGGGTGGCGCAGCGGCAGCACGGCGCCGGCGGTGCCGAGCGCGATCCGTGACGTCCGGGCGGCGAGCGCGCCCAGCCAGACGAAGGGATCGAGGAAGGGGCCGCGATCCGGATAATCCGGGTGGATCAGCGGCACGTCCCGGGTCCAGAGCGCGGCGAAGCCGTCATCCTCGGCGATCGTGGCCATGCGCAGCATGGCCTCGGCCGACAGCAGCTCGCCCGAAGGCGTCGCCGTCGGGACCATGAGGCCAAGGCTGATCCCTCCTGCCCGCAGCAACGGCGATGGCGGCATCATCCGCGCGACTCCGCGCTGGGCTCGCATACGAAGCCCATCGACATCCCCGGCCTCGGTTCGCTGTGGCGATCATCGGCGGCGGACGCCGCCGATGCCGACCTATCTGGGGCGGGATGGCGCCGCGCGCAGCGGCCCGGGCCATGCGCCGGCCCCGACGCGGCTATTCCAGCCGGACATTGTTGGCGCGGATGATCCGGCCATAGGCCTCGGTCTGCTGCGCGAGGCGGGTTCGGAAGGCGGCACCGCCATCGGCCTGCACCTCGCCGCCCAGCTCGCCGATGCGCGCCTTGACCGCCGGCTCGTTCAGGACCGCGGCTATTTCGCGCTCCAGCCGGGCGAGGGTGGCGGGCGGGGTCTGGCCCTGCGCCAGGATGCCTTGCCAGGTGCCGGCATCCGGCTCCGGCCAGCCCAGCTCACGGAAGGTCGGCAGGTTGGGCAGGGTCGGCAGGCGATGCGGCCCGGTTACCGCGATGCCGCGCATCTGGCCCTGGGTGACGAAGGGCATGGATTGGGTGGTGCCCGCCATGGTCAGGTTGGCCTCGTTGGTCACCAGGGACATCAGGGCGGGGGCGCCGCCGCGATAGGGTACCGAGACCATCTCCGTCCCCCAGGACGAGGCGAGTGCCAGCGCAACCAGGTGGGACAGCGTGCCGGTTCCCGCATTCGCGGCGTTCACGCGGCCGGGATTGCGGCGCGCATACTCCACCAGCCCCGCCGCGTCCTGCACCGGCAGGGTGTTGTTCACCGCCAGGATATAGGGCGCGTAGATCACCATCTGGACCGGCGCCAGGTCGCGCACCGTGTCGAAGGGCATGCGCTGGAACAGGAAGGGGTTGGTCGCGAGCACGGAGACGTCGAGCAGCAGCATGGTGTGCCCGTCCGGCCGGCTCTTGGCGACGACATCGGCGCCGATATTGCCACCGGCCCCGGCCCGGTTCTCCACCACCACGTTCTGGCCGACCCGCTGCGAGAGCGACGGCGCGATCAGGCGCGCCAGGATGTCGCTGGTGCCACCCGGCGCATTCGGCACGATGATGCGCAGCGGCTGGGTGAACTCCTGCGCGCGCAGCGCCGGGGCGGCGAGGAGCGCTGCGGCGCCGGCGGAGGCCTGCAGTAGCGTGCGTCGTTGCATCCTGAACTTTCTCCCTATCGGCCTGCGGGTTCGTCCGCCTGCCCTTCCCTGCGACAGACTATACTCGAAACGCCGGAGGGAACCGCCCCATGACGCATCGCGACCGCTACGGCCTGGAATTGTCGACGGCTTCCGACGCCGCGGCCGCCCTCTACCGGGAGGGCAGCGACCTCCTGCTCGCGACCTGGCCTGGCGCGGCCGAGGCCTTCGACGCAGCGATCGCTGATGATCCCGACTTCGCCCTGGCCCGCGCCTCCCGTGCCCGGCTGCATGCCATCCGCGGCGAGGCGGGGCAGGCCAGGGCCGCGATCGCGGCGGCCCGGGCGCTTGCCGAACGCCACGGCACGGAGCGGGAGAGGGGCCAGGTCGCGATCCTGGCGCTCGCCATCGAAGGCCACCCGGCGCAGGCGCTGCGGCAGGCACTGGCGCATCTCGATACCTGGCCACGGGACGCACTGGTGCTGTCGCTGCCGCTCGGCGCCTTCGGGCTTTTCGCCTTCTCCGGCATGGCCGATCACGACCAGGCCCGCGTCGACCTTTGTGAGCGCCATGCCCGCCATTACGGCGACGACTGGTGGTTCCTGACCTACCGGGGCTGGTCGCATGTCGAGAACGGCGATCCCGGCGCCGGCCGGGCGCTGGTGCAGCGCGCCTTCGCGCTCAGGCGGCACAATGCCAATGCCGTCCACGCCCTGGCGCATGCCATGTTCGAGGAGGGCTCAGGCCAGGAGGCCGAGGCGCTGGTGGCAGGCTGGCTGCCGGAATACGGCCGCACCGGGCTGCTCTACAGCCATATCTCCTGGCATCAGGCGCTGGTGGCACTCGATGACGGCGATGCGGCGCGCGCTCTCTCGATTTACACGGACCGCGTGCAGCCGCAGGCCACGCTGGCGACGCCCATCAACATCGTGACCGACGGCGCCTCCTTCCTGTGGCGGCTCCATGCCTATGGCCATGCGGTCCCGAAGCCACTCTGGGAGGAGGCCGCCGCCTATGCGGACCGTGCCTTCCCCAAGGGCGGCAATGCCTTCGTCGAGGTGCATCTGGCCATGCTCGCGGCGGCGACCGGCGACCGGGCCCGCGCCGAGGCGGGCGCGACGGCCGCCGGCCCCGTGGTGCCGGCGATCCATCGCGCGCTGCTGGCCTTCGCCGATGGGGATTATGGCGGCTGCGCGCGGATCCTGGCGCCGGTCGCGGCCGAGGTGGTGCGCATCGGCGGCAGCCACGCCCAGCGCGAGGTGATCGAGGACACGCTTCTCATTGCGCTCATGCGGAGCGGCGCGGCCGCGCAGGCCCGCGCCCTGCTCGATGATCGCCTGCATCGCCGCCCGTCGCGGCGGGACAGTGACTGGCGCACCCTGCTGGCGGCGTGAGCCTGCCGCGAGGGTTGGGATGCGCAAGCCCGCCCACGTCGGTCATAGTGTCCGCAGGCAAGGAGAACAGGCATGGCATTCGACGCGGCCCTGCAGGAGATCGCGGAACAGGCCTGGGAAGTGATGGAAGCGATCGGCCGCCGCACCGGTACCCCGGACACCGGCATCACCCGCGCCTGCTATGGCGAGGGCGAGCAGATCGCGGCGGAAGCGGTGACGGAATTCGCCGCTGGCCTCGGGCTGACGCTGGAGCCCGACCGCTACGGCAACCTGCATGTCCTGGTCCCGGGCGCCGAGCCCGATGCCAAGGTGATCATGACCGGGTCGCACCTCGATTCCGTGCCCGGCGGCGGCAATTACGACGGGCTCGCCGGCGCCATGGCCGCGCTCTCGGTCGCGGCGGCGGCGCGGCGCACGGGCGGGCATCAGCGGGGGATCCGTGCGGTTGCGATGCGCGGCGAGGAAAGCCCGTGGTTCGGCACCGCCTATGTCGGCAGCCGCCTGATGCTCGGCCATTCGACGCTGGAGGAGATCGGCGCGCTCAGACGCATCGACAGCGGCGTCACGCTGCGCGAGCATCTCGATGCGCTCGGCTATGCCGATGCACCGGTGCTGCCGATCTCACGCGGTACGGTGGCGGGTTTTTTCGAACTGCATATCGAGCAAGGGCCGCTGCTGATCGCGAACAACCTCCCGGTCGCGGTGGCCACCGATTGCCGCGGCAATATCCGCTACCCAGAAGCGCGCTGCCTCGGCGAATACGGCCATTCCGCCGCCCTGCCGCGCGCCTTCCGCCATGACGCGGTGATGGCGGTCGCCGAGCTCGCCTTGGAATTCGAGCGCTTCTGGGAGGAGGTCGAGAGGCGTGATCCCTCCGCCGTCTTCACGATGGGGAAGCTCGGCACCGACCCCGCCGCGCATGCCATGACCAAGGTGCCGGGCGAAGCCCGCTTCAGCTTCAATTTCGGCTCGATCCGGGAAGATGTGCTGGCGGAGGCCGATGCCCTGCTGACCCGCCTGCTCGCGACCATCGGGCAGCGCCGCGGCGTGCGGTTCGAGATGGGGCCGCGCTTCGGCTCCGCGCCGTCCCATCTCGATCCCGGCCTGGCGGCGGCGGTGGAGGGGGCGGCGCAAGCGCTCGGCATCGGGGCCATGCGGCTCGCGACGGTCGGGCATGATGCGGCGATGTTCCACTTGGCCGGTATCCCGGCCTCGGTGATGCTCGTACGCAACGCGCATGGCAGCCACAACCCGCAGGAAGCGATGGAGCGTGCCGATTTCCTGCTCGGCACCCGTGTGCTCGGGGGGGCGGTGATGCGCGCCGCGGCCTGATCAGGATTCTCGCTAACGCCCGAGATTGCAGCCGCCTTCCTCAAGCGGCCGCGCCGCGTCGGCGGCCGGGATGGTGGCGACCAGGCGATACAGGTCCCAGGGCCCGCGGCTTTCGGCCGGCGCCTTCACCTCAAACAGATAGAAGTCGCGCAGCACGCGCCCATCCTCGCGGATGCGGCCGTCGCGCGTCATGAAATCATTGATCGGCGTCGCGCGCATCACCTCGGCCACGCGCTCGGCATTGTCGGTGCCGGCGGCCTGCACGGCGCGCAGGTAGTGCATGGTCGCGGTGTAGACGCCGGCCTGCGGCATGGTCGGCATTCGCCCGCGCACGGCGAAGAAGCGTTGCGACCAGGCGCGCGCCTCGTCATTCATGTCCCAGTAGAAGCTCTCGGTCAGGCGCAGCCCCTGCGCGGTCTGCAGGCCGATCGCGTGGATATCCGTGAGGAAGGCCATCACGGCGGTGGGCGTCATGGTCCGGAACAGCCCGAATTCGGCGGCCTGCTTGATGCTGTTGGAGAGATCGCCGCCGGCATTGGCGAAAGCGAGCACCTGCGCGCGGCTGGCCTGCGCCTGCAGCAGGAAGGAAGAGAAGTCGGGCGTGTTCAGCGGGTGCCGCACGCCGCCTGCGACGCGCCCGCCATTGGCCGCCACCACCTGGCCGACATCCCGCTCGAAGGTGTGGCCGAGCGCGTAGTCGACGGTCAGGAAGAACCAGGACCGGCCGCCGGCGCGCGCAATCGCCGTCGCGGTGGAGCGCGCCAGCGCGTAGCTGTCGAAGGTCCAGTGGATGCCGTAGGGCGAACAGGCGCGGCCGGTGAGGTCTGAGACCGCCGCCGAGGAGTAGATCACCAGGCGGCGCCGTTCCCGGGCGACACCCTGCACGGCCAACGCCACGCCGCTGTTGGGGATGTCCATGATGACATCCACGCGGTCGTTGTCGTACCAGCGACGTGCCAGGGCGGAGCCGACATCGGGCCGGTTCTGGTGGTCGCCGGCCACCACCTCGATGGGATGGCCGAGCACGGTGCCGCCGAAATCGGCGACCGCCATCCGCGCCGCCTCGACCGAGCCGGGGCCGGCCAGGTCGGCGAACAGCCCGCTCTGGTCGTTCAGTATCCCGATGCGCAGCACATTGTCCGACAGTTGCGCGGCGGCCGGCTGTGCGACCGCCAACGCGCCGCCCAACAGGGCGGCCATCCAGGAACGCTTCATCTCACATCGTCTCCTTGTTCGGTTCGCGGTCTGGCGCCGCGTGCCTGGCGTTGGTGCGCTCCTTGTCGGGGCATGGTGTGCCTCCTGGAGCGTGCTCGTCGCGGTGCTATGCCGCGGCGGTGGGGGGCAGGGCCCCGGCGGGATCGGGCGTCTCGGCCAGGATGCGATCCACGGCGGTGGCGGCGCGCGCCCAGTCGAAGGTCCGGAAGGCATGGCCGCGCGTGACGAACTGCGCGCCGGCATAGAACTTCTCATACTGCACGTGCCGGGAGCCGAACTCGCTGCCGACCGCATCCCAGGCCAGCTTGAAGAACTTCACTCGCTCCAGCGGCGCGGCGGCGGGGCTCGATTGCGTGTGCCGGATATCCTCGGCCACCACCGGATCCGACAGGTCGCGGAAGGAGGAGGGCAGCATGATCATGCCCCCGCCCGCGAGCTCCCGCAGCGCATCGATGAAGCGGGGGTAGAGCTGCTGCGTCAGCACCTGGGCGGCATAGAGCAGGGCGCGATCGGGGACGAAGAAGCCGTGCTCCAGGCGGCCGCGCGCCTCCATGCCGGCCAGCATCCCCTCGACCATGCCGACCTCGGCCGCGAGCTGCCCGAGCGTCTCGCGCACCGGGGCCATGGCGATGGTGCCGTTCACCTCGGCCGTGCGCCGGGCGAGGCCGGCGAGGAAACGGAGCTTCACCGCGAGCCGCGCCTGGCACTGGTGGTTCTGCAGCACATGCGCCGGCGTCTCATGCCACATGGCCTGCATGATCCGGGTGTCGCGCAGCGCGAAGACGCGCGCCCACGGTACCTTCACATCATCGAACCAGGCCACCGCGTCGTTCTCGTCGAAGCGCGAGGCGAGCGGGTTGTCCCAGGGCGAGACGGCGGCGGCCTCATAGGATTTGCGCGAGAGCAGCCTGAGGCCCTTGGCATCGAGCGGGATGGCGAAGCAGGCCGCGTATTTCTCGTCGCCGGGACCGAGCGGCTGGATCAGCGACACCAGCATCTCGTTCGCCATGATGGCGGAGGTCGCGAGCATCTTGCCGCCGCGCACCGTGATGCCCTCATGATCCTCGTCCACCACCGCCATGGCCTCGTAGCCGGCGGCCTGCTGGCTCACCTGCTTCGACCGGTCGGCCTGCGGGTTGATGATCACATAGGTCAGGAACAGGTCCTGCGCGCGGGCGAAGGCCAGGTAGTCGCGGAGCGCCGCGGCCCGCTTCGGGTCGTAGGCCTCGAAGGTCCCGATCCCTATCCCGAAGCCGGTGAGGCAGGAGGCGACGTGATCGGGGGAGCGGCCGATGAAGCCCGCATGGCCCTCCGCCCAGGCCTCCATCGCGAGGCGCCGGTCGCGCAGCTCCTCGAAGGAACGCGGCGCCTGCCAGGCGCGGTTGGCGCGCCTTCCGTTGCCGCCGGGAATCGCGAAGGTCAGGCGCTCCACCGCATCCGGATGCGCCTGCGCGTCATAGAGCGCGGCCGCAGAGGCGACGGCCCCGCGGAAGGCGATGTCGGTCGTGACATCGGCCACCTGCCTGCCGTCGATGCGCACGTCGCGCCCGTCGCGCAGGGCCGAGAGGTGGTCGCTGCCGGTCTTGACGTCCATGGGTCCTCCTCAGGCCGATTTGCGGTGGCGGTGCAGATCGAGGATCGCCAGCGCGTCGTCGGCACAGCCCACCAGGTCGTGCATGGCTTCGGCAAAGCGCCGGAAGCCGGGGCCATCCAGCGCGCCGAACAGCGCATCATTGGCCTCGGCCTGGACCGGCGCCAGGCGCGCCAGCATCTGCTCCGCCCGCTGCGTCGCGCGCAGCAGCACGCGGCGGCCGTCGGCGGGGTCGCCGCGCTTCTCCAAGAGGCCGAGCTTCACGAGGCGGTTGGCCTCGACCGTCACGGCGGAACCGGTGAGATGCAGGTGCTCCGCCACCGCAGACACGCCCACGCCATCCCGCCCCTGCCGGTGCAGCACGGTCATGAGGAGCGTGTAGCCGGAAGCGGGCAGACCCAGCAGCTCCCCGAAGGCCGCGCGGATCTCCTGGATGCGTGCGGCGAAGGCCAGCGTGTCATGGACCATCGCGCGGAAGGCGGCGTCGGTGCCGTCGGGCATCAGCTCGGGACGGGAGACGGTGAGGGGGCGCTTCATGGAGCGAATTTGTCTTGATCAAATGGCTAAATCAAGAAGATAAATGATGCAGGAGATTCGGATGCCCCCAAGCCTGTTCCGGGATGCGATGGCAAGGCTCGGCGCCGCCGTCGCCGTGGTCACCAGCGATGGCCCGGCCGGGCGCTGCGGCCTCACGGCCTCCGCGCTCTGCTCGGTCACCGACGCGCCGCCGACCGTGCTGGTCTGCGTCAATCGCGGCAGCGCGCTGAACCCGGTGATGCGGGCGAATGGCGTTATCGGCATCAACCTGCTCGGCGCCGGGGACGCCGCCTTGTCCGACACCTTCGCCGGCCGCACCGGCCTGCCCATGGCGGATCGCTTCGATGCCCGCTGGGGCCGGGGCGAGACCGGCGTGCCCCTGCTGCGCGGCGCCGCCGCGGCGCTGGAAGGGCGCATCGCGGATGTCGTGGAGCGGGGGACGCACAGCCTGCTGCTGGTCGAGCTGTCCCGGATCGAGCTCGGCCCCGGCGAGGTCGGGGGCCTGGTCTGGTTCAGCCGGGCCTATCACGGGCTGCGCGCGGCATGAACGGTCGTCCCACGGCGACGGCGAAGCTTCCGCCTGGGCGGGCATCGATCGCACCGCGTAATCTTGGCTGCTCACGCGAAGATGCGCGGGCGACAACCGGGCGGCGTCCGTGCCAGATAGGCCATGACCAAGGACGACCATCGCCAGGGCCGGGCCCGCATCCTGGGCATCGCCGGCGCATTGGGCCTCAGCGCCGCCGCGCTGATCGCCTGCACCACCCATGAGGCGACCCGGCTGGCGGACGGCACGCTCGTCTACCGGATCAGTTGCAGCGGGACGCGGCGGCCGATGGTGAACTGCCTCGAGCAGGGGGACACGCTGTGCCGGTCGCAGGGCTACCGGATCCTCGGGCGCCGCGGCGAGGAGATCTCGCTCACCGAGCTGATGATCGCCGAACGCATCGCCGAGGAGATGGGCCTCGGCTCCGACCGGGCCATCGCCATCGTGTGCGAACCGGCACCGACAGCGGAGGCGAGGCAGGGCAGAAGGAACGGCGTTGTCCGGCACCCCGGCGATTGGTGAGCCGTTAAGGCGCCTGCCTCACTGTGTCGGGATCGAGGCGGTGGTGACCGCCTTGTTGCCCGAGGCCGGTGCGATCCTGGCGCTTCGCCGACGCCGAGGGTGACGGTGATCAGGGTCAACCCGCATGCCGTTCGATGTCGCCGAGACGCCCCTGCCGCTCCACGTGCGAATGCCCGTGGCCGTCATGGCATTCCTCGGCCACCTGTCCCGCTTGATTCCGTCGGTCCGCATCGCAGTGGATGGGCCGGACCGCGCCGGCGCCTGCTGGATCGACCTCACGCTGGGTGAGTTGTCGCCTGCCGTCGAATGGCAGGCGGAGACCGGCTTCGGGATCTATGGGCCGGGTCCGATCCTGCCCGAGCGGCCGAAGCTGCTGCTCGCCTGCCCGCAGGCGGCGGCGCTCAGGCTGTCCCGGATGCTCCGATCCTGGGGCGGCGCGCAGCGGCCGGGCGGCGATCGCGCGGTCTCGCCGGCGCCGGCATCAGGCGGTGCCGGCGCCGATCATACCGAGCTTCCGTAACGCGTCGATCTGCTCCTCCGACAGGCTGGTGCGCGCGTTACCCGGGCTGCCGCGCCGCCAGCATCGGCCGCGCGCGCAGGCGCAGCACCAGCCAGGTGGCGATCGCGAGGTTCACCAGGTTCCAGCCGATGCCGTTGACCACGGCCATCTGGTAGCTGGCCGTGGCGTCGAAGATGACGCCGGAGAGCCAGCCGCCCAGCGCCATGCCGGCCAAGGTCGCGGAGAGCACCAGGCTGACCCTGAGCCCGGCCTCCGCCGGCGGGAAGAATTGCCGCGCCATGATCGCGTAGCTCAGCACGATGCCGCCCTGGAACAGGCCGAAGACGATGGAGAGGATGTAGAGCGAGCCGAGGCTGTCGAAGCGCAGGAACAGCGCCAGCGCCAGGCATTGCAGGGCGGAGCCCAGCAGCAGCGTGGCCGGTGCGCCGATGCGGTCGGCGATGACGCCGGAAATCAGGCGGCTGATCACGCCGAAGCCGAGCATGAGCGACAGCATTTCCGCCCCACGCGCCGGGCCGTAGCCGAGGTCGACACAATAGGCGACGATATGCACCTGCGGCATCGCCATGGCGACGCAGCAGGCGATGCCGGCGACCATCAGCAGCACCTGCAGCGCATTCGACGACAGCCCGAGCCGCGCCAGCCCGTCACCGGCCGCCATCGCCGCCTCGGCCGCCTGGATCGGGGGCGGGCGGCGCAGCGCGAGCATCAAGGGCAGCATGGTGACGACACAGAAGGCGCCGATGCCGATATGCGTCGCCCGCCAGCCGTGATCCGCCATCAGTTGCTGCAGGATCGGCGGCCAGACAGTGCCCGCGAAGTAGTTGCCGCTGGCGCAGAGCGCCACCGCGATGCCGCGCCGGCGGGTGAACCAGAGCGAGGTGTCGGCGACCAGCGGCCCGAACACCGCGCAACTCCCGAAACCGCCGACGAACACCGCATAGAGCACCGCGAATTGCCAGAGATCGCGGGCGAAGGCGGTGGCGACATAGCCGATGCCGAGCGCGAGCGTGCCGATCAGCACCGGCAGGATCACGCCGAAGCGATCAGCCAGCCTGCCCATCAGCACGCCGCCCATCATGAAAGCCAGCATGGTCAGGGTATAGGGCAGGGAGGCGCCGGCCCGCGCCACGTCGAACTCGGCCTGCACCGCCGGCAGCGCGACGACGATGGACCACAGCCCGACGCCGCCGATGGTCGACAGCAGCACCGCCGCCAGCAGGCGCCACCAGGCATAGGTGGAATCGACCGTGCTTGCCGTCATTCGGATGGGCCGCGGTTCATGGAGCCGTCGCGGGTATGCGGCAGCTTCCAGCCCAGGGTTTTCGATGCGACCTGGCTGCGCAGGACTTGTGCCGTGCCGCCGCCGATCGTGAACATGCGGAGCTCCCGCGCCCTACGCTCCATCGCTTCCCCCCCGGTGGTGTCGCTGGATCGTCGTTCAGCGAGCGTTCTTGTCCGCCCGGATGATCCCATCCGGACGCGATCCACTCCAGACACCGTGCGGCAGCCCTGCCATGTCGCGCGCGGCGATCAGCCCGAAGGTCATGCCGGAGGCGAGCGAATAGCCGGTCTGATAGCCTGCGCCGGTCTCGGTGCGGGCGGCGGCATTGCCGACGGCGTAGAGGCCGGGCATCGGGTGGCCACGCACGTGCAACACCCGGGCGCTGCTATCGGCCAGCAGCCCGGCGGAAGCGAGCGCGGTCGGATGCAGGCGGATGCCGAAGAAGGGCGCCTGCTCGATCGGGCCGAGCGTTGCCGCCGGGCCCAGCCTGGCCAGGCCCCAGGGCGTCTCGCCGCGGTGGTGCTCGCTGTCCCGGCCCCGGCCGGCATCGGCGTTGAAGCGCCGCGCCGTCGCCTCCAGCCCTTCGGCGTCGATGCCGAGCTGCGCCGCCAGATCCGCCAGCGAGGAGGCACGGCACACCCAGGGCGGGATCGGCGCACCGGGTGGGCGGCCCGCGAAGGATTGCCGTGCGCCATACTGCGCGTCGAAGATCAGGAAGCAGGGCAGGTTGGGCTGCTCGCCGCGCCGGACGTCGAAGGCGCGCAGATGCGGTGCCACGGCCTGGAAGAAGCTTTCATCGGCGAAGCGGCGGCCTTCGCGGTTCACCACCATCGTGTGCGGCGCCGTCAGCTCCGCCGTGCCGGACAGCCGGCACGGGGCGGTGCCGCCGGGCGCCTCGTCCGGGTTGCGGAAGCCCAGGAAGACGGAGAGGTTGTTGCCGACGACGTGCAGCGCGGCGCCGTGCTCCGTCGCCATCACCAACCCATCGCCGCGGAGGCTTTCGGGGAACATGGATTGCCAGCCCGGCAGCGCTTCGAACCGGTCCACCAGCGCGGGGTTGGATTCGTAGCCGCCGCAGGCCAGCACCACGCCACGCCTTGCGGCGAATTGTGCACCATCGGCGGTCACCACGCCGGTGACGCGTCCGGCGTCCACCAGCAGCCGCGCCGCCGCCGCCTTCGTGCGGATGCCGACGCCGTGCCGCAGCGCGGCGGCGACGAGCCAGGTCATGAGGCCGGCGCCGGCGCCGCGCTGGCCGGGCCGCTCTCGTTCCACGGCCGCAGCCGCCTCCCAGGTGGCGACGTTGTTGGCGCCACCGAGGCGGACGGCCTCGCTGCCGCCCAGGCGATACAGCGGGCCCGCCGGCGTCGCGATACGGTCATGCCACTCGCCCAGCACCGCGGCGTCGAGCGGCGGCGTGTCCAGGATGCGCCCGCCGGCCATCGCTCCGGGCGCCAGCCCGTGGTGGTCGATGCGCGGGCTCAGCCGGAAGGGGATGCCGGCGGCTTCGAAGGCGCGCAGTGCCTCCGGCGCCATGGCCGCGAAAGCCTCCATCCGCGCGGGGTCGGCGCCGCCGCCGGCGACATGCGCCAGATAGGCCCGCACCGCCTCCGGCGTATCGGCGCTGCCGGCTTCCGCGTGCAGGTGATTGCCGCCCACCCAGAGGAAGCCGCTCGAGATCGCGGTGCCGCCGCCGAGCTGCGGCGCCGCTTCCAGCACCAGGCAGTCCATGCCCAGCGCGCCGGCGGCGATCGCGGTGAAGAGGCCGGCGCAGCCCCCACCCAGCACGATGACGTCATGCGTGCCGCCGCTCATTGCGGGCGGATGCCCGCCAGCGCCACCACCTGGCGCCAGCGCTGGGTGTCCTCCGCCAGCAGCCGCTCGGCCTCGGCCGGGGGCATGCCGCCGGGCAGGCTGGCGATGCTGGCGAGGAAGGCGACCATGTCGGGCGCCGCCAGCGCCTTCGCGGCTTCGGCATGCAGGCGCTCGACGATCGGCATCGGCGTGGCGCGCGGCACGGCGAGGCCCGACCAATGCATGATGGCGTAGTCTGGCAGGCCGGCCTCGGCGAAGGTCGGCACCTCCGGCAGCGCCGCCAGCCGACCGGGGCCGCTGATGGCGAGCGGCCGCAGCACGGCCGCCGAGCCGCCCATCATTGCCGCGCTGGGGGAGGCAAAGACCGTGTCCACCTGCCCGGCCATCAGCGCGCTCACGGCTTCGCCACCGCCGCGATAGGGCACATGGAGCAGCCGCACCCCGGCCGCGAGCTCGTAGGCGACCGTCGCGAACTGCACGGAGCTGCCGACGCCGCCGCTGCCATAGGTGAGGGCCTCCGGCCGGCGCCGCGCGGCCTCCGTCAGGTCCCGCAGCGTTGTGTAGGGGGCGTCGCGCCGCACGGCCGCCACCACCGGGGTGAAGGCGCTGATGGTGATGAGGCGGAAGGCTTCGGTATGATTGAAAGGGAGGCCGTTCACCAGGAAGGGCATCATGCCATAGGTGCTGTCGAGCGCGAGCAGCGTGTGGCCATCCGGCACGGCGCGCGCCACCTCGGCCGCGCCGATGCTGCCGGAGGCGCCGGATCGGTTCTCGACGAAGACGGTCTGGCCCAGGGCCTCCGTCAACTTCTGCGCCAGCCGCCGCGCGATGGTGTCGATCGCACCGGTCGGCGCCCAGGCCACCACCAGGCGCAGCGGTCGCGACGGGAAGCCGGGCTGGGCCGAGGCGGTGCCGGCCGTGGCCACGGCAGTCGCGGCCAGCAGGCCGCGGCGCGGGATGCGCATCGGAGGTTTCCTCATGTCTTGCTTGGCCGCAGCGACGCAAGGGCTGAAGCCTAACGCGGGATGGTGCGCGACGCCATGCATTGCCCCGACAGCCGAAACCACCGAGCATCGACCCAGGTGAGGCAGCGGCAGGAAGGGCCCGATGACGACAATCCTGGTGATCCACGGCGCCGGCATGGACATGCGCGGCAAGACGCAGGTCGAGGTCTTCGGCCC
The DNA here is from genome assembly GCF_018129085.1 of Plastoroseomonas hellenica. GTDB lineage: Bacteria > Pseudomonadota > Alphaproteobacteria > Acetobacterales > Acetobacteraceae > Plastoroseomonas > Plastoroseomonas hellenica. The sequence goes on from NZ_JAAGBB010000013.1 coordinate 38,744, forward strand.
GATGACGCTACCCGAATACGATGCGGCGATCCGCGGTTATGCGGAAGCGCTCGACGTCGAGGTGGAGATCTTCCATTCCAATATCGAGGGCGAGGTGATCAATCGCCTGCACGCCGCCCACAACGCGCCCGGGATCGACGCCGCGATCATCAACCCGGCAGGCTTCACCCGCGGCTATCCGGCGCTGCTCGGCGCGCTCAACGCCATGCGCTTCCCGGTGATCGAGGTGCATATCTCCAATCCCGCGAAGCGCGGCCTGGTCTCCGAGGTCGCGGGGGCGAGCCGCGGCGCCGTCGCCGGCTTCGGCGTCGCGGGCTACAAGGTCGCGATGCAAGGCCTGCTCGAGATCCTGGGGAAATAGCGCCTCAGCCGCGCGGCGGCAGCACCCAGCGTGTCTCCGGATCGATCGGCAGCATCGGCCGCTGCAGCTTCGTCCAGGCGAAGCGGGTGAGGATGGGGGAGGTGAGGCCGGGCGCGTCGACCTCGACGATCTGGTCGTGGCCGAAGAACTCGTCGAAGCCGCCGCGGAAATGCCCGCGCGACTTCACGACGACCGCGCGTGCGGCACCGATGTCGAGCCCGAGATGCTCGAAGAAGGCCGGATCGGCGCATTGGGCGCGGATCGAGACCACGACGACGGTGATGCCGCCGAGGCGGAGCGCCGCGGTCGGCCCGAGCGTCATCGCGGTGCCGCCATAGATCCCCCGCCGGCCGGTGACACGGCCATCGGACAGCGCGACCACCTCCGCCTCCGCCGCGAAGGGATGGCTGAAGGCATCATCGGCCGAGAGCGTGCCCTGCGGGCGGTTGAAGCGCGCTGTGAAGCGGGCGCCGCGGCCCAGGCGATGCGCCTCCTCCGCCAGCAGCGGGTCGTGGATGATGCCGACCAGGCACTCCGCGATGCCGGCCGCATGGAAGGCTTCCAGGATGAACATGGTATTGCCGCGGCCGCCGCCGCCGGGATTGTCCGCGACATCGGCGAAGGCCAGCGGCACCGCGCTCTGCCTCGCGCGCCGCACCGCTTCCTCGAGTGGCGTCAGCTTTGCCACGAAGCGGTCCCGCCGTTCCCAGGCGGCCAGCGCCAGCCGGTCCGCCAGCGCTTCCGCCGCATTCTGCTCGGTCGCCGTCACCACCACCGCCATGCCGTTGAACGGCGTATCGCCATAGGCGAAGCCACCCATGACCGAGACGTTCAGGATGCGCGCATCCTCGGCGGCCCAGGCCTGGCCGAGATCGATCACCTCGGCATAGGGCCCCTGGGCGGTCAGCAGGGAGACGGTCGGCGCCACGATCGGCAACCGGCGCAGCGCGCGGTGGGCCTTGGTGCCGGTCAGCAGCCGGCGCAGGATCTGCGCGCTTTCCGCACCCCTCTCGCGCATGTCCAGATGCGGGTTGGTGCGGTAGCCGATGAAGGCGTCGCAGTCGCGGACCATGGCGTCGGAGACATTGCCGTGCAGGTCGTAGCTGCAGACCAGCGGCATGTCGGGGCCCAGCACCTCCCGCACCAGCGCCTGCAGCGCGCCTTCGGGGTCGTCCAGCTCGGTGGTCAGGCCGGCGCCGTGCAGCACGCAGTAGACGCCGTCGACGCGCCCGCGCAGCGCCTCCAGCCCGTCCTGCCAGATCGCCATCATGCGGGTGAAGGCGGCGTGTTCCACCGGCCCGTTCGGCTCCGCCATCGCCAGCAGGATGCCGTGCGGTTCCCAGGGGCCGGCGGCGTCCATGTCGGCGACGAAGCCCGGCATCTCGCCGAGCGCTTTGGGCGAGGCCGCGCGCGCATCCGTCACCACCTCCTGACCCATGACCCAGCAGCGCGTGTCAAAGTCGCGCTGCGTCGCCGGGGGTGCGAAGCGGTTGCACTCGATCGAGAAGCCAAGCAGCGCGATGCGCATCGGACCGGGATCTCCAGCAGCTCTCCGGTCACAGTATCCCACTGAAAGAGAATCTGCTCTAGCGCAGCCAGCGCAATGGCGCCGTCACCAGCTCCGGCCACAGCACCAGCAGCGCCAGCACGACAAGCTGCGAGATCAGGAAGGGCGTGACCGCGCGGGTGACGCGGCCGAGATCGACACCGGCGACCGCGGAGGCCACGTTCAGCACCGTGCCGACCGGCGGGGTGATCAGGCCGATCGCGTTGTTCATGATGAAGAGCACGCCGAAATAGACCGGGTCGATCCCGGCCTCCCGCACCATCGGCATCAGGACCGGCGTCAGAATCAGGATGGTCGGGATGAAGTCGAGCGCAGTGCCGACCACCACCACCAGCACCATCATCGCCGCCATCAGCAGGGCCGGGTGGCCGGTGAAGGGTTCCAGCAGCGGCCGGATCTGGCCCGGCACATCGGCGATGGTGATGAAATAGGCGGTGACCGAGGCAGCCGCCACCAGGAACATCACGGCGGCGCTGGTGCGAAGCGCGGAGAGCAGCACGCCGGGCAGCATGGCGAAGGTGAGCTCGCGATAGCCGAACATGCCGACCAGGATGGCATAGACCGCCGCGACGACGCCGGCCTCGGTCGGCGTGAAGAGGCCGAACTTCATCCCGAGCACGATCAGCGCCGGCAGCCCGAGCGCGAGCAGCCCGTCGCGCAATGCCGCCAAAGTCTCCCGCCAGCTCGCGCGCGGCATTGGCTGCACATCCTCTCGGCGCGCCACCAGCCACCAGGTGGCGGCAAGGGCCGTCCCCATCAGCAGGCCCGGCACGATGCCGGCAAGAAAGAGCGAGGTGATCGAGACATTGGCGGCGACGCCGAAGACGATGAAGCCGATGGAAGGCGGGATCACCGGGCCGATGGTGCCGCCCGCGGCCATCAGGCTGGCGGCGCGGCCGACGTCATAGCCCGCGCGCCGCATCATCGGCACCAACACCGCCGCGAGCGCCGCGGTATCCGCGACCGCTGAGCCGGAGAGTGAGGAGAGCAGAATGGCGGCGATGACCGCGACATAGCCGAGGCCGCCGCGCACATGGCCGACGAGCGCCAGCGCGAAGCCGACCAGCCGCCGCGACAGGCCGCCGGCGGTCATCGCCTCCCCGGCCAGCAGGAAGAAGGGAATGGCGAGCAGGGCGAAGCTGTCCGCCGCGTTCAGCATCTGCAGCGCCATGGCCTGGGGATCCAAGGCATCGAGCTGCCACATCATGGCAAGCGCCGAGACCAGCAGGGCGAAGGCGATCGGCATGCCGAGCGCCATGGCGCCGAGCAGCGCGCCGATGAAGAGCAGCACCGTCATGCGCCGGGATCCTGGGTCTCGGGGGATGGCTCGGGTGGATCCCGGCCGCGGAGTGCCGCGACCAGGTCGGCGGCGATCAGCACGAGGAGACCCGCGGCCGACACGACAGCCGCAGCATAGGCCCAGCCGAGCGGCAAGCCGGAGACCGGCGCCGCATTGCCGAGGTTCAGCAGCGTCTGGCTCCAGGCGCCGCTGAGGAAGACCACGCAGCAGGCGAGCATCAGCAGGTCCGAGAGGATGCGGCAGGCCTGCCGCCCGGCGCGCGGCAGAGCGCGGACCAACAGGTCGAAGCCGAGATGCCCGCCCCGCCGCATCACCACTACGGCGCCGGCGAAGGTGATCCAGACGAAGAGGAAGCGCGACAGCTCCTCGGAGACGGTGATGCCGGAATCGAAGGCGTAGCGCAGCACCACATTGCCAAAGACCATGATCACCATGGCGGCGAGGGCGAGCGCCAGCATCCACTCGACGCCGCGCAGCACGAGATCGGCTGCGCGTCCGATCATGGCGCCGGCAGCCGATAGGTCTCGGCCGCAGTGCCGGACAGGATGCGCCGCTGCGCGGCCTCCGGCAGATCGGCGATGATGATGCGCATGCCGTCCATGATCGCGTCATAGCTGGCGATCAGCCCGTCCACGGGAAAGTTGCTGGCGACCATGCAGCGCTCCGCGCCGAACAGGCGGACCGCCTCCAGCACGACCGGCGCCTGCAGCGCCGCCATCCAGAGCCGGCCCGGCACGCAGCAGCCCGACAGCTTCACCAGGACGTTCGGCGCGTCCGAAAGGCGCGCCATGGCGTCGCGCCAGCCGGTCAGGCCTTCGGCGCTGCGATCGGCGGGCAAGCCGAGATGGTTCAGGATGATGCGCGTGGCGGGAAAATCCCGCGCCAGCGCCAGCGCATCGCCGAGATGCCACCAGGGTGTCTGCAGCTCGAAATGTAGGCCGCTTTCGGCCAGCCAGCGATAGCCGGCGCGCCAGGTGGGGCAGCGCATCGAGCCCGGGATGCGGTGCCCGGCGTCGTAGTCCTGCGGCCGTGCGACGCCCTTCGGCTTGTGGCGCAGGCTGCGCACCAGGGGCATCGCCGCCTGAGCCTGGATGATCGCCGCCGCATCCGCACGGTCGAGGAAGACGGCGCCTGCCATCGCATTCGGCAGACCCTCCCGTGCCGCGATGTCATGCACCCAGCGCGTCTCACGCAGCGGGTCGGCGGGATCGTGCTCGGCCTCCATATAGACGCTGGCGATGAGGTTCTGCCGCGCCGCGTCGTGGCGGAGGTCCGATGGCATGTAGTTCCGCCGCAGCGCCCGGTAATCCCCATAGCGGAAAGGGATGGGCGGCTCGTCCTGCAGCCAGGGATAGCGGTTGGCGTCGAGATCCCAGATATGGTGGTGCGCGTCGATGAGCGGCAGCATCAGGCGCCGAGATCCTCGATCGCGAAGACCCGGGCCGGCGCGCCATCGGCGCCGGGCACCAGTAGCGGTGCGGCGCAGAGGAAGCTGCGCGGGCCGGCCAGTGCAGTGGTGTTCACGAGATACTCGATCAGGGTGATGCCGCGCCGCAGCAGCACGTCATGCGTCACATGTTGTTCGAATGGCACCTCGATCTTGTCGAGCAGCAGCCGGATCGGGAAATCCTGCGGGAAGTCGAAGGCGACCGCCCTGGGTTCGCGCGCCAGCAGCCATTCCGCGGCGTCCCGTGTGAGCCAGGGCGCTTCCCGCCAGAATGCCGGCGTGTTCCAGTCGCGCTGACGGTCCCAGCCCGTGGAGAGCAGCAGGATCTCTCCCGCCGGGCCGCCGGGATCGGCGGCGGCCAGGCGTGCCGCGTCGATCGCCTGGTTCGCCGGTGCGTCGCGGAGGTTCAGCACCCGGCAGGGGCCCACGACGCGTTCGAGCGGCGTCGCCTCGATGGTCGGCGCATCGGCCAGGATATGCGCCGGCGCATCGACATGGCTGAAGCCATGGCAGGCGGCGTCCAGGCGGGAGATGCGGAACTGGTCCCCGGCCTTGATGTCGCCGGTGACCGAAAGCTGCGTGCGCCAGCGGAAATGCGGCGCGATCGGCATCGAGAGATCGATGATCCGCATGGTCAGGCGCCGGCGGCGTCGATCGCATCCGGCAGCGCGGTGCCGTGCCTTCCCGTGAAGTCGCGCCGCACCTCTTCCGTGACGATGCGGGCGAAGGCGGCGCGGTCCGGCTCCTCCAACGCCTGCATGCCCTTGGCCTTCAGCTCGGTGACAGAGGCGGCCTCGGCATCCTCGTTCATCTGCCGCTGCTGCGGCGTCACCTCATTGGCGACCGTCTGCAACAGATCGCGCTGCGCCGGCGCCAGTGCTTCCCAGCGCTGCTTCGACATGGCGAGGATGCCGGCGGTATAGGCGTGGCGCGTCAGGCTCAGATGGCGCTGCACCTCGTAGAAGCGGGCATTGAGGATCAGCGTCGTCGGATTCTCCTGCCCATCCACGGTGCGGGTCTCGAGCGCGGTGAAGAGCTCCGTGAAGGGCATCGGCGACGGGTTCGCGCCGAGCAGCTGGAAGGCCTTGATATGCGCGGGGTTGGGCGTGGTGCGGATCTTGAGGCCGCGCAGATCGGCCGGCGCGGCGATGGCGCGGCGGGAATTGGTGATGTTGCGAAAGCCGATGTCCCAGAAGCCGAGGACGCGCAGATTGGCGCCGTCCAACTCCTGCCGGAGCTGGTCGCCGATGCGGCCATCCAGCACCGCCGCGACATGCCGGCGGTCGCGGAATAGGAAGGGCAGGTCGAGCACGTTCAGCTTCGGCGCCAGGCCGGTGAAGAAGGGGTTGCCGGTCAGCACGATGTCCAGCGTGCCGCCGCGGGCCGCGGCGATGGTGGTCGGATCGCTACCGAGCGCGCCATTGCCGAAGACCTGCACCTGCAGGGCGCCACTGCTGCGCTCGTTCACCAGTTGGGCGAAGAGCCGGGAGGCGCGGCTCCAGCTGTCGCTGTCCGGATGCGGATGCGCGAAGCGCAGCCGGGTCGCCTGGGCACGGGCGCTGCCGGTAAGGGCGGGCAGTGCAAGCGCGCCGAGGGCGGTGCGGCGGGATATCGTCATGACGTACCTCCCTGGTTTCCTCAGCCCCGCGCGCGGCGGGCGCCCATGTCGCAAGCGAGATCGTAGGCAGCCTGCAAGGCGCCGACCCGGGCGATACCCTGGCCCTGGATGTCGAAGCCCGAGCCATGGGCGCAGGTGGTGATCGGCACCGGCAGCCCGCCCGCGACGGTGACGCCGCGCCAGAAGCCCATCAGCTTCATCGCGATCTGTCCCTGGTCGTGATACATGGTGACGATCGCATCCACCTCCTTGGCGCGCAGGAAAATGGTGTCGGCCGGATACGGACCTTCCGCCGGCAGGCCGAGGCGCTTCGCCTCCTCGACCGCGGGGCCGATCACCTCGATCTCCTCGCGGCCGAAAGCGCCGTTGTCGCCATTATGCGGATTGAGCCCGCAGACTGCGATGCGGGGCTGGGCGAGACCCGCCTGCAGCAGGGCGCCATGGATCAGCCGAATGGCGCCGATCACCGCCGGCTGCGTGATCTGCGCGGCCACGTCCTTCAGCGCGATATGACTGGTGACGCGGCAGGTCCAAAGCCCGTCGCAGACATTGAACTCGCTGGTCGCGCCGGTGTGGCCGAGCAGCTCGGCGAACCAGTGCAGCTCATCGCTGTGGCCCATGCCCGCGAGGTGCAGCGATGCCTTGTTCAGCGGCGCGAAGCAGATCGCATCGACCTGGCCGCGCTGCGCCAGGTCCAGGCATTCCCGGAGCGTGCCGAGCGCATAGCGCCCGCCATTGGCGGTCACCTTGCGTCGCTCGAAGGGTTTGGCGGCACCGCCGAGGCGATCCCAGAGTGCGACATGGCCCGGCGTGGCCTGGGCAGGATCATTGACGGCGATGAAGGGCAACTCCACGCCCGCAATGCGCACGCCCTCCTGCAGCTCATCGCGGTCGGCGACCAGCAGGATCGCGGCTTTGCGCCGGTTCTCCGGCGCGGCCAGCAGCTTCGCGGTAATCTCGGGCCCGATGCCGGCAGGGTCGCCCAGCACCATGGCGATGCGCGGCGCTCGCCCGTCCGGCGGCGACGGATCGGACATGCTCGAACGTCTCCTCTGGTCCGCGGTCTTCGCCGCTGGTGCCGACAGGCTGGCCAGCTTCCGTGCGGTCTGTCAACCGGTCCGGCCACCAGACCAGTTGACGCAACCCCCGCCGGCATGGCTAGGCTGCCGCGGGAGAGACGATGCTCGACACCATCGCGGAGCTTCGCGCCGGGCTATCGAAGCGCACGGTGCGGGCGCAGATCACCGACAAGCTTGCGGGCATGATCGGCTCCGGCCTGCTGCGCCCGGGGGACGAACTGCCCTCCGAGCGTGACCTCGCCCAGGCGCTGGAGGTCAGCCGGGAGACGGTGCGCGGCGCGATCCAGGCGCTGGCGGCGCGCGGCATGGTCGGCGTGGCGCAGGGTGCGCCTTCCCGCGTGCTCGGGCCGGAAGGTTGGCTGGCGCCGCCACCGGCCTCTCCCATCGCGCGGTTCACGCCGGAGGAGATCCACGCCACCCGCGCGCTTTTGGAAGTGGCGGCGGCACGGGAGGCCGCGACGCGGATCGAGGCGACGGCGCTCGTGCATCTCGAATTCCTGGTCGAGGCGCAAGGCCGCGCCATCAAGGATCCGGCGGCCTTCCATATCTGCGGCGCCGAGTTCCATGCCGGCATCCACCGCGCCGCGGGCAACCGGCTGCTCGCGAGCTTCCTTCTCGATGTCTATGGCCAGGCGCAGCAGCTCCGCCGCCCGGCACTGGGGGCGCCGGGTGCCACCAGGCGCAGTTGGCAGGACCACAAGCGCATCTTCGATGCCATCGCAGCGCGCGATCCGGATGCGGCCGCGGCCGCGATGGCCGCGCATCTGGGACGCATCCATCATCCGGGCCGACGAAAGGGCTGAGACGGAACGCCGCGGTCCGGGCTGTACTCCAAGCAACCAAGAATGACTGGGAGGGAAGAGCCATGAAGCGCCGGAACCTGCTGACCGGAACATTGCTGGCGGGTGCTGCCCCCGCCATCCTCGCGGGCGGCCGCGCCCATGCCGCCTGGCCGGAGCGCCCGATCACCCTCATCGTCCCCTATCCGGCCGGCGGCGGCACCGACATCGTCGCCCGCACCCTGGCGCCGCTGCTGGAGCGCGAGATCGGCGGCAGCATCAACGTGGTCAACCGCGCCGGCGGCGGCGGCATCACCGGGCATGAGGCGATCGCCCGCGCGGCGCCGGATGGCTACACGCTCGGGATGATCACCAATGACCTCTCCTTCTACGTCCCGCTCGGCCAATCCCGTCTGACGCATCGCGACTTCGCCAAGATCGGCCAGACCAACGAGATCGCGGCGACCGTCACCGTCAAGCCGGACAGCCCACATGACACGCTGCCGAAGCTGCTCGAAGCGATCCGCGCCAATCCCGGGCGGCTGCGCGGCACCGGCGCGGCACCTGGGGTTTCCTGGCATGTCGCCTTCCTCGGCATGATGGACAGCCTCGGCCTTGATCTACGGAGCGTCATCTGGGTCCCCTCGCAGGGCGGCACGCTCGGCCATCAGGACGTCGCGGCCGGCGGCAGCGAGTTCTCCACCGCGTCGATCGGGGAAGCGCGGGCGCTGCTCGAAGCGAACCGGGTGAAGACCATCGCCATCATGGCCGATGCACGCGTCCCGCAATTCCCGGACATCCCGACGCTCAAGGAAGCCAGCGGCAGCGATTGGACCTTCAGCGTCGCGCATGGCGTCGGCGGACCGAAGGCGCTGCCCGCGCCGATCCTGGAGCGCATGACGGCGGCCGTCGCCAAGGTCCATGCCGGCGAGGAGTTCCAGACCCAGCTCCGCAACCGCCTGATCCGCGCCGTGCACCGCGCGCCCGCGGACTGGGACGCGGTGCTGGAGCGACAGCTCAGCGAATTCGCCCGCCTGCTGCGTGCTGCCGGCCTGGCGCGGGGCTGAGGCGATGGTCGGGATCCGGCAGCGTCTGCCGGGCCTCGTGGTCGGCGCGCTCGGTGCTGCGGCGATCCTCGAAGCACGGAATTTTCCGACACCGCCAGGGCAGGTCTATGGCCCGGCGATGTTTCCGATGATCATAGGCTGCGGCCTGCTGCTCTGTGCCGTCGCGATCGCGCTGCGGCCGGTGCCGCCACCCGTGGCGGAGCCGGACGCGCCGGGCGGCAAGCTGGCGGCGGCGCTCTATGCGCTGGCCCCGGCGCTGGTGCTGCTGCTGTTCGAACCGGTAGGCTGGCCACTGCTCTCGGCGCCGCTGGTGGCCGTTCTGCTCTGGCTGGTCGGCCTGCGAGTTCTGCCGGCGGCGTTGGTCGGCATCGGCATGGCGGCTTTCACCTGGGCGGCCTTCGCGATGGTGCTGCGGGTACCGCTGCCACGCGGCCCGCTCGCCTTCCTGCCCTACTGAAAGGCGCGCCCATGGATGCCTTCCTGCGCGCCCTGGCGCTGGTCGCCGATCCCACCGTGCTGCTGACGGTGCTCGCGGCCTCCATCTTCGGCCTTATGGTGGGGTGCATCCCCGGGCTCACGGCGACCATGGCGACAGCGCTGCTGGTGCCCTTCGCCATGTTCCTCGACCCGGTCTCCGCCATCGCCTCCATCGTCGCGGCCACCGCCATGGCGATTTTTGCCGGCGACATCCCGGGGACGCTGCTCAGGCTCCCCGGCACGCCGGCCTCGGCCGCCTATGTGGATGAGAGCTACCGCCTGGCCAAGGCGGGCCGCGCCGGGGAGGTGCTGGGCCTGAACCTGGTCTTCTCCGCCGCCGGCGGCATCCTCGGCACGATCGTGCTGGTCGCCGCCGCCCCGCTCCTCGCGGATTACGCGCTGTCGCTGACCAGCTTCGAGTTCTTCTGGCTCTCGGTGCTCGGCCTCTCCTGCGCCGTCTTCACGGTCGGCGACAATATCGCCAAGGGGGCGGCCAGCCTGCTGCTCGGCCTGCTGCTGGCGACGGTCGGGCGCGACTACACCAGCGGCTGGCCGCGCTTCACCTTCGAGGAGCCGGACCTGCTGGACGGGCTGCCCTTTGTGCCCGCGCTGATCGGCCTTTTCGCGCTGCCGGAGATCCTGCGCACGGTGCGGGCGAGGCCCCAGGGCGATGTCGTCACCATGCGACAGGGCATGCGCATCTTCGCGGGGATGGGCCGGGCGCTGGTCCGCTGGTGGCCGAATTTCCTGCGCAGCGGCGCGATCGGCACCTTCGTCGGCGCGCTGCCGGGCGGCGGTGCCGATACCGCGGCCTGGACCGCCTATGCCGTCTCCCGCCGTGTGACCCGGGACCCGGAGGCCTGGGGCAAGGGTGAGAGCCTGGAGGGCATCATCGATGCCACCAGCGCCAACAACGCGTCACTGGCCGGCGCCTGGATCCCGGCGCTGGTCTTCGCGATCCCGGGCGACACCATCACGGCGATCGCGATCGGCGTGCTCTACCTGAAGAACGTCACGCCCGGGCCGAGCATCTTCCTGGAGAACGCGCATATCCTCTACGCGGTCTTCATTACCTTCTTCCTCGCCAACCTGTTGATGATCCCGCTCGGTTGGCTCGCGATCCGCGCGGCGGTGCCGATCCTGCGCATCCCCCGCCGCCTGCTGATGGCACCGCTCCTGATGTTCGCCTGCCTCGGCGCCTTCTCGGTGGAGAACAGCCTGTTCGGCATCGGCGTGATGCTGGGCTGCGGCCTGATCGGCTATTGGATGGAGGCGAACGGCTTTCCGGTCGGCCCCTGCGTGCTGGGGATGGTGATGGGGCGGCTGGTGGAGGAGAATCTAATGACCTCGCTCATCAAGGTGCAGGGCGACCTGACGCGGTTCTTCGAGCGGCCGGTCGCGACCGCGCTGGCCGTGGCGACGGTGCTGATCTGGCTGTGGCCCTTGCTGCAAAGGCTGCGGCGGCGGTGGGCCGCGGCGCAGTAGTCACCTCGCCTGTGCTATCGCGCCGGGCGCGCATCCTGCGGCCGGGTGCGCTCATCGGTGCGCGGCGTGTGCTCGAAGCCCGTCTGCATCGCCCAGACATTGCGCTGCAGATGGATCGGGATGATGGCCGCGTCCGCCATGGCGAGGCGCATCGCGCCCTGCAGCATCGCCTCGCGCCGGGCATCGTTCAGCTCGCGCACCGCGGCGCCGAGCTGCGCGTCGAAAGCCGGGTTGGCATAGCGCCCACGGTTCACCGACCCGGTGCCGAGCGCGCGGTCGAAGCTTGCCAGCACCGAGCGCATGCCGGCCGAGGGCTCGCCCGTCGAGCTCCCCCAGGAGACGAGGAAGGCCGAGAATTCCTGGCGGGAGGCGCGGCCGACGAAGCTCGCGAAGGGCGACACGTCGACCGTCGTGCGGATGCCAATGCGGGTCCACATCTGCGCCACCGCCTGGGTGATGCGGGCATCGTTCGGATAGCGGTCGTTCGGGCCGTGCAGCACCAGGCGGAAGCCGTCGGGGAAGCCGGCTTCCGCCAGCAGGCGGCGGGCCACGGCAATGTCGGGCGCCGGCGGCGGATGCAGCTCCGGCGCATGGCCGAAGGTGCCGGGCGGCATGAACTGGTTGATGGCGGTCGCCTGCCCCTCCATCACCCGCGCGACGATCGCGTTGCGGTCGACTGCCAGCGACAGCGCCTGCCGCACGCGCAGATCCTTCAGGGGATTGCGGTCCAGGGGCCGCCCGTCATTGTCCGTGATGAAGGGCGACGGCCCGGTGCGCATATGGTCGAAATGGAGATAGACGAGGCGCAGGCTGTCGATCTCCGACAGGCGAAGCCGCGGATCGCGGCGGATGCGCTCCAGATCCGCGGTCGGCACCTGGTCGATGATGTCGACGTCGCCGGCGAGCAGTGCCGCGGTGCGCGCCGCCGGGCTGGTGATCATCCGGTAATCGACGCGCTGCCAGGCCGGCGGTCCGCCCCAATAGGCGTCATTGCGTTCCAGCGTCACGCGGCTGCCCGGCTGGCTCGCGACCAGGCGGAAGGGGCCGGTGCCGATGGCGGCGCGGCCGGCGTTGAAATCCTCTGTCGTCGCATTGCCATGGATGCTGCGGCTGAGCATTGGCACCTGCGCCAGGTTCGGCGGCAGCAGCGGGTCCGGCCCGTTGGTGCGGAAGCGGATGGTGCGGGCATCCACCACCTCCACCGACCGGATGGACTGCGTGTAGGTCTGGAAGGAGCCGGGGCTGTTCAGGACGGTCGGGATCCGCGCCAGCGTGAAGGCCACGTCATCGGCGGTGAAGGGCGTGCCGTCCTGGAAGCGCAGGCCTTCGCGCAGACGGAATTCCCAGACATCCTCGCCGACCGGCCGCCAGCTCTCGGCCAGCGCCGCGACGGGCCGGGAATTCGGATCCATCTCCAGCAGGTTGTCGAAGACCATCGACGCGAAGGCGTTGTTCGGAGAGATGTTGTGGAAATGTGGGTCGAGCGCGGTGACCTGCGCGCCGACGCCCATCCGCAGCACCTGCGCCGAAGCCCCGGCCGCACCGTCGAGGACGGGAAGGGCGAACGCCAGCAGGGCCGGGATCCAGCCGCGCGCGATGCTCGTCATGCTCGCCTCCCCTAGTGTCGTTGCGTCGCGTCGTTTCAGCCGAGGCGGTAGGCGGCGCCGCAGCGGCCGCAGATGTCGCGGATATGCTGGGCGAGTGTCGCAGGAATCGGGATCCCTTCGCTGAGGCGGCGGATGCGTGCCGCCTCCTCCGGATCACCAGCGACCAGCACCCTCTCACCGGGTTGTGCCGCGGGCGTCGCGTGCAGCACGTCGATCGCGTCGTCCAGGTCGTTCTCGAACGCCCCCTCGTCGCGAAAGGCGCGCGGATCGATCGCCATGAAGAAATGGCCGATATCATCAGGCGCGCCGGGACGCTGCGTGCGATTGCGGATCGGCGAGAAGGAAGCGCCGACCAGCGTGCCGCCCAGGATATGCACCATCATGGCCAGGCCATAGCCCTTGTGGCTGCCCATGGCGGCGGTGCCGCCGAGCGGCGTGATCCCGCCATCCGGCCGCGCCGCAACCTGCTGATAGGCTTCATGCGGATCGGTGACGGCCCGGCCTGCGGCATCGACCACCCAGCCTTCCGGCACCGGCCGGTCGTTGAGGTGGTGGACCTTCACCTTGCCGGCCGCGACGGTCGTCGTCGCCATGTCCAGCACGAAGGGCAGGTTGCGCTTCGCGGGCGCGGCGAAGGCGAGCGGATTGGTGCCCAGCACCGGCTCGGCGCCACGCGTCGGCACCATGGTCACGCCGCGCGTCGCGCTGGTGACCAGGCCGATCGCACCCCGCCGCGCCGCGATGCGCGCATAGACGCCCGCCGCGCCGAAATGGTGGGAGTTGCGGACGCCGACCACGGCGAGGCCGACCGCCAGCGCCTTGTCCACCGCCATGTTCATGGCGAGTGTGGAGACCGGATGACCCAGGCCCGCGCCGGCATCCAGCAATGCCATGCAGGGCGTTTCCCGCACCACCTTCGGCTCTGCGGTGACGTTCAGCGCGCCCTCGCGCCAGCGCGTCTCATAGGTCATCAGCATCGAGATGCCGTGGGAGTCGACGCCGAGCAGATCGGTCTCGACCATCGCGTCCGTCGTCGTCTCGGCCAGCGCCGGCGTCATGCCCCAGGCGAGCAGGATGCCGAGGATCTGGGCGCGAACCGTCTCCGCGCTCACCAGCGAGACATCGGCCATGGCTCAGCCCTCCTCGGCGACGACCGGGTTGCGGAGCGTGCCGATGCCGGAGATCTCGACTTCCACCACGTCGCCAGGCTTCAGCCAGCCCGGTGGATCGCGATAGGAAGCGACCCCTTCCGGGGTGCCGGTCGCGATGACATCGCCCGGCGCCAGCGGCGTGATAGCGGAGACGTATTCGATCAAGGTCGGAATGTCGTAGATCAGGTCGCCCGTGCTGGCGCGCTGCACCTGCTGCCCATTGACGCGGGTGGTCAGCGTCAGCGCCGCGGGATCGGGGATCTCGTCCGCCGTCACCATCCAGGGGCCGAAGGGGCCGCTCGCGAAGAAATTCTTGCCGGAGGTGGTGGTGTGCTTTTGCCAGTCGCGCACGCTGCCGTCATTGAAGCAGGCATAGCCCGCGACATGCGACAGCGCCGCGGCCTTCGAGATGTGCCGGCCCGGCTTGCCGATGATGACCGCGAGCTCCCCCTCATAGTCGAAATGCGTGGAGACGCGCGGCCGCACCATCGCTGCGTCATGGCCGAGCAGCGTGTCGTTCCAGCGCGAGAAGACGCGTGGGAAGGCCGGCGCCTCGCGGCCGGCGCCGCCCTCGCTCACATGCGAGCGGTAGTTCAGCCCGATGCCGATGATCTTCGCCGCATCCGGCACCACTGGCAGGAAGGTCACCGCGGTGAGTGCGTGATCCGGCGCCTCGCCGGCGAAGGACCTCGCCGTATCGACGCCCTGCGCCAGCAGGCCGCGCAAGGTGCCGCCGAGGCGACGGCCGAGGTCGATGACGCCCTGGCCGGAGACCATCCCGAAGGAGGGGCCGGCGGGCGTGCTGAAGCTCATCAGGCGCATCGGTGCGATCCCCTGCTCATTCGGCGGCCGCTTGCGGGTGCAGCACATCCTGTTGGAAGGCGGGGTCGAAGATGCGGTCGGCCAGCACCTGGCAGCGCTTCATCAGCCGGTGCTCGGTCGGGCCGTAGTCCGGGATCGCGTTGTGCAGCGTGCCGATATTGTCCCAGACCATCAGGTCGCGCTCGGCCCAGACATGGGTGTAGAGGAAGCGCGCCTCGAGCTGATGCGCGAAAAGGATCTCCAGCACCCGGTCGCTCTCGGCCGCGTCGAGCTCGTTGATGCGGATCGCGTAGCCGGGGTTGCAGTAGAGCACGGTGCGCCCGGTGATCGGATGGGTCAGGAAGACGGGGTGGACCGATGGCGGCCGCTGGCGCCGCTGCTCCTCGGTCAGCGGTGGCCGGCCGCTGCCCTTGGCGCGCATGCCGTCCCAGAACTTGTTGAAGTCATGGGTCGCCGTCGCACCCTTGAGACGCTGTTTCAGGCCTTCGTCCAGCGCCTCATAGGCGGCGTGCATATTGGCGAAGACGGTGTTGCCCAGCACGCGGCCATCGCGCCGCGGCACCTTGTGGGCGTTCAGCACGTTCACGAAGCCCATGGTGTCGCGATAGGACATGTCGGTGTGCCAGTCCTGCCCGGCATCGGCGATGCCGATCGGCTGCCCGTCCTCGACGATGTTGGAGAGGATGCCGACCTCGGGCACCTCCGGGTCGTGGAACTTCTTGCTGATCGAGGCCTGGATGCTGCCGAAGCGGCGGGAGAAGTCGCGCAGCGCCGCGGGCTCCAGCAACTGGTCCGGGAAGCGCAGCACGCCGTAACGGCCGAGCGCCTGCAGGATGGCGGCGAAGTCGCCGGGTGGGATGGGTTTCGCAAGGTCGAGGCCGGTGATGGTGGCGCCCAGCACCTGGCCGGTCGGTTCGATGGTCAGCATTGGCAGCCTCCTCGCGGGTCGGAGGCACGCCGGGCCGATCCGCGACGGGCGGATGCCAAGGGACCTTTCCTCCGACATGGGATTATTCAAAATTCCCATATTGTGGGGAAATGCTAGAACGTGCCGCCTGTCCCCACAACCCCCGCCGAGGAGGCTCGATGCCCGACGCCAGCCGGCCCGCCCTTTGGCCCAGCCCGTTCCGTGTCGCGGTCGAGGCCCCGCCGGCGTCGCCGCGCGGCGACGGCAGCATCACCCGGCTGCTCGACATCCTCGACCTCTTCTCGGTCGAGTGTCCGGTGGTGCGGGTGGACGATGTGCAGGCGCGGCTCGGCTACACCAAATCCACGGCCTACCGGTATGTGAAGGCGCTCTGCGATGCGGGGCTGCTCGCGCCGGCGGCGACCGGGGCCTATTCCCTCGGCCCGCGCATCGTGGAGCTGGACCGGCTGATGCGATTGGCCGATCCGCTGCTGCAGGCGGGGGAGGCGGTGCTGCCCGCGCTCGCCGCAGCCGTGCCCAACAGCATGGTGCTGATCTGCAGCCTCTATCGCGACAAGGTGCTCTGCGTGCACAAGGAAGGGCCGGAGGCCATCGCGACGGAGGGCGGCGCCATCCGCATCCTGCGTGCCCGCGGTCTGCCGCTGCCGCTGTTCCAGGGCGCGGCCTCGCTCGTGATCCTCGCGCATCTGCCGCAGCACCGCACGCGCTCGCTGTTCCTGGCGCGGCAGGCGGAGATCGCCGCGGCCGGGCTGGGCGATGACTGGCCGGGGGTGCGCAGCCGCCTCGCCGCCATACGGCGGGACGGGCATGTCACGACTGTCGGCCGCTTCAACCGCCACCTCGCCGCCCTGTCGGTGCCGATCATCGCGCGCGACGGTGAGCGTGTGGTCGGCAGCCTTACCCGCATCATGGCCGCGCCGGAGTTCCTCGCCCTCTCCCATGACGCCTTGCTGGCGCAGCTCCGCGACGGTGCCGTCTCGACCGCCGCGAAGCTGTCCTAGGGGGAATGGCTATCGGCACTGGCCGCGCACCTGCCTCAGCGGAACGGCGGGCCGTAATGCAGCCCGCCATTGGAGACGACGTTGTTCTGGCCGCGCGGCAGGTTGATCGCGGTCGTCGGGCCGAAGTTCCGGTCATAGACCTCGCCATAGTTTCCGACCGCGGAGACGACGCGCACCACCCAGTCCCGCGGCAGCCCCAGCATGCTCCCGAGATCGTCTTCGGCGCCGAGCAGCCGGCGCACCGCGGGGTCGGTCGCGGTCCGCGCCACCTCCCGTGCATTGGCGGCGGTGACGCCGCGCTCCTCCGCCTCGAACAGCGCCCAGAGCGTCCAGCGCGCGATGGAGAACAGCTCCATGTCGCCGCGCGCGATCGCGGGGCCGTAGGGATCGCGGGAGATCACCTCCGGTAGCACCTGAAAGTCGCGGGGATTGGGCACCTGCACCGAGACCACGGCGGCAAGGTCGGAAGCACCGGCGGTGACGGCGTCGCAGCGGCCGGCCAGGAAGGCGTCGAGTGATTCCGCGAGGCGGTTGAAGAACAGCGGCCGGAAAGCCTTGCCGCGCGCCCGCAGATAATCGGCGACTTCCGGCATGTTGCTGCCGCCCTGGCTGCCGCAGATGGTGGCGCCGTCGAGCTGCTCCATCCGCTCGACGCCGGAGGCGCGGCGGACCATGACGCCGGTGCCGGTGTAGAAATTGACGCCGACGAAGACGATGCCGAGCGAGACGTCGCGGGAGAAGGTCATGACGCTGTCGCGGGCCAGCACATCGACCTCGCCCGCTTGCAGCGCGGTGAAGCGGGTCGAGAGGCTGAGCACGGTGTAGCGGACCTTGTCGGGGTCGCCGAGGATCGCGGTCGCCAGCGCCCGGCAGTAATCGACATCGATCCCGTGCCAGACGCCGCGGCTGTCGGGCAGGGAGAAGCCGGCGAGCGAGCCGCCGACGCCGCAGCGCAGGATGCCGTCGCGGCGGATGCGGTCCAGCACCGGGCCGGCTTCGGCCGGCGCCAGGCTGCAAGCGAGCAGGCCCAGCGCCGCCAGAAGCGGCCGCCAGGATCTCCGGAATGCAAGGCGCATGGATCTTCGTCTCCTGAACGGTGCCGCGTTGTCCCTGTTGTGTGTCTTGGTCTTGGCGCCGGCCCGGCGGCCGGCGCAGGTCAGGCTGTGACCTCTCGCACCACTTCCACCAGCCAGCCGGTGAGGAGATCGGTCTCCGCCGCGGTCATCGGCGTCGACAGCGCGCCGGAGGCGTTCGGCGTCAGCAGCGCGCCGCGCGCGAGCAGCGCCGCATGCACGGCGGCGATCGCGCCCTTCCCCGCCGGAATGGTGGCGACCGAGCGGTAGTCGCGGATCGGTGCGTCGGTCAGATGCAGGCGGAACAGCGCGCCCATGCCGGCGAGCTGCGCCTTGAGGCCGGCGGCCCGGAAAGCCGCGTTGGTCGCCTGCCGGAAATCGTCGCCGAGGGAAGAGAGCCGCGCCACGGCCGCCGTGTCATAGGCGGCGAGCGTCGCCATGCCGGCCGCCATGGTCAGCGGATTGGCCGAGAAGGTGCCGCCGAGTGCCACGCCCGGCCGCCCGCCGGTGTGGTCGTAGATCGCCATGCGCGCCGCCGGCCCGGCGACCGCGCCGGCCGGCAGCCCGCCGCCGATGATCTTGCCAAGCGCCACCAAGTCGGGTGTCACGCCGAACAGCGTATGCGCGCCGGCGTGGTGCATGCGGAAGGCGATCACCTCGTCGAAGATCAGCAGGATGCCGTCGCGCGCGCAGGCCTCCTGCACCACCGCAAGTAGCTCCGGCGAGGCCGGCATCATGCCGATGCGCGACGCGAGCGGGTCGAGCACGATGCCGGCGAGCCGGGTGCCCTTGCGGCGCAGGATGTCGGCGCAGCGCGCAGGATCGCCATAGGGCAGGATGACGGTGTCCGCCGCGACCGCAGCCGGCGTGCCTCGTGCGTAGGGTGTGGAGGCCGGGTCGCCATCCGGCCCGTCCCAGGCGCCGGGCGCGGATTCGTACCCGATCTCCATATGGTCATAGGCGCCGTGATAGGCGCCCTCGAACTTGGCGATGGCGCTGCGGCCGGTGATGGCGCGCGCGCCCTTGATCGCGAACATCACCGCCTCGGTCCCGGAATTGCAGAAGCGGATCTGCTCCAGATGCGGCGCCCGCGCGATGATCGCTTCCGCCAGGCCGTTCTCCTGCGGCGTCGGCAGGCCGAAGGCGGTGCCGAGCGCGGCTGCTTCCTGAATCGCTTTCACCACCGGCGGGAAGGCGTGGCCGTGGATCAACGAGAAGAAGTTGTTGGAGCAGTCCAGTAGTCGCCGGCCTTCCAAGTCGGTGACCCAGCAGCCCTCGCCCCGCGCCGCATAGGGCGGGTGCGGGGGAAACCAGCTCGAAGGTCGCATGCTGCCGCCGGGGATCACGGCCCGGGCCCGCTGGAATGCCGCGCCGGAGCGCGAGATCGGGGCGTCGAGCAGGCTGTCGTTGCGTCGGTCGGCGTCGGTCATGGGGATCTCTCGCTGCGCGGGCAGACTGGATCATATGATTCATATATCCGCAATACTGAATCAAATGATCCTGGCTGGCGCATGCCGCCCAAGCCTGCGATGGCTAAGACGATGTCCCATCCCGCCGATGCCCTGACCGAGCTGCTGCCCGAGCTTAGCGGTCCGACCGCCGCCGCCGCCCGCCACATCCTGGCCTTCCCGGAAGACGTCGCGGTCTTCTCGATGCGAGAGCTGGCGCGGCGCATGAAGGTGCCGCCGGTCACTCTGGTGCGGCTGGCGCAGCGCC
This sequence comes from Plastoroseomonas hellenica, assembly GCF_018129085.1. Classification (GTDB taxonomy): domain Bacteria; phylum Pseudomonadota; class Alphaproteobacteria; order Acetobacterales; family Acetobacteraceae; genus Plastoroseomonas; species Plastoroseomonas hellenica. Next base: position 58,222 of record NZ_JAAGBB010000013.1, read on the forward strand.
TGGATTTCGCGGGTTACGACGCCTTCAAGCGCCGCTATGTGGAGATGGTGCGCCAGGCTGGCGCCGGCGGCGTGCGCGGCGTGGCGCATTCCCGCAACCTCGATGCGGCGCGCGCCGTGACCGCGGCGGCGGCGCAGCCGGCCGGTACCCAGGGTTTCGCCGCCGACGTGCTGGCCGCCGAGCAGGAGCTGCTGCGCCAGGTCTTCGCGGGGTTGTCGGCCACGGCGCTGGAGGAAGCGGCGGCGCTGCTCGCCGAAGCGCGCCGAGTCTTCGTGATCGGGCGGCGCACCGCCTTCGCACCGGCCTTCGCGCTCGCCTACGCGCTGCTCAAGGCACGGCCGGATGTGCTGCTGCTGCAGGACGTGGCCGGCGCGCCGGAGGCCGCGCTGGAAGATGCGGGCGAAGGCGATCTGCTGGTCGTCGTGACCTTCGCGCCGTTCAGCCGGCTGGCGCTCGGGCTTGCCAAGCAGGCGGCGGTGGGCGGCGCCCGCATCCTGGCGATCGCGGAGGCGCCGATCGCGCCGCTCCGCAAGCTGGCGGGACGGCTGGTCTTCGTGGCACCTAGCCGCAGCATCGCCTTCCCGGAATCGGCGACCGGCGCGCTCGCCATCGCCAATCTGCTGGTCGCGCTGACGGTGGCGCGGCTCGGCGAAGCCGCCACCCGACGCATCGCCGCCAATGAGCGGCGGATCGTCGCCAGTGGCGAATACCTGCTCGCCGGACCAGCGCCGGGCTGAACGGCGGCACCGGATCCGGTCAGCGCGTCTCCGCCAGGATGGCGTCGGAGATCTTCTCGGCCGTCATCAGGGTCGGGAAGTTGGTGTTGGCGCAAGGCACCACCGGGAAGATGGAGGCATCGACCACCCTGAGTCCCTCCACCCCGCGCACGCGGCCAACCGGGTCGACCACGGCCATTGGATCATCCTCCGCGCCCATGCGGCAGGAGCAGGAGGCATGCCAGACACCGATCGTCGCCTTGCGCACGAAGGCCTCCAGCGCGTCGTCATCGGTCATCACCTGCTCGAATCGGAAGCCTTCGACCACGTAGCGGTCGATCAGCGCGCGCCGCAGCGCGGCAGGCCCGTCGAGAAGCTTGGAGAAGATCGCCGTCAGGATGCGGTTCTTCGTGTTCACGACGCCGATCTTTCGCACCCGGTCGCTGTAGCTCGCGGGAAAGAGGTCGCTGGTCACGGCGCGGAGCGGTTCGCTCATCTGGAAGGCAGCGGCCATGCGGAACCCGGTCATCAGCCGCTCGAGGTCGCGCCGGTCGGAGAGCAGGTTGAACTCCACCACCGGATGCTGCCGCCAGTCGCGGGAGGCGAGCCGGACCTGGCCGGCTTCCGAATGGGTCTTGTTCACCCAGGTCAGCATGGAGCCGATCTGCTCGCCGACCGCGTGCCAGGCGGATTTGCTGATCGCCGCCATGAACATGTCGCCCGCGGGCGTCTCCGGCAGGCCGGAGGAATAGCGCAGCCCGACCAGGATGTGCCGGCGCGTCTTGCGGTTGTCGAGCCGCGCCTGCGGCCGGACGAAGGAGGAGAGCGAGATGGAAGGATGGTCCATCAGCCGCTGCCCGACGCCCGCCAGATTGGCCAGCACCGGAATACCCAGCTCCTTCAGATGCGCCGCCGGCCCGATGCCGGCGCGCATGAGATGGGCGGGGCTGTGGATAGCGCCGGTCGAGAGGATGATCTCCCGGCCGCGGAACTCCTGCTCCTGGCCCTTCACCAGGGCCCGGACGCCGACGCAGCGCGTGCCTTCGAAGATCAGGGACGCCACCTGGGTCTCGGTGGAGAGGGTGAGGTTGGCGCGCTGCCGCGTCTCGGGGTCGAGGTAGCCGATCGCGGCGGAAACGCGCTGATCCTCGCCATTGGAGATGGTGATCGGGAAATAGCCGTCGGCGAAAGCGCCATTCTGGTCGGGCAGATAGGTGTGGCCGGCCTGTCGGAAGGCTTCCGCCGCCGCGCGGGCGTGCTCGGGCCAGAGCTCCGGCTTCACGCGCCGCACTGGGATGCGGCCCTGCCTTCCGTGCCATTCATCATCGAAGTCGAGATCCCGCTCGACCTTCCGGAAATAGGGCAGCACCGCGTCCCAGCCCCATCCGGCGGCGCCGCGCGCTTCCCATTCCGCATAGTCGGTCGGCGCGCCGCGATTCGCGAGCTGGCCGTTGATGGAGGAGCCGCCGCCCAGCACGCGCGCCTGTTCGTATTTGCGCAGCGGCGGGCGGTCGGTGCCGGGGTTGTTGTGGGAGACGACCTGGGTATGGACCTTCAGCTCGGTCCAATGGAAGCGCGGGTCGAAATAGGCGGTGCCCGGATAGCTGTCGAGGATCTCGCCCGGCACCTGGCCCGCCGGCGTGTCCTGGCCGGCCTCGCAGAGCAGCACCTTGTTGGCGCCGCGCGCCGAGAGCCGATGCGCCAGCACGGAGCCGGCGGAACCGCCGCCCACGATGATGAAGTCGTACAAATCGGTTTCCCCCACTCGGATCGATCGTTCTTGGCCCCGCATGCGGGGCAGGTGCGACGATGCACGAAAACCGGCATCGCGGGCGTGGCCCAATGGCATTCGCGTGATGACGCGCGTCATCCATCGCCACCGGTAACCGGGTCCCTATCCCCCCAGCCAGGCGCGGATCTCCGCGCTGTGCTCGTCGAGGTCGGGCGCCCTGCGGCGCAGCGCGGCCGGTGTCGCGCCGAGCCTGAGTGGCGATGCCAGGGTGCGGGTCGGCCCACGCCCGGCATCCGCGATTTCGGCTGTCACGCCGCGCGCCACGGCCTGGGGATGCGCGAGCGCCTCGTCATAGGCGAGCACCGGCTCCGCCGGGATGCCGGCCGCACCGAGGCGCTCCAGCCAATGTGCGCTGCTCTCCCGATCCAGCGCGGCCTGCAGCAGCGGCACCAGCGCGTCGTTGTTCCGTACGCGGTCGGCATTGGTGGCGAAGCGCGGATCGCCCGGCAGGTCGGGGCGGCCGATCACGTCGCACAGCATTCGCCAGAACGCATCCTTGTTGGCGCCGATGGTGATCCAGCCATCCCGGGTCCGGAATGCGCGATAGGGTGAATTCCCCCGGTGGAGCTGCCCCATCCGCTCGGGGCGCGTGCCCTGGCTGAGCACATGCGCGGCCTCGTAGACGCCGAGCGCGAGGCCTGCTTCGAACAGCGACTGGTCGATCTGCTGCCCTTCGCCGGTCTTCTCCCGCGCCAGCAGCGCGGCGAGTACCGCGCTCATGGTGAACATGCCGGCCGCGAGGTCGGTGATGGCGATCGGCAGCCGGTACGGCTCGCCATCCGGCGGGCCATTGCCGGCCATCAGCCCCGACATGCCCTGCGCCATCATGTCGAAGCCGCCATGCTGCGCCCAGGGTCCGGTCTGGCCGAAGCCGGAGATGGAGGCGAGGACGAGGCGCGGATTGGCGGCATGCAGCGCCGGCCATCCGAAGCCGGCCCGGGCCAGCGCGCCGGGGCGGAAATTCTCCACCAGCACATCGGCGCGGCCGACCAGGCGCCACAGTAGCGCCGCGTCGGCGGGGGACTTCAGGTCGAGCGCGATGCTGCGCTTGTTCCGGTTCCACAGCGCGAAGGGCTGGCTGCGCTCTTCCACGAAGGGCGGCATCCGGCGGGCCTCATCACCCTCCGGGCGCTCCACCTTGATCACCTCGGCGCCGAGGTCGCCCAGCATCATCGTGCAGTAGGGGCCGGAGAGGAAGGTCGTCAGGTCGAGGACGAGCAGGCCGTCCAGGGCAAGCGGCGCGCTCATTCGGGGCGCAGCCCGGCATCAGCAGCGACGCGCGTCAACAGCGCCCGCTGGTCAGCGAGGAAGCGGGCGAATTCCACGCGCGGCAGGAAGGCCGCCTCCATGCCGAGCGTCGCGAGGCGCGCCTGGATGTCGGGCCGTGCCAGCGTGCGCGCCGTCGCGTCCTGCACGCGTTCCAGGATCGCAGGCGGCGTGCCGGCGGGTGCCCAGAGCCCGATCCATTCCACCAGCTCGAAGCCCGGCAGCGCGGCTTCGGCGACCGTCGGCACATCCGGCAGTGCGGCCATGCGCGACGTGGAGGAAACGGCGAGCGCGCGGAGCTGCCGCCCCTGCACCAGCCCGACCGCGGATGGCGCGGTCGCGAAGTTGAATTGGGTATCGCCCGTCAGGACCGCCTGCGCGCCCTGGCTGCCGCCACGATAGGGCGCGTGCGTGGACTCGATCCCCGCCTGCTGGACGAAGAGGAAGCCCGAGAGATGGGAGGCAGTGCCGACGCCGGCGCTCGCCCAGGTGACGCGGCCGCCCTGGCCGCGCGCCCAGGCGATGAAGCGTGGAAGATCGGATGCGCCTTCATTGGCCGAGACCACCATGATGAGCGGCATCACCGACATGCGGGTGATCGGCGCGAAGTCGCGCTCATAGGCGAAGGGCAGGTTCCGCACCAGCACGTGGTTCAGCGCATGCGCGGACGGGTCGGCGAGCAGCGTGTAGCCGTCCGGGCGCGCCTGCGCGACGATCGCGGCGCCGATGGTGCCGGCGCCGCCGGTGCGGTTCTCGATTACGAAAGGCTGGCCGAGCAATTCGCCCATCGGCCCGGCCAGCACGCGCACCGTCGCATCCGTGCCGCCGCCCGGCGCATAGGGAATGACCAGGCGGATCGGCCGGTCCGGATAGGCCGGCGCCTGCGCTCGCGCCGGGACGCCAGTGCCGATGATCAGCGCGGCCCCGGCCAGGCCGTGAAGGAGTCTTCTTCTCATTCTTGGTTCCCTCCCTTGTCGTGCCTGGCGTCAGGGTAGCCCGTTCCTGCCGTGGCGCAGATAGGCCGGCCGCTGCGACAGCCTGTCGAAGTAAGCGGCGACCGCCGGCAGCGCCGGCTTGTCGAAGCCCTGGACCGCAAACCAGCGATTGACCACAAGGCCGAGCGGGATGTCGGCCAGCGTGAAGGTGTCGCCGCAGGCAAGGGCGCGGCCATCGGCCAGCTCCCCCTCTGCCAGCCGCATGCAATGCGTGAAGTCCTGTCGCCCCTGGGCGACGAACCAGGGGTTGTTCCACGGTGCCTCCTGCAGTTGCCCGCCGAGGAAGGCGCCGCGCATGGCGTGGGTGAGGTCGTAGGCGATCCAGTCCATCCACCGCTCCACCTGCACGCGCTGGGACGGCGGGGCCGGGTACAGCGCCTCGGCACCGTGCTTCAGGCAGAGGTAGCGCAGGATCGCGTGGGACTCGCGCAACACCAGGTCGCCATCCAGCACTACCGGGACCTGCGCCACAGGGTTGAGGCGCAGGAAATCGGGTGTCGTCGTCGGCCGGAAGCCGCGTCCCCAATCCTCTCGCGTGAAGGGGATGCCGAGCTCGTCGCAGAGCCAGAGCACCTTGCGGACATTGAAGGAATTGGCGCGGCCCAGGATGCGCAGCGGCTCATCGGCCATGGCAGGTCACCTCCCATTCTTATGTTCGTCGCGCACACCATAGGCGCGCGACGATCCCGGCCGAAGCCGGCGCTTCGCGCGGCCAAGGATCAGGCGCGCTCGACGACATGCATCAGCACGCCGCCCATCGCGTCGGGATGGCAGAAGCCGATCTTCGCGCGGCGGGAGCCGGGCCGGCCCTTGCGATCGATCAGCGGCAGCCCCGCTTCGTGCAGATGCGCGAGCGTGCGGTCGATGTCGGGTGACCTGAAGGCGATGTGGTGCAGCCCGGCGCCGCGGGCGGCGATGAAGCGCGTGATGGCGCCCTGGTCCTGCCGCGTGTTCCCGGAAACGCCCTGGGTCACCTGGCCCGACTGGCCCGGATCGAAATTCTGCAGGAACTCCAGCTCGCAGTCGCCGGCGGTGACGAAGGCGACGCGCAGTCCGCCGATCGGCACCGGCGGACGGGTATGGTAGACGACGCCGTAGCGATCAGAGGTGAAGCTCTCCACCGCAATCTGCACCTCCATGTCCGTCTGCTGGCTTTCCAGGAGACAGCCGAAGCGCTGGCAGAAGGTGGCGATGGCGGCCTGGTTGTCGGCGCTGGCGATGCCGACATGGTCGATCCGTTCCGCCCGCTCCGAGGTGCCCGGGCCAAGGCCGAGTGGCGGGGCGAGCCGGATGCGCACGCCGGAGGTCTCCGCGGGATCGAGGGCCACGGCATCGCCCGGCGCCGGGGCGGTGCGGAAGCCCTGATCGGCCAGCGTGGCGCCGGCGCGCGCGGGGTCGGCGGCCGCGAAGGCGATGTGGTGGACGCCGGGCCGCACCCCGTCCCCCAGGAAAGGATCGTCCGGTGCGAAGAGGACGAGTGCCGACCCACCCAGTGCGAAGGTCGGCGCGGGCCGCCCGCCGAAGGACGCATCCTGGCGCGGCAGGCCGAGCAGGTCGCCCAGCACGCGCGCCGCGCCCGAGACGTCCCGCGTGGCGAGGGCGACATAGGCGAGATCGAAGCCGGTCATGCAGGTTTCCTTCCCTTGATTGTCCCGGCTGTCGCTGCCGGCCTCGCCATGGTGGACGGCGCCATGGGGCTGTCGAGAGATGCGGCCCCTGTGGCCCCGGATTCCCACTTGCCCGTCTGTCCCCACAAATGTATTCACTTCTGAGGACAGGGAAGCCCGTGACATCAGCCGCCGCCCCGCTGCCCGCCGGCATGCGCTCTACCGACCGGCTCTATGAGCAGGTCAAGGCGATGGTCACCGCCTATCGGCTGCGGCCCGGCGAGCGGATCAACGAAGTGGAGCTGGCCCGCCAGTTCGGCGTCAGCCGCACCCCGCTGCGCGAGGCGCTGAACCGGCTCGCCTCGGAAGGCTTTCTCTCGGCGACCGCCAATCGTGGCTACCACATCCGGCCGCTCGACCCCCAACGCGTGCTGACGCTCTACGAGTACCGCGCGGTGGTGGAGGTCGGCGCCCTGCGGCTCGCCGCGGAGCGCGCCTCTACGGCGGCGCTGGACGAGCTCGCGGGCTTCGCGGCGCGCAGCCGGGATGAGCCGGATGACGACGTGCAGGCGGTCCGGCTGCTGGCGCTCGATGAAGAGTTCCATGAGCGGCTCGCGGCGCTCTCGGGCAATGACGAGTTCCTGCGCTCCATCCGTTCCCTGAACGACCGCATCCGGTTCGTGCGCTGGGTCGACATGCAGAACCGCCGCTCCGGCACCCAGGGCGAGCACATGGAGATCGTGCGCCACCTCCAGGCGCGCGATACCGATGCCGCGGCGGCGCTGCTGCGCCGGCACATCACGCGGCGGCTCGATCAGATCGTCGAGGTGATCAAGGCCGGCTACGCCGAGATCTACACCGACAACGCGCTGGCGGCGCATGTCGTGGGCCAAGCCCCGGCGCCCATCCCATGACGTCAGCAGAAGGACAGCCCCGCATGCGTGCCGTCTTCGTGGATGCCAGCCCGGGCCTCGCCGCCATCGCCGAACGGCTGCACCGCCCCGACGAGGGGGAGCTGGTGGTGAACCGGGACCCGGACATCACTCCGGAGCAGCTTCCGGCCCTGCTCGGCGACGCCGCGGTCGCAATCATCGACCATACCACCTTGCCGACCGCCATCGCCCGGCAATGCCGCGAGCTGAAGCACGTCGTCTTCCTCGGCACCGGCGCCCGGTCCTACATGAACCCGGAAGAGCTCGCCGAGGCGGGCATCCAGGTGCACATCATCAAGGGCTATGGCGACACCGCGGTGGCGGAATGCGCCTTCGCGCTGATGTGGGCGGCCGCCAAGGGTTTCGCGGAGATGGATCGCGGGATGCGTGCCGGCAATTGGCTGCGCACGGAAACCATGCAGCTCACCGGCAAGACGCTCGGCCTGGTCGGCTTCGGCGGCATCGCGGCGGAGATGGCGCGGCTCGCCCGCGGCGCCGGCATGCGTGTGCTGGCCTGGAACCGCACCCCGAAGGCGCATCCCGGTGTCGATTTCGTCGCTCTCGAGACGCTGCTGGCGGAAAGTCAGGTCGTGTCGCTGCACCTGCTGCTGACGGACGAGACGCGTGGCTTCCTCTCTCGCGCGCGCATCCAGGCGATGCGCGACGGCGCCATCCTGATCAACACCGCCCGCGGCGCGATCGTGGACGAGGCGGCGATGCTGGATGCGCTCGCCTCCGGCAAGCTCGCCCATGCGGGGCTCGACGTGTTCGAGATCGAGCCGCTGCCGGCCGATCATCCGCTGACGCAGGTGCCGAACGTCACGCTGTCAGCGCATTCCGCCTTCCGCACGCCGGAGGCGAGCGACAACCTCATCCAGGCGGCGCTGGACCATTGCCGCCGCATCGCCGCCGACATCGGCTGACAGGGATCGCCATGACCGACATCACCCGCCTCGACCAGAACGCCCGCCGCAGCCGCGCCGTGATCCACGGCGACACGGTCTACCTCGCGGGACAGACGGCCGATGACCGCAGCGCCGACATCGCCGGGCAGACGCGCCAGGTGCTGGCCAAGATCGACGAGATGCTGGCGGCGGCCGGCTCCGACAAGTCGCGCCTGCTCAACGTCACGATCTGGCTGAAGTCGATGACGGATTTCAACGCCATGAACGCGGTCTATGACGCCTGGGTGGTGCCTGGTGAGACGCCTGCGCGCTGCTGCGGCCAGGTCGAGCTCGCGGTGCCCGACATCCGGGTCGAGATCATGGCGATCGCGGCGCGCTGAACACCGGGCCCTGCGCCCGCGACCGGGGCAGGGCCTGTCTTCCTTTCCAAGACCGGTAGCAACGCCATGGACATGACCGATACCCACGACGAAACCTTCCGCCCCGCACGGCGCATCGCCGCGATCGGGGTCTCGGAGATCCTGCGCATCGGCGCCACCGCCGCCCGGCTGAAGCGGGAAGGGCGGCCGGTGATCGTCCTCGGCGCCGGTGAGCCTGATTTCGACACGCCGGAGAATGTCAAGGAAGCCGCCTGGCGCGCCATCCGCGCGGGCGCGACCAAATACACGGCGCTCGACGGCACAGCCGATCTCAAGGCGGCCATCGCGGAGAAATTCCGCCGCGACAACGCGCTCGATTTCGCGCCGGAGGAGATCACGGTCGGCGCCGGCGCCAAGCAGGTCATCCATAACGCGCTGATGGCAACGCTGGACGAGGGCGACGAGGTGATCCTCGCCGCGCCCTACTGGACCTCCTATGCCGACATGGTCGCGATCGCTGGCGGCGTGCCGGTGCCCATCGCCTGCCGGGAGGAGAATGGCTTCCGCCTGGATGCCGCGGACCTCGAGCGCGCCATCACCCCGCGCACCCGCTGGCTGATGCTGAACTCGCCCTCCAATCCGACCGGCAGTGCCTATGGCGAGGCGGAGCTACGGCCGATCCTGGAGGTGCTGAAGCGCCACAAGCAGGTCTGGCTGATGTCGGACGAGATCTATGAGCATCTCTGCTACGGCAACTTCGTCTTCCGCAGTGCGGTCAGCCTGGCGCCGGAACTGCGCGCGCGCACGCTGACCATCAATGGCGTCTCCAAATCCTACGCGATGACCGGCTGGCGCATCGGCTATGGCGCCGGCCCGCGCGAGCTGATCGCGGCCATGGCTGTGGTGCAGAGCCAGAGCACCTCCAACCCCTGCTCGGTCTCGCAGGCCGCGGCGGTCGAGGCGCTAACCGGACCGCAGCAGGTGGTGGAGGAGCGGCGCCTCTCCTTCCAGCGTCGGCGCGACCTGGTGGTGGATGGGCTGAACGCCATCCCCGGCATCACCTGCCGCCGGCCGGAAGGCGCCTTCTACACCTATTCGAGCTGCGCCGGCCTGATCGGCCGCAAGACCCCATCGGGGCAGGTGATCGACAGCGACACCGCCTTCTGCCGTTATCTGTTGGAGGAGCACGACGTGGCTGTGGTTCCCGGATCCGTCTTCGGTCTCGCCCCTTTCTTCCGCATCTCCTACGCCGCGGCGGAGAGCGAGCTGCGCAATGCCATAGACCGCATCGCCCGCGCGGCGGCGGTGCTCCAGTGAGCGGCGCGGCGATGACGCCCCGCAACGGCGGCCGCATCCTCGTCGACCAGCTCCGCGCCCAGGGCGTGGAACGCGTCACCTGCGTCCCCGGCGAGAGCTACCTGGCGGTACTCGATGCCCTCTATGATTCCGGCATCGACGTGCTGACCTGCCGCGCCGAGGGCGGGGCGGCGATGATGGCCGAAGCCTATGGCAAGCTCACGGGACGGCCGGGCATCTGCTTCGTCACCCGCGGCCCCGGGGCGACCAACGCCAGCCATGGCGTGCATATCGCCATGCAGGATTCGACGCCGATGATCCTCTTCGTCGGCCAGATCGAATGCGGCATGCGCGAGCGCGAAGCCTTCCAGGAACTCGACTACCGCGCGGTCTTCGGCTCCATGGCGAAGTGGGTGACGGAGATCGACACCCCCGACCGCATCCCGGAGCTGGTGGCCCGGGCCTTCCGCGTGGCGATGCAAGGTCGGCCGGGCCCGGTCGTGATCGCCCTGCCGGAGGAGATGCTGGTGGCGATGGCTGATGTGCCGGACGTGCCCCGTGTGGAGCCGGCTGCGCCGGCGCCGGCGCCCGCCGATATCGAACGCCTTGGTGCCATGCTCGCTTCAGCGCGGCAGCCGATCGCAATCCTCGGCGGTTCCGGCTGGACCCAGGACGCGGTCGATCAATTCGCTGGCTTCGCCGAACGCTGGGCGCTGCCCGTCTGCACCTCCTTCCGCCGCGCCGACCGCTTCCGCTGGGATCATCCCTGCTATGCCGGTGATCTCGGCATCGGGCCGGCGCCGGCGCTCGCCGCGCGGGTGAAGGATGCGGACCTGCTGCTGCTCATCGGCGGCCGCATGTCGGAAATGCCTTCCGGCTCCTACAGCCTGCTCGACATCCCCGTGCCGAGGCAGACGCTGGTGCATGTGCATCCGGGGGCGGAGGAGCTCGGCCGCGTCTATGCGCCGACGCTCGCGATCCAGGCGAGCCCGCGGAGTTTCGCCGCCGCGCTGGCGCCGCTCAAGCCCGCGAGTGCGCCCGGCTGGGGCAATGGCACGCCGCAGGCGCATGCCGACTACCTCGCCTGGTCCGGCACCGCGCGCAAGCTGCCCGGCGGCTTCCAGTATGGCGAGATCGTGCGCTGGCTGGATGAGCGTCTGCCGCCGGAGGCGATCCTCTGCAACGGCGCCGGCAATTTCGCCGGCTGGCTGCATCGGCACCATCGCTTCTCCCGCCTCGGCACCCAGCTCGCGCCGACCTCGGGCTCCATGGGCTATGGCGTGCCGGCCGCGGTCATGGCGAAGCGGCAATGCCCGGAGAGCCCGGTGCTGGTGGTCGCGGGCGACGGCGACTTCCTGATGAACGGCCAGGAATTCGCGACCGCCGTGCAGCACGACATCCCGGTGCTGGTCGTCGTGATCGACAACGGCATGTACGGCACCATCCGCATGCACCAGGAACGCGACTATCCCGGCCGCGTCTCCGCGACGCGACTGAAGAATCCCGACTTCGCCGCCTATGCCCGCGCTTTCGGCGGCCATGGCGAGACGATCAGGGCGACCGAGGACTTCGCACCCGCCTTCGAACGTGCGATCGCCTCCGGCAAGCCGGCGATCCTGCATTGCTTCCTGGATCCGCGCGCCCTCTCGGTCGGCCGCGACATGCCGGCAGGGGCCACGGCGTGACCCGCCATGTGGCCGTGATCGGCGCCGGCATCACCGGCGCCGCCACGGCTCTGGAGCTGCTGCGCGACGGCCATCGGGTCACCATCCTGGAGCCGGCGCCGCCCGGCGGCGAGCAGGCGGCGAGCTACGGCAATGCCGGCTGGTTCTCCTCCATGTCAGTGATACCGCCGAGCGGGCCTGGCCTTTGGCGCAAGGTCCCGGGCTTCGTGATGGATCCGCTGGGGCCGCTCGCCATCCGCTGGCGCTATCTGCCGAAGGTGCTGCCCTGGCTGCTGCGCTACCTGGCGGCAGGCTGGACCGAGGAACGGGTGTTGCGCGTCGCTCAGGCGCTGCGGCCGCTGCTGCAGGACAGCCCGGTGCTGCATGCGGCGCTGGCCGCCGAGGCCGGTGTGCCGGAGCTCGTCGAGCATCGCGGACTGATCAACGCCTATACCTCGCGCACGGCTTTCGAGGGCGAGGCGATGGGCTGGCGCATTCGCCGCCAGGTCGGCATCACCTGGACCGAGCTGGAAGGCGCGGCGCTGCGCAAGGCCGAGCCCGACCTCGATCCTGCCTATACCTTCGCGGTGCTGATCGGGGAGGCGGGGCGCTGCCTCGATCCCGGCCGTTACGTCGCGGCCCTCGTCGCGCTCGCGCAGCAGCGGGGGGCCGCGCTGCGGCAGGCCTCGGCCACGGGGCTCAGCATCGAAGGCGGGCGGCTCCGCGCCGTCACGCTGGCGGATGGATCGGCGCTCGCCTGTGACGCGGCGGTGATCTGCGCCGGTGCACGGTCCAAGGCGCTCGCCGCCATCGCGGGGGACCCTGTCCCGCTCGAGACCGAGCGCGGCTACCACGTGATGTTGCGCGGTGTGACCCAGGGGCCGCGGCATTCGATGAGCCTCTCGGCCGCCAAGATGGTCGTCAACCCGATGCGGGACGGGCTGCGCGCCGCTGGCCAGGTGGAGATCGCGGGGCTCGACGCGGCGCCCAACTGGAAACGCGCCGAGATCCTGCGCGACCACCTGCTGAAGAGCTTCCCCGGCCTGCCGCGCGATCTGCCGGCGGATCGTGTGGCGTTCTGGATGGGCCATCGCCCCTCCATGCCGGATGGGCTGCCCTGCCTCGGCCCGTCGCGCGCGACGCCCGATGTGATCCACGCCTTCGGCCATGGCCATGTCGGCCTGGTCGCGGGGCCGCGCACCGGGCGCCTCGTCGCCCAGCTATTGGCCGGGCGGGAGCCGGAGATTCCGATCGCCGCCTTCAGCCCCGCACGCTTCCGTTGAGATCGACACCCGCTCCGTTTCTGACACTGTCACCGTGAGGGCATCATGAGACATCTATCCCGGCTGAGGTGCATCGCACTCGCGGCCATGCTCGCGATCGGCGTGGCGCTGCCCGCCGCTCGCGCCCAGGCGCCGGCCGCCAGCGGCTCGCCCACGATCGATGCGATCCGTGCCCGCGGCCAGCTCGTCTGCGGCACCGTCCTCGACCTGCCGGGCTTCGCGATGGTGAACGCGCGCAGCGAATACACCGGCATGTATGTCGATTTCTGCCGTGCCGTCGCGGCTGCCGTGCTGGGCGATGCGACCAAGGTCCGCTTCGTCCCCTCGACCTATGCCAACCGGCTCACCATGCTGCAGTCCGGCGAGATCGATCTGCTGTCGTCCAACACCACCTGGACGCTGCCGCGCGAGGCTGCGCTGGGGCTGCTGTTCTCCGGCGTCATGTTTTATGACGGGCAGGGCTTCCTGGTGTCGCGGCAGCTCAACGTGAGTGCCGCGCGGCAGCTCGACGGCGCCAGCGTCTGCGTGCAGCCCGGCACGACGACGGAGCTGAACCTCGCCGACTATTTCCGCAGCAACAACATGCGGCTGCAGCCGGTCGTGATCGACAGCATCGAGCAGATCCGTGAAGCGCTGCTGGCCGGTCGCTGCGACGCCTTCACCGTCGGCACCGCGGCACTTTCGGCCTTCCGCGCCGGGCTTGGCGCTCGCGGCCAGGACTTCGTGGTGCTGCCGGATCTCATCAGCAAGGAACCGCTCGGCCCCGTGGTCCGCAAGGGCGACGACCGCTTCTTCGACGTCGTGCGCTGGACGCTCTTCGCGATGATGACGGCGGAGGAGCTCGGCGTCACCTCCGCCAATCTCGAGCAGCGCCTGACTGATGCCAATCCGGACGTGCAGCGCCTGCTCGGCCGTACCGGCGAATTCGGCCGGATGCTCGGCGTCGGCAATGACTGGGCGGTGCGCATTATCCGCCAGGTCGGCAGCTATGCCGATCTGTGGGAGCGCAATGTGGCGCCGCTCGGCCTGCCGCGCGGCTACAATCGGCTCTACACCCAGGGCGGCCTGCACTACCCGCCGCCGATGCGCTGAGCCTGCCGGCGCGGCGCCGGTCCGCGGCGCCGTGCCCTCCCCTTCCACCGATGGTGACACCGCCATGCTGAATCCCCCGACCGCCACGCACCCCACCCGCGGCATCGCCCGCGGCGGCAAGGCGCTCTACGGCGCGCCGCTCGGCATCCTCATGCTCGAGGCGCGCTTTCCCCGCATCCCCGGCGACATGGGCAATGCCGGCACCTGGCCCTTCCCGGTGCTCTATCGCGTCATCCCCGGTGCCAGTCCGGAGAAGGTGGTGCTGAACGGCGCACGCGGCCTGCTGCCCGACTTTGTCGAAGGGGCGAAGGATCTGGTGCGCCAGGGGGCCGAGGCGATCACCACCAATTGCGGCTTCCTGTCACTGTTCCAGCGCGAGATCGCCGAACAGGTGGGCGTGCCGGTCGCAACCAGCTCCCTGCTGCAGGTGCCCTGGGTGCAGGCGACCTTGCCGCCCGGCAAGCGCGTCGGGCTGATCACCGTCAGCGGCTCGACCCTGACATCAGCGCATCTGGAGGCGGCCGGCGTGCCGCTCGATGTGCCCATGGTCGGGACCGAGAATGGGCGGGAGTTCTTCCGCGTGCTGATCAAGGCGGAGAAGGACGACATGGATGTCGACCTGGCCGAGCAGGACATCCTCGATGCCGGCCGCGCCCTGGTCAGCCAGCATCCGGAGGTCGGCGCGATCGTGCTGGAATGCACCAACATGCCGCCCTATGCCGCTGCCCTGCAGCGCGAATTCGGGCTGCCGGTCTACGATATCTACTCGATGATCACCTATTTCCACGCTGGGCTGCGGCCGCGTTCCTTCGGCTGAAGGGTGTCTGAGGCGGCGCGTCTCAACGCGCCGCCGTCAGCGATGCACCCGTTGCCGGATCGAAGAGGTGGATCTGCGCCGGGTCGGGACGGAAGGCGATGGCGTCGTCGATCGCCGCGCGCTGCCTGGCGCGCACCTCCGCGGTCAGGCGCAGCTTTGGCGCCACCTCCATCTCGATCAGGCGCTCGCTGCCGATCAGCTCCACCATCCAGACCTTACCCGGGATGGTGCCGGCATCGCCCGGCCTCGCCACACCGAGGTCCTGCGGCCGGATGCCGAGGATGAGTTCGGCGGGCGCACCGGGCGGCACCGCGACCGGCAGCTTCGCGCCGGCGACGCTGAGCACGCCGCCCTCATGCCGTGCCGGCACCAGGTTCATCGGCGGCGTGCCGATGAAGCCCGCGACGAAGAGGTTTGCAGGCCGTGCATAGACCTCCTCCGGCGTGCCGATCTGCTGCACCACGCCTTCGTTCATCACCACGACCAGGTCGGACATGGTCATCGCCTCGAGCTGGTCGTGGGTGACGTAGATCGTGGTGGTGCCGAGGTCGAGGTGGAAGCGCCGCAGCTCGCCCCGCATCGCCGCCCGCAGCTTGGCGTCGAGGTTCGACAGCGGCTCGTCCATCAGGAAGATGTCGGGCTTGCGCACCATGGCGCGGCCGAGGGCCACGCGCTGCCGCTGGCCGCCGGACAGCGCCTTGGGCTTCCGTGCCAGCAAATGCAGGATCTCCAGCACCTTGGCGACCGCGCCGATGCGTGCCGTGCGCTCGGGCTTGCCGATGCGCCGCACCTCCAGCCCATAGCCGATGTTCCGCGCGACGCTCATCGTCGGATAGAGCGCGTAGGACTGGAAAACCATGGCGATGTTGCGATCACCCGGGGCCAGCGTGTCGACGCGCTTCTCCCCGAAGCGGATCTCGCCCTGGCTGGATTTCTCCAGGCCGGCGATCAGCCGCAGCAGCGTCGTCTTGCCGCAGCCGGACGGGCCGAGCAGGGTCACGAATTGCCGCGACGGCACCCTGAGATCCAACGACTGCAGCACGCGGTTGCTGCCAAAGGATTTCGACAGCCCGCTGATCACGACATCGGTCATCCCTTCACCGCCCCCGCCCCGAAGCCCGCCACCAGATGGCGCTGCATGAACCCGAACAGGATGGCCATTGGCACCGTCATCAGCACGCTGCTGGCCATCATCAACCCCCAATCCACATGGGTGCCGTCGAAGAAGTGCATCACGCCGACCGTCAGCGGCAGCAGCTCCATGCTGTTCATGAAGACGCGGCCGAAGAGGTAGTCGTTCCAGGACACGATGAAGGCGAAGATCGACGCGGCGATGATGCCCGGCAGCGCGACCGGCAGCACGATCTGGCGGAACACCTGCAGGCGCGACGCGCCATCGACCAGCGCCGCCTCCTCGATCTCCAGCGGCACGCCGCGGAAGAAGGCCCACATCAGCCACAGGCAGAAGGGCAGCGTGATGCAGACATAGCCGAGCGTGAGGCCGAGCAGCGTGTCGGTGAGATCGAGCTCGACCAAGGTCAGGAACATCGGGAAGACGAAGATCACCGACGGGATCATGTAGCCCATGATCGCGACATAGGGGACGGCGCGCTGACCGAAGAAGCGGAAGCGGGTCAGCGAATAGGCCGCGAGCGTCGCGACGGTGATCGAGATCACCGTCGATCCGACCGAGACGATGATCGAATTCGCGAACCAGTGCAGGAAGAAATCCGATGGTGGCGTACCGGCACCGGGTGCCGAGGCGGCGCTGCCACCGAACAGCAGCTCCCGGTAGCTCTCGAAGGTGAAGCGCTCCGGCAGCAGGGTCGGCGGCCAGCGGAAGATCTCTTCCTTCGGCTTCAGGCTGGTCGAGATCGCCCAGAGCAGCGGGAAGCACACCACGAAGGTGACGGCGCAAAGCAGGGCGTAGAGGAGGGCAGCCAGCCAGCGGTTCATGCTGCGCGATCCTCCCGCCCGAAGCCGGTCAATCGGATGTAGAGGAAGGACGCGACCAGCAGCACCAGCAGCATCAGCACGCCCGCGGCCGCGCCGACGCCCATGCGGAGATTGGCGATCGACTGGTCATAGGCATAGAGCGCGAGGTTGTAGGTGGAGGTTCCGGGCCCGCCGCGGGTCAGCAGGAAGATCTCCTCGAACTTGTTGAAGGTCCAGATGGTGCGGAACACCACGACCACCGCCAGCACCTCCGCAAGCTGCGGCAGGGTGATGTCGCGGAAGCGGCGCAGCGCACCGGCGCCGTCGACCTTGGCGGCGTCGTAGAGCTCAGTCGGGATGGTCTGCAGCCGTGCCAGCACCACGATCACGACGAAGGGCGTGTATTTCCAGACATTCAGCAGGATGGCGCTCGCCATCGCCATGTCGGGCGTGGACAGCCAGGCGACCGGCTCCGCGATGATGCCGGCCTGCAGCAGCAGATGGTTGACGATGCCGATCTCGGAATTGAACAGCCAGCGCCAGTTCAGCGCGATGACGACGGTCGGCACGATGTAGGGGAACAGCAGCAGTCCGCGGAAGGCATTGATGCCGCGCAGCGGCTGGTGCAGCAGCAGTGCCAGGCCGACGCCGATCACCGCCTGGAAGAAGGTGGACCAGCCGGTCCAGATCAATGCTTGGTGGAAGCTCTCCCAGAACAGTGGGTCCTCGAGGACGAAGCGGTAATTGTCGAGGCCGACGAAGGGCTGCACCTCCGGCCGCAGCGGGTTGTAGCGCACGAAGGACAGACGCACCGCCTCCGCGATCGGCCATACGAGGAACAGCAGCAGGGCGACCAGGAAGGGGAGCATGAACAGCACCCCGACCTGGCGGTCGGTCAGGCGCAGCCGCATGCGACCAGCCCTATTCGATTAGCCTGCGGTTCTCGCGTCGGATATCCTCGAACTGACGGTGGCCCCATTCGACGGCGGCACGCGGCGCTTCGTTGTTCACGAGGATGCGTTGCGCCACCTGGCTCCAGACATTGCGGCCATGCCCGATGCCGCCGAGCGGGTTGATGCCGCGCTTCAGCTCGTGCCCGCTGTTGCAGGCCTTGGGCACGTAGCCGCTGAAGATCAGCTCGACGCTGCGCCGCTTCGCCTCATACATCGGATGCCGCTGCACGGCCGCGTCGCTCGCGGTGTCCTTGAAGACCGGGCCGACATTAGGGAAGAGAGAATTGGTGTAGCGCGCCATCCACTCCGGACTGTTCATCACATGCGCGATCGCTTCCTTGCTCTCGCGGATGAAGGCGTTGTTCCGGCGCGGCATGATCCAGCCGTTGATGTCGGTCCAGGACCAGCTCTGGCCGGTGCCGGGGTGCCTCGGGTTCAGGTAGTACTCCATGTTGCGGAAGATCGGCTGCGCCTCGTCCGCGGCGCGGCCCATGGTGCGCCCCCAATAGGCGGACATGCCGGTGCGGCCAGCGACATGCTGGTCGACCACCTGCAGGAAGGAGAACTCGACCGCCGACCGCGGCATGGTGGCATAGAGTTCCTTGATGAACTCATAGGCCTCGATCGTCGCGGGGCTGTTGAACACCGTCTCGAAATTGCGGGCGGGATCCCAGGTGAGGCCGCCGGCGGCCCAGATGAATTGCTGCACGTGGTAGTCGCCGCAGAGGTTGCGGCCGAGTGCCATGGTGTAGCCAGCGGTGCCTGGGCGCTTCTGCTGGATGGCGCGGGCGCCGTTCAGCAGGTCCTGCCAGGTCCAGGTCGCGGGGTCGGAAAGGCCGGCCTCCTGCACCGCATCCGACTGCACGACCAGCAGGCAGCCCTGGTGGTGCAGCGGCACCGCGTATTGGGTGCCCTTCCAGGTGCCGAAGTCATCGACCGTGAAGCCGGCGACCAGGCGCTCGGCGGCGCGGATGTTGCGGTTCACCTCGTCCATCGGCTCGAGCAGGCCCTCGGCCGCGAGCTGATAGGCGATCGGGCTTTCGACGCTGATGAGCGCGGGCGGGCGCCGCGCCGCGAGGTCGGTCGCGAGCTTGGTGTAGACCTGATCCCAGGGGATCTGCTCCGCCTCGAAGCGCAGGCCAGGCGCGTTGCGCTGCGCCCATTCGTTTAGCCCATTGGTGAAGACGCCGACATAGGGGCCGGGCTCGCCCCAGACCCGGGCGACGCGGTCCCGCGTCTGCGCGATGGATGGCGCCGACAAGGCTGTCACGGCAAGCGTCGAGCCAAGGGCTGTCCGGCGCGAGATGAGCGTCGCCATCGTCCTGGTATCCTCCCGAAACTGCGGATTGGTCCGCTTGTGGAGCAAGGTTAGAGGAAGCGGCCGGACTCGGCGATAGGCTTGCTGCATCGGGCGCCCGGGCAGCCGGCCTCCGAAGGGGCGGGCCTTGCGCCACTTCGGAAAATCCCGGACGCTTCGCGCCGTGCAGATCTCGGGACCGGACCAAAGATGACAGAGACGATGCGCGCGCTGGTGCTACGCGAACATGGCGACCTCGACAAGCTGCAGGTGGTCGCGGACCACCCGAAGCCCCGGGCCACGGCTGATCATGTGGTGATCCGCGTGGGCGCCTCCTCCTTCAACTACCACGACGTCTTCACCGTGAAGGGCATGCCGGGCATCAAGGTGCCGATGCCGGTGGTCATCGGGCTCGACATGGCCGGCACCGTCACGGAGCTCGGCGAAGGTGTCACGGGCTGGGCGGTGGGGGACCGGGTGCTGGTCAATCCGCTCAACAAGGCCAAGGGGCTGATGGGTGAGATGCTGGATGGCGGCATGGCGGAATTCTGCCGCGTCAGCGCCGACCAGCTCATCCGCATGCCGGATGGCGTCAGCTTCGAACAGGCTGCGGCACTGCCGGTCGCCTATGGCACTGCGCACCGCATGCTGGTCACCCACAATACCATCAAGCCCGGCGACAAGGTGCTGATCCTCGGCGCCTCGGGTGGCGTCGGCACCGGCTGCGTGATCCTCGCCAAGCAGCTCGGCGCGCATGTGATCGCCTGCGCCGGCAGTGCCGCGAAATGCGACGCGCTGCTGGCGATGGGCGCCGATGAGGCGATCGACTACACCAAGGTCGATTTCTCGAAATGGGCGGTCGAGAAATACGGCAAGCCGCAGCGGCGCAGCTACGAAGGCGGTGTCGACGTCGTCATCAACTTCACCGGCGGCGACACCTGGGGCAAGACGCTCCGCTGCGTGAAGCGCGGCGGCAAGATCCTGGTCTGCGGCGCGACCGCCGGCCACGATCCGGTGGAGGACCTGCGCTATGTCTGGTCCTTCGAACTGCAGATCATCGGCTCCAATTCCTTCTATGACGACAACCTCGCTGCCCTCATGGCGATGATCCAGGACGGGCGCATCAAGCCGGTGCTCGACAAGGTGCTGCCGCTCGAGCAGGCGGCGGAAGGCCTGCGCCTGATCCGCGACCGCGAGGTGCTGGGCAAGGTGGTGATCACGCCATGAGCGAAGCGCAGAAGGAAGCGAAGCCACTGCCGACGCCCGAGCAAGTGGAGGCGATGCTGTTGCGCGGGCCCTTCCACCAGTGGCTCGGCATCAAGGTGCTGGCGGTGGGCGAAGGCACGGTGGAGCTGCGCGCGACCTGGCGGGAAGAATGGGTGGTGAACCCGGACCGCCGCTACACCCATGGCGGCATCCTGGCGGCGCTGGTCGACCTGACCGCCGACTGGGCGCTGGTCTCCTCGACCGGGCGTGGCGTGCCGACCGTCGACATGCGGGTCGACTACCACCGCGCGGCGATGCCGGGGGATCTGATCGCCAAGGGCCGCGTGGTGCGCTTCGGCGGGCAGTTCTCGGTCGCCGAGGCCAGCATCTTCGATCTCGACGGCAAGCTCTGCGCCTCGGGCCGCGGCGTCTATCTTACCGCGCCACCGGCGGCACCGAAGGGCTGATGGGCTTCACGGCGGGTAACCTCGGGGCGCTCGTCCCGTCCGGGGTTGCGCGCGACAAGCCGGCGCTGATCGAGCGCGCTGAGGGCGTACGGCAGGTCGTCACCTTTGCGGCGCTCGACGCCTTGGCGGACGCCGCGGCGCGGGGCCTGTTGCGGCGTGGCCTGGTGCGCGGCGACCGCATCGGGCTGCTGGCGGCGAATTCGGCGCACTACCTGGCCCTGATCTATGGCGCGCAGCGTGCCGGGCTGGTGCCGGTGCCGGTGAACTGGCGCTTCCCGGCCGCGACCATCGCCTATGTGCTGGAGAATGCCGGCGTTAGATTCGTGGCCCATGACGCGGCGCGGGCAGCGGCAGTGCCGGGCGGGCTGCCGCGCCTGGCACTCGACGGCCCGGACTGGGACGCGCTGCTCGATCCCGGACCCTTCACTGTGGTGGACCCGATGCCGGGCGAGCCGGCGCTCTTCCTCTACACCTCCGGCAGCACCGGCCGCCCCAAGGGGGTCGTGCTCTCGCACCAGGCGCATCTCTGGATCGTTGGGCAGCGCCTGGCCGGTGCGGCGTTGAACGAGGAGCGCTTCCTGATCGCGGCGCCGCTCTACCACATGAACGGGCTGGCGCTGGCGCAACTCGCCTGCGCCGCCGGCGCCACCACCGTGCTGCTGCCGCAGTTCCGGGAGCGGGACTATATCGCCGCGATCGGCGAGGAGCGCTGCACCTGGGTCACCGGCGTGCCGCCAATGTTCGCCATGCTGCTGCGCGAACAGGCATTGCTGGCGGCGACGGATACCAGCAGCGTCCGCTCGATCCGCCTCGGCTCGGCGCCGGTCAGTGAAGCGCTGGCTGCCGCGATCCGCGCGGCCTTCCCCAATGCGCGCCTGATCAACGCCTATGGCACCACGGAAGCGGGGCCGGTGGTGTTCGGCCCGCACCCCGGCGGCAAGCCGACGCCAGGCCTCTCGGTCGGCTACCCGCATCCAGCGGTCGCACTCCGGCTTCGCGCCGCGGACGGCACGCTTGGGGACGAGGGCGTGCTGGAGCAGAAAACGCCCGGATTGATGGACGGCTACCACGCGCGACCCGACATCGCGCCGCCGATCACCGATGATGGCTACTACGTCACTGGCGACGTGATGCGCCGCGACGCAGATGGCTTCCATTACGTGATCGGCCGCACCGACGATATGTTCATCTCGGGTGGCGAGAACATCTTCCCGGGCGAGGTGGAGGCGGTGCTGGAACGCCATCCCGGCGTCGAGCAGGCGGCGGTCGTGGCGGTGCCCGACGACATCAAGGGCATGAAGCCGGTGGCCTTCGTGGTGCCGCGTGCCGGCGCCGCGGTGGATGAAGCGGTTCTCAAGGCCTTCAGCCTGGAACATGCGCCGGCCTTCATGCATCCGCGCCGCGTCTGGCTGTTGCCGGCGCTGCCGCTGGCCGGGACCAACAAGGTGGACAAGGTCGCGCTGACCGCGATGGCACGCGCGTTGCTGGAACAGGGGCACGCAGACAGGCGGGATTGACTTCGGTCGATTCACGCCCGATCTACGGACGTGAGAGATATTCACTGTAATTTACGGTGATATCCCATCAGCAGCCGAGGATCCGCATGATCAGCCGCCGCTCGCTTCCGCTTCTCGCCCTGCTGCCGCTGGCGGCGCCGCGCATCGCGCGCGCCGCCTTCCCGGACCGGCCGGTGACCATGATCGTCCCCTATGCGCCGGGCGGTTCCGCCGATGTCCTGGCCCGCGTGATCGCACCGGAGATGGCGCGCATCCTCGGCCAATCGGTGGTGGTGGAGTTGCGGCCGGGTGCGGGGGGCAATATCGGCGCCGCCTATGTCGCCAGCAGCGCGCGGGCCGATGGCTATACTTTCCTGCTCGGCTCGGTGTCCCTGGCGACCGGGCCGTCGCTCACGACGCTGAACTTCGACCCGGTCGGCGGATTGACGCCGCTCGGCGGCATCGGCGCGGTGCCGAACATGCTGGTGGTCTCGCCGGAGAGCCCCTTCCGGAACCTCGCCGACCTGCTCGCGGCGGCGCGGGCGCAGCCGGGGGCGATCTCCTACGGGTCCTCGGGGCTCGGCACCGGCAGCCATCTGGCCGGCGAATTGCTGGCGGCCGCCACCGACACCCAGCTTCTGCACGTGCCCTATCGCGGCTCCGGCGCCGTCTACCCGGACCTCATCGCGCAGCGCATCAACTTCCTGCTCGACGCCATGGGATCCTCCTCCGGCCAGGTGCGCGCTGGCAGCGTGCGGGCGCTCGGCGTGACGTCGCTGCAGCGCTCCGACGTCTTCCCGGAAGTGCCGACCATCGCCGAGCAAGGGGTTCCCGGCTTCGAATTCTCGCTCTGGCTCGGCTTCTTCACGCGCGCCGGGACACCGCCGGACGCCTTCGCGCGGCTGGAGGCGGCAAGCCGCGCGGCGATCGCGACGCCACTGGTGCATCAGCGGCTGCAGGAGGCGGCAGCGATCGGCATTCCGACCGATGCCGCGGGCTTCTCCCGCTACTTCACAGCGGATGTGGAGCGTTGGGCGAAGCTCGTCGCCGAAGGCAAGATCCGCCGCCTGGAAACCTGAAGATTCGTCTGCTTCGCTGCGTCACGGGGCGACGGTGCGGGCGTCGGTCAGCTGACCGACGTGGATGAACCGCGCCTCGACATGCTCAGAGCAGTCGCCCCGCCGCCTTCAGCATCACCGTACTCTCGCCAAAGCCCGACATGGCCGGTGAGCCGGAGGGCGCGCTTGCATGTCCGTCGTGATGTCCGTGATGCCGGTAGCGCTCCACCGAGCACTACATCACCGTCGTGCGTCGCCTCGGGAACGGGCGGCGCTCGGCACAGGGCAAGCCATGCGTCGCGTGACAAAACGCACGACGCGAGCCCCAAGGTTACATCGTTTGATTGTAAAGTCACAACGTGAAGAGCAGGTTCCCGGGTGCGGCAGGGCCGTCTCGGGCGGCTCCCCCCAAAAAGCCTGGAGGGATGCTGATGACACGTCGACAGAAGTGGCTGGTCGTCGCGTTCACTGGAACTGCGCTTGCGACCGGGTGCCGTCTGACAGAAGACACGCCGCCCACTCCGGTGGCGCGCCTGCTGGGGCCAGGATGGAACTGCTTGGCCGCACCCTCCGCCTTCGATGGTCCTGGCACCATCTTCCGGGTCACGTCCGACGGCACCAAATTCACCGTCACCGAGCTTGGATCGCAGGCAGGGGTGCGGAGAGAACCCTTCGCTGCACCGACCGCGACGCAGACGGTCGAAGTCGGCGCCGGCGTGGTGGCGCAGATCATCGGCGTGCCGCTGTCGGCGGAGGCATCAGTCACTGACCGGTTCCGGGTGGAACAGGCTTTCGGCGGCGCCGAGGAGTTGAACACGACCGATGACGGGGTCCGCGGTGTTGTCGACGCCTTCTATGCCAGGCGCGACCTCGATCGGCGTCAGCGCTACTTCCTCGTTCGGCGGGCGGTCGTCGCACGCAGCGTGCGATATGATTTCGACCGGGACATCTCCGGCAGCCTGGGCGTGGATATCGCCGTCGAGGTGGCACGCATCAAGCCCTCCGCGCGCTATAGCCGCACCGGTGGATTCCATTACGAGGACACCTTCGCGCAGCCCCAGAATGTCTGCATCCTTGCGGAGGCCCTGCCTGTACCGCGGCCACCGGCAGGGGTGTCTGCCGCGCCGGCCGTCCCCGCGCCCTCCGACACGCCATTGTTCAGGGCGGTCGGGCGGGGGACGCGCTGATGTTCGCCGCACGGCGGCGCGCCGGGCCAGTACCGGCCCGGCCCCTGGCACCACGCCTGCGGGCGCGTGCTTCCAGGCTGGCGCGAGCGCTGGCGTTGGCCGCGGCCTTGGCCGCGGTCGCGGGCTCGGCACACGCGCATGACAGCAGCCGCATGCTGTCGGATGCGGACCTGCGATGGGCCGCGCAGATGGCGCTGCTGGACGGCGCCGGCCTCGATCGTCCGCAACTCGTCGCCTCACGTGCACTCGTGCAGCGAAGCTGGCTTTGGCACGAGCCCTCCCTGACGGTGTGCTTCGGGCCTTCGGCCGATGTGGACCGCGATCTCGACTTCGTGCACCGGATCCGCGACGTCGCCAGCGAATGGCTGGCGCGGGCAAGGACGAAGTTCGACTTCGGTGACGATCGACTTCGCCGCTGCGACGCACCCGGCGTGCCGCGGAGTCACATCAGGGTCTTCGTTGAACGACGCGCGACGCAAGCCTATTTCGGCATGCTCGGAAACACCGGCCGCGACCAGGACGTAACCGGCTTCCCCGGCTACAGCGTCGTCTTGGCTTTCCCTGATGGACCGGGCTTCGAATCGCTCTTCGCCGATCCGCCCATCCCGGGGCAGCTCAACTGGCGCTTCTTCGTCCTGCATGAGTTCGGGCACGCACTCGGCTTCCTGCACGAGCACCAGCGCGTCGACTGCGGCTTTGACGAGGCCTGGCTGCAGACCCGGCGGAACCCGCCCTACCCGCCCGACTTCATCAGGACCCAGGTTCGCCTCGTCGGCGATCCTATCGCGTCCTACCCGCCGGACATCATCCTGGAGACCAGGCGGCAACTCGGCAGCGGCTACGACCGGAACTCCGTCATGCAGTATTTCGAACGCGATCCGGCGGCCTTCAGGGCCGGTGCGAACAGCCCCTGCTACCGCGCGGCGCCGGTGTCAGCGCTGTCGCCGGCGGATACGCTCGCCGCCAGCATAGCCTACGACGGCACCGGTCGCTCGATCGCGATCCCGCCATCAGGCCCGCCGATCCTGGAGCCGAGCGTACCCGACCCGGACACGGGGACACCGATCTTCCTGTCCGACGATGCCAGGCGGGCGATTCTGCAGGCTCTGGCCCTGCCGTGACGCCGCGGTGGCGTGGCGATGATGCACGCCACCCGCACGCGGCAAGAATGACGATCAACGGATCCGTTTGGCGGAGGAGCGATCATGCACGGCATGGCGGCCTGTCAAGGCGATCTTCGGCGACACATGGTCGGGACGGACACCGCTTGCGAGGCTGGGCGCGGGTCTTTCCTCGCGCTGCTCGCGACCTTGCTCGTCCTGCTCGGATCCTGGGACGCATGCGCCAGGAACGCGGCGCTGCTCGTCGGTGTTTCCGAATATCCGAACCTGCCGCGCAACGCCCTGCGCGGCCCGCAACAGGACGTCGCCACCATGCAGGGCGTCCTGGCACAGCTGGGCTTCGAGCCATCAGCCATCCGTGTCCTCGCCGATGGCATCGCGGGGGCGCCGCGCCCAACGCGCGAGGCCATCTTCGGGGCCGTACGGCAACTGACTGAGGAGGCGGCCGCTGGCGATACCGTGGTCCTCTATCTGGCGGGGCACGGGTCGGTGCAGGAGGCACGGCCGGAGGACTGGGGCGTACGATCCCTCGACGGGCTAGACGCCATCTTCCTGCCGGCAGATGCGGCACCGGGGACGCTCGGCCGCCCGAACAACGTCATCGTGAATCATGAGATCGCAGGCTGGGTCCGCGCCCTTCGTGCCAAGGGTGTCTTCCTGTGGCTGATCGTCGACGCCTGCCATTCGGGCTACATGGATCGGGCAGCGTCGCGCAGCGACTTGGCCCGGGACAGGGCGGTTCCGCCAGAGGATCTGGGCATCGACCCGGATGCGCTCGAGCGGGCACGGCGTGGTGCACAAGCCATTGTGGCCGCCGGGACGAGGTCCTCGCGCGCTGCAAGTCTCCCGATCCCCGAACTCGAGCAAGCCGGGGACGGCACCGGCTATGTCGGGTTCTTTGCGGCGCAGTCGACGGAGAAGACCCCCGAATACCCGATGCCCGACGATACGTCGCCGGTCCGGGGCCTCTTCACCTACACCCTGGCGCAGGCAGTTCTGGCGAATCCGGCCGGCTCCTTCGCGCAGTATCGGGACGCTGTGTTACGCCGCTACGCTGAGCGGGCGCTGGCAATTCCAACCCCGATCGTGGTGGGGAACGGCCTCGACCGCACGGTCGCAGGTGACGCGCGCCCCGTTCGGCAGTGGCGGCTGTCGCGGCAGGAGGGAAGGCTGGTCCTGCCCGCCGGGCAATTGCACGGCGTCACCACCGACTCGATCCTCGCCATCCTGGACGACCCGCTGGCCGCGGACACCAGCGCGCGGGGTTTCGTCCGGGTTGCGGAGGCCCGTGCCTTCGACAGCGACGTTCTACCGGTCGCGCATCGAGGCGCCGCTGTTCCCGACATCGCCACGGCTGGCAACGCCATCGCGCGGGTGACCGAGCGGGCCGTCCCGCTGGTTCTGCGCGTGGCTCTGCCGACGCCCGCCCGTCCAGGCTCCGCCGGCATCGGGCGTGTCTCCGATGCGGTCGCATCCCTCCGTGGAGCAGCCGCGCCGGGCGGCAGGGTGGATGCCCACATCCAGTGGGTCGAGCCCGGCGCGGGCACACCTGACATGACCTTGGTCGTCGACGACACCAGGATCTGGCTCGCCGGACCAGATGGCGCCTACCTCGCCTCAGGAGACGGCACGACACCGTCGATTCCGATTTCCGAGGATCGGACCGTGCTTGCGGCGGCGATTCGGGCAGCGCTCCAGGC
Organism: Plastoroseomonas hellenica; assembly: GCF_018129085.1. GTDB lineage: Bacteria > Pseudomonadota > Alphaproteobacteria > Acetobacterales > Acetobacteraceae > Plastoroseomonas > Plastoroseomonas hellenica. Next base: position 85,366 of record NZ_JAAGBB010000013.1, read on the forward strand.
GTCGGCGCGATGGACCAACATCGCGCGGCTCGCGAACGGCTTTGCCGCGCAGCCCCTCGAAGGACTTGATGTGGAACTGACGCTGACGCGCCGGGGGCAGACCGCGGCAGAGCCGATCCGCACAGGGCAGCTGGTTGTGGCCGCAGAGGGCGACCGCGTAGAGGTCACCGTGCGGAACACGGGGGTTCACGCGGTGGATGTCACCGTCCTCTATGTCGACGCGAACCGGGCCCCGATGGCGATCTTTCCCCGTGGTGGTGAGACGGCGCGGCTCGCACCGGCGCGCGGGGTCGTCCGGCGCGGCCTGACCATCAACGTCACCACGACCGGGTCCGAAAAGCTGTTCGTCCTGGCGACGCTCGCACAGCCGCAGGCACCGATCGAGAGCTTCGCGTTTCTTGCGGGGGACACCCCGCAGGCGGCGAGGGATGCGACGCGGGGCGCTGCATGCGGTGGAACCGGGCTCGCCGCTCGGCTTGCGCAGGCGGGCTTCTCGGAACTGCTGGAAGAGTGCGGTGTGAGGGCCGCGACGGTCGATCCGGAGAATGCCGCGAGGAGCTGGATCGGCATGGTCAACCTGCGGGTCGGAGGCACCCCATGACGGAGGAGCGGGACATGGATTTCCGATCGATGTGGCGTCACGCGATGGCGAGCGCTGTGACGCTCTGCGCCGCGGGCCTGCTGGCGATCTCGGCAATGCAGCCCGGGACTGTGGCCGCGCGGGATCCGGATTACGTCTCGCCCCGTACGGCCGAGGATTCCGGCTTGCGGGCGGTCGACAACCGCAACCAGGTCCATGACCTCTACTCGCAGAGCCATGCCCTGCTGATTGGGCAAAGCCAGTACGCGCACTGGCGTCCCCTTGAGGCTGTGCGATCGGAGATCGACGCCCTCCGCGCGGCGCTGGAGGAGAGTAACTTCAGAGTGGAGGTCCACTATGACCTCGGCTCGGAAGATCTTGCGCGCGTCATCGATGCCTTCGTACGGACTCGGGGCGCCGTGCCCGACGCTAGGCTTTTCGTCTATTTCGGTGGCCATGGCTGGACGCGCGACGTCGGCACAAGGCCTATGGGCTTCATCGTTCCCGTCGATGCGCCCGAGCCCAGCCAAGATCAGCGACGCTTCATGCAGATGGCGCTGCCGATGACGCTGTTCGAAGCCTATGCTCGCGTCCCCGATGCGCGTCACATGCTGTTCGTGTTCGACAGCTGCTTTTCGGGGGCCTTCTTCGGCAACAGAGGCGCCACGCCGGACCTCGTCCGCGAGAACAGGGGACCGGAGGACAGCCGGCCCGCCAGCTACGTGTTCGCGCGAACGACGACGCTGGGCTTATCACGACAATTCCTCGCCGCCGGAACCTCCCGGCAGACGGTTCCCGCCAAGAGCATTCTGGTCGACCTTCTAATTCAGGTCCTGCGCGGCCAGCGGCCGGAAGCAGACGTCAATCGGGATGGCTTCGTCACCGGGCAGGAACTCGGCCTTTATCTCACGCGTGCCGTCGTGGAGCTGACAAACGATGCCAATCGGCTGAATCCGCAATTCGGCTACCTGCAGGACCAGAACTACAATATCGGCGACTTTATCTTCCGACTGCCAACTGGTGAGCCTTCCCCAGCACCCGCGGCATCGACCTCGCCCGCAGTCGCGCCAATCGCCGAGTATCGTCCAACGACGCCGCCGGCGCGGGTGGCGCCGGCCGGCACCGTGCTGTCCATCCCTGTGACGAGCATACCTCCGCTGCCGGCGACCCAGGGCGGGGTACTGAGCAATGCCCAGCAATCCACTCTGGCCAGTATCATCGAGCGGCTCACCTCGCCGGAAGACCGCGTCAGGCGACAGGCGCGTCCGGATCTCAGCCGCTTTCTGACGGAGATCGGCCCCGAACTTTCGGCGAAGGTCAGCGCGAATCTGGTGCGTGGCCTGGCGCACAGTTCCTATCGCTATCAGCTTGGTGTCGCAGTTGCGTTGGCTTCGTTCCGGCAGCAGGGATGGAGGTCCGTCGAACCCGCGACGACAGGGGATCTGCTGCAAAGGGCTCTGTCATCGGTCGCCGGCCGAGACCCAACGCTGCGGCAGAACCTTGAGGCTGCGCGGCAGGGTCTCCGCACCTGACCCACCGCGGCAAGGAGTGACGTCGATGGCATGGCTCTCCACCGAGGTCGGGATCGTCGAGGCAGTCGGCGACCTTGCTTTGGCGCTGAGTCTCGGCGTGGCTGTCGCTATCACCTATGTACGCGTCTATCGCGGCTTCTATCACTCGAAATCCTTTGTCCACACCTGCGTCGTGACAGTTCCCCTTGTCGCCATTGCCGTCCGTTCCGTCATCGGTGCAGCGGCCGAGGCCTCGGCCGTTGCTTTCGCGCTGGTGGGGCTCCTCGGTCTCATCCGCTTGCGTACGGTGGTGCGAGATACGCGGGAATTCACCTTCGTTTTCCTCGCGCTCGTCACGGGTGCCGGCGTCGGCGCCGGCGCCCACCTGCTTGCGATCCTGGGCTGCGCGATCCTGCTCGGGGTTCTGGCCATGCTCGAAGCACTGGATTTCGGTGCGCCGCGGTCACCGGCCATGCGCGTCAGGCTGAGCGGAAGGGCGGACGGCTTCGCGACATATCATGACATTCTGTCGCTGTCAGCGAAGCGGCTGGAGGCGACGGCGGTCCGAAAGTCATCGGGTGACTCGGCCGAATTCAGTTTCGAGATCGTCGCCCGCGACGGTACGGATCTAGCGGTGGTGGCGCAGCGGTTGCGCGCAGTCGAAGGCATCGGCGAAGTATCCGTGAGCCGCCTGCAGCGCGGGCGCGCCACTGGGGAAGAAGACGGTTAGAGCAGATCCCGAACAGACGGCATCCTCCCGCCGAGTGGAGACGTCCATCAGAAGCAGGCGGCGGCATCGGCCGAAGCGGGCCAATTCGGGCCGAAGCCGGTCTGGCAGCCGCGCTGCGCAATCAAGGCGCTAGCGGCTGGGTGTGCGGTGCCGCCCGACATCCTGCGCGTCAACGGAAACGTTCCGAGGCATGGGGTCAGGACTCCAGCAGGTTCTCCCGCAAGGTGCGTCCGGTGTATTCGGTGCGGAAACGCCCGCGGCGCTGCAACTCGGGGACCAGCAGGTCCGCGATGCCGATCAGGTCCAACGGCATGGAGACGGTGTGGCCGAGCATGAAGCCGCCGCGGCTTCCCGTCGCTTCAAAGGCCTCCTCCAGCCGGTCGGCGATCTCTGCGGCCGTTCCGGCCATGGTGGTGTCATAGTTGATCGCCTCGCGCCTGCCATGTTCGAAGAACTCGGCGCGGGTGAGCTCGGTCGCGGCGCCCACTTTCTCCGACAACTCGTGCAGGAACCCCATCGGTGACGCTTGGCTCGCGATGATCTCCTGGTGCAGCTCGCGAAGCGAGAACCGCTCCGGCAGGCGCGAGAAATCATAGCCGGAATTGTAGGAGAGGTAGGCGCCGACCGCCTCATCGGGCAGCGCCTGCATGAGCTGGTCCAGCCGCGCCACGGCTTCCCCTCTGGTTTCGGCCACCACCATCGGCGTCTGCCACAGGATGCCGACCTTTTCAGGGTCGCGCCCGAGCGCCACCAGCGCCTCGTCGAGCGCCTTGCGCTGGCGGATCTGCAGCGGCAGCGCCATGTCGGCGCCGAAGACGTGATCGGCGACATAGGCGGAGGCGCGGATGCCGCGCGGCGATCCGCCGGCCTGGATCAGTACCGGCCGGCCCTGCGGTGATGGCGGTGTGTTCAGCGGCCCATCGACCTTGAAGAATTGCCCGTGGTGATGAACGTCGTGGATCTTGCGCGGATCGCCGACGCGCCCGGTCGCGCGATCCCAGAGCATCGCGTCCGGTTCCGCGCTGTCCCAGAGCGCGCGACAGACATCAGTGAACTCCTCCATGCGGTCGTAGCGGGCGCCATGTTCCATGAGCTCGTCGAAGCCGAAATTCGCCGCGTCCGAGCGCCGGGTGGAGGTGACGAGGTTCATCGCGATTCGTCCGCGGGTGAGATGATCGAGCGAGTTCATCAGCCGCGCCGTGTAGTAGGGATGCATGAAGGTCGAGGAATAGGTGAGCCCGAACCCGATATGCCGGGTGACCCGGGACATGGCGACCGCGATCGGGTTCAGGTCCTGGCGCGGCCAGTTCACGCCCCATTCGACGGCGGCGTCGCGATTGCCGCGCCAGGTGTCCGGCACGCCGGTGCCGTCACCGGAGAAGATGAGGTCCAGCATGCCGCGTTCGGCGATGCGTGCCATCTCCTCGAACATCTCGATGTCCGGGAAGATGTGCCCCGGCCAGGCACCCGGCATGCGCCAGCGCCCGGCCATGTGCGAGTAGGAGAAGTCGTAGCCGAGATGCATCTTCCGCTTGGGCATGCCGCTGATCCTCAGGCGAAGCCGATATCGGGCGCGAAGCAAGAATAGCGCCATCCAGCCGGCATCGGGGCAGGCCAGGGGCCTGTCTGAGAAAGGGGCGTGAGGGCCGTCGCGAGATTTTTCGTCCCTGGCGTGTCGGGTGACGCAGCCGATGCTGGCGGCACTCGGCGAGGAGGCCGGCGCGCCAGGGGGCGGAAAAGAACCGACAGGCCGACCCGCGGCCTTTCTCAGACAGGCTCCTAGCCCGCAGGCGGGCGGTGTCCTCAGGCGTAATGCGCGACGCTGATGCTCTTCACCGCATCCTCGTCCACCTCCACGCCGAGGCCCGGCCCGTCCGGGACCACGGACTGGCCATTCTCGATCTGCAGCGGCTTGGTCAGGACCTCGACGCCCATGACCCAGGTCGAGGTATAGAACTCCGCACCGAGCGCGATGTTCGGGGTGGCGGAAACCATCTGCAGCCCGGCGGCGCTGGCGATGCCGCCTTCGAACATGGTGCCGCCATAGCCGATGATCCCGGCCGCCTCGGCGATGGCGGCGATCTCCCGCGCGCGGGCGATGCCGCCGCTTTTCATGATCTTGATCGCCACCACATCGGCGAAGCGCTGCCGAACCATGGCGATCGCATCGGCCGGGCTGAAAACGCTCTCATCGGCCATCAGCGGCGTATCGATGGCACGCGCGATTTCGGCCATCGCTTCCCATTGATGGCGCTTCACCGGTTGTTCGATGAAGGTCGGCTTGAAGACCTCCATCTCGCGCACCTGCTGGAGCGCGTTCCAGGGATCGAGACCCTGGTTGTAGTCGATTCTGATGTCGGCTGTCGGGGCAAGCGTCGAACGGAGGCGCTCCAGCCGCTTCATGTCCTCGGCGTGCGTCAGGAAGCCGGTCTTGACCTTGAAGATGTTGACGCCGAGGGACGCGACATGTCGCGCGAATTCAAGGTCGGCGTCGAAGTCGGGATTGGCGATGGAGACGCTCAAGGGAACCCGTTCCCGATAGCGGCCGCCGAGAAGCTGGGCGATCGAGAGGCCGAAGCGCTTGCCGGTGATGTCGAGCAGCGCCATCTCGATCGCAGCCTTCCCCTCGGTATGCCCGGTCAGGGCCTTCTCGATCTTCTGCATGAGGCTGCTGACGCGCAGCGGATCGGCGCCGATCAGGATCGGCTTCAGGTAGTGCGCGATGCCGGTGGCATTGGCCTCCGCCGTGCCCGTGAACACGGCCCAGGGCGCGACCTCACCCCAGCCGACCAGGCCGCCATCGGTGGTGATCCGCAGGATGGCGCCGGGCATGCTCCGTTCGATATCGCCGACGCCATGCCGCCGCTTCATCTTCAGCGGCCAGGCGATGACGTCGACGGATACGCCGGTGATGCGCAGATCGGAGGAAGCCACGTCAAACTCCTTCATGATGGCAGGTGGCAGGCCGAGCCCCGGAGAGGCGCATCAAGCAGGAACCGGCCCGCTTCCTGTCAAGCCGCCTCCGGCAGCGCGGGGCGCCGCTCCCGCCAGGGCGTCGCGCGCTCATAGGCGTCGCCGGCGCGGAGCACCGTCGCCTCGTCGAACAGCCCGCCCACGATCTGCAGCGACAGCGGCATGCCATCGGCGCCGAAACCCATGCAGAGCGCGAGCGCCGGATTGCCTGAGACATTGAAGGCCGTAGTGAGGTTGGTCCTGGTGAAGAGGGTCTCCGGCGGCACCGCCTGCAGGGTCTTCGCCGGCTCTGCGGTGGGCAGCATGATGAGATCGACCTCCCGCAGCGCCGTCTGCATGCGCGGCCGGGAAGCTGCATCTGCCACAACTGCTCCTCCAACTTCCGGCTGCGCTCCGGCGAACGCGAGCTCGGGATGAACCAGGTGGCGGTCCTGCGGCCGTGCTCCTGGCGGCTCAATCCGCGGTCAGCCCAAGTACTGTGACCAGCCCGCTCCAGCGCGCCGTCTCTTCGCGCACATAGGCTTTCAGCCGATCATCCGGCACAGCGCCGACCTCGGCACCCTGCTGACGCCAGATCCGCGCCACCTCCGGAGAGGTGAGGGCGCGCCGCAGCGCAGCGCGCAGCCTGGTGATGATCGGCGCCGGCGTCGCCGCCGGCGCCCAGAGGGCATACCAGGTGCCGGCCTCCATCGCCGGCCCGCCGGCTTCCGCCATGGTCGGGATCTCCGGGAACAGCGTGGAGCGATGCCCGACGGTCAGCGCCAGGGCGCGCAGGCGGCCACCGGCGATCTGCGCGGCCGAGGTGCCCATGCCATCGAACATCATGGGACAGGTGCCGGCCAGGAGGTCGTTCATGGCTGGCGCGGTGCTGCGGTACGGCACATGGGTCATGCGCAGCCCGGTCTCGCGCAGGAACATCTCGGCGATGACATGCTGCGAGGTGCCGTTGCCGGAGGAGCAATAGGTCAGGCTGTCCGGTGCCGCGCGCAGCCGCGCCATCAGGTCGCGGAGATCGGTCAGCCCGGCCTGCGGATTGACGACCAGCACATTGGGCACCACGGCGGTGATGCCGATCGGCACGAAATCCACGTCGATGCGATAGCCGCGCCGCGGGTAGAGCGCCTCCGCCATCGGCTGATGCACGCCGCCCGAGAGCAGCGTGTAGCCGTCGGGCTCGGACCGTGCGGCGTTCAGCACGCCGATGGTGCCGCCGGCGCCGGCGCGGTTGTCGATCACGAAGGGCTGACCGAGCTCTTCCTGCAGCCTGGCAGCAATCGGGCGCGCGAAGCCGTCGACGCCGCCGCCCGGGCCATAGGGCACGACGATGCGGACCGGCCGTTCCGGCCATTCCGCCGTGGCCGGAAGGACCAGCCCGAGCAGCACCGTGGATGCCACGAGGATCTTCGACAGTCTCATATGCGATTCCTCCCCATTCTCTCTTCGGCCTCAGCCTCCACCGAGCCAGTCGGCCAGCACCGCGTCTCGATGCTCGTCGAGCATCGGCGGTGCGCTCGGCGTCGGTGGCGGGCGGCCGTCGAAGCGGGCGGGCGATGCGATGCTGCGGGCCCGGCCGGCGGCGGGATGCGGCATGTCGTGGATCATCCCGCGGGTCGCGAGTTGCGGTGCTGCGCAGACCTCGCCGACGCTGCGGATCGCCCCGCAGGGCACGCCGGCGGCGCCGAGCCGGGCGACCCATTCGTCGCGCCCATGGCGGCGGATGATCGGCCGCAGCCGCGCCAGCAGCGCGTCCCGGTTCTCGACCCGCGCGGTCGCCGTGGCGAAGCGCGGGTCGTCGCGAAGCGCTTCGCATTCGGCGGCGGTGCAGAACAGCGCCCAGAACTTGTCGTTCGCGACGCCGATGTTCACCCAGCCATCGGATGCCTCGAAGGTCTCGTAGGGCACGATCGTCGCATGCGCATTGCCGCGCCGGGCCGGGCTGCGACCGGTCGCGAAGACGATGCCGGCGTTGAAGGTCAGCAGCGACGCCATCGCGTCGAGCATCGCGACCTCCACCGTCCCGCCCCGGCCCGAGAGGTCGCGCCGCCGCAGCGCCGCCAGCACCGCCTGGGAGGCATAGAGGCCGGTCACCAGGTCGGCGACGGAGGTGCCGAGTTTGGTGGGGGGACCATCGGGCTGGCCGGTGATGTCCATGATGCCGCTCTCGCCCTGCACGATCAGGTCATAGCCGGGGCGGGCAGCATCGGGTCCTTCCGCACCGAAGCCGGTGATCGAACAGAGGATGAGCCGCGGATTGACCGCGTGCAGGGCTTCGATGCCAAGGCCGAGCCGGGCCATGGTGCCTGGGCGGAAGTTCTCCACCACCACGTCGGCGCGGGCGGCCAGGGCCAGCGCCGTGGCGCGACCCGCCTCCGCGCGCAGGTCGAGGGCGATGCTGCGCTTGCCGCGATTGACCGAGAGGAAATAGGCGCTCTCGCCGCCCTGGAAGGGCGGGCCGTAGCGTCGGCTTTCATCGCCCTTTCCCGGCTCCTCCACCTTCACCACATCGGCGCCGAGGTCGGCCAGCAGCATGGTGGCGAAGGGGCCGGAGACGACCCGGGTCAGGTCCAGCACCTTGATGCCGGCCACCGGTGCCGGCCCGTCGGCCTCAGACCATGGCATCGGCGAGCGCCGTCATGCTGGGCAGGATCAGGTCCGGCTGATGCGGCCAGCCCGCGAAGGGCCGCTGGCGGCGGTCGATGAAGGCCGCGCGCATGCCGGCGGCCTTGGCACCGACGCAGTCGAATTCATGATTGGCGACGAAGAGCACCTCTCCCATCGCGACGCCCATCTTGCGGGCCGCCACCTCATAGGTCGCGCGATGCGGCTTGAAGGCATTGGCTTCGGCGACCGAGATCACGGCGTCGAAGGGAATGCCGTGATGCTTCTTCGCCTCTTCCAGCATGTCGGGGTCGCCGTTCGACAGCACGACCAGCTTGTATCTGGTCTGCAGCCGCGCCAGCGCCGCCGGCACCTCGGGGAAGCATTTGAGGCGCTCGATGCAGGAGACGAGCCAGCGCACCTCATCCTCGGTATGGGCGATGCGGGCGCGGGTCAGGACATGGCGGACCGAGAGATGGCCGATCTCGCGATAGGGCATGTGCTCGCGGTGCAGCAGCGCATCGATCATCGAATTCTCGAAATGCGTGCGCCGCCACCAGGTGACGAATTCGTTCGCGCTGCCCTTCCAGCCCTTGGCCTTCAGGAAGTCGACCGCGACCTCCCAGAGCCCGGTCTGCATGTCGACGACCGTGCCGTACTGGTCGAACATGCAGATCTTGATGGTGTCCTTCAGCGTGTCGGTCATGGCCATCGCGTCCTCCGATCCTTGACGGTCGGACGGTGCCGCCGCGCGGATGATCGAGGAAATGGATAGTTGCAACGGTACTATCCATCTGGTGAATGTCCGGCATGAACCTCAGGGCCATCGACCTCAACCTGCTCGTCGCACTCGACGCGCTGCTCGCCGAGCGCCATGTGACGCGCGCCGGGGTCCGGGTGGGTCTCAGCCAGCCGGCGATGAGCAATGCGCTCTCCCGGTTGCGCGCGCTGTTCGGCGATGCGCTGCTGGTGCGTACACCCGCGGGGATGGAGCTGACGCCGCGGGCGCTGGAACTGATCGAGCCCGTGCGCGGCGTGCTGCGGCAGGTCGAACGCGTCATGGTGACGGAGGAGGCTTTCGATCCGATGGACAGCCGCCGCAGCTTCACGCTGCGCCTGTCGGATCTGCTCGGCCGCCTGCTGTTGCCGGGGTTGATGGCGCGGCTCCGGGCGCAGGCACCGCATGTCACGCTGGACATCGTCCACCTGCCGCCGGCCGGCACCGTCGATGCGCTGGAAGCGGATAGCTGCGACCTCGCGGTCAGCATGGGGCTGGCGCATGGCGGCTCCGTCCATGCCGAGCCGGTGCTGCAGGACCGGATGGTCTGCCTCATGGCGGCGGACCATCCGGCGGCGGCGAAGACGCTGTCGCTCGATGACTTCCTGGCGCTCCGGCACCTCAAGGTCTCGATCAGCCCGACGGACAGCCGCTTCGCCGATGACGTGCTGATCAAGGCGCGGCGCAGCCGGCATGTCGTGCTGAACCTGCCGCATTGGCTAGTGGTGCCGGATGTGGTGCGGAGGACGGATCTGGTCGCCGTGATGCCGGAGCGCCTGGCCCGGCTTTTCCTGCGGGACACGCCTGGTCTCACCCTCTGCGGCCTGCCCTTCGCGGATGCCCCCTTCGCCTGGTCGCTTTATTGGCACCGGCGGCATGGTTCCAGCCGGGCGCTCGCCTGGCTGCGGCGCCTGGTCGTCGAGGCGATGCATGCCTCGGATCCGCGCGCCGACGGAGGCAGCGAGATGCCACGCACCGGGCGGGCCGGAGATGCGGGGCAAGGGTCGGGAAGAAGGGTCGCGAAGCCGGGCTGACCCTGTGGCCGACATGCGGCATGGTCCTGCTGCCCGCCAGCCAGCATGGAGTGTCGCCGCGTGCCCTATGACCGCAGCCTGATCGACCTGACCGCGACCGAAGCCGTGGCGCTGCTGCGCCGCCGCGCCGTCTCGCCGGCGGAACTGGTCGAAGCGGCGGCCGGCCGGATCGCGGAGGTGGAGCCGGCGGTGAACGCGGTGCCCATCCTCTGCCTCGATCGGGCGCGGGGCCGGGCGCGAGCGGTCGCCGATGCGGCGCCGCGGCCGCACGACCCGAACTGGCTCGCCGGCCTGCCGATCACCGTGAAGGACCTCGATGAGGTCAGCGGCGTCCGCCACACCTTCGGCGGCTCCGTGCTGTTCGAGAACACCATCTCCGAACGCTCGAGCCCATCCGTGGAACTGCTGGAGGGGAATGGCGCCGTCACCCTCGGCAAGTCCAACTCACCGGAATTCGGCTTCAACGCGAGCACCATCAACGCGCTGTTCGGGCCGACACGGAACCCCCGCGACACCAGGCTGACGGTCGGCGGCTCCTCGGGCGGGGCCGCGGCTTCGGTCGCGACCGGGGAAGCCTGGCTGGCGCACGGCTCCGACCTCGGCGCTTCCATCCGCTTGCCGGCGGCCTTCTGTTCGGTGGTGGGGCTGCGGCCCTCGCCGGGCCGGGTGCCGCGCGCCCGACGCGGCATGGTGTTCAGCATGCTGCCGGTGGTCGGACCGATCGCGCGCACCGTCGCGGATTGCGGCCTGATGTTGGACGCCATGGCGGCCGAGGTCTGGACCGATCCCCTCAGCCTGCCGAGCGCGGCACCCGGCACCTTCGCGGATGCCGCCGCGGCGCCTCGCCGCCTGGGCCGCGTCGGCTTCTCGATGGATCTCGGCGTGACGCCGGTGGACTCGGAGGTCGCCGCGGTCGTGCACGCCGCGATGGCGCGGCTCGCCGATGCGGGGGCCGGCATCGAGCACGCGGCGCCGGACCTCTCCCAGGGCCGGGACGTGTTCCACGCCATCCGCGGCGTCAATCACCTGGCTGCCTTCGCGCCGATGATCGCCCAGCACGGCGACGGCGTGATCCCGGAAATCCACTCCAGCACCGAGCGCGCGGCTGCCTTGTCAATCGCCGATTATGCCCGGGCCGAGAACGCCCGCGCCGCCATGTTCCAGCGTCTGATGGATTTCCTGGCCGAGCATGAATGCCTGATCTGCCCGACCGCCATCATGACGCCGTTTCCGGCGGAGTGGCGCCGCGTGGAGCGGCTGGGCGATCACGCCTTCGAATCCTACATCGACTGGATCGCCATCACCTTTACGCTCTCGCTCACGGGATGCCCGATCATCTCCATCCCCTGCGGCTTCACCGCGGGCGGCATGCCGGTCGGGTTGCAGATCCTCGGCCGCCCGCGCAGCGAAGCCACGCTGCTGCGCATGGCCGCCTGGTGCGAGCAGGTCCTGGGCGCGCTCGGCCACAAGCCGATCGATCCCGTCATCCGTTCCTGATGGCGGTCATACCAACGGACCGGTCGCTTGACCGGTCCGAGGCCGCGAATGCGGCCCGCCGCGAGTGCGGCGTCACGCCGCAGGCGTGCTCTCCGCACGTCACGCGAATAGCGTGCTCTTCGCACGACGCCAAGCAAACCGGAGGTTTGCGCCCGGCGCCTGAGGGCGCTGGTATCAGTCTGCGCGGGCGCCGGAAGCCCGGACCAGCGGAGCCCAATCCCGGACCTCCTCGGCCACATAGGCGGCGAAGCGGTCCGGCGACCAGCCGCGCATGACCGGCGTGCCCATCTCCTCAAGCCGCGCGGCGATGCCGGTGTCGGCCAGCGCGTGCTCGACCGCCGCCGCCATCCGGTCGACCACCGGGCGCGGCGTCGAGGAGGGGCCGAACAGGCCGAACCAGGAGTAGGCCTTGTAGGGCGGCACCCCGGCCTCCGTCATGGTCGGCACGTCCGGCATCAGGCGGGAACGCTCCTCGGCCGTGACAAAGAGGCATTTCGCCTGCCCGGACTGGTGGTAGGGCAGCAGCAGCCCATAGACATCCTGCACGAACTGGATCTCGCCGGTGATCAGCGCATTGATGGTCTGCGATCCCGCGCGATAGGGCACGTGCTCGACCTGCGCGCCGATGCGCGTCGCGAAATTGGCGTTGGCGAGATGCCCCGTGGAGCCGACGCCATTGGAGCCGTACTGGTACTTGCCGGGATTGGCGCGCAGGGTCTCGATCAACTGCTGCGCGGTGCCGACATTCCAGCCCGTCGTGGTGATGGCGAGGGTCAGCGGCACGAAGACGGTGGGCGCGATCGCCGCCAGGTCCCGCACGGGATCATAGGGGAGGTTGTGATAGAGCGCCGCCGCCACGCCGGTGGAGGCGAGGGTCGCGTGCACGAAGGTGTGCCCGTCGGTCGATTTGGCGGTGAAGTCGGTGCCGACGGTGCTGCCGCCGCCGGCGCGGTTCTCGATGACGATCGGACGTCCGAGGAAGGCGCTCATCCGCGGCGCCATGATGCGCATGATGAGGTCGGTGCTGCCGCCGGGACCATAGGGAACGACGAGCCGGATCGGCTGCGACGGCCAGGGTCCCTGCGCGCGCAGCACCGTCGGCATCGCCAGGGCGGCGACCGGCAAGGCCAGGAGGCCGCGCCTGCTTGGCGCGATGGCCGCATTCCGGAACTCGTGACGCATGCTCTCGTCGCCTCTTCTGCTGGTAGGAAAGCCGCGCTGGCGTCTTTGTTCGTTGGGCCCATGGCCGTTGCAATAGTCTCTCAGGCGCGGCGGCGATCCGCCCAATCCCGCACCTGGTAATAGGTGCCGACGACGGGGATGAACCAGGGTACGCCGTGATAGAGGGGGTGGGTCGGCGCGCCGCCGGTGTCGAAGGCATTCACCGGCGCGGAGCCGCCCTCGATGATCTTGCGGGCGATGCCGTGGCCCAGCCAGTTCATCATCACGATGCCGCTGCCGTTGCAGCCCATCGCGTAGTGGATGCCGTCGTGCTGGCCGATATGCGGCACATAGTCGAAGGACACAGCGACCTTGCCGCCCCAGCTATTGGTGATCCTGACACCCGCGAGCTCCGGGAAGCGCTCGGTCATCAGGCGATGCAGAATGGCGGCGGTCACCCGCTCCTCCGCCGGGAAGAAGCGGGCGCGGCCGCCGAACAGCAGCCGGGTACCGTCGGGTGACAGGCGATAGTGGTTCACCACCCGCCGGGTTTCGGAGACGGCGCGGTCGCGCGGCATGATGCGCTGCGCCAGGCCCGCCGGCAGCGCCTCCGTCGCGATCATGTGGGTGGTCACCGGCAGCGCGCGGCGGCGCAGCGCCGGGATCAGCGGGCCGGTATAGCCGTTCGTGGCGATCACCACCTGGTCGGCGCGCACCGTGCCGCGCGGCGTGCGCACCTGCCAGCCGCCCGGCACCCGCTCGATCGCCTGTACCGGCGTCATGCCATGGGCGCGGGCGCCGGCCGCGCGCGCCGCGGCCAGCAGCCCGCCAAACAGCTCGGCCGGCTGCAGATGCCCGCCGCGCCTGATCAGCACGCCGCCGGCATAGAAATCACTGCCGATCTCCGCGCGCATCGCCTCGCGCGAGATCATGCTCGCCTCGGCACCCGCATGGGTGTTGAGGTCGTCCAGGCGGGCCTCCCAGCTCTTGCGGTGCGCCGGCGTCCATAACGCGGTCAAGCGGCCGGAGAGGCGCCAGCCGCAGCGGATCTGGTGCCGCTCGATCGTGGCCTCCAGATGCCGCATCGCGGCGGCGGCATCGCGCAGCAGGGCGTGGCGGCGCTCGACGGCGGCGCTGCGCGCGATCGCATTGCCCCCGCCCGGCGTCTTGCCGACATTGGCCCCGCCGGTGACCTGCCCGCCGGAGCGGCTGCTCGCACCCCAGCCGAGGCGCTCCGCGTCCAGCACCAGAACGTCGCGCCCGTGTTCCGCCAAGGTCAGCGCGCAATGGACACCGGCGTAGCCGGCGCCGACCACGAGCACGTCGACCGCCTGGGGCAGCTCGGCGGGCGGATCCTCGGGCGGGGTGAAGCCGTCCCACCACCAGGGCGTGGTGCGGAAGCCCTCCGCGAAGACGGCGTCGCTGGCCATGGCGCTCACTCCGCCGCCATGCGCCGCGCGGCGAGGGCGCGGAGCTGCGGCAAGCTCGCGAAGAGCTGGTCCCAGGCGGCGCGCACCGCGGCCGCGCCACCGCGCTCGACCGTCACCGTCTCCATCAGGCGGCGCTTCACGAAATGGCGCCAATGGACCGGCAGGTCAGCCAGGATCTCCGTCAGCGCGCCATAGGCGTCCTTGTCCCAGATGCGCTCGAAGGCCTCGCGTTCCGGCCCGAAGCCGAAATGCGGGAGAGGGGCATTGCTCCGGCGTTTGGCACGCAGGACCTCCGTTGCCACCTCGTCCAGCGCCTCGCCGCGGATGACCACGCCGTAATCGGCCTCCGCCGCGTCCTGCGTGACATAGCCACAGACGACGTCGCGCAGCACGCGCGCGGGCTCGCGTTCCAGCGGATCGCCGCGCCCGCCGCCGCCGGGGGAGGTGATGGAGACGATATCGCCTGGGTTGGCGTTGAAGGTATCGACGTTGTTCAGCACGCGCTCATGTGGTTGGCCGGGATTGAGCAGCATGCGCGACGGCGCGCCGGGGCCGCCGCCGAGGATGCCCCAGGCGCGGAAGCGGCAGCGGTCGCGGTTGCGGGCGGTGATGCGGGTATTGGGCGTGAAGGCCTCGAACTCCATCTTGGTGGCGAGGCCGCCGCGCCAGCGCCCGGCACCGCCGGTGCCGGAGGCGAGGCCGTAATGGCGGAAGCGGATCGGCACCTCGGCCTCGGTGATCTCGATGGGGGTGTTCTTGAGATAGGCGGCATCGGCGCCCGATCCGTCGGTGCCGTCGCCATGCGGCATGCCGCCGCCGCCGCCGACCACCGGGTTGATGGCGGCGATCATCGCCTCCCCGGTGCGGTCGTCATGGGTCATGACGTTGACGATGGAGGAGGAGCCGGCGGGTGCGGCCGGCATCCGCTCCGGCATCGCCAGGCCGAAGACGCCGAACATCAGGCTGCGCAGCCTCGCGCAGGTGAGCGACCGCATGCCGACCGCGGCCGGGAAGGACGGGTTCACCACCGTGCCTTCCGGCAGGATGCAGGTGAAGGGCCGCGTCAACCCGTAGTTCAGCATGAGGTTCGGGTTGAGCGAGAAGAGCACGTAATAGACGCCGACCAGCATCAGCGTGTGGCGCGGGTTGCCCCCCGTGGGCACGTTGAGCGAGGAGGTGAGCTGCGGATCACTGCCGGTGAAGTCGAGCTCCGCCGCATCGCCCCGGATGCGCAGCGTCACGGCGAGCCGCGCCGGATGACCATCCGGCCCATCTTCATCCGCGAAATCGGAGAAGAAGTAGTCGCCATCGGGGATGGAGCGCAGGATCTCCCGCGCCTGGTGCTCCGCATAATCCTGCAGGTCGGACAGGCCCTGGACCAGCGTTTCCGTCCCGAAGCGTGCGATCATCTCGCGCAGCTTGCGCTCCCCGGTGTTCAGCGCGCCGACGAAGGCCTTCAAATCGCCGAGGTTCTGCTCGGGCTTGCGCACGTTCAGCAGCATCACGTCGAGAAGCTGCTGGTTCAGCACGCCTTCGCGGTAGAGGAAGGACGGGCGGAAGCGGATGCCCTCCTGATGCACCTCGGTCAGCGCGCGGGAGAGGCTGGCCGGCACGGCGCCGCCCATATCGGTGTTGTGGATATGGCCGGAGACGAAGCAGACCAGCTTGCCGTCGTGGAAGATCGGCTTCCACATGTGCAGGTCCGGCACATGGGTGGAGAGGAAGCCGGAATAGGGATCGTTGGTGAAGGCGATGTCGCCCGGCCGGTAATCCTCCAGCATCGCGATGGCCTTCCCGTAGTTCAGCCCGGGATACCAGGTGGCGCCGAGGTCCATCGGGACGCCGACCGTATGCCCGGCCGCGTCCAGGACCTGGATGGTGAAGTCCTCAGTCTCCTTCACGAAGGTCGAATGCGCGGTGCGGTACAATGTGTAGGCCATGTTCTCCGCCGCGGCGCGGCAGTGATTGGCCAGGATCTGCAGGGTGACCTTGTCGATCGCCATGGCTCTCACTCCGCCACGTCAAGGAGGATGTTGCCCATCGCATCGACATGGGCGGCGAAGCCGGGCGGGATGCAGCTCGTGGTGTCGTCCTGCGCCACCACGCAGGGGCCGGCGAAGTGCTGCCCGGCGGCGAGGGCGGCGCGGCGATAGAGGGGCACCTCATGCCAGCCCGCATCGAAGAAGACCCGCAGCATCCGCTCCGGCACCGCATCGCCATCGCCGCGCGGCGGGGGCTGCATGGCGGGGCGTGGCGGGCTGCCCGCCATCACCAGGCGCAGATTGACGATCTGCGCCGGCGCCTCGCGGTCGGCGAAATCGTAGATCGCCTCATGCGCCGCGTGGAAGGCATCCGCGATGGCCACGGTGTCACCCGCCTTCACCGCGGCATCCGGCAGCGCCACCTCGATCTCGAAGGACTGGCCGCGATACCGCATGTCGGCGAACCAGGTGGCCTGGGCCGGACCTGCGAAGCGCTGCTCCTCGCGTAGCCAGGTGAGGCCGAGCGCTTCGAGCGACACCGCCTCGCGCGCGATGCGTGGGCCTTCGGCAGGCTCGGCATCGGCGAAGAGGGTGCGGATGAAGTCGTTGCGGATATCCGCGACCAGCCCGCCAAGCGCGCTGACCACGCCGGGCCGCGCCGGCACCATCACCCGGCGCATGCCGAGCTCGCGGGCCAGGAAGCAGCCGAGCATCGGCCCGGCGCCGCCGAAGGTCAGCAGGGCGAAGTCGCGGGGATCGACGCCGGACCGCGCCACCAGCTTGTTCACCTCGACGAACATGCCGGAGATGGCGATCCGGATGATGGCTTCCGCCGCCGCCTCCGCGCTGAGGCCCATGGGCTTCGCCACCGTCTCGATCGCCGCGCGCGCCAGCGCCGGATCGGGGCGCAGCGCGCCATAGGCGAGCTCGTGCTGGCCGAGAAAGCCGCAGACCGTGAAGGCATCGGTGATGGTCGGCCGCGTGCCGCCACGCCCGTAGCAGGCCGGGCCGGGGTCGGAGCCGGCGCTTTCGGGGCCGACCTTCAGCACGCCAAAATCATCGACCCAGGCGATGGAGCCGCCGCCATCGCCGATCGAGGTGACCGAGACGGTCGGGATGTAGAGCGGCAGGTCGCCGATCTTCTCGCCGAGGCCGTATTGCGGCTGGCCATCGACGATCAGCGCCACATCCGCGCTGGTGCCCCCGATGTCGAGGGTGATGACGTGATCCTGCCGGGCCTGGCGCGCCAGGAACGCCGCGCCGATGACGCCGGACGCGGTGCCGGAGAGCACCATGCTCACGCAGTTCCGCTTGCCCAGTGCCGCCGACATGATGCCGCCATTCGATTTGGTGATCAGCGGCTCCGCCGGCACGCCGCGCGCCTTCAGCCCGCCGATCAGGTTGTCGAGGTAGTCGCGCACCTTGGGGTGGACATAGCCGTTGATCAGCGCCGTGGTGGTCCGTTCATACTCGCGGATCACCGGCCAGACCTCGGTGGAGCGGAAGACGAAGAGCTCCGGCGCCACGCGCTCCGCGATCGCCGTCGCGCGTTCCTCATGGGCCGAGTTGCGATAAGCGTTGAGGAGGGAGACGATGATCCCGTCCACGCCCTTCGCTTGCGCTGCCTTGACGGCACGCACCACGCTCTCCTCGTCGAGCGGCGCCTCTTCTTCGCCATCGGCCAGGATGCGGCCGGTGACGCCGAAGACGCAGTCGCGGGACACCAACGGCGCGCCGCGGCGGGAAAAGAGGCTGTAGGCCTCCGGCATGCGGAGCCGCGCCAGCTCCACGACATCCTCGAATCCGGCGGTCGCCAGCATCGCGAGCCGCGCGCCCTTGCGCTGGATGACCGTGTTGATGCCGACCGTCGTGCCATGGACGAAGCTCGTGATCTGCTCCGGTTCGGCGCCATGCCGCTCCCGCAGGATCTCGAGGCCGCGCAGCAGCTCGGCGCCGGGGGTCGCCGGCGTGGTCAGGACCTTCAGGCTGTGCAGCTCAGCCGTGTCCTCGTTCCACAGACAGAAGTCGATGAAGGTGCCGCCGATATCGACGCCGACGCGAAAGCTCATGCCGTACCGCATCCCATTCCGTGCCCTGACCGGGCGCAACGGCTGCCGATTATGGGCATGGAAGGCTGGTGATCCACACCAGATTTGGCGCAATGTCATATCCTGCGGTTATGGGATTCGCGGGATGAACGCGCGCCAGATCGAGATCTTCCACGCCGTGATGCGCATGCGCAGCGTCACCGGTGCAGCCGCCTTCCTCGGCATCTCCCAGCCCGCGGTGAGCAAATCGCTGAAGCAGGCCGAGGATGGCATCGGCTTTCCGCTGTTCCGCACCGTGAAGGGGCGGCTGCTGCCGACCGCGGAAGCCGAGCGCCTGCTGCCCGATGCCGAGCGCATCCTGCGCGACGTCGCCGCCTTCACCCGGCTCACCGGCGAGATCAGCACGGGCGGCGCGGGCCTGGTGCGTGTCACCGCCTCCTCGTCCCTTTCCACCGCCCTGATGCCGCGCGCGGTGGCGCGATTCCAGCGCAGCCATCCGCTGGTTCGAGTCTCCTCCCATCTGCTGCCCGCCCGGGACGCGGCGGAGACGGTGCTGGCGGGTCAGGCCGATCTCGGCCTCTGTCTCTCGCCGGCGGCGATCCCGGGGCTCGCGGTGCGCAGCCTGCCGGGGCCGCGGATGATCGTGATCGCCCCGGAAGGTCATGCGCTGCTGCGCCGCCGCGTTGTGCAGCCGACCGACATCGCGCCCTATCCGCTCGTCTCCTTCGGGCAGGAGACCTATTTCGGGCAGGTCCTGGACGAGACCTTTGCCGCCGCGGGGCTGAAGCGGGAAGTGGCGCTGCAGGTGACGATGAGCATCTCCGCCGCCTGCCATGTGCGCGCCGGTGCCGGCGTCGCGATCGTGGATGGTTTCACGCGCCAGCTCGGCCTGGCCGGGCTCGGCTGGCGGCCCTTCGTGCCCACGATCCTGCTGCCGGTGACCCTGATGACGCAGGAGACGCGGGCCGTGCCCCAACTCGCCGCTGCCTTCGCCCAGGCGCTGGCGGCGGAGCTCGAGGATATGGCGGCATGAGCAGGTGGCGGTTACGCCACCATCACCATTCCATCCCGTTGCGGATCCGCGCCGCCGCTGCAGACGCCATCCCGGATCAGCAGGCCATGCGGGGCGCCGAAGGCGTAGCTCTGGTAGGAGCGCGCGATCGGATAGCCCATGTCCGTCAGCGCCGCGGTCGTGGCGTGCGGGATGCGGTTGGCGACGTCGATGGTGTCGCTGAGCGCCACGATGCGGGGCGCCGCGACCGCCTCGCTCATGCTCATGCCGAAATCCACGACGTTCATGATCGCCTGCGCGATGGCGGGCACGATGTAGGTGCCGCCGGGGGCCGCCAGCACCATGCAGGGCTCGTCGTCGCGGAACAGGATGGTGGGCGCCATGGCGCTGGCTCGGCTCTTGCCCGGTGCGATGGAGGCGGCGCGGCCGGGGCGCGGATCGAAGCCGCTCATGCAGCCATTGAACATGAAGCCCAGGCCTGGCGTGATGACGCCGGAAGGAATGCCCAGCGTATGCGTCAGCGCCACCGCATTGCCCGCGGCATCCACGACGCAAACCACGGTGGTGTCCGGCGGGTCCCTGGGTTGCCCCGCGCGCGGCACGCTCGCCTTCTCGCCCGCGCGGATGCGCGCCGCGAGCCCGGCGCAATGCGCACGCGACAGCAGGCGGTCCAGCGGCACGTCGACGAAATCGGGGTCGCCCATATGGGCGTCCTTGTCGATGGTCATCCACTTCATCGCCTCGGCGAGGATGTGGAGATGCTCCGGGCTGTTGTGTTCCAGCGCGCGAAGGTCGAATTCCTCCAGGATATGCAGCAGCTCGATCAGTGACCCGCCGCCGGCCGGCGGCGGGTTGGAGGCGACGCGGAGGCCCCGGTAGGAACCCCAGCTCGGGGCCTTCTCCCGCACGCGATAGCCAGTCAGGTCCTCCATGGTCATCAGCCCGCCCCTGGCCCTGAAGTCGGCCACCATCTCCTCCGCGATCGCGCCGCGGTAAAAGATGTCGGCGCCGCCCCTGGCGATGCGCTCCAGCGTGCGGGCCATGTCCGGGTTGTGCAGCGTGTCGCCCGGGCGCTTCAGCGTGCCGTCGGGGCGGCAATAGACCTGCCGGCCGGTCTCGCTGAAGCGGAGCTTGTCCGCGGTGTTCACCTGCCCGTCGCCACCATGGTCGATCGCCCAGTAGTAATGGACATAGGGCCGCACCATGACGCCGCGATGCGCCTGGGCGATCGCCGGCGCCATGACATCAGCGAGATCCATGCTGCCGAAGCGCGACAGCGCCTCGGTATAGCCCGCGACATTGCCCGGCGTGCCGACCGAGCCGTAGCCGATGTCGTTGCTCTGGTCCCTCAGCAGGAAGACGAAGCCGTCGCGCGACTGGCCGATGAACTTGTGGGCCCACATGGTGGGGGTTGCCGCCAGCGGCGCGCGGGCGAAGAATTCCAGCACCGTGTGCACGCCCCGCTTCGGCATGCAGATCTGCATGCTGCCGAAGCCGCCGATGCCGCACATCTGCGGATCCACCACGCCCTGGCTGAAGGCGCAGGCGATGGCGGCATCCACCGCATTGCCGCCGCGCCGCAGCACCTCGACCCCCGCTTCCACCGATTCCGGCTGGGGTGCGACCACCATGCCCCGCATCCGACGTCTCCCTTTTCAGTGCATCTCTAATCCGGCGTGATGCCGGAGGCCTGGATGACCGGTGCCCAGGTGGCGACTTCCTGCCGGACGAAGGCCTGGGCCTCATCCAGATAGAAGCGCCCGGCGCTGGTCGCGGTCTCGGCGAAGCGACGCTGCACGGCGGGCTGGGCCTGGGCATGGCGCACGGCCTCGGCCAGCCGCTCCAGGATCGGGCGCGGCGTGCCGGCGGGCGCGGCGAGGCCGGCCCAGCCATCCGCCACCACATCCGGATAGCCGAGCTCGCGGAAGGTCGGCACATCCGGGAATTCGGGCGCGCGCTGCGGCGCCGAATTCGCCAGCGGCCGCAGCGCGCCGGAGCGGATATGGGCGCTGGTCGCGGTCAGGCTGTCGAGGACGCTCGGTACCACCCCGGCCAGCACGTCGGTGATCGCCTGGGTGGAGCCGCGATAGGGCACATGCTCCAGCGCCGCGCCGGTGGCGCGGGCGAGCCGCAGCCCCAGCAGATGCGCGACGCCGCCGACGCCGGAGGTGCCGTAATCCATCGGGCGCTGCCGCGCCGCGGCCAGGTAGTCGGCAAGGGTGCGGATCGGCAGGCGCGGATCGACCAGCAGCAGATAGGGCGTGCCCATCATGATCGCGACATGGGCGAAGGAACGGTCGGCATCGTATTGGATCCGGTCGCGATAGAGCGTCTGCCCGATCGCGAGGCCACTGATCGTGGTGACCAGCAGGTTGTAGCCATCCGCCGGCGCCCGCGCGGCGAGACCGGTGCCGAGGGTGGAGCCGGCGCCGGCGCGGTTGTCCGGCACGATGCTCTGGCCGAGGAAGACCGACATCTCCTGCGCGATGACGCGGGCCGCGATGTCGGTGGCGCCGCCGGCGCCGAAGGGCACGATCATGCGGATCGGCTGCGCCTGCGGCCAGGGCGCGGCCTGCGCCAGGGCGCGGCTGCGCGCGGTCAGTGCGCCGAGTGCCGCGGCCCCGATCAGGCCACGTCGCGTCACGCTTGCGGACACCGGCGCGGCCATCACGTGGCGCGCGCCAGCAGCAGGAAAGCCGGCACCGCGAATTGCGCGAAGCTCCTGACCAGCGGCAGGTCCGCCTCCGTGTACCAGCCTTCCTGGTGCATCAGGTTCACCTGCCCGAGGGTGCAGCCCTGCCACCGCACCGGCGTGTTCATTGCGCTGCCGCAGCCGAGGCTGCTGGCGCCGGCATGATCGGCATAGCTGTCGCGCAGCTCGGCCGCACTGCGGACCAGGATGGGGCGGCCATGCTCCATCAACTCCCGCATCCGGGGCGCGGTGGAGGCAGGCTTGCGATGACCCAGCGGATAGAGTTCCGGATGATTGGAATGGACGCGCTCGGCCTCCAGCCCGCCGGGGTAGTGGATCTGGATGGTGCAGAGGCGATGGCCCACCGCCGCTGCCAGTGCTGCGTCCAGCGCTCGGAAGGTGGCGAGCGGTTGCGCCGCCTCGGCCTGGGCCAAAGCGAGGGCGGCCAGATGCGGCAGCGGATCGGGGCGCATCAGGCGGGCCTCGCATCCATGGCGAGGGTGCGTTCGTCCGAACGCGGCTGGAAGGCGATGCCGCGGCGCACTGCCCAGAGATTCTGCAGCATCAGCAGCGGGATCACCGGTACATCCGCGGCGGTACGCTCGGTCGCGGCGATCAGCAGCGCTTCCCGCTTCGCCTCATCCACCTCGGTGACCGCGGTGGCGATCATCGCGTCCAGCGCCGGGTTGCTGTAGCGGCCGTAATTGTAGAGGCCGAGGCTGCGGTCGCGATCATGGGTCGCGAAGCACTGGGTCAGCATGTAGCCGCCTTCGAAGGTGGCGCTGCCCCAGCCCCAGAGGCCCATCGCGAATTCCTGCCGCCCGCCGCGCACCACATAGCTGCTCCAGGGCAGGGCCTCGACCGTGGTCTGCACGCCGATGCGGGTCCACATCTGTGCCACCGCCTGCGCCAGCCGGGCATCATTGGGGTAGCGGTCATTCGGCGTGTGCAGGGTCAGGCGGAAGCCGTCGCGCAGCCCGGCCTCGGCCAGCAGCCGCCGGGCGCGGTCCGGGTCGGCTTCGGGGGCCGCGACATTGGGCGCGTAGGAATAGGCACCGGGCGGCATCCACTGGCCGGTCGGCGTGGCGGTGCCGAGCATGACCCGCTCCGCCAGCGCCGGGCGTTGCAGCGCGAGCGACAGCGCCTGCCGCACCCGGAGGTCGCGGAAGGGGTTGCGCGGCAGGGGATTGCCGCGGGCATCCGTCACGAAGGGGCTCTCGCCTTCGCGCGACAGATCGGGTGCGAGATAAATGAAGCGGATGCCGGGGATGGCGGCGACATTGACGCGGCTATCCTCGCGCAGCCGCGGCAGGTCGTTGACCGATGGTGTGTCGATCAGGTCGACATCGCCCGAGAGCAGCGCCGCGGTGCGCGCGGCGGGGTTGCTGATCAGGCGCAAGGTCACGCTGTCCCAGGCCTGGCGCTCACCCCACCAGCCGTCGAAACGCGCCAGTTCCACCTTGCTGCCCGGTGCGAAGGAGGCGAAGCGGTAAGGCCCGGTGCCGATCGTCGCGCGGCCGGCGTGATAGTCGGCGGTGGTCGCACCCTGGCCGACCCGGCGGGAGACGATGCCGACATAGGTCAGGTTCGGCGGCAGGTCTGGGGCAGGGGCTGGCGTGTGCAGGCGGATGGTCAGCGGGTCGATCACCTCGACGCGCCGCACCGCGCGCAGGAAGCCGCCGAAGCCACCCGGGCTGTTCGGCACGTCGCGGGCGCGTTCGAAGGTGAAGACCACGTCGTCAGCGGTGAAGTCGCCGCCGTCATGGAACTTCACGCCGGGGCGCAGGTGGAATTCCCAGACCGTCTCCGACAGCGGCGCCCAGCGCAGCGCGAGGCCCGGGATCAGCCTGCCATCCGGCGCGCGGTTGATCAGCCGCTCGAAGATATGCATCGCGACCGTGTGGTTCGGCACCGCGTGATAGAAATGCGGATCGACCGTGGTGAAGGCGCCACCGAGACCGATCTCGAGTTTCTGCGCGGCGAACGCGGGGCGGATGCCGCCGAAGGCGCCGAGGATTGCGGAGGCGGCGAATAGGTCACGACGACGCATGGAGGCTCCTGAAGTCTCTGTGCTCAGCGATGCGGCCTGAGCGGCAAGTCGAGCGCGGATGCATGGTCACCACCGCGCAGCAGCGCCAGCCTTGGTGGGCGGCCATGCGGCACCTGCACGCAATGATCGGCGTCGGCGCCGGCGATGGAAAGGCGGATGCGGCTGCCGGCGCGGAACACCCAGGATGTCGGCAGCAGCGGGATGCGGATGCGCACCGTCTCCCCGGGGACCAACGGCGCCGCGTCCTGCCGCCGGAAGCTGCGGAAGGGCCAGGTGGTGCGATAGACGGACGGGGCTGGGCTCTCCTTCCGGTGCAGCGCGCGCAGCAGGCCTTCGGTGACGTAGCGGGTGGTGCCGTCGGCCTCGACCTCCGACAGGTAGACGAAGATCGCGGCATCGGGTTCGCTCGCCGTCAGCCAGAGATCGGCGATGCCATGTCCGGTCAGTTCCATCGCCTGCGGCAGCGGCGCGGTGGACCAGCCGGCCAGCTTCGCTTCCCGCGCCGCCCAATCGGCGTAGTAGGTGGTGCTGTTGATGCCGGCGATGCGTTCATAGCGCGTGCCATGGCCGCTGCCAGCAGCGAAATCCGCACGGGTCTCGTCGCGGCCCGGCGCACCCGGTGCAGTGTCGGTGAGCTCACCGCCTGCGGCCAGATGCAGGCGCCGCGTTGCTTCGAGCGGCGGCCAGGAAGACGCGGCCTGCCAAGTCTCCGCATGCATGCTGAAGTAGTGGATGGGGGCTTCGGCGCCGATGCCGCTGTCGCGGCCCATCAGATAGTGGTCGAAGAAGCGCAGCGCCTCCCCAAGCAGGGAGAATTGCGGATCCTGCTGCTCCCGCCAGGGCGAGACGTTGCAGCGCGCGCCATGGTCCCAAGGGCCGAGCAGCAGATGCACCGGATTGTCTGATAGCGTCAGGAAGCGCGAGATCGCGCCATTGGCATAGCCGGCCCCGTCCATCCAGCCGGAGACGGCGAGCACCGCCACATCCTTCCTGATGCCCTCGGCGACCGAATAGGGACTGAAGCTCGCTGAGCTGAAGCCGGGGTCATAGGGCAGGGAATCTTCGCGGAAGCGGAACTCACCCATGAAATCGGGTTGGCGGAAATTGCCGAGATGCTCGTGCAGCGCCTCGGCGAGCAGCGCGCCGTCCACATCCTCATCCACCGGATGCGGCCCCGCCAGATCCGGATTGGCGTAATAGACATAGTTGCGCAGCAGGTCGCGCCGGTCGTGGTCCATTGCGACCATCAGCGCGTCATAACTGCGCGCCAGCTCCTTCAGCAGGATGCCGCCGGGGTAGTAGTTGTCGGCATAGGTGTCCCACACCGCAAACAGCGGCGCGATCGCCTTCACCGCCGGATGGCCGGTGCTGGCCAGGAAGTCGGATGCGGCGCCGGGGTAGGAGATGCCGGTGGCGCCGATGCGTCCATCCGACCAGGGCTGCGCCACGATCCAGTCCGCGATCTCGCGGCTGTCCTCCCGCTCCTTGGGGGATCGGAAGCTGTCGCGCGTGCCGAAGCTGGCGCCGGTGCCGCGCACATCCGCGGCCAGCACCGCGTAGCCGCGGGGGACGAAGAAGCGGATGAACTTGCCGGCGTTCGGGATGGCATCGCCGCTGCCACCCTCGCGCAGCCGGAAGCGGCGGTAATAGGGCGTCAGGATCACGATGGTCGGCAGCCGGCCGCTGGCGCCTTCCGGCAGCCAGAGATCGACCGCGATCCGGCACCCATCCCGCATGGCCAGATAGCGCGAGGCGGGCGCTTCCGGCAGCGCGAAGGCGACTTCGCGTGCCGCCGCATAGGCGGTGGGGGAAAGGCGCCAGGCGCTGCTGTTCAGATCGCTGTCGGACACAGGGACACTCCCGCCGGGCGCATCGCCGCCCGAACCGCGGGAGCCTTGTCGCTTGCGGTATCTGCGTCAAATGCATTATTCGGCGAAAAACATGCGCTTTCCACATGATGGCGAAGGCTCTCCTGCCCAAGATCCGCTCTCTCGATGCCCTGCGCGCCTTCGTCGAAGGCGGTTCCGTCTCCTCGGCCGCGGTGCGCCTGGGGCTGACGCAACCTCAGGCGGGGCGTCTGCTGGCGGGGCTGGAGGCCGAGCTCGGCTTCGCCCTCTTTACGCGCGAGAACCGCCGCCTGGCGCTGACGCCGGAAGGCTGGCGTTTCTACGGCCAGGCGGAGCGCGTACTGGCCGGGCATGACGGGCTGACCCGCCTCGCCCGGGAGATCCGCCAGGGGCATCAGGACAACCATCTGCGCGTGCTGACGGCGCCGCAGGCGACGCATGCGGTGCTGGGGGAGGCGCTGGTCACCATGGCAAGGCTGGTGCCGGGCTTCACCGCGACCATCGAGGGCCGCGCCCGCCTGGATATCGAGGCCCTGGTCGAGCAGGAGCATTTCGACCTCGGCGTCACTGTGCCGCCCTTGAGCCATCCGCGGCTGAAGGTGGAGCCGCTTTGCGAGACCGAAGCCGTGCTGGTGCTGCCGAAGGCGCATCCGCTGGCGCGGCGGCGGCAGATCGGGCTCATGGATCTGGTCGGGCAGGACCTGATCGCAACCCATCCGCGATCGCTGCTGCGGCAGCGGCTGCAGCAGCTCTTCCGCGACATCGATCAGGAGCCGCGCATCCGCTTCGAGGCGCTGAACGGCACCATCGCCTGCCAATTGGTCGGGCTGGGACTGGGCATCGGCCTGGCCGATCCCTTCGTGGCGCGATCGAGCGGCGCGGCGGGCATGGTGATGCGCCGCTTCGAGCCGACGATCCCACTGCCCTACGGCCTGTTCTACCCGGCCTGGCAGAAGCAGTCGGAGATCGCGGTGCAGCTCGCGGGACTGATCCGCGACACCGCGCAGCACCGCGCTGCCGCCATCATGCGCAGCCTGCGCGGTCCGGCGGCATCGCGCTGACGCAGCCCACGACGGCCGGGTGCTACTGCGCCCATTCGCCGCGGCGCATCAGCGGCTCCGCCTCGCCGCCGGCGGTGATGCCGTCCACACCGGTCTCGGCCGAGCCGATCATCCAGTCGACATGGATCAGGCTGCGGTTCGCGCCGCGGTCTGCGAGCTCGGCTTCGCTCAGGTTGTCGTCGACGAAGCACTTGGCATAGGCTTGGCCGAGGGCGATGTGGCTCGCGGCATTCTCGTCGAAGAGGGTGTTGAGGAAGAGCACGCCGCTGCGGCCGATGGGATTGGAATGCGGTACCAGCGCGACTTCGCCGAGGCGCCGCGCACCCTCATCCGTGCTGATCATCCGCTCCAGCACTTCCATGCCGGCACTGGCCGACGCCTCGACGATCCGGCCGCCCTCGAAGCGGACCCGGATGTCCCTGATCAGCGTTCCGGCATGGGCCAGCGGCTTGGTGGCGGCCACGGTGCCTTCGACACGGGCCATGTGCGGGGTCGTGAACACTTCCTCGGTCGGGATATTGGGGTTTCCGACGACGCCGTTCTTCGCCATGGAGGCGCCGCCCATCCAGGCATGCCCATCTGCGAGGCCGACGCGCAGATCGGTCCCCGGGCCGCGGAAATGCAGCGCGGCGTAGCGTCGCTCATCGAGCATTCGCCGCCGCTTCGCGAGTGCTGCGTTGTGCTCGGCCCAGGCGGCGACCGGGTCCGGCCCGTCCACGCGGGAGGCGGCGAAGATCGCATCCCAGAGGGCAGCGAGGGCCGCGTCTTCGGAGCTGCCGGGGAAGACGGCCCTGGCCCAGGCCGGGGTCGCGGCGGCGACGATCGTCCAGTTGATGGCTGAGGAGGTGATCAACTCGAGCGCCGGCCGATACGCCCGGGAGCGGGCCCGGTTCACGCGCGCCACGCGGTCGGGGTCCTGCCCGGCGAGCAGCGACGGGTCGTCGCCGACGATCGCGAGCCGTGCGGCGCCGTCGCGGAAGGCGGCGGCCATGCCGTCGAACAGCCAGGCCGGGGCCTTGTCGAAGCTCGCGTCGGGGGCGTGCCGGTACCGCGCCAGCGTGGCCTGGTCGTCGGCCAGGATGGTGGTGACGAGGGAGGCACCGGCGCGATAGGCATGCTCGGTGATACCGCGGGCGAGCGGCAAAGCCTCGACCGGCGCCGTCATCACCAGCTCCTGGCCAGGCGTGAGGCCGAGGCCGACCCGGATCGCGAGCTCGGCGAGACGGTCGAGCCGCGCTTCATGCGAGCCCGCCGCAGGGGTGATTGGCTGTTCTGCGTCCATGATGATCATCCGGTGTTTGCCGCCGACTATCCGCGCGGCGGCGCGCACCGGCAAGCGGGCCGCCCGCTGCGGTGGCCCTGTCCACCGGACCGTGATGGCAACCGGCCTGGTCAGCGATCCCTTCAGCGGGCTCCGGCTGCGCGACGTGTCGGGACGATGACAGCGTCGGCGAGCCCCGGCTCGGGCAGTGGCTGCGCCGCCATCGCCGCCAGCCATTCCTGCGTCGCCCTGGCCTTGCCCCGTGCCATCTCGAGCGCCGCATGGGCGCGGCTGTCGAAGGTGATGCCGAGGTCCTGCAACTGGTCGACCAGCCGGGCCTCGATCCTGGCGAGGCGCCGCCGGGCAGCGGCGAAATCGGGACGCTCCCCGATGTCATGGGCGTGGCGCACGGCTTCGACCAGGGCCGTGAGCGGCCGGTCGAAGCGGTCGACCGCTTCCTCGGCGGCCATGGCCCAGCCGGTCTCGCCCCACCATGGCACAGGGCGGGCATGGGCAGGCGGCGCGTAGCCGGTTGCGACGTTTGTTGGGATCATCTTGTTGACCAGCCTGCTGTCCGTGGTGTCGACAGCGTCGACATCTCGCAGAAGCGATCAGCAATTGGCTGTGACGGAAAGCACAGGGGCGCCGCCGCCCCGGCCGTTTCGCGGGGGTGGAAGGCCATGCGCGACCGGCTACAGCGTCTTCAGGAACTCGATCAGGTCGAAGCGCTGCGCACCGGTCAGCTCCGGCCCGATCACGCCATTCCCGCGCGGCCCGTCGCGGAACTCGTGCCCGCGGTTGGAATTTCCGGTGACCGTGGTGTCGAAGACGAAGCCACCGGCGAAGGGCGCGGTCGAGAAGCCGAGATGGCGAGGGTCGAATTGGCGGCTGCCGACGGTGAAGACCCGGTCGCGACGCTCGCCGGGCAGCAGCAACTGATAGAGGCTCGGCACCGAGCCGTTGTGCAGGTAAGGCGCGGTCGCCCACATGCCGTTCAACGGGCGCGCGCGATAGGCGGCCGGCGCGCGCCAGTCATTCGCCCGGTAGCCGTCCATCTCCCGCCTTATCTCCGGTGCGATGGCGTTGTCGGCATACCAGCGCGCGATCACCGCATCGGTCGAACGCCGCAGCCCTTCGAAGGCCGGCACCGGGGTGGTGTCGCCGCGGCTCAGATAGGCGGTGCGGGTGCGGAAATTATCCGCGGCGCGCGGATCGGTACCGATGCGATCGAGCGGCACCATGGTGAGGCTGAGATAGCGTCGCGGCGGCCCGCCCGCCATCGCCTGCGGCGGGGTCCAGCGGCCGGTGTGGCAGCCGGCGCAGAGGCTGTCATAGAGCGCCTGGCCGCGCGCCGCCGCGGCGCGGTCGATCGGTCCCAGGATCTCCTCCGGCCAGGATGGCGGGCGCAGCCCGGCGCCTGGCGCGTCGCCGGCGATCTGGCGCTCCATCTCATGGATGCGGCGGATGCGCACGGAGGAGCGGTAGAGGTTCTCGGGCGGCCCGTGCAGCCGCACCAGGGACCGTACGCCCATGGCCTCCGCGACATTGCGCCCCATCGGCTGGCGGATGGAGCCATTGTACTGCACCCAGTCGAACCAGGGCGCGTCCCAGATCGGAGGGAAGCTGACGGGGGCATTGGCGACGGCGAAATTGCGCTCGTCCCCGAGCAGGGTGCCGAAGACGAAATTGCCGCCGCGGCCCAGCGCATCGAGCCGCCCGGCGCCTTCCGCCGCTGGATAGAGCCCGGCCCGCCGCCCCTGTTCCCGCTCATCCATCCCGAGGATCAGCGCGGCGCGGAGCTGTTCGCGCAGCCGTTCCCGCGCTTCGGGCGTATCGGGCGCCTCGGGGGTACCGAGCACGCGGCCGGCGAATCGCGCGAAGCGCGGGTCGGATTCGGCGGTCAGGAACATCGAGGTGCCGAGCAGCGCCTGGAACGCGCCGATGTCGATCAGGGCCGGGCCGCCATCGATGCGGATCGCCTGCCTGCCGTATTCGATCTGCCCGGTATGGCAGGCGGCGCAGGTGACGCCGACGAATGTCTGCTGCTCGCCGCTGCCCTCCGCCTGGCCGAAAGTGTCGCGCGCGAAGCCGACCGGCAGGCCGTCCGGGTTCTCGGCGGAGGGCGTATCCGGCAGGAAGCCGAGGCGGGCCAGGTAGTCGGGTGCCGCGAAGCGTCCGGTGCCGAACAGGGTCGGCTGCGGCTGCTCCAGCGCCAGGAACCAGGCATACGGAATCAGCTTCGTGCCCTGGGAGGCATGGTAGAACCACTGCCGCTGCGGGTCGGTCCAGTTCTGCGGCAGATGCCGCACGCTGTCCGGGGCGCGATATTCGGGCAGGGTCGTACAGCCCAGAAGGGCGCTTGCCGAGACAAGCGCCGCCATCATCCAGTGGACGCGAAGCTTCATATCGGATGCCTCTCCGGCTGTTCCGGTCCCGAATCGCTGGGAAGGGTGTAACCCAGCCGGCCGTCCGATATCGATGACCTTTGTCGCAGCGTCGTCGGATGCAGCGCAGCGGCGCCCGGATCAGGTGCCGGTCAGCCGTGCGGCGCCCAGGCCTCCCCACCGCCGAGGGTGGCCGACAGGTCCCGGCCGGCCTCCAGCAGCGGCGGCGCCATCGCGGCGACGCGCCCCGCGTCGAAACGGGTGATCGGCCCCGAGAGCGACAGGGCGCCGATCAACTGGCCCGCATGGCTGAAGACGGGCACCGCCATCGCGGCGGTGTCGGCGTCGCGTTCGCCGCGCGAGGTCAGCGGCAGTCGCCGCAGCAGCCGCTGCCGCTCTGCCTCCGGTGCCGCGGCGAAGTGGCGAAGCACATGACCGGCAGCACCGCGGTCGAGCGAGAGCATGTCGCCTTCGCGCACCGCCTCGCGCACGCCATGCCGCGTATCCTCGCGGAACAGGCAGAGCCGCATATCGCCTTCGCGGCGGAAGAAGGACGCGCTTTCGCCGGTCGCCGCCAGCAGGCGCCGCAGCACCGGGCGCACATGGGCTTCGAGGCGGAAAGCCTGTTGGAAGACCGAAGCGAGGCGCATCGTCTCGGCACCGAGCGCGTAGGCCTTGTCTGCCTGTCGCACCAGCAGCCCGCCTGCTTCCAGGGAGGCGGCCAGGCGCAGCACGGTGCTCTTGTAGAAGCCCGTCGCCTCCGCGATGCGCGTCAGCGTCAGCGTCGGTTCCCGTTCAGTGAAGCAGCGCAGGATGGCGATGGCACGGTCCACGGCCTCCACCCCGCCGGCCGCCGCGCCGCTGATTCCGCTTGACCCTCGCATGGCCTCAAGTTCTAGTTGAAGAAACTGAGTTCTGTCCAGCAGAACCAATGGGAGTGAGACGGTGCGGACATGCCGCCTGTTCATCAATGCTGCTCGGCCTCATTCAGCCTCCGCCTCCGCCTCCGCCTCCGCCTCCGCCTCCGCCTCGGCCGGGCCGAGCGCGACAGGGCATGGCGCGCCGCTCCGCCACCTCGGTGATCTCGTAAGGGACTGGCGGCGTCTCGGCGCCGGACGGCGAGGCGGCGTCGAGGGCGATCAAGACGACCGCAGGGTCAGCAGCGTCTGCATCACCATCGGACCCACCCACGCCAACCCCTTCGCGCTCGGCTGAGCCGCGCCGCCATCCGTATCGGGAGGACAGCAACCATGGCCCATCCGGCCACCACCGATCTCCTCGTCGTCGGCTGTGGCATCGCCGGACTCTCGGCCGCCGTCTCCGCGCTCCAGGAAGGACGCAGCGTGACCCTGCTGGAGCGGTCGGACCCTGCGGATTTCGGCGGCAATACCCGCTGGACCGAAGCCTATATGCGCATGAAGAACGACAGCGAGATCGCCGATGACTTCGAGGAAGCCTTCGCACGCAACAGCGGCTGGAACCTCGACCCGAACCTGGTGGTCGAAGCGGCGGGCCCTTCGGCGCACTGGCCGGCCTGGGTACGCGCACATCCCTTCCCGGATCCCGAGCTGATCGCCCGCTTCGCCGACCAGGCGCCGCCCACCATCGCCTGGCTGAAGAGCTTCGGCCTGCGCTTCGAGCCGCAGCCCATCTACCTGCTGACCCAGAACACCGCCCGCATCGCGGCGCAGGGCGGCGGTCTCGCGCTGATCGAGCGGCTGATGCAGGAGGCGGTGACGCTCGGCGCGCAGGTGCTCTACCGCACCACGGCGATCGACCTGCTGCGCGATGAGGCGGGTGCAGTGCAGGGCGTGCTGGCGACCGGCCCAGACGGCAAGCGGCAGCGCATCGCGGCACGGGCGACGGTGCTGGCCTCCGGCGGCTACGAAGGCAATCCGGAGATGCTGACGCATTACCTGGGCGCGACGCGGGCGCGGCACATCCGCCCGGTCGCGCGCGGCGGTTACTACAACCGCGGCGAAGGCATCCGCATGGCGCTGGCCGCCGGCGCCGCGCCGGCCGGCGAATATGGCAGCTACCACGCGGAGCCGGTGGACCCGCGTTCCCGCCTGCCAGAGGCGGTGATCTTCATCTGGCCCTATGGCGTTCTGCTGAACCGCCATGGCAGGCGCTTCATCGATGAGGCCGAAGGCACCGCGGACGCGACCTATGACAACGTCACCCGCGCCATCGCCGATCAGACGGATGGCATCGCCTGGGTGATCTTCGACGGGCGCGTCGACGACATTCCACAATGGCGGCGTTCCATCCGCTCCGACATCCCACCCCTGGAGGCGCCGACGCTCGATGGGCTGCTGGTGCAGCTCGATGGGCTGGACAGCGCCGCGGCAACGGAGACGATCGCGGCCTACAATCTGGCCTGCGCGGAAGACCAGCCCTATGAGCCGCTGCGGCTCGACGGCAATGCCGCTGCGATGCTCGCACCGCCGAAGTCGAACTGGGCGCGGCGCATCGAAAGGCCGCCCTTCCGCGTCTTCCCGATCGTCTCCGCGAATTGCTTCACCTTCGGCGGGCTGAAGGTGAACACCGACGCCCAGGTGCTCGACATGGATGGGCGGGTGATCGCCGGGCTCTACGCCGCTGGCGAGACGGTCGGCATCTACAACAACGTCTATGTGGGCTCGACCTCGGTGCTGCGCGGCGCGGTCTTCGGGCGCCTGGCCGGACTGCACGCGGCCCGGACCACATAACGCGGCGGCTGAGAACAGCCGGGCGACGCGAGGGGGAGGATGGCGATGAACGGCTTCACACGGCGCGGCCTTCTGGCGGCGGGCGCCGCGCTGCCCATGGCTTCACGCGGCCGGGCGCAGGGGCGGCCGGTGCTCAGGATCGGCGTGCTGAACGATCAGTCCGGCGCCTACCGTACCAATGGTGGGCCGGGCTCGGTCGCCAATGTGCGGCTGGCGGTGCAGGAGATCGCGGCGGTGCGCGGGCTGGAGGTCGAGGTATTGGTGGCCGACCACCAGGGGCGGCCGGATGTCGGGCTGAACGCGGCGCGGCAATGGTTCGACCGCGACGGCGTCGACGTGGTGATGGATTTTCAGAACTCGGCGATCGCGCTGGCCGTCGCAGGTCTCGCGCGGGAGAAGGACAGGATCGCGATCGCCTGCAATGTCGGCGCCAGCGACCTGACCGGCGCGCGCTGCTCGCCCAACACGCTGCACTGGGCTTATGACACGCAGATGCTGGCGCGGGTGACCGGCGGGGCCCAGGTGCGCGCCGGCAACGATACCTGGTTCTTCATCACCGCCGACTACGCCTTTGGCCATGCGTTGGAGAACGATACCGGCAGCTTCGTGCGCGCGGCCGGCGGACGGGTGCTCGGCTCGGTGCGCATGCCCTTCCCGGGGACGGATTTCGCCTCGCCTTTGCTGCGGGCGCAGCAGTCGCGCGCCAAGGTGATCGGCTTCGCCAATGCTGGCACCGACACGGTGAACTGCATCAAGCAATCGGCGGAATTCGGGATCACGCGGCGTGGCCAGAAGCTCGCCGGGTTGCTGCTGCAGATCAACGACATCCACGCGCTCGACATCGAGACGGCGCAGGGGCTGACCCTGGCGGAGAGCTTCTACTGGGACCTCAACGACCGCACGCGCGGCTTCGCCCGACGCATCGGACCGGCGATGGGCGGCGTGATGCCGAACATGTCGCAGGCCGCCTGCTACGCCTCGGTCCTGCATTACCTGAAGACGGCGGCCGAAATGGGGGTGGCGGAGGCCAAGCGCAGCGGCGCCGCGACCGTCGCGCGCATGAAGGCGACGCCGGCAGAGGATGATGTCTTCGGCCGCAGCATGCTGCGCGAGGACGGGCGCGTGCTGCACACCGCCTATCTGTTCGAGGTGAAGGCGCCCTCGGAAAGCCGAGGCCCTTGGGACTACTACAAGCTGGTGGCGGCGGTGCCGCCAGAGGAGGCCTTTCGCCCCCTGGCCGAAGGTGGCTGCACCATGCCGCGCGCGGGGTGAGCGGAGCCGGCTTCAGGCATTCGGCGCAGGGCCCCCGAAGCTGGCGCGATACTGGCTAGGCGTGACGCCGAGGCTGCGGACGAAGACCAGCCGCATGTGTTCGGCGCTGGTGAAGCCGCATTCATGCGCGACCACCTTCAGGGCCAGGCCGCTCGCCTCCAGCCGGTTGCGGGCAGCATCCAGGCGCAGGCTCTCGACGAAGGCTGCGGGTGTCAGCCCGGTCTCCTGCTTGAAGGCGCGGGCGAAGTTGCGGAGGCTCATGCCGGCGATGCCGGCCAGGGCCTCCACGCGATGCGCGTCGCGAAGATGCGCCATCACATGGGCTCTCACCCGCGCGACCGGGGAATCGGGCTTGCCGAGGGGCGTCAGGAAGGGGCTGAACTGTGACTGCCCGCCCTGGCGCTGCGCCACCACGACCAGCCGCCGGGCAACGGCGAGCGCCACCTCGCCGCCGTGATCCTCCTGGATAAGGGCGAGTGCGAGATCGATGCCGGCGGTTACACCGGCAGAGGTGACCAGCGCGCCGTCGCGGACATGGATCCGGTCCAGCTCCACCCGCGCCTCCGGGAATTGCGCGGCGAGGCGCGGCGCGTCCTGCCAATGCGTGGTCACGGTGCGGCCGTCGAGCAGCCCGGCATGGCCGAGCGCGAAGGCGCCGTTGCAGATCGACCCGTAGCGCGGGCAGCGCACCGCCATGGCGGCGAGCCAGCCGGTCAGGCGCGGGTCGGGGACGGTCGCCGGCAGCGACGGGCCACCGGCGACGAGCGCCAGGTCGAAGCCACTGCATGCCTCGTCGAAGCTGGCATCGGGCGTGATCAGCATGCCATTGGAAGCACGGACCGGTGCGCGATCGGCGCCGACCAATGTGACCGCGTAGCCCCAGCCTTCGCCGATGAAGCGATTGGCTTCCATGAAGGCATCGAGCGGCCCCGCGACGTCGAGGGCCTGGACGTCGGGGAAGATCGCGAGGGCGACGGACGTCAAGACGCACAACCTCCAGGCTCCGCCGACGCAGCCGGCGCTCCATCCGGCCCAATCTGGTGCCGGCCGCTGGCCGGAAAGCAAGGGTGTTTGGCGGTTCCGGACGGAGCGGCCGCGTTGCCGGATGGCTCCCGGAGGCAGCACAACAGCGCCAGCAACATCCGTGCGGAGATACCATCATGGCAAGGACCATCGCCGGCATCGCCATTCCCGACAGCAGCCTCGCGCAGCATGCCGACCAGCTCGTGCGCGACACGGAATCCGACCTTCTCTACCACCACTCCAACCGCGTTTTCCTGTTCGGTGCGTTGGCCGGCCGGCGCAGAGGCCTGCGCGTCGATGCCGAGCTGCTCTATGTCGGCGCCATGTTCCATGACATGGGCCTGCAGGCGCCCTATGCCAGCGAGGATGAGCGCTTCGAGGTCGACGGCGCCAATGCGGCCGCCGATTTCCTGCGCGGCCACGGCATCGAGCCGCGCGACATCGAGGATGTCTGGGACGCTATCGCCCTGCACACGACGCCCGGTATCCCGAAGCACAAGCGTCCGGTCGTCGCCCTGGTCACCGCGGGCGTCGAGATGGATGTGTTGGGCCTCGACTACGATGCCTTCACCTCCGATCAGCGGCAGGCGGTCTGTGCCTGCCATCCACGCGGCCCGGGCTTCAAGAACGGGATCATCGACGCCTTCGCCTGCGGCACGATCCGCAAGCCGCAGACGACCTTCGGCAACGTCAAGGCCGACGTGCTCGCGTTACGGGACCCGAACTACCAGCGTGTCGATTTCTGCGACGTCATCCTGAACTCCGCTTGGAGCGAATAGAGCAGGCGCCATTCAGGCAGGCCGACCCGGGCCGGTTCGGCTGGCGCCGTCGCGCCAACCGGTGCCCTCGCTGCCCGCCGCCAGACGATCTCCTCGTCTTTCAGGAAACCTGCGGTTGCTTTCTCCCGGCGCCGACTTGCGCCGACGGGCAGCACCGGCGTCGGGGTGTTTCCGTGGGCAGGGATGATGCTTCCGGCGCGGCGGTTGCGGCGGCTCGAACTGCGCCCAGGTCTGTGCGGCCGGGAAGGAACCGAAGCACCGGTGGCGCGTTGCCACGGATGCAAGGGAGCGAGGCTATGCGGAAGCTGGTGGCGTCGGTGGCCGTCGTCGTAGCGTTGGGTGCGGGTGCGGTCACGTTGTTCGCCTGCAGCGAGAGCGCGACGCTGCCCCTGGCTGCGGGCATCGGACCGCAGCCGCAATTGCCGCCACCCAACCCGACGCTGATCCCGACCGTGAAGATCGCGCCGGCTGTCGGCTGGCCAGCTGACACGCGGCCGACGCCGGCGCGCGGGCTCGCCGTCAACGCCTTCGCCACCGGCCTCGATCATCCACGCAACGTTTTCGTGCTGCCCAGCGGCGACGTGCTGGTCGCGGAGACCAATGCACCGCCGAAGCCGGATGACAGCCAAGGCATCCGGGGCTTCGTCATGCGACGGATCATGGCGCGCGCCGGCGCCGGCGTCCCCAGCGCCAATCGCATCACCCTGCTGCGCGACACCGATGGCGACGGGGTCGCGGAAACCCGCACGGTCTTCCTGGACGGTCTGAATTCGCCCTACGGCATGGCACTGATCGGCGATCAGCTCTTCGTCGCGGATACCGATGCGATCCGCCGCTATCGCTATGAGATGGGCCAGACCCGCATCACCGATCCCGGCGAGCGCCTGACGGCCCTGCCGGCGGGCCGGCTCAATCACCATTGGACCAAGAACCTGGTGGCAAGCCCGGATGGGCGCTTCCTCTATGTCAGCATCGGCTCCAACAGCAATGTCGGCGAGAACGGGCTGGAGGCCGAGGAAGGCCGTGCGCAGATCTGGGAGGTGGATGTCCGCACCGGCCAGCACCGCAGCTATGCGACCGGGTTGCGCAACCCGAACGGCCTGTCCTTCGCGCCCGGACCGACGCCCATGCTGTGGACGGCGGTGAACGAACGCGACGAGATCGGCAGCGACCTAGTGCCGGACTACATGACCTCGGTCCGCGATGGCGGCTTCTATGGCTGGCCCTTCAGCTATTTCGGCCAGCATGTCGATGCCCGCGTCCGGCATGAGCGGCCTGAGCTGGTGGCGCGGGCGATCGTGCCCGATTACGCCTTGGGCGCGCATACGGCCTCGCTGGGGCTGGCGATCACCGCGGATAGCGGCCTGCCGGCGCCCTTCACCACCGGCGCCTTCATCGGCCAGCACGGATCCTGGAATCGCCGCCCGCCGAGCGGCTATCGGGTGATCTTCGTCCCCTTCAGCGATGGCCGGCCGGCCGGGGAGCCGATCGATGTACTGACCGGCTTCCTCGACGAGGAAGGCCAGGCGCGCGGGCGCCCTGTCGGCGTGACGCCGGATGGTCGTGGGGGCTTGCTGGTCGCAGATGACGTCGGCAATGCCATCTGGCGCGTCAGCGCTGCCGCACGGCCGCCGAGCTGAGCCGGTCGCGCGGCGGATGCGTGCCGCCGCGGGCAAACTTTCCAACCCCAGGCGCATTGAGCCGGAACGCAGCAAACCAGGGAGTCATGCATGCTCGATGAGCTGGACGAGGCCGCGCGCGATGCGGTCGCATCCTTTGCCTGGGCCCCCGCCTGGGCGGTCAGCACCGTGCTGCTGGTTTTGGCAGTCGCGATGGCCTGGTTCCTCCATTCCGCGCTGTACCGGGTCCTCACCCGACTGGTGCGTGATCAGTCACTTTTCCTGCGTTCCCTGGTGTCCCGGTCGGAAGGGTTGGTGCGGTTCGCCATCATCATCATGGCGGTATCGACCGTGGCCGGCTTCGCGCCCCTGACCCAGCGCCAGACCGGCATCCTGCGGCAGGTCCTGGCCATCGGATTCATCTGCCTGCTCGGATGGGTCGCCCGCTCGGCGCTCAACATCTGGTCGGTGGTGCATCTGCGGCGCTTCAAGCTCGATTCCGAGGACAACCTGCTCGCCCGCAAGCACACGACCCAGTTCCGCATCCTGCAACGGGTCGGATCCTTCCTGATCCTGACCATCACTGTCGCGGCCGCGCTCATGACCGTCGACAGCGTCCGTCAGTATGGCGTCAGCCTGCTCGCCTCCGCGGGCGCTGCCGGCCTGGTCGTCGGCCTGGCGCTGCAACCTTTGCTGAAGAATGTGATGGCCGGCATCCAGCTCGCCATCACCCAGCCCATCCGCCTCGAGGATGCGGTCATCGTCGAGAATGAATGGGGCAATGTGGAGGAGATCGCGACGACCTATGTCGTCGTGCGGCTCTGGGACTGGCGGCGGATGGTGCTGCCGCTCAGCTACTTCATCGAGAAGCCGTTCCAGAACTGGACGCGCGAGAGCTCGTCGCTGCTGGGCAGCGTCAGCATCCATCTCGACTACACCGCGCCGGTCGAGGCGATGCGCCGCAAGCTGGAGGAGATCGTCGAGCAGTCGGCGCTGTGGGATCGGCAGGTGGCCGTGCTGCAGGTGGTGGAGTTCCGGCAGGACACGATGGAGGTCCGCATGCTGGTCAGCGCCAGCAATGCCGGCCGCGCTTTCGACCTGCGCTGCGAGGTGCGCGAGACGATGATCGCCTGGCTTCAGGCCGAGCATCCGGGGGCCCTGCCGCGCCGGCGCACCGAGGTCGCATCCCTGCCCGAAGGCGGGCAGATCCTCCCGGAACGGCGCGGCCTTCAGGCGGCGGGGGGCTGACGCGGCCGGGCCCGCGTCCGGCAATAGCCGAGCAGCCCTGCCGCCGGCGGCAAGCCCGCGAGCAGCAGGGCTGGCAGCATCCACCAGCCATCCAGGACCATCACGCCCACCAGGCCGAGCGTGGCCGCCAGCGCCATCAGAGTCGCGGTGCGCTGGGGATGTGTGTTCACGCGGCGATCCCTCGTCGCCGCCGCCACCAGAGCCAGGCGCCGTTGCCGGTGATGAACAGCGTCGCCCAGGCGCTGGCGAACCAGAAGATCTTCAGCGCCAGCCCGCCATAGTCGCCGAAATGCAGCGGTCCGGACAGCACCACCAGCTTGAGGTAGAGCGGCAGCGGCCGCGCCGCCGCGACCGTCGCGGTCTCCGCATCCACCAGCACGACATCGAACAGCGCCTTGTCATAGCGATGCGCGCCATACATCAGGAAGGTGTAGTGACGCGGGCTGGAAAGCTCGGTCCCCGGCCAGATCGCGAAGTTCAGCGCGGCGCCCGGCATGGCGCGCCGCGCCGCCTCCGCCGCGATGTCGACCGAGACCGGCGTGGTGACCGGGGCATCCGCATGGCCGGCCATCTCGCGCAGCTCGGTGTCCTGCCAGACATGCAGCAGGATATGGCCGGCGGCGAGGCTGATCCCGGTCACCGTCACCAGCACGGCCCAGCCCAGCACGACCACCCCGACGAGGTTGTGCAGATCGAGCTGGACGATGCGCGCGCCGCGCCCGTGCCGGACCGTGCCGAAGGCGAGCCGCCGTACATAGGGGGCATGCACGATCACGCCGGTGATGAGCGAGATCAGCACCAGGAGCGCGATGATGCCGCCGAAGATCTCGCCCGCTACGCCGGCGAACCAGCGCGCATGCAGCTCCAGCAGGAAGCCGGTCAGGGTCTTCTCCGGATTGGAGAAGGGCATCGGGGCCGCGGTCGCGCGGTCGAGCAGCACGGGCTGGCTGGCTTCGAATTCCGCCGCACCCGGCGGCCGCAGGCCGATGATCGCGCGATCCGGCGCCTCCACCGGCAGCCAGGCCGACATCGGCTCCAGTCCTGGCCGCTGCCGCTGCGCGGCCTCGACCAGTGCCGCCAGACTCTGCGGCGCCCCGGCGGCATCGCCGAGCGCGGGCTGGTCACCCAGCAGGACCGCGACCTCATCCTTGAAGATCAGGATGCTGCCGGTCAGGCAGAGGATCAGGAAGAAGGGCGTCGCGATCAGCCCGGTCCAGCGATGCAGCCACAGGCAGAGGCGGAAGCCGCGCGAGGCGGCGGGCGAAGCCGTGCCCGGCGCGGCGCGTGTTGCCGCGCCGGCCAGACCGGGCGTCGCATCCATCACCAGCGGTACCCGAGCGAGACCAGCACCAGGCGGCGATTGCCGTAGTAGCAGGAGGCGATGCTGGTGCAGGAGGCGACATAGTCCTTGTCGAACAGGTTCGACACATTGAGCGCGAGCTGCATGCCCTGCAGGGGTTGCCCGATCTGGCCAAGGTCGTAGCGAATCGCGGCGTCGACGAGCGTGGCCGAAGAGGCACGGAAGCTGTTCGCGGCATCGCCATAGGCGGCACCGACGACGCGCACGCCGGCGCCGAGGCCGAGCCCGGCGAGCAGGCCTTCGGAAAAGCCCTGGTCGAGCCAGAGCGAAGCCTGGTGCCGTGGCACCTGCGCCAATTGCTTGCCGAGATCGGCGCCGTTGCTGCGCGTCACTTCGCTGTCCGCATAGGTGTAGCTGGCGGTGAGGTTGAGGCCGCGATCGAGGCTCGCGGTCGCCGCCAGCTCGACGCCGCGCACCCGCGCTTCCCCGGTCTGGACGTTGAAGTTCGGGTTCTGGGAATCGGGCGTCAGCACGTTCCGCTGTGTCGTCTGGTAGAGTGCCAGGGAGGCGAAGCTGCGCGTGCCCGGTGGCTGGTACTTGATGCCGATCTCATACTGCTCGCCTTCCGAGGGCCGGAAGGGCGTGCCGCCCGCGGTGGTGCCGGTCACCGGCTGGAAGGACCGCGCATAGGAGACATAGGGCGCGAGGCCGAAATCGAAGACGTAGTTCAGCCCGACCCGACCGGAGAAGGCGGTGTCGTTCTGGTTGACGCGGGTGCCACCGACGCGGTCCCGCGTCTCCGTATCCACCCAGTCATGTCGACCGCTCAGGGTCAGCACCCAGCGGTCGAGCCGGATCTGGTCCTGCAGATAGACGCCGAACTGGTTCTGGTCCTGCACGGTGCTGCGAAGCAGCGCCAAGGAGCGGCTGAAGGGCTGGCCATAGACTGGTGCGAAGGCGTCGATCGAAGGGGCTGAGCCCATGGAGAAGCGGAGATCATCGGTGATGCGCTGGTAATCGAGGCCGAACAGCACGCGGTGTCGCAGCGGGCCGGTCGCGAAATCCGCTTGCACCTGGTTGTCGACGCCGAAACTCCGGCCCTGCTCGCGGATCCCGACCGCGGCGCGGTTCACGCTGCGCAGATCCTCGGCGAGGCCGAGCGCGTAGACGGTGTCGATAGCGAGGTCGACGGCGCTGTAGCGAAGGTTCTGCCGCACCGTCCAGGTGTCGTTGAAGCGGTGCTCGAAGGCGTAGCCGATGCCGTATTGCGTCCGGTTCGCGCGATTGAAATCGGGCTCGCCGAGGAAGCGGTTGCTCGGGATGCGGCCGAAGGGATTGCCGAGCAGGGTTCCCTGTGCCGGCAGGAACTGCGCCATCCCGTTGCGGTCGCGCAGGATGTTCGCGAGCAGCGTGAGGCTGGTGTCGGCGGTCGGGCGCCAGGTGATGGAAGGTGCCAGGAACAGCCGGCGGTCGCGCAGCTCATCCGTCTGGGTGTCGGCATCCCGCACCAGGCCGGTGAAGCGGTAGAGGAACCGGCCCTCGGGGTCGATCGGCCCGCCGAGGTCGAAGCTGCCCTGCAGTCGGCCATAGCTGCCGGTCTGCAACTGGATCTCATGCGTCGGCTCGGCCGGCGGGCGGCGGCTGATCATGTTCATCATGCCGCCCGGCGGCACCTGCCCATAGAGCGCGGAGGCCGGGCCAAGCAGCACCTCGATCCGCTCCAGCCCCCAGAGCTCAGTGCGCGGCTGCGGCGCATAGGTCAGGCTCGGCAGGCGCAGCCCGTCGAGATATTGCGGCAGCTCGAAGCCGCGGGCGCGCACCCAGTCGCTGCGCGGATCGCTGACCCCGAAGGGCTCGGCCGCGACGCCCGGCGCGTAGCGCAGCGCGGCACCCACCTCCTGCACCGCCTGGGCCTGCATCTGTTCGCGGGTGACGGTGACAATGGATTGCGGCGTCTCCAGCGGCGGCGTGTCGGTCCGGGTGCCGGTGGCGCTGACCTCCGGCAGATAGCCGCGCGCCGGGCTCCAGCCGCGCTGCTGTCCGGCGGTGACATCGATCTCGGGCAGGGTGGTGGGGCCGGCGTCGCTGCTCGGCGCTGGCGGCGCCGGGACCAGGGTCACGGTATTCGCATTGGTGAAGCTGTAGCTCAGCCCGGTCCCGGCCAGCAGGCGTTGCAGCGCCTGTTCGGCGGTCATGCTCCCGGACACCGCCCGGCTGGTCACGCCGAAGGGCCGGTCTCCGGTATAGAGCACATGCAGCCCGGTCGCCGCGCTGAGCGCCGCCAGCGCCTGCGGCAGGGGCTGCGCCGGGATGTCGACCCGGATGCCCTGTCCGGCTGCAGCCTGGGCGGGGCGCGTGCCGGGTGCGGGCTGCGCCAGATCCGGCAGGCTGCCGGCCGCCAGCAGGGTCGCTGCCCCGATCAGCCAGCCGAAGAGCGATGCGGCGGCAATGCGCCGCGTCGAAATCTGAGCCGTCATCCGGTCGTCCCACGCAGTGACTTCGCGCCCCACGGGCACGATTGCGAGCCACTCTCATCTCCAGTGACGACCGAGGCCGGCAAACCCGCCGGATTTTTCTTCAGTACAGGATCGTCAGCCAGGGCGTGACGGTGACGAGGCGGGCGTCCAGCGTGTCCGCGATCGCGCGCAGGGCGCCGTCGCTGTCCTCGCCGGGAAAGGCGCCGGAGACCGTCAGGTCGCGCAGGCTTTCCCGCGCCACCAGAATGCGGCCAGACCGCTGCCGCTCCAGACGGGCCACCACGCGCGGCAGGGGCTCCCGATAGAAGACCAGGCTGCCGCTCCGCCAGGCGAGCGCCGCGTCCAGCGCCGCCGGGCCAGGCCGGGTCAGCCGCCCGCCTTCGACCGTGACCCGCTGGCCGCCGCGCAGGCGGACAGGCGTGACGCCCAGCCGTCCCGAAACTTCCACCAGGCCGTTTTCGACCGTGACATCGACCCGGTCGCCGGCGCGCTCCACATCGAAGCGGGTGCCGAGCACGCGGACCCGGCCCTGGCCGGCGAGGACCGTGAAGCTGGTCTCGAGCCCGCGGCGCACCGTGAAAAAAGCTTGGCCGCGGAGCAGGTGCACCTCCCGCCGGCCGGCATCGAAGCCGAGGGCGACGGCGGTATCGGGCGCGAGCTCCAGGCTGGATCCGTCGGGCAGGTCCAGGCTGCGCCGTTCCCCCTGAGCAGTCACGACGTCGGCGCCGAGATTCCCCGCCAGGCGGCCGAGATCCGGCGCGGCGCACCAGAGCAGCAACGCGAGCGCCGGCGCCGCCAGCCCCGCGCCGGCCCAGATCCAAGGCCGCCCGCGACGCGACGGCCGCGGCTGCGGGGCCGTGGCGCGTTCCGCCGCCAGGCGGCGGGCCGGCGCCTCCAGCCGATCCCACACCGCCTCAGCCTCCCGCAGCGCTGCGGCGTGGCGCGGATCGGCCGCCAGCCACGCGGCGAGGGACCGGCGCTCCGCCTCGTCGATGGAACCGCCATCGAGGCGGACCAGCCAGCGGGCAGCCTGGTCGCGCTGCGATCGCGTGATGTCCGGTTCGGACGCCACGGTCACCGCCATCCCCGCCGACGGAGCACCGGACCAGTTTCACTATGCCGCATGCGCATCAGGTCTCTTGTCAGGGCACTCATGCCATTCAACGCCTGAACGCGGCAAAGCCGCCGCGGGACTGGGCCGGGTCATGACGGGTCGAGATGGTCGGCGAGGCGGGACTGGCAGTGCCGGATGGCGCGCAGCAGGTGCTTCTCGACCGTGCTGACCGGCATGCCGAGCCGCGCCGCGATCTCGGCATGCGGCAAGCCATCCACACGCCGCAGCAGGAAGACCTCCCGCGTGCGGTCCGGCAATTCCCGCAGCGCCGCCTCCAGCGCGGTCAACGCCGCCCTGGCGTCGAAGCCGCCATCGGCAGCCCCGACCTCGCTGCGGAGCTGCTCCGGGGCGAGGGCCTGCATCGCCGCCGCGCGGCGCCGCGCCGACCGCTGCTGATCGATCGCGGCGTTGCGCGTAACGGCGTAGAGCAGGCGGGTGTCGCCGGGCGTACTGCCGGTGCCGCCGGCCGCGAGCAGCCGCAGGAAGCTCTCCTGCACCAGGTCCGCCGCGCGGTCGCCGTCGCCGGTCCGCCGCCGGACGAGGCGTTCCAGCCGGGCGCGATGCTCCAGGAAAAGCTGGGCCAGGGCGGTGTGCCAGGCGGACATGAGACGGTGTTACGGGAGTTGCGAGTGGCTCGCAACTGCTGGGCTGGGCCGCGCCGGCAGGAAAAACACCCT
This sequence comes from Plastoroseomonas hellenica, assembly GCF_018129085.1. Lineage (GTDB taxonomy): Bacteria > Pseudomonadota > Alphaproteobacteria > Acetobacterales > Acetobacteraceae > Plastoroseomonas > Plastoroseomonas hellenica. The sequence goes on from NZ_JAAGBB010000013.1 coordinate 130,215, forward strand.
TTGCTGTCGGATCAGGCTGCGATCGCGCGTCCTCGGCATGACGGCGCAGAAGGCGCCAGGACGGAAAGAGCAAACCATGTCCGACACCGTGGAAACACCCCTGGCGGCATTGCACGTCTGGATCTGCCTCGCCGCCATCGCGCTGCTCTGCCTGCTCTGTTCTCTGGATCTGGCTGTGCTGCGCGAAGCGGTACCGCATCCCGGCGCCGGGCTCAGGCTCGCGGCGACGCATCTGCTCCGGATCGACCTCACGCTGCTCCGCTTCCCCATGCTGGCCCTGCGACTGGCGAGCAGCTTCGCCCGATCAGGCGGTACCGCCTGATCGGGTGTCTGCCTCAGCGGCGAGAACACCGGCGCTGTTCTCATGACCTCGCAGGTAATCGATCGGCACGGAGGGATATCCGAGTTTCCCGTGTGTCGGACACATCACGCAGGAACAGGACAGCGGACATGCCAACTCTCGCCGTCGCCAATCTCCGCAAGGTCGATCTCGGGCCTGCCATTCTCGACTATCTGCAGAAGATTGATGCCACGCTCGCGCCCTATGACGGCCGCTTCCTGGTCCATGGCCAGCCGGTCACGGTGCTGGAGGAGGGCTGGGTTGGGGATTTCGTCGTCATCATCTTCCCCGATCGGGCGCGGGCGGAAGCCTGGTACCGCTCGCCGGCCTACCAGGCGATCCTGCCGCTGCGCACCGGGAACAGCGATTCCACCGCCTTCCTGGTGGACACCGTGCCGGAGACCTACCGCGCGACGGATTTCCTGAAGACGCTGGGCATCGGGTGACGCGGCGGAGCGCGGGTGGGCGCTGATTGCCGCGCGGCGCCCCCTCAGGTCTTCTCCACGTTCCAGAAGATCGGGAAGGAGGATTGCATCAGCCCGCGCAGCGATGTCCGGTAGGCGGCCGGAATGGTGAACTGGCCCCACATGACGTTCGGCACCAGCTCATAGGCGATGCCCTGGATCTCGGCCGCGATCCGCTTGCGGTCCTCCTGGCTCTCGGCATCGGCGAAGGCGCGCGTCAGCCTGGGGATGCGGTCGTCGCAGGACCAGCCGGGGTAATCCGCACAGGTGCTGGCGATATAGAAATGGGTCAGCGGCGTCAGCATGTCGACGCCGTTGGAATAGACCGAGAAGATGCTCCAGCCCTCGCGGCGCCCGCGCCGGGCCAGCACAGTGCCCCAATCCATCACCTGCTCGTCCACCGTGAAGCCGGCCTGCTTCATGTTCTGCACCAGCACCTGCGCCGCGGTCTGGGAGATGGAGCCCGAGACCTGCAGGAAGACCACCGGCTGGCCGCGATAGGAGGTGCGCGCAAGCTCGGCCTTCGCCGCCTCCACCGCCAGCCGCGCGCCCTCGGCGCCGGCATCGGTGCTGTAGGGCGCGTCGCACATCCAGAAGGAGGGGCATTGCGGGGCGCGGAAGCGTTCCGGGATGCCGATCGCCTGCAGCACCGTGCTCTGGTCGACAAGCTTCCACAGCACGCGCCGCACCGCCGGGTCGTCGAAGGGCGGGAAGCTGTGGTTCAGGCGGAAATTGCCCTGGAACTGATGCAAGCCGCCAAGCGAGAGCAGCCGCACATCGCGCGCACGTTCCAGACGGGGTATCCAGTCGAAGGGCACATATTGCTGGTAGTCGATCTCGCCGGCGATCAGCGCGGTCGCTGCCGTGGCCTGGTCCGGCAGCACGCGCAGCATCAGGCTGTCCACCTGCACGCGCTTGCCACCCGAGAGGAAGTCCGGCGCTTCGGCGCGCGGCACGTAGCCCGCGAATTTCTCCAGCACCATGGCATTGCCGGGCCGCCACAGATCCGGGCGGAAGCGGAAGGGGCCGGAGCCGATGATCTCGGTGATGCGCTGATCGCCGGGGGTGCGCGCGATGCGTTCGGGCAGGATGACGGGCACCGGCGCATTGGGCTTGCCCAACACTTCCAGCATCAGCGGGAAAGGACGCTTCAGCCGCAGCTCGATGCTGCGCGCATCCTTGATGATCAGGCTTTCGCGCGCGTCGAGCAGCATGCGCCCAAGCGCGTCGCGCGGCATCCAGCGCTCGAGGGAGGCGACGACGTCCACCGCGGTCACCGGCTGGCCGTCATGGAAGGTCAGCCCCGGGCGCAGGGTGATGCCCCAGGTCAGGCGGTCGGCCGAGACCGTGTGGCCTTCGGCCATCTGCGGCTGGATCCGCCCCTGCCCATCCATGGCGAAGAGCGTATCGAAGACATGGAAGCCGAAGGTGCGGGTGATCGCGGCCGTCGTCACATAGGGGTCGAGGATGACGACCTCGGATTCGAGCACGAGATTGAGCTGCCGCTCGGCCCGTGCCTCGGGCGGCCGGATGATCCCCGACGCCGCCAATGCACCGCCGCCGGCCAGCAGGCCGCGGCGTCCGAATTCCGCGATGGGCATGTGCAGTTCCCTCGGTCGTTGGGCGGGCCGGGCCTCGCAGTTCGATATATCCTATGGCAGGCTGCGCTACCCGACTGCCCCCGCGCAAGGAGGAAACGCGCCGATGCCCGATGCCGAGCTTCTCTTCATGCCGGCGACATCAGCGGCGGCGCTGATCCGCCGCCGGGCGTTGTCCCCGGTCGAGCTGACGCGCGCGGTGCTGGCCGCGATCGCGCGCGAGCAACCGCGCCTCAATGCCTTCGTGACCGTGTTGTCGGATCAGGCGATGGCCGCGGCGCGCGTGGCGGAGCAGGCGGTGATGGATGGCGCGGCGCTAGGCCCGCTGCACGGCGTGCCCATGCATATCAAGGACCAGGTGGACACCGCCGGCATCCGCACCACTCATGGCTCGGCGATCTTCGCCGAGAATCTGCCGGTGCGGGACGACATCACCGCGACCCGGCTGCGGGAGGCGGGGACCATCCTGCTCGGCAAAACGACGATGCCGGAATTCGGCCACAAGGGGCTGACGGATGGCCCGAGCTTCGGCATCACCCGCAATCCCTGGGACCTCACGCGCACGACCGGCGGCTCCTCCGGCGGCGCCGCGGCAGCGGTCGCCGCGGGGTTGGGGCCGCTCGGCCTTGGCACCGATGGCGCCGGCTCGGTGCGCATCCCGGCCGCCTGCTGCGGCATCGTCGGGCTGAAGGCGACGCTCGGCGCCGTGCCCTGGGAGGCAGCCGCCGACACCTTCGCGAACAATGTCTATGCCGGGCCGATGACCCGCACGGTGACGGATGCGGCAGTAATGTTCTCCGTCCTGACCGGGCCCAGCCCGCGCGATGCGCAGAGCCTGCGCGGCCCGGCTCTCGCGCCGCTGTCGCCGGGGCTGATCGGCGGTGACCTGCACGGGTTGCGCGTCGGCTACATCGCGCGCGCCTGCAACGCGCGGGTGCAGCGGGAGATGGCGGCGAATACCATCGCCTCGCTCGATGCGCTCGCCGCACGCGGCGCCCAGGTGGAGGAGGTGACGGACGCCATCGACTGGATGGAGTTCCCCGGCCGCATCATGTACCAGGCCGGCTTCGCCGTGACCTGCGCGCAGTACCTGCCGGAATGGCACAATCGGATGGACCCGGTGCTGCTCGCTTTCATGGAACGCGGGTCGAAATTCTCGCTGACTGAGTTCCGCGAGGCGCAGTTCGCGCGGACGCGGCTGTTCCGCACCATCCAGGAGCTGTTCGAACGCTACGACGTGCTGGTGACGCCGACGCTGACGCGCACCGCGCTGCCGGCCGATTTCGACGCCGCGCATGACGAGATCGAGATCGAGGGCGAGACCTGCGGCATCACCCGCCAGGGCTGGAGCAGCTACATGTACCCCTTCAACCTGACGGGGCATCCGGCGCTCACCATCCCCTCCGGCTTCGCCGATGACGGCTTGCCCACTGCGGTGCAACTCGTCGGCCCCTGGGGCGCCGATATGAACCTGCTGCGCCTCGGCGCGCTGCTGGAGCAGGATCGTCCCTGGGCGCAGCACCGGCCATCGCTGAACTGAGTCAGCCGAGCTTCGCCACCGCCGCGAAGCCGACATCGGCCGCCTGCAGCGCGCGGTCGATATCGGCTTCGGTATGGGCGCAGGACAGGAACATGTTGTGGCGCGGGTGGAAATAGGCGCCCGCCGCCAGCGCCGCGGCGCAGAAGGCATTGCCGAGTCGGAAGCCTTCATCGCCCTCGAACAGCATCAGTGGCATCTGGGCGGGGCCGGTCTGGCGCACCGCGATGCCATGGCGTGCGGCACCGGTATCGAGCCCCGCGCGCAGCCGTTCGCCCATCGTGCGCATCCGCGCGGGGCCGTCGATGCGGTGGAGCTCGTCGAGCGTCGCAATGGCGGCGGCCATCGGCACTGCGCCGCACCAGAAGGACCCGGTGGTGTAGACCTTGCTCGCCGCCTCCCGCAGCCATTCGGCACCGGTGATGGCGGCCAGCGGATGCCCGTTGGCAATCGCCTTGCTGTAGGCGGCAAGGTCCGGGCGCACGCCAAGCGTCTCCCAGGACCCGCCGAGATGCAGCCGGAAGCCGGCGCGCACATCGTCCAGGATCAGGGCCGCACTTTCCCGGTCGCAGAGCGCGCGCAGCGCCTGCGCGAAGCCGGGATCCGGCAGCTCCAGCGCCCGCGCCATGTCGTGGCGGAAGGCGGTGACGATGATCGCCGCGAGGTCGCCCTTCACCGCTTCGGCCGCGGCCTCCACGGACGCGATGTCATTGTAGTCGTAGAAGACCAGATGCGCACGGTCCTCCGTGGTGACGCCGGCGATGGAAGGGGAGCACCAGGGCACGGCGCCATGGTAGGAGCCGCGCGCGACCAGCACCTTGCGCCGTCCCGTCCCGGCACGCGCGATGGTGACGCAGGCGGTCGTCGCATCGGTGCCGTTCTTCGACAGCAGGCACCAATCGGCGTGCGGGATGGTGCCGACCAGGCGCTCGGCGAGTTCGACCAGCGCCGGCGCCGGGCCGTTCATGCAATCGCCCAGCGCCGCCTGGCGCCGCGCCGCTTCCTCGACGGCCGGGTGGCGATGGCCGAGCACGACCGGCCCCCAGGAGCACATGAAGTCCACCACCTCCCGCCCATCCACATCCCAGAGGCGGCAACCCTCGGCACGGGCGAAATACTGCGGATAACCGGGCGGCAGGTTGGCGGCGTTGAGATGCCCCCAGAGGCCGCCCGGGATCACTCGGCGCGCACGCTCCCGCAGTTCGGCGTCCCGGCCGGCGGCAGTCATGGGGAAGGCGGCGTCGGCCATGGGCGCTCCGTGAGCTTGCGGTCGTTCGATATATCATGTGGTCAAACCCAGTGGGAATGCGGCAGCATGGGCACGAACCGGGGAACAAGATGATGCGACCGCTGCTTGCCGGCCTGCTCGGCCTCGCCCTCGCTGCGGCGCCTGCGGCCGCGCAGACGCTCCGCATCGGCATCGCCTCCGACCCGGACGTGCTCGACCCGACCCTGTCGCGCAGCGTCGCCGCGCGGCAGGTCTTCATGGCGATGTGCGACAAGCTGATCGAGGTGAATGAGCGCGGCGAGCTGGTGCCGCAGCTCGCCACCGGCTGGGCCTGGGAAGAAGAAGGGCGGGCGCTGCTGCTCACCCTGCGGCCGGACGTGCGCTTCCAGGATGGCGCAGCGCTCGATGCCGAAGCGGCGGTCGCCGGGCTGAACCGGCACTTCTCGACGCCGGGCTCCACCCGGCGCGGCGAGATGGGTCCGGTGACGGCGATCGAGGCGGCGGGCCCGATGCAGCTCCGCATCCGCCTGAGCCAGCCCTTCGCGCCGCTGCTGGCCGCCCTGTCCGACCGCGCCGGCATGCTGGTTTCGCCGCGGCAGGCAACCGTGCTGGGGGCCGACTTCCAGCGTGAGCCCGCCTGCGCCGGTCCCTTCCGGCTGACCCGGCGCGTCGCCCAGGACCGCATCGAGCTGGAGCGCTTCGACGGCTACTGGGACCGCGCCGCCATCCATGCCGAGCGCGTCATCTACCGCCCGATCACCGATACCACCGTGCGCGCCGCCAATCTTCGCGCCGGCTCGCTCGACGTGATCGAGCGGGCGAACACCTCGGATGTCGAGACATTGCGGCAGGACCGCCGGGTGCGGCTACTGGAAGGGCCCTCGCTCGCCGCGGTCTATATCGCTGTCAACGTCGCGAACGGGGCGCGGGCGAACACGCCGCTCGGCCGCGATCCGCGGGTGCGCGCGGCACTGGAGGCGGCGATCGACCGGGAGGTGCTGAACCGCGTCGCCTTCGATGGGCTCTACCGCCCCGGCAACCAGTCGACGCCGCCCGGCCATCCGCACCACATCGGCGGCATCCCGGTACCCGGACGCGACCTGGCGCGGGCCCGCGCCCTGCTGCGGGAGGCGGGGCTGGAGCGTGTGCGGATCCGCTTCTCCGTTCCCAACACCACCGAATATGTCCAGGCCGCCGAGGTGATCCAGGCGATGGCGGCAGAGGCGGGGATCGATCTCGACCTCCAGGTGATCGAAGTGGCGACCCTGCTGCGGCAATGGACCGCAGGCGACTTCGAGGCGCTGATCATCGCCTGGTCCGGACGCACCGATATCGACGGCAATCTCTGGGGTTTCAACGCCTGCGGCGAATCCCTGAACGGCGGACGCTATTGCAGCGAAGCCGCCGATGCGGCGCTGCGCGAGGGCCGCACCAGCGTCGATCCAACGGCGCGGCTCGCGGCCTACGCCCGGGCGATGCAGGTGCTGCTGGAGGACCGGCCCTATATCTACCTCTGGCATCCCCAGTCCTTCTTCGGCACCGCCGCCGCCGTGGAGGGGCTGCGCCTGGTGCCGGACGGCCTGATCCGGGTGCAGGGCTTGCGGCTGCGCCGTTAGAGCGTGATGACTTGAGGCGGAATCGCCGAAAAGTCTGAATCACGCGATCAAACAATGTGCTGGAGCATGGTGCGTGAGCGTATGCGAACGCATCATGCTCTAGAGCGTGATGACGTGAGGCGGAATCGCCGAAAAGCCTGAATCACGCGATCAGACAACGGGTTCTGGAGGCGAGCCCGCTCACCGGTTCCACGGGCGACGCTGCCAGAGCGCCTTTACCTGCTCATCCGTGCTTGCGGCCATGGCCCTGTAGGCTGTGCCCACCGCCGGACGCAGCGGCAGCCCGACGCGCTCCGCTTCGCGCAGGAACTCCGGATCCGCCAGCGCTGCGGTGAAGGCGCGCTCCAGCGCGGTGCGGATCGGCTCGGGGAGGCCCGGCGGGCCGACGATGCCGCGCGCCGAGCCCCCCACCAGGTCGAAGCCTTGCTCGCGAAAGGTCGGCACGTCGGGGGTCGCCTGCCAGCGCTGCTCCGCCGCCTGGCCCAGCGAGCGGAGCTGGCCTTCGCGCAGGCCGGCGTAGATCTCCGCCATATTGGCGACGCCGAGCGGCAGGTGGCCGCCCAGGATCTGCGTCATCAGCGGCGCGGCGCCGGCGAAGGGCACATGCGTCATCTCCGGGATACCGGCGATCGCCTCGAAGTTCAGCATGAGGATGTGATCGTCGGAGCCGATCCCGGTGGTGCCGTAGCTGAGCTCGCCCGGCCGCGCCTTGGCCGCTGCGACGAGGTCGGCGAGCGTTCGCAGCGGCGAATTCGCCGCGACGTAAATGGTGTTGGGGTCGTCCACTACATTGGCGAGGAAGCTGAAGTCCAGCGGCCGGTAGCGCACGCTGCGCTCCAGGGGAAAGGTGCTGATGGCGGGCAACGTCACCGCGCACAGCGTGTAGCCGTCCGGTGCAGCGTTGAATCCATATTCGAACCCCACCTGGCCGCCGGCACCGCCGCGGTTGCTCACCACCGATCGTGCGTTCCGGCCCAGATGCTTCATGACATGGGGCATGACCAGCCGTGCCATGGTGTCCACGCCACCGCCCGGCGGATAGGGCACGATCATGTCGATGGGCCGCTCGCCGGGCCAGCCCGCCTGGGCGCGGGCGAAGGAGGGCGCGGCAAGCACCGCGGCGCCTGCCAGGATGTGACGGCGTGAGAGCATGGAACGTGTTTCCTCGGATCAGATCGTTGGGCGGGAGATTGCCTTGCCTCCGCACACCGGTCAAAGAACGCGCCGAATAAGGAGGATACGGATGTCGCAGCAACATGCCGTCGTGGTGGGTCTCGGTCTGATGGGCTGCGATATCGCAGCCATTTTCCTGGCCGGTGGCTGGCGTGTCAGCGCGATCGAGACTGATCCCGCTGCCTGGTCATTGCGTGAGGCGCGGGTGCGATCCTCGCTGGAGCAGCTCGATGCCGATCCCGGGCAGGTCGGCGCGCTGCATATCCCGGGTGCGCTCGAGGAGGTCGTCTTCACGGATGCGGCGGTGGTGATCGAAGCCGTGCCGGAGCGGCTTGACCTGAAGCGCGAAATCTTCGCCATGCTCGATCGGCTCGTGCCGGCCGGAGTGCCGGTGGCGACCAATGCCTCGGGCCTGCGCATCACCGATATCGCGCGGGAGCTGCCGAGCCGCGCACGCATGGCGAATCTGCACTTCTTCCTGCCGGCGCACCTGGTGCCGGGTGTCGAGGTGGTGCGCGGCGAATACACGGATCCCGCCATCTGCGATCGGCTTGCGGAGATCATGACCTCCCTCGGCCGCAAGCCGATCCGCGTTGGGCGCGATGTGCCGGGCTTCCTCGCCAACCGGATCCAGCACGCGCTGATGCGCGAAGCCTTTGCCGCGATCGACGAGGGGCTTGCGACTGCGGAGGATGTCGATGCCGCGGTGCGCTACGCCTTCGGCTTCCGCTATGTCGCGGCGGGGCCGATGCTGCAGAAGGAACTGGCCGGGCTGGAGACCCAGCTCGCGGCGGCGCGCAGCATCTATCCCTCGCTGCACAATGGCACCGAGCCGAGTGCGACCCTGCAGGCACTGGTGGCGGACGGCCGGCTCGGCGCCAAGAGTGGGCGTGGCTTCCGCGATTGGCCGGCCGAGGCGGTGGCGCGGGAGAAGGCGCGCTACGAACGCACGCTCAAGGCGGCGACGCGACTGTTGCGCGATGAGGAGGGCTGAGAGGCTTCAGCTCTGCCGCTTGCGGGGTGGCGGCGATGCCGGCGCAGCCGTCGCGCCTTCCTCCATGCGGCGCAGCAGCGCGACCAGGCCGGCGCCGCCCTCGACCGTATCGGCGATGACGGCTGCGCGCGTCGCCGCCGCATCCCGCGCGCGCAGCCCGTCGAGAATGTCGAGGTGCCGGTGCCGCCCGGGATAGGTCGGTCGCGCATGCGGGTAGAGGTGGTTCAGCATCGGCCCGTTGCGCAGCCAGATCCCCTCGATCACCCCCAGCAGCTCCGGCATCGCCGCCGCCCGATAGAGGCCGTGGTGGAAGCGCCAATTGGCGCCGATTGCGACTGGCGCATCCCCCGCCGTCTCGGCCCGCACCAGCTCGGCATGGGCGCGCTCCAGCGCGCGGATGCCGGCTTCGGTGATGCGCGTCGCGGCGGCGGCGGCTGCCATGCTTTCCAGCGCCATGCGCACCTCGCGCAGCTCCAGATATTGCGCCAGCGTCAGCCCGGCGACGGTGATGGCGCGCGCCTGCTCCATTCGCAGCGCGCGTTCCCGCACCAGTTGCATCACCGCTTCCCGCACCGGCGTTTCCGAGACGCTGAGCGACTGCGCCAGGTCGCGGATCTTCAGGCGCTGCCCAGGCCGCATCCGGCCTTCCATCAGCGCGTTGCGCAGCTCGGCATAGACGCGGCCGGTGAAGTTCTCGCGTCCGATCGGGGTGAGGAAGCCGAAGCTGCCGCCGTCCCCCGGGGCGGAGCGGGAGGGGCCGCGGGCGGGACGGGGCCTTCTGGGCGGGTGATCCATGCGCACCATGACTATTTGATATATCGACGGGCCGCACACCTCGGACCAGACTGCGGCCAACGCCCGCTTCATATGGGAACGCTCCGCATGCCGCCAGCATTCAGCGCCGAGACCCTCCGCGCCGCGGTCCCGCCGGTGTCGGGCGAGCGGCACCTGCCGGGGCTCGGCGCGTCGGTCACGGTGCTGCGGGACCGCTGGGGCATCCCCCATATCCGGGCGGAGGGATCGTCCATCGACGCCTTCCGAGCCCAGGGCTTCGTGCATGCCCAGGACCGGCTGTTCCAGATGGAGCTCAACCGCCGCCGCGCCTTGGGCCGCGCCGCCGAATGGCTCGGTCCGGCGGCGGCGGAGGGGGATGTCCTGGCCCGGCGCCTAGGCGTCGAAGCAGCCAGCCGGCGGGATTGCGCGGCCCTCGGGCGCGACGCGCGCGCGATGGTCGACGCTTATGTCGCCGGGGTGAACGCCTTCATCGCGTCCGGCGCGCCCGATCCCGTGGAATACGGGCTGCTCGGCGCCGAGCCGGAGCCCTGGGAGGGTTGGCACTGCATCGCCGTCATGCGCCGCCTCGGGCTGCTGATGGGCTCGGTCTGGTTCAAGCTCTGGCGCGCCGCGGCGCTGCCGCTGGTGGGCGCCGAGAACGCCGCCAAGCTGCGCTACGACGACGGCGGGCGGGACCTGCTGCTGGTGCCGCCGGGCGTGGAGGCGGAGCGTTGGACGGCGATGCTCGCCGACCTCGCGCCGGGCATGGACGCACTGCTCGGCGCCGCGGATGGCGATGCGACCGGCGGCGGCAGCAACAACTGGGCGGTGGCGCCGGCGCGGAGCGCGACAGGGCGCCCGGTCCTGGCCGGCGACCCGCACCGTGTCTTCGAGATCCCGAACATGTATGCGCAGGGCCATCTCGCCTGCGATGCCTTCGACGTGATCGGGCTGACCGTGCCCGGCGTGCCGGGTTTTCCGCACTTCGCGCATAACGGGCGCGTCGCCTGGTGCGTGACGCATGCCTTCGTCGACATCCACGACCTCTTCGTCGAGCGCCTGGACGCGACCGGCACGCGCTGCGCCTTCCGCGACGAGTGGCGCCCGGTGCGGCGGCGCGAGGAGGAGGTCGCCATCCGCGGCGAGGCGCCGCGCCGTGTCGAGGTGCTGGAGACCGATCACGGCCCCATCATCGCGCAGGGCGAGGGCGGCATCGCGCTTGCGCTGCGCTCCGTGCAATTCGCCGAGACCGATCTCTCCTTCGACTGCCTGCCGCGCATGCTGCGCGCGGAGAGCGTCGCGGCGCTGTTCGAGGCGACGCGTGGCTGGGGATTGATCGACCACAACCTGGTCGCGGGCGACACCAGTGGCAGCATCGGCCACCTCGTGCGTGCCCGCGTCCCGCGCCGGCCACGCAGTAATGGCTGGCTGCCGGTGCCCGGCTGGACCGGTGCGCATGAGTGGCAGGGCTGGATCCCGCATGAGGAGATGCCCTGCGTCATCGACCCGCCGGAAGGCCTGATCGTCACCGCCAACAACCGGGTCGCGGCGGATGGCGGCCCGGACTACCTCTGCACGGATTGCCACCCGCCCTACCGCGCGCGCCGCATCCTCGATCGGCTGCGGTCGGAACCGGAGGCGCGCAGCGTCGACGGCGCCGCGGCGCTGCATGGCGACACCCTCTCCGCCAATGCCCTGTTGTTCCAGGAGCGTCTCGCCGCATTGCCGGAGCCGGCCGATGCCGCGGCGGCATCCCTGCGGGCGCGCCTGCTCGCATGGGATGGGCGCATGCAGGCCGTCAGCGAGGCAGCCACGGCCTATGTTGCCTTCCGCCGCGCCCTGACGGCGCTGCTCGCGGAGCGCAGCGGGCTCGGGGAGCTGGCGGGGCACCCCTTCCTCACCGTGGCGCCCGGCGTGGTGCCGCAGAACCAGCTCTGGTGGGCGCTGCCCACGCTGCTCCGCGCCGATGACACGACGCTGCTGGGCGGCCTTCCCTGGGCGGAGGCGATGCAGGAAGCGCTGTCGCGCGCCGCCCAGCAGGACACGGCGCGCGCCTGGGGGGAAGCCCACAGGCCTCGCTTCGTGCATCCGCTCTCCGCATCTTTGCCCGATGCGGCGCCCTTGCTCGATCCTGTTGGGCGGGCCATCGGCGGCGACACGGATACGGTGCTGGCCAATGGCCTGCTCTCAGCCTCCGGCCCGGCCGCGACCTATGGCGCGCTCGCGCGCTATGTCTTCGATATCGGGAACTGGGAGAATTCCCGCTGGGTCGTGTTCCACGGCGCTTCCGGTCATCCCGGCAGCGCGCATTACGCGGACCAGCACCCGGATTGGGCGGAGGCGCGGATGGTGCCGATGACCTACGCCTGGGACATTCTGGCCGGCGCGGCAGAGGCACAGCAGATCCTGCGGCCCTGACGCGCCGGAAAGCGCTGGCGGATCAGCGGGCCAGCCAGTCGGCCGTGCGCGTCGTGTGCCGGCCTTCGGCGAATTCCTCGATCATCTTGGCGCAGAAGGCCGGCAGGTCATCCGGGTTCCGGCTGGTGACCAGGCCATTATCCACCACGACCTCCTGGTCCACGACCTCGGCGCCGGCGTTGCGGAGATCGGTGCGGATACTGGCATAGCTGGTCATGCGCCGGCCTTCGGCGACGCCCGCATCGATCAGGACCCAGGGGGCGTGGCAGATGGCGGCGACCGGCTTGCCGGTGTCGAAGAAGGCGCGGACGAAGCGCAGCGCGTCCTTGTTGGTGCGCAGGCTGTCGGGATTATGCGCGCCGCCGGGCAGCACCAGCCCGTCATAGGATGCCGCATCGGCCGACTGCACGGGGCGATCGACCTTGACGGTATCGCCCTTGTCGAAGTGGCGGAAGCCGGTGATCTGCCCCGTCTTCGGCGCCACGATCTCCACCTTCGCGCCGGCCTTCCGCAGCGCCTTCACCGGCTCGGTCAGTTCCACCTGCTCGAAACCGTCGGTCGCCAGAACCGCGATCGTCTTGCCGCTCAATTGCTCGGCCATGCGTGTGCTCCCTCGCTGCCAGGTGATGAGGGAAAACGCTTGGCCGGAGCGGTGGTTCCGACACCCCGGCGTGAGCCGGTCCGCATCCGGCGGCTCAGGCCGTCGGCATGCGAATTGCGGTGTCGAGGAAGCGGTTGGTGAAGGCCTGGCTGGCCTCCATCGGCCGCACATCCTCGAAATAGGTGCGCAGCAATTCGTAATCAGCGGCGACGCGCTCCGGCTTGAAGGCGCCGAGCGCCACGCTGGTCGTCGTGGGATCGCGCATCAGCTCCAGGATGCGCTTCCATTGATCGCGCTGATTGGCCTCGTCGAGGCCGGAGACCGCGGCCATCAGCGCCCTGAGGCCGGGCGTGATATCGGCGACGCAGGCGGCGAAGGCGCGCTGCGAGACGCGCACGAAACTCTCAACCATCTGCGGCTTCGCCGCCAGCACGTCGTCATTGACGATGACGGAATTGCCGTAGGGGTTGAGGTCGATGTCGCGCCAGGCGACGAAGCCGAGATCCTCGCCGAACTCGCGCAGCTTCAGGTCGTGCTCATTGTAGAAGTCGCTGGTGATGTCTATGGCGCGGCTGCGCAACGCCTGGATCTTGGCCTGCGGGCTGATGTTGACGAAGCGCACCGTCGCCGGGTCGATGCCGACCTTGCGAGCGAAGGCCGGCCACATCACGCGGGAAGCATCGCCCGGCGGATTGCCGATCGAGCGTCCCGGAAAGTCCCGCGGGCCGGTGATGCCGCTGCTCTTCAGCCAATAGAAGCCCTGCGGCGAATTGGCGTAGACCACCATGACCGCGGTGACTTTCGCGCCGCGGCTGCGCGCCAGCATCGCGGTCGCCATGTCGGCGATGCCGAGCTGCGCGCCGCCGGCCGCGACACGCTGCGCGGAAGCGCCCGAGCCGCGCCCGGTCTCGATGGTCAGGTCGATGCCGGCGGCTTCGTACCAGCCCTGGGCCTTGGCGTAATAATACGCCGCATGATCCGCCGTCGGTGTCCAGTTCAGCACCAGGCTGACGCGTTCGCGCGTCTGGGCGCGGGCGGATGCCGCGAACGCGGCGCCCGCGAGCCCGCCCAGGAGCGTGCGGCGCGTCGCCGACATGCCCGTGATTGTCATACCCGGTCTCCTCTCCCGCTCGACGACCGCCATGCGTGCGATTTCCGTGCTGGTGCCCTGCTCTGCGGCCGCTGCCATGCGCACGGCATCCTATCCAACCATTTGGTTGGTTGATAGAGTGAATCATGGCGTCCGAATCCAGCCCCTCGTCCCCGGTTCCCGAACGCGTCCGCGGGCAGCGCGATCCCGAAGCGACGCAGCGCGCACTCCTCGCCGCTGCGGTCGCCGAATTCGCCGAGAAGGGCCTGGCCGGCGCCCGGGTGGATGAGATCGCGCGGCGCGCCAGCGTCAACAAGCAGCTCGTCTACCATCACTTCGGCAGCAAGGAGGAGCTGTACCGGGTCGCCCTGGAGCAGGTCTATGCCGGCATCCGCGCCCAGGAACAGGCGCTGCAACTTGGCGATCTGCCACCGCTGATGGCGATGGAGCGGCTGATCGGCTTCTCCTTCGACTACCTGGTGGAGCATCCGGAATTCGTGGCGCTGCTGAATGACGAGAACCGCCAGGGCGCACCCCATGTCCGTGGCTCGGGCCGGCTGCAGGAGATGCAGTCGCCGCTGATCGCACTGCTCGGCCAGACGCTGGAGCGGGGCGGGCAGGACGGCGTGTTCCGCACCGACATGGATCCGGTCGACGTCTATATCTCGATCGCGGCACTTTCCTATTTCTACTTCTCCAACAACCGCACCCTGTCGGCGATCTTCGGGCGCGAACTCAGCTCCGCCCGCGCCGTCTCCGCACGGCGACGGCATGTGATCGCCTTCGCGCTGGCGGCGCTGCGACCCTGAGCAGAATCAGTCAACTGGTTGGTTGACATATGTGATGGCAACTCCCTAAGCTCGAAACCGACGGAACGAGGTGCGGGATGGAGAGCGTCGCGGAGGATGCCGCCCTGGCGGGCCAGGCTGCCGCGGCCCAGCGCCGCGCCGAGCTGCGGCAGACCCTGCTGCACTGGCTCGCGGTCTTCGGCGTGCACGCGGCACTGGTGCTGGTCTGGCAGCTCGGGGTCCGCGCCGCAGCCTTGCCGGCGGTCGTGCTGCCGGCGCCCACCGACATCATCGCGACCCTGGCCCGCCCCAACTACGACTGGGCCGGCAACACCTGGGTCACCGCCATCGAGATCCTGGGCGGCTATCTGCTGTCGCTCGTGGCCGGCGTCGGGCTGGCGCTGCTCTTCTCCTGGTCGCGGCTGCTGACGCTCGCGCTCTTCCCGCTGCTGGTCACCCTGAACATGATCCCCAAGGTGGCACTCGGCCCGCTGGTGATCGTCTGGTTCAGCTACGGCATCGGCACCAACATGCTGATCACCTTCAGCCTCTGCTTCTTCCCGATCCTGCTGACCACGCTGCGCGGCCTGCGCGAGGTCGAGCCGGACCTGCTCGACCTGGTGCGGTCCCTGAAAGGCTCCCGCTGGGCGATGTTCCGCACCATCCAACTGCCGGGTTCGCTGCCCTACATCTTCTCCGGCATGAAAGTCGCCGCCATCCTCGCCGTCGCCGGCGCTGTGGTCGGCGAATTCATCGCCTCCGATCGCGGCCTCGCTTACCTGATGATCCAGGTGCAGGCCTCGCTCGACACGGCAGCCATGTTCATGGCGGTGTTGCTGCTCACCCTCCTCGGCATCGCGCTCTATCTCGCCGTGCTGCTGCTGGAGCGGATCTTCGTTCCCAGAGATGCAAGGAAGTAGCCGATGACCGGCTCCACCGACTGGCTCGATGCTGCTGCCCTCCCCGAGCGCTTCGCCGATGCGGAGGCGCTGGACCAGTTCCTGGCCCGGCCGAGCCGCGCTTTGGTCGAGGATCTGGCGGCGCTGGATGGCGACATCCTGGTGCTCGGTGTCGGCGGCAAGATGGGGCCGACGCTGGCGCGCCTCGCGCGCAACGCCGCACCGGGCAAGCGGGTCTTCGGCGTGGCCCGCTTCAGCGAGCCCGGCCTGAAGGAGACGCTCACGCGCCATGGCGTCGAGACCATCGCCTGCGACCTCCTGGACCGCGACGCGATCGCTGCGCTGCCGCAGGCTGCCAATGTCATCCTAATGGCCGGCCGCAAGTTCGGCGCGCAAGGTGACCAGCCATTGACCTGGGCGATGAACGTCCATGTCCCTGCCTTGGTCGCGGAGGCGTTCCGGGCGTCGCGGATCGTCACCTTCTCGACCGGCTGCGTCTATCCCTTCGTGCCGGTCTCCGGCCAGGGCTCGACCGAGGACAGCCCGCTGACGCCGCCCGGCGAATACGCGAATTCCTGCATCGGGCGGGAGCGGATGATGAGCCATTTCTCCGCCCGGCACGGCACGCCCGGGCGCCTGTTCCGGCTGAACTACGCGATCGACCTGCGCTACGGCGTGCTGTTCGACATCGCCCGCGCGGTGCGCGACGGCGACCCCGTCGACGTCACCATGGGCCATGTCAACGTCATCTGGCAGGGCGATGCCAATGCCCAGGCGCTGCGCTGCCTGCGCCAGGCGACGGTGCCGGCATCGCCGCTCAACGTCACCGGGCCGGAGACCATCTCGGTCCGCTGGCTGGCGCAGGTCTTCGGCCAGCGCCTGGGCCGTGCCCCCGTGCTGACGGGGGAGGAGGCGCCGACCGCCTGGTTGAACAACGCGACCCAGGCGGCCGGCCTCTTTGGCTATCCCGTGGTGCCGCTGGCGCGGATGATCGACTGGGTGGCGGATTGGGTGGCGCGCGCCCAGCCGAGCTACGGCAAGCCTACGCATTTCGAGGTGCGGGATGGCGCTTACTGACGTCCTCACGCCACATCGCCTGGACGCGGCGGCGCTGCCCGCCGCACTCGCCCTGTCGGCCGAGGCCGGCTGGAACCAGGTGACGGAGGATTGGCGCATCTTCCTCGACCACGGCGCCATGCATGGCGTTTCGGATGCCGGCCGCCTGCTCGGCACCGCAGCGATCCTGCCCTATAGCGGCTTCGGCTGGGTCAGCATGGTGCTGGTGACCGCGGCCGCGCGTGGACGGGGCGCCGGCACCCTGCTGCTGCGCCACGCCATCGCGGCGCTGACGGCGACGGACCAGGTGCCGGCGCTGGACGCGACGCCGGCCGGGGAGCGCATCTACCACCCGCTTGGCTTCCGGCCGGTCCTTTCTCTGATGCGCTGGCGCGGCGAAGCCGCCGGCGCGATATCATCGGCGGAGGATCTCCGGCCGGTCGGCGCGGATGATCTCCCGACCATCACGGCGCTCGACGCGGCTGCCTTCGGCGCTGCCCGCAGCGAGATTCTGACCAGCCTGTGGCGGCGCGCACCCGCACCGGCGGTGATGCTGGCCGGCGGCGACGGCTTCGTGCTGGCGCGGCCCGGGCGTCAAGCCATGCAGATCGGCCCGCTGGTCGCACCGGATGAGGTCACGGCACGGCGTCTGTTGGCCGCGGCACTCGCTCGCGTCTCCGGACCGGTGCTGGTCGATCTGCCGACGCGGTGGGAAGGCCTGGCGCGTCTGCTGCAGGACAACGGCTTCCGGCAGGAACGGCCCTTCCTGCGCATGGCGCTGGAACGGCGGGAGGCATTCGGCGATCCTGATCGCCTCTTCGCCGTGGCGGGGCCGGAACTCGGTTGACGAGAGGAGACGAAGGCTCGATGGGACTGCACCGCTCTGCCATTCCGGACGCCGTCCGCACGCTGCTGGCGGCCGGCACCGCCATCCCCGCCCATCCCCTGGCGCTCGACGCGGAGCGCCGGCTGGATCGTCGCCGCCAGCGCGCGCTCACCCGCTACTACCTCGATGCCGGCGCTGGCGGGCTCGCCGTCGGCGTGCACACCACCCAGTTCGCGATCCGCGATGTCGGCCTCCATGAGCCCGTGTTGGCCGCCGCCATGGAGGATGCGCGCGCCTGGACCGACCGGCCGCTGGTGATGATCGCCGGCGTCTGCGGCAACACCGATCAGGCGGTGCGGGAGGCGCGGCTGGCCGTCTCGCTCGGCTACCATGCGGGCCTGCTGAGCCTCGCCGCGATGCGCGGCGCTCCACAGGCCGAGATCATCGCCCATTGCCGGCGGGTCGCGGAGGAGATCCCGCTGGTCGGTTTCTACCTGCAGCCGGCGGTCGGCGGCATGGAGCTGGACGCGGCGTTCTGGGCCGAATTCTGCGGCATCGACAATGTCGTCGCGATCAAGGCCGCGCCCTTCAACCGCTATCGCACGCTGGACGTGGTGCGCGGCCTGGTGGCGGCCCGCGCCGAGCAGCGCATCGCGCTCTACACCGGCAATGATGACCATATCGTGCTGGACCTGCTGACGCCCTTCGCCGCCATGCGCGATGGCGCGCCGGTGACGGTGCGCTTCCGCGGCGGCTTGCTCGGGCACTGGTCGGTCTGGACCCGGCAAGCGGCGCGGCTGCTGGCCCGGTTGCAGGCGGCAGCCGATGGCGGCGCGGTGCCGGCCGAGCTTCTCGCTCTTGATGCCCGCGTCACCGATTGCAACGCCGCCTTCTTCGACGTGGCGCACGACTTCCATGGCTGCATCGCCGGCTGCCACGAAGTGCTGCGGCGCCAGGGCCTGCTCGAGGGCATCTGGTGCCTCGACCCCAAGGAAGGGCTGAGCCCGGGTCAGGCTGAGGCCATCGACCGGGTCTGCCGCGAGCATGCCGATCTCTCCGACGATGCCTTCGTTGCCGCCCACCGGGACCGTTGGCTGTCATGAGCGCTGCCTTGCAAATCCCGGAGCCGCTGATCCGCCTGCGCGACGTCAGCAAGGTCTATCGCAGCGGCGGGCAGCGCTTCATCGCGGTCTCCAACGTCACGATGGAGGTGCGGGAAGGCGACATGGTGGCCCTCGTCGGCCCCTCCGGCTGCGGCAAGACCACGGTGCTGAAGATCCTGGCCGGGCTGCATGACGCGGATGGCGGGGAGGTCCGGATCGGCAGCGCCGGCAGTGCCTTCACGCCCGGCCGTGATGTCGGCATGGTCTTCCAGCAGGCACTGCTGCTGAAATGGCGCACCGTCCTGCGCAATGTCATGTTGCCGGCCGAGATCCTCGGCCTGCCGAGGCGCGCGGCGGAAGCGCGGGCACGGGACCTGCTCGCCATGGTCGGGCTGAAGGGCTTCGAGGACAAATACCCCTATGAGCTCTCCGGCGGCATGCAGCAGCGCGCCGCCATCGCCCGCGCCCTGCTGCACGACCCCAAGCTGATCCTGATGGATGAGCCCTTCGGCGCGCTCGACGCCTTGACGCGGGAACGCATGAAC
Source organism: Plastoroseomonas hellenica (assembly GCF_018129085.1). Lineage (GTDB taxonomy): Bacteria > Pseudomonadota > Alphaproteobacteria > Acetobacterales > Acetobacteraceae > Plastoroseomonas > Plastoroseomonas hellenica. The sequence continues at coordinate 149,265 of NZ_JAAGBB010000013.1, forward strand.
CTGGAGATGCGGCGCATCTGGCGGGAGAGCGGCAAGACCATCCTCTTCGTCACCCATTCCATCCAGGAAGCGGTCTTCCTTGGTGGCCGCTGCGCCGTGCTGACCGCCGGCCCGGCCCGTATGGCGGATGTCTTCGACATCGACCTGCCGGCCGATCGCGGCCTCGACATCAAGACGACGGAGGCCTTCGGGCAGTATGTTCGCAGGATCTACGCCTTGCTGGGCTTAGGCTGACGGACGGAGCCAGGGAGCAGGCGGATGGATTTCGGCGCCTTCGACATCTTCCGCATCGGCATCGGACCATCGAGCTCCCACACCGTCGGGCCGATGCGCGCCGCCGCGGGCTTCGCGCGGGGGCTCGCCGAGAAGAATATGCTGGGCAGCGTCGCGCGCGTGCTGGCGGAGGTCTTCGGCTCCCTGGCCCTGACCGGGCGCGGCCATGCGACGGATATCGCCATCCTGCTTGGCCTCTCGGGTGAGACGCCGGAGCATCTGGACCCCGACGCGGCGCCGGGGATGGTCGCGCGCATCCGGGCGGAAGGGCGGCTGCCGCTGGCGGGCCGCCACCTGCTGCGCTTCACGGAAGCCGAGGACCTGCTGATGCATCGCGGGGAGGTGCTGCCCGGCCACACCAACGGCATGCGCTTCACGGGCTTCGATGCCGCCGGCGCGGTGCTGGACAGCCTGGTCTGCTACTCGATCGGCGGCGGCTTCGTCGCGACGGCGCAGGAATTGGCGCAGCCGGTGCCGCCCGCTGCGGCGGCACTGCCTTACGCCTTCGGCTCCGGGCAGGAGATGCTGGCCATGGCCGCCGAAAGCGGCCTCGGCATCGCGGCCATGATGCGGGAGAATGAGCAGGCGCGGGGCCGCGCCACGCAGGAGGTCGATGCCGGGCTGCGCCGCATCCGCGATGCCATGCGCGACTGCATCGAGCGCGGCATGCGGGGCGAGGGCCAGCTTCCCGGACGCATGCATCTGCGTCGCCGCGCCGCCGCCCTGCATCGGGACCTGCTGGTCCGGCCCCGCGAATCCGATCCGATGATCGCCTCCGACTGGGTCAGCCTGTTCGCGATCGCGGTGAATGAGGAGAATGCGGCGGGCGGCCGCGTGGTGACCGCGCCGACCAATGGTGCCGCCGGCATCGTCCCCGCGGTGATGCATTACTATGAACGCTTCGTCACCGGTGCGACCGAGCAGGGGGTCTTCGACCTGCTGCTGACCGCGGCCGCGATCGGCGTCCTCTACAAGCGCAACGCCTCGATCTCCGGCGCCGAGGTCGGCTGCCAGGGCGAGGTCGGCGTCGCCTGTTCCATGGCGGCGGCCGGGCTCGCCGCGGCCATGGGTGGTACGCCGGCGCAGGTGGAGAATGCTGCCGAGATCGGCATGGAGCATAATCTCGGCCTGACCTGCGACCCCGTGGGCGGCCTGGTGCAGATCCCCTGCATCGAGCGCAATGCCCTCGGTGCCAACAAGGCGATCATCGCCGCGCGCCTGGCGCTGCGCGGCGACGGCGCGCACCATGTCTCGCTCGACGACGTCATCCGCACCATGCGGCAGACCGGCATCGACATGCAGTCGAAATATAAGGAGACCTCGCTCGGCGGCCTCGCGGTGAACGTCACCGAATGCTGAGAACCTGAGCGGGGCCTATCCCTCCTGACGCTCGCGCCGCGGCAGCCGTGCCAGCACGCTCGCCAGCGCCGATTGCGAATGCACGCCGACCTTGCCGAATACGGCCTGGAGATGCGTGCGTGCCGTCGAATGGGCGACGCCCTCGCATCGGGATGCCACGCGGAGCGGCAAGCCCTGCGCGATATGCGCGGCGATCCGCGCTTCCGCATCCGTCAGGCCGAACAACGCGCGGAGCAGTGCCGCGTCGACACTGGGGGAGGGATCGCGCAGGATCAACAGGGCTGCCGGACGCGGCAGGCCGGCCTCTGCGAAGGGCAGGCCCGTGGCTGTGCCGATCGTCGCGATGCAGGGGATGCCGCCTTCGGCTGTGCCGATCGCGATCCGCACCTTCTGGCGCTGCAGGCCAGGGCTGAGCACGGCGCTGCGAATGGCGGCGCTGAGCCTGGCCTGATCGACCGGGCGCGCCGCGTGCAGCCGGCCATCGCGCAGACGCAGCCATTCACCGTGACGGAGGAGCATCTCGGCATCGCGATTGGCAAACATGACCCGGGCATCGGCATTGGTGAGCAGCGCCGAATCCTCGATGGCCTCCAGCATGATGCGCCAGCCCTGATGGAGCGCGCCCGCGACGTCCTGCGCGGAAGCATGGCCCCGCATGTCATTGCTGAGCGGCCGCACGGCGGCTCGCCCAGCGAACCAACCGCCGGCGTCGAAGCCTTTCTCGATCGGGACAGGATGGCGTGGAGCGACGCCGGGTGGGCGAAGGGCGCCAATAGGCATGATCACACCTGTGGATGCGCGACGCGTGTCGCGGTTATGGGGTGTGCTTCACGCCTTGCTGGTTATCGCTTGCGAAGCCGGGACGATCCTGCCCGATGCCACCGCAGCCTGTCCACAGACACGCGCTGGCGGGCGGATGCACCGGAGCACGCAGGATCTCGCGGATGTCGCCCGCGGAGGGAAATCACCGGTTTTCACCGTGTTGGTAGGGATGCCACCACCCCCGGCGCGTCGAAGCCGTGCCGGGCAAGCACCGCCTGGCCGGCGGGCGAGAGGATGAACAGCGCGAGGCGCGCGGCCTCCGGACGGTCGGAGAGCAGGATCAGCCCGCAATCGGCGGCGACCGAGAGCGACGCGGGTATCGCGACCTGCTGCAGGGCGGGATCGGCCGCGCGGGCCAACGCTGTACTGGTGCAATAAGTGAGGAAGAGCTCGGCGGCACCGCGCTCGAACTGCCAAGCATAAGGATCGCGGCCGGCCGGCGGGCGGGCGCTGTCGGCGCCGCTGGTTAAGGTGAGCGCCTTCGCCTCCAGCGCGGCGCGGGCGCCCGGGGAGGGCGAAGGCATAGTCACCGGCCGGATCGGCGCGTGGCGTGGAGGTGCCGAGCCGCACCGAGAGATCGAGCATCCGCTCGAGCAGCGTCTCCGTCGTCACGGCCATGCCCGGCCGGGCGATGGCGCAGAGGCGGTTGCGCGCGAAGAGAACGGTCGGGCGCTCCCGCTCGCGACCCAGGTTTCCGGGTGTTCCATTTTGGCGCTGGCGAAGACATCGAAGGCTTCGCCGGCGGCGATGCGCTGGCGCAGCAGCCCCGACGGCCCATAGGTCTCGCTGACCGGGGCGCAGCCGGCCGCCCCGGTACCCTGCTCACGATATCGGGCGCAACCATGGACCCGGGGCCGGGGCATGGCAGCATGGGATCGGAAAAATTTTGGGGAGGGTGTCGGAATCGGCGCCTGCCCGATCGTCCTCAGAGCAGTCCATAGAGAAGGAGGCTCCCATGCCCTATGTCGATGGCTTCATTGTTGCGGTGCAGAAGGACAAGATCGAGGCCTACAAGGCGCTGGCCCGGACCGCGGGCGAGGTCTGGAAGGACCATGGCGCGCTCGCCTATGTGGAGTGCATCGGCGACGACGTGCCTTATGGCAAGCTCACCTCCTTCCCGCGCGCCGTGCAGGCCAGCGAGGATGAGACCGTCATCTTCTCCTGGATCGTCTACGAGTCCCGGCAGGAGCGTGACCGGATCGTCGCGAAGGTCATGGCCGATCCCCGGCTGAAGCACAATCCCGCCGAGATGCCGTTCGACGGCAAGCGCATGATCTATGGCGGCTTCGAGACCTTCCTGCAGCTCTGACCGCGCCCGCGGGCTGCCGCCGGCGACACCCACCCCACCGAAAAGATCCATCACCGACTGTCGGGCCGGGATGCGCCCGATCGTCCTTCGACCAAGGCCATCGAGAGGAATCCGTCATGAGCAAGCTGATCTTCATCAATCTGCCCGTCAGCGACCTGCCGCGTGCGACCGCCTTTTACGAAGCGGTGGGCGCGACCAAGAACGAGCAGTTCTGCGACGGGACGGCATCCTGCATGGTCTTCTCCGAGACCATCCACGCGATGCTGCTGACCCATGACAAGTTCCGCCAGTTCACGCCCAAGGCGATCGCCGATGCGAAGACCAACAGCGAGGTGCTGATCTGCATCTCCGCCGACAGCCGCGAGGCGGTGGATGCGATGGTCGACAAGGCCTGGACTGCGGGCGGCAAGGTCGATCCCTGCCCGAAGCAGGATTACGGCTTCATGTATGGCCGCAGCTTCGAGGATCCGGACGGCCACATCTGGGAGGTTATGTGGATGGACGTCGCGGCGGCGCAGACGGCAATGGCCAAGGCCTGAGAGGCCGTTTGAAAGCAGCGGGGACCGCTATGGCCCGCCTGGATGGGTGACCGCCGGGGCGGCGCCTGCGGCCGCCGCGAAAACTTTGTTGCCAGAGCCGCGTTGTCTCTTTGCTGGAAAGGAGACACTGGCCATGAAGAGGAACTGGATCGGTGCCGTCGGCCTTGCTCTGGTCCTGGCGGCGTGTGGCACGAATGAACGGGACAGGGTGCAGGGCGGTGCAGCCGCCGGCGCCGCGACGGGCGCCGGCGTCGGTGCCTTCGGTGGTCCGGTCGGCGCCGCTGTCGGTGCTGTGGTGGGCGGCGGCGCCGGTGCCGTCACTGGTGCGACCACGTCGCCGCAGGACGTCAATCTGGGTCGCCCAGTGTGGCGGAACCCCGAGGTTCGCACGCCGCTGGACGAGAATAGGACGACGACCCGCCGCTAGAGCGCGATGGGGTCGAGGCGGAATCGCCGGGAAAGACCTGTATCACGGGTTCCAAGGCGATTTCCGCTGCGCTCGCCGGCCGCGATGCCGGATCAGCGCGCGACCCAGCCGCCATCGACCGAGATCTGCGTCCCGGTCACCGTGGCGGCTCCGTCGGAGCAGAGGTAGAGCACGGCCGCCGCGATATGGGCGGGCGTCGAGAAGCGCAGCATCGGCTGCTTCTCGGCCAGCAGCGCGTGCGATTCCTGCTCCTCCGTGGTGCCGTTCGCGCGGGCGCGGTCGGCGATCTGCTTCTCGACCAGCGGGGTCAGCACCCAGCCCGGGCAGACGGCATTCACGGTGACGCCGGCATTGGCATTCTCGAGCCCCGCCACCTTGGTGAGGCCGATGATGCCGTGTTTCGCCGCGACATAGGCGGATTTCTGGGCCGAGCCGACCAGCCCATGCGCGGAGGCGATGTTGACCACGCGGCCCCAGCCCTTCGCCTTCATGCCCGGCAGCGCCGCGTGCATCCCGTAGAAGGCGCCCGAGAGGTTGATGGCGATGATCTGGTTCCACTTCTCGATCGGGAAGTCCTCGATGTCGGCGGTGAACTGGATGCCGGCATTGTTCACGAGGATGTCGAGGCTGCCGAGCTCCTCCTGCGCGCGAGCGACCATCGCCGCGCAGTCCTCCGGCTTGCTGACATCCGCCGGCACGGCGATGGCCCGGATGCCGTAGCGGCTTTCCGTCTCGCGCCGGAGCGCCTCGATCTCAGCGGGATCGCCGAAGCCGTTGAAGACGATATCCGCGCCGGCTTCGGCCAGCGCCTGCGCGATGCCGAGGCCGATCCCGGAGGTGGATCCGGTGACCAGCGCGACCTTGCCCCTGAGGCTCATGCGGATTTCTCCTCTGCCGGCGGTCATGGCGACGCCACGGCATCATGGCTGATGCCAATGGCCGCGAGGGCGCGCAATCGTGGATGGACGCATCTGCGTGGCAAGTTGATGAATTCGCATCCGGCGGTCAGCCCAGGTAGTCGTGCAGCACCCGGCCGAAGGGCAGCGTCAGGTCGGCGATATAATGCGTGCCGCTGACCACCTCGCGCACGGGCAGATCGGCGACCGGTGCATTGGCGTGCGGCACCAGATGCAACCGCGCCGGGCTGGTCCAGGCGCCCTTCAGCGTGATCTCGGTGAGCTCGTAGCCGACCAACTGACAGATGGCAGGATTGCCGTCGACATGCGGGATCAGCTTCAGGTTGATCTGCTGCCGCGTCATCGCCGCCAGCACCGCACCCATGTCGGTGACCTGGTTGTGCTTGTAGGCCATGGTGCCGGTGGCGACGCGCTCGCCCGCATAATCCAGCGTGCCGATCACGGTGTCGGTCTTCAGCACGAATTTCGGATGCGCGTATTTCTTCGGGAAGCCCCAGATCTCGCGGCCGGCGGCGATCGGCGCTTCGTCATTGAGGTACATCTGCGCCGTGAAGCTGCAGATGCGGCCCTGAAAGCGGCAGGGGATGACGACACCGGTCTCGGTGTAGTCGCCGAAGCCGGAGCTGTCGGGCATGCGGATCCATTCATAGTGCACCACCGGATCCTCGAGCGGCTCCAGCGGCTCGGGCAGGGCGGCGCGGATCGCCGCGGCATCGGTCAGGTAGGAGATGATGAAGTACTCGCGGTCCACGAAGCGATACGGGCCGCGCGGGAAGCTTGGGCTTGCGAGCGGCATCGAAGGCGCACGCAGGATCTCGTCGGGCGTCATCGTCCGGTTGTCCGTTCATTGGAGTGCGGGAGGAGGAGGCGCTTGGGCGCCGGGCTGTCGCCTGGCGCTTTGAAGCAGGTCCCACCCGGCCGCGATCGCTCGAACCGGTGAAAGATGCACCTGCGGGGGCGGCCGCGTGCGGCCGCCCCCGGGGCCGTCACATGACCTGGCGCAGCAGGAAATAGAGGCTGCCCGCCAGCGCGATCGCCGCCGGCAGGGTCAGCACCCAGGCCATCAGCATGCTGCGCACCGTGGACCACTGCAGCCCGGCACCACTCGCCGCCATGGTGCCGGCGACGCCGGAGGAGAGCACATGCGTGGTCGAGACTGGAAGATGATAGACATCGGCCGCACCGATGGTCGCCGCCGCGACGAGCTCCGCCACCGCACCCTGTGCGTAGGTCATGTGCGTCTTGCCGATCTTCTCGCCGACCGTCACCACGATGCGCTTCCAGCCCACCATGGTGCCGAGGCCGAGCGCGAGCGCCACCGTCACCTTGACCCAGAGCGGGATGAACTTGGTGCTGTCGTCGAGGGTCGAGCGATAGGCGGAGAGCGTCGTCGCCTCCGGTGCCGCGAAGCGGGCGCCGTGGGTCGGCATCAGGCGGATCGCGTCGGAGACCAGGTACATGTCGTTGCGCATGTTGCCGGTGGCGGCGGCGGGGATGCGGCGGATGGCGCCGTATTCCTGCACCTGGCGGCCGATGTCGTGGGTCAGCACCGCGAGGGCAGCGAAGGTTTGCCCACTGTCGAAGCTGCGCTCGCGGACCGCATTGCCGACGATGGTGCGAGCGTCGGCGACCGGGACCTGCGCACCCTGGGCGCGGGTTTCGAAGATGGTGGCGGCCCGGGTCGTCGCCTCCATGAAGGCGGGCGTCGCGCTTTCCGGCATGGCGCGGTTCAGCGCATAGGCGGTCGGCACCGCGCCGATGAGGATGAGCATGATGAGGCCCATCCCCTTCTGCCCGTCGTTCGAGCCATGCGCGAAGGAGACGCCGGTGCAGGTGAAGATCAGCAGGCCGCGAATCCAGAGCGGCGGCGCGCCGTCGGCGGCTGGTGCCTCGTAGAGAGCGCGGTTGCGGATCAGCGCGCGCATCGCGACCAGCAGCAGTGCGGCGCAGCCGAAGCCGACCAGCGGGCTGAGCAGCAGCGCCTGGAAGGTGCTGGTCGCTTGCGACCAGTCGACGCCGGAGGTCGCGCTGCCGGCCGGCGCCATGAGCTGGTTGGCGATGCCGACGCCCATGATGGAACCGATCAGCGTGTGCGAAGAGGAGGCCGGCAGGCCCAGCGCCCAGGTGCCGAGATTCCAGATGATGGCCGCGATCAGCAGCGCGAAGATCATCGCGAAGCCGGCGCCGCTGCCGACCTGCAGGATCAGCTCCACTGGCAGCAGGTTGATGATGCCGAAGGCGACGCCGCCGGCCGAGGTGAGCACGCCGAGGAAGTTGAAGAAGCCCGACCACATCACGGCGACCGTGGGCGGCAGGCTGTGGGTGTAGATGACGGTCGCGACCGCATTCGCGGTGTCGTGGAAGCCGTTCACGAACTCGAAGCCGAGGGCGATCAGCAGCGCAATGCCGAGCAGGACGAAGGCGCCGATCGCGAGCGGCTCGGCCCCCGCATCGCTCATGTCGCCGGTCAGGCTGCGAACGGCATAGGCGATGCCGCCGAGCAGGATGGCGAGGAAGATGAGCGCGGCGGCGAAATGCGGCTTCTGGTCGAGCTCGGGGCGCCGGACCTCAGGGGGATGGTCCATGGGCCTCGTGGCCAAGGCGGCGTCGGACATCGGCGGGGGCTCCTGGGGCAGGGGTGCCTTCCACCTATCGCGCGCTGATCCGCCTCCGGATGACGGTTGCAAGACCGTCTGGTGAAGAGGAAATCCAATGATTACAACGCGGTAAGTTCTAGTTTAGCTGGCCGTTAGTCGATCCGGATTCCGGCTGCCCGGACCAGGGCGGCATGGCGTGCCAGCTCCGCCGAGAGCAGGGCCGCCAGGCGCTCCGGCGGCCCGCCCAGGATGTCGAGGCCGGCGGCTTCGAGCCGCGTCCGCGCCTCGGCATCGGTGAGCACCGCGTTGATGGCGGCGTTGGCGGCGCCGATCACCGTGGCCGGCGTACCCTTCGGCGCCAGCAACCCGAACCAGGTGCCGAAGACGAGGTCCGGCATGCCGAGCTCGGCGCTGGTCGGGACGTCGGGCAGGGTGCGGCTGCGGGTCTCGGACAGCACAGCGATGGCGCGGACCTCGCCTGCGCGCACCTGCCCGGCGGTGCCGGTCATCAGGTTGAACATCGCCTGCAGGCGGCCGGCGATCAGGTCGGTCATCGCAGCCGCCGGCGCCGCATAGGGGACATGCACCATCTCGGTTCGCGTCTCCTGGCGGTAGAGCTCGCCCGCCAGATGCATGGAGCTGCCGTTGCCGGAGGAGCCGTAGTTGATCCGGCCCGGATTGGCGCGGGCGTAGGCGGTGAACTCGGCGAGTGTCCGGGCCGGCAGGTCGCGGTTCACCACCAGGATGTTCGGCACATTGCCGATCAGGACCACCGGGTCGAAGTCGCGCACGGGGTCGAAGGGCAGGTCGCGGTAGAGCGCCGGGTTGGTGGCCAGCGTGCCGGCCCAGGACCAGAGGAAGGTATAGCCGTCCGGCGCGCTACGGGCCGCGGCCTGGGCGCCGATATTGCCGTTGGCGCCGCCGCGGTTGTCCACCAGGAAGCGCTGCGGCAGGCGCTTCTCCAACTCCTGCGCGACGATCCGGGCCAGGGTATCGGCGGTGCCGCCGCCGCCTGGCGCCGGCAGGATGATGCGCACCGGGCGGCTGGGCCAATCGGCGGTCTGCGCATAAGCCGCCCATGGACCGTATGGCAGGCCGGCGGCGGGGAGGGAGGCCAGCAGGGCGCGGCGGCTGACGGTCATCGGCGGTCCTCGGAGGGGCCTCGGCGGGCCAGCCATTCTTGCCGCGCGGGGCTGGCTTGCAAGCGCCTTGTCGGATAACGTAATTGCAAATGACTCGCAGTTACGCTTCAAGCCTTCTGCACGCCGTGTCCAAGAGGTGGCCAAGCCATGATCCGTGCGCTTCCCCCCCTGCCTTGCGCGTCCTCCGCGCTGCGGGGAGTGGCTTGGCCTCCTCCCGGGTTGGCATCGCGGGCCGCGCACTGATAGGGCGACAGGCCGGTGGCGGCGGGCAGACCGCCCCGGTGGGGGGAATATCCGGTGCATCGCGGTGCCATGCGGAGACATGGGTCCGCTCGCCTTGGGCTCGCCGGCCGGCGAGCCGCGTTCGTGGCCCTGGCGTGATCCTTCGCATCGCGCCCAGAAGCAGGAAGTAGAGTAATCATGACCCCGCACGGACCCGACCTGTCGCTGACCGCGCTGATCCTCGCCGCCGATCCGGTGGTGAAAAGCGTGATGGCGCTGCTGGTACTGGCCTCGATCGCCTGCTGGGGCGTGATGATCGAGAAGTTCATCACCCTTGGCCGCCTGGCGCGCGAGGCGCGCGCGATCAAGGAGATCGAGCAGCCGCAGGGCGACGGCCTCGCCGCGGAAGTGCTGCGCGCTGGCGGCACCGAATGGCGCGAGGGCCGCGACGACGAGGAGAGCGGCGGCGAATTCCGCGACCGGATCGAGCGTGCGATGCGCAGCGTCTTCGCCGCGCGCATGCGCCTCGCGGAGCATGGGCTGCCGATCCTCGCGACCACCGGTTCGGTCGCGCCCTTCGTCGGCCTGTTCGGCACCGTCTGGGGCATCATGAACAGCTTCTCCGGCATCGCGCAGCGCCAGGACACCAGCCTGGCGACCGTCGCCCCGGGCATCGCGGAAGCGCTGTTCGCGACCGCGATCGGCCTGGCGGCGGCGATCCCGGCGGTGATGGCCTATAACCGCTGCGCCATTCGCCTCGGCCGGATCCGTGCGGAAGGCTTTTCGGCGATCGGCACCATCGCGCAGCGCCTGGCGCGCCGGCCGCGCGTGGCGCGTCCCGCCGCGGTGCGCGGCGCGGCGGCGGAGTAATCGCCATGGCCATGGGCTCAATGCCCGGCGGCGGCGATGACGAGGAGGCGAGCCCCGTCTCCGAGATCAACGTCACCCCGCTGGTCGACGTCATGCTGGTGCTGCTGGTGATCTTCATGGTCGCGGCGCCGATGCTCACGACCGGTGTCGCGGTGAACCTGCCGCGCACCACGGCTGCACCGATCTCGCCCCCGAAGCCGCCGCTGGAGCTGTCGATCGACGCGCAGGGCGGCATCTTCATCGCCCGTGACGCGGTGGAGGAAGCGGCGCTGCCGGAACGCCTCGCCGCCGTGCATGCGGAGGATCCGGAACGTGCGGTGCATCTGCGCGCCGACCGGGCGCTCGAATACGGGACCGTGCTGCGGGTGATGGCGCTGGTGACGCGCGCCGGCATCACGCGCGTCGCGCTGGTCTCGACCCCCGGCGCGCCGCCGCCGGCCGCCGGAAGCCCGGCACCCGCAGCCCCGGCCGCCGCGGCTCCCTCGGCGCCGGCAGCACCGACACCTGCGCCCAGCGCTGCGCCCTGACCATGCGACGTCTTGGATGGTTGGCCTATGGCGCTTCCGCGCTGGTGCACGGCGCGGCCATCGCCATGCTGCTGCGCGCGGTGGATCAGCCGCCCGTCGAGGAGCTGACCCAGATCGAGCTGGCGATGGCCGAGCCGGCACCGGAGCCAGAGCCGGTCGAGCCTGTCCCGGAGCCGGAGCCGATGCAGGAACCGGCCCCGCCGCCGCCGGAGCCGATCCAGCCGATCGCGGAGCCGGAGCCGATGCAGGAACCGCCGCCGCCCGAGCCCGAGCCGCCGCCACCGGAGCCGCCCCCGCCCGAGCCGCCTCCGCCGGAGCCCCCGCCGCCGGAGCCGGAACCGCCGCC
>NZ_JAAGBB010000014.1 GCF_018129085.1 Plastoroseomonas hellenica
CCTGGGCCGCGGTCGCCGGTGCGGCGGGGCGCTGCGTCTGGACCACGCCCGCCGGAGCCGCCGGGGTGGCGCTGCCGCTGGCCGCGGGCGCGGTGCCGCTGGCCATGGCGCCGAAGGAGATGCCCGTCAGCAGGGCGGCGGCGAGGGAAGACTTCAGGCTCTGGCGCATTGGAACCCTCCTTGATTGGGTATGGCGCGAGTGGCGCAAGGAGGAGTTGAGCGGTCGGGCTTGTTCCCCGGAGGGCGCGGGCAGGGTGCTTTCGGGGCGAATGCGGCGCCGCTGCGCGGCCTGCGGCGAAACCGGGGCGGGTGTGTCGAAGGGCTACAATCCCGCGTCGGCAGGCACGAAGATGCCGCCCTCGGCGTCGATCCGCGCCTCCACCTTCTCCAGCAGATCGCCGAAGCAGGGGCCGTGGATGCATTCCCCGTCCTCCACTCGGAACCGCGCCCCATGCGCCGCGCAGATGATGTTCTGCCCCCTGGCGTCGAGGAAGCGGTCCGGTACGGGGTCCAGCGGCAGGCCGATATGCGGGCAGGAATTCACGTAGACGAAGACGGTTTCGCCGCGCCGGACGGCGAAGAGCCCGGTGAAGGCGCCAGGCGCCGCCGGAAACCCCCTCGAGCTGCCATCAGGGATATCCGTCAGGCGGCAAAGCAAGCGCTCGCTCACCCTTTCCAGCCACCCAACTTCGCGATCACCGCCCAATGCGCGTCCGAGATCGGCATCACCGACAGCCGGCTCTGCCGCACCAGCGCGATGCCCTCGAGCTTCGGCTCCGTCTTGATCGTCGCCAGGGTGACCGGCTTCGGCACCGGGGAGACCGCCTGCACATCCACGCAGACCCAGCGCCCGGTGTCGTCGGTCGGGTCCTGATAGGCTTCCCGCACCACGCGCACCACGCCCACGATCTCCTTCCCCTCATTGGAATGGTAGAAGAAAGCGAGGTCGCCCTTCTTCATCGCCTTCAGGAAGGCGGCGGCCTGGTGATTGCGGACCCCGGTCCAGGCCTCGGTGCCGTGCTTGACCTGCTGGTCCCAGGAGAAGGCGTCGGGCTCGCTCTTCACGAGCCAATGCGCGGGCTTGCTCATTCCGCCAGCTTCCCGTCCTTGAAGACGATCCGATAGGGGTCGATCCGGATCTCCCCGAAGCAGCCCGCCTTGGCGAAGGGATCCTCCGCCACCATCCGCTCGGCCGCTGCCCGGTCCGGCACATCGACGATCCGGACCGAGCCGATCGAACCGCCCTCGGCATCCATCACCGGCCCGGCCAGCACCAGGGACGCGGCATGCTGCTGCAGGAAGGCGATATGCGCGGCCCGGACCGCCCGGCGGGCCTCGGCCATGCCCGGCCGGTCAAGAATGCGGATGGCGAAAAGCATGGCGGAAGAGGTCCCCTCGTTGCGCCGCCGGGCCATGACGAAGGCGCGCCTTCAAACCGCAGCGGTTAGCCACTAGTTTGCGCCCGTGACCGCCAGTCCCCAAGCCCCTGCCGCGCCGATCGCACCCGGCCGAAGCCTGCACCGCTTCGCCAATCCCGGCCGCTTCCTGCGGGCGACGGACAGGGTCATGCCCTGGCTCTGGGCCGCGGCGCTGCTGGTGCTCGGCATCGGGCTGGCCTGGGCCCTGCTCTTCTCGCCGCCCGACTGGCAGCAGGGCGAGACGGTCCGCATCATGTATGTCCATGTGCCGATGGCCTGGCTGGCGATGGGCGGCTATGCCGGACTCGCCATCGCCTCCGTGCTGTCGCTGGTCTGGCGCCACCCGCTGGCCGATCTCGCGGCGCGGGAGCTCTCGCCGGTCGGGGCCGCCATCACCGCGCTCTGCCTCGCCACCGGCAGCCTCTGGGGCAAGCCGATGTGGGGCACCTGGTGGGTCTGGGACGCGCGGCTGACCAGCGTGCTGGTGCTGTTCTTCCTCTGGCTCGGCCACGCCGCCCTGGTCCGCGCCTTCGAGGAGCCGGAGCGTGGCGCGCGCGCCGGCGCCATCCTGGCGCTGATCGGCGTGGTGAACCTGCCGATTATCAAGTTCTCGGTCGACTGGTGGAACACCCTGCACCAGCCGGCCTCCGTCGCGCGGCTCGGGTCGCCGGGGCTGCATGTCGACATGCTTTATCCGCTGCTCACCTGCGCGTCGGGCTTCGCCCTGCTCTTCGCGGCACTGGTGCTGGCGCGGGTCAGAAGCGCGGTGATGGAACGGCGCATCCGCGGGCTGGAGCTCGCCAGCGCGCGCCGGCATGAGCAGGGCCGATTTTCGGAAGGCGCCATCACGTCATGACGCTGCATTGGTGGCATGTGACGATCAGCTACGGGCTGACGCTCGCGGTCTTCGGGGGGCTCGCCCTTGGCGCCGTGCTGCGCCACCGCGCCGCGCGCGCCCGGCTGGCCGCGCTGGATCCGCGCGCATGACGAGGAAGCGCCGCCGGCTGATGATGCTCGGGCTCTGCGCGCTTGGCATCGGGACCGCGACCGCGCTGACGCTCACCGCCTTCCAGGACAATCTGGTCTTCTTTCGCTCCCCCTCCGACATCGCGCGCGAGGCGCCGCGGGATGGCCGCGCCTTCCGGCTCGGCGGCCTCGTCGAGGCCGGCAGCCTGACCCGGGAGACCGCGGCCGATGGCCGCCCCGCCGCGCGCTTCCGCGTCACCGACGGGCCCCACACCATCACCGTCACCTATGCCGGCGTGCTGCCCGACCTGTTCCGCGAAGGCCAGGGCGTCGTCGCCCTCGGCCGCCTGACGCCGGACGGCGGCTTCCGCGCCAGCGAGGTGCTGGCCCGCCACGACGAGACCTATATGCCGCCCGAGGTCGCCGATGCGCTGCGCCGCAGCGGCCACTGGAACCCGTCCCAGGGCGCGGCGCCGCCGGCGGCCACCTGGAACACCGCGCCGCGCAGCACCCGGGCCGGCGGATGATCCCCGAGCTCGGCCATTTCGCGCTGGCGCTCGCCTGCGCCATCGCGCTGTTCCAGACGGTCGTGCCGATCTGGGGCGCGCAACGCGGCGCCGCGCGCGCCATGGCGCTGGCGCCGGCACTCGCCACCGCGCAGCTCATCGCGGTCGCCGCCGGTTTCGGCGCGCTGATCTGGTCCTTCGTGGTCAACGACACGACCGTCTCCGCGGTCGTCGCCAACAGCCATTCGGCCAAGCCGCTGCTTTACAAGATCTCCGGCGCCTGGGGGAACCATGAGGGCTCGATGGTCCTCTGGGTGCTGATCCTCGCACTCTGCGGCGGCGCCGTCGCCGGCTTCGGGCGCAACCTGCCGAGCGCGCTGCAGGCGCGGGTGATCGGCGTGCTGGGCGCCATCGCGGTCGGATTCCACGCCTTCATCCTGCTGACCAGCAACCCCTTCGACCGCGTCTGGCCGCCGGCCGCCGAGGGGCAGGGGCTGAACCCGGTGCTGCAGGATCCCGGCCTCGCCTTCCATCCGCCGCTGCTCTACCTCGGCTATGTCGGCTATGCCGTGACCTTCGCCTTCGCGATCGCAGCACTCCTGGAAGGCCGCGTCGATGCGGCCTGGGGGCGCTGGGTGCGGCCCTGGTCCCTCGCTGCCTGGAGCTTCCTGACGCTCGGCATCGCGCTCGGCTCCTGGTGGGCCTATTACGAACTCGGCTGGGGCGGTTTCTGGTTCTGGGACCCGGTCGAGAACGCATCGCTGCTGCCCTGGCTCGCCGGCGCCGCGCTGCTGCATTCGGCGATCGTGGTCGAGAAGCGCGAGGCGCTGAAGACCTGGACCGTGCTGCTGGCGATCCTCGCCTTCGCGATGTCGCTGCTCGGCACCTTCCTGGTGCGCTCCGGCGTGCTGAATTCGGTGCACGCCTTCGCCAATGACCCGGCACGCGGCCTTTTTATCCTGGTGTTGCTGATGATCTATGTCGGCGGCGCCTTCGCGCTGTTCGGCTGGCGCGCGGGGCGCCTCGCGCCGATCGGCATCTTCGCCCCGGTCTCGCGCGAGGGCGCGCTGGTGCTGAACAACCTGCTGCTCTGCTCGATCCTCGCGGTGGTGCTGGTCGGCACGCTCTACCCGATGTTCGCCGACATCCTGATGGGTGCCCGCATCTCCGTGGGGCCGCCCTTCTTCAACAGCGCGACGGCGCCGCTGGCGCTGCCGCTGGTCGCCGCCATGGCGGTCGGCCCGATGCTGCCCTGGAAGCGCGCGGGGCTGTTCGGCGCGCTGCAGCGCCTCTGGTGGGCGATGGCGGCCGCCCTCGCGGTCGCGCTGATCGCGCTGCTGCTGACCGGCAGCCCGGTCTGGCCGGCGATCGGCTTCGGCGCCGCGATCTGGGTCGTCGCCGGCGCCGCGGCCGACATCCTCGACCGCAGCGGCGCCTTCCGCACCACCGCGCGCAACGCCTTCAACCGCGCCCGCAACCTGCCGCGCGGCGCCTGGGGGGCGGCGCTCGCGCATGCCGGGCTCGGCGTCACCATCGCGGGCATGGCCGGCATGGGGCTTGCGACCGATACCCTCGTCGCGCTCCGCCCCGGGGAGCGCGCCCGCCTCGCCGGCTATGAATGGCGGCTGGAGAGCGTGCGTGATGTCGCCGGCCCCAACTGGTCGGCACGCCGCGCCACCGTCACGGTGCGCGATGCCGGCGCGACCGTGACGGTGCTGGAGCCCGAGCGCCGGTCCTTCCCCGTGGCCCGCATGACCACCACCGAAGCCGCGATCCACACCAACATCTTCCGCGACCTCTATGCGGTGCTCGGCGAGGAGCGTGACGGCGCCGCCGTGCTGCGCCTGCACCACAACCCGCTGGCGCCCTGGATCTGGCTCGGTGCGCTGGTGATGGCGGCCGGCGGCGCACTCTCGCTCTCCGACCGTCGCGCCCGCGTCGCCGCGCCGGCGCCCAAGGGAGCGACGCAGACCGTATGAGCGATGCCCCCAAGCCACGCCGCCGCTGGCTGCTTTACGCGCCGCTCGGCATCGCCATGGCCGGCAGCGCGGGCTTCTACGCCATGCTGCGCGGCCTGCAATCCGGCAGCTACGACCCGCGCGGGGTGCCATCCCAGCTCGTCGGCCGGACGGCGCCTGGCTTCGACCTGCCGCCACTCGAGAGCGCCAACCTGCCGGCGCTGGCGGATGCCGACCTGCGCGGTGTCGGCCGACCCTTCCTGGTGAATTTCTGGGCGAGCTGGTGCGTGCCCTGCATCGTCGAGCATCCGCAGCTCATGCACCTGGCGCGCCGGGGCGTGCCGGTCTTCGGCATCAACTACAAGGACCGCGCACCCGACGCGCAGACCTTCCTGACCCGCCACGGCAACCCCTTCCGCCGCCTCGGCCGCGACGAGCCGGGACGCGTCGCCATCGACTGGGGCGTCTATGGCGTGCCGGAGACCTATCTCCTCGACAAGGACGGCATCGTGCGCTGGCGCTGGGCGGGCCCGGTGACGCCCGAGGTGCTGGAGCAGGACATCGGCCCTCTGCTGCGGCGCTATGCATGATGGGTATTTTTTCTGCCCTCAAACGCGTCGTGCCGAAGGCACGCTCTTCGCGTGACGCGCAGGCCTCCGGCCTGCTTGGCTTCGCCGGACTACCGGCGGCGCCCATTCGGGCGCTCGGTCCGAGGCTCTGCTTCGTACCGCTGATGTTGCTGCTGGCCGTGCCTGCTTTCGCCGCAGTGGGCACGCCGGAGGAGCGCCTGCCCGATCCCGCGCAGGAAGCCCGCGCCGAGGCCATCGGGCGGCAGCTCCGCTGCCTCGTCTGCCAGAACCAGTCGATCGAGGACAGCGACGCCGACCTTGCCCGCGACCTGCGCCGCGTCGTGCGGGAGCGCGTGGCGGCCGGTGAGGACAGCACCCGCGTCATTGATTTCGTCCATGCCCGCTACGGCGATTTCGTGCTGCTGCGCCCGCCGGTGAACGCCGTCACCGCGCTGCTCTGGGCGACGCCGGCGATCGCGCTCGGCGGCGGCATTCTCGCGATCCTGCTGATGCGCCGGCGCATCGCCGCGACGCCGGAGCCCGCCCCCCTGACCGAGGCCGAACGCACCCGCCTCGCCGAGCTCGACGAGACGCCGCGCGTATGACTTGGTTGCTGATCGCGATCCTCGCCGTCCTGGCGTTGGCGCCGCTCGCCCTCGCGCTGCTGCGCCCGCCGCACCCGCGCGGCCGCGCCGAGGCCGACCGCGCCCTCTACGCCGCACAGCGCGCCGAGCTCGACCGCGAACACGCGGAGGGCCGCATGGACGAAGCCTCCCATCGCGCCGCCCTGCTGGAACTTCAGCGCCGCCTGCTCGCGGCGCCGCAGGCCGACCCTGCCGCGCCGCAGGCGCGGCGCGCGTCCCGCCCCCTGCTCGCGGTGCTGGCGCTGGTGCCGCTGCTGGCGCTCGGCCTCTATCTGCTGCGCGGCACGCCCGACATGCCCTCCGCCCCTTATACGCTGCGCCATGAGGTGGCGGAGCAGGAGGAAGCGCTAGTCGGAGCACTGCGCGCGCGTCTGGCGCAGGTCGATCCGACGAGCGATGGCGCGCGGCAGGGCTATGTGCTGCTCGGCAATGCTGAACGCTCGCGCGGCCGCTTCGATGCGGCGGCAGAGGCCTGGACCCGCGCCCTGGCAGCCCGCTTCGACCCTGGCCTCGCCGGCGATGTCGCCGAGATCGAGATCGAACGCGGCCGCCCCGAAGCGGCCGCACCGCTGCTCGCGCGCGCGCTGTCGGAGCGCCCGGGCGACCCCCGGCTGCGCTTCCTGTCAGGCCTCGCGGAAGCCCGCGCCGGCCGGCCCGAATCGGCGCGCACCACATGGCAGGCCCTGCTTGCCGACGCACCGCCGGAAGCCCCCTGGCGCAGCCTGGTGCAACGCCAGCTCGACACGCTGCCGTGAGACCGAGCCGGAGAGGGCCAGCCCCCCTCCCGGTCGCCGCCACACAGGTTGACGCCGCGTTGCGCCCGTCCCATGCGCTGTGCGTGCCCCGTCCTGCCGATCTCTCCATCCTGCCCTGGCTCTCGGCCGCGGCATTCGCCGCCGGCTGCGGCATGCGTCTGCTCGATCCGTTGCTGCCGATGGTGGCCGGCGATTTCGGAACGACGGTCGGCGCTGCCTCCACGGTGATCGCCGCCTTTGCCCTCGCCTATGGCGCGGGGCAGGTGGTGGTGGGGCCGGTCGGCGACCGGCAGGGCAAGCTGCGCGTGGTCTGGCTGGCGCTGCTGCTCTACGGCCTCTGCACCGCCGCCTGCGCGCTGGCCTGGAGCCTTGGCGCCATGGTGGCGCTGCGCGTGCTGACCGGTGCCGTCGCTGGAGCCATCATCCCGGTCTCCATCGCCTGGATCGGCGACAACGTGCCCTACCAGGACCGCCAGGCGATGCTCGGGCGCTTCCTGACCGGCATGGTGCTGGCGCAGCTCCTGGCCGGGCCGGTTTCCGGCGTGGTCGGCGAGCATTTCGGCTGGCGCGCTTCCTTCCTGGTGTTGGGCGTCATGGCGCTGGTCGTCGCGCTGGCCCTGGCATTGCGGCTCGGCGGCGCGTTGTGGCGGAAGCCGGAGAGGGCGGAAGGTGGCGGTGGCGTCGCGGGCTATTACGCCATCCTGCGGCGCCGCACCGGCCGACGGCTGCTGGCGGCCGCCTTCATCGACGGCTTCTGCCTGTTCGGCGGCGCCTTCCCCTTCATCGGCGCCTATCTGATCGAGCGCTTCCACCTTTCCGCCGCCGAGGCGGGCTTCGTGGTCGCTGGCTTCGGCATCGGCGCCTTCGCCTATACCCGCCTCGCCCGATGGCTGATCGGACGGTTCGGGGAACGCGGGCTGATCCTGATCGGCGGCGTCGCGCTGTTCGGCCTGCTCGGGGCCATGGCGGTCGCACCGGTGTGGTGGCTGGTGGCGGGCCTGCAGGTGCCGGCTGGGCTCGCTTTCTTCGCCTTCCACGGCGTGCTGCAAACCCGCGCGACGGAAGCGTTGCCGGAGGCGCGCGCGACCGCGGTTTCGGCCTTCGCCATGGCGCTGTTCTTCGGCCAGAGCCTGGGGTCGCTCGGCTTCGGCCTGGTCATCGGCCTGGCCGGCTACGGCGCCGGCCTCGGCCTTGCCGCGCTGGTCGTCCTGGCGCTCGCGATCTGGACGCAGCGGGTGCTGTTCGCGCGGCCGGCAGGGTAGGCCTTTACCCCGCCCATTCGTCGGCACCTTCCCCATGATGCGTGTCACCGGGGCTGGAATTGGTCAGGCCGCGCGTGTCGAGATGCGTGAAGCTGGCACCGTAGGATTTCACATAGCCGCGGAACTGGAACTCGACGCCCCAATAGGCACCGGCCGGGCGCATCTTCCACATCGGCCCCATCTTGATGACCTTGCCGGTCGAGAGCTTGGCGTCCACGCGCTTGAATTCGTAGCCGGACCAGAAGACCTTGCAGCATTCCCATTCGCGGAGCTTTGCCCGGACATTGTCCGGCTTCACGCCGTCGACCTGGAAATCGACCGCGGAGAAGGCCTGATGCGTGCTGGTGGGTGCCCGCCCGGGATGCTTGGTCGGGTCGTTGTAGGCCTCGGTGCGATAGACGCTGATCAGCTTGATCGAGGCCTTGTACTCCTCGCGCAGCGCGTCCAGCACCACGATGGTCGGCACGATATTGTCCCAGAGATGCTCCGGCGGCGGGCCGTTGTCGGCCTTGTAGCGGCCGACCAGCAATTCTTCGTAGCCGAAATGCTGCAGGTTGATGTTGGCGATGAAGGCCGCGAACTTCGTCTCGTTGAAGCTGCCCGACATGCTCCCCTCCCGGCTCCTTGGCCGGGACCGTGATCGGATCGAAGCGCTATCGCAATGTATTTTTTGTCATCATGACGAGTCGTGATCAGGCTGTCCCCCGCGCCCGGAGCCCGCATGTCATGCGGTGAGGTAGCGCTCGGTCAGGTGCGTGGTGAAGTCCGCGGGATCGAGCGGCTTGCCGGTCGCCGCGCGCAGCAGATCCTGGAAACCGAGCCGCGCCCCTTGGCCATGCACATGGGTGCGCAGCCAGGTGAGCAGCGGCCCCGTGTCGCCTTGCGCCAGCGCCGCATCCAGCCCCGGCGTCGCGGCCCGGGCGGCGCGCATGAGCTGCGCCGCCGCCATGGCGCCGAGCGTGTAGCTCGGGAAATAACCGAAGGCGCCGTCATGCCAGTGGATGTCCTGCAGGCAGCCTTGCGCATCGTCGGGCGGCGTGATGCCGAGCAGGCGGTGCAGCGCCTCGTTCCAGGCGCCGGGCAGGTCGGCGACCGAGAGCTCGCCGCCGATCAGCGCGCGCTCCAGCCGGAAGCGCAGGATGACATGGGCGGGATAGGTCAGCTCATCGGCATCGACGCGGATGAAGCCGCGGGAGACCCGCCGCCACAGCCGCGCGAGATTGGCCGGCGCATAGGGCGCGGCGCCGCCGCCGAAGGTGGCGTGCAGCTTGGGGCCGAGGAAGCTGAGGAAGGCATCGGACCGGCAGGCCTGCATCTCCATGATCAGGCTTTGCGATTCATGCGCCGCCATGCCGGCCGCCTCACCCACTGGCTGGCGGGCATAGGCCGTCGGCAGGCCGCGTTCGTAGAGCGCATGTCCGGTCTCATGCAGCACGCCGAGGAGTGACTTCTCGAACCCGGCTTCGCTGTAGAAGGTGGTGATGCGCACATCGGTCGGCGTGCCGCCGCAGAAGGGGTGCAGGCTCTCATCGAGCCGCGCATGCGTGTAGTCGAGGCCGATCGCCGCCGAGAGTTCCTGGCAGAGTGCCCGCTGCTGCGCCGTCGGGAAGGGCCCTTCGGGCAGGATGGGCGCCGGCCGCGCCGCCTGGATCGCCTCGGCGCGCGGCAGGGCATCGGCCAGGAAGGCCTCATAGGCAGCGAAGACCGGTTCCACATCGGCGGCGGTGACGCCACGCTGGTAGCTGTCCATCAGCGCGTCATAAGGGGTGAGGCCGGTCGCCCCGGCGAGCGCCTGCGCAGTCTCCCGCTGCAGCCGCACCACGGTCTCGAGCGCCGGGCGGATGCGGGCGAAATCGGCGGCCGCCTTGGCCTCGCGCCAGATCTTCTCGCAGGCCGAGTTGGCGCGGGCGCTGGCTTCGACCAACGCGGTCGGCAGCGCGGTCGCGCGCAGATGAGCACGCCGCATCAGGTCGAGGTTGGCCTCATCCCAGGCGCCCTCCGCGGCCGCGGCCGCGAGATCCTCCGCAACTTCGGGCGCCGTCAGCAGCTCATGGCCGAGGCCTGCCAAGGTTGCGAGCTGTTCGCCCCGCGCCTCGCCGCCGCCGGGCGGCATCACGGCGGCGGCGTCCCAGTGCAGCATGGCGGAGGCTTCGCCGAGCGTCGCGATGCGCGCGAAACGCACCTTCAGGCGGTCATAGGCGGCGTTGCTCATGCGGCAGCGTCCTTCAGAGCGTGATGACTTGAGGCTGTTCCCGCCGAAAGTCTGAATCACGCGATCAAACACAATGCCTGGACGCGATCGCTTCAGCTTGAAGCGGTCGTGTTCAGGCGGCGGCGCATCCAGACGGCGAAGACAGTCAGCAGCGCCAGCGCCAGCCCGTACCAGGTGATGACATAGCCCAGATGGTTGTTGGGAGGCCGCGGCAATACCCGCGCCGGGTCGGGCAAGGCACCGGCGGGCGCGTTGCCCAGCGCCACCAGCCCGAAGGGCGCGACCGATGGCAGGCCGAGCGTCGCGCCGATCTTCGCGGGATCGAAGCTGTAGAATTGCCGACCCCTGACGTCGTCCTCCGCGGCGAACCAGCCGCCGGGCTCCGCGGGCAGCACCCAGCCGGTGACGGCGACCTCCCCCTCCGGCCGCGCGATCGGCTGGTTGCCGCCCATCGGCACCCAGCCGCGATCGACCAGCAGCGGCGGCGCGCCATCCCGCAGCAGCGGCGTGACGAGTTGGGTACCGAGCACATTGCCCCGCACCTCCAGCCCGAGCCGCACTTCCCGCGCGTGATCGAAGCGGCCGCGCGCTTCCACCTTCGCGAAGGTCAGAGGCGCGGCGCCGAGCGGCGCCGGCGGCCCTGCCTCCGACGCGGCGATGGCGGCCAGCATGTCGGTCTTCCAGCGCAGGCGATGGACCTGCCAGGTGCCGAGCGCCACCAGCATGGCGAAGGCCGGCAGCACGGCCAGGATGGGGAGCAGGATGCGGCGCATGCGGATGCGGGGTGTCAGTGCCGGTGTCGCCAGTTCAGGGCCAGCAGCGCCGCCTTGGCGGCGCGCATCACGAAGACCGCGAGCCCCAGCACCAGCGCCGGCCAGACCACCGCATGCACCCAGAGCGGCGGTTGGTACTTCACGTCGACCACCAGCGCCGCGACCACCGCCGCCGCGCCGACCACGAAGATACCGGCGACCGCCGGTCCGTCGCCGACGTCATGGGCGGCAAGGTCGAGCCCGCAGGCGTCGCAGGCCGGGTGCAGGGTCAGCAGGCCGGTGAACAGCCTGCCCTTGCCGCAGCGCGGGCAGCGCCCGAGCAGCGCCGCCCGGATCACTCTCAGTGGGCCGCGATCTCGCCGGCGCCCCACCAGTAGATGGCGGTGAAGAGGAACAGCCACACCACGTCCACGAAATGCCAGTACCAGGCGGCAGCCTCGAAGCCGAAATGCCGGGCCGGGGTGAAATGCCCCTTGATGGCACGGAACAGGCAGACCGCCAGGAACAGCGTGCCGATGATCACGTGGAAGCCGTGGAAGCCAGTCGCCAGGAAGAAGGTCGAGGGATAGATCCCGCCGCCGTGGAAGCTGAACGGCGCTTCCGCATACTCATAGGCCTGGAGCGTGGTGAACAGCAGACCCAGCACCACGGTGATCGCCAGGCCCTGGATCAGGCCCTTGCGGTCATTCTCCAGCAGCGCGTGGTGCGCCCAGGTCACCGTGCAGCCCGAGAGCAGCAGGATCATGGTGTTCAGGAAGGGCAGGCCGAAGGGGTCGAAGGTGTGGATGCCGGCCGGCGGCCAGACATGGGCCGTGGCGCCGGAGACATGCTCGGGATAGAGGGCGAAGTGGAAGAAAGCCCAGAAGAAGGCGACGAAGAACATCACCTCCGAGGCGATGAACAGCATCATGCCGTAGCGCAGGCCGATGCGGACCACAGGGGTGTGCAGCCCCGGCGTCCGCGCTTCCTTCACCACGTCGCGCCACCAGAGCGCCATGGTCGCCAGCACGCCGATGAGGCCGAGGATGAACATCCAATGCGTGCCGTAATGCGCGAAGAGGACGATGCCGAACAGCATCGCGCCGGCCGAGAAGGCGCCGACCAGCGGCCAGGGCGACGGATCGACCAGATGGTAGGGGTGCTTGTGCGGGGGCGGCACTTCCGCCTCGGCGATCTCGATCGTGCTGGCCATTCAACTCTGCTCCGGGTGGGGCGCGCCCCGCGTTCTGCGCCGCATCAATGCCGAAATGCGGCTGCCGATCAAGGGATGCCCGCCGCCCGCCCGACATGCGGGCCGGCGGAGGCAAGCGCACCGGCGCGCTCGGCGTCGGCCAGGGTGCGGAAGAAGGTGTAGGACAGGGTGATCACGCTCACGTCGCGGGTGTTCGGATCGCGGGCGATCTCCGGATCGACCCAGAAGGCCACCGGCATGTCCACGCGCTGGTGCGGCGCCAAGGTCTGCTCGTCGAAGCAGAAGCAGGCGGTCTTGTGGAAGTAGCGCCCCACCTTCTCCGGCGTCACGTTGTAGGTGGCGACCCCGGTCACCGGCGCGCCGGAGAGGTTCATGGCGGTGTAGAAGGCCATCCCTTCCTCGCCCACGCGCAGCGTCACGGCGTTCTGCTCCGGCTGGAAGCGCCAGGGCAGGTTCGGCTGGGTGGTCGCGTTGAAGCGGATGGTGACGCTGGAATCGCCGGCGACGGCCGGCGCCGTCCCGCCGCGCTGGGTGGTGCCGTTGTAGCCGGTGACCTGGCAGAACACGCGGTAAAGCGGCACCGCGGCGAAGGACAGCCCGGCCATGCCGGCGGCCACGCCGCCGAGCCCGAGCACCATGCGGCGATTGCGCCGCTGCACCGTCTGGTCCGTCATCCGCGCGTCAACCTCGCGACCGAGATGAAATAGAACAAGGCCACCAGCGCCAGCAGCCCGGCGAGGATCGCCCAGTTGCGGGCGCGGCGGCGGCGGTCGAAGGCCGCGCGTTCCTCGGGTGTCATGCCAGGACCAGCCGGTCGACGGCGAGCGCCAGGAACAGCACCGCCAGATAGACCAGGGAGAACTTGAAGGCCCGCCGCGCCGGCCGGTCATTGGTCAGGCTGCGGCCGGCCTCGTCCTGCGCGTCCTTCCAGACCAGCCAGTTGAGCCGGAGGTATTCCGCGCCCAGCAGCGCCGCCGCCGCACCGTAGATCCAGGAGGAGAAGCCGATCGCGCAGGGCAGCAGCGTGACCGGTACCAGCACCAGCGTATAGAGCAGCACCTGGCGCCGCGTCTCCCGCGCGCCATGGGTCACCGGCAGCATCGGCACGCGCGCGCGCGCGTAGTCACCATGCGCCCAGAGGCTCAGCGCCCAGAAATGGGGCGGGGTCCAGAAGAAGGTGATGGCGAAGAGAATCACCGGCACCAAGGTCACGTCGCCGGTCACCGCCGCCCAGCCGATCACCGGCGGAAAGGCCCCGGCGGCACCGCCGATCACGATGTTCTGCGGCGTGCGGCGCTTCAGCCAGATGGTGTAGACGACGACGTAGAAGGCGATCGACAGCGCCAGCACCCCGGCCGCGACCCAGTTGGTCGCGAGGCCCATGATGGCGACCGAGGCCATCGCGAGCACGACGCCATAGCCGAGCGCGCCATTGGGTGCGATGCGCCCGGCCGGGATCGGGCGCTTCGCGGTGCGCCGCATCAGCGCATCGATGTCGCGGTCGTACCACATGTTGATGGCGCCCGCGGCGCCGGCGCCGAGACCGATGCAGACCATCGCCGCCGCCGCCAGCACCGGGTGCAGGGATCCGGGTGCGACGATCAGCCCGATGATCCCGGTCAGCACCACGAGCGAGACGACCCGCGGCTTCAGCAGGGTGATCCAGTCGCGGACCTCGGAAAGCTCCGACCCCGTCGACGTGGCAAGGGGGGCGCTGCCCCCCCTGCCCGGCTCCAGCACGGCGTCGCTCATGCTGCGTTCCCCGTCTTGGCGCGCCTCAGCGGACGCGCGGCAGATCCTCGAAGGTGTGGAAGGGCGGCGGGCTGCTGACCTGCCATTCGAGCGTTGTCGCACCTTCACCCCAGTAGTTCGCCGGCAGCTGCTCTTTGCTGGTGAAGGTCCGCCACACGACATAGAGGAACACCAGGACCGAGGCCGCCGAGATATAGCTGCCGATCGAGGAGACCATGTTCCAGCCGTGCAGCGCATCCGGATAATCACCGTAGCGCCGCGGCATGCCCTGCGCACCCAGGAAGTGCTGCGGGAAGAAGGTCACGTTGGCGCCAATGAAGAACATCCAGAAGTGCACCTTCCCCCAGAATTCAGGGTACTGCCGGCCGCTCATCTTGCCGATCCAATAGTAGAAACCGGCAAAGATCGAATACACCGCGCCGAGGCTCAGCACGTAGTGGAAGTGCGCGACCACGTAATAGGTGTTGTGCAGGATCTGGGTGATGCCGGCATTGGCCAGCACCACGCCCGTCACGCCACCCATCGTGAACAGGAAGATGAAGCCGATCGCGAAGAGCATCGGCGTGTCGAGGCGGATGGAGCCGCCCCACATCGTCGCGATCCAGGAGAAGATCTTGATGCCGGTCGGTACCGCGATGACCATCGTCGCCGCCATGAAGTAGGCGCGCGTATCGACATCGATGCCGGAGGTGAACATGTGGTGCGCCCACACCACGAAGCCCACCGCGCCGATCGCGACCATGGCGTAGGCCATGCCGAGATAGCCGAAGATCGGCTTGCGGCTGAAGGTCGAGAGGATGTGGCTGATGATGCCGAAGCCCGGCAGGATCATGATGTAGACTTCGGGGTGGCCGAAGAACCAGAACAGGTGCTGGAACAGCACCGGGTCGCCGCCGCCATCGGGCTTGAAGAAGGCGGTGCCGAAGTTGCGGTCGGTGATCAGCATGGTGATCGCGCCGCCGAGCACCGGCACCGCGAGCAGCAGCAGGAAGGCCGTCACCAGCATCGCCCAGACGAAGAGCGGCATCTTGTGCAGCGTCATGCCGGGGGCGCGCATGTTCAGGATGGTCGTGATGAAGTTGGCCGCGCCGAGGATCGAGCTGGCGCCCGCTAGGTGCAGCGCGAACAGCGCCATGTCCATCGCCGGGCCGGTCTGGTAGGTGTCGGTCGACAGCGGCGGGTAGATGGTCCAGCCGGCGCCGGCGCCCTGGCCCACGAACATGCTGCCGCCGAGCAGCAGGAAGGCCGGCACCAGCAGCCAGAAGCTGATGTTGTTGAGGCGCGGGAAGGCCATGTCCGGCGCGCCGATCATGATCGGCACGAACCAGTTGCCGAAGCCGCCGATCAGCGCCGGCATCACGACGAAGAACACCATGATGAGGCCATGGGCGCTGACCACGGCATTCCACATCTGCCCGTCGGCGAAATACTGCATGCCGGGGCTCTGCAGCTCCATCCGCATCAGGATCGAGAGGCCGCCGCCGATCAGGCCCGCCAGGATCGAGAAGATGATGTAGAGGGTGCCGATGTCCTTGTGGTTGGTGGAGAACAGCCACCGCGCCACGAAACCTGGCTTGTGATCGTGATGCCCGTCGTGGCCGTGGCCATCGTCATGCGCGTGCGAAGCGGTCGCCATGCTGCTCTGTCCTTGCATCGGCGCCGGGGTTACCGGCGCGCCTCCGCCATCCGGGTGGTGTCGTCGGGCGCCGCCGCGATGGCGGGCGCGGGTTCAGTCGGGGTGCCGTCCTCGCGGGCGAAGCGGGTGCGGGCCTCGGCGGCCCAGGCCTGGAACTCGGCCTGCGGCACGGCGCGGACGACGATCGGCATGAACCAGTGGTTCTGGCCACAGATCTGGTTGCATTGGCCGTAGAAGGTGCCGGGGCGGTCGGCACGGAACCAGGTCTCCAGCGTGCGGCCGGGGATCGTGTATTTCTGCACGCCGAGCGAAGGCACGAAGAAGCTGTGGATCACGTCCTGCCCGGTGGTGATCACCCGCACATTCGCGCCGACCGGCACCACCAGCGGATTGTCGACCGCGAGGCGATACAGGTGCCGCTGGTCGGCGGGCAACTGATCCTCGGGCACCGGATAGCTGTCGAAGGCGAAGTTGCCGTGATCGGGATAGGCGTAGTGCCAGTACCACTGCCGCCCCTGCACGTTGATCGTCAGGTCGGCGCCCGGCACCCGGTCCTGGTAGTAGATCAGGCGGAAGGACGGGATCGCGATCACCAGCAGGATCAGCACCGGCAGCACCGTCCAGGCGACTTCCAGCACCGTGTGGTGGCTGGTGCGCGACGGCGTCGGGTTCTTGGCCTCGCGATACCGGTACATGCACCAGCCGAGCAGCCCGGCCACGAAGACCGTGATCACGATGATGATGTAGAGCACGAGCTGATTGAAGTCGTGGATCGCTTCCTTCACCGGCCCGCCCGCTTCCTGCAGGCCCATCGCCCAGGCATGCGGCTCGCCCACCATCGGGCGCGCCTCCTGCGCCGGGGCCGGCAATGCGATCAGGAAGGCCGCGACGGCGGCCATGACGCCGGCGAGCCGCCGACCGAGTGCTGTTCCCATCACGGCCAAGCCGCGACGCAATCCGTTCGAAACCCGCATCCCATGTCCCACTCGCGCACCCGCCGAGGCGGCGCGCTCCTGTCCCAATCGCCGCGTCCTGAGCCGAAACAGGGGCGGCCGCGCCCGGCCTGCCCCTGCGTGTCGGAAGGTCGATCACCCGATCCGCCGACGCGCGCGGACCATAGTCGCGAGGTGCGGCGGCGCACAAGTGAGCGCGACGCCGCGGAACCCGCTGCGGGCTTTTCCACAGAATTCTGCTGCCACCCCCCTACGCCAGAACTTGTGTCCCCAACCGCGTTTAGACTACCGTATGTTGTGTGTCAGGGGACCTGGGAGACTGGCCACATGGATTGGAATTCGGAATCGATCGACCGTCTCCGCGCACTCTGGGCGGAGGGTTTGTCGACGGCGGAAATCGGCCGTCGCATGGGTATTTCGAAGAATGCCGTGGTCGGCAAGGCGCACCGGCTGAACCTGCCGGCGCGACCGAGCCCGATCCGGCGTGAAGCGGTACCGCGGGTGGCGGTGCCGCGTCCGGCCGCGCCGCGCATCCCGCTCGGCCGCGAGGCTCTGCCGCGGGAGACACCGCGCCCCGCTGCGCCGGTGATCCGCCGGCCGGCGCCGATGGTCGCCGCTGCGCCGGCGCCCGTGGTCACGCCGCAGCCAACCGCGGTGGTGCGCAGCTTCCCGCGCGCCGGCGCGCGCACCTGCTGCTGGCCGATCGGCGAGCCCGGCACGGCGGATTTCCGCTTCTGCACCGCGGAATCCCTCGGCGGCAAACCCTACTGCGCCGAGCATGCAGCCCTGGCCTATGTGAAGGCCCGCGACCGCCGCGAGGACGCTGCCTGAGGCTTTGTCTGATCGCGTGATTCAGACTTTTCGGCCGCAGCGGCCTCAAGTCATCACGCCCAGGAGCCGGACCGGTGGGGGAGCCGGTCCGGCTCAGGGGGCTTGTCGTGCCGTTTGTCCTGCCAGTCTGGCGGGCTCCAGGCTGGCATAGACATCGCCGCTGTTGGCGGCGTGTGGCAGGGCGTTGATCCAGGCGCCCATCGCGTTCGCATCCACCGCATCCGGCAGTGCGAAGGCCATGCTTTCGCCAAGGCAGGCATTGAAGGCGCGATAACCGAGTGCCGATAGCCGCGCCAGGCAGGCGCCTGCGACATCCCGCTGGATGGTCGTGAACTCGAAGGACAGCGCCCGGATCGGGCGCGAGAGGCCGGCCAGCACCGCTGCCTCGTAACCCTCGACATCGATCTTCGCGAAATCCGGCCAGCCATGCTGCGCCGCCAACGCATCGATGGTGGTGACCGGCAGGGTCAGCGCCGTGTCCCAGACCTGCCCTTCCCAGCCGCCCGCGCCATCGGCCGCGGCGATGAAAGCCTCGCTCGCCGTCGCAACCGTCGGATTGGCGGTGTTGAGGCGCAGCACCGCTTCCCCCGCCTCGGCGCCGGCCAGGGCGGCGACCAGCGTCACCCCGGCATCGCCCCGCGCCAGCCGGCGCAGCACGCGGTGCAGGCGCGGCTGCGGCTCCAGCGCCACCACCCGGGCGCCCAGCCTCCGGAAACTGGCCGCGCGGTCGCCGACATGGGCGCCGATATCGAAGGCGAGATCCCCCGGCCCGAGGAAACGCGCGTGGAAAGCGTCGAGCGTCGCCGCCCGGCCCGGCGCGTAGTAGGTGCGCAGGCTCCGCGATATCGCCGAGGTGGTGGTCACTCCGCGAAGACCAGCGCCGCGCCCCCGGCCAGCTCCGGCGGGACCATCAGCCCCTCCGGCGCCGCCCGCAGCGGCAGGTGACCGAGCAGGCGGCGCGCCGCGGCATTGCCATCATCGGTGCGGATGACGAAGCCGGCGATGAAGGGCAGCGCCGGCACCGCGACGCCCGGGAAGACGGTGCCAAGCGCGTCCGGCGGCAGGATGCGGATGCGGGTCGGGCGCTTCGGCCCGCCGACCGGCGCCGCAGGGTCGCCCGGCAGCGGCAGCACGAAGCCATCAGCCGGATCCGGCTCCAGCGCCACGCCCGCGAGGCGGGAGAGGCGTGCCGCGCTCTCCGCCGGCTCGGCAGCGACCAGGGTCACGCTTTCCAGCGCCACGGCGCGATTGGCGTGCTCCAGCCAGCGATCCTGCCAGACCAGCTCCGGCGTCAGGTGGCGGATGAGCTGCAGGCGCCCTTCCGGCGCTTCCGGCACCGGCAGCCGGGCGAAGCGGGCGCGCGGACCGTCCGGGGCATCCACCGGGCGCTCGAGGTGGGAGACGCCGGGGATGTCGATGCCGGCGCGCCGCAGCCGCGCCAGCGCCGCCTGTTCGTCCGCGACCGCGAGCGCGATGATGTGCGCCCCCTCGTAGCGCGCGACGAAGCGCTTCACGCCATTGTCGAACAGCCCCGGGTCGAGGATGCCGAGGATCTCGACATAGCCTTCGCGGAACAGGGCGCAGCGGTTGCCGGTGCCGTAGGGTTCGACCGGGCTGTCGGGCGTCCGGCGGCCGCTCTGCCGCGCCGCCGGGCTCAAGGTGAAGCCGAGCGCCTCATAAACCGCCCAGACCGGACGCGGATCGGCGAGGCAGAGCCCGACATGGTCGAGCCCGGTGGCGGCGCCGCTCATGCCGGGTTCTCGTATTTCTCGAGTAGCCATTCGGCAGGCTCCAGCGCCGCCTCGTCATACCAGCGGGCGACCAGCGGATGGGTGCGCACCGCCTGCACATAGGCGCGGCTGGCCGGCGCGAGCTCCGGCTCCCAGGTCAGGAACCGGGCGACGACCGGCGCGAACATCGCATCCGCGGCCCCGAAATCGGTGCCGAACAGGAAGGGGCCGCCATGCACGCCCAGCAGTTCCGCCCAGATCGCCTCGATGCGGGCGATGTCGGCCAGCGCTTCCGGCGCCCGCCCGCGGCCGGGGAAATGGCCGCCGAGGTTCATCGGCATGTTCATGCGCAGGCCACGGAAGCCGGCATGCATCTCCGCCGCCACGCTGCGCGCCTGGGCGCGCGCCACGCGGTCCGCGGGCCAGAGGCCGGGCGCGATCTCGGCGCAGTATTCGGCGATCGCCAGGCTTTCCCAGGCCGCGGCGCCGCGGTGCTCCAGGTAGGGCACCAGGCCGGCCGGGGTCGCCGCCTTGATCGCGGGCGTCGACCCGCCGGCGAGCGGGATCACCACCTCCTCCACGTCCAGCCCGGCCAGATGCACCAGCAGCCAGCCGCGCAGGCTCCAGGAGGAGTAGCGCTTGTTTCCAATGACGAGACGGCCTTCCGGCATGGCGACGATGCTCCCGGCGTTTGGGGGCCGGGACCATGCCACGCCGCCCCCACCGCGCGAAGCGGGCTTGCCCAGGGCCCGGCCGCGGTGTTCTGTGAGACGCCGCTTGGAGGGCCCACGATGAACGAGATTTCCGCCCCGCGTCCGAACAACCTCGACGCGTTCTGGATGCCCTTCACCGACAACAAGTACTTCAAGGCCAATCCGCGCCTGCTCTACCGCGCCGAGGGCATGTCCTACTTCACGCCCGAGGGGCGGGAGGTGCTGGACGGCACCGCCGGCCTCTGGTGCTGCAATGCCGGCCATGGCCGGCGCGAGATCACCGAGGCGATCCAGAAGCAGGCGGCGCTGATGGATTTCGCGCCGACCTTCAACCTCGGCCATCCGATCGCCTTCGAGGCGGCGGCCCGGGTCGCCGAGATGACGCCGGACGGTATCGACCGCGTCTTCTTTACCAATTCCGGCAGCGAGAGCGCCGATACCGCGCTGAAGATCGCGCTCGCCTACCACAAGGCCCGCCGCGAGAGCAGCCGCGTCAGGCTGGTCGGGCGGGAGCGCGGCTATCATGGCGTCGGCTTCGGCGGCATCACGGTCGGCGGCATCGGCCCGAACCGCAAGCAGTTCGGCGCGCTGCTGCCCTATGCCGACCACCTGCCCCACACCCACCTGCCGGCGAAGAACGCCTTCTCCCGCGGGCAGCCCGAGCACGGCGCGGAGCTCGCGGATGCGTTGGAGGCGATCGTCGCGCTGCATGGCGCCGAGACCATCGCCGCCGTCATGGTGGAGCCGGTCGCCGGCTCGACCGGCGTGCTGGTGCCGCCCCTGGGCTACCTGCAGCGGCTGCGCGAGCTCTGCACCAGGCACGGCATCCTGCTGATCTTCGACGAGGTCATCACCGGCTTCGGCCGCCTCGGCACCAATTTCGGCAGCGAGCGCCTGGGCGTGACGCCTGATATCATCACCATGGCCAAGGGCCTGACCAACGCCGCCGTCCCCATGGGCGCGGTCGCCACATCCCAGACCGTCTATGACACGATCGTCGATGGCGTCGCCGGCGGCATCGAGCTGTTCCACGGCTATACCTATTCCGGGCATCCGCTGGCCTCGGCCGCCGCCGTCGCGACGCTCGAGCTGCACCGGGCCGAGGACCTGCCCGGCCGGGCGCGAGCGATCGAGCCCTATTGGCAGGACGCGATCCACAGCCTGAAGGATCGCCCGAACGTGATCGACACCCGCGATTTCGGCCTGATCGGCGGCATCGAGCTGGCGCCGCGCCCGGGCAAGCCGGGGACCCGCGCCATGGACATCTTCCGCCGCTGCTTCGATGCCGGCGTCCTGGTGCGCGTCACCGGGGACATCGTCGCGCTGTCGCCGCCGCTGATCGTGGAGCGCCCGCATGTCGACCGGCTGATCGGCACGCTGGCCGATGCGATCACCGCCGAGGCAGCGTGAGAGCCTGACCCCTCCATGACCCAGGTGCCGCGAGACGAAGCCGGGCCGCTCAACCTGATCGTCTTCGATCCGGACCGCTCCCGCCGCATGCTGACCCTGCTGCGGCTGCGGCGCCTCGGCCACCGGGCCGAGGCGCCGGCCGACAGCAGCTTCGTGCTGGCGGTCATCGGGCGCGGCGGCGTGGACGCCCTGGTCGTGGAGCTGCGCCCCGGCGACACCGCAGTGCCGGAGCTGGTGGAGAAGCTGCGCGGCCTGCCGCCCTGGGCCGGCGCCGTCGCCACCTTCGGCCTGACCACCGACTTCACCGGCAAGGCGACCGCCATGGCCAAGGCCATGACGCTCGACGGCATGGCGCTGCACGACACCGAGGACCGCGCGCTGGAGGCGGCGCTCCGGGACGCTGTGAAGGCCCGGCGCGGCACGCCGGCACTCGACCCCACCCGCTACGAGAACCGCGCCGCGGCCGATATCGGCCGCGACCGGGACCGGCTCGACGACCTCGCCGGCCGGATCCTGCCGCTGCGCGAGGCGGAGGAGGGCGCCATCTCCATGACCGCGAGCCTGCTCGCCGACGAGTTCGAGAGCCTCGGCCTGCCGGTCGCCGCCCATGCCGCCCGGCTGCTGGCCGAGCGGCCGGTCGCCGGTGGGGTGCGCTTCATGGGCCTCGCCTCGGCCGTCATCGCCGCCCGCAGCCTGCTCCGCTATGAGCATGGCGCGGCCCTGCGGCGCGAGGCGGCGGTGGAGCCTGCCGCGCCCGATACCATATAACGGCCCGAGGCGCGGCCCCCGGCCGCCACGACCAAGGACCCAGCGATGAGCGATACCGCCCGCACACCCGTGCCCGTCACGGTGCTCACCGGCTATCTCGGCGCCGGCAAGACCACCTTGCTCAACCGCATCCTCTCCGAAAACCATGGCAAGAAATACGCCGTAGTCATCAACGAATTCGGGGAGCTCGGGGTGGACAACGACCTCGTCGTCGATGCCGACGAGGAAGTGTTCGAAATGAACAATGGCTGCATCTGCTGCACGGTGCGCGGCGACCTGATCCGCATCATCGGCGGCCTGATGAAGCGCAAGGGCGACCTTGATGGCATCATCGTCGAAACGACCGGCCTCGCCGACCCGGCCCCGGTCGCCCAGACCTTCTTCGCCGACGAGGATGTGAAGCGGGCCACCAAGCTCGATGCCATCGTCACCGTCGTCGACGCGAAGCACCTGCTGGCGCGGCTGGCGGACTCGAAGGAAGCCGAGGAGCAGATCGCCTTCGCCGACATCCTGGTCCTCAACAAGATGGACCTGGTGACGCCGGAGGAGGCCGATGCGGTCGAGCGCCGCATCCGCACCATCAACCCCTATGCCGAGATCCGCCGCGCCGAGAAATCGAACGTGCCGATCGATGCCGTGCTCGGACGCGACGCCTTCAACCTCGCCCGCATCCTGGAACGCGAGCCCGACTTCCTCTCGGGCGATGACGACCACGAGCATGACAGCGAGATCACCAGCGTCTCCTTCGAGGTCGAGCGGCCGATCGACGCCGAGCGTTTCAACGCCTGGATCCAGCAGGTGCTGGCGCATAAGGGGCAGGACCTGCTGCGCACCAAGGGCGTGCTGCACTACCAGGGCGACGACCGCCGCTTCGCCTTCCAGGCGGTGCATATGATCGCCGATGGCGACTATATCGGGCCCTGGAAGGAGGGCGATCCGCGCCGCTCGAAAATCGTCTTCATCGGCCGCGACCTGAACCGCCCGCAGCTCCGCCGCGGCTTCGAGGCCTGCCAGGCGGGCGAGGACGTGAAGAAGATCGAGGCCGAGATCGCCCGTTGGAGCCCCGACGCGGCATGAGTGGTGCGCCCGATCGCGGAGCCCCGCAGGCGCGCAGCGACGAGGAGCGGAGCGTGAATCGGCCGGATGAAACAAATGCCTCCGCCGATTTCCTGCTCGATGCGCGGGGCGTCTCGCGCGAGCTCGATGCCTATGTCGTCGGCATCGCCTTCGGGCGGGAGGGGCGGAGCTGCATCCTCGGCACCGGCGACGGCGCCTTCCATCTCGCCCGCCTCGAAGGTGATTGGACGCGGGTGGAGGGCCATGCGGGCGCCGTGCTCGCGCTCTGCCCGGATGGCAAGGACGGGGCGCTCTCGGGCGGCGACGACGGCAGACTGCTCCGCGTCTCCTCCGAAGGCGAGTTGTCCGAGATCGCGCGCTATGGGTCGAAGTGGATCGACCATGTCGCCGCGCATGAGAGCGGCCTCCGTGCCGCCGCCGTGGGCAAAGCGGTGCATGTGCTGGATGCCAAGGGCGGCGCCCTGAAATCCCTCGCGCATCCCTCGACTGTCGCGGGCCTCGCCTTCGATCCCAAGGGCAAGCGCGTCGCGGCCAGTCACTACAACGGCGCCTCGCTCTGGTTCGTGGGGGCGAAGGAGGACAAGCCTCGGCTCCTTGAATGGAAGGGCAGCCACGGCATCCTCGCGATCAGCCCGGACGGCACGCATGTGGTGACCGCTATGCAGGAGAATGCGCTGCATGGCTGGCGCCTGGCCGATGGCCAGCACATGCGCATGTCGGGCTACCCGGCCAAGACGCGCAGCATCTCCTTCACCGCCAAGGGCCGCTGGCTCGCGACCTCCGGCGCCGAATCCATCGTGCTCTGGCCCTTCTTCGGCGGCGGCCCGATGGGCAAGGCGCCGACCGAGCTCGCCGGCGGCGACGGCGTCATCTGCACCCAGGTCGCGGCGCATCCGCAGCATGAGGTCGTGGCCGCGGGCTTCGAGGACGGGCTGGTGCTGATCGCCGAGATCGCCTCCGGCAAGGTCGTGCCGGTCGCCGCCCCCGGGCATGGCGGCGTGTCCGCCCTCGCCTGGAATCCGGCCGGCACGCATCTTGCGTTTGGCACGGACAAGGGTTTCGCCGGGCTTCTCGATCTCTCCAAGCGGTAGGGCGCGCCCCGGCGGGCGCGGATCCGCCCATCAGACAGTCAGGGGCTGCATCATGATGCCGATGATCGAAACGCCGCATATGCGGATGCCGAAGCTTGGCCTCGGCACCTGGCCGATGAAGGGCGCGGAGTGCCAGGCGGCGGTGGAAAGCGCGATCGGCCTCGGCTACCGCCATCTCGACACCGCCGAGATGTATGGCAACGAGGAGGCGGTGGGGGCCGGCATCGCCGCCTCCGGCGTGGCGCGGGACGCGCTTTTCGTCACCACCAAGGTCTGGCACGACAAGCTGACGCCGGATGGCATCCGGGGCGCGATCGCGGCCTCGCTCGCGCGGCTGAAGCTCGATCACGTGGACCTGTTCCTCATCCACTGGCCGAACCCGGCCATGGACCTCGATGCCTGCCTGCGGTCGCTGGAGGCGGCGCGCGGCGCCGGGCTGGCGCGCGCCGTCGGCGTCTGCAATTTCCCGCCGAAGCTGTTCCGACGCGCCCTGACCGCCGGCATCACGCCGATCGCCTGCCTGCAGGTGGAGCATCATATCTACCTGGACCAGACGCCGCTGCTGGACCTGGCGCGGGAGCACGGCGCCGCCTTCACCTGCTATTCGCCCACCACCAAGAATGCGGTGGCCGAGGATCCGGCGATCCGGGGCATCGCGCAGAAGCACGGTGCGACGCCGGTGCAGGTGGCGCTCGCCTGGGTGCTGCGCCACCCGCATGTGGCCGCGATCCCGAAATCCGCGGGGGTGCTGAACCAGGGCGCCAATCTCGGCGCCCTGGCGCTCCGCCTGGACGCCGAGGACCTGGCCACCATCGCCGCCCTGCCCAAGAACCGCCGCCTGGTGAATCCCGCCTTCGCACCGGACTGGGAGAATGGTTGAACGGGACTGCGCAACTTTGGCCGCATCCCGAAGCTAGAGCCTTTTTGGCGAGCAGGAGACGCTTATGGCAACGGAAGACGACGACGACGACGTGGATCTCGGCATCAGCCTGGAAGCGGTGGCGACCGTGGTGGACAATGCCCGCGCCCTGCAAGGCAAGGAGGAGGCCGACCCCGAGACGCCGGACGAGGACCAGGATTCCGAAGCCGCGCTGCTCGAGGAGGCCGATGACGAAGGGACCGAGGCGACGCTTCGCGCCTTCATCGGCGAGCTGAACGAGGACGAGCAGGTCTCGCTCATCGCGCTTGCCTGGGTCGGCCGCGGCGACTACGGCCCGGAGGAATGGGACGAGGCGCGGGCCTTGGCCGCGGAGCGGAACGACGGCCGCGATGCTGCCGAGTACCTGCTTTCGATGGACATGCTCGGCGATCTGCTGGCGGAGGGTGTGGCCGCCTTCGGCCTCTCGATCGAGGATGTCGAGCGATAGGCGGTCATCCGCGCGGGGTTGCATGGTGGTCCGCGATGCGGCACTCGGTCGCGATGCCGCGCCCCCTGCCTGCCCTGCTGCTGCTGGTCGCCGCCTGCGCGGCCCGGGACGCCTCGATCGCCAATGACGCGCAGTTGCGGCTGATCGGGCTGCGCGCCGACGATCTGCGCCTCTGTTCGGGGGTGCCGGACCGGCGCGAGACCTCCGATGGCGGCGAGTTCTGGACCTATGTGCGAACCCCGCCATCCTCCGGCCTGTCGCTGCCGGTCCCGGTGGCGGGCGGCGCCGTCAGCCTGTCATCCTCCAGCA
The DNA here is from genome assembly GCF_018129085.1 of Plastoroseomonas hellenica. GTDB lineage: Bacteria > Pseudomonadota > Alphaproteobacteria > Acetobacterales > Acetobacteraceae > Plastoroseomonas > Plastoroseomonas hellenica. The sequence goes on from NZ_JAAGBB010000014.1 coordinate 25,893, forward strand.
ACTGCTACGTCACCTTCCAGGTGGTGCAGGGCCACGTGACCCGCATCGGCTACAGCGCCGCGAGCGAGTTCGGCCTGGCCCGGGACAGCGCCTGCGCCCCGGTCGTCCAAGGCTGCCTGCGCATGCTGGACCAGGGCATGATCCAAAGGGACTGAGCCCAGCCTCAACACCCCGCCCCGACCACGCGGCCGCAGGCCGCCATCCATTCCGGCGGGCTGCAAGGCGAAGCCGATGCAGACCGAGGCCGCGAATGCGGCCCGCGCGCAGTCGCGCGGAAGCCAAGCCGGCGGATGCCGGCGCCGGCGCCTGAGGACAGATCTACGCAATCTCCCGGATGAGCTTGCGTTTCACCGCGACCCCGAAGCTCTCGAAGTCGAGCGCCACCTCCAGGAAGGCGCCGTCGCCGCCGATCACGCTCTCCCGGTAGTATTGGTCGAGCGGCACCGGCGGCATGCGGCCGAAGGTCGGCCGATCGTTCATGATCGGCAGCCCGTTGATCACGATGCCCTCGGCGACCGCCCGATCACGCGCCGTTTCCGCCGGCGGGCCGCTGTTGTTCACCCCGTCGCCGGAGACGTCGATCACCCGCCGCGTCGGCTCGAAGGGGCAATCCGCCAGCACCTGGCGCGCCATCTCGATACCGCCCGAGATCGAGGTCCAGGACAGCGAGACGCGCGGCGCCTCGGCCAGCGCCTCCGCCCAGCGCTGGGCATCGGCGGCATCGGCGATGTGCGTCCAGGGCAGCACCAGCCGCTGGTACTCGATGCCCGCCCACTCGACATAAGCGATGGCGATGCCGCCCATCATGCCGCCGCGGATGGTCTCGATGACGCGCGGATCGGTGACCGCCGCGCGATAGCCCTCCCGCTGCAGCCGCGCCTCATCCTCGTCGATGGAGCGGCTGACATCGACGGCGAGCACCAGCGCGACATCGACGGGCTCCGCGGCGCGGGCCCGCCTGAAGGGAATGCCGGCGGCACCCGCCGCGGCGAGCAGGCTGCGACGACGCATGCACCACGCCTCCGCCTTCCATGAAGCTGTCATGGAAGCGCGCTGTGCCGCGTCGGTTCAACACGATTTTCGGAGAGCGGGACGAATCCCCCCTTGCATCCGCCTTTACAGGGCCGCGCGGATGCCCTCGGCGATCCGCCCCACATCATCTTCGCTCAAGTAAGGGTGCATGGGCAGCGCCAGGACCTGATGGCAGAGCGCCTCGCTGACCGGCAGCGGCGGCGCGCCGGTCGCGATCGCGCCGGCGTGATGCGTGGCGTAGGCCGGCTGGTGGTGCAGCGGCCGCGGATAGTAGATCGCGCTCGGGATGCCGCGCCCGGAAAGCGCCTTCTGCACGCGGGCGCGGGCATCGGCATCCGGCAGCGTCACCGTGTAGATGCCCCAGGCCGAGGTCGCACCGGCGACCGCGGTCGGTGCCGTCACCACGCCCGCCAGCGCCTTGGCATAGGCGGCGGCGGTGCGGTTGCGCGCCACCAGCTCGTCTTCCAGCAGCGGCAGCTTGCACAGCAGGATGGCGGCCTGGATCGTGTCCAGCCGGCCGTTCATGCCGGTGCGCAGCACCTCGTAGCGGGTCTTGCCCTCACCATGGGTGCGCAGCGACCGGTAGAGATCGGCGCGATCCGCGTCATCGGTCAGCAGCGCGCCGCCGTCGCCATAGCAGCCGAGCGTCTTGGTCGGGTAGAAGCTGAGCGCCGTCGCATGCGCATAGGTGCCGAGGCGGCGGTTGTTCAGCGTGGCGCCGAAGGCCTGGGCCGCATCGTCCAGCGCGAACATCCCCTCCCGCGCGCAGAGCGCCTCGATCGCCGGCCAATCCGCGGGGTTGCCGTAGAGGTCGACGCCGACCACGGCGCGCGGGCGCAGCCGCCCTTCCGCCTTCACCAGCGCCAGGCGGCGTTCGAGATCGGCCAGGTCGATGTTGAAGCTGACGGGATCGACATCGACGAAGACCGGCGTCGCGCCCAGCACCAGCGGCACCTCGGCCGTCGCGGTATAGGTGAAGGCCGGCAGGAAGACCGCGTCGCCTGGCCCGACCCCTTCCGCCATCATCGCGATCTGCAGGGCATCGGTGCCGGAGGAGATGCCGACCGCGTGCTTGGCGCCGGAGAAGGCGCAGAGCTCGGCTTCCAGCTCATCCACCTCGGGGCCCTGGATGAAGCGCCCGCCTTCCAGCACCACGGCGATCCGGCGATCGAGCTGATCGCGGATCAGCGCCTGCTGCGCCTTCATGTCGAAGAAGGCGATGGGGCGGGGGCTCTCTGCGGTCATCGATGGGCTGCTCCTTGAGCGTGATGACTTGAGGCCCGGCGGGCCGAAAAGTCTGAATCACGCGATCAAACAAACTGGCCCGCCTTCTAGGCCCGGGCGACCCCGGCGCGAAATCAAGGAAAGTGACGCAGTGCAACCAGATGGCACGCCCGGCTGATTTCCCTTTGCAGGACGGCCCGTCGCCGGGCATGCAACGTCCTGAGGCATCCGCCTCCGCTCGGCGCTTGGGACGGCGCCGGTCGTCACGCCCCTGCAAGGAGCACCCCCTTGACCAGCCCCATCCCGGCCAATTTGGCGCCTTACGCGCTGGCCGCACTCCGGATCATGGCCGCGCTGATGTTCCTGGCCCATGGCACGCAGAAGTTCTTCAGCTTCCCCAATGCCTTCCCGATGGGCGGCCCGCCGGCGACCTTCACCCTGCTCTGGTTCGCCGGCGCCATCGAACTGGTCGGCGGCGTGCTGATTGCGATCGGACTCTTCACCCGCCCGGCCGCCTTCCTGGCCTCCGGCATGGCGGCCTTCGCCTATTTCTACGCGCACGCGCCGCGCGCCTTCTATCCGATCATGAATGGCGGCGAGCTGGCGGCGCTCTACGCCTTCGTCTTCCTCTACATCGCCGCGGCCGGGCCGGGCCGCTTCAGCCTGGACGGGCAGCGGGGGTAAGCGCGTCCCCGGGGAGGGCTTTGCCCTCCCCGGGCCCCACCCACCAGGGAGGCTGGAGCCTCCTGGACCAACTTCACTTGGGTGCCCCGATTGGGAAGGGGGTGCCCGGCGCGAATGCGCCGGGCACCCCTTCCCAATCGGGGCGTCAAATCGAGCGGGTGCAGGGCCTCCAGGCTCCTGCCGGGGTGGGTTCGGGAGGGGCAGTGCCCCTCCCGAGGCGCGCCCTACCCCCCGCTGGTCGTCGCCGTGCCGAGCGGGGCGTGTTCGAATTCCGGGACCAGGCGGCCGAGCTGGGCCAGGGCCGCACGGGGTGCGCCGCCGCGGGCATGGGCGGCGATCTCGTCGATCGCGCGGCCGACCAGCGCCGCATCCGCGGTGCGCGGCGTCGCCATCAGCAGGCCGGGGAACTGGGTGGCGCGCGGCGGTTCCTGCCCGTGGAACAGCTCCTCGTAGAGCTTTTCGCCGGGGCGGAGGCCGGTGAAGCGGATCTCCACATCCTCTTCCGGCCGCAGCCCGGCGAGGCGGATCATGCGCCGCGCCAGGTCGACGATCTTCACCGCCTCGCCCATGTCGAGCACGAAGATGCCGCCGTCGCGAAGCTCGGCCGGCTGATCCGGGCGGTCCTCGACGCCGACGACGCTCGCCTGCAGGACGAGGCCGACGGCTTCGCGCACCGTCATGAAGTAGCGGCGCATGTCGGGATGGGTGACGGTCAGCGGCCCGCCGCGTTCCAACTGCCGGCGGAACAGCGGCACCACGGAGCCGGTCGAGCCCAGCACATTGCCGAAGCGCACGGTGATGCAGCGCATGCCCGACTTCTCGCTGCGCGCGGCGCGATCCAGCGCCTGGCAATACATCTCGGCCAGGCGCTTGGAGGCGCCCATGACGCTGGTCGGGTTCACCGCCTTGTCGGTCGAGATGAAGACCATCGCGCGGGTGCCGACCGCGCGCGCCGCATCGGCGACCACGCGCGTGCCGAGGGCATTGGTCAGCAGCCCCTCCAGCGGGTCGTTCTCGACCATCGGCACATGCTTCAGCGCCGCCGCGTGGAAGACGAGCTCCGGCCGGATCTCCTCGAACAGGCGGCGGATGCGCGGCTCGTCGCGCACATCGGCGAGCACGGCACGGCGCGGCACCTCCGGGTGGCGTTCGCGGAGCTCCAGGTCGATCTCGTAGAGCACGTATTCGCCGTGATCGAGCAGGGTCAGCGCCGCCGGCCCCAGCGCCGCGACCTGGCGCGCCAGCTCGCCGCCGATGGTGCCGCCGGCGCCGGTCACCAGCACGCGGCGGCCCTGCACCAGTCGCGCCATGCCTTCGCGGTCGAGCGGCACCTGCGGGCGGTCGAGCAGCTCCTCGATCGAGACCGGCCGCAGATCGTGCTTCGACGCCGCGCCGGCGCGATTGGCGACGGCGCTGTCGAGCGCGGTCGGCGGCGGCGCGCGGCGCACCGGTACGCCATGGTGGTCGGCGGCATCCATCAGCCGCTGCAGCGCCTGGCCCTGCACCCGGCTATCGGCCAGCACGATGGCGGCGGGCAGGCGGCCTTCGGCGCGGAGCGTCTCCAGCACCGTCTCCGCCTCCTCGACGATGCCGAGGATGGGCAGGCCCTGGATGCGGCGGCCAAGCTGCCGCTCCCGCAGCGACAGGATGCCGATTGGCCGCCAGCGCGGCGCCCTCTCCCGCTCCAGCGCCCGGATGAAGAGGTCGGCGCCGTCGCCGGCGCTCGCGATCAGCACCGGCTGGGCGAGGTCCTGCGCTTCCGGATGGCGCCGGCCGCGCATCCGGCCGGCGAGGCGCGGCAGGCCGAGCAGCCCGACCAGGGTCATGGCATGGATCGCCGGGAAGGCGATGTTGGGCGACCGCCAGGCGCCGAGCGCATGCGCCGCCCCCCAGAACAGCGCCGCGGCGATCGCCGAGGCGCCGACCACCGCCAGCAGGTCCGGCAACCCCACGAAGCGCCAGTATTGCTGTGGCAGCCGGAAGGGCAGCCCCGCCAGCAGCAGTGCGGCGGTGGCGCCCGGGATCGCCAGGATCCACCAGAGGAGGCCCGCCGGCCCGCTGCCTGGCGCCGCGAGCCAGAGCGCGGCCGGCAGCGCCAGCGCGGCGATCAGGCCGTCGAGGCCGAGATTGAGCAGGATTCGATGCGGGGCGCCGCGGGCCATGGTGCCGCTATAGAGCGGTAGGGGTGCGAATGCGAGACCGGGGCCACGCCCAGGTCTTACGGCCCCGGCGCCCGGATCCGCTCTGCCAACATGGCGAGCTCCCCCGGGTTGAGGTCGGAAACGGCGACATAGCGGATTCCGTCGGCGACCCAGGGCAGGAGCTGGAAGCCGTTGCGGGTCATCGGCCGGCTGGGCCAGTCCTGGGCCAGGTCTTCGGCAGTGGCGAAGACGGTGATGGCATGGGCGCGGCGGCGATAGAGGATCGCGGCCGCCGGTCGCCGCCCGATCAGATCGAGCCGGGCGCCCAGCAGGGGGAAATCCTCGGTCTCCGGCACCCGCGGCGCCACCGGCAGATGGGCGCTGAGCCAGGGGCGCACCTGATGCGTATTGCCGCTGGCGATCTGCGGCGGCGCCCCGGCGAGCAGCGCCCGGGCATGGGCGGTGAGCAGGTCATGCGCGATGGTTTCGGGCCGGCTGTCATGCAGCAGCCCGAAGCCGCCGGCGCCGATCGCGATGCCGCCGACCCCGGCCGCGGTCAGTGCCAGCAGGCGCCGGCGATCCGGTGTCGCCGTGGTCGGTGCATCATCGCGCAGCATGGCGGCGAGGCGCTGGCGCAGCGCCTCTGGCGCGGCCTCGTCGCGCAAGGTGGCGAGCTCGGCCCTGAGCGCGCCGATCGCGGCCGCTTCCGCCGCGCAGGCCGGGCAGGCGGCGAGGTGGTCGCGCAGCGCCGCTGCCATGCCGGGGGCCAGCTCCTCATCCGCCAGCGCATCCAGCAGGTCGGCGAAGCGCCCGCAGTCAGCCGGCGTCGCGCGCATCGGCAGCCTCCTTCGCCAGCATGTCGCGCAATCGGCGCCGGCCGCGCGCCAGGCGGGACATGACGGTGCCGATCGGCAAATCCAGCACCGCCGCGATCTCCCGATAGGACAGATCCTCGATATCGCGCAGCACCACCGCCTCCCGGAGCGGTGCCGGCAGCGCGGCCAGCGCCTGGCGAAGCACCGCGCTGCGCTCGCGCGCCGCGACCAGCGCCTCCGCGCCCGGGAGGGCGGCCGCGGCGCGGTCGAGCTCCCGCGCCGCCTCCTCGAGCGAGACGACATTGCCGGCGCCGGTGCGGCTGAGCCGCGTCCAGGCCGCATTGCGGGTGATGGCGAGCAGCCAGGCCCGCGGCGACGCAGGCTCCGGCCCCGTCGCGCGCCAGGCGCGCAGGCAGGCTTCCTGCACCACGTCCTCCGCTTCCGCGCGGCTGCCGGTCAGCCAGCGCGCCAGCCGGAAGGCGGCGTCGAGATGCGGCGCGAAGAGCCGCGTCCATCGCCCCTCCGCTGCCCGCCCGCCATCCTGTGCCATGCGGCCGCCCCGATGCCCTGGAGGAAGGACTCTCGCCGTCGCGGAATTATTCCCCGGGGATCAGGGAATATCCCGCGCGCCCATCGAGTCCAGCGGTCAGCGGCATGCCGCCGCGGAGACCCGATGATGCGCGCCCCGATCCTCGCCCTGCTGCTGGCCGCCTCGGCCGGCCCCGTCCTCGCCCAGGCGCCGGCCTACCCGGCGGCTCCAGCCGCCGGCGCCCCCGCTGCTGCCGTCAATCCCCGGCATTTCCACGTCATCACCGTGCATCTCGATGGGGCAACCGGCATCCAGGCGAGCGCCGCCCATCCGGCGGAAGCCTATCCGACCCAGCCGATGCCCGCCGGCGGCGGGTTGCTGCTGCGTCCGCTGAGCCAGGAGGGCAATTGGAGCGTCCGCGCCTTCGTCTTCCAGCCAAGCCAGATCGTGGTGATGCAAGGCGAGCCGGTGACCCTGACCTTCGTCGACGTGCAGGGCCCGAGCTTCCGCATCGCCGTGGACGGCGTCGCGGAGCCGATCGCCATCCGGCGCGGCGAGGTCCGGAGCGTCACCCTGCCCGCCGACCGCCCCGGGCGCATCGGCTTCCGCTCGCTCGACCACGCCCCGTCGATGACCGGCGAGATCCTGGTCCTGCCGCGGCCCTGAGCCCTTACGGCAGCAGCGCCTCGGCATCCGCCCAGAGCCGCCGGGTGAGGTCGGCGGCCGGCTCGACACGGGAGAGCGCCGCGCCCTGGCCGGCCCAGGCCTGCATGCGGCTGATGTCGCCCGCCGCTTCGGCCGCCGACCTCACCGGGGCCATCAGCGCCCGCTGCACGGGATAGGGCGCCGGGGCGCTGTCGGCGAAAGCCTGGGTGATGCTGTTCGCGATGCCGCGGCCGAGTCGGCCGGAGAAAGCGCGGGTCAGCACCGTATCCTCCGGCCGCGCCCGGCCGATGGCCTCGGCCCAGGTCGGGTTGGTGCCGGTCTCCGGGCAGCGCAGATAGGCGGTGCCGAGCTGTACGGCGCTGGCGCCGAGGGTGAGCGCGGCCGCGATGCCGCGCCCGTCCATGATGCCGCCCGCCGCGATCACCGGCACCGCGACCGCGTCCGTCATCTGCGGCAGCAGCGCGAAGAGACCGATCGACTGCGCCTCCGCCGCACCATTGACGAAGCTGCCGCGATGGCCACCGGCCTCGGCGCCCTGGGCGATCACGGCATCGGCGCCTGCCGCCTCCGCCTGCCGCGCTTCGGCGACCGTCGTCGCATTGGCGAACCAGGCGATGCCGCGCGCCTTGAAGGTCGCGACGAAATCCGGCGGGAAGACCCCCATGATGGAGGAGATGACGGCCGGCCCAGCGGCCAGGATGGCGGCGCATTGCGCTTCGAAATCCGGCAGGAACGGGCCGGGGCCGGCCTCGGGCACCGGAAAGCCGGCGGCGGCCGAGAGCGTCTCCCGCACCGTCGCCTCCCGCGCGGGGTCGCGGACCGGATCGGGCTCCGGGATCCAGAGGTTGATCTGGAAGGCGCCATTGGTGGCCGCCCGCACGCCCGCCGCCCAGTTCCGGATGCCGGCGGGGCTGGAGTTCAGGGCGCCGAGCGCCCCCATGCCGCCGGCGGTGCCGACGGCGGCAGCGAGCGCCACCGGGGTCGAGCCCGCCATCGGGGCCTGCAGGATCGGAATGCGCAGGCCGAAACGCTCGCAGAACGCAGCGGCGCGGGATCGGGCGGTCATGGCGTGTCTCCTCCGGCCCTCCGGGATGCCCCTCCACGCAGAGGCTGTCCATACTTGCCCCGCTGCCTTCCGGGCGGCATTGTCCGCCGCCCTCCCCCCCAGGAGGCTCAAATTTTCCCCGAAGGATTGCCGCGATGCGCGTGAAGGACGTCAAGAAGGTGGTGCTGGCCTATTCGGGCGGCCTCGACACCTCCGTCATCCTGAAGTGGCTCCAGACCGTCTACCAATGCGAGGTCGTGACCTTCACCGCCGATCTCGGCCAAGGCGAGGAGCTGGGGCCGGCGCGCGACAAGGCGCTGCTGCTCGGCATCAAGCCGGAGAACATTTTTATCCGTGACCTGCGCGAGGAGTTCGTCCGCGACTTCGTCTTCCCGATGTTCCGGGCGAATGCGCTCTATGAAGGCTGCTATCTGCTCGGCACTTCCATTGCCCGGCCGCTGATCGCCCAGGAGCAGATCCGCATCGCGGAGGAAGTCGGCGCCGATGCCGTGGCGCATGGGGCGACCGGCAAGGGCAACGACCAGGTGCGCTTCGAGATCGGCTATTACGCGCTGAAGCCAGATGTGAAGGTGATCGCGCCCTGGCGCGAATGGGACCTGACCAGCCGGACCAGGCTGCTGGAATTCGCCGAGCAGAACCAGATCCCGATCGCCAAGGACAAGCGCGGCGAGGCGCCGTTCAGCGTCGACGCCAACCTGCTGCACAGCAGCTCCGAGGGGAAGATCCTGGAGGAGCCCTGGGACGCGCCCGACGAGATGGTGTGGCAGCGCACGATCAGCCCGGAGAACGCGCCCGACAAGGCGACCGAGATCACCATCGAGTTCGAGCGCGGCGACGCCATCGGCATCAATGGCGAGCGGCTGTCGCCTGCCACCCTGCTGACGAAGCTGAACGCACTCGGCAAGGAGAACGGCATCGGCCGGCTCGACCTGGTCGAGAACCGCTTCGTCGGCATGAAGTCCCGCGGCTGCTACGAGACGCCGGGCGGCACCATCCTGCACACCGCGCACCGCGCGATCGAGAGCATCACGCTGGACCGCGAGGCCGCGCACCTCAAGGACAGCCTGATGCCGCGCTATGCGGAGATCATCTACAACGGCTTCTGGTTCAGCCCGGAGCGCCGGATGATCCAGTCCCTGGTCGATGAGAGCCAGAACAGCGTGACCGGCACGGTGCGGCTGAAGCTCTACAAGGGCAACACCATCGTCACCGGCCGGCAGAGCCCGAACAGCCTCTACTCGATGAAGCACGTGACCTTCGAGGAGGATCAGGGCGCTTACGACCAGTTCGACGCCCAGGGCTTCATCAAGCTGAACGCGCTGCGTTTGAGACTCGGCGCCATGGCCGGCCGTAAAGGTGGGAGTTTGTAGTTAGTTTGGACCTCCGGCGCCGGCGCGCGCATCCGCGCGCTTGGCTTGCGCGCTGTCAGGGCAGTTCTGGCGGCGGCTGATGGTCGCGCGCGGGGCCGCATTCGCGGCCCCGGAGCATCGCTTCGCTCGCTCCGCAGAACCTGATAGCGGCCTGCGGCCGCGTGGGGATGGTCCCGGAGGGCTCGCCCTCCGAAGCCTCGGCGGAAGAGGGTGCGGCCGCAGGTCCTCGAACCGGGGGCTTCCGCCGCGGCCGGGTGGCGGCGCATGCTTGCGTCATGAGCGAGCTTTCGACGCGGCAGGACGCGATCCTTGAATTGGCGCGGCAGAGCGGCCGCGTCGCGGTGGATGATCTTGCGGCGCGTTTCGAGGTCAGCCCGCAGACCATCCGAAAGGATTTGAACGATCTCTGCGAACGCCGGCTGCTCGCGCGCATGCATGGCGGCGCCATGCTCGCCTCCGGCGTGGAGAACGTCGCCTATGCGGCGCGGCGCGCGCTGGCGCGGGAGGAGAAGCGGCGCATCGCAGAGCGTTGCGCGTCGCTGATCCCGGACGGGACCTCACTCTTCATCAATATCGGCACGACGACGGAGGAGGTGGCGCGCGCCCTGGTGGACCGGCACAACCTGCTCGTGGTGACCAACAACATCCATGTCGTCTCCATCCTGCTGCCCTCGCCCGGGGTGGAGGTGGTGGTGGCGGGCGGTCCGGTGCGGCGCGCGGATGGCGGCATCGTCGGCGAATCCACCGTGGACCTGGTCTCCGAGTTCAAGCTGGATTTCGCCGTCATCGGCGCCTCGGCGCTGGACGAGGACGGGTCGCTGCTCGATTTCGACTACCGCGAGGTGCGGGTGGCGCGCGCCATCCTCGGCAATGCACGGCGGGCGATCCTGGTCGCGGATGCGAGCAAGTTCGAGCGCTCGGCGCCGGTCAGGATCGGCCATGTGCGCCAGCTCCATGCCTTCGTGACGGACCGGCCGCCGCCGGAGCGCTTCGTGGCCGCCTGTGCCGTGGCCGGGACGCGGCTGGAGGTGGCGGGGGACCCAAACGAAAGCAGATTCGACGGAAACGAAAGCCCGTAGGGCTGGGTTTGCGCGCGAATTTTTCATTTGTACTTGCGCTTCGGGCCTGACTAGGCTTCCTGCAGGGTCGGTCCAGGGAGGCAGCATGGCGACAGCCAGCGCCGGACGCGTCGATGTCGCCGTGATCGGTGGCGGGGTGAATGGCTGTGGCATTGCCCGCGACGCGGCAGGGCGCGGGCTTTCCGTGCTGCTGGTCGAGCAGGGCGATCTGGCCGGCGCGACCTCCTCGGCCTCCACCAAGCTGATCCATGGCGGGCTGCGCTACCTGGAGCATTATGCCTTCCGGCTGGTGCGCGAGGCGCTTGTCGAGCGTGAAGTGCTGCTCTCGGCCGCGCCGCATATCGTGCGCCCGCTGCGCTTCGTACTGCCGCATCACCGCGGCCTGCGCCCCTGGCCGGTGCTGCGGCTCGGCCTCTTCCTCTACGACCATCTCGGCGGCCGTCGCATCCTGCCGGGCACGCGCAGCCTGGATTTGCGGCGCGATGCCGCTGGCGCGCCGCTGAAGCCGGGCTTCACCCGCGGCTTCGAGTATTCGGATTGCTGGGTGGAGGATTCGCGCCTGGTCCTGCTCAACGCGCGCGATGCGGCCGCGCGTGGCGCGCAAGTGCTGACGCGGACCCGCTGCACCGCCGCGCGGCGGGCGGAGGATGGCTGGCGGCTGACCTTGCGGGACGTGGAAACCGGCGGCGTCACCGAGGTCGCCGCGCGCGCGCTGGTGAACGCGGCGGGACCCTGGGTGGCGCAGGTGGCGGAGCTCGCCGGCGTGGCACGGCCGCAGCGCGTGCGGCTGGTGAAGGGCAGCCACATCGTCACGCGGCGCCTGTTCGATCACGACCGCTGCTACATCTTCCAGAACACCGACAGCCGCATCGTCTTCGCCATTCCCTATGAGGACGACTTCACCCTGATCGGCACCACCGACCAGGATTTCACCGACGGTGATCCCAGCTCCGTCGCAGCGACGGTGGCCGAGGAAGCCTATCTGCGCGACGCGGTGGGCGCATATTTCAACAAGCCAGTGGCGCCGGAGGACGTGGTGTGGCGCTATTCCGGCGTCCGCTCGCTCTATGATGACGGGGCGACCTTGGCGCAGGAGGCGACGCGGGACTACGTGCTGGCGCTCGACGCGGCCGAGGCCGCGGCGCCAATCCTCTCGGTGTTCGGCGGCAAGATCACGACCTATCGCCGCCTGGCGGAAGCGGCGCTCGAGAAGCTCGCGCCCCATCTCCCCGAGCTCCGCGCACCATGGACCGCCCGGGCGTCGCTCCCCGGCGGCGATTTCCCCTGGAACGGCACCGCAGCGCTGGAGGCCGCGCTGCGGCGCGACCACCCCTTCCTGGACAACTCCGAAGCGCGGCGCCTGGTGCGGCTCTACGGGACCGAGGCGCCGGCTGTACTGGGCGGCGCGCGCAGCGCCGCAGAGCTCGGCGAGGAATTCGGCGCCGGGCTGACCGCGCGCGAGGTACAATGGCAGATGCGCGAGGAATGGGCGCGGAGCGCGGAGGACGTGCTGTGGCGCCGCACGCGTCTCGGCCTGCGGCTGACACCCGCGCAGCAGGACCGGCTCGCCGCCTTCATGGCGAGCCAGCGCGTGGCAGAGAGGGCGGCGGAATGAGCCTCATGCTGGAAGACATCGCGCTTTCGGCGGGCGGGCGCGTGCTGCTGCACCCCGTGACCCTCTCCCTCGAAGCGGGCTCCTTGAACGTGCTGCTGGGTCCGACGCTCGCCGGGAAGACGACGCTGCTCCGGCTGATGGCGGGGCTCGACCGCCCGAGCGGCGGGCGGCTGCTGGTGGACGGGCGCGACATGACCGGGGTTGGCGCACGGCAGCGCAGCGTCGCCATGGTCTACCAGCAATTCATCAACTACCCGAGCCTGACGGTGTTCGAAAACATCGCCTCGCCGCTGCGGGTCGCGAAGCTGCCGCGCGCCGAGGTCGAAGCGCGTGTGCACCAGGCGGCGGAGTTGCTGCACCTCGCGCCGTATCTGGGCCGTCGCCCGCTCGAGCTCTCCGGCGGCCAGCAGCAGCGAACGGCGATCGCGCGTGCCTTGGTGAAACGCGCGGCCCTGGTGCTGATGGACGAGCCGCTGGCCAATCTCGACTACAAGTTGCGCGAGGAGCTGCGCGAGGAATTGCCGCGCCTCTTCGCCGAGAGCGGCAGCATCCTGGTCTATGCCACGACCGACCCGGCCGAGGCGCTGATGCTGGGCGGCCAGGTCGCGACGCTCTGGGAGGGGCGCCTCACGCAATTCGGCCCCGCCGGCGCGGTCTTCCGCCGCCCCTGCGACATCCTGACCGCGCGCGTCTTCTCCGACCCGCCGCTCAACGAAGCGCCGGCGCGGCTCGCCGGGCGCGAGCTCGTGCTGGCGAACGGCCGGCGCATTCCCGCCCTGCAGCGCGGCGTCGAAGGCGAATGCACGATCGGCGTGCGCGCCCACGAGCTGGTCCTTGACGACCAGCCGGGTCCGGATGCGGTGCCGCTCGACGCCACGGTGCGCGTCGCCGAGGTGACGGGATCGGAGAGCTACATCCACCTCGATGTCGGTGGCCTCGCCTGGGTCGTGCTGGTGCCCGGCGTGCGGCGGCCGGAGCCGGGCGAGCGCATCACGGTCTGGCTCGATCCGCGCCGGCTCTTCCTGTTCGGCACCGACGGCACGCTTCTCGCCACACCGGAACTGGCGGAGGCGGCCTGATGGCGCGCATCGCCTTCCAGCAACTCGCCCATTCCTACCATCCCGCGCCACGTGGACCGATCGACTACGCGCTGCGCCCGATGGACATGGCATTTGACGATGCCGGTGCCTATGCACTGCTCGGCCCCTCCGGCTGCGGCAAGACCACCCTGCTCAGCATCATCTCCGGCCTGCTGCGTCCGAGCGATGGCACGGTGTTGTTCGACGGCGCCGACGTCACGCCCTGGGCGCCGGAGCGGCGCAATGTCGCGCAGGTCTTCCAGTTCCCCGTGGTCTACGACACCATGACGGTGCGCGAGAACCTCGCCTTCCCGCTCCGCAACCGCGGCGTGCCCGCACGCGAAGCCTCCGCGCGGGTGGACTACGTCGCTTCCCTCCTCGGCCTGACCGCCGCACTCGGCCGCCGCGCACGCAATCTCGGCGCCGACGACAAGCAGAAGATCTCGCTAGGACGCGGCCTGGTGCGCAGCGACGTCGCCGCCATCCTGTTCGACGAACCGCTCACCGTCATCGACCCGCACCTGAAGTGGGAGCTCCGCTCACGGCTCAAGGAGTTGCACCGCCAGGTGCCGGTGACGATGATCTACGTCACCCACGACCAGACCGAAGCACTGACGTTCGCAGACCGCGTGGTGGTGATGGCGGGGGGCGAGGTGGTGCAGGTCGGCACGCCGGAGGCGTTGTTCGAGCGACCCGCCCACACCTTCGTCGGCCATTTCATCGGCTCGCCCGGCATGAACCTGCTGCCTTGCGAGGTCGTCAGCGGCGAGGCCGTGCTGCCTGGCGGTCATCGCATCCTCCTGCCGCACCCGCCCGCGCGCGAGACGCTGGCCGGCAGGCGCATCGAGCTCGGCATCCGCCCCGAATTCACCCGCATCGCACGGGACGGCGACCTGCCCGTCCTGCTGCGGCGCGTCGAGGATCTCGGCCGCCGCCGCATCGCACGCGTCGAGCTCGCGGGCCTGGCGCTGACCGCGACCCTGCCGGACGGCGCCGCGCCATCATCCGATGCTGCACGGATCACCTTCGATCCGGCCCATCTGCATCTCTACGCCGATGGCCGCTTGGTGGAGGCCGCGCCATGAAGCCGCACAGCAACCGTGCCTGGCTGCTGGTGCTGCCAGTCGTCGCGCTGGTCGCCTTCTCGGGTGTGATCCCGATGATGATGGTGGTGAACTATTCGGTGCAGGATACCTTCGGGAACAATGAGTTCTTCTGGAACGGCCTCGGCTGGTTCCGCGAGCTGCTCGACCCCTCCACCGAGTTCGGCGGCCGGTTCCTCGATGCGTTGTGGCGCAGCCTGCTGTTCAGCGCGATCTGTCTCGCCATCCAGATCCCGCTCGGCATCGCCGTCGCGCTCACCATGCCACGGCGCGGCCTGGCGCTCGCCTTCTGCCTGGTCGCCATGGCGCTGCCGCTGCTGATCCCCTGGAACGTGGTGGGCACCATCTGGCAGGTCTTCGTACGGGGCGATATCGGCCTGCTCGGCCATGCCCTGAACCGCCTCGGCCTCGCTTTCAACTACACCCAGGTGCCGCTGCATGCCTGGATCACCATCATCGCCATGGATGTCTGGCACTGGACCTCCCTGGTCGCGCTGCTCTGCTATGCAGGGCTGCGCGCCATCCCGGATGCCTATTACCAGGCGGCGCGGATCGACGGCGCGAGCAGCTGGGCGGTGTTCCGCTCCATCCAGCTCCCGAAGCTGCGGCGCGTGCTGACCATCGCCGTGCTGCTCCGCTTCATGGACAGCTTCATGATCTACACGGAGCCATTCGTCGTCACCGGCGGCGGGCCGGGCAATGCCACCACCTTCCTCTCCATCGACCTCGTGAAGATCGCGCTCGGCCAGTTCGACCTCGGCAAGGCGGCGGCGATGTCCATCGTCTACAACCTCATCATTCTCACCCTCTGCTGGGTGTTCTTCGCCACCACGACGCGTGGCGATGCGGACGCTGCCCGATGAGCGCCTCCGTCGCCCGTGCGGAAGCCGTGCGGCGCCCTGCCGCCGCACCGGCCGCGGCGTCTGGCGCCTGGGCCTCCCGCCTCGGGCTCGCGCTCTACCTGCTGTTCCTCGCCGTGCCGATCTACTGGCTCGTCAACATGAGCCTGAAGACGAATTTCGAGATCTCCTCCGGCATGACGCTCTGGCCTCGCGAGCCCACGCTCGACAATTACCGGCGCATCTTCACCGACAGTTCCTGGTACTCCGGCTACATCAACAGCCTGACCTACGTGGCACTGAACACGGTGATTTCCCTTCTCGCCGCGCTGCCCGCGGCCTATGCCTTCAGCCGCTACCGCTTCCTCGGCGACAAGCACCTGTTCTTCTGGTTGCTCTCCAACCGCATGGCGCCGCCCGCGGTCTTCGCACTGCCCTTCTTCCAGCTCTACTCCGCCGTCGGGCTGTTCGACACGCCGCTCGCCGTGGCACTCGCGCATTGTGTGTTCAACATTCCCCTCGCGGTGTGGATCCTGGAAGGCTTCATGTCCGGTGTGCCACGCGAGATCGACGAAACCGCCGCCATCGACGGCTACAGCTTCCCGCACTTCTTCATGAAGATCTTCATGCCGCTGATCGCGGGCGGCGTCGGCGTGGCCGGCTTCTTCTGCTTCATGTTCTCCTGGGTGGAGCTGCTGCTCGCACGCACCCTCACCACCGTGGACGCCAAGCCGATCGCCGCGACGATGACGCGCACGGTCTCCGCCGCGGGCATGGATTGGGGCCTGCTCGCCGCCGCCGGTACGCTCACCATCATCCCGGGCGCGGTGGTGATCTGGTTCGTGCGCAACCACATCGCGCGTGGCTTCGCGCTCGGTCGCGTGTGAGGGGGGGAACGGCAATGGACCTCGCCTGGATGGCCTGGACCTGGGAGACGGCGGCGTTCTTCGTCTCCATCGCCACAGCACTCGGCATCATGACGGCGCTCGCCTTGCTGCGACCGGAGACCGAGCGCATCGGCGCGCTCGGCCTGCCGACGACGCGGGGCGACCGGCTGTTCCTCTCGCTGCTCGGCGCCGCCTTCATCCATCTCGGCTGGCTGGCGCTCGCCGGCGAAGCGCCGGTCTGGGGCGCCTCCATCCTGTCGCTGCTCTATGCCACCACAGTCTTCCGCTGGGCATAAGACCCGGGGTTGCTGGAGCGGCCTTCGCTTCGCTGCGCTCGCTTCAACCGCTCCAGGCCTTTGTTCTGGCGAGCATCTTCACCCGTTCAAGTGAAACCGCTCGAACGGGATCTGCTCTAGGGAGGGAAACGGACATGAAAGATCGTGGACTGATCACCCGCCGCGGGACGCTGCTCGGCACCGCCGCGGCACTCGCTGCACCGGCGCTGCTCGCGCCGCGCCACAGCTACGCGCAGGCCATGGATGCCGCGCGGCGCTGGGTGGAGCAGGAATTCCAACCCTCCACCCTGTCGCGCGATCAGCAGATGCAGGAGATGGAATTCTTCATCCGCGCCGCTCAGCCCTATCGCGGCCAGGACATCAACGTGGTCTCCGAGACCATCACCACCCATGAATACGAAGCGCGCACCCTGGCCCGCGCCTTCTCCGAGATCACCGGCATGAACCTGCGCCACGACCTGCTGCAGGAAGGCGATGTCGTTGAGAAGATCCAGACCCAGATGCAGTCCGGGCGCAACCTCTACGACGCCTGGGTGAATGATTCCGACCTCATCGGCACGCATTTCCGCTATCGTCAGGCCGTCTCGCTCACCGACTGGATGACAGGCGACGGCCGCGCGGTCACCTCGCCCACCCTCGATGTGGATGACTTCATCGGCAAGGATTTCGGCACCGCGCCGGACGGCAAGCTGTACCAGCTCCCGGACCAGCAATTCGCGAACCTCTACTGGTTCCGCTACGACTGGTTCACCCGACCGCAGATCCGCGACGCCTTCCGCCGCCGCTTCAACTACGATCTCGGCGTGCCCGCGAACTGGTCCGCCTATGAGGACATCGCCGAGTTCTTCACCAATGAGGTGCGCGAGATCGACGGCGTGCGCGTCTGGGGCCACATGGATTACGGCAAGAAGGACCCCTCGCTCGGCTGGCGCTTCACCGATGCCTGGCTCTCCATGGCGGGCAACGGCGATCGCGGCATCCCCAATGGCCGCCCGGTGGACGAATGGGGCATCCGCATGGAGGGCTGCCGTCCGGTCGGCTCCTCCGTCGAGCGCGGCGGCGACACCAACGGCCCCGCCGCCGTCTACGCGGTCTCCAAATACGTGGAGTGGCTGCGCAAATATGCCCCGCCCGAAGCCGCCGGCATGACCTTCAGCGAATCAGGGCCCGTCCCCGCGCAGGGCGCCATCGCCCAGCAGATCTTCTGGTACACCGCCTTCACCGCCGACATGGTGAAGCCCGGCCTGCCGGTGGTGAACGCGGACGGCACGCCACGCTGGCGCATGGCGCCCTCGCCGAAAGGCGCCTATTGGCGCGAAGGCATGAAGCTCGGCTACCAGGACGCCGGGTCCTGGACCCTGCTGCAATCCACGCCGGTGGAACGACGCCGCGCCGCCTGGCTCTATGCGCAGTTCACCGTGTCCAAGACCACCAGCCTGAAGAAGAGCCATGTCGGCCTCACCTTCATCCGCGAATCCGACATCTGGCACAACTCCTTCACCGAGCGTGCGCCGCAGCTCGGCGGGCTCATCGAGTTCTATCGCTCACCGGCGCGCGTGCAGTGGACGCCGACCGGCGTGAATGTCCCCGACTATCCGCGCCTCGCCCAGCTCTGGTGGCAGAACATCGGCGATGCCTCTTCCGGTGCCAGGACGCCGCAACAGGCGATGGACGCGCTCGCCGCGGCGCAGGACTCGGTCATGGAACGCCTGCAGCGCGCCAATGTGCAGGGCGAATGCGGTCCGCGCCTCAACCCGCGCACGTCAGCCGAGGAGTGGCATGCCCGTGCCGAACGCGACGGCAACATCGCGCCGCAGCGCCGGCTCGCCAACGAGAAGCCGCAGGGCGAGACGGTGGATTACGACACGCTGATCCGGAGCTGGCCGGCGACGCCGCCGCAGCGGCGCTAGAGCGTGATGACTTGAGGCGGAATCGCCGAAAAGTCTGAATCACGCGACTAAACAATGGGCTGGAGTATGATGCGTGAGCACTTGCGAGCGCATCATGCTCTAGAGCCGGGCGATTCGGGGGAGGACATGGGCGCCTCCCCCGCGACCAGACGGAACCACCACCGAGAGTGCGGATGATGGCTGAGGGATATGTGCTGGCCCTCGATCAGGGGACGACATCCTCGCGTGCGATCCTCTTCACGACGCCGGAACTCGAGCCGGTCGCCCTGGCGCAGCGCGAGTTTCCGCAGCATTACCCGGCATCCGGCTGGGTGGAGCACGAGCCGGAGGATCTCTGGCAGAGCTCCCTCGCCGTGATGCGGGAAGCGATCGCCAAGGCCGGCATTGCGCCCGGCGACGTCGCCGCCATCGGCATCGCCAACCAGCGCGAGACCACGCTGCTCTGGGATCGTGCGACCGGCCGGCCCATCCACCGCGCCATCGTCTGGCAGGACCGCCGCACCGCCGCCACCTGCGCCGCCCTGAGCGAGGAGGGGCACGACGCGCCGGTCGCCGAGCGCACCGGACTCATCATCGACCCCTACTTCTCCGCCACCAAGATCTGCTGGCTGCTCGACCATGTCCCCGGCGCGCGCGAGGCGGCGGAAGCCGGCCGTCTCGCCTTCGGCACGGTGGACAGCTTCATCCTCTGGCGGCTCACCAACGGCCGTGTCCATGCGACCGACGCGACCAACGCCTCCCGCAGCATGCTCTTCGACATCCGCGCCGGGCGCTGGGACGAGGAGCTCTGCGCCCTGTTCCGCGTCCCGCCCGCCGTACTGCCCGAGGTGATGGACTGCGCCGCGCCCTTCGGCATCGCGGAACCCGAGCATCTCGGCGCCGCCATCCCCGTCGCCGGCATCGCCGGCGATCAGCAGGCCGCCGTCATCGGCCAGGCCTGCTTCGAACCGGGCATGGTGAAATCCACCTACGGCACCGGCTGCTTCGCGCTGCTCAATACCGGTGCCACCCCGGTGCGCTCGCAGAACCGCCTGCTCTCCACCATCGCCTATCAGCTGAACGGCGAGCGCCGCTACGCGCTCGAGGGGGCGATCTTCGTCGCCGGCGCCGCGGTGCAATGGCTGCGCGACGGGCTCGGCCTGATCCGCGCCGCCGCGGACAGCGGCCACCTCGCCGCGCGATCGGAGCCGGCGCAACGCCTCTATCTCGTGCCGGCCTTCGTCGGCCTCGGCGCGCCCTATTGGGACCCCGAAGCGCGCGGCGCGATCTTCGGCCTGACGCGCGGCTCCGGCCCCGCCGACCTCGCCCGCGCCGCGCTGGAAAGCGTCGGCTATCAGACCCGCGACCTGCTCGAGGCGATGCGGCGCGATTGGGGCGCTGCCGCCGAAGGCGTGCTGCGCGCCGATGGCGGCATGGTCGCCTCGGATTGGACCATGCAGTTCCTCGCCGACATCCTGGGCGCGCCGGTGGACCGCCCGATGGTGCAGGAAACCACCGCGCTCGGCGCCGGCTACCTCGCCGCCCTGCAGACGGGCCTCTGCCCGGCACCCCAGGAATTCGCCCGCACCTGGCGCCTGCAGCAGCGCTTCACCCCCGCCATGGGCGAAGCCGAGCGCGAGGCCGCCTATCGCGGATGGCAGGACGCGGTACGCCGCACCCTGACCCAGCCGCGGTAGCGGTGCGCTGCTCCGAGCCCGACAGTCGCCGCCTCACTCCGGCGGCGGCACCGTTCCTTCGCGCGGGTCGATCGGCAGCATGCGGTCGAGGCGTGTGATCTTCTCGAAGAGCGCCGCCACCTGCAGCGCCTTCGTGTCCTGGCGCGGCGGCGCCACGATCTGCAGCCCGATCGGCCGGCCATATTGATCGAAGCCGCAAGGCACCGAGACCGCGGGGCAGCCGGCGAGCGTCGCGAAGGCGTTGATCAGCGATCCCGCCATGTAGTTCTCGAGCGTCTTGCCGCCGATCGTCTCCGGATGGCGCAGCATCACATCGAAGGCAGGCGTGGAGGCACCGGGCGTCACCAACACATCATGATGGCGGAAGACGTCCCGCATGGCTCGGTAGAAGCGCGTGCGCTCATGCTCCGCCCAGGCGAGCTGGCTCGGCGTCGCGGCGAGACCCCGTTCGGTCTGCCAGATGATGTCGGGCTTCAGCTTGTCGCGATGCTCGCGCAGCAGCGCCTCCCGTCCCACCACGAAGTGCTGGCTGCGCAGGATCAGGAAGGCCTCGGTGAGCCGGCCGAGATCGGGGAAGGCTTCCTCCACCGCGATGCCGGCTTCCGCGAATCGGCGCGCGGCCGCCGCGCAGAGGGCGCCGTTCTCCGCGTCCATCGGCATGGCGCCGCCGAAGTCGGCGCTGAAGGCGATGCGCGTCGGGCGCTCCGCTTCCGCGGCGCTGACAGCATCGGCGTAGGACCGATGCGGGGCTTCCCAGGTCAGCGGGTCGTCGATGTCCCAGCCCGCCATGGTGTCGAGGAACAGTGCCAGGTCCGGGATGTCGCGGGCCATCGGCCCCTGGACCGAGAGTTCCGAGAACAGGTCCTGCACCGTGCCACGGGTCACCCGCCCCGGTGAGGGCCGCATGCCGGTCACGCCGCAATAGGTCGCCGGTCGCCGCAGCGACCCGCCATGGTCGGAGCCATGCGCAAGCCAGACCTGGCCTGTCGCCAGCGCCACGGCGCCGCCGCCGGTGGAGCCGCCGCAGGTGAGCGCGGTGTTCCAGGGGTTGCGGGTGCGGCCGAAGACCTCGTTGAAGGTCGATCCGCCGGCGGCGAATTCCGGCGTATTGGACTTGGCGATGACGATGCCGCCGCGCCGCTCGATCCGCTCCACCACCGGGTGCGACTTCGTCGGCACATGGTCGGCGAAGATCGGGCTGCCGAAGGTGGTGCGCACACCCGCGACCTCCGTCACGTCCTTGATCGCGATCGGCAGGCCGCCGAGCCAGCCGGGCTCATGCTCCGCTTCGCGCCGCTGTCCCGCCATCAGCGCCTTGGCGTGGTCGCGGCCGCGATCGAGACAGAGCGTCGGCAGCGCGTTCACCGCGCCATCAGTCGCGGCGATGCGCGCCGCCGCCGCGTCGATCAGCTCGAGCGGCGTCACCTCCCGCTTCGCGAGTGCGGCGGCGACCTCGGTCGCGGTCATCTTGATGAACATAGTATGTCTCCTCAGGCGCCGGCGCGGCCTCCGGCCGCTTGGCTTGCGCGCTGCCGGGTGTGCACCGGCGGCGGCTGTTGGTCGCGCGCGGGGCCGCATTCGCGGCCCCGGCCTGCATCGGCTGACGCCTCGCAGCCCGCCGAAATGGGTGGCGGACTGCGGCCGCGCGGACTGTATCGGCCCTCATTCCAAGCGCAAGCCGGTGTCGCGGATCAATTGCCGCACGATCTCCCGGTCGCGGCGGATGCGCTCGCCGAAGGCCGCGGCGGGCTCGGTCACCGGGTCGTTGCCGCTGGCAATGAGGCGCTGGCGCGTCGCCTCATCGGTGGTCGCATGGCGCAGCGCCGCCTCCAGCCGCGCGATCACCGGCGCAGGCGTTGCCGCGGGTGCGAGCAGCCCGTTCCAGGAGGTCAGGTCGAAGCCCGGGAAGCCGCTTTCCGCGAAGGTCGGCAGGTCGGAGAGGGTGCCGCGCCGCTCCCCGCTGGTCAGCGCAATGCCCCGTGCATGGCCTTCCAGGATCAGCGGCCGCAAGGTGCTGGCGGTGGCGATGGCGGAATCGAGGTTGCCCGCCGCCACGTCGCGCGCGGCATCGGTGCCACCGCGATAGGGCACATGCTCCATGCTGATCCCGGCGCGGGCGGCCAGCAACGCACCGGCGAGGTGCCCGAGAGAGGCGATGCCCGGCGTGCCATAGGCGGCCCCGTTCCGTGCCTTCGCCGCTGCGATGAAGCTTGGCACGTCATTGGCCGGGAAGTCGCGCTTCACCACCAGCACATAGGGCAGCGCCACCACCTGCCCCACCGGCGCGAAGGCGGTCTCGTAATTGAAGGTGATGCTGCGCTGGATCAGCGGCTGCACGGCGAAGGGGAAGCTGTCGAAGAGCAGCGTGTAGCCATCCGCCGGCGCCCCGGCGACGATGCCGGCGGCGATGGATCCGCCCGCGCCTGGACGATTCTCCAGCACCAGCGGCTGGCCGAGGAACTCCGTGATCTTGGGCTGCAGCAGGCGGATCACCGTGTCCGCCTGTCCACCGGGCGAATAGGGCACCATGATGCGCACCGGCCGCGTCGGCCAGGCCTGGGCGGATGCGCTGCGCGGCGCGGAGAGCAACGCCGCCCCCGCCAGCAGGGAACGCCGTGATGCCATCTGCCTGTCCTCCCGAATTCTTGCCGCAAGGCTGCGGACAGGGCGCGACCGCCGTCAAGCAGGATTGCGGGCGGCCCGCGCGGGGCGGCATGCTGCGCGTGCCATGTACAACCCGCCTGCCTTTCGCGAGACCGACACCGCCACCCTGCACGGCCTGATCCGCGCCGGGCGTCTGGCGATCATGCTGAGCCCCAGCGCCGATGGCGGCCTGCCGGACGCGACGCACCTGCCGCTGCTGCTGGATGCCGAAGCCGGACCGCTCGGCACGCTGCACGGCCATGTCGCCCGCGCCAATCCGCACGCCGATGCGTTGCGCCGGAGCGGCCGCGCGCTGGTGATCTTCCCGGGGCCGGAGGCCTATGTCTCACCCTCCCTCTACGCATCGAAGCGCGAGCACGGCAAGGTCGTGCCGACCTGGAACTACGTCGCCGTGCACGCCGAATGCGACGCCGAGGTCTATGACGACGCGGCCCGGTTGCGCGACATCGTCACCCGCCTGACCGACCACCACGAGGCGCCGCGTGCCGAGCGCTGGGCAGTGGGCGACGCGCCGGACAGCTTCGTGGCAGGCCAGCTCAAGGGCATCCTCGGCGTCGTGCTGCGCATCACTACGCTGACCGGCAAGCGCAAGCTGTCGCAGAACCGGCCGGAGGCGGACCGGGACGGCGTGCGCGCGGGGCTCGCCGCGAGCGAGGACCCGCGCGACCGGGAGGTGGCGGCGGCGATGGCGGGAAAGGCTTGAACCCGCCGCGCCACTAATGGCCAGGAGAGTCTCACGCGACGTATGAGACTCGTGCTAGAAGCCGCTCATGTCCCGTGTCGCGGCCCCCCGCGCCCGCCACCGTTCACCCCCCCACACCGCATCGCCCGGCAGCCCGCGCGGCCGGGCGCAGCCGCGCCGCGCGGCTGCGGCGACGCGCCCTTCGCGGCTCGGACGTTTGCTGGCCTGGGGGGTGATCCTGTCGGTCTGGGGCGCCCTGACGATCGGCGCCCTGCTGCTGTTCTTCACCTGGGACATGCCGCGCCCCGAATCGGCGCTGGCCGCGACGCGGCGGCCTTCGGTAACGCTGACCGCCGCCGATGGCCGGATGATCGCGACGAGTGGCGATCTCTATGGGGAGACGCTGCGGCTTTCGGAGATGCCGCGGCACCTGCCGGCGGCGGTGATCGCGATCGAGGACCGGCGCTTCCGGCAGCATTTCGGGCTGGACCTGATCGGGCTGGCGCGCGCGGCCTGGGTCAACCTGACGCGAGGGCAGGTCGCGCAGGGTGGCTCCACCCTCACCCAGCAGCTCGCGAAGAACCTGTTCCTGACGCCCGAGCGCAGCCTGCGCCGCAAGGTGCAGGAGGCGTTGCTGGCACTGTGGCTGGAGCAGCGCTTCACCAAGGACCAGTTGCTCGAGATCTATCTGAACCGCGTCTATCTCGGTGCCGGGGCTTACGGGGTGGATGCGGCGGCGCGGCTGTTCTTCGCCGTCCCGGCGCGGCGGCTGGAGCCCTGGCAATCGGCGATCCTGGCGGGGCTGCCGCGGGCGCCGTCGCGCTTCAACCCACGCGTCAGCCCCGGCGCCGCCGTGGCCCGCGGCGTCGCGGTGCTGGAGGCGATGGCCGAGACCGGCGCCATCGCGCCCGGCGACGTCACGCGGCTGGCGGAGCGGATGCATTTCGCGCCGGTGCCGTCGCGCGATGCGGGCTGGTTCGCCGACTGGGTGCAGGACGATCTCGGCACGCGTTTCCCCGGCAGCGCCGACCTGCTGCTCCGCACCACGCTCAACCCGCGCCTGCAGGCGGCGGCGGAGACGCGGCTGGAAGCCTTGCTCGCCGGCCCCGGCGCGCGGGCGCGTGCGACGCAAGGCGCGGTGGTGGCGTTGGACGCCGACAGCGGCGCGGTACGTGCCATGGTGGGCGGGCGCGACTACCGCAGCAGCCCCTTCAACCGCGCGGTCCAGGCGCGGCGGCAGCCGGGATCCGCCTTCAAGCCCTTCGTCTACCTGGCAGCGCTGGCAGCGGGCGCGACACCGGATGAGGCGGTGGCGGACACCCCGCTGACGCTCGGCGGCTGGTCGCCCGGCAATGGCGGCTGGCGCCCGCGCGGCACCATCACGCTGGAGGAGGCGCTGGCCCAGAGCGTCAACACCGCCGCCGTGCGCGTGCTGATCCGCGCCGGCGGACCGCGGGCGGCTGCGGAACAGGCGCGGCGGCTCGGCCTCACCGGCCCCTTCCCGCGCGACGCCTCGATCGCGCTCGGCACCGGAGAGGCGAGCCTCTTGGAGCTGACCGCGGGCTACGCCGCCTTCGCCAATGGCGGTGCGCGCGTCACACCCTTTGGCATCGCCGATGCGCGGGCCGGCGGCCGGGCGGTAGCCATCACCCATGCCGCGCCGGCGCGGGTGCTGCCGGCGGGGGAAGCGGAGGCGATGCGGCGCATGCTGGAAGCCGTGGTCGAGCGCGGCACCGGGCGCGCCGCGGGGCGTGGTGCCGGCAAGACCGGCACCACCCAGGATTTCCGCGATGCCTGGTTCATCGGCTTCGACCGTGGGCTGGTGGTGGGCGTTTGGCTCGGCAATGACGATGCCTCGCCGATGGAGCAGGTGAGCGGCGGCGGCCTGCCCGTGCGGCTCTGGCGCGAGATCATGGAGACGGGACGATGACCGAGGATGCCCGGGCGGAGCGCCAGCGCATGCTGGCGGCCCTTGCCCCCAAGGTGCAGCACGACGCGAACAACATGTTCACCGTCACGGTGGCGACGCTCGACCTGATGCGACGCGGCCTGGCCGAGACCGATCCGGCGATGAAGCGTATTACCCGGATCGAGGAGGCGACGCGCCGGCTGGAGGCGCTGCTGCGCGGCTATCTGACCGTGGCGCGGCAGGAGGTGGGCGCGCCGGCGCGTGGCGACATCGCGCTGCTGCTGCAGCGCCTGGCGCCGATGCTGCGCCTGGCGCTTGGCCGTGTCACGCTCGACCTCGATGCGCCGGAGAAGGGCGTCGATGCCGAGTTCGACGGCGCCGCGTTGACCGCCGCGTTGCTGGCCATGGCGACCGATGCCGCTGCGACGCTGCCCGCCGGCAGCCGCATCGCGCTGGCGCTGCGGACAGAGCCAGGCGCGGTCGTGCTGACAGCAGAGGGAGCGCCCGCTCCGCTCTCGCTGCGCTTCAGCGCCGTCTGAGGAACCCCGCCGCGCGCTCCGCCAGCATCATCACCGCGGGCTGGATATTGGGCGATGGGATCAGTGGGAAGGCGGAGGCATCCGCGACCGTCAGCCCATCGATGCCCTTGAAGCGCAGCTCCGGGTCGAGCGGCGCCAGGTCGTCGCTGCCCATGCGCACGGTGCCGCAGGGGTGGAAGACGGTGGAGGCGGTGGCGCGGATATGGCGCAGATAGGCGTCATCGTCGCGGGCGTCCTTGCCCGGGCGGATCTCGCCTTCGATGAGCCCGGCGAGAGGCTGCTGCTCGATGACGCGGCGGGAGAGCTTCGCGGCCTCGATCATCACCCGGACGTCGTTCGGGTGATCCAGGTAGTTGGCGCGGATCACCGGCTTGTCCGCGATATCAGGGCTGCGCAGCGTGATGCGGCCGCGGCTGTCCGGCCGGCACTGGCCGAAGTTGAACATGATGCCGGGATGCGGCAGCAGCCCTTCCTGATAGGTCAGCACGGCAAAGTTGATGAAGAGGAGCTGGACCTCCGCCTCCTCCGCGCCCGGCGTCACGCGGGCGAAGGCGTTCGCCTCCCCCGCGCCGATCGCGAGCGGTCCGCCGCGGGCAAGCAGATAACCGAGCCCCATGCCGGCCTGGCGGAAAGGGTTGCGCATGATCTCATTGATGGTGCCGCAGGGGCTGGTGCGCAGGATGAACTTCGCGATCAGGTGGTCCTGCAGGTTCTGCCCGACGCCGGGCGCGTGCAGCCGCGTCTCGATCCCCATCTCCGCCAGATGCGCACCGTCGCCGATGCCGGAGAGCATCAGGAGCTTCGGCGTCTCAATCGCGCCGGCGGAGACCACGACCTGGCGGCGCGCGGTGTAGGTGCGTTCACCGCCCGGCGTCATGGCGGTGATGCCGGTGGCGCGGCCGTTCTCGACCAGGATCCGCGTCGCGATCGCGCCGGTGACGACCTGGAGATTGGGCCGGCCCATCGCCGGCTTCAGGTATTCCCGTGCCGTCGAGGATCGGCGGCCGCGCCGCGTGTTGAGCTGCACAGGACCGGCGCCGTCGATCGGCTGGCCGTTGTTCCAGTCGCGGTTGCGCGGCAGCCCGGCATTCGCGCAGGCGTCGATGAAGGCCGCCGCCGCCCGCGACATCTTCGGCGCGCAGACATGCACGGGCCCCGTGGTGCCGCGGCCTTCCGAAGGCGGGCCTTCCCAGGTCTCCAGCGCGCGGAACACCGGCTCCACCTCGTCCCAGCCCCAGCCGCGTGCGCCGGCCTGGGCCCAACGGTCGAAGTCGCGGGGCGAGCCGCGCAGGAAGACAAGGCCGTTCACGCTACCCGAGCCGCCGAGCACCTTGCCGCGCGGCCAATGGATGCGGCGGTTCTCGAGGCCGGGCTCCGGCTCCGTCTCATAGCGCCAGTCGTAGCGCCCGCTGCCGAAGAGCTTCGCATAACCCATCGGCACATGGATCCACATGTCGCGGTCGGGTGGCCCGGCCTCCAGCAGGATGACGCTGGCCGTGGGGTCTTCCGACAGGCGCGCGGCGAGGATGCAGCCGGCGGAGCCGCCGCCGGCGATGACGAAATCAGCCTCGACGGCAGACATGATCAGAGCTCCAGCCGCACCCCGGTCCGCTGTACCACCTGCCGGAACTTCTCGCTCTCGCGCACGAAGAAGGCGCGCGCATCGGTCGGCGTATTGGGCTGCGTCCAGGGATCGAGGCCGGCGGTCACGAAGCGCTCCCGCAGTTGCGGTTGGGCGAGCGCATCGACGATGCCGCGGTTGAGCGCGGCGACGGCCGCGGGCGGCGTCTCCTTCGGCGCGATCACCGCATACCAATTGCCGATGTCGAAGCCCGGCATGCCGGATTCCGCCAGGGTCGGGATGTCCGGGAAAGCCGGGAAGCGCTGCAGGCCGGTGACCGCGACGCCACGCACCCGGCTGTCGCGCACCTGTCCGGCGGCGGAGGCGAGCACCGCGACGCCCCACTGCGTCTCCCCGCGCGCGATGCTTTCCACCATCAGCCCACCGGAGCGGTAGGGGACATGGGCGAAACGGCCGCCTCGGTCGAGGGCGACCGCCACCATCTCCCCTGCGAAATGCGGCAGCGAGCCGACGCCGGAGGAGGCATAGGGCATGTCCTCCGGATTGCCTGCGCGAAGCCGGCTGACCGTCTCCGCGGCATTGGTGGAGGGGAATTGCGGGCTGGCGACCAGCACCAGCGGCCCGTTCGCGACGATGGCGACATGGGCATAGTCGTTGATCGGGTCGTAGCGGGTGCCGCCCTGCAAGGCATGCGGGATCAGCGCGTGGGAGCTGCATTCGACCAGCATGACGGTATAGCCGTCAGCGGGACGGTAGCGCAGCCAGTCCGAGGCGATGGTGCCGGAGGCGCCGGCGCGGTTTTCCACCACCACACGGCCATTGGGGCCGAGTGCCGGTCCCAGCCGGTCCGCGAGCAGCCGCGCGGCGACGTCGGTGGAGCCGCCGGGTGCGAAGCCGGTGACCATGGTGATGGCGCGATCGGGATAGCCGGACTGCGCGAGCGCCGGCGTGGCGAGCGCGCCGGCGGCAAGGCCCAGGACGCTGCGGCGATGCATGGTAGTCTCTCCCGTTGTTGTTGTCGTTGAGCCCGCCCGCCGGCAATCCCTACTGCGTCACGCCCAGCCGCCGCGCGGTCGCCTGGATGTTCGCCCAGGCGGCTTCCGGCAGCGGCACGCCATTGGCCAGGCGGTCGGCACGTGTCGCCGCCTCCGGCTCGCCAGGCAGCTTCACCGGCACGCTCGCTTCCGCCGGTGTGCAGCCCGCGACCCATTCGGCATAGGCGAGGCCCATGCGCTCGAATTCCGCCTGGGTGCCGAAATGCCTGGGCGAGATGAAGATCGAGAGCATGCCATTGGCGATGCGCGCGCGCTGGTCGACGGGACCGGACGTGCCGCCGCCGGTCAGCGCGCCGCCGAGCATCTCGCACATGAAGGCGAGACCGGAGCCCTTGTGGTCGCCGAAGGCGCGGATCGCGCCCGCACCCTTCGACGCGTCGCGCGGCCCGACCGACTCATAGGGACCATAGAGCGTGCGTGGGTCGCCGGAGAGGTGGCCGTCCGGTTCAATCAGCGCATTCGGCGGCAGCGCCTTGCCGCCGTTCGAGGCCACCAGCACCTTGCCCTCCGCGACCAGGGAGGTCGCGAAATCGAGCACCAGCGGTCGGCCCGGCAGCGGCACACCGACGCTGAAGGGCGCTGTCGAGAAGCGCCGGTCCACGCCACCGAAAGGGGCAACCAGCACGCTGCCCGCGACGTTGACGAAGTGGATGGAGATCAGCCCGGCGCGGATCGCCGCCTCGCTGTAGTCGCCGACGCGGCCGATATGGCCAGCATTGCGCAGCGCGGTGATGCAGATGCCGTTCTGCGATGCGCGTTCGATGCCGAGTGCCACCGCCTGCGGCGCCACCGTCTGGCCGAAGCCGAACTTGCCGTCGAGCACCGCGAAGCTGCCGCCGTCGGTCACCACCTCCGCGGTCTGGCCGCGCAGCACATAGCCAGCCTCGCACCATTCGACATAGCGCGGCACGCGCACCACACCATGGCTGTCATGCCCGGCGAGATTGGCGCCGAGCAGGTGCGCCGCGATGCGCGAGGCTTCGGCTTCGTCGCATGCGGCGGCGATGAAGATGCTGCGGACCAGCGCCTCGAGTTCGGGTGCCGGGATCCGGACGTCATTGGGAGCCATGATATTCCGTACTCTCTACTCTCAGGGAAGGGCCGCGACCTTGCGGGCATTGGGTGCCAGGAGGCGCATATAGGTCGGCTGCACCAGCATCTCAGTTATGTTCACCCGCGCCGGCATGGTCGCGACGAAGAGCGCCATGGCAGCGAGATCCTCGGGCTGCAGCAGGCGTTCGACGTCCTCCTGCGGGACCGGCTCCGGCCGGTTGAGCAGGATCGGCGTCGCGACCTCACCCGGGCAGATGCAGCAGGAGCGGATGTTGTGGATGCCGTTCTCCTGGTTGATCGCCTGGGAGAGGGCCACGAAGCCGGTCTTGGCCGCGGTGTAGCCGGGGCCGGAGAGGAAGGAGACGTTCTTTCCCGCCATGGACGCGATCTGGATGATGAGGCCGCCGCCCTTGGCCTTCATCGCCGGCAGCACGGCGACCGAGGTCTGGAAGGGCGCCGTCAAGTTGCCGTCGACCAGGGTGCGGATCGCCTCCGGCGTGAGCTGGTGCAGGTAGCGGCGCGGCAGGTTCGTGCCGGCGTTGTTCACCAGGATGTCCGGACCGCCGAATGTCTCGGCGACGGTCTTCGCTGCGGCGGTAACCGCGGCGGCGTCAGTCAGGTCGAGCGGCAGGATATGGGCGTCGCCGCCGGCCAGCGCCGCGGTCTCCTCCAGCGGTTCCTTCCGGCGTCCGGTGAGGACCACCTTCGCGCCCTCGGCGGCGAAGGCGACGGCGATGGCGCGGCCGATGCCGCTGCCCGCGCCGGTCACCCAGGCGGTCTTCCCTGCAAGCTTGCTCATCATAGAACCTTGTCTGTCTCGGGATCGATAATGTGCATCTGGTCCATGTCGGCGGCCAGGGTGATTGGCTCGCCGACCGCCACCGGGCAGGCGGGATCGAGCCGTGCGCTGATCTCGTGGCCGTCGATCCTGAAATGCACCAGCGTCTCCATGCCCATCGGCTCGATCACCTCCGGCGTCGCCGGGAAATCGGCGATGTTGCGCTTGTCGGTGGGCTTCTTGTCGGTCAGGTGCTCCGGCCGGATGCCGAGCAGCACCGGGCGCGCCGCATGCGGCGCGTAGCGTGCGGTGCGTTCCGGCGGCACCGGCAGGATGACGCCGGAGCCGAGCACGAGGCGCAGCCCATGGGCGTCGCCCTCGAGCCGTCCGGGGATGAAGTTCATCGCCGGGCTGCCGATGAAGCCGGCCACGAAGCGCGTCGCAGGATGGTGGTACAGCTCCTGCGGCGGCCCGACCTGCTCGATCACGCCGTGGTTCATCACCACCACCCGGTCGGCGAGCGTCATCGCCTCCACCTGGTCGTGGGTCACGTAGACGGTGGTGGTGCGCACCGTCTGGTGCACCTTCTTGATCTCGGTCCGCATCTGCACGCGCAGCTTGGCGTCGAGGTTCGAGAGCGGCTCGTCGAACAGGAAGACCTTGGGGTCGCGCACGATGGCGCGGCCCATGGCGACCCGCTGGCGCTGGCCGCCCGAGAGCGCCTTCGGCTTGCGCTCGAGCAGCGGCACGATATCGAGGATGCGCGCGGCATTGTCGACGCGGCGCTTGATCTCGTCCTTCGGGAATTTCCGGAGCGTGAGCCCGAAGGCCATGTTCTCGAACACGCTCATATGCGGGTAGAGCGCGTAGTTCTGGAACACCATGGCGATGTCACGGTCGCGCGGCGGGATATCGTTCACGACCGTGCCGCCGATCGCGACGTCGCCGCCGGTGATCTCCTCGAGCCCCGCGATCATGCGGAGCGTCGTCGATTTACCGCAACCCGAAGGGCCGACCAGGACCACGAATTCATGGTCCGCGATTTCGAGGTCGATGCCTTTCACCGCCTGGACGTTGCCTTCATAGGCCTTGACCAGCTTGCGAAGCGAGACTTGTGCCATCTGGGTTCAGCCCTTCGTTGCGCCGGCCGTGAGCCCGGCGATGTAGTAATCCATGAGGAAGGCGTAGATCACGACGGGCGGCAGCGCCGCGAGCAGGGCGCCCGCCATGATCTGGCCCCAGGCGAAGGTGTCCGCACGCACGAGCTGGGAGACGATGCCGATGGTCAGCGGCATCTGGTCCGGCGTGGTGACGAAGGCCGTCGGATAGACGAAGGCCGCCCAGGACACGGTGAAGGCGAAGATCGTCGCCGCGATGATGCCGGGCATCGCCACGGGCACGAAGATCTTCAGCAGCATCTGCGACCAGGACGCGCCATCGATCAGCGCCGCCTCGTCCAGCTCCTTCGGGATCGAGGCGAAATAGCCGATCATGATCCAGGTGCAAAAGGGCACCGTCAGCGTCGGATAGACCAGCACCAGGCCCCAGATGCTGTTCAGCAGCCCGAGGCCGCCCACGATCTGATAGAGCGGGATGAACAGCAGCGTGTCTGGTACGAGATAGGTGAGGAAGACGCCGGTGGCCAATGCCTGGCTGCCGAAGAAACGCATGCGCGCCAGCGCGAAGGCGGCGAGCACCGAGATCACCATGGTGATCGCCACCACCAGCACGGTGACGATGGCGCTGTTGACGAAGAAGCGCAGGAACATCCCGTTGCCGAGCAGCGCCGAGTAGTTCTCGAGCGTTGGCGAACGCACCAGCCAGGGATTGCCCTGCATGTTGGCGATCTCGCCGCTGCTCTTCAGGCTGGTGATGAACATGTAGACCGGTGGCGCCAGGAAGATGATGGCGGCCAGGATCAGCGATGCATAGGCCGTCCACATGGCCCAGCGCCGCTCGCGCGAGAGGCTGCCGGCCTTGCTGTAGATGCCGGCGGAGGAAGCGGTGGTCACCGACATCACATCTGCTCCTTGTTCCGACGCGTCACGCCGCGCAGCACGAAGAAGGCGCAGACCGCGAGGATCGGCAGCATGAAGAGGGACACGGCCGCGCCGCGCGGGATGTTCCCGGACAGGATGCCGACCTGGAAGGCGTAGCTCGCGAAGACATGCGTCAGGTCGCGCGGGCCGCCATTGGTCAGCACGCGGACGATGTCGTAGTTCGCGAAGGTGACGATCAGGCTGAACAGCACCGTGATGCTGATGATGTTCGCCATCATCGGCAGGGTGACGTAGCGCAGCCGCTGCCAGCCATTGGCGCCGTCGATCGCCGCCGCTTCATAGAGCTGCTCCGGCACGCTCTTGATCGCCGCCAGGTACATGATCATGAAGAAGGGTGCGCCGTACCAGACGTTCACCATGATGACCGCGATCCGCGCCCAGATCGGCTCGCCGAGCCAGGGAACCGCGGGAACGGCGAAGATCGAGAGGACATAGTTGATCGAGCTGTAGGTCGGATCGAACATCCACCACCAGCCAAGCGTGGACAGCGCCGGCGGAATCACCCAGGGCACCAGCAGCATGCCGCGCCACTTGCGCTGCCCCTTGGCCGGGATGTGGTGCAGCATATGCGCCAGCCAGAAGCCGATCAGCGCCTTCAGCAACACCGCCGTGATGGCGAAGATGCAGGACTGCCAGGCGACGCTCCAGAAGGTGTCCGTGTCGAACAGGATCTCGTAGTTGCCGAAGCCGATGTTGCGGACCATGGTCCGGTTCAGCGTCGACAGGTAGATGCCGTAGCCCGCCGGATAGGCGACGAGGCCGACGATCACGGCCAGCAGCGGCAGGGTCATCAGGAAGGCGATGGTCGAGCGCCGTCGCGCGAAGCGCTGCAGGCTGCCGGATCCGGGGGCGTGGGTCGCGGGCGTTCTGCCAGCGGTGAGCGTATCGGCGGGCATCTATTCCTCCTGCCGGGAAGCGAGGCGGGCGGAGGCTGCGCCCCCGCCCGGACGCGGTCAGCCGCGCGCGAAGTTGCGGAGTTCGCGTTCGGCCCAGGTCAGCGCCTGGTCGACCGTCTCCCCACCCTGCGCCACGCGGGCGATCATCTTGGTGTTGATCGCCTGGTTGTATCCCTGCACAGCGATTTCCGCCGGAGCCGGCGCGAAGGCGATGTTCTGCTGCGCATTGTGGTGCGGCTTCAGCGGGTAGTTGAAGACGACGCCGGTGGGCGGGCCTTCGGTCGCCCAGATCTGGAAATCCGACATGGTGCCGAAGGGCGGGATGTCGTAGCCGCTGCTGGTCGTGGTCTGCGCCTCCGCCTGCTCGCGCTCGGAGAGGAATTCGAGCAGCCCCTTGGCCGCCGGCTTCTGGCGGCTGAAGCTCCAGATGCCCCAGAAATACGGCAGGTAAGGCGTGAAGCGGCCGGCCGGGCCGGCCGGCATCGGGAAGGTCCAGCACTTCTCGGCCACCTGCGGCGCGTCGCGCTTCGCCACCGCCCAGGTGGAGGGCGGGTTGAAGATGAGCGCTGAGCGGCCGGAGATCAGCGCGCGATTGTTGGACGCGTCATCCCAGGCATAGACATCGTTCGGCAGGAAGCGGCAGAGACGCACCGCGTATTCCAGCGCCGTGCGCACCGCCGGATTGTTGCGCACGGTGACGTTGCCGCGCTCATCGACCAGGTTCGCGCCATAGCTGCGGAACAGCGCGCCGACCCAGTCCACGGCATCGGTGAAGCTGCCCATCGGCAGGCCGAAGGGTACCTGCGCCTGGGCGCATTTCTCGGCGGCGACCAGGAAATTGTCCCAGGTCCATTGGTCCACGCCCGGGCCGACCTGGTTGGCCGCCGGATACATCGCCTGCACATCGATGCCGGCATGCTGCTTCAGCAGGTCGAAGCGGCCGAGCGAGGGCTTGTGCTGGCTGCCGGACACCGCCGGAATCCCCCGCCAGGAGCCTTCGCGCTTGGCCAGGTATTCGGCGATCGGGTTGATCGCGCCGTATTTGGCGACCAGGCGGCCGACCACATCGTCCACCGGCTCCAGCAGCCGGGCGTGGGCCGAGGGCTCCCAGGTCGGGAAGCTCAGGATGTCATGGCCGGAGCGGCTCTGCGCCTGGGCGGCGATGGTCAGCAGGTTCTGGTTGCCGACCGAGGTGATGAAGTCGATCTGCACCTCGACACGGTTGCGCTGGCCCCATTCGGCGCAGAGGCGGCGCATGACGTCGTTGCCGACCGGCACCCAGTGGTCCCAGAAGCCGCAGCGCAAGGTGCCGCCGGTGCCCTGCGCATGCACCATCGGTGCCGACAGGACGCCGGCCGCCAGGACGCCCGCGCCGGAGCGCAGGACGTTGCGACGGGAAACGCCATTGATCGTCCGCTTGGACATTCCCTAGATCCCTCCCCATCAGGCCTTTTCGGCCTGGTTTGCGCGGCCACGTTAGGCAGGGCCTGCATGGTTCTGCAATCCTGCACGAGCACTGGATTGCGCCTTCGCACCGGTAAGGGCAGCTTGCCGGCATGGAGCTGCACAATTTCGATGCGATCGTCATCGGCGCGGGCATGGCCGGCGCCACCGCCGCCGCGCATCTCGCCCCCACCCGCCGGGTCGCCCTGCTGGAAGCCGAGGAGACCGCCGGCTACCACACCACCGGCCGGTCCGCGGCGATCTGGATCCTGAATTACGGGCCGCCCGATGTGCGGGCGCTCTCCGGCGCATCCCGCAGCTTTTTCGAGACGCCGCCAGACGGTTTTCCGCCGCTGGCGCATCGCCGCGCGGTGGTGACCCTGGCGCCGCCGTCACAGGCCGCTCATCTGGCGTCCATGATCGCGGAAGGCGCCGGGATCGAACCCTTCCCACTGGCCGAGATCGCCGTCCAGGTCCCCGTGCTGCGCCCGGGCTATGCGGCCGCCGCCGCTATCGAGCGCGACGCCTTCGACATCGACGTCGCCGCGCTGCACCAGGGCTTCCTGCGCACGGTGCAGCGGAACGGCGTGCTGGCGCTGCGCCATCGCGCGTCCCTGATACGGCGGACGGACGGGCTCTGGCATGCGGAGACCAGCGGCGGCGCGAGTTTCGCCGCCCCGATCCTGGTGAACGCCGCCGGCGCCTGGGGCGACGAGGTCGCGCGCATCGCCGAGATCCCCACGATCGGGTTGCAACCCAAGCGCCGCACCGCGCTGATCGTCGATCCCGGGGCGCATGATTGTTCCGCCTGGCCGCTGGTGGGCGATTGCGACCACACCTGGTACGTCCGGCCGGAGGCGCGGCGGAAGCTGATGGTCAGCCCGGCCGACGAGACCGACAGCGATCCCTGCGACGCACAGCCGGAGGAGATCGACATCGCGATCGCGATCGACCGCATGCAGCAGGCGCTCGACATCCCGGTAACCCGGGTGGAGCACGCCTGGGCCGGGCTCCGCACCTTCACCCCGGACCGGAGCCTGGCGATCGGCGCCGGCAGCGCGCCCGGCTTCTTCTGGATGTGCGGCCAGGGCGGCTACGGCATCCAGACCGCGCCCGCCGCCGGCGCGCTGCTGGCATGCCTGATCGACGGTCGCGACCCGGGGCCGCTCGCGGCCATCATTCCGGCCGTCGATCCCCGCCGCCTGGAAAGAACCACATGAGCCAAGCCGCCCTGCCGGACCTTATGAATCAGGCCGCCCTGCCGGGCTTTGCCGATGTCCTCGCCGCCGCCGAGCGCCTGAGGGGCCACATCATCCGCACGCCGCTGCTGCGCCACCCGCTGCTGGACCAGCTCACCGGCGGCACCGTGCTGGTGAAGCCGGAGCCGCTGCAACGCACCGGCAGCTTCAAGCTGCGCGGCGCCACCAATGCGGCGCTGCTGCTGGCAGCCACAGGCGACCGCGGCGGCATCGTCACCCATTCCTCCGGCAATCACGGCCAGGCCTGCGCCGCGGCCGCGCATGCACTCGGCCTCAAGGCGACGATCGCGATGCCCGCCGACGCGCCAGCCATCAAGGTCGAGAGCACGCGCCGCTGGGGCGCCGAGATCATCCCCTTCGACCGCCACAACACCGACCGAGACGCGCTGACCGCCCGGCTGGCGGAGGAGCGTGGCGCGACAGTCATCCCGCCCTTCGACCACCCGCATGTCATCGCCGGCCAGGGCACCATGGCGCTGGAGCTGATCGAGGACGCCAGGGCGATCGGCCTCTCCCCGGA
This sequence comes from Plastoroseomonas hellenica, assembly GCF_018129085.1. Classification (GTDB taxonomy): domain Bacteria; phylum Pseudomonadota; class Alphaproteobacteria; order Acetobacterales; family Acetobacteraceae; genus Plastoroseomonas; species Plastoroseomonas hellenica. The sequence goes on from NZ_JAAGBB010000014.1 coordinate 62,344, forward strand.
TGCGCTGGCGATCTGCACCGGCGGTGGCGGGTTGATCGGCGGCTCGGCGCTGACCGCCGAGGCGCTGATCCCGGGCGCCGAGATCTGGGCGGTGGAGCCGGAGGGCTGGGACGACACCCGGCAATCGCTCGCCGCCGGGCATCGCGTCGCAGTCGATGGCAGCGGTCCCGGCCTCTGCGATTCGCTGCTGTCGAAGCAGCCGGGCGCGCTCACCTTCGCGATCAACCAGCCGCGCCTCGCGGGCGGCGTCGCGGTGACGGAGGCGGAGGTGTTCCGCGCCATGCGCTTCGCCTTCGAGCATCTGAAGGTGGTGGTGGAGCCGGGCGGCGCCGTCGCGCTGGCCGCGGTGCTGGCCGGCAAGGTCGACGCCCGTGGGCGCATCGTCGGGCTGGTGATGAGCGGGGGCAATGTCGATCCCGCGGTCTTCGCACGCGCCCTGGCCGCTTCCGCCTGATGCTGCGCGGGCTGCGCCACCGCCCCCTGCTGCTGGCAGCGGTGGGCACTGGCCTGGCCTGCGGCGGCCTGCTCTGGGTGACCGGCGTGCGGGTGCCGACGGCGGTGCTGCTCGGCTGGTGCGTCACGGTGCTGACGCATGCGGTGCCGACCACGATGTCCGCGCTGCGCGCGACGCCAGCGGCGATCCGTCGCCGTGCCGAGCTGCTGGACGAGGGCGAGACCGCCGTGCTGCTGACCAGCCTCGGCGCCGCCGGCGCATCGCTGGTGGCAGTGTTCTGGCATCTGGCTTCGGCCGATGGTGAAGCCAGCCCGGCGCATGTGGCGCTGGCGATCGCCGCCATCGCGCTGTCCTGGGGTTATGTGCATCTGCTCTTCGCGATCCGCTACGCGCATGAATACTGGCGCGCCGGCGGCGGCCTCGACCTGCCCGGCGGCGGCAAGCCGGACTTCCCCGACTTCCTCTATATCGCCTTCACCATCGGCATGACCTTCCAGACTTCCGACACCGGCCTGGCGACACGCGTCATGCGGCGCCTGGCGCTCGGCCATGCGCTGGTGTCCTTCGTCTTCAACATGATCATCCTGGCCGCCGCGGTGAACATCGCGGCCGGCCTGGTACATTAAAGGCCCGGCACGCCTGTCGCGCCGGGCCCGTCAGTCCAATGGATAAAAGTAAAAGAAGGGGTGCGGGGGAATTCCTTCCCCCGCTCTTCCTCACCCGCGATGGGCCTCCCGCCCCCGCTCGGCGCTGGCCCAGCGGTGCTCATGCACCAGGCCGTCATCGAAATCCGGCTCCGGCGGGCGGTTGACCAGGGCCGGACGGTTGCGTTCGCTGCTGGCCCAGTTGTGGCTGTGCACCAGGCCGTCATCATGGTCGTCGTTGCGGGGAATGGACATGGTGTCGTTCCTTCTCAATGCGCCGGCGCGAACTGCGCCGCTTCGGTGCTGTGGGCCATGGCGGTGGTGCTCGCCTGGCCGCCCGAGGCCGCCATCGCCACCGCGTCGAAGTAGGAGACGCCGACCTCGCGCTGGTGGCGGACGGCGGTGAAGCCTTCCGTCTCGGCCGCGAATTCGGCCTGCTGGAGCTCGCTGTAGGCGCCCATGCCGCGCTCGGCATAGCCGCGCGCCAGGTTGAACATGGACAGGTTGAGGCTGTGGAAGCCGGCGAGCGTCACGAACTGGAACTTGTAGCCCATGGCGCCGAGCTCGCGCTGGAACCGGGTCGCGGCCTCGACGCCCATCTTCCGCTGCCAGTTGAAGCTCGGCGAGCAGTTGTAGGCGAGCATCTTGCCCGGGAACTCGCGATGGATCGCCTCCGCGAAGGCACGCGCATCGTCGAGGTCGGGGTCGGAGGTCTCCCACCAGAGCAGGTCGGCATAGGGCGCATAGGCGAGGCCGCGGGCGATTGCGTATTGCTTGCCGACCCCAGGCCTGATCCGGAAGAAGCCCTCCGCCGTGCGCTCATTGCCGATGAAGGGGCGGTCCCGCTCGTCGACATCGGCGGTCAGGAGCTGCGCGCTCTCGGCGTCGGTGCGGCAGAGCAGCACGGTGGGCACGCCCTCCACATCGGCGGCGAGGCGGGCGGCGTTCAGGGTGCGGATATGCTGGCTGATCGGCACCAGCACCTTGCCGCCGAGATGGCCGCACTTCTTCTCCGAGGCGAGCTGGTCCTCGAAATGCACGCCAGCGGCGCCGGCATCGATCATCGCGCGCATCAGCTCATAGGCGTTGAGCGCGCCGCCGAAACCGGCTTCCGCATCGGCGATGACCGGCGCCATGTAGTGGGTGCGGTCGTCCGCCTTGCCGTCGGCGCGTTCCAAGGTCGCGATCTGGTCGGCGCGGCGCAGCGCGTTGTTGATGCGCCGGATCACGGTGGGCACGGAATCGACCGGGTAGAGCGACTGGTCCGGATACATGGTGGCGGCGGAATTGGCATCCGCGGCGACCTGCCAGCCGGAGAGGTAGATCGCCTTCAACCCGGCCTTGACCTGCTGCAGGGCCTGCATGCCGGTGAGCGCGCCGAGGGTCGGCACGAAGGGCTCCTCCTTCAGGAGTTGCCAGAGGCGGCGGGCGCCGCGGTCGGCCAGCGTATGGGCGATCCGGAAGCTGCCGGCGAGGCGGGCGACATCGGCCTCGCTGTAGTCGCGACGGATGCCGTCGAAGCGGCCGGGCTCGGGCGTATAGCCGCCGAAGCCACTGCCGTCGGGGGCGAAGGCGGGGTTCGGGGTGGGGCGCATGTCAAATCCTCCTGTCGCCGGTGACGGCCGGCGCTGGTGAATAATTCACATTGCACCGCCGAATTTCATCCCCGAAAACCCGTGATGCGTGGCAATCTGGTGTGGTCAGCGACAGCTAGACCCTCAATTTGGTAAAGGCTGTAAAGATATGTCCCGCCCCATGATCGGCCGGACGGTGCGGCGATTGCGCCAGGAGCGCGACCTGACCCAGCAGGCCCTCGCCGTCCGGCTCGGCATCTCCGCCAGCTACCTGAACCTGATCGAGCATGATCAGCGGGCGGTCACCGCCGGCCTGCTGATCAAGCTGACCGACGTGCTGCAGGTCGACCTGGCGCGGCTCTCCGGCCAGACCGAGCGCCAGATGGAGGCCGGGCTGCGGGAGGTGCTGAGCGACCCGATGCTCGGGCTCGAGGCGGTGCCGGAGAACGAAGTGACGGCGCTGGCGGCCTCCGCCCCCAATGCGGCGCGCGCGATGCTGACGCTCTATCGCGCCTGGCGGGTGGCGCGGGAGGATGCTTCCGGCATCGCGCTGCCGAGCGGGCGCCGCATGCTGCTGCCGACCGAGGAAGCGCGCGACCTGTTCCATGACCGCGCCAACCACTTCCCGCCGCTGGAGGCGCTGGCCGAGCGCATCGGCGCGGAGCTCGGCGCCGCACCCGCGGAGCTGAACCACGCGATCGCCGAGCGGCTGCGCCAGCGGCATGGGCTGCGCATCCTGGTCGGGCCGCTGGAAGGCGCGCTGCGCCGGCACGATTCCGCGACGCGAACCCTGATGCTCTCGGAATCGCTGCCGCGCGAGAGCCGCGGCTTTCAGATGGCCTTCACCCTGATGCTGCTGGAAGGGACGGAGGCGGTACAGGTGGCGATCGGCCCGCCGGAGCCATCCTCCACCGAGGCGGCGCAGCTGATCCGCATCGGGTTGCTGAACTACGCCGCCGGCGCGCTGCTGATGCCCTACGCGCCGTTCCTGGCCGCCGCGCAGGCGCTGCGCCACGACGTGGAGGCGCTGGCGGCGCGCTTCGGCGTCAGCTTCGAGCAGGCCTGCCACCGGCTGTCGACCCTGCAGCGGGAGGGCGCGCGCGGGGTACCCTTCTTCTTCCTGCGCGTCGACCCCGCGGGGAATGTGGACAAGCGTTTTTCCGCCGCCGGCTTTCCCTTCGCGCGCTTCGGCGGCAGTTGCCCGAAATGGATCGTGCACCGCGCCTTCGACGCACCAGGAGCGGTGCGCGTGCAGGTGGCGAAGCTGCCGGACGGCGCCGCCTTCCTCTGCTTCGCACGCCGCGTCGAAGGCCCGGCGCCGCGCTGGGGCGAACCGGCGCCGCTGCATGTCATCGCCATGGGCTGCGACATCGGCCGCGCCGGGGAGATGGCCTATGCGGACGGGCTTGACCTCGACGCCGCGGCGGTCGGCATCGGCCTGTCCTGCCGGCTCTGCGAGCGTGAGGATTGCCGGAGCCGCGCCTTCCCGCCGCTGGAGCACCGCCTGGCGCTCGACCCTGCCGTGGAATCCGCCAGCCCCTGGCGCTTCGAGCGCGGCCGGGGTTAGCTGGCCGCCACAATTGCGGGGGGAAGCGCGCATGCTCGAGGTCTTCGGCCGGGCGAATTCGATCAATGTCATCAAGGTGCTGTGGCTGCTCGACGAGCTCGGCACGCCCTATGCGCGCCATGACGCGGGCATGGCCTTCGGGCGCGTCGATGATCCCGACTACCGCGCGATGAACCCGAACGGCCGCGTGCCCACCATCCGCGACGGCGATGTGGTGCTGTGGGAATCGAACAGCGTGCTGCGCTATCTGGCGATGACCGCGGGCGAGCGCGGCCTGGCGCTCTATCCCGCGGATCCGGCGGCACGCGCCAGCGCCGACCGCTGGATGGACTGGCAGCTTTCCACCCTGAGCCCGGCGGAGCGCAACCTGTTCTGGGGCCTGGTCCGCACCCCACCCGAGAAGCGCGACATGGAGGCGGTGCGCGCCGCGGTCGCGGCGAGCGCTGCCTGCTGGCGCATCCTGGATGCCCGGATCGCGGCCGGCGGGCCCTATATCGACGGCGCCATGATGACGATCGCCGATATCGTGCTCGGCGCCTATGCACGGCGCTGGTTCGGGCCGGAGGTCGCGATGCCGGAGATGCCGCAATTCCCGGCCCTGGCCGCCTGGTACGCCAGGCTCGGCGAGCGCCCCGGTTTCCAGCGCTGGGTTAATCCGAAGTTATATTGAGCCTCAATCGCCGGCGCCGGCATCCGCCGGCTTGGCTTGCGCGCTGTCAGGGCGCATTGGCGACATCGGTCGGTCGCGCGCGGGGCCGCATTCGCGGCCCCGGAGCATCGGCTTCGCCTCGCTCCGCAGAAATCGAGGGCGGCCTGCGGCCGCGGGGTTCGGGCCTGGGGCCGATCCGGCTGTACGGGAGACGTGATGGAACTTCCGCCTTTCGGTCCGCTCGCAACGACGCTCTTGAGCGCGCTGGTCGCCGGGCTGGCGCGCGGCTTCTCGGGCTTCGGCGCGGCGCTGATCTTCATCCCGCTGGCGAGCGCCGCGGTCGGGCCGCGCGCCGCGGCGACCTTGCTGCTGATCGTCGACAACCTGACGACCCTACCGCTGATCCCACCCGCCTGGCGCGTGGCCGCACGGCGGGAGATCGCGGTGATGGCCGCCGGCGCGCTGGTCGGCGCGCCTTTCGGCGCGGCGCTGCTGCTGAACCTCGAACCCGTGCTGCTGCGCTGGGGGATGTGCCTGCTGGTCGCGGCGATGCTGGTGCTGCTCGCCTCCGGCTGGCGCTATCACGGCAAGCCGCGCTTCGAGCTTTCCCTGGTGATCGGCGCCGTCTCCGGCTTCTGCTCGGGGGCGGCGCAGATGGGCGGGCCGCCGGTCGTCGCCTATTGGCTGGGCGGCGCGATCCCGGCGACCCGCGTGCGGGCGAATATCGTGCTGTTCTTCGCGATCACCGGCCTGATCAGCGCGGTGGTCTATGGCATCGGCGGACTGCTCAACACGCAACTGCTCCTGGTCGCGGCCCTGATGGCGCCGATCTACGGCGCCGGGGTCTGGGCAGGCGGCCGGCTCTTCGGCTTCGCAAGCGAGGCGACCTTTCGCCGCGCCTGCTTCGTGCTGATCGGGCTCGCCGCCCTGCTCGGCCTGCCACTCTGGGACGGGCTGCGCCGGTAGCGAAGGCTCACCCCTTCACGTCCATCGCCTGCCGTAGCCCATCGCTCAGCATGTTGAAGCAGATCGAGGTGACGAAGATGCAGGCACCCGGCAGCACCGCCACCCAGGGCTGCACATAGATCGCAGTGCGCAGCGTGTTCAGCATCAGGCCCCATTCCGGCTCCGGCGGTTTGGTGCCGAGGCCGAGGAACGACAAGCCCGAGGACAGGATCATGCAGACGCTGATCAGACCGGTGGCATAGACGAAGATCGGCCCCAGCACGTTGCCCAGCACATGCACGCGCACGATGGTGAAGGCCCCCGCGCCGGAGGATCGCGCCGCATCCACGAAATCGAGGTTGCGGACGCTGGTGGTGACGCTTTCGGCGACCCGGATGATCTGCGGCACGAAGACCATGGTCAGCGCCAGGATGGCGTTGAAGATGCCCGCACCCAGCGCGCCGGAGATCGCGACCGCCAGCAGCACCGAGGGGAAGGCGTAGAAGACGTCGGTGGTGCGCATGATCGCCATGTTCACGCGGCCGCCGGCATAGCCCGCGAGCACGCCGAGCGTGGTGCCGATGACGAAGGCAAGCGCCACCGGGACGATGCCCATGAACCAGGAGAGGCGCCCGCCATGGATCAGCCGCGTCAGCATGTCGCGGCCGAGCTCGTCGGTGCCGAGTGGGTAGTTCGTGGTGCCGAGGCCGCGCAGGCGCCGGATCATGCTGCCCTGGTAGGGATCGTGCGGTGCCACCAGCGGCGCGAAGACGATGACCAGCAGCATCGCCAGCAGCACGATGGCGCAGGCGATGGTCACGGGGTCGCGCCGCACGCGCTTCCAGACGCCCGCCCAATAGCCCTGGGAGCGTACCGCCGCCTGGCGCGCCTGGACCGCGAGTTCGGCTTCCGCCGCGGTGGGTGTGGTGCTGCTCATGCGCGCTTTATCCGGGGATCGAGGGCGGTCTGCATCAGATCGACCAGCAGGTTCAGGGCCACGAAGAACATCGCCAGCACCAGGATCGTGCCCTGCAGCACCGGCAGGTCGCGCTGGAAGATGGCGCTGTTCAGCAGCAGCCCGGTGCCGGGCCAGGAGAACACCGTCTCCACCAGGATCGACCCGCCCATCAGGTAGCCGAGCTGCAGGCCCATCACGGCCAGCGCGTTCGGCGCGGCGTTCTTCACCACATGCAGGAAGACGTCCAGGCGACGCAGCCCCTTGCCGCGCAACGCCGTGACGAATTCCTGGTTCATGATCTCGGCGACGATGCCGCGCACCGTGCGGGTCACGATGCCCATCGGGATCACCGCGAGCGTCACGGCCGGCAGCACCAGGTGCTGCATATGCTCCCAGTTCCAGGCCCAGTCGCTGCTGCCACCGGGGCCTGCCCCCATCGCCGGCAGCCAGTTGAGCTGCACCGAGAAGATCACCACCAGCACCATGCCGAGCCAGTAATGCGGCACCGAGACGCCGGCCACCGCGATCGTGGTCGCCACGCGGTCGAGGATGGAGCCGCGGAAGGTACCGGCGACGCCGCCCAGCAGGCAGCCGATGATGAAGCCGAGCAGCGCCGCGCAGGTCGCCAGCATCAGCGTATTGCCGATCGCGGTCGAGAGGTCGGACCAGACCGGGCGGCCAGTGGCGAGCGATCGGCCGAGATCCCCTTGCACCACCTTGAAGAGCCAGAGCCCGAACTGCACCGGCAAGGGCTTGTCGAGCCCGTAGTCGCGCCGCACCTGCTCCACCACATCGCCCGGCGCGTCGGGCGGCACGATGGCGTTGATCGGGTCGCCCGGCGCGATCTGCACCAGCATGAAGCAGAAGAACCCGACCGCGAGGGCGATCGGCACGGCGTAGAGAATGCGCCGGATCAGATAGAGGAACATCGCGACCCCCAGGCTCGCTCCGTTGCCGAAGCAGGGAATGCGGCCGGCGGCGGATGCCGCCGGCCGCCACTAGACTACTGGATGCTCGGCAGCCGCAGGTCCACGAACCAGCTCTGCGGCTGCACGAAGCCGCGGACACGCGGGCTCATCGCCCGCGGGCCCACGTCATGGGCGATCCAGATGAACAGCGCCTCGTCGACCCCCGCCGCATGCAGGCGCGCCAGCGCCGCGTCGCGCTCCGCCGGTTCGAAGGCGTTGCGCGCGGCGGCGATCATCTGGTCGAAGCGCGGATCGTTGAAATGCCCCCAGTTGTTGGAGACCGGCGGCGCCATCTTGCTCTCCCAGAAGCGGACCATGGCGAAGAAGGGATCCATGGCGGCGAAGGAGACGTTGATGGCATGCGCGCCGCGCGCCGAGGCATCCTGGCAGCCGCGGCGCCAGTTGGTGAACAGCGCGTTCCATTCGATCACGTCGAATTCGATGTTGAAGCCGACCTGCCGCAGGTCCTGCTGCAGATACTCGTTCATCGACAGCGGCTGCATCTGGCCGGAGCCGGAGGCGCTGATCTGCACCTTGATGGTCACCGGCCGGTTCGGGCCATAGCCGGCTTCGGCCAGCAGGCGCCGCGCCTCGTTGCGGTCGGTGCGGATGTTGAAGCCCGGATTGCCCCACCAGGGATGGCCGGGCGCGACGGTGCCGACCGCCGGCGCCATGAAGCCGCCCAGCAGCTCCCGCAGGCCGTCGCGGTCGATCGCGAGGTTCAGCGCACGGCGGATGCGCACATCCGCCAGCGGGCTGCCCTGGGTGAAGCAGGGCTGCCAGGGCCAGACATGCGGCTGCGGGTTCTGCGCAATGACCATGTTGCGGGCGCGGAGCTGCGGCACGGCATCGGGCGACGGCGCCTCGATCCAGTCCACCTGGCCGGAGAGCAGCGCGGCGGTGCGGGCATTGGCTTCCGGGATCGGCAGCAGGACGATGCGCTCGGCGCGTGCCTTCTCGCCCCAGTAGCCGTCGTTGCGCGCCATCTCCGCCCGCTCGCGCGGGACCAGGCGGGTCAGGCGGAAGGGGCCGGTGCCGGAGGGCGCGGCAGCGAAGGCGTTCCAAGCGGCCTCGGCATTCGGCGTATTGGCGCGGTGCCGCTCCCAGGCGGCCGGCGAGGCCATGAAGAGATTGGTGAGGTTGATCGGCAGCAAGCTGTCCGGTTCGCTGGTGTAGAGCGCGACCGTGTGATCGTCGATCTTCTCGGCCCGGCGCAGCGTCGGCATGCGCGATGCGGTGAGGCCGACCTGGCGCGCGTCGTAATGCGGCGCCTCGCGGTCCAGCACCTTGCGGACATTCCAGATCACCGCATCGGCGTTGAACGGGCTGCCGTCATGGAAGGTGACGCCGCGGCGCAAGGTGAAGATCCAGCGGGTGCGGTCGGCCGGGTCGCTCCGCCATTCGGTGGCGAGGCCCGGGATCACCGTCGACGGCCGGTCGGCCGCGGACAGGTCCCACATGGTCAGGCTGTCGTAGAGCGGGATGCCGGTGAAGCGGTTGCCCTCGAAGCCCTGGTCAGGCTGGCCATGGGTGAGCGGGATATCGGCTGCGGTCATGCCGATGCGGATGGTGCCGCCCTGGGCATGGGCCTCAGGCGCCAGAGCAAGCGCCGGCAGCGCGGCCAGGCAGGCGGCGAGAACGAAGCGACGGAACATGGTGCGGTTGAACCCCCCTTCTTGTTTGGCCGCGACTTGGCGCGACCCCGGCGGGCAAACCGGCTCGCAAGGGTCGTGCCATGGTGCATGCACGGCTATGTTAGCGCAGCCGCCAGGGTCCCTGCCCAGCAAGAAGGCAAATGCCGCCAGATGAAGCTTCTGCTTGTGAACGGAAACACCGATCCGGCCATCACCGCGCTCATCCTGGCACGTGCGGAGGCAGCCCTGCCGCGGCTCGGGCTGCCGCATCTGAGGCTGGAGGCGGTCACGGCGCCCTTCGGGGCCCGCTACATCGCCAGCCGGGCGGCGGTCGCCGTCGCCTCCCATGCGGTGCTCGAGGCGCTGGCCGAGCACCTGACCCCTGCCCATGACGCCGCCATCATCGCCTGCTTCGGGGAGCCGGGGCTGGAAGCCGCGCGGGAGCTCTGCGCCGTGCCGGTGCGCGGCATGGCGGAGGCGAGCCTCGCGGTCGGCTTCCGCATCGCGCCACGCATCGCCCTGCTGACCGGCGGTGCCGCCTGGGTGCCGATGCTGGAGGAATTCTGCGCGTTGCGCGGCTTCGGCCGCGACCAGGTGCTGGTGCGCGCGGTCGCGCCCACCGGCGACATGATCGCGCGCGAGCCGGATCGCGCGCTGGCCCTGCTGGCCGAGGCGGCGCGGGACGCGGCGGCTGAGGGCGCGGCGGCGGTGGTGCTCGGCGGCGCCGGGCTCGCGGGTCTCGCGGAGCGCATCGCGGGCGAGGTGCCGGTGCCGCTGCTCGACAGCCTGGACTGCGCGCTGATCGAGGCGGCCGCCGGCTCGGCCACCGCCTGCCCCGCCTCGCAGGCGCCCCAGGCGGGGCTGTCGCCGACGCTTGCCGCGCTGTTCGGTCGCATGCCCGCAACCTGAAGGTCTCGTAAGGCCGTATCGCCTTTTTCCTGCGATGACGCGTGATAAGCTCCGCCGGCCAAAGCCCCTGATGTCAACGAGGGCTCAGCGAGGAAAACGTCCCATGCAACGTCGACACCTGCTCTCAGGGGCAGCCGCGGCCATGGCCGTCGGCGGTCGCCTTGCCGCCCCCGCCATCGGCGCCGAAACCAAGACGCTGATCCATGTACCGCAGGCCAGCATGGCCAGCCTGGATCCGGTCTGGACCACGGCGGTCGTCACCCGCAACGCCGGGGCGATGATCTGGGAAACGCTTTACGGGCGCGACGAGCAGCTCCGCGCCCGGCCCCAGATGGTCGAAGGCCACACGGTCGAGGATGGCGGCAAGCGCTGGACCATGCGGCTGCGCGAAGGGCTGCTGTTCCATGACGGCGAGCCGGTGCGCGCACGCGACTGCGTCGCCTCGGTCCGCCGCTGGATGAAGCGGGATCCGATCGGCCAGACCATCGAGGCGCGGCTCGATGCGCTGGAGGCGCCGGATGACCGCACCCTGGTGTTCCGGCTGAACAAGCCCTTCTCCTCGCTGCCCTACGCACTGGCGAAGACCCAGCCGACGCCGGTGATCATGCCGGAGCGGCTGGCCCTGACCAGCCCGCACACCCAGGTCGCGGAGGTCATCGGCAGCGGGCCGTTCCGCTGGGTGGCCAACGAGTTCGTGCCGGGCAGCCGCTCGGTCTTCGCGAAGAACGAGCGCTACAATCCGCGCAACGAGCCGGCGAGCTTCTGCGCCGGCGGCTATCGGGTGATGGTCGACCGGGTCGAGTGGCGCTTCATCCCGGATCCGGCGACATCAGGCAACGCCCTGATCAACGGCGAGGTGGACTGGATCGACCAGCCGCTGCCGGACCTGCTGCCGCTACTGCGGCGATCGCGCGGCGTCAGCGTCGAGGTCCTGGACAATTACGGCACCTTCGGTGCGATGCGGCCGAATTCCATGCAGGGGCCGACCGCCAACCCGGCAATCCGCCGGGTGATGCTGGCGGCGGTCGACCAGGTCGCCTGCATGACCGCGGCAATGGGCGAGGACCGTTCGCTGTTCCGTGCCCCGGTCGGCTTCTTCCTGCCCGGCACGCCCTCGGCAAGCGATGTCGGCATGGAGGCGGTGCTGAACCGGCCGAGCCTGACCGAGCTGAAGCGCATGCTGGCCGCGACCGGCTATGCCGGGGAGCGGGTGGTGCTGATGCACCCGACCGACCAGAGCTTCTACCACGCCATGACCAGCGTGGTCGCGGCGGGCCTGCGCGAGGTCGGCTTCAACCTCGACGAGCAGTCGATGGACTGGGGCACGGTGGTGCAGCGGCGGACCAGCATGGAGCCGCTCGAGAGGGGCGGCTGGTCGCTGTTCCCCTCTGGCTTCCCGGCGGCGGAGTACCGCGACCCGGTCTTCGCCTCCAACCTGCGCGGCAATGGCCGCGACGCCTGGTTCGGCTGGCCGGACGACCCGCAGGTCGAGGCGATGCGCACCGCCTGGATGGACACCACCGACGAGGCGGAGCAGCAGCGGCTGGACCGCGCGATCCAGCAGCGCAGCTTTGAGACGGTGCCCTTCATCCCGCTCGGCCAGTACCTGCCGCCGGCGGCCTTCCGGCGGAACATCACCGGCTTGCTGAAGGGCGCCGTGCCGGTCTTTTGGAATGTGAGTAAATCTTAGATGACTTATGTCTGACCTCAGGCGCCGGCGCCGGCATCCGCCGGCTTGGCTTGCGCGCTGTCAGGGCAGCTCCGGTGACGGCTGTCGGTCGCGCGCGGGGCCGCATTCGCGGCCCCGGGGCATCGCTGCGCTCGCCCCGCAGAGATTGGTGGCGGCCTGCGGCCGCTGGGGGGTTGGACTAGGCTGGGGCCTTTAGCGCCCGCTTAAGCAGGCGGTGCGCATGATCGCGCACGATGAGTGCAAAACGCAGGGGCCGCGGCGGCGGCACGATCGTCATCAGGCGCGAGGAATCCGGGGAACACGCCCATCACGGGGGTGCCTGGAAAGTCGCCTACGCCGATTTCGTGACCGCGATGATGGCGTTCTTCCTCCTGATGTGGCTGCTCAATGCCACGGACGAGGAGAAGCGCCGAGGCCTCGCGGACTACTTCTCGCAGGCCAACCTGCTCGGGCGCGGCGCCTCCGGCTCCGGCCAGCCCTTCGGCGGGCGAACCCCGCATGACCCCTCCCCGATGACCACGACCACCGGCGCGCCGCGTCTCCAGATGGGGACGGCCGTGGTGCTGGACATCGAGGAGGACGACAGCGACACGCCCGCCACGCCGATCGTCCGCCGCGAGGGCCCGCTCGGTGAAGACGAGGACGCGGAGGCGCGCCGCACCCAGGCGACCCCGGATGGCGCCCGCGCCGGTCCCGCGCCCGCGCATGCCGGCCCCGCGACCCGGCCCGCCGAGCTCCCCGATCCGGAGCGGCTCACCGATGCCGCACTCCATGCCGAGCAGGCCCGGCGCGAGCAGGCCGCTTTCGAACAGGCGGCCGAGCAGATCCGCCAGGCGGTCGCCGCCGACCCGGCGCTGGCCGATCTCGGGCGCCAGCTCATGATCGAACAAGTGCCGGAAGGGCTGCGCATCCAGCTCCTGGACGCGGAGCGGCAGCCGATGTTCGCGCTCGGTGGCGCCGCGCCCAATGACCGCTCCCGCGCGCTGATCGCGCGCGTCGCGCAGGTTGTCCAACGGCTGCCCAACGCCATCTCCATCGCCGGCCACACCGACGCCACCCAGTTCCGCGGCGCCGGCAGCAACTGGGATCTTTCGGCCGACCGCGCCAATGCCACGCGCCGCCTGCTGACCGAGGCGGGCGTCGCGGAGACCCGGATGCGCAGCGTCACCGGCATGGCCGACCGCGACCTGTTGATCGCCGACCAGCCGAACAACGCCGCCAACCGGCGCGTCTCGATCACCCTGATCCGGCAGGCGGGGGAGCAGGGCCGATGACCTCGATCGCCGGCCTTGGGCTGCTGCTCGGCGCCGTGTTCGGCGGCTACATGCTGGCCGGCGGCAAGTTCGGCATCATCATGCATGCCCTGCCCTTCGAGATGATGATCATCGGCGGCGCCGCCGCCGGTGCCTTCATCATGGCGAACAGCCTGAGCGACGTGAAGCACACGCTCAGCGCCATCGGGAAGAGCCTGAAGGGTGCCCGCTTCCGCAAGCAGGACTATCTGGAGCTGCTGAGCCTGCTCTACTTCCTGGTCCGTCTGGTGCAGACCAAGGGCCCGATGGCGCTGGAGCCGCATATCGAGAAGCCCGATGAGAGCACCGCCTTCCAGAAATTCCCGAAGCTCGCCGCCGATCACCACGCGACGCATCTGATCTGCGACTACCTGCGCATGGTCGGCATGAATGCCGACGACCCGCACCAGATCGAGGACGTGATGGCGCGGGAGCTGAAGAAGATCCACCAGGAGGAGCTGCACGCCTCCCACGCGCTGCAGAGCGTCGCGGATGCGCTGCCGGCGCTCGGCATCGTCGCGGCGGTGCTCGGCGTCATCAAGACCATGGCCTCGATCGACCAGCCGCCGGCGGTGCTCGGCGCCATGATCGGCGGCGCGCTGGTCGGCACCTTCCTCGGCGTGCTGCTCGCCTATGGCCTGGTCGGCCCCTTCGCCAGCCGGCTGAAGGGCGTGGTGGACGAGGAAAGCAAGTATTTCGAGGTGATCCGCGCTGTCCTGGTCGCGCATCTGCATGGCAATGCCCCACAGGTCGCGGTGGAGACCGGCCGCAAGATGGTCCCAAGCGACCAGATGCCGAGCTTCCCGGAACTCGAGCAGGCGCTGCAGGATCTGGTGATCGCTTGAGCCGACGGGCATCTTGACCTGCGGTGCGTGGCGGCACAATCAGCCGGGCCATGGACACCGCCCCCGACCACGCCGCCGCCTCCTCTCCCTTCCATGACCTGCTCGGGCTCGAGCTGGCCGAGTGGCGCGCGGGCTTCGCGCGGATGGTCTGCAGGCTCGGCCCGCAGCACATGAACCGCTCCGGCATCGCGCATGGCGGCGTGATCCTGGCGCTGATCGACCAATCGGCCGCCTTCTCCGGCCTTCATTGCACGGTGCCCGGCAATGTGCGGCGGGCGGTGACCGTCGACCTCGACTGCCGCTTCACCGGCCAGGTCTCCGCCGGCATCGTCAGTGCCGAAGGCCGCGTCGTCAGCGCCGGCCGCAGCATCTTCTTCTGCCGCACGGACGTCTTCGACGCGGAAGGCCGGATGGTGGCCTTCGGTGCCTCCACCCACCGCTACCGCAAAGGGAGCGAAGTGCCGGAGGGCGTGCCGGCAGGGACACCGGTGTAACCCTGTCCCGAAGTGGGCTCTGCCCTCTCCGGGACCGCGTCACACCAGCGCGTCCGTGTTCGCCCCGCACACCAGCACGCCAACCCTGGCGCCGGCCGGCGGCTGGAAGGCGCCGCAGACCAGCGCCGCCAGCGCGGTGGCGCCGCCGGGTTCCACGGCCAGGCGGCAGGCATCCCAGAGGCGGCGCCGGGCTTCGGTGATGGCCGCGTCCGGCACCAGCACGCTCTCGATGCCCTGCGCCTGGGCGGCGGCGAAGCCGAGCGCGCCGATCTGCCGTGCGCCCAGGCTGTCGGCCGCGACGCCGCCGACCGGGGCCGCCACCGGCCGGCCGGCGGCAAGCGCCAGATGCAGCGCCGGGCAGCCTTCCGGCTCCACGGCGACCAGCCGTGTCGCGCCGCCCCAGCCGGCGATGCCGCCGATCAGCCCGCCACCGCCGACCGCGACCAGGAGATGGGTCAGACCCGGCGCCTGGCGCTCGATCTCCGGCGCCAGCGTGCCCTGGCCGGCGAGCACGGCCGGCTGGTCATAGGCATGGATCAGGCGCGCGCCGGTCTCCGCCGCCCTCGCCTCGGAGGCCTGGCGGGCCTCGTCGTAGGTGGCGCCGCCGATCACCAGCCGGGCACCGAGTGCCGCGATGCGGGCGCGCTTGGCGGCACCGGTGATCTCCGGGACGAAGATCTCGGCGGGGACACCGAGGGTCCGGGCAGCGGCGGCGACCGCGGCGCCGTGGTTGCCGCCCGAGGCGGCGATGACGCCGGCACCCGGGACCGGCGCCGCCAGCAGGCTGTTGAAGGCGCCGCGCGCCTTGAAGCTGCCGGAGACCTGCAGATGCTCGAGCTTCAGGAGCAGCGGCGCGCCGGCGGGCAGCCCCAGCGCCTCCGGCGGCAGGGCGAAGACGGGGGTTTCACGGACATGGCCGGCGATGCGTGCGGCGGCGGCGGTGATTGCCGTGCGATCGGAATGATTCACATTCATCCCGTCAGGCTGGCAGGGCCCGGCCCGCAGCACAACCGCGCGGCGCTTCCCCCCTCGCCCCCTTTCTGCCATCTTCCGCACCCGCGAACAGGCGGGCGACCCCTTTGGAGGCGACATGACCTTCCACGGCGGTTGCGCGGCCCGGAACGGCGAGGGCGTGATGCTCCTCGGTCCGCCGGGGTCCGGCAAATCGGACTTGCTGCTCAGGCTGCTCGGCCACGGCTGGACGCTGGTGGCGGATGACCAGGTGGAGGTAGTTGCGCATGGCGGGTCCGGGCTCGTCGCTTGCGCCCCGCCCGCGCTCTCCGGTCTGTTGGAGGTGCGCGGCGTGGGTATTCGGAAGGACGTGCCGGTGACGCCGCAGGTGCCCTTGCGCCTGGTGGTGCGGCTGGTGCCGCGCGCCGATGTGCCGCGCCTGCCGGATGCCGCGGCCTGGACCCATGCCGGGCACGCCCTGCCGGTGCTGGCGCTCGATCCCTTCGCCGCCTCGGCCCCGGACAAGCTGGCGCTGGCGCTGGATGTCGCGCTCGGCAAGGCGCGCCTCGCCTCGGGCTTCGGCTGAGCACCTGACCCATGGACATCGCCCCCCCGTCCGATCCTGCATCCCCGTCCCAGCGCGAAACCGTCCTGGTCACCGGCCTGTCCGGTGCCGGGAAGGCGTCCGTGCTGAAGGTGCTGGAAGATCTCGGCTTCGAGACGGTGGACAACCCGCCGCTCTCGGTGCTGGAGGCGCTGGTCGGCGACGGCACCCAGCCGCTCGGCGCCGGCATCGATGCCCGCACCCGCGATTTCGAAGCCGCGACCGCGCTGCGCCTGCTGGACCGGCTGCGGATGCGTCCGGACATCGCGGTAACGCTGGTCTTCGTGACGGCCGAGGCGGATGTGATCCTGCGCCGCTATACCGAGACGCGCCGGCGCCACCCGCTGGCGCCCGGAGGCCCGCTCGGCAGCCGGGTCGCGGACGGCGTTGCCCGGGAAGCGGCGCTGATGGCGCCGCTGCTGGATGCCGCCGACATGGTGGTTGATACCACCGACCTGCCGTTGCCGGAGATGCGGCGGCTGATCGAGCGCCGCTTCCGCCCGGAAGGCGGGGGCCTCTCGCTCAGCGTGATGTCCTTCGCCTATCCGAAGGGGCTGCCGCGGGAGGCCGATCTGGTCTTCGACTTGCGCTTTCTGCGCAATCCGCATTACGACCCCGTGCTGCGCCCGCTGACCGGGCGTGACCCCGAGGTCGCCGCCTTCATTGAGGCGGACCCGGATTTCGCGCCCTTCTTCGCACGCATGACAGGGCTGCTGGATCCGCTGCTGCCGCGCTACACCGCAGAAGGCAAGAAATACCTGACGATCGCGCTTGGCTGCACCGGCGGGAAGCACCGCTCGGTCCTGGCAGCGGAACGCCTGACACACCATCTTCACGCAGACGGCTGGCGGGTGGCGCTCACCCACCGGGAGATCGGCGGCGGCATTTTGCCGGCCGCGGTCCCGGCCCCTGCCGCCGAACCCCGCAACGGCAGCGCCGCCGACGGGAAGACGGGTCGGGAGGCCCTGACGAAGACATCATGATCGGTCTTGTGCTGGTCACCCACGGCCGTTTGGCCGAGGAGTTGCGGCTCGCCATGGAACACGTGGTCGGCAAGCAGCCCGCCGTCGCCACCGTCTGCATCGGGCCGGAGGACGACATGGAACACAGCCGCCGCGATATCGGCGGCTGCATCGATGCCGTGGATCAGGGCGACGGCGTCGTCGTGCTCACGGACATGCATGGCGGCACGCCGTCCAACCTGGCCGTGCAGATGATGCAGGAGCGCGCCGGCGTCCAGGTGATCGCCGGCGTGAACGTGCCGATGCTGGTCAAGCTCGCGAAGCTGCGCGGCAGCGAAAAGCTGGCCGACGCCGTGGAGCATGCCAAGATGGCCGGCCGCAAATACATCGCCTGCGGCGCCGACATACTCAACGGCAATGTGAACGGCGTGGTGAAGAACGGGGGACGCGGCACGTGAACGAATGGCCGGATGATGCGGATGCGCGGCCAGAGCCCGTCATGACGCCCGTCGCCGCCGATGCCGGCACCACTGGCGGCGATCTGGTACTGCGTCGCACCATCGTGATCTGCAACGCCCGCGGCCTGCATGCTCGCGCCGCCGCCAAGCTGGTGGCGCTGGCCGAGCGATATTCCGCCTGCATGAACGTCGTGGCCAATGGTCAGACGGTGCCTGCCTGTTCCATCATGGGCCTCATGATGCTGGGGGCCGGGAAGGGCGCCCAGATCACGGTCGAGGCCGAAGGATGGGACGCAAGGGAAGCCCTGGACGCTGTGGCCGGCCTCATCGAGGCCGGCTTCCATGAAGACTGACGCGCCGAAGGAAGCGCCTTCGAAGGGGAAGCCGGGGAAAGGCAAGCCACGCGAGGTCCGGCTGACCGGCATCGGCGTGGCGCCGGGCGTCGCGATCGGCCCGGTCTACGACACCTCCGAGGCGCCGACCGAAGCTCCCCGGCGCTCCATCACGGAGGCGAAGGTCGAGGACGAGCGCGGACGGCTCGTCGCCGCCGTCACGCTGTCCCGCAAGCAGATCGCGAAGCTGCGCAACCGCATCTCCGTCCTGCCGGAAGAGGCGCAGGAGGAGATCGGGCCCCTGCTCGATGCCTATGGCCTCATGCTCGGCAATTCCCGACTAATCCGAGGGGCACGCAAGCGGATCGAGACCGACCTCCTGGCCGCCGAGACCGCGGTCGCCGATGAGGCGGAGGCGATCGCCGCCGTCATCCTCGCCGCCAAGGATGACGACAAGACCGGGCTGACCCGCCGCGCCGCGGAGGTGCGGGAGATCGGGCGCCGCCTGGTCCGCAACCTGACGGCCCAGCCTTTCCGCAGCCTCAAGAACCTGCCGGAAGGCTGCATCCTGGTCGCCGAGGAGCTGCGGCCGGCCGATGCCGCGCTGCTCGACCCCTCCCGCATCGCCGGCGTCGCAACCGAGGAGGGCGGCACCGACGGCCACACCGCGATCATGCTGCGCGCGCTCGGCATCCCTTCCGTCGTCGCCTGCACCGGCCTGACGGAGGCCGCCGTGCGCGGCGACATGGTGGCGCTGGACGGCGCCAGCGGCATCGTCGCCGTGCACCCGACGCCGTCCACCCTTGCCGGTGCGAAGGAGAAGCTCGCCGCCTTCGCGCGGGAGCGCGCCAAGCTTGCGAAGCTCCGCCGGCTGCCCGCCAAGACCACCGATGGCGAGCTGGTGGAGCTGCAGGCAAACCTCGAGATCCCGCAGGAGCTGCCGCTGATCGCTCAGGCCGGCGCCCAGGGCATCGGCCTGCTGCGCACCGAATTCCTGTTCATGAACCGCGAGGATCTGCCGGACGAGGAGGCGCAGGTCGCCGCCTATTCGCAGATCGTCGAGGCCCTGGCCGGCGATCCCGTCACCATCCGGGTGCTCGACTGGGGCGGCGAGAAGGACATGGAAGCGCTGGCGGAAGGGATCGTGCCCGCCCATGCCGGCCCCAACCCGGCGCTCGGCCTGCGCGGGCTCCGCATGCTGCTGAAGCGGCCGGAGCTCCTGGAAGTGCAGTTCGCCGCCATCCTCCGTGTCGCGGCGCGTGCGCCGCAGGGCGCGGTGCGCGTGCTGCTGCCGATGGTGACCATCCCGGACGAGGTGAAGCAGGCGCGGGAGATCTATGACCGCGTCGCGCGGCGGCTGCGCCGCCGCGGCGAGAAGCTGCCCGAGTCGCTGCCGATGCTGGGCGCGATGATCGAGACGCCGGGTGCCGCACTCGCCGCCGATGCCATCGCGCTGGAAGCGGATTTCTTCGCGATCGGCACCAATGACCTGGCGATGTACACCCTCGCCGTCGATCGCGCGGAGGCGGATGTCGCGCATCTCTACGACCCGCTGCATCCCGCCGTGCTGCGGCTGATGCAGTTCGCGACCGAGGCGGCGCTGCGCATCCGCATCCCGGTCTCCGTCTGCGGCGAGATGGCGGGGAATGCGAAGCTGGTGCCGCTGCTGCTCGGCCTCGGCATCCGCTGCCTGTCGATGAACGCCTCGGCGCTGCCGCGGGTGAAGCAGGCGGTGCGTGCGCTCGACATCACCGACTGTGCCCGCTTCGCCCGCCGGGTGATGGAGCAGAGCGACCCCGCCCGCATCCGGGAGCTGGTGAGCGAGTTCGGGGCGGAGAAAGCCTAGAACCCGCCCCCTCACGCGGGAGTGACCCTGCGCCCCCGCATGGCCGCATTTCCGTCGCCTCCCGGACATCGATGAGAATTCATCTTGGACCCGCGCGGAAGCCCGCGTGGCCTGCGGTGCAGCAGGCGGCCCAGAACCGGGAGCGGAGATCGATGTCGGGACTGACCAGGAAGATCCTGCTGCGCGGCGGCACCTTCGCGGCACTCGGGGCTATCGCCCTGGGGCGGGCCGCCCCGGCCGCCGCGGAGAGCCAATCCTCCGACAGCAATTCGGACTGCTCGAACGGTCGCTGCCGCCGGGTGGACCGGCTGACCATCGAGGATGAGCGCGGGCGCCGCGGCTATGTGCGGACCGAGCGCTGGCGGGAAGGCCGCCGCGACAGGGAAGAAGACGACGACCGCCGTCGCGCCGCGCCCTGGCGCAGCGGCCGCAGCCGGGATGACGACGACGATTGATGGCGGACGGAGAGGGGCAAGGTCCCTCCCGGCATGCCATCACCCGGCGGTGCGCCGCTTCTCCTGCGCGTTCCGCAGCAGCGCCAGGCCGCGATACACGCCGTGCACCATCTTGCTGTAGGGCAGCGCCACGAAGAGCGCGAGCACCAGGCCGAGATGGATCGCGAGCATCACGCCCATCGCCCCGGTGTGACGCACCGCGAGCAGCAGCAGCCCGGTCGCGCTGACCAGGAACAGCAGCAGCAGCATCGCGTATTCGCCGCCGAGCACCTGCTTCGCGACAGGCACCGGGTCGGTGACGATCTTCAGCCGGATCAGCCCGGCGGTGCCGATGCAGAGGAAGACGCCGCCCCAGGTGCCGAGCTGGACGGGCAGGCTGAGGAAGTCATAAGGCGAGTGCCAGCCGAAGATGTTATGGTAGATCGCGCCGACCGTGGTCGCGGCGAAACACAGCATGAAGCCGCCGAACATCGCCTGGTGCAGCCAGCGCTTCTGCATGGCGAAGCTGTCGTCGACGTCGTTGCAGCCATGCCCGCCGCCGCCGAGGTTGCGCAAGGTCACGATGTCGACCGCGGCATCCGCGACCGGCGCCGCCGCCAGCGGCGCGCCGCCGCTGCCACCGGTGCCGCGCCAGTAGCGGACGCCGCCGATCGCCATCGCGATAATGGCATAGCCGAAGGTGATGCCGGCGATGCCCATCATCAGCCAGAGCGGGATGACCCGGAAAAAGGCGCCTTCGCCGCGCTGCGCGCTGTAGAGCACCGTCGGGTCCTGCAGCGCCGCGGTCAGGATCAGCACCAGCGCGACGCCGAGGGCGGCGAGCAGCGACACCAGCGTGCCGTTGCGCTCGAAGGCGCCGCCCATGCCGGCGGGCCAGGCATAGGTGGCGTAGCTCTCCTGCCGGATGGTCGAGAAAGTCGCCGGCAGGTTGATGCCGAAGGCATGCGGCGGTGCGTATTGGCAGGCGTGGTAGCAGCCCTTGCAGCCGTGGCAGAGATTGGCGAGGTGGGTCAGGTCGCCGGTCGAGAATTCCCGCCGCATCGCCATCGCCGGGAACACCGCGCAATAGCTCTCGCAATAGCGGCAGGCATTGCAGACTTCGAGGTTGCGGCGCGCCTCGATCATTGCGTCAGATTCGCGCTCCGCGCGGGGGGCTTCAGTTTCTTGCATGGCGCGCGGCCTCCTCGCCCGCGAGGCGTCCGAAGACGGTGCCGATCGCCATCCCGAAGCCGGCCAGGTAGCCCTGGCCCAGGATATTGCCGGCCATGATCTCGCCCGAGGCGAAGAGGTTCGCCGAGGGCTTGCCGTCGGCCATCAGCACCCGCGCCCGGTCGTTCACCTTCACGCCGAGGAAGGTGAAGGTGATGCCGGGCCGCAGCGGATGGCCGTAGAAGGGCGGCGTATCGATGCGCCGCGCCCAGTGGCTCTTGGGCGGGGTCAGCCCTTCGGTGCGGCAGTCGTCGGGCTTCATCGGCGTGAAGGTGCCGTCGCGGACCGAGGCGTTGTAGTCGGCGACCACGCGTTCCAGCTTGCCGGCGTCGAGCCCGAGCTTGCCCGCGAGTTCCGCGATGGTACCGGCCTTCTCCGGCGGGAAGACGCTGGGCAGGTAGTTGTGCAGCGCCTTGCTGTCGGTGATGGCATAGGCGCGCTGATCCGGCTGCTGGGCGATCAGGCGGCCCCAGATGGCGTAGCGCTTCGGCCAGACATCCTCGCCCTCGTCGTAGAAGCGCTCCACGTCGCGGTTCACCACGATCGCGAAGGGCACGCAGTCGAGGCGCATGGCGAGGCCGCCATCCTCCATCGGCGCGCGCGCATCATTGGCGACGGCGTGGAACTGGGTGGGGTCGCCCACTTCCTGGATGCCCTGGGCGAGCAGGTCCTTCAGCACGGTGCCCTGGGCATAGGGGGTGCCGCGGATCTGGAAGTTATCGGCGGCGTCGCCCCAGTACTTGCGCAGCCATTCGCGATTCGCCTGGAAGCCGCCGGCCGAGGCGATGAAAGTCTTGGCCCTGACACGCTCCGGGAAGCCGCGGCAGCTCAGGATCGCTTCCGTCGCGAAGCCATCCTTCACCTCGATATGCTGCACCTCGGTATCGTAGAGGACGGCGATGCCGAGCTTCTCGGCGGTGCGGTACAGCGCATTGATCAATGCCTTGCCGCCACCGAGGAAGAAGGCGTTGGTGCGCGACAGCGACAGCGTGCCGGAGAGCGAGGGCTGAAACACCACCCCGCATTCTTCAAGGAAACCCGGCGCGTGCTGGGAGGCGCGGATGGTGGTGCGCGCCAGATGTTCGTCGGTGCGCCCGCCGGTGACCCGCAGCAGGTCGTCCCAGTACTCCTCTTCCAGGTAGCTCTCGGTCAGCACCCCGGTCGGCGCCGGATGCAGCGCCCGGACATTGCGCGTGTGCCGGCTGTTGCCGCCGCGCATCGCCTTCGGTGCATGCTCGGCGACCAGGACGGACGCTCCGGCCTCCCGCGCCGTGATGGCGGCGCAGAGCGCGGCATTGCCGCCGCCGACCACCACCACGTCCCAGATCCGGGTCAGGTCCACCATAGGGTCTCTCTCCTCGGGACGCCTATGTATCCACGGGTATCCAGTGAGGTCCAGATGGTTCTTCCAATCGGAGGGGCCGGTCCGCTACATGGGAGGCATGCTCCGCTCCCCGACGCCTCCCGCCACGCGCGACCTGGGTCAGGAAGCCTATGCGCGGATGCGCGACCAGATCCGGGACGGCTCCCTCGCCCCGGGCATCCGGCTGACCGAAACCGACCTCGCCGCCCGCCTCGGCGTCTCCCGCACCCCGATCCGGCAGGCGATCGCCCGGTTGGAGGCGGAAGGCCTGGTCACGCATGAGCCGCGGCGCGGCCTGACGGTCACCCGCCCCGACCACCAGCAGGTGGTCGAGCTCTATGTCATGCGCGAGGTGCTGGAAGGTGCGGCCGCGCGCCTCGCCGCCCAGCATGCCAGCGAGACCGAGATCGCCGCGATGACCGAGCTGGTGGCAAAGGAGCCGCAGTATTTCACCGATGCCCGCGCGCTCGCCGAGACCAACCAGCGCCTGCATGGGCTGCTCTACCTGGCGGCCCATAACCGCTACCTGCTGCGCAGCCTGGAACAGCTTTCGGCGACCATGGCGCTGCTGCCTTCCCTGCTGACCCAGGGCGGCCGGGCGGAACAGGCGCATGACGAGCACCGGACCATTCTCAAGGCACTGCGCCGGCGCGACGGCGACGCCGCGGAATCGGCGGCGCGGGCGCACGCGGTCGCCGCGCAACGCCACCGGCTGGCCTGGATGGTGCGCACCATCGGCGTGCCCATGGCGACGCCAGGCGGGTAAGCGCGTCCTCGGAAAGGGCACCGCCTTCCTGTCTAGCTTGGAGAGATACCAGGGGAGGCGACGTCAGCGATGGACCAACGCCGCCCTCACAGGACCATCCCCGTCTACGGGATGACGTAGCCGCGGGCGGCGCCGATGCTGCGGTTCCAGGTGGTGCTGCAGTCGGCCCAGACGCGGTTGCAGCCGTCGCGGAAGGTCGGCAGCACGACGGCAGTCACGGCGTCGCGGACACGGGCTTCGTCTTCGGGCGGCACGGCGGCGATGGTGGTCGAGAAGCGGCGGCCGGTGCAGGCGGGTTGGCCACCAAGGCAGGCCAGGGATTCCGCATCGCTGACCTCGGCGAGCTGCCAGAGCTCGCGCTCGAGCCGGGCGAAGGCGCGGGAGAGGGCTTCCTGCTGTTGGGGTGAGAAGCGGCGCCAGGCCTGGGCGCTCATGAAATGGCCCTGGATGCCGCCGGCGAGGGAGAGCGGCAGGACGTGGGTGATGACTTCACCCCAGTTGCCAGCATAGGCGGAGACGGCGGAGGTGATGCCGCAGGCGACGACGCCGCGCTGGAGGGCGGGGTAGACCTCGCTGAATTGCAGGCTGATCGGGCTGGCGCCGAGATGGGTGAGCAGTGCGGTCATGCTCGGCGTGTAGGAACGGACCTTGAGGCCGCGAAGATCGGCGACGCTGCGGACCGGCGCATTGCAGAAGAAGTATTGCGGACCGAAGGGCCAGAGGGCGACGGCGCGGGCGCCGAAGCGGTCCAGCAGGCGGCGATCGAAGGCTTCGCGGCCGGCATCGACGGCGGTGCGCAGCTCGGCGACGGTCGGGCTGACGCCGATGAGGTCGAGCCCGTCGAAGAAGGGCTCGTCGCGCGCAACCGGGCCGATCACCACCGACATCACGTCGAAGGCGCCGCTGCGCAGATGGCGCAACGCGTCGGCGGCCTGCACGCCGACCTGGTCCATCGGGTTGTAGGTGATCTGCAGGTTGATGTCGGTCTCCGCGGCGAGGCCGCCGTAGAAGGCGCGCTCGATGTCAATGTGCTTCTGGTTGGCCGCGAAATGCCCGGTGATGCGGAGCGGCATCGCCGGCCCTTGCTGCGCGGCGGCGGGGGCGAGCGGCAGCGCGAGGAGGCAGAGGGCCGCCACAGCGCGGCGGAGGTGGCGCAGCATTCCCGGATCTCCTTGATCAGTTCACATAGGTCAGGCGGGGCAGCCAGAGCGCCATGCCTGGGAAGGCGATCAGCAGCGCGGTCATCGCGACCATGGCGAGGAAGAAGGGTGCCGTGCCGGCGAAGACCTGGCCGATATGGCCTTCCCGCCGCACCGCCTGGATGACGTAGAGCGTCATGCCAACCGGGGGCGACAGCAGGGAGATCTCCCCCATCAGCACGATGAAGACGCCGAACCAGACGGGATCGATGCCGGCGGCGGTGACCACGGGGAAGACCACGGGCACGGTGCCGACCAGCATGGGGAGCGTCTCGAAGAAGACACCGAGCAGCAGGTAGAAGAGTGTGAGCGCGAGGATGAGCTGCAGGGGCGAGGCATCCATGCTGGCGACGAAAGCGCCGAGCGCCGGCGTCACGCCGAGCAGCCCCATGACGAAGTTCAGGTAAAAGGCGGCGGCGAGGATCAGCATGCTCATCGCCGTCAGGCTGGCAGTCGCGAGGAAGCATTCGTGCAGCATGCGGATGGTGAGCCGGCCGTAGAGGGCCGCGATCGGCAGCGCCGCCACCACCGCGAGTGCGGCGCTTTCGGTCACCGTCGCCCAGCCGGTGTAGATCGAGCCCATGATGATCACGAAGATCACCAGCGGCGGCAACAGATGCACGGCGCGGGCCAGGCGGACGCGCAGCGGATCGCTGAGCGGTTCCTGCCGCACCAGCCCGGGGCGTGCCCAGGCGATCAGCACGATGGTGGCCATGAAAAGCACGGTCATGACGGCACCCGGCACCACCGCGGCGGCGTAGAGCTGGCCGATCGAGGTGTTGGTCATGGCGCCGTAGACGATGAGCGCGATCCCGGGCGGGATGAGATTGCCGAGCGAGGCGCCGGCGGCGATGGAGCCGAGCACCAGCCGCTCGTCATAGGCGCGCTGCCGGAAGGAGGGGAGTGCCACCGTCGCGACCGTGGCCGCGGTCGCGACCGAGGAGCCGGAGACCGCGGAGAAGATCGCGGACGCGCCGACATTGGTATGCAGCAGCCCACCCGGCAACGGGTTCAGCCAATCCGCCAGGCTGCGGTAGAGGCGGTCGGTGCTGCCGCTGCGGACCAGGATCTCGCCCAGCAGGATGCAGAGCGGGATCGACAGCAGGACGTAATCCTCCATCGAGGCCCAGAGCTGGGTGCCGAGCGCCTCGACCAGCGCCGGGCTGAGATAGAGGCTGGCGCCGAGCACGGCGACCAGCAGCATCGCGATCGCGACATGCAGGCCGAGGAAGAGCAGCAGCACCATCAGTCCGAAGCCGAGGGCTGCTTCCGTCACGCCGATCATTCCGCCGGCTCCGCTTCCGGCGCCGTACGCGCGAGGATGGCGCTGGCTTCGGCGGCCACTTCCTCATCCAGGGTCATCGGGCCGTAGAGGAGGTTGAGGCGGCGCCAGTCGGTCAACAGCAGCCAGAGCGCGTGGCCAGCGAAGGCTCCCGCCGCCATGGCGAAGACGACGAGGCCGGCGAGCCAGGCGGATTGCGGGATCCAGAGCGCGGTCTGCAGCGGCGAATTGGCATGGGCCTGGAATTCGATGCTTTCCTCCAGCACGTGCCAGCCGCGCCAAGCGGCGTAGATCGCGCAGGCGGCAAGCAACAGGAAGGCGGCGGCGTTCAGCACCGCGCGTACCGGGGCTGGCATGCGGCCCAGCAGGAAATCGACGCGCGCATGTGACTTGGCGACCAGCGCCCAGGTGAAGGCCAGCGTCGAGAATATGGCGAGGGTATAGCCGCCGATCTCGTCGACGCCCTGCAATGACACGCCGAGCAGCTTGCGGCCCAGGATCTCCGCACAGGTGAGGAAGGCCAGCGCCATCAGCCACCAGCCGCCCAGGATCGCGAGCCAGCGCGCCGGCGCCTCCAGCACGCGGGCGACGGGGTTCTGCGCCGTCACAGCGCCGCCATCCGCCGCAGGCCGACCAGGCGGTCACAGAGGAAGAGCACCAGCACGGTCAGCAGGATCAGCAGGGTGGAGACGGCGGCGAGCGTCGGGTCCGGGCTGATCTCCAGGTAATTCAGGAGCTGGATCGGCAGCGTCTTGGTGCGGACATCGACCAGGAACATCGAGACCGGATAGTTGTCGAAGCTTGCGATAAAGGCGAAGAGCGCACCGGAGATGAAGCCCGGCAGAATGTTCGGCACCAGCACGCGCAGCAGCGCCCGTGCGTAGGAACAGCCGAGGGTGCGCGCCGCGTCCACCATCGCGAAGTCGAACAACGCCAGGCTGGCGAGCACGGTGCGCATCACGAAGGGCATGGTGATGACGACATGCGCCAGCAGCAGCGACCACCAGGCATCGCGCAGCCCGACCTCCCGCAGCGCCTGCAGCAGGGCGATGCCGAGCACCAGGCCGGGCAGCATGAGCGGTGAGACCATGAAAGCAGTGATCGCCGCCGACCCGGGCACCTGCCCCTTCACCAGCGCGATGGCGGCGAGCGTGCCGAGCAGCAACGCGATGCCGGTGGACAGTGCCGCGATCTGCGCCGAGAGCGCCAGCGCACCGAGCAGCCCGTCCACGTTGCGGATCTTCGCGTACCATTGCAGGGAAAAGCCTTCGGGTGGAAAGGCGAAGATCGGGGCTTCGGTGAAGCTCACGGGAATGACGACGACGATCGGCAGCAGCAGGAAGGCGATGGTGAGGAGGAGGGCGAAGCTGCTGACCCAGCGTGCGGCGCGATCCAATGGCCTCAGCTCCCCCGCGGCGTGGCGAGGCGCTTCTGCAGCCAGGCGGCGCCCACGACGACGGTGATCGCGACCGCCAGCAGCACCGTCGCCATGGCGGCGCCGAGTTGCCAGTCGCGCAGGTTCAGGAAGGCCTTGGCCATGACCATCGACATGGTCATGAAGCGGTCCCCCATCAGCAGCGACGGCGTGACGTACGCCGAAACCGCGAGCGAGAAGGTGATGGAGACGCCGGCGACCACGCCGGGCAGCGACAGCGGCAGGGTGACCCGCGTGAAGCGGAACCAGGGCGAGGCGCCGAGCGTCGCGGCGGCATCCGGCAGCCGCGTGTCCATCATGCGCACCACCGAGAAGATCGGCAGCACCATAAAGGGCAAGAAGACGTTGATCATCCCGGCATAAAGCGCGCCTTCGGTGAAGATCATGCGCACGGGCCGCTCGATCAGGCCGAGATTCTCCATCGCCCAGTTCAGAATGCCGTCGCGGCGCAGCACGATGCCCCAGCCGAAGCTCTTCACGATGATCGAGACGGTGAGCGGCAGGAAGATCAGGGCGAAGAGCACCACCTGCGCGTAACCGCGCGCCCGGGCCAGCGCGAAGGCCGCGGGATAGCCGAGCAGCAGCGCACCGCCGGTGGTGATGAGGCCGAGCTGCAGGGATTGCAGCATCACCTGCAGGTAATAGGCGTCGCCCAGAACCCGCGCATAGCCGTTGAGCGAGAAGCCGCCCGGCCCCCGGATCGAGGACCAGAGCAGCAGCAGCAGCGGCAGCAGGAAGACGACGCCCAGGAAGGCGAGCGCCGGCAGCACCAGCAGGGTCAAGCCGTCCGGGCGGCGCGGCGGTGCCGTCAGCGCCGTGGCGCTCATGGCGCGGGAAAGACCATGGCATCGGCCACGCGGAAGCTGAGCGGCACGGATGCGCCGGGCGCGATGCCATCCGGCAGGCGCGGCAGCTCGACGACGCCGCGGTCAGGTTCCACCAGGTCGAGATGAAGCTGGGTGCGGCTGCCAAGGAAGGAGATCTCGGCGACCCGGGCGGTGATGTGGTTGGCAGCCCCGTCCTGCGCCGAGCCGAGCGTCACCGCCTCAGGCCGCACGGCAACGATGACGGGGGAGCCGCGGAGGAAGCTGCCGGGCGCCCAGATGCGGCCGAGCGCGGTGTCGATGGCGATCTCGTTGGAGGCCGTTTCCACGACCCGGCCGGAGAGCCGCGTCGACTGCCCGACGAAATCCAGCACATAGAGGCTGGAGGGGCGGCCATAGAGCGCCGCGGGATCGGCGAGCTGCTCGATGCGCCCGGCATTCATGACCGCGATGCGGTCGGAGACGACCAGCGCTTCCTCCTGGTCATGGGTCACGAAGATCGCGGTGATGCCGACCTCGCGCAGGAGCTGCTTGAGCTCGACCTGCATGGTCTCCCGCAGCTTGCGGTCGAGCGCACTGAAGGGTTCGTCCAGTAGCAGCAGGGAGGGCCGCACCACCAAGGCGCGCGCCACAGCCACGCGCTGCTGCTGACCGCCGGAGAGTGCGGTGATCGCCTTATCGGCATGCGCTTCCATCCGCACCAGGCGCAGCGCCTCCGCGATGCGGGGTGCGGCTTCGCGCTTCGCGACGCCCTGTGCGCGCAGGCCGAAGCCGATATTCTCGGCGACCGTCAGATGCGGGAACAGCGCGTAGTTCTGGAACACCACGCCGACATTGCGCCGATGCGCGGGCAGCGTGGTGATGTCCGCCCCGCCCACCAGGATGCGCCCGGCATCCGGCCGCAGCAGGCCGGCGACACAGCGAAGCAGCGTCGTCTTGCCGCAGCCCGAAGGGCCGAGAAGCGAGACGAACTCACCCTTGGCGACCGCGATGCTGAGGTCGTCCAGCACCAGCGCCGCGCCGAAGCGCTTGGTCGCGCCGGAGACCGCGAGGTGGCCCGCCGCCCCGACACCGACGCTGACACCGCCATCCCTCACCGCGCGGCGATCTCACGCTCGAAGCGCTCGATCCAGCCATTGCGGTGATCGGCGAAATACTCCCAATCGAGCACCACGAGATCCGGCAGGCTGAGCTCCGCCGGCATGGTGGTCTTGGTGTTGGTCGGCTTGCTGAAGAAGGTGCGGGCGACCAGGGCCTGGGTCTCGGGGTTCAACAGCTCGTCGATGAACTTCATGCCGAGCTCGGCGTTCGGGCCATCACGGACCAGGGCTACGCCGGCCGGCATCGCGACCGTGCCTTCCCGCGGATAGGCGAGGTCGACCGGCGCGCGCTGGCTCTTGCGGAACAGCGTGGTGCGGCTGTCGGGGGAGAGGTAGAGATCGACCTCCCCGCTTTCATGGAGCTGCTGCGCCTGGGGCGGGTTGGTGGTGATCTGCAGGATGTTCGGCCGCAATTCCCGCAATTTGGCGAAGCCTTCATCGGCCAGGCGCAGGCATTCGCTGAGCGGCTTGCCGGTGGCGAGCTGGGTCGCCGCCAGCAGCGGCACCACCGCCTGGGTGATGCGCATGGAGATCAGGATGACCTTGTCGCGGTACTTGCGGTCCCAGACCTCGGCGTAGCTGGTCGGCGCTGGCCGGACGCTGCGCGTGTTGTAGGAGATGGAGGCGGCGGGGAAGCACCAGTTCACCCACATGGAATCGCGCGGCTTCGCATCCGCCTGCACATCCGCGAGGTTCGGGATCGCGGCACCCTTCAAGGTGGTGATGAGATTCTCGCGTTCCGCGAGGATGAGGACGGGGTCGTCCATCATCGTCACCGTCATCGTCGGCCGCGCCCGGTTGCTGCGCATTTTCTCGAGGTTGATCAAGCTGTTCGTGCCCTCGAACAGGATCTTGAAGCCATGCTTGCGCTCGATCGCCGGGAACAGGATGTCGGTGAGGCCCGGAGAAGCGGGGCCACCCACGAAGATCTCGGGCGTCTGGGCGCGCAGGATGGCCGGGGCGGCGAGCAGGCCGGCGGCGCCTTGCAGCAAGGCGCGGCGTGGCAGGCTGATGCGCATGACGGAACTCCCTGGCGGTCGCCCCCAGGGTCAGCAAGCCGCGTGCCGCGGATTGCGCTTCGATGACATCAAGGACAGACGCATCACCTGCCACGGGCCTGGGCAGAGGCTGCCCAGCCGCGGAGCAGCAGCGCTACAGAGTTATCCGCAGCTTCCCGGCGCTGCGCCCATTGCTGTCGCGGATGGGGTCCTCCACCGCTTCGATCAGCGCCGGCGCCGCGTCGCGCGCGAGCAGGCCGAGCTCCGCCAGCACCGCGACCAGCACCGCCATCTTCGCCCGCGATCCGCCATCGGCCATCTTGATCGCGATGCCGATGCCGCGCTCCGGCACGAAAGCCAGGTTGAAACCCTCCGCACCGCTCTTCAGCAGCACCCGGCCTTCTGTCGCACGGATGATCCGGCTGGTCGGCTGGTCCTGGCCGGAGAGATGGTCGGGATGGGCACGGATGGCGGCCTGGATGCGGCGGATCGCGGCGCGGCGCGTCTCGCTGGCGACGGCGGCCGCGGCGAAGCGGGCGGCGGCGCGCGCCATGTCCACGACCGGGAGGGCGAGCGCCGGCAGGCCGCAGCCATCGGTGCCGCGCGGCAGCGCCGCGGCGTCGCGGCCCACAAGCTCCGAGAAGGCTTCGAGGAACAGGCGCTGCGCCGGATGCGCCGGATCGTCATAGCCAGCCGCCGGCGCACCGATACGGCGTGCGAGGGTCAGGAAGCCGCAATGCTTGCCGGAGCAGTTGTGGAACACGCGGGAGCGGCCGCCGCCGGCCAGCAGCACGGCGCCGAGATCGGCTTCCCCGCGCGGCAGGTCGGGCCCGCAGACCAGGGCGGTCTCCGGCAGATCGAGCCGCGCCAGCCAGTCCCGCACCATCGCGGCCTGGAACCCCTCCGCCCGGTGGGATGCGCAGGCAAGGGCGATATGCGCCTCGGTCAGGCCGAGCGCGTCGATGGCGCCGCTCTCGACCAGGGCGATCGCCTGGAAGGGCTTCAGGGAGGAGCGCGGGAAGGTGACGAAGTCCGGATCGCCCCGGCGCAGCAGCAGCGCGCCGGAGGCGTCGGCCACCGCGACCACCCCCTGATGGAGGCTTTCGAGGCAGGGTCCGCGGTGGATTTCAGCAAGCGGGACGAAGGGCTTCGACATGCGCCCGAGAGTGCGGGGCCGCCCGCATGCTGTCGAGACCCTGCCGCATCCGCCGCCATGGCGCGCAAAAAAGAGTCAGGCGCCGCGTCCCGGCTGCCCTGATTTTAATCTCTTTGCCCACGATCCGCTCAATCTCTGCGATGCGGTGCAGCCGCGCAATGGATTCGCAGGGGGGTGCCGCTGGCATGGATATCGCAACGCCGCGAGCAACCACCGACGACGCGCCGGGCCGGCATGGCCTGGCGCGCCGAATACCCTGGAAGCCCAAGGAGATCGCACGCATGACCAAGCCGCTTGTCCCCTTCTCGCGCCGCGCCCTGATGGCCGGCCTTGGCGGCGCGCTGGCGATGCCCGCCATCCGCCCCGCCTTCGGCCAGGCCGCGCCGATCAAGGTGGGCGTGCTGCACTCCCTCTCCGGCACCATGGCGATCAGCGAGACGGCGCTGCGCGACACCGTGCTGATGATGGTCGAGTGGATCAACGGCCGTGGCGGCCTCCTCGGCCGGCGGGTCGAGGCGGCGGTCGTCGACCCCGCCTCCAATTGGCCGCTGTTTGCCGAGAAGGCGCGCGAGTTGCTGCAGGTCGCGAAGGTCGATGTCACCTTCGGCTGCTGGACCTCGGTCTCCCGCAAATCCGTGCTGCCGGTCTTCGAGGAGCTGAACGGGCTGCTCTTCTACCCCGTGCAGTATGAGGGCGAGGAGCAGAGCCGCAGCATCTTCTACACCGGCGCGGCGCCGAACCAGCAGGCGATCCCGGCGGTCGAGTACCTGATGGGCAAGGATGGTGGCGAGGCGAAGCGCATCGCGCTGCTCGGCACCGACTATGTCTATCCGCGCACCACCAATCGCATTCTGCGCGGCTACCTGAACTCCAAGGGCATCACCGATGCCGACATCATGGAGGAATACACCCCCTTCGGCCATTCCGACTGGCAGGGCATCGTCAGTCGGGTGAAGACCTTCGCCGCCCAGGGGAAGAAGACCGCGATCGTCTCCACCATCAACGGTGATGCGAACGTCCCCTTCTACCGCGAGCTCGGCAACCAGGGCATCAAGGCGGAGGATATCCCCTGCGTCGCCTTCTCGGTCGGCGAGGAGGAGCTGGCCGGCATCGACGCGCGGCCGCTGGTCGGCCATCTGGCCGCCTGGAACTACTTCATGTCGGTACAGGCGCCCGCCAACACCGAGTTCAAGAACACCTGGCAGGCCTACATCAAGAACCCGCGCCGCGTGACCAACGACCCGATGGAGGCGACGCTGGTCGGCTTCAAGATGTGGGCGCAAGCGGTGGCGCAGGCGAACAGCACGGCGGTCGATGCGGTGCGTGAGGCGATGTATGGCCAGAAGGTGGATGCCCCCTGCGGCTATTCGCTGGAGATGCACCGCAACCATCATCTGGCCAAGCCGGTGATGATCGGTGAGATCCAGGCGGACGGGCAGTTCAGCATCGTCTCCCGCACGCCGACGACGATCGTGGCCGAGAACTGGTCGCCCTTCATCCCGGAGAATGCGAACCGCCGCCGCGGCTGAGGTTTTTGACGCCTGAACCCGCGGGGCGGCGACGCTCCGCGGGCCGGATGACAGCATGACCCGCGCTCTGTTCCTGATTGTCCTGCTTCTCGCCGCATCGCTGCCGGCGCACGCGCAGGATGCTTTCCTCGATGCCCTCGCCGGCCTCGCCGGCGGCTTCACCCAGCAGGCGGAAGCCGCGGAACGCCTCGGCGCCGGCGGTGATCCCCGCGCCTTGCCGGTGCTCCGCGCGCTTGCCGACGGGCGGCTGCTGAAGCGGCCCGACAACACCCTGCTGATCCGCGCCGATGCCGGCGTGACCGAGGCCGCCACCGGCGCCGCGGCCGACGCGGCGGGGGCCGAGCCGGTGCGCATCAACAATCGCGTGCGCGTGGCGCTGCGCGGCGCGATCGGGCGCCTGGCCCTGGTCTCACCCGATGCGGCGGAGCGGGCAGCGGCGGC
The DNA here is from genome assembly GCF_018129085.1 of Plastoroseomonas hellenica. Classification (GTDB taxonomy): domain Bacteria; phylum Pseudomonadota; class Alphaproteobacteria; order Acetobacterales; family Acetobacteraceae; genus Plastoroseomonas; species Plastoroseomonas hellenica. The sequence goes on from NZ_JAAGBB010000014.1 coordinate 95,877, forward strand.
GGAGGCCGTGTACCGCACCCGCAGCGCCGAGAACATTCCCCTGCTCGAAGCGGCACTGGCGCGGGAAAGCGTGCCGCGCATCCGCGACCAGATGGCGCTGGCGCTGGCCGCATCGCGCCTGGTCGCGGCCGATGCCACCGTGCAGCGCCAGGGCATCGCGGCGCTGGCCGGCGCCGGCACCGAAGGCGCGCGCGCGCTGCTGCTGGAGGCCCGCAACGCGACGCCGGCGCTTGGCCCCGAGATCGACGCGGCGCTCGTCAGCCTCGACCGCGTCATCGCGGTGAAGCGCGCGGCGGAGACGCTGTATCAAGGGCTCTCGCTCGGCTCCGTGCTGCTGCTGGCCGCCCTCGGCCTCGCCGTGACCTTCGGCGTCATGGGCGTGATCAACATGGCGCATGGCGAGTTCGTCATGCTCGGCGCTTACGCCACCGTGGTGGTGCAGGATGCCTGCCGCGGCATTCCCTGGCTGGAGCCCTGGTCACTGCCGCTGGCGGTGCCGGCGGCTTTCCTGGTCGCCGGCCTCGCCGGCGCCATGCTGGAACGCGGGCTGATCCGGCACCTCTATGGCCGGCCGCTGGAGACGCTGCTGATGACCTTCGGCGTCGGCATGATCCTGCAGCAGGCGGTGCGCCTCGCCTTCGGCGCGCAGAACCGGGAGGTGATCAGCCCGGCCTGGATGATGGGCACGCTGGAACTGCCCGGCGGGCTGATGGTGACGCAGAACCGGCTCTGGGTGATCGTCTTCTCGCTGGTGGTGCTGGGGCTGACCATCGCCGCCATCCGCTTCACCCGCTTCGGGCTGGAGATGCGGGCGGTGACGCAGAACCGCCGGATCGCCGCGACCATGGGCATCCGCACCGGGCGGGTCGATGCACTGACCTTTGCTTTCGGCTCCGGCATCGCCGGCATGGCGGGCGTGGCGCTCAGCCAGATCGACAACGTCTCGCCCAATCTCGGCACCGGCTACATCATCGACAGCTTCATGGTGGTGGTGTTCGGCGGCGTCGGATCGCTTGCCGGCACACTGGTCGGCGCGCTGTCGCTCGGCGTCGTGAACAAGCTGCTGGAACCCTATGCCGGCGCGGTGCTGGCCAAGGTCGCGGTGCTGGTCGGGCTGATGCTGTTCATCCAGCGCAAGCCGCGCGGGCTCTTCCCGCAGAAGGGCAGGGCTGCGGGATGAGCGCCACCATCGCTACGCCGACGCCGTCCCGCCTGCGCCTCGGGCTCCGCGCCGCGACCATCGCGGTGATCCTGCTGCTGGCACTGATGCCGGTGCTGAACCGACTGCCGGCCGACCACGCGCTGCACATTTCCGACTTCGTGGTCAGTATCACCGGCAAATGGATTTGCTACGCGATCCTGGCGCTCGCGATCGATCTCGCCTGGGGCTATGCGGGGCTGCTCAGCCTCGGGCATGGCGCTTTCTTCGCGCTCGGCGGCTATGCGATCGGCATGCACCTGATGCGGCTGATCGGGCCGCGCGGCGTCTATGGCCATCCGGTGCTGCCGGATTTCATGGTCTTCCTCGGCTACACCGATCTGCCGATCTTCTGGTGGGGATTCCAATCCTTCCCCTATGCACTGTTCATGGCGCTCTTCGTGCCTGGCGTGCTGGCCGGCGTGGTCGGCTTCCTGGCCTTCCGCAGCCGCATCACCGGGGTCTATTTCTCGATCATCACCCAGGCGATGACCTATGCGCTGATGCTCGCCTTCTTCCGCAACGACATGGGCTTCGGCGGCAATAACGGCTTCACCGATTTCAAGGAGCTGCTGGGCATGCCGTTGAACGCCGGCGGCACCCGGGCAGCGCTGTTCTACGCCTCCCTCGCGACCCTGGTCGGCACCTATTTCCTCTGCGCCTGGATCACCCGCTCCAAGCTCGGACGGGTGCTGATCGCGGTGCGCGATGCCGAAAGCCGGGTGCGCTTCCTGGGATACTCGGTGACGCAAGCAAAACTCTTCGTCTTCGTGTTGTCGGCGATGATCTCGGGCCTCGCGGGGGCGCTCTATGTGCCGCAGGTCGGCATCATCAATCCCGGTGAGTTCAGCCCAGGCAATTCGATCGAGGCAGTGATCTGGGTTGCGGTCGGCGGCCGCGGCACGCTGATCGGCGCGGCGCTCGGCGCCTTCTCGGTGAACGCGATGAAGACCTGGCTGACGACGATCGCGCCCGACCTCTGGCTGTTTGCCCTCGGCGGGCTCTTCGTCGCGGTGACGCTGCTGCTGCCGAAGGGGCTGCTCGGGCTGCTGCGGGGGCGCCGGTCATGAGCACCAAGGGCCGGCTCTATCTCGACGGCGTCTCGGTGGTCTTCGACGGCTTCCGGGCGCTCAACAACCTCTCGCTGGTGGTTGAGCCCGGAGAGATGCGCGCGGTGATCGGCCCGAACGGCGCCGGCAAGACCACGATGATGGATGTCATCACCGGCAAGACCCGTCCGACCAGCGGCACGGTGCGCTTCGGCGATCATGACCTGACGCGGATGGATGAGGCCGACATCGCCAATCTCGGCATCGGCCGCAAGTTCCAGAAGCCAACCGTCTTCGATGCGCTGACCGTCTTCGAGAATCTGGAGCTCGCGCTCAAGGCGCCGCGCGGCCCCTTTGCCTGCCTGCGCTGGATCCTGACCGGGGAGGCCAAGGCCCGCATCGACCAGGTGATGGAGGAAACCGGCCTCACCGCCCGCGCCGGTGACCTGGCCGCGATCCTGTCCCATGGCCAGCGGCAATGGCTGGAGATCGGCATGCTGCTGATGCAGGACCCGCAACTGCTGCTGGTGGACGAGCCGGTCGCCGGCATGACCGACCAGGAGACCGAACATACTGCCGCCCTGCTGCGCCGCATCGCCGGCGAGCGCAGCGTCGTCGTGGTCGAGCACGACCTGGAATTCGTCCGTGCGCTCGGTCGCAAGGTGACGGTGCTGCATGAGGGCACGATGCTGAGTGAGGGCCCGATCGACCAGGTGCAGAACGACCCGCGCGTCATCGAAGTCTATCTGGGACGCTGAAATATGCTGCAGGTCGAAGGCCTCGAACTCTCTTACGGCGCCAGCCTCTGCCTGCGCGGCGTCGACCTAATGGCGGAGCCCGGCCGCATCACCTGCGTGCTGGGGCGCAACGGCGTCGGCAAATCCTCGCTCATGCGGTCGATCGTCGGGCTGGAGCGGGCACAGAAGGGTCGAATCACCTGGGAAGGGCGCGACATCATCGCGGTGCCGCCGGCCGAGCGCGCCCGCGCCGGCATCGGCTATGTGCCGCAAGGGCGGGAGATCTTCCCCTTTCTGACCGTGCAGGAGAATCTGCAGACGGCGCTGGCCGCGGCGCCGCGCGGCGCCATCGTGCCGGCCGAGATCTTCGACCTGTTCCCGATCCTGCGCCAGTTCCTGCGCCGGCGCGGCGGCGACCTCTCCGGTGGGCAGCAGCAGCAGCTCGCGATCGCGCGGGCGCTCACGGCACAGCCGCGGCTGCTGATCCTCGACGAGCCGACCGAGGGCATTCAACCCAACGTCATCAAGGATATCGCCCGGGTCATCGCCTATCTGGCCAGGGATCGCGGCATGGCGGTGGTGCTGGTGGAACAGTATTTCGAGTTCGCCCGCGACCTCGCGGATTTCATCGCCGTTATGGTGCGGGGCGAGATGGCGCTCGCCGGACCGGCCAAGGATCTGGACGAGGAGGCGGTGCGGAAGCTGCTGACGGTGTAATGTCGCGTTACTCTGCCCGATAGGCCAGCCGCAGCCCACCCCAATGGCGGCCGCGCACCGTGATCGGCGCCGAACAATCCTTCATTAGCGCGAAGACCCCACCACCCATGTCGCGGCGATAGGCCTGCAGCAGGAAGGGCCGCGTGCTCTCTGCCGCCGCCAGCCCGACGCGGTCGGCGAAGATGCGGCGGTTGCGCGCATTCGCCGTGTTCCAGGCGGTCTCGCCCGGCCGCTGCCGCTGACTGAATTTCGTGTTGTGCGTCGGCAGGTAACCATTGCGGTCCACCGCCGCGGCAAAGACCACGCGCGGATCGAGCGCCAGCAGTGGCTCCTGGATGGCGGGCAGCAGCCGGTCCGTCAGCGCCGTGCAGGGTGCCATCATCTGCTGCGGATCGGTCCCTGGAATCGGCCGATAGGTCGCATCGAACAGCGCCGCCTCGCTGATCTCGCCAGCCGCGATCGCCGCCTCGAGGGCCGCGCCGATCTCCGCCGCCGCGGTCTTCGCCGCGGTAATGAAGGGCGTGTCGGGTGTCTCGATGCCGGATTCGGCCAAGCCTTCCATCGCCTTCTCGCCCAGGGCGCGCAGCCGTTCGCAGCGCTCCGCGGCGCGCGCCAGCGCGCTCGCCGCCTCACCCGTCTCGACGCCATCGGCTTCGCAAGTCGCGCCCATGGCCGCGACCGCCTCACCGGTCCGACGCGCATCAGCGGCGATGCGCGCAATGTCGCCGGCCGCCTCCGCGCAGCGCCCCGACAGCGCGTCCGCGCCGCTGCGGATACGCTCGCCCGCAGCGCTGGCGGCTTCCGCCTCGCGCAGGTTGCCGGCCGCCGCCTTCGCGAGATCCGCCGCCACCTCGCGCAGCAGCACCACTGTCTGCGCGATACGCGCGGCGGCATTGCGGGCGCCTTCCGCCAGCGCCTTGACCTCGCCGGCCACCACGGCGAAGCCCTTGCCAGCCTCGCCGGCGCGCGCCGCCTCGATGGTGGCGTTCAGCGCCAGGAGGTTGGTCTGCCGGGCGATGCCATCAATGGACTGTGCCACCGCGGAGACATCGACCAGGCTGCGATCAAGCTCCTCGCAGCGCTGCCGCTGCCCGGACGCCGCCGCCACGACACGCCCGGCGGCGGCAGCGGCAGTGCCGGCGTCCTGCGCCAGCCCATCGCTCGCAGCTCGTGCCTCGATCATCAGCCGGTCCGCGCGCTCACTACCCTCGGCGATGCTGGTGCTGGCCGCCGCGATCGCCGCTGCCTCCCGTGACAGCGACACGGCGCTGCTCGCCCGCCGCGCCATGGCCGCCGTCAGGCTCTCCACGATCGCTGCCACATCCGCGGTTTCCACCGAAACACTGCCAATGCCCTGCGCCGCGGCGGCGAGGGCCGTCGGTGATGGCTCGGACGACATTATTTCCCCGTACTGATCGGTGCGGACAGCATGCGCATGGCGTGGTTAGCAAAGGGCTTATGGAGCCGAACGCTTCGTGAACGCAGGCGCATCGGCCAGCGCAATCTCCGTGCGCTCGGGCTCACTTCAGATGCTCTAGCCCTTTGTTTTGACGAGCAGATTCACGTCTGTGGGCGATTCCGCCCTCCGGCGATCTGCTCTAGGGTGGGCGGCGTCACGGAACGGGGTTGCTCATGTCCTTCGAATTCACCGGCAAGCGCGTCCTGGTCGCCGGCGGCAGCCGCGGCATCGGCCGCGCCATCGCACTCGGTTTCGCGCGGGCGGGCGCCGATGTCGCGATCTGCGCGCGCAGCCAGGGCCCGCTGGACGCAACCTGGGAGGAAATCGCGGCCCTCGGCGTCCGCGCGGCCGCGACCGCCTGCGACCTCGGCGACGGCGAGCAGGTCAATGCCTGGGTCGCGGCGGCGGCGGATGCGCTCGGCGGCATCGATGTGCTGGTCAACAACGCCTCCGGCTTCGGTGGGCCGGATACCGAGGAAGGCTGGGCGGCGGGGCTTTCGGTCGATGTGATGGCGACGGTGCGCGCCAGCCGCGCCGCCGCGCCCTACCTCAAGCTCTCGCGCGGCAGCATCGTCAATGTCAGTTCCATCTCCGGCTACAAGCCCTCGCTCCGCACGCCCGCCTATGCCGCGGTGAAGGCCCTGCTGATCAACTACACCCAGAGCCAGGCGGCGGCCTTCGCCCCCGACGGCGTGCGGGTGAATGCGGTGGCGCCGGGTTCCATCGAATTCCCCGGCGGCTCCTGGGAACAGCGGCGGCTCGCCGGCGAGCCGCTCTATGCCAATACCCTGGCCCGCATCCCCTTCGGCCGCATGGGCGAAGCGGAGGAGGTCGCGGATGTCGCGATGTTCCTTGCCTCCCCCCTCGCACGCTGGGTGACCGGGCAGACCATCGTCGTCGATGGCGGGCAGTTGCTGAGCTAGAGCATGATGCGCTCGCAAGCGCTCACGCATCATGCTCTGGCCCTTTGTTTGATCGCGTGATTCAGACTTTTCGGCGATTCCGCCTCAAATCATCACGCTCAATCCTCGACCGAGGGCCCGCGCAGCTTCTTCACGGCGCCACGCTTGGTCTTGCTGTCCATGCGCCGGCGCTGCGATCCCTTGGTGGGCTTGGTCGGCCGGCGCGGCGGCGGTGGCGGGGTGGCGGCTTCGCGGATCAGGTCCAGCAGGCGTTCCAGCGCATCCTCTCGGTTGCGGTCCTGCGTGCGATGACGCTGGGCGTTGATGACCAGCACGCCTTCCTTGGTCATCCGCCGCCCAGCGAGCGTCGCCAGCCGCGCCTTCACGGCGCCCGATAGGCTCGGCGAGTTGAGCACGTCGAAACGCAGCTCGACCGCCGTCTCCACCTTGTTGACGTTCTGGCCGCCGGGGCCGGAGGCGCGCAGGAAACGCTCCTCGATCTCGCGCGGATCGAGGCTGATGCGGGCGGTGACGCGGATCATGGCGTGGGCAGGATGCCCGCCGGCATCTCGTCCTTCAGCGCGACACCTGTCGCGCCGAGCGCCCGGGCGGCGCCGAGCAGCCAGAGGAGCTTGGCCGCCGCATCGCCGAAGCCGAGGCCGGCCGGGCGGATATTGCTGATGCAGTTGCGTTCCGCATCCGTGCGCCCGCGGCGCGGCGCCCAGGTGATGTAGGCGCCCATGCTGTCCGTGGCGGACAGCCCCGGCCGTTCCCCGATCAGCACCACGACGGCGGCGGCATCGAGCGCCTCCCCCACCGCATCGCCGAGCGCGACGCGCGCCTGTTCCGCCACCACGATCGCGCCGACATCGATCACCGGAACTAGGCGCGCGAGCAGCGCCGGCGCATGGCGCTGCACACCTTCGGCGCAGAGCCCGTCGGCGACCACCAGCACAATACGGCCGGACGCGGCCTCGCCAGCCAGCCGTGTCGCATCCGCCTCCGCGATGCGGCGGCCAAGATCGGGGCGCAGCAGGAACTCGCGCCGGTCACGCGCGAGACTGGCGACGCGCAGCACCGGCACTCCGAGCCCGGCGCATTCGGCTGCGAGCCGATCGCCATCGAAGGCGGACCATACCGCATCCCGTGCCCGGGCATGCGCTTCTTGGAAGTCGAGATGCGCCGCGGTCGGCACGGCATGCCCGGTGCGGCCGAGCCCGACCCGGGCCTGGGTGAAGCGCCGCAAATCCTGCCAGCGGGTCGGGGCCGTCATCCGAGCCCGATCAGCGCCGGCGACAGCGCGGGCGGGATCGCCTCCCCTCGGCCGATGCCCATGCGATCCAGCCAGGCCGCGAATTCCGGGGCCGGCGTCTTGCCCAGCACCGCACGTGCATAGAGCCCGTCATGGAAGGAGGTCGATTGATAGGCCAGCATCACGTCATCCGCCCCCGGCACGCCCATGATGTAGGTGACGCCGGCGACGCCGAGCAGCGTCAGCAAGGTGTCCATGTCGTCCTGGTCGGCTTCGGCATGGTTGGTGTAGCAGATGTCGACGCCCATCGGCAGGCCGAGCAGCTTGCCGCAGAAATGGTCCTCGATCCCCGCGCGGATGATCTGCTTGCCGTCGAAGAGGTATTCCGGGCCGATGAAGCCCACCACCGAATTGACCAGCAGCGGCGAGAATTCCCGCGCCACCGCATAGGCCCGCGCCTCCAGCGTCTGCTGGTCGACGCCGTGATGCGCCTCCGCCGAGAGGGCGCTGCCCTGCCCCGTCTCGAAATACATCACGTCCTGCCCGAGCGTGCCGCGATTCAGCGCCAGCGCCGCCTCCCGTGCTTCCTTGAGCAGCGCGAGCGAGACGCCGAAGCTGCGGTTCGCACCTTCCGTCCCGCCGACCGACTGGAACACCAGATCGACTGGCGCGCCGCGCTCCATCGCCAGCATGGTCGTGGTGACATGGGACAGCACGCAGCTCTGCGTCGGGATCGCGAAGCGGGTGCGCACCATGTCGAGCATCTCAAGTAGCCGCATCACTGCCTCGACATTGTCGGTCGCGGGATTGACGCCGATCACCGCATCCCCGGCGCCGAGCAGCAGCCCATCCAGCACGGAGGCCGCGACGCCGCGGGGATCGTCGGTCGGGTGGTTCGGCTGCAATCGGATCGAGAGCGTGCCCGGCAGCCCGATGGTGTTGCGGAAGCGCGTCGTCACCCGGCATTTCGCGGCAACCGTCACCAGATCGGCGATGCGCATGATCTTGCTGACCGCCGCCACCATCTCCGGCGTCAGGCCAGGTCGCAACGCCGCGAGCGCGGCACTGTCCGCGCCCTCCCCCAGCAGCCAGTCGCGGAAGCCGCCGACGGTCAGATGCGCGACCGGTGCGAAGGCGCCCAAGTCATGGCGATCCTGGATCAGTCGCGTGACCTCATCCGCCTCATAGGGGATCACCGCCTCGGCCAGGAAGGTCTTCAGCGGCAGCTCGGCGAGTGCCCGCTGCGCCGCCACCCGCTCCGCCGCACTCGCCGCCGCGACGCCGGCCAGCGTGTCGCCGGAGCGCGGCGGCGTGGCGCGCGCCAGCAGCGCCGCGAGGTCCCCGAAGCGGTAACGCGTGCCGCCGATGTCGTGCGCGTAGCCCATGCAAGTGAGAATGACGCGGGCCGGCGCGTCTTGCCAGCATCGCCGTACCGGCCGATGCTTCGGCCGCGAAGCGAGGAAACCATGGACCGAGACGCCCCAGAAACGCGTCCGGGCGCGGCCGAAGACTGGCCCGACCGGATCTACGACCTGCTCAAGCTGCACAATATCCGCCAGGTGGCGCTGGTGCCGGATGCCGGGCATTCCCGGTTGATCCGTCGCTGCCTCGCCGACAACACGATGAAGGTCGTGACCCTGACGACCGAGGAAGAGGGCGTCGCCATGCTCGCCGGCGCCTGGCTCGGCGGCGACCGCGGCGTGCTGCTGATGCAGAGCAGCGGCGTCGGCAACTGCATCAACATGCTGTCGCTCTCGCACATCCACCGCACGCCGATGCCGATGATCGTGACCATGCGCGGCGATTTCGGGGAGTTCAACCCGGCCCAAATCTCCATGGGCAACGCGACCCAGGCGGTGCTGGAGGCGATGGGCACGCTGGTGAAGCGCGCCGACACGCCGGAGGATATCGCGCCCACCGTCGATGCGACGATCCGCATGGCCTTCAACACCTTCCGCCCGACCGCGACCCTGATCGGGCAACGCATCATCGGCGCCAAAACTTTTGGGAAGGACTGACCCATGGTCGCACTCGGCAAGTCCGGCAAGCTGCACCGGCGGGAGCTGGTGAAGGCGGTCCTCGAGGATCGCGGCGACATGCTGGTCATCGCAGGGCTCGGCGCCCCGGCCTGGGACATCACCGCGGTCGGTGATCGGCCCGAGAACCTGCCGCTCTGGGGCGGCATGGGCGGCGCGGCGATGATCGGCCTCGGCCTGGCGCTGGCGCAGCCCAGCCGTAAGGTGCTGGTGATCACCGGCGATGGGGAGATGCTGATGGGCGTCGGCGCCCTGGCCACCATCGCGGTGCAGCGCCCGGCCAATCTCTCCATCCTCGTGCAGGACAACGAGCATTACGGCGAGACCGGCATGCAGGAGACGGCGACGAAGCACGGTGTCGACCTGGTCGCCATGGCCAAGGGCGCCGGCTTCGCCCGCACCCTGCTGGTGACCCGGCCGGAGGAGGTACCGGGGCTCCGCGCCGCGATCCACGCCGGCGGCGGGCCGCTCTTCGCGCTCGCCAAGATCGATGAAACGAGCCTGCCGCTGGTGCTGCCGCCGCGCGAAGGCGCCTTCCTGCAGGCGCGGATGCGGGAAGCGGTGATGGGGCCGGCCGCGCACCTGGCCTGAACAACGAGAAGAAAGGGGGGCGTCCGATGCGTCGTCGTGGTCTTCTGGCGGTCCTGGCGGCTGCCCCCCTTCCCGCCCTGGCGCAGCCTGCCTGCCGGACCTGCCGCGAGGGGGATTGGGCGCCGCAGCGTCCGGTGCGCCTGATCGTGCCCTTCGCGGCGGGCGGCAGCACCGACGTCACCGCACGGCTGGTGGCCGAGGCGCTCGGCCAACGCCTCGGCCAGCCGGTGGTGGTGGAGAACCGCGCCGGCGCCGGCGGCAATATCGGCGCCGAAGCGGTCGCCCGCGCGGCGCCTGATGGGCATACGCTGCTGTTCTCGACCAGTTCGACCCATGCCACCAATCCGGCGCTCTACCGCAACCTGCCCTTTCACCCGCTGCGCGATTTCGCCCCGATCAGCCAGATCGCTTTCATCCCGAACCTGTTCGTCGCGCATCCGGACGTGCCGGCGGGGAGCCTGACGGAGCTGGTGGCCCTGGCCAAGACACGGCCGGGCAGGCTGAATTACGGCAGCGCCGGCCCCGGCACCTCCCAGCATCTTGCCGCGGCGCTCTTCACCTCCAGGGCCGGGATCGAGGTCCAGCACGTGCCCTATCGTGGCGGCGCGCCGGCGGTGGCCGACCTGCTTGGCGACAAGATCCAGTTCATGGCGAGCCCGCTGGTCGAGGTGATCGAACATGTGCGCGCCAATCGCCTGCGCGCGCTTGCCGTCACCACGCTGCGCCGCTCCCCCCTGCTGCCGGAGACGCCGACGGTCGCCGAGACCTTGCCGGGCTACGAGGTCGCGCTGTGGAACGGGCTGCTGGCGCCCACTGGCACACCGGCCGACGCGGTGCGTCGCATCGCGCAGGAGACCCAGGCCGCGCTCCGCACCGCCGAGATGCGCGACCGCCTGGCCCAGCAGGGCAGCGAGCCGGTCGGCAGCGGGCCCGAGGAATTCGCCAGCTTCATCGCCGCCGAGATCCCGAAATGGGCCGAGCTCGTGCGGATCTCCGGTGCCAGCGCCGAATGATAGTCAACGGCACGAGTACTTCACTCGTGCCGAGCGCCCGAATGGGCGCCGCCGGCAGTCCGGCGAAGCCAAGGGGCGCGGATGCGCCCCGCCCGGCGTTTGAGGGGGCCTTGATCGTGCTTACGATCAAGGCCGCAAATATGAGGAATTGAGATGCCGCACGTCGTCTGCATGCGACCGATCCACCCCGATGCCATCCAGGCGCTGCACGACGCGGGCTGCACCGTCGAGATCCCGGAGGACAGTGCCGCCGCGCGCGCGGCGGCGCTGCCGAAGGCCGAGGCGATCATCGTCCGCCTGACCCCGATCACGCGGGAGGTGATCGCCGCCGCGCCGAACCTCCGCCTCGTTGCCCGCCATGGCGTGGGCTATGACGCGGTCGATGTGCCGGCGCTGACCGAGCGCGGCATCCCGCTGACCATCACGCCGGAAGCCAATGCCGTCAGCGTCGCCGAGCATGCGATGATGCTGATGCTCTCCGTCGCGCGCCGCGCCACCGGCTACGACGCGAACATGCGCAAGCCCATCTGGGGCGCGGTGCCGGAGCTGCCGACCTTCGACCTGGCGGGCCGCACCCTGCTGATCTTCGGCTTCGGGCGCATCGGCAGCCGCGTGGCGAAGCGCGCCGCCGCCTTCGACATGAAGATCCTGGTCAGCGACCCCAGGATGCCGCGCAACACCATCCGCGGCCTGGGCCATGAGCCGGTGACCGACATGGATGAGGCGCTCGCAGCCGCCGATGTGGTGACCCTGCACCTGCCGTCCAACGCCGAGACGCGGAACATGGTGGATGCGGCCTTCCTGGCGAAGATGAAGCCCGGCGCCATCCTGATCAACACCGCGCGCGGCACGCTGGTGGTGGAGGATGCGTTGGTGGCGGCGCTGAAATCCGGCCAGCTCGCGGCCGCAGGGCTCGACGTCTTCTACGAGGAGCCGGTGCAGACCCGGATCGGGCTGGCCGAGCTTCCGAACGTCATCCTGACGCCCCATTCCGCCGCCGGCACGGCGGAGAGCATGCGGCGGATGGCGATGAGTTGCGCGGAAAGCGTGCTGCAATGCTTCGCCGGGCGGCTCGATCCCGATAGTGTCGTGAACCCCGAAACTCTGCCGCGGAGGAATTGAAGCCATGAACCCGCTTCTCGTCCTGGCCGAGCATGCGGCCACCTGGCACGACGCCCCCCTGACCCCGGAGATCGAGCACCACGCCCGGCGCGCCCTGGTCGACTGGTTCGCCAATGTGCTCTCCGGCGCATCCCGCGCGCCCGCCACCTTGATGGCGGCGGCGCTCGAGGATGAGACGCGGGGCGGCGGCGGCGCGGTCTGCTACGTCACCGGCAAGCGCGTGCCGGTGCGGCATGCCGCGCTGATCAACGGCACCGCCAGCCATACCGTCGAGTTCGACGACATCTACCGCTATGCGGTCTACCATCCTGGCTGCCCGACCATCGCGGCCGCACTCGCCATGGCGCAGTCGAAGCGCGTGGGCATGGCGAGCTTGCTGCGCGCCATCGCCGGCGGCTATGAGGTCGGCTGCCGCATCGGCGTCGCGGTGCAGCCGAGCCATTACCGGTTCTGGCACACCACCGGCACCATCGGAAATTTCGGCGCCGCCGCCGCCGTTTCCATCCTTCTCGGCTCCGACGCCGAGCGTATCGCGCATGCGATCGCGACCGCCGCCACTATGGCGAGCGGGCTGCAGCAGGCCTTCCGCGGCGAGGGCATGAGCAAGCCGCTGCACCCGGGCCATGCCGCGGAAGCCGGCGCCATGGCGGCGATGGCGGCGGCGCATGGCATGACTGGCGCGCTGGACGTGCTGCACGGGCCGGCCGGCTTCGCGGCCGCGACCAGCGAGGACACCGGCAAATGGGAGAAGTCGCTGGCCAATATCGGCAAGCCTTTCGCCATCACCGACATGACCTTCAAGAACCATGGCTGCTGCGGGCATATCTTCGCCGCCCTCGATGCGGTGCGTGACCTGCAGCGGGAGAATGGGTTCAAGGCGGCCGAGGTCACCGGCGTCGCGGTCGGCGGCTACCGCGCCACCAAGGATGTCTGCGACCGCCCGAATGCGCGGACCGAGCAGGATTGCCGCTTCTCGACCCAATTCACGGTCGCGACCATGCTGCTGCATGGCGGCGTGCGGCTTTCGGCCTTCGAGCCGGAGCGCCTGGCCGATCCCGCGATCCGCGCGCTGATGCCGAAGGTCACGGTCGCGATCGACCCGGACTGCGAGGCAGCCTTCCCGAATGCGCGCAGCGCCAAGGTGACGATCACGCTGGCCGACGGCCGCGTGCTGGCCCGCCACCAGCCGACCCGTAAGGGCGACCCCGATGCGCGTCTCTCCGATGACGATCTCTCCGACAAATTTATGGAGCTGAGCGCGCCGGCGGTCGGCGAAGCGGCGGCGAAGGCGGTGCTGACCCAGCTCTGGCAGGGCGCCGATCTTCCAGGCGCGGTGCCACTGTTGAGCGCGCCTGTCCCGCGGGCGGCGGAGTAGCGGCGGCGGCTGCACGGAAAGCGGCTGAAAGGGCGATCCTCCGCGATGTTCACCGCATCGCTCGAAGGATTGGCCTCGCTCGGCCGCCAGGGGCCACGCGCGCTGGCAGCACTCGTGCTGATCGGCATCGCCTTTCCCCCGCTCGGCCGCCTGGTGCGGCCTTGGTTGGCGGAAGCGGTCTTCCTCCTGCTGGTGCTCTCCTTCCTCCAGCTCGACGTGGCAAGGCTGCGTGCGCATCTTCGCAGGCCGGGCCTCATCCTGGCCGCAACGGCCTGGACCGCGCTTGGCGTGCCGCTGATCTTCCATGCCCTGGCCGGGCTGGCGGGGCTGCGGGAGAAGGATCCGGGCCTCTTCCTCGGGCTGATGCTCCAGGGCCTCGCCTCGCCCATGATGGCGGCTCCGAGCCTCGCCGCACTGATGGGGCTGGACGCCACGCTCGTCCTCATCACCCTCGTCACGGGAACGGTGCTACTCCCATTCGTCGCGCCGGTCCTGACGCAGTTGCTGCTCGGCGAGGCGCTGGCAGTCTCGCCCACGGCACTCGGGACGCGTCTCGGCGCCATCCTCACCGGATCCGTGTTGCTCGCGCTGGTCCTTCGCCGCCTGATCGGCGTGGCGGCCATAGAGCGGCACCGGGATGCGGTGAACGGGGTCAATATCCTCGTACTGCTGGTCTTCGTCGCCGCCGTCATGGGGGACGTGGCCGTCATGGCCTGGGCCGACCCGATCGTCTTCGCTGGGATGACGGTGCTGGCCTTCGCCGTCTTCGCGGCGCTCCTGCTGGGAACGGCCTTGCTTTTCCGCTGGGCGGGCCGGATCGATGCCCTCTCCCTCGGGATTATGGCTTCGCAGCGGAACATGGGCCTGATGGTCGCGGCGGTGGGCGGCGCGCTTCCCAGCACGACCTGGCTCTATTTCTCGCTCTGCCAGTTTCCGATCTATCTGTCGCCGCTGTTGCTGCGGCCCCTGATCAAGGCCAGGCGCCTACCGGAACGGTAGAGCAGATCGCCGGAGGGCGGCATCGCCCGGAGGCGTGAATCTGCTCGGCAAAACACAATGCTCCAAAGCCACAGGCTTCACTGCGAGATCCGCTCCAGCGGCAGGTCGCGCGTGCGCGGTCCCATCAGGGCGATCGCCAGTGCGACGATCAGCATGCTGCCGGCGATGAGGGTGAACACGCCCGTGGTGCCGAAACGGCCGAGGAAGAAAGCGATCACGAAGGCGGTGAACACCGCCGAGAGCCGGCTCCAGGAATAGACGAAGCCGACCGCCATGGCGCGGATGCGGGTCGGGTAGAGTTCCGGCTGATAGGCATGGAAGGCGTAGGAGAGCAGGTTGCTGGCGAGTGTCAGCAGCACGCCGAAGATGATCAGCGGCACCCCGCCGCGCGCGCCAGCGAAGCACAGGCCGAAGATCGCGATTCCGGCCGCCGCGGCGACGATCTGCCATTTCCGCTCCGCCCTGTCGGCCAGCAGATAGCCGAGCGCCGGGCCGAAGGGCGAGGCGATCGCGATGATGAAGGTGTATTCCAGGCTGCGGGTGACATCGACGCCCTGGCTGATCAGCAGGGTCGGCACCCAATTGGCGAAGCCATAGAAGCCGACCGTCTGGAAGATGTTGAAGATCACCAGCATGATCGTGCGGTTGCGGTAGACGCCGCTGAACATCTCCAGGAAGCGGCCGCGCCCCGGAGGCGGTGCCGGATGCGGCAGCGGCGGCGGCAGGGCCTTGCCGTATTCCGCCTGCACGCGACGCTCCAGCGCGGCGGTGATGCGTTCCGCTTCCTCGAGCCGGCCATGGGCCGCGAGCCAGCGCGGGCTTTCCGGCACGGCGCGCCGGAGCCACCATACGAACAGGGCGGAGACGGCGCCGATCAGCACCAGCCAGCGCCAGCCGGGGAGGCCGAGAGGATCGAGCGGCACCAGCGCATAGGCGAGGAAGGCGATCACCGGCACTGCCGAGAATTGGATGGCCTGGTTCACCGCGAAGGCGCGGCCACGCAGCTCGATGGGCGCCAGTTCCGAGATATAGGTGTCGATCGTCACCAGTTCCACGCCGATTCCGACGCCGGCGAGGAAGCGCCACAGGTTCAGCCCGAAGGCGGTGGTCTGGAAGGCCATGGCGACGCTGCAGATGGTGTAGGCCAGCAGCGAAAAGGTGAAGATCGCGCGGCGGCCGAAGCGGTCCGCGACGAAGCCGAACACCATCGTGCCAATGAAGAGACCGGCGAAGAGCGCGGCGATGAAGCTGGCGATGCCCGAGGTGCCGAACAGGCCCGGCGTGGTTGGCGTCAATATGCCTTCGCGGAACAGGCCGGGCGCCACATAGCCGGTGAAGAAGAGATCATAGAATTCGAAGAAGCCGCCGAGCGAGAGGCAGATGATCAGGAACCACACGTGGCGCGTCGCCGGCAGGCGATCGAGCCGCGCGCCGATCTCCGACGCTGTGGGGAGGTGGCGTGGCCGGGCCACGCGAGCGGCTTCCGCGGCGATTGCCGCCACACCGATCAAGGAGCCCTGCGAGCCCATCGCTTCCCCCGATTTCGCCATTTGCATCGGGATGTCATTTAGGCCGTGGCGGCAGGCCCGCCATGGCGGGCAGGGTATATTGAGCAAACTTCATGAACGGGGCGCAGCGAGCTACCCCGCGCGTGCCCCGGTCTCGCGCAGGATCGGCAGCCATTTCGCCGCCTCCGCCCGCACATGACGCGATGCGGCCGCGGCGTCGCCCACCAGGACATCGACGCCCCCATCCTCGAAGCGGCGCTGCACGCCGGCATCGGCCTGGGCTTCCGCGACCGCCGCGGCCAATCCATCGATGATCGCTGCCGGCGTGCCGCGCGGCGCGAAGAGCGCCTGGAAGGAGGAAGCGGCGTAACCGGCGACGCCCGCTTCCTGCAAGGTCGGCAGCTCGGGCAGCAGGCGGGACCGGCGCGGCGTGGTGACGGCGAGTGCCCGGGTCCGGCCGTCGCGGGCCAGCGGCGCCAGCAGGGTCTGGCTGTCGATCATGAAGTCGACGCGGCCGGCGATCAGGTCCGTCACCGCTGCCGGCGTGCCGCGATAAGGCACCACGGTGAACTGCACGCCCGCCAGCTTCTTCAGGAGCTCACCGGCGAGGTGCGACGCCGCGCCGATGCCGGTCGTCGCGAAGGTCGCCTCGCCATTGCGGCCGCGCAGCCAGGCCAATAGCTCCGGCACGCTCCGCGCCGGCAGGTTCGGATGCACGCAGAGCAGGAAGCTCTGGTCGCCGAGCAGTGCGGCAGGCGTCAGGTCGGTAAGCGCATCGAAGCCTGCTTCCGGATAGAGCGCCGGGATCACCGTATGCGCGGCGCCGCTGACCAGCAGCGTGTAGCCGTCGGGCGTCGCGCGGGCGACATTGCGGGCGCCGATGCTCGATCCCGCGCCCGGCACGTTCTCGATCACGAAAGGCTGGCCGAAGCGGCGCGACAGCGGCTCCGCCACGATGCGCGCGACGACGTCGATGATGCCGCCCGCCGCGAAGGGCACCACGATCTTCACCGGCCGCTGCGGCCAGCTGGCCGGCCCGGGCCCCTGGGCCCGTGCCAAGGCGGGCATCGCGACAGCAAGCAATGGCAACTGGCGGCGGCGGATCATGGTGACCTCCGGCAAGGTTACGGCGAGTGTCGGCCTGGACAGGGAGAGGCGGCAAGCGGGAGTATCGCGGCCTTCGGCGCCCCGCAGCCCCAGGATCCTGATCATGCGCCTGCTTTTCATGCTGCTGCTGCTTGCCGCATCAGCGAACGCCGCGGAGCCGCCACTCCCCGCCATCAGGCAGATCGTGGTCTCCGCGCACCCCCTCGCCTCCGAAGCCGGGCTCGCCATGCTGCGACAGGGCGGCAGCGCCGCGGATGCCGCAGTCGCGGTGCAAGCGGTGCTGAGCGTGGTGGAGCCGCAGGCGAGCGGGCTCGGCGGCGGCGCGCTCGCGCTCTACTGGGACGCGGCGACGCGGCAGCTCACGCATCTGGATGGCATCGCCAGCGCACCTGCGAGCCTGCCGGTCGCACGCCTGATGGAAGGGACGGCGGGGCCCGCGACGGTCGCCCGCAGCGGTCGCGCCGTCGCGGTGCCGGGCGCCGTCACCATACTCGGCGCGCTGCATGCGGCGGAGGGGAAGCTGCCCTGGGCGCGGCTGCTGGAACCCGCGATCCGCGCCGCGAGCGACGGGTTCCCAGTGCCGCCCTATCTGCATCAGGCGGTGCGGGCGCGCAGCACGGAGCTCGCCCGGGTCCCGGCGCTCCGCGCCATGCTCTTCGACGCCGAGGGCCATCTGCTTCCGGTCGGCACCCTGATCCGCAACCCCGCGCAGGCGGAGGCGCTCCGCCACTTGGCAGAGGCGGGCCCGCAGGCTCTGCAACGCGGCCCGATCGCGGATGCGATCCTGGCTGCGATTGCCGCACATCCGGTCCCCGGCTGGATCACCGCCACCGATCTCGCAGGCTATGCGCCGCGCCGGCGCGAGCCGGTCTGCGTGGAGATCTTCGCGCGCCGCATCTGCAGCGCGGCACCCCCAGCTTCGGGCGGCATCAGCGTGCTGCAGCAGGTCATGATGCTGGAGGCGGCCGGCATCGCCCGCCGGGCGCCGGAGAGTGTGGACGCTGCGCATCTGCTGCTGGAGGCGAGCCGGCTCGCCGGCGCCGACCGGCGCCGCTGGATTGGCGACCCGGACCAGGTCAGCGTGCCGACGGACGGCCTGATCGACCGCGCCTATCTGGCCGATCGCGCCGCCCGCATCGATCCCACCCGCGCCATGGCTGAGACGCCCGCCGGGGAGCCACCCCGGCGCCACGGTGCCCTGCCGCCCGAGAGCGTGCCGATCGCCGAAGCCGCGACATCCCACATCGCGATCCGTGATGCGGCGGGGAATGCGCTGGCGATGACCACCACGAACAACCTGAATTTCGGCGCCGAGATCCTGGCCACCGGCTTCGTGCTGAACAACGGCATGACGAATTTCGCGACCAATCCCGGCACCGCTGAGGCCCCCGCGCAGAACCGAATGCAGCCCGGCAAACGGCCCGCGACCACCATGGCGCCGACCATCGTCTTCGGTGCCGATGGCACGCCGGAGATCATCCTCGGCGCCGGCGGCGGCGCCCGCATCATCGATGCCGTCGCGACCGCACTGGTCGAGATGTTGGCCTGGAACCGCAGCGCCGCCACCGCGGCGGCGCGGCCTCGCATCGGCGCCCAGGTCAACCCGAGCGCCGCCGAGGTCGAGGCCGGCACCGGCGCGGAGGCCTTGCTGCCGGCGCTGCGCGCGCTGGGACACACAGTGCAGGCAGCGACCATGAACACCGGCCTGCAGATCATTCAGCGCGACGGCGATGCCTGGATCGGTGTTGCGGACCCGCACCGCGACGGTGCGGCACGGGGGGATTGATCGGCTGACGGCGTCAGGCGTGTAGCCGGTCGATATGCCGGCCGACGAAGTCGTTTACGCCGATGCGCAAGGGTCGGACGCGGCCATTCTGATAATAGCGCTTGGAGTAGATCAGCCGCCTGCCCCGCACCACATTGCGCGCGGCATCGAGGACGAAGCGGTTGACCGCCGCCGTGTCCGCCGCCCAGGCGTTGAAGACGACGCAGTCACCGTCCGCAGCATCATCATGGCCGATGCCACGGCGGCCCAGCAGCCAGGCTTCGGCGCGGTCTTCGCTGGTCAGGGCCCATCCCAGGAAGCCGACGACGCGATTCTCTCCATTGACCACGAAGTAGTAGTGCCCGCGATTGATCTGCCCGACCAGGATACGGCCCCAGCCGCCCATCGGGAGTTGCGCGAAAGGGGCCTTGGTCATCAGGTGGCCGACAGCGAGGCCGAGGGCCGTCACCGGATTGCCTGGCCGAAACAGCCGCAGCGATGCGCCGGGCGCCGGGTGATCGACCGGCCGGCGATCGGAAATCGCCGTTGCCGCATGCATGATCATGGAGCTCTGTCCTCCTGCTGCGACCCGGCCGCCAGCCTGCTGGCGGCCGGGTGGTTCCTCGTGATTGGCGAAGCAGTCCGATCAGAAGACCATGAAGTCCGTATGGTTCAGGGCCTGCGTGACATCGAGCGGGTCAAGCGTCGCGAACCGGACTGCCGCAACGCCGCCGACACCATCGGCGTCATAGGACAGGGCGCCCGTCGTGCTGTCGTAGATGATGCGGTCACTCGCATCCGCAGCCGCGCCCCCCATGTGAAAGGCGGACGCGTTGAGCGCGCCGGTCGGCAGGGCGTTGAAGATCTGGCGGTCGAGCCAGATGGTGTCCTGTCCCAGCTTCATGTCGTCGATCTTGTCGACATTGGTGGCGGCGTTCAGGGCACTGTCGAAGTAGAACCGGTCCTGCCCAGCGCCGCCGATCAGCAGGTCCATGCCGCCGCCGCCCCAGAGCTGGTCACCGTCGTTGCCGCCCATCAGGGTATTCGCGCCGTCATTCCCGAAGAGCTTGTCGTCGAAATTCGACCCGGTCAGGTTCTCGATATTGCGCAGCGTGTCGCCAGTGGCGTCGCCGCCATAGGTGGCACCGACCAGGCTGACGGTCACGCCGGAGAGGGATTCATAGTACTCGGCGGTGTCGACGCCATCGCCACCATCGAGCTGATCGCCGTCACCGCCGCCCTCCAGCCGGTCATCGCCCGCACCGCCCAGAAGCGTGTCCGTGCCCACGCCGCCACGGAGCGTGTCCTGCCCGCCGAAGCCCTTGAGCGTATCGTTGCCCTGGGCGCCCTCCAGAACGTTCCCGAAGTCGGTGCCTTCGAACAGGTCGTCATAGGCGGAGCCGGAGAGGTTCTCGATGCCATACAGCGTATCGCCCTCGGCATCGCCGCCATAGCCGCGGCCGGGAGAGGAGTCAGGGGAGAGATAGACGCTGACGCCCTGCTTGGAGGCTTCGTAGACCGCCTTGTCGATGCCTTCGCCGCCGTCGAGGCGATCGGCGCCGCCGCGGCCATCGAGCGTGTCGTTGTCCCATTCGCCGTTGAGCTCGTCGCCGGCTTCATCGGTGCCGCGGAGATAATCCCGTCCGATGCCGCCATAGAGGCTGCCATGGGCCTTCAGGGTGTCGTCGCCACCCATGCCGAAGAGGGTGTCGCGACCGCCGCCGCCCTGGAAGTCGTTCGCGACGTCATTGCCGAACAGCAGATCGTCGTAGTAGGAGCCTGTGACATTCTCGATGTCGAAATACAGATCGCCTTCGGCGGTGCCGTAGAGGCCGCCGCCGCTATTGAGGCTGACATAGACCCCCACATTGGAATCGTCGTAGATGACGCGGTCATTGTCCGCGCCGCCATAGATCCTGTCGGCGCCAGCACCGCCCCGAAAGGTGTCGATGCCGCCGGCGCCCTTCAGGGTGTCGTCGCCGTCATAGCCCCAGAAGAAGTCGCTTCCTTCGGTGCCGCCAAGCTGATCGGCGCCGTTCGTACCGTGTTTGCTGGCCATGGATTGTCCCTTGCCTGTGTCGGATCACGTCCGGGCGCCGCAGGACGCCGCACCGGACAGACGACACTAAGCAGGGGCACCGGGCCGCCCTGTTCCGGTGGAAACAGGGCCGCCGCATCCGCGTCAGTCCAGCCGGATACTCGCGTTCCGGATCAGCTCCGCATAGCGCTGCGCGTCCCGCCGCAGCAGCGCAGCCGCATCATCCTGCGTCCCGCCGCCCGGCAGGAAGCCCGCTTCCCGGATGCGCGTGCGCAGCCCCTGATCGCCGAGCACCTTGTTCACCGCGGCCGACCAGCGCGCGGTGATCTCGGCCGGCGTATTGGCGGGCGCCATGACCATGTACCAGACGCTGGAATCGAAGCCCGGGAAGCCGAGCTCGGCAACTGTCGGCACATCGGGCAGCCATTCCACCCGTTCCGGCATGGTGATCGCGAGCGCTTTCAGCGAACCGGCGCGGATATGCGGCAGGTTGGTCGGCAGCGTGTCGATGTTGAGGTCGACGCGGCCGGCGATCAGGTCGTTCACCGCCTGGCCGGTGCCGCGATAGGGCACATGGGTCATGCTGATGCCGGCGCGGATGCAGAGCAGTTCCGATGCCAGGTGCTGGGAGGTGGCGGCACCGGAGGAGGCGAAGTTGAGCTTGCCGGGATTGGCCTTGGCGTAGTCGATCAGCCCGCGCAGCGTGTCATAGGGCGCGTTCCGCGGCACCACGGCGACCAGCGGCACGGTGCCGGCCAGCGCCACCGCGGTCTGGTCGCGGATGATGTCGAAGGGCGGCGGCGTCATCAGCGGCGGCACCACGGCGCTGGCGCTGATCGTCGTCATCAGCATGGTGTAGCCGTCCGGGCGCGCCCGCGTCATGGCCGAGGCGGCGAGCGTGCCGCTGGCGCCAGGGCGGTTCTCGATCGCGACCGGCTGGCCGAATTCCTCGGCGAGGGCAGGCTGCAGGAAGCGCGCGATGATGTCGGTGCCGCCGCCCGGCGCGAAGCCGACCAGCATGGTGACGGGACGGCTGGGATAGGCCTGGGCGTGCAGGAGGCGTGGCGTAGCGCTCAGCAACGCCGCCGCGCCGAGCGCGCGGCGGGTGATCCGGGTATTCATTCTTGAAGACTTCCTCTCGTCGTCTTGGTTGTCGTCAGCGGCCCTGCCAATTGGCCGGCCGCCGCGCGAGGAAGGCGTCGACGCCTTCCGCGAAATCGGCGCTGGTGAAGCACATGGTCACCAGGTCATCGCCGTGGGTGTTGCGTGCCGCTTCACGCAGGCGGCGCATCGCCTCCTTGGTGGCGCGCAAGGTCAGCGGCGCATGGCCCGCGACCAGCCGGGCCAGCTCCTCCGCCCGGGCATGCAGCGCCGCGGCATCGGGCAGGATCTCGTTCAGCAACCCGGCCGCCTTCGCTTCCTCCGCCTCGATCAGCCGTGCGGTGAAGACGAGGTCGATGACGCGCGCCGGACCGATCAGTGCCGCGAGGCGCGCATAATTCGCCATCGACAGGCAATTGCCGAGGGTCTTGGCGATCGGAAAGCCGATCTTCGCATTGGCCGCACCGATGCGCAGGTCGCAGACCCCGGCGATGGCGGCGCCGCCCCCGGTGCAGGCGCCGGCGATCGCGGCGATGGTCGGCTTCGGGCAGCATTCGATCGCGGTCACGATGCGGTCGATCTTCGCCTCATAGTCGAGCGCATCCTGCGGACCCGAAAAGCTGCGGAACTGGGAGATGTCGGTCCCCGCCGCGAAGGCCTTCTCCCCGGCGCCGGTGATCACCCACGCCTTCACGGCGGGATCGGCGCCGATCTCGCCGGCCAGGCGATAGAGCCCCTCATACATCGGGAAGGTCATGGCGTTGCGGGCCTGCGGCCGGTTCAGCACCGTCCAGGCGATGCCGCCATCCCGCACCTCGTGCAGCAGCTCGGGCTCGGCCGTATTGGTATCCATTTCCTGCGTTTCCCGGTTCGTCCATCGGGAGTCGATCCTCTGCGGCCGCCCCCGTCAAGCCGGCGGCTTGCCGAAGCCGCCGGGTGGTGCGAACAGAAGCGCGACCGGAGCCAGCGGGCCGGTAGTCCGGCGAGCCAAGCCGCGCGGATGCGCGGCGCCCGGCGTATGAGGGATCTGAGGAGACGACGCCGATGCGTATCGCCGATGTGAAGCAGGCCGTGGTGCCGATCAGCAGCGCCATCGCCAATGCCTATATCGATTTCTCCAAAATGACCGCCTCGGTCGTCGCGGTGACGATCGAGGATGGCGCCGGCCGCCGCGCCACCGGCTATGGCTTCAACTCCAATGGCCGCTACGCCCAGCCCGGCCTGCTGGCCGAGCGCTTCATCCCGCGCCTGACCGGCACGACGGAAGCCGAGATCACCCGCACCGATGGCGGGCTCGACCCGGTCGGCGCCTGGGCCGCGATGATGAAGAACGAGAAGCCCGGCGGCCATGGCGACCGCAGCGTCGCGGTCGGCGTGCTCGACATGGCGCTCTGGGACGCAGCCGCGAAACTGGAGGGGGTGCCGCTCTGGAAGCTGCTGGCCGATCGCTACCGCGGCGGCCCGGCCGACGAGACGGCCTGGGTCTATGCCGCCGGCGGCTACTACCATCCCGGCAAGGGCGTCGATGCCCTGGTCGAGGAGATGAAGCGCTACCTCGACATGGGCTACAGCACCGTGAAGATGAAGATCGGCGGCGCCCCCGGCACGCCGCTCAAGGAGGCCCTCGCCGAGGACATGGCGCGGATCGAGGCGGTGGTGAAGCTGCTCGGCGGCGAAGGGTCCCGCCTCTGCGTCGACGTGAACGGGCGCTTCGGCCTGCACGCCGCGCTGACCTATGCGGCGGCGCTGCAGCCCATGAATCTCCGCTGGTACGAGGAGCCGCTGGACCCCCTCGATTTCGCGACGCATGCGACCTTGGCCGAGCATTACCTGCCGCCGATCGCGACCGGCGAGAACCTGTTCTCCATGCTCGACGCGCGGAACCTGATCCGCCATGGCGGGTTGCGGCCGGACCGCGACATCCTGCAATTCGACCCGGCGCTGTCCTACGGCCTGGTCGAATATCTCCGCACGCTCGAGATGATGGCGGCCCATGGCTGGTCGCCGCGCCGCTGCGTGCCCCATGGCGGCCACCAGTTCGCGCTCAATATCGCCGTCGGGCTCGGCCTCGGCGGCAATGAGAGCTATCCGGAGGTCTTCGCGCCCTTCGGCGGCTTCGCCGACGACACGCCGGTCACGGACAGCCGCATCCGCATGCCGACCATCCCGGGCATCGGCTTCGAAGCGAAGTCGGCGCTCTGGGCGGTGCTCAAGGATCTCGCTTGAGCGATGCCAGCCTGATCGCCGCGACCGCCGCGCGCTATGCCGGCGCCGGCCGCTTCGCCCAGGGTTTTGTCAGTGGCAAGCTGCGCCGGGACCCGGCGACGGCGGCTATCCTGGCGCTCGGCGCTGACGGCTTCGGCCATCTGCTCGATCTCGGTTGCGGGCGTGGGCAGCTCGCGCTCGCGCTGCTGCTGGCGGGCCATGCGACTGATGTCACCGGGCTCGACCGCGCCGGCAGCAAGATCGCGGATGCGGCGCGCGCAGCGGAGGGCCTGGCGGCGCGCTTCGAAGCCGCCGACCTCGCCACCGCGCCGCTGCCCGATTGCGACACCGCGATGCTGATCGACGTGCTGTACCAGATGCCGGGAGGGTTGCAGCGCGACCTGCTGACCCGCGTCGCGCGCGTGGCGCGGCGACGGGTGCTGATCCGCGCCTTCGACCCGGACCGCGGCTGGCGCAGCGCGGTCGGGTTCGCGATGGAAGGCGCCGGCCGTCTACTGCGCGGGGAGATCCGCCGCGCAGCGATCGCGCCGCTGCCGCTGCCCGCACTCGCAGCACCCCTGCAAGCCGCGGGCTTCGCGGTTCGCATCACCCCTTGCTGGCAGGGCACGCCATTGCCCAATGTGCTGCTGGTCGCGGAGCGTCAGCCGGATGCGTCATAGCCATGTCATGCTTGCCATGCTTCTCCTGCTCGCCTCCGGCGCCGCTGCGGCGCAGGAGGTGCGGCGCCCGGTGCTGGAGCTCGGCCTCATCGGCGGCGGCGGCCATGTCCCGGATTATCCGGCGGCCGATGAAGGGCGGCTGCGCGGCATCATCGCGCCCTTCCTGATCTATCGCGGTGAGATCTTCCGCAGCGACGACCAGGGGGCGCGGCTGCGCGCGCTCAGGGGCGAGGATTTCGAGTTCTCGCTCAGCGCCTCCGGCTCCTTCCCGGTTTCCTCGGACGACAATGACGCACGGCGCGGCATGCCCGATCTCGATTGGATGGGCGAAATCGGGCCGACGCTCCGCCTCACGCTCTGGCGGGCCGGCGATGCCGCGTCGCCGCGCCGCATCCTGCTGGAGACGCCGGTGCGCGCGGTCTTCTCGACCGATTTCCGCTCCATCAGCCATCGCGGCTTCACCTTCGCGCCCGACATCGCCTTCGAGGCACGCAACTTCGTGCTGCCGAATGCCCGGCTGCGCGCCGGGATCGGCGTCACCTTCGGTGATCACCGCTTCATGGATTATTTCTACGGCGTCGCCCCGGAATTCGCCCGGCCGGGCCGCCCGGCCCATGACGCGCGCGCCGGCTATCTCGGCGCGCGGGCCAGCTTCTCCTACCGGGTGCCGATCACCGAACGCATCGCCGTCGTCGCCGGCGCCCGTGTCGAGTATTTCGGCGCCGCGTCCAATCGCGACAGCCCGCTGTTCCGCCGGGACTGGAACCTCTCGGTCGCCGCCGGCTTCTCCTGGTCGCTCTGGCGGTCCGAAGCGACCGTTGCCGTCGACGACGATCCCTTCGACTGACCGGGCCCGATGTCCGCCAAGCTCACCCTCCTCCTCGTCGCACTCCTGCTCGTGCTGCTGCCCTGGGCCCTCTGGCGCATCGCGGCGGTCCGCGCGGTGGCGCCGCTCGCGGTGGTGCAGATCCTGGCCGGCATCGCGCTCGGCCCCTCGCTCCTCGGGCGGCTGGCGCCGGAGCTGCATGCGGCGCTGTTCACGCCCACGGCACTCGCGGCGGTGAACGGATTGTCGGCGATCGGCGTGCTGCTCTTCGTCTTCGTCTCCGGCATGCATCTCGACATCGGCGCGCTGCGGCGCGATGGCCGCGGGCTGCCGGCGCTCGCCCTCGGCTCCTTCGCGCTGCCGCTCGCCCTCGGCGCCGGGCTCGGGGTCTGGGTCGCGGCCGCGGTGCCGGGTGCGCTCGGCCCGCGCGGCGGGCTGCCGGTCTTCGTGCTGGGTTTCGCGATCTGCATCGCGGTCACCGCGCTGCCGGTGCTGGCGGCGATCCTGAAGGAGCTCGGGCTGATCGGCACCCGCCTGGGTCAGACCGCGCTCGCCGTCGCGGCACTGAACGATGCCGCGCTCTGGGTGGTGCTGGCGGTGCTGCTGGCGCTGGTCGCCGAAAGCGGGTTCGGCGTCGGCGCCACCCTGGCGCTGACGGCGGGCTGGGCAGCGCTGATGCTCGGCGCGGTGCGGCCGCTGCTGGCACTGATGGCCCGCGGACCGGGCGGGGAAGCGCGCATGCTGACGCTCGGTGCCGCCACGGCGCTGGCGGCGGCGGCCAGCGCGGAGGCGATCGGCCTCGACTTCATCCTGGGCGGCTTCGTCGCCGGCGCCATCATGCCGCCCGGGGCCCGCGCCGCGCTGATCGCGAAGATCGAGCCGGTGACCGTCACCGTGCTGCTGCCCTTCTTCTTCATGGCGAGCGGCCTCGCGACCGCGATCGATCCTGCCTCCGGCGCTTTCCTGTCGGTGATGCTGCTGGCGACGGCGGCGACCATCCTCGGCAAGGTGGCGGGCATCGCCCTGCCGGCGCGCCGCGCCGGCGAAAGCTGGGCCTTCGCGCTCGCCCTCGGCGTCATGATGCAGACCAAAGGGCTGATGGAGGTCGTGGTGCTGACGGTGCTGCACCAAGCCGGACTGATCGGCGGCACGGTCTTCTCCGCCCTGATCGCCATGGCGGTGATCTGCACGGTGATTCCGGGGGCCCTAACCCGGGCGCTGGCGCGGCGGGCGGTTCAGAGCCTGCCGGCGAAGAGCGGCGCATCGGCCGCGAGCTGATCCAGCCGTTCGACGAAGGGGCGGGACTGGCGGCCGTCCAGCAACCCGGTCAGCCGCGGCGCCGCCACGTCCCGGTTGCAGCGCAGAAACAGCCGCGCCAGCAGCCCTCGATCGCTGTGCCCGGCCCCGGCCCGCGCCGTGTCCACGTCATAAGGGTGGCAATAGGACCAAAGCCCCTGGGCGTCCCGGTTCTGTTCCGAGAACTGCCGCAACCGCCAGGGCGGCAGGTAGCGGAGATACATCCCGCCCAGGAAAGGCAGCCCGAGCGGCCCGAGCCGTCCCAGCGGCACCGGGATCTCCAGCAGGCCGGAGGCGAAGCGGAAGGGCCGCCGCGGCGCCCCCGGCCAGCCATGCATCGGGTTCCAGGCCGGCACCACGGAAGAGGAGTAGCGGAACCCGGCTTCCGTCAGCACCGCCGCCGCCCAGGCGCTGCGCCGGGTCAGCGAGAACATCGGCGCCCGGAAGCCCAGGACCGGCCGGCCCGAGAGATCCTCCAGCAGCCGCTTGGCCTCGGTCAGTTCGGCGAGCAGCGTGGCCGGGGAGCCGTGTTCCAGCGCCCGATGGTACAGCCCGTGGCAGGCCACCTCATGCCCCCGCGCCGCGATCTCCTGGACGAGGTCGGGGCGCCGGGCCGCGAGCACGCCCAGGATGAAGAATGTGCCGTGCCCGCCGCCGGCCTCGAGCAGGTCCATCAGCCGGCGGGTCATGATGACGCAATCGCGATCATCCGCCGGATTCTCGGGCTCGACATCCACGGTGAAGGTCAGCTCGGCCGGCAGCTCGGCGAACAGGCGCGCGGCGCCGGTGGCTGCCCTTGTTTGGCCACTTGGCGCTTGATATCCTTGGTATCCAGTGGAGGCGGTCATGCGTTTTCCGCTTTCGGATCGGGCCGCATCTCTGGGTTGGCGTCGTTCGTTGCTCGTTCGTGAGATGGAGCCCCTCGGCTGCTCCATCAAACGGGCTCCGGATGACGCGACGCGGGCGGCTTGGCAAGCGGCGTGACCGGGAATGGTGCCGGCGGACAGGAGAACGTCCTTGAGTGCGAGCCTTGCCCTGGAAGCCGAGATGGCCAGGCTGATCGTTGAATCCCTCCATCTCGACGTGGATGCCGACGGCATCGACCCGGACGCCCCCCTGTTCGGGGAGGGGCTCGGCCTCGATTCGATCGACGCGCTGGAGATCGCGCTGGCCATCTCCAGGCGCTACGGCTTCCAGCTCCGTTCCGATGACGAACGCAATCACCGCATCTTCGCGAGCCTCCGGGCGTTGTCCGGCCATGTCGAGAAGAACCGGACGCGGTGAGAGCCCGATGCCCAGCCAGACCATCTCCGCCCCTTTCCCATACGGGCTCTGAGGCATGGCATCGCCGCTGATCGCGCGGCTCTGGTTGACCGTGCCGCTGGCCGGGGCCGGCATCGCATTGCGCGTCGCGGGGCAGGTCCATTGGGCCGCTGCGGCCGAGATCGCGCTGGTCAGCGCCGCCATTTTCCCCTCCCGCCGCCTGCCGGTGCTGGCCGCGGTCGCCGCTGTTACCGCCGGGCTGGCGCTCGCGCTGATGCGGCCGGGGGCGCCGGAGCTGGTCTTCAGCGCCTTGCCGCTGGTCGCCGACCTGTTGCTCGGCCTGCATTTCGGCGCCACCCTCGGCCCCGGGCGGGAAGCGCTGATCCATCGCTACATCCGCGCCGAGCAGGGCCGGGTGCCGCCCGAATGCGTCCGCTACGCCTGGCGGCTGACCGCGCTTTGGACCCTGGCTTTCGTCGGCTTCGGCCTGGTGCAGGCGCTGGCCCTGGTCGGGATCGGCCTGACCCCGCTTCAGGGCCTGTGGCTGCAGGCAGCGCTGATGCCGACCCTGTTCCTCGGCGAGCATCTGGTGCGGGCACGGCTCTTCCCGGCGCTGCCGGCATCTCCCGTCAGCACCATCCGCAGCATCCTCAGGGCATCCCATGCCGGCTGACCACCTGAAGCTGACCGAACGCGCGCCGGAGGAGGTGCTGTATCGCCGCGGGCCGGAGGCGATCACCGTCGCCGGCTTCCTGGCCGATGTCATGGCGACCGCGGCACTGCTGCCGGCCCGCGGCCCGGTCGCGAACCTCTGCACCGATCGCTACCTGGCCCTGGTCGGCTTCGCGGCCGCGCTGGTCGCGGGCCATACGACGCTCCTGTCCGCCGACCGTTCCCCGCGGCGGCTGCGCGAGCTGGCGGAAAGCCACGCCGCGACCATCGCGCTGGCCGAAGCGGCGGAGCCGGGCTGGGCGCTGCCGGTCCTGACGCCCCGCCGGGCGGGTGCCGTCTTCAGGGGCGCGGTTCCCGCCTTCCCGGCCGACATGATCGCCGCCATCGCCTTCACCTCCGGCAGCACCGGGGAACCGACCCCGCATGTGAAGCCCTGGGGGTCCCTGGTGCGGCATGCCCGGACCGCCGCCACGCGCTTCGGGCTGCGGCACGGGGACGGCGCCCCCGCGACCCTGGTCGCGACGGTGCCGCCGCAGCACATGTACGGCTTCGAGACCACCATGATGGTGCCGCTGGTCAGCGCCGCGGCGGGCTTCTCGGGCCCGAACTTCTACCCCTCCGACATCGCCGACGGGCTGGCGCAGGCGCCGGGCCGGCGCATCCTGATCACGACGCCTTTGCAGATGCGCGCCCAGCTCGAAGCCGCGGCGCCGCTGCCGCCGATCGATGCCGTGATCTCGGCCACCGCCCCGCTCGGGGTCGGGATCGCCGCCCAGGCGGAGCGCGCCTGGAACACCCGGGTGCTGGAGATCTACGGCGCCACCGAGGCGGGTTCGCTGGCCTCCCGCCGGACGCTGGATGGTGATGCCTGGCTGCCCTATCCCGAGATCCGCTTCGCGATCGAGGGCCGCTGCGCCATCGTCGATGTGCCGGGCCTGCCGCACCGCGTGCCGCTGGCCGATGAGCTGGAGCCACTCACCGGCACCGCCTTCCGCCTGCTCGGCCGGCGGACCGACATCGTGAAGCTGGCGGGCAAGCGCGCATCGCTCGCCGGGCTCAACCGGATCCTGACCGGGATCGAGGGTGTGCGCGACGGCGTCTTCCTGCCGCCCGAGGACCTGGACCGCAATCCGGCCGCCCGGCTCTGCGCCTTCGTCGTGGCGCCGGGCCGGTCCGCCGAGCAAATCATCGCGGCGCTGCGCGAGCGGGTGGAGAGCGTCTTCCTGCCGCGCCCGGTGCTCATGGTGCCCTCCCTACCGCGCGATGCGCTCGGCAAGCTCTCGCAGCGCGCGCTGGGCGCGCTCCGCGGGCAGAGCCCGTGACCGCCTCCGGCGCCGAAGCCGGCTTCACGGTCCCATCGGCGCATCCCAGCCTGCCCGGCCATTTCCCGGGGCATCCGCTGGTGCCGGCGGTGGTGCTGATCGACCTGGCGACCGAGGCGGCCCGGCATGCCTTCGCGCTCGGCCCATTGATCGCGATCACGCGCGGCAAGTTCCAGGCGCCGGTGCGGCCGGGGGAGGCGGTGGTGCTCCGCTTCACCCGCCGCGGCGACGCCACGGTCGGCATCGCGGGGCTGCGCGGCGGCACCCCCGCCTTTTCGATTGACGCCGAATTCGCACCAGGCGCGCCTGTGTGACCTGGACCACCCAACGCCAGCGCGGCAGTGCCGGCCCGCTGCGGCTGATGGCGGCGGTGGCGCTCGGCCTCGGCTGGCGCGCCGCGCATGTGCTGCTCCATCCCGTGACGCTGGTCTATCTGCTGTCCTCCCCGTCGCGGATGCGCCGGGCGTCGCGCCGCTACCTGGCGCGCGCGCTCGGGCGGCCGGCGCATTGGGGCGATCTCTGGCGGCTCTATTTCAGCTTCGCCGCGACCTTGCTCGATCGCGCCTTCCTGCTGACCGGCCGCACCGACCGCTATCAGTTCACCATCGAGGGGCTGGAGGCGATGCACGCGCATGCCGCGGCCGGGCGCGGCTGCGTGCTGCTCGGCGCCCATATCGGCAGCTTCGACGCGCTGCGCAGCATCGGCGGCGCCGATGCCTCGGTCGAGATCCGCGTGCTGATGCACCGGCACATGGCGGATGCCGCGCATGCGCTGTTCAACGCCCTCGACCCCTCCCGCGCCGCCAGCATCATCACGCTCGGCGATCCCGCGGCGATGATCGAGGCCAGCGAATGCCTGGAGCGCGGCGGCGTCATCGGCATCCTCGGCGACCGTGCGCCGCGTGGGGAACGCATGATCGCGGTGCCCTTCCTCGGGCGCGACGCGCCCTTCCCCGGCGGGCCGCTGCAACTGGCGGCGATCCTCGGCGCGCCGGTGCTGCTCTGCTTCGGCCTCTGGCTCGGGCCGCGCCGCTATGCGCTGCGCTTCGAGCCCTTCGCGGAGCGAGTAACCCTCGACCGCGCCAACCGCGATGCAGCGCTCACCGCCTGGCTCACGCGCTATGCCGCGCGGCTCGCCGAGCTGTGTCGCGCGCATCCCTATAACTGGTTCAACTTCTACGACTTCTGGCAGGAAGAGGAGGCAGGCCCGTGATCCGCCGTGCACTGCTGCTGCTGCCCGCCCTGATCGCCGCGCCGGCCCGCGCCGCGACGCTCGAGGAGGTGATGCGCGGCCTCGCCGCGGTGCGCGAGAGCCGCGCGACCTTCACGGAGGAGAAGGCGATCCCCGAGCTCGACCTGCCGCTGCCGGCACGCGGCACGCTCTCCTGGCGGGCGCCGGACCGGCTGGAGAAGCACACGACCGAGCCGGTCGAGGAGCGGCTGACGGTCGAGGGCGACCGCCTGACCATCGAACGCCGCGGCAACAGGCAGGAGCTGAACCTCGACCAGTCACCGGAGATCCGCGCCCTGGTGGAGGCGATCCGCGCGACCCTGGCCGGCGACCTGCCGCGCCTGCGAAGCTTCTATGACACGCGCTTCTCCGATGGGCCCGGCGGCTGGCGGCTGGTGCTGACGCCGCGTTCCCTGCGCCTGTCCGCCGTGGTGCAGAGCATCGAGATGTTGGGCCGGGGGGTGAGCATTCTCTCGATCGAGACGCAGGAGCGCGGCGGCGTCACCCGCATGCTGATCGATCCGCAGCCCTGATGCGCCGGCACTTGCCGCTCCTGTCGATCCTGCTGCTGCTGGCGGCAGGGCTGGTGCTGGCGCTGCGCGCCTTTCCGCTGCGCGGCGACCTCGCGGCGTTCCTGCCGCGCAGCGACAGGGCGGAGGCCGGCTTCCTGCTAGACGAGCTGCGGAGCGGCGCCGCCACCACCCTGCTGCTGGCCGGGTTCGAGGGCGCTGATACGGCCGAGCTCGCGCGCATCTCCCGCGCCGTCGGCGATACGCTCCGCGCCTCCGGCCGCTTCACCCTGGTGGCCAATGGCGCCGGTGCGGTGGGCGATGCGGAGCGGGACCTGCTGTTCGGGCATCGCTACCTGCTGTCCCCGATCATGACGCCGGCGCTGTTTGAGGAAGCGGCGCTGCGCCGGCAGATGGAGGGGCTGCTCGATGGGCTGCGCTCCTCCGCCGCGCCGCTGCTGCGGCAATTCGGCTTCGCCGACCCGACCGGCGCCTTCCTGGCCCTGGCGCGGTCCTGGCTCGGCGAGAGCCGGGTCGGGCTGCGGGACGGGGTGTGGTTCTCGGCCGACGGCCGGCGCGCCCTGCTGATCGCCCGCACCCGCGCCACCGGCCTTGACCCCGACGGCCAGCGCGACGCGGCAGAGACGCTGCGCCGCGCCTTCGCAGAGGCACAGCCGGGCCAGGCTCGGCTGCTGCTGAGCGGGCCCGGCATCTTCGCCGCCGAGGCGGCGGCCGCGATTCGCGGCGATGTGGAGATGATCTCCATCGCCTCGGCGCTGCTGATCGCGGCGCTGCTGCTCTGGCGCTACCGCTCGCTCGCGGTGCTGCCTGTGGTGGCGGTGCCGCTCCTGGCCGGGACACTGGCGGGTTTCCTGGCCGTCGCATTGGCCTTCGGCCAGGTGCAGGGCGCCGCCTTCGGCTTCGGCATGACCATGCTCGGCGTCGCGGTCGATTATCCCATCCTGCTGCTGACCCAGCGCCGGCCGCAGGAGCCGTTGAGCACCACGGCACAGCGCATCTGGCCGACACTGCGGCTGGCCGCGCTGGCGGCGATCATCGGCATGGCGGCGATGCTGGTCGCGGATTTCCCGGGGCTGCGGCAGCTCGGCCTTTTCGCGGCTGCCGGGCTGCTGGCCAGCGCGCTGGTTACCCGCCACCTGCTGCCACGCCTAGCGGGCGGCATCGCCATCACGGCGCGTCCGCTGCCGCCACCGGCGCTGGCAGCACTCGCCGCGCTGCCGCGCGGCCGGCCGGTCGCGCTGGTGCTGGTCGGGCTGGCGGCCCTTGGCCTGATCGCCATCGGCGGCCCACCGCGCGAGACCGACATCGCCGCGCTGAGCCCGGTGCCGGAAGCGTCGCGGAGCCTGGACGCGGCGCTCCGCGCCGAGCTCGGCGCGCCGGATGTGGGCAGCTTCGTCGTGCTGCGGGCGACCGATGCCGAAGCCGCACTCGCGGCCAGCGAGCGTGCTGCGGCGGCACTGCAACCCCTGCTTGAATCCGGCACCCTGACCGGCCTCGACCACCCCGCCCGCTACCTGCCGAGTGCGGCCACGCAACAGGCGCGGCGCGCCATGCTGCCGGAACCGGAGGCACTCTCCGCTCGCGTGGAAGCAGCCCGCCAGGGTTTGCCTTTCCGTGCCGCGGCCTTCGATCCGTTCCTGCGGGACGCGGCGCGGAGCCGCGACCTGGCGCCGCTGACGCTGGCGGAGCTCTCGGCCAGCACAGCGCTTTCGGCACGGATCGCGCCGCTGCTGGCGCCGGCGGGCAGCGTCTGGCGTGCGCTGCTGCTGCCGGCCGGCGTCACCGATCCCGCCGCATTGCGGGCCGCCCTGCCGCCGGAGGCGCTGCTGGTCGAGGTGAAGCCGGAGATGACGCGGCTGCTCGACACCGCCTCCCTCCACGCCGCCTGGGCGGCGGGTCTCGGCGTGCTGCTGGTGCTGGCGCTGCTGGCCATGGGCCTGCGCTCGGTCAGGCGCGCCCTGCGCACCGCCGCACCGATCGGCGGCGCGCTGCTGCTCACCCTCGCGGCCCTGGCGTTGCTGGGGGAACGGCTGAACCTTTTCCACCTCGCAGCGTTGCTCTTGCTGGCGGGCGTCGGCATGGACTATGCGCTGTTCATGGGAAGGTTGCTTTTCCGATCCAATGATGCCGAGGAGGATGCACGCGTGCTGGCGGCGGTGCTGAACTGCATGCTGACCACCCTGCTGACCTTCGGGCTGCTGGCCTTCTGCGCGACGCCGGTGCTGCGCAGCACCGGGCTGACCGTCGCCCTCGGGGTTGTGTTCGCCTTCCTGCTCGCCGCCACATTGGTGCCGCGGCGCCCCTCCAAGACGGCCGCATGACGCCGCTGCGCCTGTCCGCCTTCACGACCGTCAGCGCCCTGGGCGCCGGGACCCGCGCCGCGCGCGACGCGCTGCTGGCGCGGCGCGGCGGGCTGGCGCCCTGTACGCTGCCGGACATGCCCGCCGGCATCTGGACCGGGGAGGCCGCGGGGCTCGACCAAGTGAGGCTGCCGGCGCCGCTCGCCTCCTATGCCTGCCGCAATAACGTCCTGGCCGAGCTCACGCTCCGCCAGGACGGCTTCGCGGAGGCGGTCGCGGAGGCGGCCAGGCGCCATGGCGCGACGCGGGTCGCGGTGATGCTTGGCACCAGCACCTCCGGCATCGAGGAGACGGAGCAGGCCTGGCGCCGGCGCGACGCGGCGGGTGCGCTGCCCGGCGACCTGGACTATCAGCGGACGCACGACCTGCATTCGCTATCGCGCTATGTGCGTGCCCGGCTCGGGCTGCGCGGGCCGGCCTTCTCGCTCTCCACCGCCTGCACCTCGGGCGCGCGCAGCTTCCTGGACGGGGCGGCGCTGATCGAATCCGGCATCGCCGATGCCGTCGTGGTCGGCGGCGCCGATACGCTGTGCCGCCTGACCTTGCACGGCTTCGCCTCGCTGGAGCTGCTGTCGAGCGCGCAATGCCGCCCCTGCAGCGCGGAGCGGGACGGCATCAGCATCGGCGAGGCCGCCGCCTTCATGCTGCTGGAACGCGCAACCCCCGATGATGCCGGGCGGATCGGCCTGCTCGGCGGCGGCGCATCGAGCGACGGGCACCACATGTCCTCCCCGCATCCGGACGGGATCGGTGCGATCGGTGCCATGCGCGCCGCGCTGGAGAGCGCCGGCATCGAGGCCGACGCCATCGACTACATCAACATGCATGGCACCGGCACCCGCGCGAACGACGCCATGGAGGACCGCGCCATCGCGCGGATCTTCGGCGATGCAGTGCCGGCGAGCTCCACCAAGGGCTGGTCCGGCCATACGCTCGGTGCGTCCGGCGCGTTGGAGGCGGTGATCGCCGCGATCTGCGTCGATGCCGGGCTGATCCCCGGCTGCCTTGGCGTCGAAGTGCCCGACCCGTCCTTCGAGAGCCAGATCGCGACGCACAACCTGTCGCAGCGCGTCGATCGCGTGCTGTCGAATTCCTTCGGCTTCGGCGGCAGCAATTGCTGCCTGGTGATCGGCCGCATCCCATGATCCGGCTTTCGGTCCTCGGCGTCGCGGTGCTGGCACCGGGCTTGCCGGGCTGGGCAGCCTCCCGCGCCGTGCTGGCGGGCGCGGCGCCCTGGCAAGACGCGCCGTTGACCCCGCCGCCACCGATGCTGCTGCCGCCGACCGAGCGGCGGCGCACCAGCACCGCCGTGCGGCTGGCGCTCGCGGTGGCGGCGGAGGCGGCGGAGGCGAGCGGCATGCCGCCGGAAGCCCTCGACACGCTTTTCGCCAGCAGCAATGGCGATGGCCAGGTGATCGGGTCGATCCTGGAAGCCTTGCACGAGACCGAAGTCGCCATCTCGCCGACCCAGTTCCACAACAGCGTGCACAACGCAGCCGCCGGCTACTGGGGCATCGCGGTCGGGTCGGCGCGGCCATCGGTCAGCACCGGCGGGCATGACCAGGTCTTCGCAAGCGCCTTGCTGCAGGCGGCCGCGCGGATCGCGACCACCGGCGAGCCGCTGCTGCTCTGCGTCAGCGACGCGCCGCTGCCGCCGCCGCTCCATGCCAAGCGGCCGACCGGCTGCGCCTTCGGCCTGGCACTGGTGCTGGCGCCGGATGGCGCGCCGGGCGCCATGGTGCGGCTCGGCCTCGCCTACCAGCCAGAACCCGCGACGGAGCCACCGCTGCCGGAAGGGCTGGCGGCGCTTCGCGCCGCGAATGCCTCGGCGCGCGGGCTGCCATTGCTTGCCGCACTGGCCGCCATGCAACCGGCCGAACTGCGCTTCGGCATGCTGGAGGATGGCGCCCTGGCGGTAGAGGTGGCGCCATGCTGACGGTGCTGCCCGCGACCCGTGTCGCCATCGCGGCGCTGATCCCGCATCAGGGTGCGATGTGCCTGCTGGACTGCGTGGAACGGCTGGATGCCGACAGCATCCTCTGCGCCAGCGCCAGCCATCGCGACGCTGCCAATCCGCTGCGCCGCGACGGCCTGCTGCCGGCGGTCGCCGGCATCGAATACGCGGCGCAGGCGATGGCGCTGCACGGCGCGCTCAGCGACGGTGAGGCACAGCCGATCGGCTTTCTCTCCGCACTGCGCGGGCTCCGCCTCTCGGTCGAACGGCTCGATGACATCGCCGGCCCGCTGGCCGTCGCTGCGACGGTCGAAGCGCGGGAGCGCCGCGGCATGATCTACGGCTTCAGCGTCTCCAGCGACGGGCGAGCGCTGCTGGAAGGCCAGGCGGTGGTGGTGCTGCCGGAGCGCGGGCCATGAAGCGCGCTTTGGTCACCGGCGGGTCGAGCCCGATTGGCGCCGCTATCTGCCGCGCGCTCGCGGCCGAGGGGCTGCATGTGATCGTGCATGCCCATGCCTCCGCCGCACGCGCCGAAGCACTGGCGGCCGCCCTGCGGGCGGATGGCGCCTCCGCCGAGGCGGTCGCCTTCGACATCACCGACCACGCCGCCAGCACGGCGGCGGTCGAGGCGCTCTGCGAGCCCTCCCCCATCCAGGTCCTGGTCCACAATGCCGGCGCGCATGACGACGTGCCGATGGCCGGCATGAGCGAGGCGCAGTGGCGGAGCGCCATCGCTGTGTCGCTGGACGGCTTCTTCAACGCTGCGCGCCCGCTGCTGCTGCCGATGATGGGCACGCGCTGGGGGCGGATCGTCGCCATGTCGTCGCTCTCAGGCGTCATCGGCAATCGCGGCCAGGCGAATTACGCCGCGGCCAAGGCCGGGCTGATCGGCGCCGTGAAGTCGCTGAGCCAGGAGGTCGCGGCCCGCGGCATCACCGCCAACGCCGTCGCCCCCGGCATCATCGAAAGCCCGGCGACCGCGGCGATACCGGCCGAGCGCATCCGCGCCCTGGTCCCGGCCCGCCGCGCCGGCCGGCCGGAGGAAGTGGCCGACCTGGTCGCCTTCCTCTGCTCCGACCGCGCCGCCTACATCACCGGGCAGTGCATCTCGATCAATGGCGGGGTTGCCTGAGGGAGCGGACGAGCCCGACCGGGTCCATGCCCCGCGCCAGCAGCCGTCCCGCCACCATCAGCACGATGCGGGTGATGTCGGCGACCGGTCGGAAATGGCTGTGCCGCTGCATCGCGCCATAGAGCGCCGGGATATCGATCGCGGCCACGCCGAAGCCGCGCCGCGCCGCATCGATCAGGATCGCACTTTCGAAGGAGAAGCGCAGGTCGGCGCCGTCATAGCGCGCGAGCTCCGCGAGCGCGCCCGCCGGATAGGCGCGGAAGCCGCTTTGGGAATCCGCGATGAACTGTCCTGCCGCCCAGGAGACCCAGAAATCCGCGACCCGGTTGGCGCGCCGGCGCGCCGCCGGCGCATTCGCCTGATCCGCCCGGCGCGATCCGATGACGATGGCCTGAGGATGGGCCCGTGCGGCGGCGGCAAGCTGCGGCAGATCCTCGGCCCGATGCTGGCCATCCGCGTCCATGGTCAGCACCCAGGACGCGCCCTCCGCCAGCATGGTCCGCATGCCCGCGCGAAGCGCGGCACCCTTGCCGGCATTCCCCTCCAGGCGCAGCACCCGCGCGCCCGCCGCTTCGGCGGCAGCCCCGGTGCCATCGGTCGACCCATCATCGACGACCAGCAGCGGAACGCCGGGCATCGCCGCCCGGACGGCGCTGACGATGCCAGCGATGGTCGCCGCCTCTTGGTAGGCCGGGATCACGATCGCGAAGGCGGCGCTGGGCACCGGGCCGGCGGCGGGATCGTCGGTCATCGGGTTCGTGGCGCTCGTCATGCGGTTCGGCGGGACGGGCGATCCTATACAGGGGCCGCGCCGTCACGCCAAAGGCCGGGCCCGTGGTGGTGCCCCGGATGCGGGTTCATGCGGCAGGAGGCCTGACGGGATCGACTTTTGACCCAAGCCTCCCCGCTTGACGGCAGCCACGGTATGGTCAGCCGCCTGATCCGCGCCTTCTGGAACGTCGGGAAGCAATGAACATGACCAACCCCTATCATCCCGATCGCGGCGACTATCCGCGCGACATGGTCGGCTATGGACGCAGCCCCCCGGACCCGCGCTGGCCGGGGGCCGCTACCCTCGCCCTGCAGATCGTCGTCAACTATGAGGAGGGCGGCGAGAACTCCATCCTGCACGGTGATGCCGGCAGCGAGTATTTCCTGACCGAGCACATCACAACGGCGGCGGCCGGACGACGCCACCCGACGACGGAAAGCCTGTGGGAGTTCGGCAGCCGCGTCGGCTTCTGGCGGCTCTGGCGCGAACTGACCCACCGGCGGCTTCCGGTCACCTGCTATGGCGTCACCATGGCGCTCGGTCGGAATCCGGAAGCGGTCGCCGCCATGAACGAAGCCGGCTGGGAGATCGCGACCCATGGCCTGCGCTGGAACGTGGCACCGCCGGAAGCAATGGCCGCCGAGCGCGCGCAGATCGAGGAGACGCTGGCCTTGCACGCCAACATCTGCGGCAGCCCGGCGCTCGGCTGGTACAATCGCTCCAGCGCGCAGACCTATCGCATTCTCAGCGAGCTCGGCGGGTTGCTCTATTTCGCCGACAACTACGCGGATGAGCTGCCCTTCTGGGCGGATGTCAACGGTCGGCCGGAGCTGTTCGTGCCCTATACGCTCGATGCCAACGACATGCGTTTCGCGACGAGCAACGGCTTCGCGGAGAGCGAGCAATTCTTCATCTATCTGCGCGATACCTTCGACACGCTCTATCGCGAAGGGCTGGAAGGTCAGCCGCGGATGATGAGCGTCGGCTTGCACGGCCGCCTCTCGGGGCGGCCGGGACGCACGGTCGGGCTGCTCCGCTTCCTGGATCATGTCGCGAAGCATGACCGGGTCTGGACCGCGACCCGCGCCGACATCGCCCGGCACTGGCGCCTGCATCACCCGCCGGGACCACTCAAGACCGTCTGGTAAGCGCCGTCCCGCGGCGGAAGGCTCGATCCGACCGTATCAGGTCTTCCGCACGTCCCAGAAGAATGGCACGGGCGCGCTGATGATGCCCTCCACATTGCGGCGGTAAGCGGTCGGCTGCTTCATCTGGCCGAGCGGGACGAAAGGCACCGTCTCGAAAGCGCGCCGCTGGATCTCGGCCGCGATCGTGCGCTGCTCGGCCTGATCGGTCGCGTCGAGGAAGCGTGTGCGCAGCTCCTCGAGCTTCTCGTCGGTGGGCCAACCAGCCCAGGCGGCGGTGCCATGGGCGCGCAGCGGCAGGTGGATGACAGGGCTTGCCACATCCGGCCCGACCCAGGAGGTGTGGAAGATGTTCCAGCCGCCCCGGTCGGACGGATTGCGGTTGGACCGGCGGGCCAGCACGCTGCTCCAATCCGTCGCCACCAGCTCGACCCGCATCCCGAGCCGCCGCAGCAGATCGGCGGTGACGATGCTCATCGCATTGGTGGTCGGGAGATCGGTCGGGCTGATGATGACGACGTTCTCGCCGGCATAGCCGGCCTCCCGCAGCATCCGGTTCGCCTCCTCAAGCCGGCCGGGCATGGCCTGCGCCCCCTGGTCGCTGCCGAGCGGCGTATCGCAGGCGAAGAAGCTGCGGCATTCGGCGGCATAGCTGGGATTGCCGACTGCCGCTTCGAGGTAGTCGCGCTGGTTCACAGCAGCCTGCACCGCGCGACGAATGCGGACATTGTCAAAGGGCGGATGGAGATGATTGAGGCGCATCATCATGAGCGAACCGATCGGGTCGGTCAGTTCGATGCGGATGTCGCGATTGCGCGACAGCACGGCCAGCAGATCGAAGGCTGGCTGCTCCCACCAATCGACCTCCCCGGTCTGCAGCGCCGCCGCGGCGGTCGCTGCATCGGGGATGATGCGCCACTCCACGCGGTCCAGCAGCACGCGCTTGCCCCCCGACGCGCCGCGCGTCGGCTCGGTGCGCGGGACATAGCCCGCGAAGCGCTCGAACACGGCGAGGCTGCCGGGCACCCATTGGTCGCGCAGGAAGCGGAATGGGCCGCTGCCGATGGTTTCCGTGTTCGGCACCATCGGGTCACTCTGCGCCACGCGCTCCGGCACGATGAACAGCGCCTGGGTGGAGAGCTTGCCGAGCGCATCGAGCATCAGCGGGAAGGGCCGCTTGAGGCGGATCTCGAAGTCGCGGTCGCTGGTGGCGCGGATCTCGTCCACCGCCAGCATGAGCGTCTGGCCCATGGTGTCGCGCGCGCCCCAGCGGCGGATCGAGGCGGCGCAGTCGGCGCCACGC
This sequence comes from Plastoroseomonas hellenica, assembly GCF_018129085.1. Classification (GTDB taxonomy): domain Bacteria; phylum Pseudomonadota; class Alphaproteobacteria; order Acetobacterales; family Acetobacteraceae; genus Plastoroseomonas; species Plastoroseomonas hellenica. Next base: position 136,537 of record NZ_JAAGBB010000014.1, read on the forward strand.
ACCGGCTGGTCGTCATGGAACTTCAGGCCTTCGCGCAGGCGGAACCGCCAGATGCGGCCATCGCCCGTGACCTCGTGGCCTTCGACCATTTGCGGCTGGACGCGGAAATCCGGATCCACGGCGAACAGCGTGTCGTAGACCATGAAGCCGTAGTTGCGGACGATGTAGCCCGAGGTCGCCACCGGATCCACGGCGGCGAGATTGCTGTGCGGGATGAAGCGCAGGGTGTTGCGGGCGGCGCCCTGGGCAAGGGCGGGTGCTGCCAGCGGACTGGCGGCCAGGACAGCGGCGGCGGTGATGGCGGAGCGACGGGACAGGCGCATCTGGGCGGCCTCCGGAACGCCGGAGGACTGTGTCCCATCACATGGAAGTTTGTCCATGTATAATGAACCCGGCTGCCACGGCCCCGCCTCGCAGGACCGCCGACGATCCGGGCGCGCTCCCGGCAGGAGCGGCTCCCGCTACTGCCAGAGCCAGCTCATCATCAGCCCGCCCTGGTTCCAGAGCCGGTTCAGGCCGCGTTCCAGCCCGAGGCCCCGGGCCCCGGCATGCGTCTCGTACAGCGTCCCGTAGTCGCCGACCTGGCGGACGATCTGGAAGGCCCAGTCGTCGCGCAGCCCGAGGCCCGCGCCGACATTCTCGCTGAGGCCCAGGAAGCGTCGGATTTCCGGATCGGCGGTGCTCGCGCGCGTCGCCACCACATTCTCCCGCGTCAGGCCGAATTCCTCGGCCTGGATCAGCGCGAAGATGCTCCAGCGCACCAGCACCGCCCATTCCGCATCGCCATTGCGCACCAGCGCGCCCTGCGGCTCCTTCGAGATCAGCTCGGGCAGCAGGATGAAGGCATCGGGATCGGGCGCCGAGAGGCGGTTGGCGCTCAGGCTGATCATGTCGTTGCTGATCGCATCGCAGCGGCCCGCGATGAAGGCGGCGACGACATTCGCCTGGGTGTCATAGGCGATGGTGGTGAGGCGGATACGGGCGCGCTGTGCGAAATCGGCCAGGTTGCGCTCGACGATGCTGCCCTGGGTGGAGCAGACGGTGGCGCCGTCGAGCTCCGATGCATGGCCGACGTTCAGGCTCCGCCGCACCAAAAAACCCTGGCCGGTGTAGAAATAGGGCGCCACCTGGCTGAGGCCCATGGTCGCGTCGCGCGCGAGCGTCAGGGCGGTGACATAGACCAGCAGGTCGACCTCCCCGCTCTGCAATGCCGTGAAGCGGCTCTGCGCCGTCACCGGCACGAAACGCACCTTCTCCGCATCGCCAAGTGCTGCCGCGGCGACGGCGCGGCAGATATCGGCGTGCAGCCCGACCCAGCGCCCCCGCGAGTCCGGGCGCGCCATGCCCGCGACCGCGGTCGGGACGCCGCAACGCACGACGCCGTTCTGGCGCACCGCATCGAGGGTCTGCCCGGCCAGGGCCGGGATGGCGGCGAGGGCCAGCAGCCCCGCAACCAAGCCCGCAAGGAGCCGTGCGTGCATCAGCCGGTCACCCCATCGGCGCGCAGCAGCTCCGCGCGGTTCTCCGCGAAATCCGCGACGGCAGCGACGAAGCGATCGAGATCGGCGTCTGCCACCGGCAGGCTGAGCGCCACCATGCCGCGCCGCGCCAGGTAGATGCCGGCCTCCAGCATGTCGAAGAAGAACAATTCACGGAGCTGCTCCTCGCCCGGCGTCGGGACATAGGGCCTGTCCGGGGCGGGGATGCGGAACTGCGCCGTCAGCATGGAGCCGATGCCGGTGAAGGAGAGCGGCACGCCGGCCGCCGCGCCCACCGCATTGAGCCGCGCCCGCAGCGCCTCGCCCCGCTGATACAAGGCTTCCGCGACCTCGGCGGTGAAGATCTCGCCCATCGCGACGCCGCCGGCGGCCATCGAGAGCACGTTGTTGTTGAAGGTGCCGGCATGCGGCAGCTTGCCCCCGAACAGCGCCATGATGTCGGCGCGGCCGCCGAAGGCGCCGAAGCTCATGCCGCCGGCGATGTACTTGCCGAGGGTCGTCATATCCGGCGTGATGCCGAGCCGCGCCTGCACGCCGCCCGCGGAATGCCGGCTGGTCATCACCTCGTCGAAGATCAGCACCGCGCCGGTCTCGTCCGCGAGCGCACGCAGCGTCGCGAGGAAATCCGGCCGCGCCGGGATGCAGCCGCCGGAGCCCTGCATCGGCTCCACCAGGATCACCGCCAGATCCGCGGCATTGGCCCGCGCGACCGCGGCCGCGCTGTCATTGTCGTTGTAATCAGCCATGACGAAGGGCAACGGCAGCGTGGCGAGGCTGGCGCCGGTGATCGGGAAGGTCAGCACCCCGCCATGATAGCCGCCGCGGAAGGCCATGATCTTGGCGCGGCCGGTGAAGGCGCGCGCCGCGGTCAGCGCCATCAGGTTGGCTTCGGTGCCGCTGTTGGTGAAGCGCACGCGCTCGATCGACGGGAAGCGCCCGCAGATCAGCCGCGCCAGCTTCTCCTCCCCCGGGCCGACCGAAGCGAAGTTGATGCCCCGCCTGAGCACGGCATGCAGCGCGTCATGGATGCGCGGCTCGGAATGGCCGAACAACCCGGCAGTGTATTCGCCGCAGAGATCGAGATAGGCGTGGTCGTCGAGATCCCAGAGCCGGCAATCCTCGCCGCGCACCATGGCGGCAGGGAAGGGCTCATAGGCGATGACGGTGCGCGTGTTGCCGCCGGCCAGCACCTCCAGCGCGCCGGCATGCAGCGCGGCACTGCGCGGCCGGCGGGCAGCGTATTGCGCCCGCGCCGCCTCCACCGCTTCGGGCAGGTCGAGGCTGTTGCGGCGGAGCTCCGGGGCGGCGCTCATGAGTGCACCCCGGCGGCAGGGCGATCTGTTGAGACGGGCATGGCCAGATGCTCCTTCTGTTGGGACGTCGCCGATAACGGAGACCAGGTGCGACACAGAGCTTAGATCTCACCTGCGACCGTATCGTGATCACGATATCCAATCAATATGAATCACAATTCTGTCCCACCTTCCGGAACACCGTGCACCCCCGCGGGCCAGGGCCGCCCAGCAGGTGCTCAGCCTCCCAGAGCCCGCGCCTGCGGCCGCTTGAGAGCGGCAAGCCGGTCCTTCGGCGCGTCATCATCCGCGAAGCGCATGGCGCCTTGGATGAAGAGACTGGCGTCGGTGATTTCCTGCCGGAGCGCCGCGGAGGCGGCCGCGATCTGGCCGCCGCGGAGTGCCAGCAGGATTTCGCCATGGGCGTGGCGCATGCCGCCGGCCGCCAGCGCGGCCCAGCGCAGTTCCCAGAAGATCGGGCCGCGCCGCAGCCACAGCGTCTCGATCAGGTTGAGCAGGAGAGGTGCCTGCGCGGCACGGTAGATCGTGAACAGGAAGTCCCGGTCCAGGCGCCGCACGGCATCACTGTCGCCCCGCGCGCGCGCCTCATCATGCCCCGCCACGATCGCCGCCAGGCCGTGCAGGGCCGCGCCATCGAGGTGCGGAGCAGCAAGGCGGAGGGCCAGCGGCTCCAGCTCGGCGCGGATGGCGCTAAGCTCGATGAAGGCGGGCCGGGTGAGCCGCGGTACGACGGCGGTCCCGGTGGGCAGAAGATCCAGCGCCTGCTCCGCGGCCAGGCGGCGCAAGGCGGTGCGCGCAGGCATGCTGCTCATGCCCAGCGCATCGGCCACCCGGCGGATGGAAAGCCGATCGCCCGGCAGGAAGGCGCCACCACCCAAGGCCTCCCGCAGACGGCGATAGGCGAGTTCCTCCAGAGCCAGCCCCTCTTCCGCATTTTTCGGCTGGACGGTCAGTGGCATTTCGTGATCACATTTTTATGGCGATCGATATTTCGCATAAGCTTCTCACGTCATCTGAATTCGGACCCAAGTTAGCACCACGGCGGCGCGCGGCATTCGCTTTCTCGAGGAGGCCTGATCGATGCATCGCCGACGGTTCATCGCGACCGGAGCCGGCCTCATGATGGCCATCGCCGCGCCGCCGGCCCTCGCGCAGCGGCGGGACCAACGGGTCCTGCGCTTCGTCCCGCAGGCCAATCTGACGGCACTGGACCCGATCTGGACCACGGCATCCATCACCCAGACCCATGGCTATACGGTCTTCGACACGCTCTACGGCATTGACGATGCCGGCCGCGTCCAGCCGCAGATGGCCGAGGGGCACAGCGTCTCCGACGATGGCCGCGTCTGGACGATCCGGCTGCGCGACGGGCTGCGCTGGCATGATGGAGAACCGGTGCTGGCGCGCGACTGCGCCGCCAGCCTGGAGCGTTGGGCCAAGCGCGACGTCTTCGGCGGATCCCTGGCCACGCGGGTGGAGAGCTGGGGTGCGGCGGACGACCGTACGATCCGCATCGGGCTGCGCTCGCCCTTTCCGATGCTGTTGAGCGCCATCGCCAAGACGGCGGCCGTCTCCGCCTTCATGATGCCGGAGCGCCTTGCCCGGACCGACCCATTCCGGCAGGTGACGGAGATGGTCGGCTCCGGCCCCTACCGCTTCGTCGCTGACGAATACAATTCCGGCTCGCGCGTGGTGTACCGGAAGTTCGACGGCTACCTGCCGCGGCAGGAGCCGGCGCAGAACACCGCCGGCGGCAAGATCGCGCATTTCGAGCGCATCGAATGGGCCGTGATGCCCGACAGCGGCACCGCCTCCGCCGCGCTGCAGGCCGGCGAAGTCGATTGGTGGGATCAGGTGAACCCCGACCTGACGCCGCTGCTGCGGCGCAGCCGCAATGTCACGGTCGCGGTCAACGACCCCGCCGGCTACATCGGCACGCTGCGCTTCAATAGCCTGCATGCGCCCTTCAACAACGCGGGCATCCGGCGTGCGCTTCTCTACGCGGTGAACCAGGACGACTACCTGCGCGCCATCACCGGCAATGACCCCGAGATCTTCTCGGAATGCCATTCCATGTGGCCCTGCGGCACGCCCTATGGGCGGGAGACCCGGCCCGCAGAGCTGCGTGGGCCGCCCGATCTGAGCCGCGCCAAGGCGATGCTGCGCGACGCCGGATATCGCGGCGAGAAGGTGGTGATCCTCAACCCGAGCGACCTGCCGAGCATCGGCCCCTTCGGCCAGGTGACCCATGACCTGCTGCGCCGGCTTGAGATGAATGTGGAGCTGGTGGAGACGGATTGGGGCTCCGTGGTGCAGCGCCGCGCCAGCCGCGAGCCCGTCGAGCGGGGCGGCTGGAGCATCTTCCATACTTGGTGGCCGAGCCCCAGCATCCTCAACCCCGCGATCAGCCCGATCCTGCGTGGCCAGGGAACGGGTGGCTGGTTCGGCTGGTACGAGAATCCAAGGGTGGAGGCGCTGGCGGAAGAGTGGCTCACCACCGCCGATGAGGCGCGCCAGGCGCAGCTTGCGGAGGAGATCCAGCAGGAGAGCTTCCGTGAGGCACCGGTGGTGCCGCTCGGCCGCTACTTCATCCGCACGGCCTATCGCACGGGCCTGACCGGCTTCCTCAAGACCGCCTCAAGCTATCCCTGGAATCTGCGCTGGGCCTGAGCCCTGAGAAGGAGGACCGATGACACGCCTGACGCGAGACGAGATGCGAGGGAAGGCCCAGACCGTCCTGGGATTGATCGACCCGGCCGAGCTTGGCCCCACCCTCATGCATGAGCATCTCATCTGGGACATCACGGCCCCGGCCAAGCGCGATCCCGCTGCGACCGGCGGGCCCGAGCCAAGCCAGTACTGGTCGCTATTGAACAGCCATGTCAGCGATATCCGCAACACCAGCCAGCGCGACCGCGCCATGGCGGCCCGCGCGACCGCCGAGATGGTGGCAGCCGGCGGCAAGACCATCGTGGAGCTGACGATCGGCGGCCTGGTTCCCGATCCTGAAGGGCTGGCGCAGGTTGCGCGCGAGACCGGCGCGCATGTCGTCATGGGCTGCGGGCACTACGTCCACGACTACCAGGATCCCGCGAATGCCAACCGCACGGTCGACAGCTTCGCCCGGGAGATGATCGATCAGGTGCAGCAGGGCGCCTGGGGCACCGGCGTGCGCGCCGGGATCGTCGGCGAGATCGGCTGCCAATGGCCATGGACCGATCTGGAGAAGCGCGTGCTCGCGGGCGCCGTCATCGCGCAGCAGGAGACGGGTGCCGCGCTGACGATTCATCCCGCGCGCCACGAGGACCATCCCTGGATGCTGGTGGAATTTCTGCGCGCGCATGGCGCGGACATGACCCGCACCATCATCGATCACATCGACCGCACGATCTTCGACGACGACCGGCTGTTCCGTCTGGCCGATGCCGGCGTGATCCTGGAATGGGACCTCTTCGGGCAGGAGAACACCTATTACGCCCATTCCGATATCGACATGCCCAATGACGGCATGCGGCTTCGCACCATTCGCCGGGTGATCGGACGCGGCCATCTCGAGCAGATCGTCATCAGCCACGACATCTGCCACACGATCCAGTTCAGCGAATTCGGCGGGCACGGCTACGCCCATATCCAGAAGACGGTCCTGCCGCATATGCGCAAGCGCGGCTATACCGAGGCCGAGATCGACGCGATCATGGTGGGCAATCCGCGCCGCCTGCTGACCTTCATCTGATATCCATCGATCGATCACGCTCGAGGGTCACTCCGCCGGCCCGTGCACCGCGCCGTGCGGCCCCTCGTCATGCGCCGGGGTCGAGGAGCGCCGCCCCAGCAGCCGGCTCAGCCGGTCCAGGTAGAGGTAGACCACCGGCGTCGTGTAGAGCGTCAGCACCTGGCTCACCAGCAGCCCGCCGACCATGGCAAGGCCCAACGGCCGGCGGATCTCCGATCCTGTCCCGTGACCGAGCATCAGCGGCAGGCCGCCGAGCAAGGCCGCCATCGTCGTCATCAGGATCGGCCGGAAGCGCAGCAGGCAGGCTTCCCGGATCGCCTCGGCGGGCCGTTTGCCCTGGCTGCGCTCCGCCTGCACGGCGAAGTCCACCAGCATGATGCCGTTCTTCTTGACGATGCCGATCAGCAGGATGACGCCGATCAGCGCCACGATCGTGAAGTCGACGCCGGCCAGCCGCAGCATCAGCAGCGCGCCGAGGCTGGCCGATGGCAGGGTGGAGAGGATCGTGAGCGGGTGGACGAAGCTCTCATAGAGCATGCCGAGGATGAGGTAGATCACGATGACCGCCGCCGCGACCAGATAGGGTTCGCTGGCGAGCGAGGCCTGGAAGGCCTGCGCGCTGCCCTGGAAGGCCCCGGTGAGCGCGCCGGGCACGCCGAGCTCCCGCTGCGCCGCCTGCACCGCGGCGACGGCATCACCGAGCGCCACACCCGGTGCCAGGTTGAAGCTGATGGTCACCGAAGGGAACTGGCCCTGATGCGCCACGGACAGCGTGGTCACCGGCGCCGTCGTCCAATGCGCGAAGGCCGAGAGCGCCACCGGCTGGCCGGTCAGCGGGGAGCGGATGCGGATCTGGTCGAGCATGGCCGGGCTGCTCTGCACCTCCGGCAGCACTTCCAGGATCACGTGATAGGCGTTCACCTGGGTGAAGTACTGCGCCACCTGGCGCTGGCCGAAGGCATCGTAAAGCGTGTCGTCGATGAGCTGCGCCGGGATGCCGTAGCGGGCGGCTTCGTCCCGGTCGATCGCGATCGTCAGCGTCGTGCTGCCGGCCTGGCGATCGGTCGCGACGTCGCGGAGCTGCGGCAACTGGGCCAGCCGTGCATGGATGCGGGGCGCCCAGGCATCGAGCTCCGCGAAGTTCGCATCCTGCAGGGTGTACTGATATTGGGTCGAGCTCGGGCGGCCGCCGATATTGATGTCCTGGGCCGCCTGCAGCAGCGTCACCGTGCCTTGCAGTTGCGCGAGCTGCGGCCGCAGCCGGTTGATGATCTGGTCGGCCGAGGTTTGGCGCTGGTCATGCGGCTTCAGCGTCACGAACATGCGCGCCTGGTTCAATGTCAGGCCGCCCGATGCGCCGACCGAGACGCCGACCCCGGCGATATCGGGGTCGCGCAGCATCACCTCGGATGCCGCACGGGTCCGCCGCGCCATCTCGTCATAGGACGTCTCCGGCGCGGTCTGCACGGTACCGATCAGCAGGCCGATATCCTGCTGCGGGAAGAAGCCCTTGGGGATGGTGACAAACAACCAGCCGGTCGCCGCCAGCGTCGCCAGGAAGACCAGGAAGGTCACGCGATGGAAGCGGAGCGCGAGGTCGAGGCTGCGGCGGTAGCCGGCGAGCAGGGCATCGAAGCCACGCTCGACCACGCGGTAGAACCGGCCGTGCTGCGCATGGTGCGCCGGCTTCACCAGGCGCGCGGCCATCATCGGCGTGAGCGTCAGCGAGACAAAGGCGGAGACCACGATGGTGGCGCTGATCGTGATGGCGAATTCGCGGAACAGCCGGCCGACCAGGCCCGACATCAGGAACAGCGGGATGAACACCGCGATCAGCGACAGGCTGATCGAGATGATGGTGAAGCCGATCTCTGCCGAGCCTTCCATCGCCGCCTGCATCGGCGGCTTGCCGTCCTCCATGTGCCGGACGATGTTCTCCAGCATCACGATGGCGTCGTCGACCACGAAGCCGACGGCGATCGACAGCCCCATCAGCGACAGGTTGTCGAGACTGTAGCCCAGCATGTACATCACGCCGAGGGTCGCCATCAGCGACAGCGGCACCGTCACCGCCGGGATCACCGTCGCCCAGAAGCTGCGCAGGAACAGGAAGATCACGCCGACCACCAGTCCGATGGTCAGGACCAGGGTGAACTGCACATCATCGACCGAGGCGCGGATGGTCTGGGTGCGGTCCTGCAGCACGGAGACCTGGATGCCCGGCGGCAGCGCTTCCCTGAGGCGCGGCAGCTCCCGCATGATCGCATCGACCGTGTCGATCACGTTGGCGCCGGGCTGCTTGAAGATCGCCAGCAGGATGGCCGGCTTCCCGTTCGCCCAGGCATGCAGCATCAGGTTCTCGGGCGCATCCACCGCCACCCCGATGTCGCGCACCCGAACCGGCGCGCCTTCGTGGTAGGCGACCACGGCGTCGTTCCACTGCGCCGCCTCGGTAAGCTGGTCATTGGCATAGACGGTGAAGCTGCGGAGCGCGCCTTCGATCTGGCCCTTCGGACCGTCGGTCGACAGCGCCACGATGCTGCTGCGCAGATCCTCGAGCGAGAGGCCGAGGGCGGCGACGCGCGCCGGGTCGATCTGGACCCGGATCGCGGGCTTCTGCTGCCCGTTGATCGAGACCTGGGCCACGCCGTTGAGCTGGCTCAGGTGCTGCGCCAGGATGTTCTCGGCCTGGTCGTCGACCTCGGTCAGCGGCAGCACGTCGGAGCGCACCGCCAGCAGCATGATCGGCGCATCGGCCGGGTTGATCTTGCGGTAGCTCGGTGGTGCCGGCAGCGTGCGCGGCAACTGCCCGCCGGCGGCGTTGATCGCGGTCTGGATGTCCTGCGCCGCGGCATCGATGTTGCGCGAGAGATCGAACTGCACGGTGATCGAGCTGACATTCTGCGTGCTGCTCGAGGTCATCAGGGTGACGCCGGGGATCTGCGCGAATTGCCGCTCGAGCGGCGCCGTCACCGTCGCGGCCATGGTCTCCGGGCTCGCGCCGGGCAACTGCGTCGTGACCTGGATGGTGGGGAAATCCACCTGCGGCAGGGGGGCGACCGGCAGCAGCGGATAGGCGACCACGCCGACCAGCAGCAGCGCCATCATCAGCAGCGTCGTCGCGACCGGCCGCCGGATGAAGCCGGAGGAGAGGCTCATCGGTCAGCGCCCCTGGTCCTGGCCGGCCACCGGAGCGGCGGAGGCGACGCTCGGCTCCTGCACCTCGATCCGGGCCCCCGGCGCCAGCCGGTACTGGCCCGCCGCCACCACCTGCGCGCCCAGCTCCAACCCGTCATCGATGACGGCCATCCGGTTCGCATAGCGCCGCACCCGGACCGGCTGCATCGCCACTGTCTGGTCCGGCCGGACCACATAGACGAAACTGCCGTCGGGACCGCGCTGGATCGCGGAGGACGGCACCGTCCGTACGCCTTGTTCGATCCGCACCTGCAGTCGCGCATCGACATACTGCCCGGGCCACAGCGCGTTGTCCGCATTGGGGAACACCGCCTTCAGCCGCACCGAGCCGGTCGCCTGGTCGATGCGGTTATCGACCAGCGCGAGTTCGCCCTCGGCCAGGACCGCACCCGACTGCCCATCCAGCGCCGTGACCGCCAGCGAGCCCGCCGCCATCGCGCGCCGGATCTCGGGCAGGCGCGCCGCCGGCAGGGAGAAGATCACCGCGATCGGCTGCACCTGGGTGATGACGACCAGGCCACCGGTGTCGGTGGCGTGCACGATGTTGCCCTGGTCGAGCAGGCGGATGCCGGTGACGCCATCGATCGGCGAGGTGATGGTCGCGTAGCCGAGCTGGGTGCGGGCATTGTCGATCTGTGCCTGGTCGCCCGCGATCGCCGCCTGGAACTGCTCCACCAGGGAATGCTGGGTATCCCGCTGCTGGCGGCTGACGGCATCGCCGCTGGCGAGCTGCATGTAGCGCTGCAGGTCGCGCTGCGCATTGGCGAGTTGGGCCTCGTCCTGCGCCTTCCTGGCGACAGCCTGATCGAGCGCCGCCTGATAGGGGCGGGGATCGATGCGGGCCAGCACGTCGCCGGCATGGACCACCTGGCCTTCGGTGAACAGCACCTGCTGCAGCTCGCCATCGACGCGCGCCCGCACGGTCACGGTGTTGTAGGCCTGCACGGTGCCGAGCCCGTCCAGCAGCATGGGGACATCCGCCGCCCCTACCGTCGCGATCTGCACGGGCACCGCCGCCGGCGGCTGCGGCCCGCGTTGCGCCTCCGCGGGTTCGCGGATGTCGAGCCCGAGCAGAACGACGGCCGCGAGGATCGCGGCGGCCGCCGATCCGAACACCAGGCGGCGACGGAAGGGCTTCCGGGCTGGATCGGTCATGCTGCTGTCTCCCGGTCGAATGCCCGTCGGTGGAGGCGATCCCGTATGGTCGGGTGCGCAGGCCCGGGAGGTGGTACTGGATGGTCGCTTCTCCTCCGAGTTACCAATAATCACCGGCGCGGCAATGAAGCGGCTTGAATGGTCATCCTGTCATGCGGGCGCAAGGCGTGGCTCTCGCGACATCGCACCTCGGCCCGGCGCCACATAACCTGCGACGCCGCGCGGATGCTGAGGGTGGATAGTTTGCGAGGCCTCTGCCGTAGGTGGTTCAATACCGCCGAAGATGAGAAATTCTCAATCTTCCGGCTATATTCACCTCAACGGATGCGCGCCAGCATCGCCCGGTTCCGCGTCGCCACGGCATAGGCCTCCCCCACCCGATACCAGTGCAGGAAGAAGGCCTCCCGCAGCAGGTCGAGCAGATGGAGGCGCGCGGCATCTTCCGCGCCGCACGGCAACAGCACGAGGCCGAGCCCCTGTGCCATGCGCAGGCTGCGCGCCAGGTGCAGGCGGCTGGTGACCAGCAGGTCGGGCCGGGCACCGGAGGTGAAATGGGCGCGGAAGGCGCGCAGATTCTCGAGCGTATGGCGGGAGCCGTCCTCGATGACGATGCGCGGCGGCGCGACGCCCAGGGCGATCAGTAGGTCGCGCCCGACCGCCGCTTCGGAGGGCAGCCCGGCGCGCGTCACGCCGCCCAGCACCACCAGCACCAGCCCCGGATCCGCCGCCGCCAGCCGCGCCGCGCGCGTGAGCCGGGCGCGGTAGACGGCG
>NZ_JAAGBB010000015.1 GCF_018129085.1 Plastoroseomonas hellenica
CCTTCGATCCCGCCGCCACCCGGACGGGGCCGTTCCGCCGCGCCGGCGGCGGCACCGCCGAGGCGCGCTTCATGACCGGCGTGGTGACCGCGCGCTTCGCGCGAGGGGAGGACATCCACGCCGTGCGCCTGCGCTACACGACGCGGGATTTCGAGCTGCTCCTGCTGGCGCCGCGGCCCGACGGCAACCCGTCCGCCGCCAGAACCCTGGTCGGCCAGGGCAAGATCCTGGAGACGCTCTCCGCCCTGCGCTTCGCGGAGGATCAGGTCGGCGTGACGCTGCCGACATTCGAAGCCAGCCATGGCGGCGACCTGCTCCCCGCGCTCCGGCGCATCACGCCGGCCTTCGACGCCAGCTACACCGGCATCACCGGGCGCGGCGTCCTGGTCAGCCAGGTGCGCCAGAAGGCCGTGCTCAAGGTGGATGAGCGAGGCACCGAAGCGGCCGCGGCGACGGCGATCATCGCGCAGCGGGGCATCTCGATGCGGCCGGTCTTCCACGCCGACGCCCCCTTCCTTGCCGTCGTGCTGCATGTCCCGACCGGGCTGCACATCGTCTCCGCCCTGATCAACCTGCCGCGGTCGGCGTGATGCGCCTCGCGCGCCGGCGCGTTGTCCGGCCGTTGAGGGTCACGACGCACCGGTAGCGCGCACTGTCACGCGGCGGCGCCGGCGGCCGCATCCTTGCCGGGCCGGACCATCACAACCCTGCGTGCCCGATCGCCCCGCCCATTGCCGTGCTTGCGAACGCGGCCAGATGGACCGCGGCCGCTTGGCCGCAAGGGACAGATATCGACGATGATCATCGAAGTGGACGTCAGGAAGTTCAATGTGGAGAAGCAGGCCGAGCCCTGGCTCTGCTGGGCGGCATCGGCGCGCGCCATCGCGCTGTATCACGGGCTGGCCGCGCCCGATCAGCAGGGCCTGGGCGCGATGTTCCCCGACAAGACCCAGGGCGCTTCGCCGAAGATGGTCCTCGAATCGAAGTTCGGCATGAAGGAGCATGTCCTCTGGCAGGAGGACCGGCATGCGGTCGATGATGCGGTGAACCGCAGCCGGGAACAGGATCTGCGCGACAACCTGCGCTACCACCTCAGCGCCAAATCGGGCCCCTTCCTCTGCGGCATCACCGAGCAGCAGGACACCGCCTGGCCGCTGACCGGGCGCAGCAAGCCCTATACCTACCGGCATGCGACGCTGCTCCACCGCTTCAACACCGATACCGACGAGGTCGGCATCGCCGATCCCGCGCGTTCCGACGAGCGGGGGCGCACCATCACCGTCGGGATACCCGAGCTGATCCGTGGCTTCCGCTACATCGAGAAGGCCGATCTCGGGCCCAATGCCGCGTCGCTGCTGCCGGCCGCGATCGGCGACATCAGCGTGCGCGCCTATCGCCTGTCCTGGTTCGAGGTCCAGAAGACGCCATAGGCGACAACGCCCCGATCGCAGATCCCTGCGCCCGTGCTAAAGCACGGCGCAGGAGACCGCCATGATCCGCACCGCGAACGCCGCGCGTTTCTGGGACCGCACCGCGCGCAAATACGCGGCCAGCGGGATCAGCGACATGGCGGGCTATGAGCGCACGCTGGCGCGCACGCGGCATCATCTCCGCGGCGACGAGACGGCGATCGAATTCGGATGCGGCACGGGGACGACGGCGCTCAAGCTCGCGCCCTTCCTCCGGCACATCCTGGCGACCGACATCTCCGGCGGCATGATCGCGATCGCGCGGGAAAGGGCCGCGGCGGCAGGCCACGCCAATGCCGCCTTCGAGGTGGCAACGCCCGATGCGGCGCCCTGGCCGGATGCCAGCTTCGACGTCGTGCTCGGCTTCAACCTCCTGCACCTGGTGGCCAACAGGGAAGCGGCCCTGCGTGGCATCCATCGGCTGTTGCAGCCGGGCGGGCTGTTCATCTCCAAGACGCCGTGCCTGAAGGAGATGAACCCGCTGGTGCGGATCGCCGTGCCCGTCATGCAGGTGATCGGCAAGGCGCCCTATGTGGCGTCCTTCTCCGTGGCCGAGCTGGAGCGCGCGATGGCGGCAGTGGGATTCGACATCATCGAACGCGCCTATCATGCTTCGCGCGGCCGGGACGCACGGCCGTTCCTCGTGGCCAGAAAGCGGTGATGGCGACATGACGATACGCGGTTGGGCGAGCTTCGCCTGGCAGGCCGATTACGGGCAGTTCTATCTCATCGACTGCGAGGATGCCGCCTTCCGGCCGCCGACGGAGCTCACGCCCGACATGGAGCGGCGCAGCCTCTTCGTCCCGCCCACGGGGATCGTGATCTATACCAATGACTGCCTGCAGCAGCAGGTCCGCATCCGCATCCATGGATCCGAGCCGGACCATGCGCCGGTGGAGCCGATGAGCGGCAAGCCATGGACGCGGATCGAGACGGTCGAAGCGCGCTTCCCTTCGCAGAAGTTCACGCTGTCGAGCCCGTCGATGCCCGACCCCTTGCCGTGTGGGCCCTTCTTCCTTCTCGATGCCGCCACGGTGACGGCGCGCATCAGCTGGATGGAATTCCAGGGCAGCCGGGATGACAGCGTGCCCGTCGAGCCCGACGTGATCGAGGTCACCTTCTGGCCGCGTTAGAGCGTGATGACTTGAAGCGGAATCGCCGAAAAGTCTGGCAGGAAGAGGAGGAACGCCCATGCCCGCCATCGCCCGCATCGAGGCCGGCCATTACCGCATCCCGCTGCCGGAGGTGCTGAGCGACAGCACCCATGGCGCCATCCCCGCCTTCGAGCTCATCACCTGCCGCGTCTTCGATGCCGAGGGTGCGGAGGGCATGGGCTACACCTACACCGTCGGGCGCAATGGCGGCGCCATCCGCCACATCCTGGCCGAGGAGATCGCGGAGATCGCCGCCGGCGCAGATGCCGACCTGACCGAGGCGCTGTGGCGCCGCGTCTGGTGGGCGCTGCATTACGGCGGCCGCGGCGGGCCGGCGGTGCTGGCGCAATCCGCCTTCGACATCGCGCTCTGGGACCTCAAGGCGAAGCGCGCGGGATGCGCGCTGTGGCGGCTGCTCGGCGGGCATGATCCGCGCGTGCCCTGCTATGCCGGGGGCATCGACCTCGACCTCTCCGTCGATGCGCTGCTGCGCCAGACCGAGGGCAACCTGGCGCGCGGCTTCCGCGCCATCAAGATGAAGGTCGGCCGTCCCCGGCTCGCGGAGGATGTGGAGAAGCTGAAGGCGATGCGCGCGCATCTCGGTCCGGGCTTCCCGCTGATGGTCGACGCCAACATGCGCTGGACGGCGGATGAGGCGATCCGCGCCGCCCGCGCCTTCGCCCCCTTCGATCCCTATTGGCTGGAAGAGCCGGTGGTGCCGGAGGATGTCGCGGGGCATGCGCGCGTGCTGCGGGAGGGTGGCCTGCCCGTGGCCTCCGGGGAGAACCTGCGCTCGCTCTGGGAATTCCAGGCGCTGATCGCGGCGGGCGGCGTCTCCTTCCCGGAGCCGGACGTGACCAATTGCGGCGGCGTGACCAGCTTCATGAAGGTGGCGCGGCTGGCGGAGGCCTTCCAGCTTCCGGTCACCAGCCATGGCGCGCACGACATCACCGTGCAGCTCCTGGCCGCCTGCCCGAACCGTTCCTTCCTGGAGGCGCATGGCTTCGGGCTGGAGCGCATCATCGCGGAGCCGCTGCGGATGGAGGAGGGCTGCGCCATCGCGCCGGACCGGCCGGGGCATGGCGTGGCCTTCGATTGGGACGCGCTGGCGGCACTCCGCGCCTGACCTTGGCCGATCGCGAACAGGGCCGATATCGAGGCGCAGCATCAGGCGCGCCGAAGGGGAGAGACAGTCGATGGCAGCGGAGAAGGTGGCGGTGGTGACCGCGGGTGGCAGCGGCATGGGGGCGGCGGCGGCGCGCCGGCTGGCGGCGGATGGCTTCCGCATCGCCATCCTTTCCTCCTCGGGCAAGGGCGAGGCGCTGGCCAAGGAGCTCGGCGGCCTCGGCATCACCGGCTCCAACCAGTCGCCGGAGGATCTCGAGCGCCTGTTCGATGCGGTGATGCGCCGCTGGGGCCGCGTCGATATCCTCGTCAACAGCGCCGGGCATGGGCCGCGGGCGCCGCTGCTCGACATCACCGACGCGCAATGGCATGCGGGCCTCGATGTCTACCTGATGAACGTGATCCGCCCGACCCGGCTGGTGACGCCGATCATGCAGGCGCAGAAGGGCGGCGCGATCATCAACATCTCGACCGCCTGGGCCTTCGAGCCGAGCCCGATGTTCCCGACCTCGGCGGTGTTCCGCGCCGGGCTCGCCGCCTTTACCAAGCTCTTCGCCGACACCTATGCGGCGGAGAACCTGCGCATGAACAACATCCTGCCGGGCTGGATCGACAGCCTGCCCGCGACCGAGGAGCGGCGGCGCAGCGTCCCCATGCAGCGCTACGGCACGGAGCAGGAGATCGCGGCGACCGTCGCCTTCCTCGCCTCGGAGGGTGCCGGCTACATCACCGGCCAGAACATCCGGGTCGATGGCGGGATGACCCGCGCGGTATGACGCCGCGCCGGGTCAGAGCCCGTTTGGAAATGGCGGCCCGCAGCTATTTTCAAACGGGCTCTCAGGTCGCGAGGCCGGAGAGATAGGGCTGCGCCGCGCGCAGCGCCGGCCCGCATTCCGGCACCTCCGCGCCGAGCACGGCGTCATAGCGCGTCAGGCCGGTCCAGAGCCGGAGCGCCGTCACCACGCCATGGACCGGGGCCTCGCTGTAGCGATCGGCGAGCGCCGGGCCGGCCGCCGCGATGCAGGTCGTGACCTGCTGGATGACCGCGGGCGGCGCCGCGAGCTGGCGCAGGCGCTCGGCGAGCTGCGCCTGCGCGGGTTCGACGACGAGCCAGGTGACGAGCGTGAAAAACAGGTCGCGGATCATGGCGGCTTCCCTTCCGGCACCGGTGTCGCCGCGATCCGACATCGCACAAGTGCCGGAAGGCTTGCGCCAGAGGGGCCCGGACCGGTCTCTCTCGGCGGTCATCTGGGCAGCGGCGCCATCGCCGTCAAGCAATGGCTGCGTGACCGCGCGGCGCCGCGCCCCCTGGATCAGAGCTTGCCCCCAGCGACCAGCTCCCGCGTGCGCCTCAGCGTTGACAGCAGCGCGGCCTTGTAGCCGTCGGCGCTGTCGAACTGGGCCTGCTCGGCCCGCTCCTCGGGACCGCCGGGCTCTTTCCCGCGCAGGCCGAGATAGCAGTAGAAGCGAAGCTGCAGATCGCCAGCCTCGTCTTCGTACAGCGCGTTGACGATCGCACCTTCGCGCGGACCAGTGGCCTGGAAGAAGGTGACCTTGGTCTCGGGCTCGAGGGTGATGATCTCGCGCAACTCGGCGCCGGCGATCGTGGCTTCGCGCACGAAATGGGTCGCGCTTTCCTCCACGACATCGCAGCGGGTGCAGAGGCCGGGCGGCAGGAACAGGCGGGCGTCGCGGGCCTTGAGCTCCAGGCCTGCCCAGACCTGCGCACGCGTCAGCCTGGTCTCGCCTTGCGGGTTCACGGGAATGGTGGCTGTCGAATAGATCATGGTCGTCATCCTTGCTGCGGGTGGTGTCCGGGGCTCAGGCCGATTGCGCGGCGGTCGCGGCGATCTGCGTCGCGAAGTCGCGGTAGGCGTGCAGCGGGCGGCCCAGGATCCTGGTCAGGCGCTCGACGTCGCCGGCTTCCGGGATCATGCCGTCGCCAACGTAGCGCTCGGCCATCAGGCGCATCTCATAGGCCATCCACTTCGGCATGATGTTGGCCAGGTTCTGTTCGAAGCCGGCGGGATCGTCGCCGCCATAGGTTACCGGGCGGCCCAGGACCTCGGACCAGATGGCCGCCGCGTCCGGGCCCGTCAGCGTCGCGGGGCCGACCAGGTTGATGGTTTCGATCGGCAGCTTGCCCGCTGCCTGATCGCGACGGATCAGCTCGATCGCCGCGACCTCCGCGATGTCGCGGGCATCGACCATGGCGATGCCCTTGCCGCCGATCGGCATGGGATAGACGCCGTGGTTCAAGATGACGTCCTTGATCATCAGCTCGTTGTCGATGAAGTAGGCCGGACGCAGGATGGTGGCGCTGAAGCCCATCTGTTCGATCATCCGCTCGGCGCCCAGCTTGACCGCGAAGTGCGGCACGTTCGCCCAGCGGTCGCTGTGGATCACCGACACGTAGACGACCCGCTCGACGCCTGACTCGCGGGCGACGTTCAGCGCGATGAGCGCCTGGGTGAATTCGTCGGCCGCCACCGCGTTGAGCAGGAACAAGGTGCGGACGCCGGTGAAGGCGGTGCGCAGCGCGTCGATGTCGAGCAGCTCGCCCTGCACGACCTGCACGCCGGCGGGGAAGCCGGCCTTCGCGGGATCGCGGGTGAGGACACGCACGGCGGCGCCGCGCGCGACGAGTTGCTGGACGACGTGGCGGCCGACACGGCCGGTGGCGCCGGTGACGAGGATGGTCATGAGGAAATCTCCGGGGTTCGAGTGACGCCCGGAAGATCAGTGATCCACATGGTGACCGATAGGCGCTATATCTGGACGCACCGTCTCACTGGTGGAACGCATGGACTTGCTCGCCCTCGCCGATTTCAACCTGGTCGCCCGGCATGGCGGGTTCGGCCGCGCTGCCCGCGCCGCGGCGCGCCCCAAGGCGACCCTGTCGCGCCGGGTCGCCGAGCTCGAGGCCAGCCTCGGCTTGCGCCTGTTCGAGCGCGGCGGACGGACGCTGAAGCTCAGCGAGGAAGGTCGGGCGCTCTCTGAGCGGACGGCCGCGCTGCTCACCGAGATCGACGAGACCGCGGCGGCGATCGCTTCCGGCGGGAGCACCCCGCGGGGGCGGCTGCGGATCAGCGCGCCCCTGCTGTTCTCGCAGGCCGCGATGGGCAAGCTGGCCGCCGGGTTCGCCATGCAATTCCCGGACGTCCGGCTCGAGGTGACGACGGAAGACCGGAGCGTCGACATGATCGAGGAGGGCTACGACCTCGCGATCCGCGTGAACCCGGACCCGGACGCGACGCTCGTCGGGCGCGCCTTTCTGCACGATCGCCTGGTGGTGGTGGCCAGCCCTGCCCTGGCGCGGCGGACGGACGGCTCAGCCGCGGCCGCCGTCGTGCGGGGGCCAGCGACAGGGCCGGAGGTCTGGAAAGTCTCGACCCCGACGGGCCGTTCGACCATCCCGGTGGAGCCCACCCTGAGCCTGTCGTCGATGATCATGGTGCGGGACGCGGTCCGGGCGGGCGCCGGCGCAGGGCGCCTGCCGGTGTCGCTGGTCAGCCAGGACCTGATGGCTGGCCGCCTGGTCAGTTGGGGCGATGTCGACGGGCCGGAGATCACGCTCTGGGCGCTCTACCCGTCGCGCCGCCTGCTGAGCGCCCGGGTCTCGGCTTTCCTTGAATATCTCAAGACTGCCTTCCCAACGGGAGCGCCGGACGAACTCGCCGCCTATGTCGGCGGGTGAGATGGCTCTGATGGGAAGACACCAAGCGCGAGGTTCTGACCACTAAGTCGGATCGGGCGCTGGTCCCGCCGGTGGAAACGCATGATCGAGCCAGTCCTGCCAAGCGTGGCGAATATCCTCGGCACGATCGGCGGCGGCGCCATAGAGATAGAACCGCACCGACAGCAGGACCTGTCCTGCCATGGGCATCGTGAAGAGATGCGCGATCGCGGGCGCGGGCTGGTCGAGGCGCAGGATCAGCCCCGGCCATTGCGGCGGATTGACGACCTCCACGACGCCGCGCAACGCGGGCGGGCCGGCGGATGTCGTGACGGTCTCGCCGGTCTTCGCCGCCGCCAGGCCGAGCGGCCGGACCAGCGCGTCCCACGCCTTCTCCTGCGCCTCGGCCGACATCGCCAGCAGTTGCACCAGCGCACTCGGCTCACCGTCGAAGTGCTGCAGATAGAGCCGCAGGATCTGGAAGAAGGAGAGCCAACCATGGCTGTGGCCTTCGAACTGATCGTCCCAGTCATCGGTGCTCGCGAACCAACTGTGCACGACGCGCACCGTGCAGGTGCCGCCGGCCTTCGCTTCGACCGTCCATTCGGTCGCGACCTTGCCCGGGCCGGGGCCGCCTTCGGATTCCGCGACGAAGCGCATGGGCGGCTCCCACGCCATGATCGTCGCGGCCGATTCCATGCCGGGCCCGAACTCCGATGCCGTGGTGCCGCCGACCCGGCCATCGAGCCTGGTCGGAACGAACCACGACGAAATCCCGGGCCCGGATGCGATCGCCTGCCACACCTGCTCGGGCGATCCGGGGACCTCGGTCTCCGCCTGCACGCTGCGGCGTCCTGACGGTTCCTTCTTGACGGGCATGATCACTCCTTCGCGCTGGCGGGCGTGGGAAGCGGGTGGGAGACGAGGACGAGGCGATGCGGCCGCCCGCCCGGCGCGGCCGCATCGTGGTAGCGGCCGACCAGCTCGGTGACGGCGCGCGTCAGGTCGCTGGTGAAGGCGGCGCGATCGGCCGGCGAGGCGAAGCGGATCTCCGTATCGAGTGCCAGGGTCGCGAGATGCTTGTCGGCCTGGCGCGCGCGTCGCCAGAGATCCCCGACCTCGCGCACGATCCGGGCGCCGAGCGCGATCAGGTAGCTCGCGGCGAGCCTGTCCCTGCTGCGCGCGGGATCGACGGCGGCCGGTCCCAGCGCTTCCGGCGAGACGACGAAGGACCGGGCGGAGGCGATGAAGAGGCGTTCCGTGAGGCCGCCCCAAAGCCGCTCCTCCGCGACCTCGATCAGCTTGCACGCCTCCAGCGCGCGCACGTGATAGTTCACCTTCTGCCGCGCGAGCCCCATGCGCGCTGCCAGCGCCGCTGCCGAGGCCGGCTCGGCGAGCTCCGCGAGCAGGCGGCTGCGGATCGGTTCCAGCGCGGTCGCGGCGGCACCCGCATCGCTGATGACTTCGACGTCGATCATGCCCGCAGGCTAGCTTGACAAATAAATTTGTCAATGCCCCCGGGCGGCCCGCGCAGTCGCGCCGCTTGACCCGCGGCTGCGTCCTCTGGACAGCCGTGGCACAGGCTGGCGAAGGCGCTGCGACATGCATGAAGGCGAACCGCTGCTGGTGCCGCTGCGGGAGGTGACGCGCCTGCTCGGGCTGCGATCGAACACCGTGCTCTATGCGCTGATGAAGAAGACCGATGCCGAGGGCCGGCCGCTGCTGCCGGCGGTGAAGCTCGGCAAGCTGACGATGGTCCCGATGGAGGGCCTGCGCGCCTTCATCGCGGCGCTGCCGCCGGCGCTGCCGGATGAGGCGGTGGCCGCACGCATGAACCGCATCCGCCGCGGGGAGCGCGGCGCGTGAGTGGCGGGGGCATCGCCGACATCAACGCCGCCCTCGTGCCCTGGATCGCGGATATCGCGCGCGACCTGGTCGGCGCGGCGCCGAGCGGACGAAGCCGGCAGAGCCTGCGCTTCCGCAGCCGCGGCTCACTCTCCGTCGCGATCGCCGGGCCGGAGCGCGGGCAGTGGTACGACCATGAGGCGGGGATCGGCGGCGATCCGCTCGGCCTCATCGCGCATCTCAGGCGCTGCACGATGCGCGATGCGCTCGACTGGGCGCGGCGCTGGAGCGGCGGCGCGGTGGCGCCGGCGGCAGTGGCCGCACCCCCTGCCCCGCCGGCCGCGCCCGATACCGCCGCACTGGCGCGCGCGCTGTGGCGGGAGGCGGCGCCGGCCGCGGGCACGATCGTGGAGGCCTATCTGCGCGGCCGCGGCCTCACGCTGCCGCAGGACGCGCCGCTCCGCTTCCATGGGCGCTGCCCGCGCGGGCGGGACCGGCTGCCCGCCATGCTGGCGCTGATGAGCGACCCCATGACCGCGGAGCCCTGCGGCGTGCACCGCACCTTCCTGACGCCGGATGGCGGCGGCAAGGCGCCGGGCCAGGCGAAGATGATGACCGGCCGCGCCGGCGTGATCCGGCTGGTGCCGGACGAGGAGGTGACTGTCGGACTCGGCATCGCGGAGGGGATGGAGACCTCGCTCGCGGTGATGCAGCGGCTCGACTGGCGGCCGGTCTGGGCGGCGGCGAGCGCGGGCGCCATCGCGCGTTTCCCGGTGCTGCCCGGCATCGAGGCGCTGACGATCTTCGCCGATCGGGATGGCGCGGGCATGGCGGCCGCGCAGGGCTGCGCCCGGCGCTGGTGCGCAGCGGGCACGGAGGTGCGGGTGCTGGCGCCGCCGGCCGGCGATTTCGACGAGCTGACGCGCGGGGGCGCGGCATGACCAGCGCCTATGTCTCCCCCGAGCAGCGGCTGCAGGCGGCGGGCGCGCGGCTGATCCCGCCGGATGACGGGCGCGCCTCCATCGCCGCTGCGGTGCCGCCGGAATTCTCCGACGATGCCTTGGCGCTGGCCTTCACCGCGCGCTACGCGGATGCGCTGCTGCATGTGCCGGATTGGGGCCAGTGGCTGCGCTGGGACGGGTGCCGCTGGGCGAAGGATGCGGTGCTGACCGTGTTCAACCTGGCGCGGCTGGTGTGCCGGGAACAGGCGGCGCGGGCGGGGCAGCGGCGCGGCGACCTCGCGATCGCCAGCGCGCAGAAGGTCGCCGCGGTGGAGCGCCTGGCGCGGAGCGACCCGCAGCATGCGCGGCGCTCCGATGATTTCGATGCGGACCCCTGGGTGCTGAACACGCCGGCCGGCGTGCTGGACCTGCGGAGCGGCGCCATGCGCGCGCATCGCCGCGGCGACCTGCTGACCAAGGTGACGGGTGCGGCGCCGGCTGGGGATTGCCCGCTGTGGCGCGGCTTCCTGCGGGAGGTGACGCAGGGGGATGACGCGCTCGCGGCGTATCTGCAGCGCTGGGCCGGCTACATCCTGACCGGGGAGACGCGGGAGCATGCCTTCCTGTTCGCCTGCGGCCCCGGCGGCAATGGCAAGAGCGTGCTGGTGAACACGCTGGCCGCCGCACTCGGCGATTACGCCGTCACGGCGCCGATGGAGACCTTCATGGCGAGCCCGACCGACCGGCACCCGACGGACGTCGCGGGGTTGCGCGGCGCGCGGCTGGTGGTGGCGCAGGAGACGGAGGCGGGGCGCGTGCTGGCGGAGGCGCGGATCAAGGCGCTGACCGGCGGCGACCGCATCAGCGCGCGCTTCATGCGCGGCGACTTCTTCGAATACACGCCGGCCTTCAAGCTGGTGATGGTCGGCAACCACCGCCCGGTGCTGCGCAACCCCGACGATGCGATGCGCCGCCGCCTGCACCTGCTGCCGCTGACCTGGCGCCCGCCGGCGCCCGACCCGGCGCTGCCGGAGAAGCTGCGCCAGGAGTTGCCGGGGATCCTCGCCTGGGCGGTGCAGGGGTGCCTGGCCTGGCAGCGCGAGGGCCTCGGCATGCCGCAGGCGGTGCGGGGAGCGACGGCCGATTACTTCCACGAGCAGGACCTGCTGGCGCAGTGGCTGGCCGAGCGCTGCGCGCCCCAGCGCGGGGCGCAGGCGCCGTCATCGGCGCTGTTCCGGGATTGGGAGGCGTGGACGAAGGCGC
The DNA here is from genome assembly GCF_018129085.1 of Plastoroseomonas hellenica. Classification (GTDB taxonomy): domain Bacteria; phylum Pseudomonadota; class Alphaproteobacteria; order Acetobacterales; family Acetobacteraceae; genus Plastoroseomonas; species Plastoroseomonas hellenica. Next base: position 11,474 of record NZ_JAAGBB010000015.1, read on the forward strand.
AGGGGGAGAGCGCGGGGACGCAGATGGCGTTCTCGGTGAAGCTGGAGAAGCACTACGCGAAGAAGAAGACGAACCAGGGCGTGGTCTTTGTCGACCTGCGCCTGCTGCCCTCAGAGACGGGTGTGTTCTGATGTCAGAACGGAAGTGCAGGCCTGTGCAGGGTTTTGCATTTCAAGCGTCCGCGCGCGTGTACGGTCTAAATGGAGAACCCTGCACAAGCCTGCACTGGCCTACAGTCAGCGAAGCCCGGCTCGCTGATCTGATGATCGGCGAACATGAGGTTCGTGTCCGAAGGACCATCTTACCGGTCATCTAAAACGGGACGAAGGCGTTTCCTATTCGAGGCCAGTGTGCGATATCTGGCCGAAAGGGGGAGTAGCGAGCGGTGGATATTACTGCGTTTCTTGATCATTGGCGCGCGGCAATGCAGTTGAGCGCCCTGTTCGCCCGTCAAAGCGTAGAATAATGAAACCACCGGCGCACTCGATTGTCGTGACGAAGAAGATGGGTGCTGCGGACCCGCTTGAGATCCGCACAGGCCCGACGATACCACCGATCGAGCGTCTCAAGCTCTTTTCTGCCTCCGACTGGGAGGGCTGCGTGGATGAGTGGGCCTCCAGCCTCCCAGGGTACGGGCTTGTTGAGCGTGCGGGAGGTGCGGGCGACATGGGCTGCGACATCGTCGCAACCGTTGACGCTTCCCAACCCAACGGCGCGTGGGACAACTACCAATGCAAACACTACGATCACCCACTTGCGCCGAGCGACATCTGGCTCGAGCTTGGGAAGCTTTGCTACTTCACACAGCAGGGCGCCTACAGTGTTCCCCGGCGTTACTACTTCGTGGCACCGCGTGGTGTTGGCACTAAGCTGATGCGCTTGTTGAAGAAGCCCGAAGAACTGCGGGCGGGGCTGATTGCCGTATGGTCTGACAAGTGCTCTGGCCATCTCACCGCAGGCTCCTCGATCCCGCTCACCGGCGCGCTCGCTGGCTATGTCAGCACGTTCGACTTCAGCAGGGTCGGGCACCTACCCCCGCTCAAGCTCATCGAAGGTCTGATGGCGACACCCTTCTTCGCTGTTCGGTTTGGCTTAGGCTTGCCTGCGCGCCCGGCCCCACCTTCGCCGCCAGCCGCGATTGACCCTGTCGAAAGTCGTTACGTCGCCCAGCTGCTCGGTGCCTATGGCGACAATCGAAACAAGCCTGTCGCCACTCTCGCGGATCTCGGACCGAAGCATCAGGCCCATTTCAAACGGGCACGCGAGAGCTTCTACTGCGCCGAAGCGCTCCACAGTTTCTCGCGCGACACGCTCCCCGACGGCGCCTTCGAAAACCTCCAGAACCAGATCTATGACGGCGTAGTTGATGTCGCTGAGGCCGATCATGCCTGTGGCCTCACGCGCGTCAATGCGACCACGCAACAAGCAACATCGCTCGCCCTAACCAGCTCGGCGCTTCTAGGGCGCGTTGAGATCGCAGACCGCCACGGCATCTGCCATCAGCTCGCCAACGACGATCGCCTGACCTGGGTTCCAGATCGTGGCTGAATCGGAACGCGTGGGAGCCCCTTTCAACAGCGCACTCGAAACCGGCGTGCGTGCCCTCTCGATTTTGGTCGAGGCTTATCCCTCGACCTACGATCTCCAAAGGCTGCTCTATTTCGATTACCTGGTCGTACACTCCCAGGATGCGGATGGTCCGGAGAGTCTGCATCCCAGCACACCGCTACGAAATGGAGAGTTGCTCGTTCGGCGAGGAATCATCGAAAGGGGACTGTTGCTGCTTATCAGCCGCCGGCTGGTGGAGCGTCGCCCCCATCCGACTGGCATACGCTACAGCGCTTCCGATGAAGCCGGCCCCTTCTTGGACTGCCTGCAAAGTCGCTACGCGTGTCTGTTGCGCGAGCGCGCGCAATGGGCCGTAGAGGTCTTCGGCCTTCTCAACGACGACGAGCTCAGGAGCTACTTCGACTCCCGTTTTGATCGTTGGACGCGCGAGTTTCAGGTCATCCAGCGGCCATCGGAGCGGCAGCTATGAGCGGGTTCCAACTTCGCGGGCTCCGTGTCACTGGTCCTGGCAAGGTCGACGCGGAGATCAAATTCGCTCCTGGGCTCAACGTCATTTCCGGACCTTCGGACACCGGCAAGTCCTACATCGTTGAGACGATCGACTTCATGCTCGGCAGTGCGACGTCACCGCGGCAGATTCCTGAAAGCCTCGGTTACGATCAGGCGCATCTGGCGATCAAAGCGCTGGATGGCCGCTGTTTCACACTAACCCGCGCGCTGCAGGGCGGGGATTTCCTCCTCGCTGATAGTGCCAATCCCGGTGCCGAGCCGACCAAACTCAGTGCGCGCCACTCGGCGACCGACGCGGACAATATCAGCACCTTTCTGCTTCGCCTGATCGACCTCGATCAAAAGCGCTTACGGAAGAATGCGAACAACGAGCTGCAGAATCTCAGCTTCCGCAATCTTGCTCCCCTCATCCTCGTCGACGAAGAGAGTATCATCAAGAAGAGCTCCCCCGTATTTACGGGGGAGGCCACGCAGCGCACCGTGCAAGCAAGTCTGTTTAAGCTGCTGCTGACCGGCGTTGACGACGGATCGCTCATCGCCGTGAAGAAGCGCACCATCGCCAAGGCCGAAATTGAGGCACAGATCGCGCTGCTCGACCAGTTGATCGTCGATTATGAGGATGACCTCAAGGCGCTCATCGCCGACCCTTCCGACCTGGCCGACCAAGAAGCGCGCCTTGAGGCAGCGATAGCCACTAGCGAGCAAGCGCTCTCCGTCGAGCGGTCGGCGTTCGAGGTACAAGCAGCAGCGCGTCGCGAGGCCTGGACTGCACGAGAGAGGATTGATCTGCGCCGGGCCGAGATCGAAGGGTTAAACGAACGCTTCGCCCTACTCGACCAGAGCTATGGCTCCGATCTGGAGCGGCTAGAGGCGGTCGCGGAGGCTGGCCAGTTCTTCGTTGCCTTGGCTGCGGGCCCTTGTCCCCTGTGCGGCGCGCCAGCAGGTGGTCACACCCACGAGGGCATTCCCCATGACGGCGACATCGAAAAGCTGCGGACCGCTTGCAAGGCTGAGATCGCCAAGATTCGTCAACTACGGCTCGAGCTTGCTGAGACAGTTGCCGACCTCACTGGCGAGTTGGCGGCACTTCAGGCGAACGCCGTGATCGCCCGTACCTCCTTCGACGCAGCCGACGCTCTTCTGCGCGAGACGCTAGCGCCAGCGCTTTCAGTGGCGCGTGCCGAGCATACCGAGCTACTTGAGACACGTGCCCAGGTGCGGGAAGCGCGATCACTGGTCGATCGCACTGAGGCTCTGCGTGGCCGGCGCGCCGAAGCCGAGGCCGCACTGGGCACCGCTGGGCGCGCGACCGACGAGCGGCCCGGACTTCCTGCTGCAAGCGTGAAGGCCTTCAGTGACAGCGTCGAGACATTGCTGACCGCGTGGCGTTTCCCCCATGAGAAGCCGGTGTATTTCGACGAGCGTGATCAGGACATGGTGCTAGGTAGTCGGCGGCGCGGCGACCAAGGCAAAGGGCTGCGCGCCCTCACCCATGCTGCCTTCACGCTCGGCCTGCAACTCGCCATCGCGACGCTCGGCCGTTCTTCGGTCGGCTTCGCTGTGCTCGACTCCCCACTCGTCACCTTTCGCGAAGCCGATCACGACGACGAACTCGCATCAGATCAGAAGGTAGCGGTGAAACAAGCCTTCTATAGCGATCTGGCAACACGCTTGGCAGCTTCGCAACTCATAGTGCTCGAGAACGAGGATCCAGAGCCCGCGCTGCGGCCGCGCATTGTGATGCATTTCTTCTCTAAGCAGCACACGCAAGGTCGCTACGGCTTCTTTCCCGTCACCGCCTCTCCCGCAAGGCGCACGCCTGTTTAATGGCCCACCACAGATCCTTGAGAACCACAGCGGCGGACGCGGTGCAGACCATGCGCCGCAGCGGACATAGTGGTTCATTTGCAGCGCCGCCGAAGAAGGCCGAGAAGGTGCCTACCGCGATGCCGAAGCCTTCTCCTCCCTCCACCGGGCTCAGAGCCGTCAGGCGCCCGGCCCCTGGACCGTCCCAGCCGCCGCCCGCCGCGGCACCAGCAGCCGCGCCGTCAGCACCTGCACGGCCTCATCCGCCTGGTTCAGCGTGGTCGTGCGCAGCGTCACCCAGCCGTCGGCGGGGCGGGAGCGGGAGGGCTGGACCGCCAGCACCTCGCATTCCACCCGCAGCCTGTCGCCCGGGCGGGTCGGCCGCGGCCAATTGATCTCCCCACCCGTGCCGATCACGCCCTGCGCGAAGGGCAGCGCCTCCGTCAGCAGCCGCATCGTCAGCGCCGCGGTGTGCCAGCCGCTGGCGGCGAGGCCACCGAATAGGCTGCCGCGCGCCGCCTCCTCATCCAGGTGGAAGGGCTGCGGGTCGTAGCGGGCGGCGAAAGCCTTGATCTCCTCCGCCTCGATCGGCACCGGCCCGGCGGCGAAGCGCATGCCCTCCGCCAGATCCTCCAGGAACAATCGCTGCTGGCTCGCCATGGCGGCCCTCCCCTCTCCTGCGGTGATGATCCTGCCCGTCCCAGCGGCCGGGGTCAGGTGCGCGGCGTCACCTGGCGCGCGCTGGGCGCATCGGGCGCGGCGGCACCGGTGACGCTGACGATGGCCGACAGGCCCGGCCGCAACCGCGCCAGCTCGGCCTCGCTGCCCCGCAGGTTGATCCTGACCGGCACGCGCTGCGCGATGCGGGTGAAATTGCCGGTCGCGTTGTCGGGCGGCAGCAGCGCGAATTGGGCGCCGCTCGCGGGGGAGACGCTGTCGACGGTGCCGGTGAAGCGGATGCCGGGCACGCCATCGACGGTGATGGTGGCGGCAGCACCGGGGGTGATGCCGGGAAGCTGCGTCTCCTTGAAGTTCGCGACGATCCAGATCTCGCGCGCCACCACGGCGATCAACTGCGTGCCGGGCCGCACATATTGGCCGAGCCGCACCTGCCGCTCCCCCACCCAGCCATCGACGGGCGCCCGCACCACCGTGCTCTCGAGGTCGATCTCCGCCAGGCGCAGCGCGGCCGCGGCGGCATCCCGATCGGCCTCGAGCTGCGGGCGCTGGCTGTCGAGGACAGCGAGCTGCCGGCGCGCGCCGGTCAGGTTGGCGCGCGCTTCGGCGACGCGGGCCTCGGCGCGTAGGCTTTCGGATTCCGCCTGGTCGCCGCGGGATTGCGAGGCCCAGCCATCCCGCGTGAGCTGGCGCTGGCGGGTGAAGTCGCGCTGCGCGCGATAAGCCTCGGCCTCGGCGCCCTGCAGCACCGCCGCCGCCTGCTCGATCGCGGCGCGCTGCAGCTCGAGCCGGGTCGCGAGGTTGTCGATCGCGGCGCGGCGCCCCTCCAGCGCGGCGGCGGCCTGCGCGACGCGGGCGCGGTAATCCGCGTCATCGATGCGGAACAGGATGTCGCCGGCCTGCACCGCCTGGTTGTCGCGCACGCCGAGCTCCGCGATGTAGCCGGCGACCTTGGGGCTGATCGGCGTCACCTCCCCGCGGACGAAGGCGTTGTCGGTCGTCGTGGCCTGGCCGAAGGGCAGGATGCCGCCCGGGTTCAGCGCCGTCGAGGCGGCAGCGAAGACGCTGCCGGCGACGAGCATGCCGCCGAGCGCCGCGGTGTAGAGCTTCATGGAAGGTCTCCTGTGACTGACGTGCGCCGCGGCAGCGGCTTGCTGGCGCCGATGGCGATGACCCCGAGCGCGCCGAGGATCAGCACGGCCCCGAGGACGAGGAAGGCGTCGTTGAAGGACAGCACCCAGGCTTCGCGGCGCACCGCGGCGGCCAGCAGCGCGACCGCCTGCCTGGCCGCGCCGGCGTCATCGACCAGGCGGCTGCCGAGGGCATTCGCCATGGCGGCGATCCGCTCCGCCGGTGCGGTGGCGTAGAGCGACACCGCTTCGGTGAGGAAGCTCGAATGGAATTTCTCGCGCTCGGTCGCGAAGTGGGAGACGAGCGCGACGCCGAGCGTGGTGCCGCCCGTCGTCGTCACGTTGAAGGCGATCGAGGCGGTCGGCAGGTCGGCCGGCTTGAGCGCGCCGGCGCCGACCAGGAGATCGGGGGCGAGGAACAGCAACTGCCCGGTGCCGAACAGCATCAGCGCCCAGCGGAACTGCTCGCCGGCCACGAGGCTGGTGCCATCCATCACCAGCGCCGCGCCGAGGCCGCAGAGCAGCAAGCCGCTGCCCATGACGATGCGGCTGTCGAGCCGGTGCAGCAGCCACCAGACCAGCGGCAAAGCGAGCGCCTGCGGCACCGCGGCCCAGAGCAGCAGCTCCGCGATCTGCAGCGGACGGTAGCCCTGGGTCAGCGCGAGGAATTGCGGAATGAGCCAGGTGCTCAGCGCGAAGCCGGCGCGAAAGACGAGGTTCAGCGTGATCGGCACGCCGAAGCGGCGGTTGAGCAGCAGCGCGGGCGCGATGACCGGCAGGGGCGAGAAGCGCGCGAGGAAGACGAAGCCTGCCGTGGCGCCGAGTGCGGCCGCCGCGGCCCAGGTGACGACCTCATTCTCGAACCAGAATCGGCGGGTGCCCTGGCTCAGCACCAGCATCAGCGCCGCGAGGCCGATCGAGAGCAGGGTCAGTGCCGCCCAGTCGGTCTTGAGCGCCGCGCGATTGACCGGCGGGCGCGGCAGCCAGGCGAATGCCGCCAGCGCCAGCACGCCGCCGATCCCCGCCTGGATCAGGAACAGGCTGCGCCAGCCGAAGGCATCCTGGACGAAGCCGGAGACGATCGGGCCGAGCGTCGTCGGGAACAGCAGCACGAAGGACAGCAGCACGAGGCCGAAGGCGAGGCGCGGCCCGCCCATGACCATGAAGACCGCGACGAAGGCGAGCGGCCCGAAGGACCCGGCGGCGAGGCCTTGCAGCGCGCGGAAGGTGAGCAGCAGCCAGAGCGGGCCGCCGCCGGCGCAGGCGAGCGCCATGGCGCCGAAGACCAGCGCATTCGCCGCGGCATAACGGCTGGGGCCGAGCGCCCGGATCAGCGTGCCGGAGGCGATGATCCCGGCGAAGCTCGCCATCGTATAGACGGTCGTGATCCAGGAGGCCTCGTCGGCCGAGAGGCCGGTGCCGCCCTGCACATCCGCGATATTGGCAGAGACGAATTGGGCCGAGAGGGTGACGAGGAAGGACCCCGCCAGGCCGGTCGCGAGGAACAGCACCCGCTCCCGCGTAAGGACCGCCGTGTCGCTCATGGTGATGCGCTGAAGCTGGGCATGGGGATCCCCCGAAGGCCTTGCCGCGGGCCCATGCCCGCTTTACATGATGAGTATCATATTATATGAGGACCATCAGATAAGTCTTTCGCGCATGCCTGCCCGGCGTTGTCCCGCTGGGCCGGCGAGCAAGGTGGGAGTGGGTTCCATGCGCTACGAAAAGGGGCATCGCGATGCGACGCGCGCCCGCATCATCGAGATCGCGTCCCGCCGCTTACGCAGGGACGGCGTGGAGGCGGTGGGCATCGCCAGCCTGATGGCGGAAGCCGGCCTGACGCATGGCGGCTTCTACGCGCATTTCGCGTCGAAGGAGGATCTGGTGCGCGCGGCGCTGGGCGATGCCATGCAGCGCGGCCAGGACCGGCTGGGCGAGGCCGCCGCGCAGGACGGGCTGGAGGGGATCATCCGCTACTATCTGCGGCCGCGGCACCGCGACGAGCCGGAGCGCGGCTGCGCCGCCGCGTCCCTGGCCGCCGAAGTCGCGCGGCATCCGGAGGCGACGCGATCGACCCTCGCCGATCCCGTGGAGGATCGCGTGGCACTGATCGCGGAATGCCTGCCCGCCGGCGATCCGGCGGAGCGGCGGCGACGGGCGATCGGCATCTTCGCGAGCCTGATGGGGACGCTGCAGCTCGCCCGGCTGGCGCCGGACCCGGCGCTGTCCGATGAGATCCTCGCCGGCGGCGCCGCGGCCGCGCGCGCGTTGGCGGGCGGTGCAGGCCAGGTATGATCCACCCCCGCCGGGGTTATGGAGGATAGGATCCGATGCTCACGCAGGCCGAGGCCAAGGCTGTCATCGTCGAGCGGTTCCGGGACTATCTGGGTGCGAACGGCGTGATCCGCGCGACGGCCATGGATGCGCAGATGTTCTGGGAGGAGCTGCTGCAGCGCGACCCGGGCTTCCGGTTCGCGGGCCAAGGCGAGCCCTGGCTGAAGGTCAGGTCGTGGCTTCTCGAAGCCGGGATGATCAAGGACCTCTGATGGCATCCGGGGGCGCGGCGGACAGCCCGGACGATGCCGCTCCGCAAGCGCCGATCAGCGGCGCGGCTTCGGCGGCGGAGGGCGTAGAGCGGCCCGATGCCCCGGCTCGGCAGCACGGCCCTCGCCGGGGTGATGGCATTCCCGCTTGCCGGATCTCACGGCTTGTCGCCGGCCGCGCCCTTCCCTGCACTGAACAGCAAGCGAAGCGCCTGGATGTGAGCTGCGGCCTGCGGCACGCCCGCCTTGCGGAGCGCCACCACATATTCCGGCAGATCCAGCGGAGGCGATCGGTAGTGCTCCAGATCGGCCGCCACCGCATCCGCGAAGGCGGCCGGATCGATGCTCTCGACATCGAGGAGGAATTCGTCGGGGTGAACGGCGTGCAGCCCGAAAGGCGCCAGGCTCGCAATCGGGAAGTCCTGGAGATTGAAGGTCACGATGCAGCTTGCCCGCCCCAGAATCGCCGCTGCCAGAACATGGCGATCATCAGGGTCGGGCAGGCTCAGCCCGGGGATGAGCGCCTCGTATCCGGTCACCAGCGCATCGAGAACCGCGGCATCCATCTGGCGCCTGGTCCTCTCCAGCGATGCCGGCGTCAGATCCGGCCTGTTCCTCACGAGGCTGCCGATCCACTCGTCATGGACGGCGTCACTCCATCGCGCGCGGAACATCTTGGTCTGCGCGAGATGCAGGATGAGGCTGCGAAGCCGGGCGCCATAGAAGACGTTCGCGTCGAAGAATGCCGTGAACGTCGAGATCACCGCCTATTCGAGCTCCAGCCGGCGCGCTTCGGCCGCCATATCGGCCAGCGCCTGCTTTCGCTTCTCCGTCGAGGTGCGCTCGAACTCGAGGAGATCCGCGAAGCGGATGCGCCGATGGCGCCCGACCATGCGATGCGGAATCTCGCCCTTGTCGACGAGGTTCACCAGGAATGGGCGCGACACGTTGAGATAGTCCGCGGCCTGCTGGGTCGTCAGCTCCGCCGTGTGCGGGATGATCGAGAATGGGCGGCGCGTCGCCATCGCCTCGAGAACGCTCAACACGATCTCGACCGCGCGCGCGGTCAGTGGAACCGCGACCTCGGGCGCCTCCCGCAGCACCAGCTGCGCGCCCTGACCAGCCTTCGCGATAGGGGCAAGGCTGGCGGCGCCGGCCTTCGCGATGGCCGCTTCCGCCTCGGTCGCGACGATGGGCTCGGCCTGGTCGAGCAGAGCAAGCATCTGGCCCTCCATAGTCCGGGGTTGCCGATCTATATACGCATTAAATGCAATAAACGCAATTAACGAATCATGCGGGTCTACGGAGGAACAGGGTACGAGCACGCGGCGGGCTTCAATGACGGCTACTACGTCCTCGCCTGGCCGGACGGGAAAATCACGGAACGGGTAGCCCGTCCCAGGACGACATTGGCATCCGCGATCCTGGAAGGCGACCCGGCGAAGGCCCCCAAGGTGGGCCGATCGATCGGCGAAGCGCTCCGCGATCTCCTGCCGTAGAGCTTGCCGGGACATCAGCGCTGGCGGCGAGTTCCCAGGAGGTCTCCGCGACGCCCTTCGCCTCCGCCGAGGCTGATCTGCGTCGCTACGGCCGCGGTCGCGATCCGCACGCGCCGCCCGGTCGCGGCTCAGCGCGCGCTGTCGATGATCGCGCCGCCATCGGGCGTGAGGCTGTAGCCCGTGAGGTACTGCGCATCCTTGCTCGCGAGGAACAGGACGACCGGCGCGATGTCCTCCTCCGGCGATCCGAAGCGCGCGAGCGCGTTGGGCGGCGGCGGAGCGTCGCCCGCGCCCCAGGTGTCCGCGATCGGCAGGAGGTTGTTCACGGTGATCCCGTCAGCGCCCCATTCGCGCGCGGCGACGCGCGTGAGGGCGCGGACCGCCTCCTTCGCCATGTCATAGGGGGCATAGCCCACCATGCCGAGGACACCGGCCATCGAGGCGAAGTTGATGATGCGCCCGGCTCCGCTGGCCTTGAGATGGGGATGGCAGGCCTGCATCATCCGTAGGTAAGCGATCGGCCCCATCGCGAAATTGCGCTGCAACTGCGCGACCGGGAGATCGATGACCGAGGACAGGACGGCGGACGGATCGAAGGCGTTGTTCACGAGGATGTCGATCCCCCCGAAGGCGGCCGCCACCCTGTCCACCGCCGCCGTGATCTGATCGGCATCGGCGATGTCGCAGACGACGCCGAGCGCGGTGCCGCCGGCGGCTTCGATGTCGGCCACCACGCGATCGACATTCGCGGGCGTGCGTGAAAGCACCGCCACCTTGGCACCTTCCGCCGCGAACAGCTTCGCGGTGGCGCGGCCGATGCCGCGGCCGGCGCCCGTGACAAGGGCGACCTTTCCCGTGAGTCGGTCCATCTTCATCTCCATTGGGTAAGGGTGTGTCGGCGGCTGTCGCCGCGTCAGAGCGCCGCCACCTGGGCGTAGGGCGAAGGCACGTCGCGCGCGGCGTTCTGCGTGGCGAAGGAAGCGGCCAGCAGCGCGAGGCCGAGTGCCGCCGGCAGGGCGCCGCCGGGCTTGCGCACACCGAGATGCGCGAGCGCCGAGAGCAGCAGGTGATAGAAGATGCCGGCATAGGCGAGGTCGCTGAGCGGCACGCTGACGCGCGACAGGATCGCGGCCACGCCCAGCACCTTCACGGCGGCGATGACGGGCACGAGGTAGGCGGGGTAGCCGAGGTCCGCGAGGGCCTGGCGAACCCAGCCCCCGCGCGTCACGTACAGCACAGCGGACACCAGATAGAGCAGCGACAATAATGCCGTGCTGATCCAGTACGCATAATTCGCGGCCATGTGGTCTTCCTGAGTTCTGTTCCGGCAGCGACATCCCGCGCCGTCTATTCTGTCGTCCGGCCTGCGGGTGCGCATTCTTCTGTGCACCGGCGGCGCGCACCGAAAATGTCGTCTAATATCGGCAGTCGCAAGTAGGATGAAAAACTTGCGGTTAGTATGGAAGACCAGACCATGAGTGGCGGCGAGATCAACATGCACGAGGAGATGCGCCGTGCCTTCGCGCTGCTCTCGGGCAAATGGAAGCTGGAGATCCTCTGGCTGCTCAATCAGCGGCTGCACCGCTTCGGGGAGCTGCGGAAGGCGATCCCCGGGATCACCCAGCACATGCTGACGGCGCAGCTCCGCGAGCTCGAGGCGGATGGGTTGGTGTCGCGCACCGTCTTCGCGGAAGTGCCGCCCCGGGTCGAGTACGCGATCACGCCGAAGGCCCGCGGGCTCGGGCCCACGATGGCAGCGCTGACGGCGTGGTGGAACGAACATGGGCGCAGCATCCCGCCCAAGCGGTCGCCCCCTCGCGGGCGCCAGGCCAGAGGCGGCTAGCCCGGAAATCTCACCAGCGACACCCGTGCTCGCTTGGTCTCGGCGGCGCCTGGCATTCCGCGGTGCTCGCCAAGACACCCTGTCTTGGCTCCGCGCCGCGAAACACCAGGCACCACCGATCCCGGCGCGATCATCGGACGCCCTGGTGAGATATCCGGGCTAGATCCAGGTCCGGCGGCCGGGAGTGCCGCCCGCCGGACCTGGCGCCGATCAGCGCGCGGCGCCCCCCGCCGTCCTGGCGGCGCGATCGATCACCTCGGCCACCGCCCGCGGCTGGGTCATGAAGACCGCGTAGCTGCCGGGAACCTCAGTGATCGCGGCGCCGATGCGGGTCGCCATCTTCTGCAGCATCCCCGGCGCGAAGGCCTTGTCCTGCGCGGCGATGACCGCCCAGCTCGGCTTGGTCCGCCACGCCGCGTGCTGCAGCCTGGTGCCGAAGCATGCTTGCCATGTACATCGGCGCGTTGATGGGTCCGAGCCTGACCGCCTGGATGGCCGCCCTCGGCATCGGCGCGGTGCCTTTTCTGCTGGCATGGGCGCTCGCGCGGCGAAGGCCGGCCGCGAAACCGGCGTGAGGGCGCTATGTCAGCGGCAGGAACAGGTCCGCGACAGCCTCATGCTCCGGCACCTCCGGGAAGAAGCTCAGCCGCTGGCAATAGATCGGGAAGTCTCGCGCTTCCTCACCGCTGGCCGGAAGCCAGTCGCGATAGAGGTAGAGCGCGGCGGGCTCCAGATTGTCGGTATTGCCGATGACGCGCAGCACCGCGCAGCGTCCGCCGGGGATCTCGCCGGTCTTGATCGGCTCGCCCTTCGCATCGATCGGCCGGTCGGTCCCGACACAGAGGTCTATGCTGTAATCAGCAGGCGAGGCAGGACGCCGCTCGGACCGCCAGACATTGAAGGTCGGGCTTGTCCTGGGGTGCAGGCCGGCCGCTTTGCGCCAGGCGATGAACCGCTGGATGGTGGCGCCAAGCGTCGCCGGGTCGCCCCGATGCTCCATGATCGCCACCCGCGTCGGAGGCACATCGCGAATCGTCACATCGTCAGCGGTAAAACTCTTCTGCACGAGCTTGCTCCTGGCGTTGTCGAGAGGCCCGAAGGCCGCAAGCCACGGTTCCCAGTCGGGAGACGTCCGGAACGCCGAAGGCGATTGCCCGAACCTCTGCCGAAAGGCGCGCGCGAAGGCATCCGGTGCGTCGTAGCCGGCATCCATCGCTATCTCCGTGACGCTTTGGGCGTCCCTGAACGCCAGCCGGTGCGAAGCGCGCTTCATACGGGCCAACTGGACATAGCGATGCACGGACAGCCCGAAGGTCGCCGTGAACTGCCGGTGGAAATGAAACTTCGACAAAGCCGCGACACGGCTCAGCGTTTCCAGGTCCAGATCGCTGTCGAGATGCCGGTCGATATGGTCCAGCACCCGCCGCATCCGGGCATGGTGGTTCTGCAGCGCCGCCTTCATCGCCCTTCCTCCGTGGCGGCACCAGCTAGCCGCTGATGGCCACGACCCGCTCGACCGATCTTGCGGTTTGGCATGGATCGGCCGGAAGCCCCTGCCGCGCGGAGGGATATGGCGGCGCTTGGCTCAGCAAGACCGCCCTGATTGTGATGCTACCATTACATTCCGTGAAGAAAATGACATGGCGTGTTCGTATACGCTCCTGCCTGCGCCGCCGCCATCGGGGCGGCAGGCGAGGAACAGGAGCGACAAAATGACGCTTTTGCAGACCTTCACCGCCTGTGGCAGCCAGACCTGGAACTGGGAGGCGAAGATCTATTACCCACTCGCCATGGCGGTCGGTGGCGTGAAGGAGATGGTGGAGAAAGTCGTGGTCGACGTCGGAGCCGGCGGTTCGATCAAGGAGCTCAATATCCTCGACCATGGCGGCGTCGCGAATGACGTCGGCTGGGTCCAGCTCGGTTCGGACGAACTGACGGAGACGGATATCGACAAGGGCGGCACGGAGCCGTGGCGCGCGCTGGCATCCCTCAAAGGCCTCTTCGCGGATGAAGGTTATCTGTTCTTCATGAACTGCGGAGCCGGGCAGTCGACGAAGATCCTCACCTGGGCGGCGAAGCTGACGGGCACACGGGTCTATGGCGGGACAGGGTTTGAGCACATGGCGGGCTTCAATGACGGCTACTACGTCCTCGCCTGGCCGGACGGGAAAGTCACGGAACGGGTCGCCCGCCCCAAGACGACACTGGTATCCGCGATCCTGGAAGGGCCGGTGAAGCCGCCGCCTGCCCGATCAATCGGCAGAGCGCTCGCCCCCCTCCTGCGGTAGAGCGGAGCCGGAGAGCTCCGCCCGCCGCAGCCGGCGTCCGATCTGGCGCGGGCGGGCGATGCTTCACGCGCTCAGGCGCGTGGCGCCTCGCCAGGCCGCGAACCCCGATGGCAGCGCCAGAGCCGCCATTGACCCACCATCCCCGTCAATACCCCATCGCCTTGTCGATTTCCTGCAGGAGACCGCCGCCGCCCTCGATGCTCCTGATGTTCGCCGCGATCTCGGTGCCAAGCTGCCGTACGGTCGGTCGCCGCGCGACATGCGGCATGACGGTCACTTTCGGATGCCGCCATAGCGGATTGTCCGACGGCAAGGGTTCAGGATGCAGCGCATCGAGCGCGGCGTAGGAGAGCTGACCAGAGTCGAGCGCGGCCAGCAGGTCAGCATTCACGACATGCCGACCGCGTCCGATATTGATGACCATCGCGCCCCTCGGCATCAGCGCGAATGTGCGGGCGCACAGGATGCCCTCGGTCTCGCGGGTCAACGGCAAGAGGCAGACCGCGATATCGGCCTGGCGCATGAATGGATCGAACTGGTCTGGGCCATGAAAGATCGGGATCTCCGCATCCGGCTTCGGGTTGCGCACCCAGGCTGATACGGGGAAGCCGAGCGATTGCAGCACCAACGCCGGCGCCTTCGCCATCAGCCCGAAGCCGAGAAAGCCGATACGACGCTCGCCCGGCCGAACAATGGGCCGGCGTAGCCACTCGCCCCTGGCCTGGGCCTGCTGATAGAGCGGCATCTCGCGGTGCAGGCGCAGCACGTGCATGATGACGTATTCCGTCATCATCGGATCGCCGTCCGCCGGCTCGATTTTGCCGAGCGGCGCCTTTGGCAATTTCGGATGGTTGATGAATGCCTCGACACCGGCCGAACGGCTGAACATCGCCTTGAGGTTCGGCAGCGGCGGGATCGCGTCGAAGTCAGGCCGCATGAAGGCCAGATACGTGATCTCGGACGTGTTCCCGAGATCGGGGAAGATGCGGATTTCCAACTCCGGGAGCAGTTCAGCGAGCGTGTCGCGCCAGCTCTGCGCACTGCCAACTTCTTCCGTATCCAGGCCGTAGATCAGCAGCGCCATGGCGGTCTCCTTCCCGAGGCGTGGGTCGTCGTGCGTGTCGCCGTTCCGGATGGACAAGACCTAGCAGGTCTCGGTGATCCCGCCGATCGCTGACGTCGCTATCCCAGGGGTCAGGTGACCCTACCGAATGGCGGATGGAACATCACCCGCTGGGCGCTTCCGCGAAGCCGCGAGAGCGGCCAGTTTCGCTCAAGGCATCAACCGGCACTCGGCGCGGCTCGGTGGCGCCCGATTTCTCTCACGTCTCCATGCCGCCGGGGTTCCCGGACGCGCTTCGGTCGGCCGCCAAGCGGTTCGTGAAAGAGTATCGCAGCCAACTGCGGACCTTCGGTGGCGGTCGAGGGCGACGCCTTTCGTTGGGTACCGGTCTTCTGGGACGACTGACGGGTTGCTGGGTCAGGGCGCGGACTCATGGCGTCAATGAGTCCACGCCCTGGAACCTGCCCTGGCGCCGATCAGCGCGCGGCGCCTCCCGCACCCTTGGCGGCACGGTCGATCACATCGGCCACCGCCCGGGGCTGGGTCAGGAAGACGACGTGGCTGCCCGCCACCTCCTCCGTCACCGCGCCGATGCGCTGCGCGGTGCGGCGCAGCAGCCGGGGATCGATCGCATTGTCTTGCGTCGCGACCACGGCCCAGCTCGGCTTGCTCCGCCACGCCGCCTGGGTGAGCTTCGTCGAGAAGATCGACATCGCGATCGGCACCTGCGAATCCCTGAGGAAGGCGGCATCGGCATCGCTGGTGTCGCCGGCGAAGCCGAGCTTGAACTTCTCCAGGTTCACGAAGCCGAAGCCATCCGCCTGCGGCTCGATGATGAAGTCCGGCGGGGCCGGGATCTCCGCGAACTGGTCGCCCGTCGACTCGCCCACATCCGGCGCCAGCGCCGAGACATAGACGAGACCCGCGACCTTCGGGTCATTGCCCGCTTCGGTGATGACGGTGCCGCCATAGGAGTGGCCGACCAGGATGGCCGGTCCGTCCTGACGGGCCAGCACCCGGCGCGTCGCCGCGACGTCGTCGGCGAGCGAGGTCAGCGGATTCTGGACGATGCTGACCCGGTAGCCGCGGGCGGTGAGCTGGTCATAGACGCCGCGCCAGCCGGAGCCGTCGGCGAAGGCGCCGTGCACCAGCACGACGTTGCGGACGGGCTGGCCGGCCGGCTGCGCCTGGGCGCTGGCGGCGCCGGCGATGGTCGCTGCCGCGGCGGCAGTGGCGAAGAGATCACGACGGGTGATGGTCATGGCGGGGATCCGTTCTGCGAGGGTGGAAAGGTCAGGTCTGAGCGAGGGATTTTTCGCCCCGGCCGTGTCGGCTGACGCAGCCGATGCTGGCGGCATCGGCGAGGAAGCCGGCGCGGCAGGGGCGGAAAAGACCCGCTCAGGCGGCCAGCGACAGGCGCACGTCGAGGCCGTTGCGGGTGGCGTGGGAATAGGGGCAGACGATGTGCGCCTGATCGACCAGCTCCCGCGCGAGGCCGGGCTCGACGCCGGGCAGCGCGATGGTCAACGCGACATCCAGGCCGAAGCCCTGGCCGTCATCGCGCTTGCCGATGCCGACCGCGGCGGTGACGGTGCTGTCATCGGCGATCTTCACCTTGCGCTGGCCGGCGACGAACTTCAGCGCGCCGAGGAAGCAGGCGGCATAGCCGGAGGCAAAGAGCTGCTCGGGGTTGTTGCCCGCGCCGCCGGGGCCGCCGAGCTCCTTCGGCGTGACCAGCGCCACGCTGAAGGCGCCGTCGGTGGTGGAAGCCTGACCGGTGCGGCCGCCGGTGGCGGTGGCTTCGGTGCGGTAGAGGACGTTCATGGGGCCGTTCCTTCGTGTCATCGGCGATAATGATTATCGCGATAAGTGTTTAGCTACCGCAGGATCGGTGGCCTGTCCAGTGATAATCTTTATCACGATACCTTTTGCCGCGATGGTGGTGCTATAGGGGAAGGGAAGGAGCTTGCCATGACCGAGGACGCGACGGGCCCCGTGCCCCTGGACGACCACCTCTGCTACGCGATCTATTCCGCGGGCATCGCCATCCAGCGCGTCTACAAGCCGCTGCTCGATGCGCTCGGGCTGACCTATCCGCAGTACCTCGTGCTCAACGTGCTCTGGCGGGAGGATGGGCAGACGGTCGGCGGCATCGCGGAGAGACTGGCGCTGGAATCGAGCACGCTGACGCCGCTACTGAAGCGGCTGGAGGCGGCTGGCCTGGTGCGCCGCACCCGCAATCCCCTGAATGAGCGGCAGGTCCTGGTGGCGCTGACGGAAGCGGGCCGCGCGCTGCGGTCCCGGGCCGGCTGCGTCGGGGAATCCCTGCTGGCGGCCTCGGGGCAGTCACCCGCGCAGCTCGGCGCGCTGAACCGGGAGGTCAGGGCGCTGCGCGACGCGATCTACCGCCATACCGGCGACTGGAACCTCGCGCCTCCGCCGGAGGGCTGACCCGCGCCGGCGCTTCCCGCCGCCGCGCCATGATCAGGCGATCGCCCGGCGCACGGCATCCACGGCCCGCGCCACGGCGGCGTCGCCGATGCGGGCGTGCAGGACGAAGCGCAGCGTCGCGGCATCGAGCGGCAGTGCCAGCACGCCCGCCTTCCCGAGCGCTTCCGCGACCTCCATGGCGGCGGTGCCCGGAGGCGTCGCGACCAGGACGATGTTCGTGTCGGGGGCCTCGCCCGCGAGTGGCCCAAGGGCATGCGAGAATCCGGCATGCAGGAGCCGGGCGCGGCGGTGGTCGTCGCCGAGCCGCCCAGCCCTGCCCGCCACGGCCTCGATCGCGCCGGCCGCGAGGAAGCCGACGGGCCGCCAGCTCGCCCCGAGTGTTGCCCGCACGGCGAGGGCCTCCCGGATGAAGTCCCGTGAGCCCAGGAGGAGCGACCCGGCGGGCGCGCCGAGCGCCTTGTTGAGGCTGAGGGAGAGGCTGTCCGCCGCCTCCGCGAGTGCGGCGAGGGTGAGCCCGGTCGCCGCCTCCGCGTTCCAGAGGCGCGAGCCGTCGATGTGCAGGCGCAGGCCTGCTTCCCTGCAGGTGCCGCCGATCTCCCTGACCCAATCACCGGGCGCGATGGTGCCGCCCGCGCGCATATGGGTGTTCTCGAGCCAGACGAGGCGGGCGGGCTGATCGCCGGGGCGCGCCGGGCCCGCGAGGGCGGCGCGGAGCGTCTCGGGCCGCAGGTGGCCCCTGGCCGCTTCGAGTTGCCGCACGGCCACGCCCGCGAGCCCGGCCGTGCTCGCGGCTTCGGGCCCCGCAACATGACTGCCGGCGGCGGTGAGGACGATGTCGCCCGGGCGGCACCAGAGACGGAGCGCGATCTGGTTCGCGAGGGTGCAGGTCGGGACGAAAAGCGCGTCCTCGAACCCCGCGAGCTCGGACACCATCCGCTCCAGCCGGGACTGGTGGGGGTCGTCGCGCAGGCCCATCTCCGGCGCTTCGCCCGCGGCGCGCAGCATCGCCGCCCGCGCGGCGGCGGGGATGCCGGCCATCAGGTCCGACCGGAAATCGGCGGCGCCCCCTGCCACGGCCACGCCTCAGCGCATCGGCGGGGCGTAGAGCAGGCCCCCATCGCGCCAGAGCCGGTTGGCCCCGCGCTCCAGCCCGAGCGGCGTGAGGTGCCGGTCATAGCTCTCGGCGTAGTTACCGACCTGGCGGATGATGTCGAAGGCCCAGCTCGGCCGCAGCCCGAGCATCGGCCCGAAATCGCCGGCGACGCCGAGCAGGCGCTGGACGGTCGGATTGTCGGAGGCCCGCATGGCTTCGGCATTGGCCGAGGTCACGCCATACTCCTCCGCCTCCACCATCGCCCAGATCGCCCAGCGGACGATGTCGCCCCAGCGGTCGTCGCCGTGCCGGACGACGGGCGAATAGGGCTCCTTCGAGATGATGTCGGGGAGGATGACGTGCTCGCCCGGGTCCGGGATGCCGGCGCGCAGCCTGGCGCCGAGCAGGCCGCGATCGCTCGTCAGCGCATCGCAGCGGCCCGTGGCATAGGCCTGCGCGGCATCGTCGCCGCGCTCGATGACGACGGGCGTGAAGCGCATGCGATGCTGGCGGAAGTAATCGGCGAGGTTCAGCTCGGTCGCGCTGCCGGGTGAGACGCAGATCGAGGCGCCGTCGAGGTCGCGCACCGACCGCGCGCCGGAGGAGCGGCGGACCATGAAGCCTTGGCCGTCATAGTAGTTGATCGCCGTGTAGTTCACGCCGAGCCCGGCATCGCGCCCGAAGGTCCAGGTCACCTCCATCGTGAGGACGTCGATCTCGCCGCTCTGGAGCGCGGGAAACCGGGTTTGCCCGGTCACCGGCCGGTAGCTGACCTTGCTGGCGTCGCCGAAGATCGCGGCGGCGAGCGCGCGGCAGATATCGACGTCGAGGCCGCGATAGACGCCGGCGCTGTCCGGCGCGGCGAAGCCCGGGATGCCCGTGTTGACGCCGCAGTTCAGCACGCCGCGCGCCTGCACGACCGCGAGGGTATTGGCCGCGGGCGGCGCGGGCGGCGTCTGCGCGCCGGACGTCCGCGGGGCGCCCGCGGCCAAGGCAAGGGCGAGACAGGACAGGAGCAGAGGGCGAGGGATGGGCATGGCGATCCTCCCGCCCGGCACCCAAAATCATATATGATTATGAGTCAAGATATATGAAACTTGCCGGGCAAGGACGCGCCCTTGCCGCGCGCCCGCCAGGATCGGACATCTAGTCGGCCATGACCCGCTCCGCTCCGACCAGCACGCGCCCGCGATCCGCCGCCCGGTCCCCCGCCGTTGAGATGGCGGAGGGCGATCCGCTGGGCGCGCTCGCCGCGCGGATCGGCCGTGGCGGCCAGCCCGCCCCGGCCTTCGCGACCGCCGTGCTGCGGCGCGCGATCATCATCGGCCTGCTGCGCGGGGGCGAGGCGATCCGCATCGATGCGGTGGCGCGGTCGCTCGGCATCAGCGCCATCCCGGTGCGCGAGGCGCTGAGGGAGATGGAGGCGTCCCGCCTCGTCAGCTTCGAGCGGAACCGGGGATTCGTCGTTGCCCCCGAGAGCACCCTCGAGCTGCGCGAATCCTTCGAGGCACGCCTGGCGCTGGAGCCGCTCGCGCTCCGCCTCGCGATGCCCGACCTCACGAGCCGCGACACGCGCAAGGCCAGGGCCGTGCTGGAAGGCTCCGATCGCGGCCTCGCCCTCGAGGAGCTCCATGCCTGGAACCTGGACTTCCACATGGCGCTCTACGCGCCCTGCGCGCGCCGGCACATCCTCGCCTTCATCGAGCTGGCCCATGTGGTCTCGCACCGCTACGTGCACGCGACCCTCGCCGCGCGGGGCGTCGTCGTGACCAACAACCAGGAGCACTGGGCGATGCTCGAAGCCTGCGAGCGCCGGGACACGACCGCGGCGCTCGCCGTCCTGGACATGCATCTGGCCGGCGCCGCGGAGCGTGTCATCGCGAATTACGAGAGGCTGGCCGAAGGCCGGCAGCCGCGCGCCTGATGATCTACGGGTGTTCGACGACACCTGCGGCAACCTGATCCAGATCGCGCAGCATCACTGAACGATGGCCGCAGCGCCGCGCTGGTTACCCGAGGCCGAAGGGTCGACGGATGGGCACGGCGGCAATGGCCTGTCAGCCGGCTGGGCCAGCGCCGCGGCGAGGCGCAGGGCGGAACGCTCCTCGCTCTCCATCTGCGCAAGCTGCGCTGCCATCGCGTTGCGCGCCTGCGGGGCCAGCATCCAGCCGAGCACGAAGGTGGTGGTCTCGTCCCGCCGGAGCTTGAAGCCGTCCAGCACGCAGCCATCCGCCGACCGGACCGCCGACAGGAACGCCTCGCGTGCACGCTGGGTGTTCGCCTGGCGCAACCGGTCGAGCGTCGCGACCGGGCCGGCCAGGGCGCCGATCACGCCGATATCGCGCGACCTGACCGGGGGCGGGATTGGCGGTGGTGATTCGGGGGGAACGGGATCATTCGTGATCACCACGGCGACAGGTTGTATCCGCTGCAGGATGCCGAGTTCGGTGGCGGCGCCCAGCAGCGCACGCAGGGCCTCCTGGGCCGAGGCACCACCCGAGTTGTCGGCATAGCCGCCATCCGCGATCAGATACTCATGCCCCGGCGCGCGCTCCACCGGCACACGGCCCGCCGGGCTGATGCCCGGGAAGCGCGCGCTCAGCAGCACCGCCGTGCTCAGGCGGACCTCGCGCTCGCCGAGCAGTGGCGCCAGGTCGCCCCGTTCGGGCGTGTCGTCGCCGAGCGTCACCGGCGCGAGGACCAGGCGGCGTCCGGTGTCCGCGTCCGTCGTGTTGAGCAGCAGCAGAGGCACCGCAAACCGCCGCCGCTCGCCGCGCCAGAGGGCGCCGAACGGCTCCTCGAAATGGCCGGCATGCGCCGCGCTTCGCCAGGCCTCTTCGAAGGAGACCTCATGCGATGCCGCGCGATCCGGCAGGAGCCTTGTCCTGGTGGCGCTGCGCGGCAGGTCGACCGTCAGCATCGCGGCGAGGGCCGGTCCGAGGAAATCCTGCCGCAGGACGTCTTCGGCGCAATCCGGCCAGACGCCGGCGGCGCATCTCTCGCGATCGGGAAGCCCATCCGCGGCCTGCGCCGCCTGGGCGGCGAAGACCGCCACCCCAAGGCTGCCGCCTGAGACGCCGCTGAGCGCGAAGCTTCGCCTGTAGAACTCCGGCGACATGGCCTGGATGCGCGCGAGGATGCCCGCCGTCCACCACGCGGACCGGATGCCGCCGCCATCGGCGGTCACGATGAACACGGGGTAGCGGCCCCGCGTGCGCGCTATGTCATCCGTCCGCGCGCGCAGCCATTCGAGCGCGTGCTCCCTGGCGGAGATCGCAGGCGTCGGTTCGGGCGGGACGAAGCGGACCGTGGCCGCGCCGAAAGGCCCCGTGAGCACGAGGATCGTGGTGAGGATCGCGGCGAAGCCGGCCAGGGTGGCGCCCAGCAACCGCCAGAGGAGGATGGCGAAGCCGAGCCAGGCGTTCAGCGACACTGCCGCCACGACATAGGTGCCGGCGGTCATGCCCCACCAACCGGGGTCGAGCGCCAGCAGGACGCCTCCGCAGAGGGCGATCGCCGTGCAGGCCCAGATCGCGGCGTGGCTCGGGACATAGGCCTTCAGCGGTTGGCCCCGTCTCAGCGCCTCGGCCGCCAGGAGCCCAAGGACCGAGGCGATGAACATCACCAGGATGGGCTGCGAAAGATCGAGGAGGAGGATACCGACGGACGCCAGCGCCAGGACCGACAGGATGATCTCGTAGGACCAGTCCACTCGCTTGCGTAAGAGCAAAGCGAAGAGGATCAGCAAGGATTGCCCGCTCAGGAAGCGGTACTCGATGAGCCACCGATGGAACAGGAAGACGGAGGCGATGGGCACGAGCTGCGCCAGGCCCAGCCAGGCCTGCTCGCCGTACAGCTTCGGTGCCGCCGCCGTTTGCCATTCGATCAGCGCCAGCGGCACGAATCCCGCCATCAGGCCGACCAGGCCCGGCACCACGCGAATGGTGTAGGCCTTCCAGCGCACCATGCCGGGTGCAGTGTCGAGCAGATCGTGCTTCGCGAAGCTGCGTATCGTCGCGGTCGTCCGGCGCGCCCCACGCCGTGGCGATGTCAGGAGCGTGTGCGCGGCCAGCATCGCGAAGACGACCGAGAAGGACTGGGCCAGCGCGGCGTGCAGGCCGGCGCCGCCGAAGGCCGATGCCGCGGCGGTTGCCGCGACCGCATCCCGCCCCTGCTCCGTGTCGGCGAGCAGGGCAAGCAGCGCGTAGGGCAGGAGAATGGGCCAGCAACTGGCGAGGGTCGTGGCGAGGCTCCACGCCGCCGGCGGCCAGCCCCGCGGCGGCGGCCGGGGGTCGGATTTCAGGGCCGGCGATGGCGGGGTTCGAGCAGCCTCGGTATTCACCGTGACAGCCTATACGATCGCGAGCCAGGCTCGATGCAAGGAATTGCAGCTCGCTCGCAGCGAGGTGGGGCGGGAGGATGCATCCCGCTCAGAAGGAGAGCGTCGCGGCACCTTCCTTGATCTCGGCATGCATGACGCTGGCGCCGGTGATGATGATGCCGTCGAGCAGGTCCGCCTGCTCATAGCCGCGCGACTGCACGCAGGGGGTGCAGGCCCAGACCACGCCGCCGCGGCTCTGGAAGCTTTCGATCAGCGCCAGAAGCGGCTCGAGCGGCGGGACATGCGTCATCCGCTGCCCGCGCCGGCGCACCAGGTCGATCGCCGCGCTGGTGAGGAAGATCGAGACCTTGAGCCCGGCGGTCAGCCCGCCATTGGCGATGGTGAAAGCGACCGAGGAAAGCTCGTGGTCGATCCCGTTGGTGACCAGGATCACCAGCTTGTCCGTTGCTGCAGCCATGATGCGGTCCTCCGATGTGATGGATGGCGTGCTGGGTATAGGGACCATGAGCGCAGCGCGTCTTTGGCCGGGCCGCCGCAAGGATTGATCGGAACGCCGGTGGGTTCAGTGGGTCGCGCCGGAGGCGCGCGCGCCCGCGCCGCGCCAGGCCGCCGGCGGGACGCCATGCGCCCGGCTGAAGGCGCGGGTGAAGGCGGCGACGGAGCCATAGCCGGTCTCCTGGGCGATGCGGGTGATCGGCTGGCCCTGCCGCAGGCGGTCGGCCGCCATGCTGAGCCGCCAGCGGCCGAGATAGCCCATCGGCGATTCCCCGATGAGCTTCGCGAAGCGCTCCGCGAAGGCCGAGCGGGAGAGCCCGGCCGCGCGCGCCAGCGCCGCCGCGGTCCAGGGATCGGCGGGCGTGCCATGCATCAGGGCGAGCGCGCGGCCGATGACCGGATCGCGCAGGCCGGCGAGCCATCCGCTCTGCCCGGGACCGAGGCTGCCGAGGTAGCGGCGCGCCGCTTCGAGGAACAGCAGTTCGGAGAGCCGCGACAGCATGGTCACGGAGCCGCCCCGCAGCTCCCGTGCTGCGAAGCGGAAGGAGCTCGCGATCCATTCGCCCGAGGCGCCGTCGCCCAGGCTGAAGGTTAGGACCCGCGGCAGGCTCGCGAGGAAGGGGCTGTCGCGCATGGCGCTGCCGAGGAAGCCGCAGAGCAGGCGCACGGGCTCGCCGCCGCCGCCATGGCTGATGCGGGCCAGGCCGTCATCGCCCGGCGGCTGCACCAGCCGGCCGGCATCGACCGGCGGGAGATCGAGCGTGCTGCCGAGCCGGTGCGCGTCATTGCGGGGCAGCAGCACGATATCGCCGGCTTCGAGGCGGACCGGCGGCTCGCCATCCACCTGCAGCCAGAAGCGTCCAGCGACCACGTAGTGGTAGGCGATGAGCTGCGCAGGCGGCGGCATCGGCGCGCAATCCTCCGGGCTCATCTGCGCGAGGATGCACCAGGGCGCGGTGAAGCTGGCGTCGAGGAAGACGCCGCCCGAAAGCCGCAGCGTGCGCAGCAGGTCGCTCAGCGGGTCCATGGGCGCGCCTCCCTCCGGTTCCGGCAGGCCGGGCGCAGGATTCCGCACCGCCGCCGCCAGGCCGCTCGCGGCGGTCATGTCATCGCCGCGGCCGGCGATTGGCTGTGACCCCCGGCACTAGGCGAAGCCGTACCGGGAAGAGCCGGGAGGGCACGACCGCAACTTCGCGGCGCCTTGCAGGTTGACGCCGAATAGCCCGGCCAATCCAGGAGGAGCGCGCATGATCCACCACGTCTCGGTCGGCACCAACGACGTCGGGCGCGCCCGGCGCTTCTACGACGCGGTGCTGCCGATCCTCGGCATCCTGCCGATGCGGCATGCCGACACCGGGCTCGACTATGGCAGCGGCCAGTTCCTGTTCAGCGTCGAGACACCGGTCGATGGTCGGCCGGCCACGGTCGGCAATGGCAGCCATGTGGCGTTCGCGGCGGGACGCCGTGCGATGGTCGACCAGTTCCATGCGGCAGCACTCGCCCATGGCGGCACCAGCGACGGCGCGCCGGGCTTGAGGCCCGAATACGACCCGAACTACTACGGCGCCTTCGTCCGTGACCCCGACGGCAACAAGATCGAGGCCGTCACCTATTCCGCGAAGTGACGGCGGAGGCCGCCGGCCCGGCGAACGGGTGGGAGGCGCCGAGGCATCTATTTTCGGCCTCGGTCGTTTCCCCCTGATCATGCCTGACCTCATGTCCAGCCCATGCGGATTCTCGCCGGCGTTGTTGCGGGAAGTGCTGCCTGCCATTGACCGGGAGGCGGCCGCCACCGACCAGGACGGTGCCTATCCAGCCGCGGGGGTCGCGGCGCTGCACCGGATCGGTCTTCTCGCTGCTCCGCTGCACGGCCTCGGCACCGCGCCGGAGGGGGCCGACGGCCTGGCTCTGGCGCTTCGGTTGATCGGCCGCGCGAGCTTGCCGCTGGGGCGGTTGTACGAGGGTCACGTCAATGCCCTTCGGCTTATCCTGCGGCATGGCACTCGCGACCAGATCGCGCTCGGCGCGGCGGACGCCCGGGACGGGCACCTGTTCGCGATCTGGAACACCGACGATGCCCGGGCGCCCGTACGCCTCGACGGCGAGGTGCTGTCGGGCAGGAAGGTGCTTTGCTCGGGGGCCGGATTCGTCCGCCGCGCCCTGATCACGGCCGAGGAGGAGCGCGGCGCCGGCCCCGTGTTGCTGCTCCTGCCCCTGCGGCCCGGCGAGGGAGCCGATCTCTCTGGATGGCAGCCGCTGGGAATGCGCGCGTCCGCATCCGGAGCGGTGGACTTCACGGGCATGCCGGCACCGCCCCAGCGCCGGATCGGAGCGCCTGGCGCCTATGCGCGCCAGCCGGACTTCACCGCCGGCGGCTGGCGCTTCGCGGCCGTCCAGTGCGGCGGGATCGAGGCCGTTCTCGAGGCGCTGAGGAGCCATCATCGACGAACCGGCCGGGGCAGCAATCCGCATCAGGCGGCCCGTCTCGGCCAGGCCGCCATCGCCGCCGAGGGAGCGCGGCTTTGGGTCCAGGCCGCCGCGCGGCGCGCCGAATCCGGCGCGCCCGACGCCGTCGCCTACACCAACCTCGCCCGCACAGCGGTCGAGCGCGCCGCGCTCGATGTCCTGGAGCTGGCCCAGCGCTCGATCGGCCTCGCGGGCTTCATGCGCGGCCATCCGCTGGAGCGGATCGCGCGCGATCTCTCGACCTATCTGCGGCAACCGGCTCCGGACGCGGCGCTCACCGAAGCCGGGTCGCATGTTCTCGACACCGCGGCCGAAGCCGGGGACCTGTGGGCATGAAGGCCGGTGCCTGGCTCGACCAAGCCCGGCGGCACCTGCCGATCGCGCCGACCCCGGCCGCGCTCCTGGCAGGGGCTGCGCCCGTGCTCGTCCTGGCGCCGCATCCTGACGACGAGACGCTCGGTTGCGGTGCGCTGATCGCCGCCTGCGCCGCTGAAGGCCGGGCCGTGCATGTGGTCATCGTCAGCGACGGTCGCGGCTCGCATCCAGGATCCCGCAGTCATCCGCCCGCCCGCCTGGTCGCGACCCGGGCCGAGGAGGCTCGCGAAGCGGTTGCCGTTCTGGGCCTCGACCCCGATCGCGATCTCACCTTTCTGGGCATCGACGATCGTGCGGTTCCCAGGCAAGGCCCGGGGCTGATGGCCGCCTGTGATGCGATCCGGCGCATCCTTCCGGCCCCGCCGGGGGTCGTCCTCGCACCATGGCGGCATGACCCGCACGGCGATCACGAGGCGACCGCCGAAATTGCGAGCGTTGTCGTGGGAGGATGGCCGGGCACCCTCCTGCTCTCCTACATCGTCTGGGGGTGGGCGTATGCGACGCCTCTTCCGGGCTTCGTACTGGACCAGGAACCGACCCTGGCGGACGCTCCCCGCGGCTGGCGTTTCGACGCCGGCCCGTGGCTTGCCGCGAAGCGTGACGCGATTGCCGCCCATCGCTCTCAAACATCCGGATTGATCGAGGACGTTCCCGACGGCTTCCGCCTGTCGGCCGAAGCGCTGGCATTGCAACTGCAGCCGACGGAGCTCTACCTGACATGAGCGTGGCCCCCGCCCGGTTCGAGGCTCTCTACGCGCGCAATCCCGATCCCTGGGGGTTCGAGACCAGCGACTACGAGCACCGCAAGTATGACCACACTCTTCGCGCGCTCCCGCGGGCGCGCTATCGGCATGGCCTCGAGGTCGGTTGCTCGATCGGCGTCCTGACTGCGTGTCTCGCCGGCCGTTGCGATGCGCTGACCGCGGTGGACGGCGCCGAAACCGCGCTGAACTCGGCGCGGCGACGCTGCGCAGAGATGCCGAGCGTCGATATCCGGGCCGCCTGGGTCCCCGGTGATTGGCCCGACACGGATGTACCCTACGACCTCTTCGTCCTTTCAGAGGTTCTGTACTATCTGGACCACGACGATATCGGGCGCCTGGTGGCGCGCATGGCGGCCAGCGCCGCGCCGATTGCGGATATCCTCGCGGTGCATTGGACGGGCGCGACCGATCATCCGCTGTCCGGCGATGCCGCCATCGCAGCCCTCATGACGGCGTTGGGACCAGCGGCCGCGCCCCTTCGCCAGGAGCGCCGCGCGCTCTATCGGCTCGATCTCTTCCGCCTCCGGTCAGAGAGGCGATGATCGATCGCGCCGCGTGGATTTCCTGGGGAAGGTCGCCCATCGGGAGCGGCCGCCGGCGGAGAAGCGGGGAAGCAGCCTGCAACGCATCCCAACCGATCTGGAAAGTCGGGGCCGATTGCGCCCGCCGCACGGCCGATGCGTTGACCCTGAGCGTGGCGGCGATGTCGCCGGCGGCAATGACGCCTTCCCGAAGGCCCCGAAAACGCCGGCGGCCCTGCAGGCGAAGCAAGGCATGTCTGGCGGGCTCCAGCGCCGGATCCGCGATGGCGGCACCAGCCAATCGGTCGTTCATCGTCTGCGCCATGCCACCATGCGCGCGACCGTCGAGCCTGCAGGAGACCGTCACCCGCGCCTCCGGCTCGTGGCGAAGGGTCAGCCCGGCGCGCTGCACGGCTGCGCACAATGCGCGGTCTTCCCCCGTCGCCACGCGCGGCAGCCCTCCGATGCGTTTCCACGCCTGGGCTGTGATCGCCACCGACGCACCGGAGTGCCAGTGATGCCGAGGCCAGGGGTCATGCGGTTCCGGATCGACGAGCGCTGCAAGCCGGTCCAGGAGGCGCCCATACGAGATCTCTCGTCGCAAGCACGTGCGCAGGCCCGGCGGAAGCGCCACAAATTCGACAGGGTCCAGATCGATCGCGCCGGCGACCGCATCGGCACCAGCACGGAATGCCGCCAGGTTGGCGCACAGCCAGTTCGGGCGTGCCGCGCCGTCGGCATCCGTGCTCAGCAGAATGCCGCCGCTGCGAGTTGCAAGAGCTGCGGCGTCCATCGCCGCAGCGCGCGCTCCCCCCGCATTCGCGTGCCCCTCTTGCAATTGGACGTCATCGACAAGGAGTCGGTACGGCAGTCCCGCCGCCATCATTCGCGCCACCTGCGACGTTCCGTCGGTACAATTGTTGGCCACCACGACCACCGTCACATCGGACCAGGAGAAGGATCTTGCCTTCTGGTCGGCGAGCGCGGTGAGGCAGCGCGGCAACCGCTCGGCCTCATCCCGGGCCGGGATGGCGATGGCGATGGCGGCGCCCGATCTGGTGTCAGGACAGAACATCCAACCTGGAACGTGGCGGCTCGGATCGAGGTTTCTGCGCTGATTTGCGCGGGCGCGCGCTCTCGGCGGCTGGCATCTTCTGCGGCTTCTGAGGCGCGGGAGCCGAGCAAGGGACCAGGCCGCCATGGCTGAACAGACACTCACCGCCATCTACCGGGACTACATCGCCTGCCTCAATGCGCGGGATTGGCCCAATCTCGGCCGCTTCGTCGCCGATGACGCGCGCCACAACGGCCGGCCGATCGGGCTCGCGGGCTATCGCGCGATGCTGGAGCGGGATGTCGAGGTGATCCCCGATCTCCGCTTCGACATCACGCTCCTGATCTGCGAACCGCCGCATGTCGCGAGTCGCCTGGCGTTCCACTGCACGCCCAGGGGCACCTTCCTCGGGCTGCCCGTGAATGGCAGGACCGTGCGCTTCAGCGAGAACGTCTTCTACGCATTCCGCATCGGGAAAATCGCCGAGGTGTGGTCGGTGATCGACAAACCCGCCATCGAAGCCCAGCTTCAGGAGCCCATGGGTGACCTGGTCAGCCCCAGCTCCGCGGCCAGACCCGGCAGGTGAGCCAGCCGCCATTGTATGTCGCGGTGTAGCCGGACTTGCCGGATTTCATGTAGTCGACGAGGAAGTTCTGAAAGACGTGGCTGTTCCAGAAGGTCTCGTCGGGAACCTTGAAGCGCCCGTAATTGGCATCGAACATGTGCCAGGTGTCATCGGCGTTCACGATGGCGAAGGCATGCGCCGCGCCATACTTGCTGCGCAGGCCGACGATGTAGCCGCCCTGCCCGCCCTTCGCCTTCGCGCCGCCCGCGTTGATGATGTTGTAGAGGCCGGACGCGCCGACGCCGCTCTCGGAGCGCTGCGCGTAGCCGTGCACCATCTTGAAGTCGAGATGCGCGAGTGCGGCCGTGATCGCCGGCCAGGGCTCGTCATGCGCCACAATCTCCCTGTCGAAGGTCTTCTGCACCTGCACGGCGAGCGGCATGTCGCTGACCGAGCGCACCTCGTAATTGCCGTCGCAGGCGTAGTCCTTGCCGTAGGTGAATTTCTTCAGCCAGAGCGCCGCCAGGCCGAAGCAGGTGCCATCGCCGACCGCGCCCGGCAGCAGCATCTGGTCCATCGCATATTCGCAGTACCCGTCATTCCAGGCGGGGACCGTGACCTTGTTCCAGAGCTGCCCCATCCCGCATCCTCCAGGCGTTCGGGACAGTCTGCGCGAAAGCGTTGCCATATCGCAAGCATTACGGCGGGCGCCGGCCGGGCTGGCCGGCAAGACGGATGTGTTATGATATCGGAACGGGAGCGCGGCGGGGGCAGGCCCTGCGCCTTCGCGCCACCCGGCGCTGAGCAGATGCGGAGAAGAGGCATGCCCGAGCCCATCCCCGGCGAGGAGAACCCGCTGGACCTGGTGATCGCCGCGACCGAAGCGGCGCGCCCCTCCCCGGGTGCCGCCGGCGGCGATCCCGCGGCGCTCGCGAAGGTCGAGCGCGCCATCGCGGCCCTGCAATCCGCCATCCTGGACCATCCGCGCTTCGTCGCGCTGGAGGCGGCCTGGCGATCCCTGCACCGCCTGGCCGCGGCGCAGGAGGCAGCGCCGGTGGTGGTGAAGCTGCTGCCGCTGACCAGGCGGGAGGTCATCCGCGACCAGCGCACCGCCGCGGACCCGAAGGAGAGCGAGCTCGCCGCGCTGCTTTGGGAGCAGGGCCTCGGCGGCGGGGAACCCTTCGGCCTGCTGCTCGCCGACATGGCATTCGATGGGGGCGGCGAGGATATCCAGGCGCTGCGGGGCCTGGCCGCGGCGGGGGAGGACGGCTTCGTGCCGGTGCTCGCCCATGCGTCGCCGGCGCTGCTCGATCTGGACGGCTGGCCAGCGCTGCCCGGCAAGCGGGACCTCGCCCGCGCGCATGAGGGGGCGGCCTATATCGCCTGGCGCGGCCTGCGGGAGAGCGGGGAGGCGCGCTTCCTGGCGCTGGTGGGGCCGCGCGTGCTGGCTTCCGCCGGCGAGGGCGCACCGCGCTGGACGGGCGGCGCCTGGGTGCCCGCCGCGCGCATCGCCGCGGCCTTCCGGCGCGAGGGCTGGGCCACCGGGATCGAGGGCTGGGAGGACGGCACGGAAGCCGGCCTGCCTTCGATCGACGGCATGCCCACCGAATGCGATCCCGGCGATCGGGACGCGGCGCTGACCGCCCTCGGCCTTGTCGCCCTGGTGCCGCGCGGCGCCGACCGTGCCGCCCTGCCGGCCGCGCCCAGCCTGCACCGGCCGCCGCGCTACCACGCGGCCGCGGCGACAGCCGATGCGGCGCTGGCCGCGCGGCTGCCCTGGGTGCTGGGCACCGGGCGTTTCCTGCAGGCGCTCGCGCTGCGCGCGGCGCATGAGCTGCACCGTGGGCGCGGCGCGCCGGCCGCAGCGCAGGCGCTGAACGCCTGGCTGCGGGATTTCTGCACGGAAGACGGGCCACTCGCCGAGGCGAGCGTCGAGCTGCCGCAGGCGCAGGGGCATCCGGGCGTGCATCTGCTGGCCGCACGGTTGCGGCCGCGCCTGCCCCAGGGCACGCCTGCAGCGGCGCACAGGATCATGCTGAACCTGCCGTGACGGGGTGAGCAAAAGGTCAGCCGGGTTCGGCGCCGCTCGGCTCGAGGCGCCAGGACGCGATACGGGAGCAAGCCTGTTTCCGGCCGCCCCCGCCTCAGCCAGTATCCTGGCCCGACGATAAGCAGGAGTTCTGGTTGGTCACCGCCCGCGCCGCCCGGCTGGAGCTGCGCCATCTCCGCTACTTCCTGGCGGTCGCGGAGGAGCTGAATTTCGGCCGCGCCGCGGAGCGCCTCGGCATCGCGCAGCCCGGGCTCAGCCAGCAGGTGCGGGCGCTGGAAGCGATCATCGGCACGGCCCTCTTTGACCGCAGCCGCCGCGCCGTGCGCCTGACCATGGCCGGCGAACTGCTGGCCGGCGAGGCGCGCGCCATCCTGGCGCGCACCGACGCCGTGCTGCTGGCGGCCCGCCGCGCCGGCCAGGGCGAGGTCGGGCGGCTCGCCATCGGCTATGTCGCCTCCGCCGCCTATACTGGCGTGCTGACCGCGATCCTCGGCCGCTTCCGGGAGGCGCATCCGGATGTGGCGATCGAGGTCACCGCAATGGCGATGCAGCAGCAGTTGGAGGCGATCGCCGCCGACCGGCTGGATGTCTGTTTCATCCGCCCGCCGGTCTCCCTGCCGCCCGGCGTCACCAGCTTCCCCGTGCTGCAGGAGCCGGTCGCCATCGTCCTGCCGGAGAGCCACCCCGAAGCCGCGCGCAAGGCGGTGCGCCTGGCCGCACTCGCCCGCGAGACCTTCATCACCCCCGAGCACGCGGCCGGCGTCAGCTTCCACCGCCACACCGTGCTCGCCTGCCAGGGCGCCGGCTTCCACCCGCGGCTCGGGCCGCAGGGCCGGGACTTCGTGACCATCGCGAGCCTGGTCGCGGTCGGGCTCGGCGTCGCGCTGGTGCCGCAGAGCCTGCGCTGCATCCGCCTGCCGGGCGTCGCCTATCGGCCGATGGAGGGTGCGGGCGTGACGGCGGAGATGGCGGTCGCGCATCGGCGCCGGGAAGCCTCCCCGGTGGTGCGCCGCTTCATAGCGCTGGCGCGGCAGTCCAGGCTGAGGGGGTAACGGCCCCCTTCCCAAATCAGACGTCCGGCTTATCGAAAAGGATGCCGGCGCCTATTGGACCCGCACCGCTTCGGCTTCAATACTCACGCCCATGCGAACCGATGATGGGCGCCCGCGCGCCGGGGCTTCCTTCGCCACCGAGAAGACGCCGGTCACCGCCGAAGGCGGCATGGCCGTCACCAACCACCCCCTCGCCTCCGCCGCCGCGCTCGAGATGATGGCGGCCGGCGGCAATGCGATCGATGCGACCGTGGCCGCGCTCTTCACCCTGACGGTGGTGGAGCCGATGATGGTCGGCTTCTTCGGCGGCGGCGTCGCGCTGATCCGCCTCGCCGACGGCACCGAGCTCGCGCTCGACGGCCTCGCGACCGCGCCCGAAGCGGCGCGGCCGGAAATGTACCGACCCGTCTCCGACACCTGGCCGGACTATATGGAGACCGAGGGCCGCGCCAATCGCGTCGGCGCGCTGGCGGTCGGCGTGCCCGGCACGTTGAAGACCTGGTGCGAGGCGCTGGAGCGCCACGGCACCCTGCCCTTGGAGGCGGTGCTGGAGCCGGCGATCCGCCACGCGTCGCGCGGCTTCCGCGTCACGCCCTATCTCGCCGCCTGCATCGCGGAGACGGCGGCGGACCTGGCCGATGATCCCGGCATGGCGGCGCTGTTCCTGCCGGGCGGCCAGCCGCTCGCGGAAGGCGCCCGGCTGACCATGCCGGATTATGCGCGGACGCTGCGCGAGATCGCGCAGCACGGGCCCGCCCATGTCTATGGCGGCGCGCTCGGCGCCCGCATCGTCGAGCATCTCCGTGCGCAGGGCTCGGCCATGGCGCTGGCGGATCTCGCTGGCTATCGCAGCGAGATCAGGGCGCCGGTGCGCGGCACCTATCGCGGCGTCACCTTGATCGGCCCGCCGCCGCCCTGCTCGGGCGGCGTGCATGTGCTGCAGATGCTGAACCTGATGGAAGGCTTCGACATCGGCGCTTCCGGCTTCGGCACCACCGCGACGCTGCACCTGGTGCTGGAGGCGCTGAAGATCGCGGCCGCCGACCGTCGCGCCGCGACCGCGGATCCCGCCTTCGTCGATGTCCCCGTGGCGCGGCTGATCTCGAAAGAATACGGGGACCTGCGCCGGCCGGAGATCGATCCGTCCCGCGCCCGCGATTTCGGCGCGCGCGTGCTGTCGAATGAATCCGCCAATACGACGCATGTCACCATCGCCGACCGGCACGGCAACATCGTCACTTCGACCCAGACCATCAACAGCCTGTTCGGCGCGCGCATCATGATCCCCGGCACCGGGATCATCCCGAACAACTACATGTTCCTCTTCGATCCGCATCCGGGGAATGCGCTGTCGCTCCAACCAGGCAAGCGCATCACCAGCGGCATCTCGGCCATGATCGGCTATCGCGGCGGCGCGCCGCTCTTCGCGGTCGGCCTGCCCGGCGCCCACCGCATCCCCTCGGCGGTCTTCCAGTTCGTCATGAACCTGATCGACCACGGCATGACGGTGCAGCAGGCGGTGGAGGCGCCGCGCGTCTTCACCCATGGCCCGGATGCCGAGGTCGAGCGCGGCATCCCCGCCGAGACGCATGATGCGCTCCGTGCCATGGGCCATCCGATCGTCGCCACCGACCATGTGGCGGGCGGCATGGGCGCCATCCTGTTCGACGGCAGCCGCATGACCGGCGCCGCCTGCTGGCGGGCCGACGGCACGCCGATGGGCTGGGGCGGCGGCCTCGCGCGGCAGGGCGTCTCCTTCTGGCCCGACCCGCGCCGCGGCCGCGCCGCATCACGCTGAAGCATCACGCTCAGGAGGAGAGACAGACATGCCCCTCATCAGCTCACGTCGCACCATTCTGCAGGCCGGCGTCGGACTGGCGACCACCACCCTCGCGGCGCCGCGTGCCGATGCGCAGGGGCGCCGCGTCATCAAGGCGGTGATGCATGCGCCGCTCGGCGTGCTCGATCCCTTCGCGACCACCGCCTATATCACCCGCAACCACGGCTACCTCGTCTACGACACGCTCTTCGCGATGGACAAGGCGAGCAAGCCGCAGCCGCAGATGGTGCGGGACTGGACGGTCTCGGACGATCGCCTGACCTATGCGTTCCGCCTGCGCCCCGGGCTGAAATTCCATGACGACGCGCCGGTGACCGCGGCCGATGCCGTTGCCTCGCTCCGGCGATGGGCGGCGCGCGACGTGATGGGCACGCGGCTGATGAATGTCACGGAGACGCTCGAAGCGATCGATGCGGAGCGCTTCCGCCTGGTGCTCAAGCGGCCCTATGGGTTGGTGCTGGAGACGCTGGCCAAGCCCGGCGGCCCGGTGCCCTTCGTGCTGCCGAAGCGAATCGCGGAGCTGCCGGCCGATCAGCGCATCACGGAGGCGGTCGGCTCCGGCCCCTTCCGCTTCGTCGCCGCCGAGCACCGGCCCGGCGACCGCGTGGTCTATGAGCGCTTCGCGGGCTATGTGCCGCGCGACGAGCCGGCGAGCGGCCTCGCCGGCGGCAAGCTTGCGAAGGTCGACCGCATCGAGTGGCTGGAGATCGCGGATTCGCAGACCGCGGTGAACGCGCTGCTCACCAACGAGATCCAGGTGCTGGAGAATGTGCCGCCGGACATGATGACGCTCGCCCGCCGCACGCGCGGCGTGGTGCTGAAGCCGCGCGGCCTCGGCAATTTCATGCTGATGCGCTTCAACAGCGCGCAGCAGCCCTTCGACAACCGCCTTGTGCGCCAGGCGGTGATGGCGGCGGTCAGGCAGAAGGATTATCTCGACGCGCAGATCGGCGATGACAGCCTGGCGCAGGAATGCAGCTCCGTCCTGAGCTGCGAATCTCCTTACGCCGCTGATGTCCCGGGGCCGCAGGGCAACCTGGAACGCGCCCGCGCCCTGCTGCGCGAAAGCGGCTATGCCGGCGAGAAGGTGATCATCCTGCATCCCGCCGACCTGCCTTCGGGCAGCGCGCTGGCGCCGGTGACGGAGCAGTTGCTGCGATCGATCGGCATGAACGTCCAGGTCGACACCATGGACTGGAATGGGCTGCTGGCACGGCGCGCCCGCAACGTGCCGGTGGAGCAGGGCGGCTGGAGCATCGCCTGGGGGCTCTGGAGCAATCTCGACCTGATGAACCCGATCGTGAACCTCAACCTCGATGGCCGCGGCGCGCGTGGCTATGTCGGCTGGGTCGAGGACGCCAGGCTGGAGGAGCTGCGCAACGCCTTCTCCTTCGAGACCGATCCGGCGCGGCAGCAGGCGATCGCGACCGAGCTACAGCGCCTGTCGAACGAGGAGGCCTATACCGTGCCGCTCGGCGGATCGAAGGTGGTGACCGGGCATCGCGACAATGTCCGGGGCGTGGTCGTCGACCTGGTCCTGGTCTTCTGGAACATGGAGCTGGCCTGATACCAACGGCCTCAATCGTTGGCACGATTGAGGCCCCCTCAAACGCGTCGTGCGAAGAGCACGCTGACGCGTGACGCGCAAACCTCCGGTTGCTTGGCGTCGTGCGAAGCACGCCTCCGGCGTGACGCCGGACTACCGGCGGGCCGCATTCGCGGCCTCGGACCGGTCAAGCGACCGGTCCGTTGGTATGGAGCAGAGGCGCGGCCGTACCACGGGCCTGCCTGCTTCAGGCCCCGTCGGCCAGCCGCGCGAAATCCACATCCAGCCCCGCCAGCGCGCTGTCGATCCGCTGGCGTCGCGCCTGGATCCACGCCGCCTGTTCGGCCAGGGTCTGGTGCGCCGCCGCCAGCATGCGCACCATCTCCGCCGGCTGCGGGCCGCCGGCGGTGGCGCGGTTGCGGATGATGGCCACGGGATCCAGCGCCGCGCGGAATTCCGCCTCGCTCATCGGCAATTCGCCGACGGGCAGGTTCATGGCCGCCAGCGTCGCGGCATAGATCCGCCGCGCCTCGGCATAGGGGAAGTCGCTGGGGCGGATGTCGTGCGCCTTGGCATGGCTGACGACGTCGGACGCGAAATGGTGCCCGACGCGGAACGGCAGCCTGTGGGCCCGCATCAGCACATCCGCCACTTCCTGGGAGGCCGTCCAGTCGCTGTTCAGCTCCTCCAGCGCACGCTCAGGGCTGATGACCAGGGCGATGAGGATGCGCTCCCAGCCGGCCAGCATCCGGGTCGCGCCGCTCAGCACGGCGACATTGTCGCGCACATCCTTGGCGTCGTTCATGCCGGGCGGGATGTTGTGCGCCTGGATGGCGCGGCCGATGCCGAGTGTCGCGACGCGCGAAGCCTCACCGCGCACATCGTTGAGCAGCCCCGGATTGCGCTTCTGCGGCATGGCGCTGGAGGCATAGGTATTGCCCCCGCCTTCCCGCAGCAGGATCCAGGGCCGCGGCTGCGCATACTGGACCATCACGTCCTGGATGAAGGCACCGGCATGCAGCGCGATGGCGGTGGCGAGCGCACCGAGTTCGACCGGGATCTCTGCGGCGGCGATCTGCGCGGCGTCATAGGCATTGTCCACCGTTGCGGCGAAGCCGAGATACCGGGCCATGCGGTCGCGGTTGAGTGGCCAACTGGTGCCGTTCAGCACCGTGGTGCCCATCGGCGACCGGTCGAGCCGGGCATAGAGCTCGCGCAACCGCGCCGCATCGCGTTCCAGCCCGGCGACATGGCCCAGCAGATAATGGCCATAGCTGTTGGGCTGGGCGGCGACGCCATTGGTGTAATTCGGCACGATGGTGCCGGCATGGGCCGCGGCCATCCGCACCATGGTCCCGGTGGTCCGGCGCAGTTGCCCGGCCAGGCGCAGCAATTCGTCGCGGAGGATCGCGGCGCGGACGGTGGCCAGCATGTCCTGGCTGGACCGGCCGGCATGCAGCAGCGTCGCCTCCACCCCCGCCGCTTCGATCAGCAGCGGCTCGAAGGTGATGACCAGGACGGGGCGCTGGCCACCCGGACGGTCGCCGGCCCGCAGCACCGCGCGCAGCCCGGCCGCGATGCGCGGGGCCAAGGCAGGGTCCAGCAGGCCTTCATCGGTATTGATGACCGTGCTGGCCTTGTTGATCGCCCCCAGCCAGAAGAATTCGTCACGGCCGGGGGTGAGCTCGGCCTGGGGATCGGCGGCGGACATCGGAAGGGCTCCGGGGCGGGCGCTGTCTTGCGCATGCTCGTTCGGCGTCGCCGCGTGGGGTCCATGCGGAGGCGCTCATGGCACGAGTGTCGGCGAAGCCGGCGTGAGCCTCAATAGGGCGCCTGAGAGGCTGTTTGGAAACGGTGGCGGAGGGCTGGCGAGGGATTTTTTTGTCCCTGGGGTGTTGGCTTCCTTGCCGATGCCGGTTGCATCGGCAAGGAAGCCGGCGCGGCAGGGGCGGAAAAGATCCGCCAAACCGACCCGCAGCCTTTTCCAAAAGGTCTCTCAGCCCGGAGCGCCGCAGCGCGCGCTGTAGCCGGCGACGGTCGGGAAGTCGCCCTCGCCCACGGTCGTCACGCTGAGCGTGCCGGCGGCGCCGCGATAGGTGTAGCCGCAGAAGCCCATGCCGGTGCCGGAGCAATCCTCCACCTCCGGCACGCCGCGCCGCACGAGATCGGCCACGCGCCCGTCCAGCCGCTCCCGCTCCGCGCGGCCGGGACTCACGGCGGGCGCCCAGCCGCTCCGTTGCAGCAGGCTCCGCGCCTCGTTGATCGGGCGGCCGTAGATGTTGGGGATGCTGGCGGCGCCGTCGCAGACCGCTTCCTGGGCCGCCAGCGGCTGCACGGTCACGCTGCCATCGGCGCCGATCCGCAGATCGGCCAGCGGCTGGTTGAGATAGTCGCCGTCCCAGATGCGCAACCCGTCCCGCTCGAGCGCCACCGCGCGGCCGATCGTCCGGGACGCGTTCGGCGGCGCATAGGCGACGGCAAGCAGCTCGGTGCCGCGGAAGATGCCGATATTGGCATCGCCGAGCAGGCAGGTGCCGCTGGTGCCGCGCTGGAAGGCGCCGACGAAGCTGACCGCCTGGTAAGGGCCGATCGCCACCTCCCCCGTCACGCCCCAGCCCGCGAGAGCGACCTCGCGGCCGGCCGGCGTGCGCGCCTCCTCCAACTGGTGCCCGCAGGCGGTGCGGCCCGGCCCCGCTGCGGAGGCGGGCGCGCGCGGCAGCCGCTGCAGCGGCGCGATGCGTACCGCCGCGACCGTCGACTGAAGGCGGAGCGTCCCCGCGGGCGCGCCGGTCGCGGCGCCCTGGCCGGCCGCCGGCGCGGCGAGGAAGGGAAGGGTCAGCAGCGCCGCCAGGGCGGGAATCCGGGTCATCGACGTCCAGTCGTCATGTGGCGAGATCGTTTCTCATGGGGAATTGCGACCGGCCGATCAACCGGCGCCGGGCCCATACGCGGTCACAACCGCGCAATGCGCCGGCACCCTGTGCGCCCGATCCGCCTTGCCCCACCAGGCGCGATGATCATTGACGCGCGGCGCGGGTGCGGTCCAAAATCAATATCAAATATTGCTATACGATAATTTGGACGCGGCCAATACGCCGCGGCCGAGGCATCACGGGAGCAGGGCCGATGCGCGCAGGGCATCTTGTCGGGCTGCTGGGAGCGGGGCTGGCGATGGGCCTCGCCGCTCCGCTGGCAGCGCGGCCTCTCCAGATCGGCCTCAGCGCGATGGTGACCTCGCTCGATCCCCATTTCTACAGCATCACGCCCAACAACTCGGCGGCCTTCCACGTCTTCGACCGCCTCGTGCATCGCGGACCCGAAGGCCGGCTGGAGCCGGGCCTCGCCCTCGCCTGGCAGCCGCTGTCGGAGACCACCTGGGAATTCCGGCTGCGGCCCGGCGTCACCTGGCATGACGGCCAGCCCTTCACCGCGGCGGATGCGGGTTTCAGCCTGGCGCGCGCCCGCCACGTCCCGAACAGTCTCGGCGGCTTCGAGAATCTGGTGCGGCCGATCACCGCGATCGAGATCATCGACCCGCTGACGCTGCGGCTCACGACCGCCACGCCCACGCCGACCCTGCCGAGCGACCTGTCCTTCATCGCGATCGTCTCCGCCCATCTCGGCCGCGACGCGACGACGGCCGACTACAATGCGGGCCGCGTCAACATCGGCACCGGCGCCTTCCGCTTCCTGCGCCATGTCCAGGGCGATCGCATCGTGATGGCGCGCAACGACGCTTGGTGGAACGGGCGCGCCGCCTGGGAGAGCGTCACGCTGCGCATGGTGCCCAATATCGGCGCGCGCATGGCGTCGCTGCTCGCGGGCGAGCTCGACCTGGTCGAAGCGCCGTCGGCGAGCGACCTGGCGCGCCTGCGGCAGCATGGCGACGTGCTGATCCACGCCGCGCCGGGCAGCCGCGTCGCCTACGTCAATCCGATCTTCGCGCCCGCGCCCAATGCGCCGGCGATCACCGACCGGCAAGGCCGGGCGATCGAGCCGACGCCGCTCGGCGACCGTCGGGTGCGCCAGGCGCTCTCGCTCGCGATCAACCGCCAGGCCATCGCCGATCGCCTGCTGCTCGGCACCGGCACGGCCACCGGACAATGGCTGCCGCCCGGGTCCTATTCCGCAGTGCCGGATCTCGACCCGCCGCGGTTCGACCCCGCCCGGGCGCGCGCCCTGCTGACGGAGGCCGGCTTCCCCGACGGTTTCCGGATGACGCTCACGACAGCCAATGACCGCACGCCCTATGCGGTGGAGATCACCCAGGCGATCGCGCAGATGTGGAGCCGCATCGGCGTGCAGGTGAGCGTCGAGGCGATCCCCTTCGCGGTCTATTCGGCGCGCGGCCAGCGGCAGCAGGTCTCGGCCTATTTCGGCAGCCTGAACAATCCCTCCATGGAAGCCGGGCTGCTGCTGCGCAACCTGCTGATGACGGTCAATCCGGAGGCCGGCACCGGCACCTTCAACTGGAGCCGCTATGCCAACCCCGCGCTCGACCGGCTGGCCGGGCGGGCCCTCGCCACCATGGACGGCGCGGCGCGCGAGGGGCTGCTCATCGAGGCCGCGCGCCTGGCGCTCGCGGATGTCGCCTTCATCCCGATCTACCAGTTCCAGAACCTCTGGGCATCGCGCCGGGGGATCACCTACCAGGCGCGCGCCGACGAGCTGACGCTCGGCGCCGACGCGCAGGATGCGAGCCGTCAGGACACCCAATGAACACCATCATCCTCGACCGACCGGAACCGCGGCTGGCGATCATCACCATGAACCGCCCGGCGAAGCGGAACGCCCTGGATGGCGAGGCCTGGCGGCAGCTCGGCGATGCCTTCCGCGCGCTCGGCGACGACGCGGCATTGCGGGCCATCATCCTGACCGGAGCCGGTGGCGCCTTCTGCGCGGGGGACGACATCGGCGCCTTCGCGGCGGTGCGCGACGACCCGCCGGCGCGGCAGGCCTATTGGGACCACATCATGGCCTGCTACGCCGCCGTCTCGGCCAGCCGCGTGCCGGTCATCGCAGCGGTCAGCGGGCCCTGCGTCGGCGGCGGCTGCACCCTGGCGCTCCGCTGCGACTTCCGCATCGCCGATGCCGCCGCGCGGTTCGGGGTGCCGCCGGCGAAGCTCGGTCTGGTCTATCCGCCGGAGAGCACGCAGCTCCTGCTGGCGGTCGCGGGCCCGTCGATGGCCAAGCGCCTGCTCTATACCGGCACGCTCATCGACGCGGAGCAGGCGCTGGCCTGCGGCCTCGCGGATGCGGTGGCGCCGGATGCGTTGGCCGCCGCCCGCGACTTCGCAGCACCCATGCTGGATGCGGCCCCCCTCTCGCTGGCCGCCGCGAAGCTCGCCTGCGACGCCGCGATGACCGGACGCATCGCGGAGGTGGCGAGCGCGGTGATGGCGCTCTCCGACCGCGCCGATGCCAGCGAGGATTACCGCGAGGGCGTCAGTGCCTTCGCCGGGAAGCGCAAGCCGGTCTTCAGGGGTCTTTGAGAGACCTTTTGGCAATGGCGGCGGGTCGGTCTGGCGGGTCTTTTCCGCCCCTGGCGCACCGGCTTCCTCGCCGATGCCACCGGCATCGGCTGCGTCAGCCGCCACGCCAGGGACGAAAAATCCCTCGCCATCCCTCCGCCACCGCCATTGCCAAAAGGTCTCCGAGATGCAGGGCTTCGACCACGCCCATGACAACGTCTACGCCGCCTTCGCCGCGCGCTTTCCCGCACCCGACCGGCTCTTCGTCGAAGCCGAGGATGGCCGCCGCCTCACCTATGGGGAGATCCCGGCGGCCACGGCGCGCATCGCCAACCTGCTGCGGCGTCTGGGCATCGGGCCGGGCGACCGCGTCGCGGGGCTGCTCGACAAGTCACCGGAAGCGCTGCTGCTCTATCTCGGCTGCTGCCGCGCCGGTGCGGTCTACCTTCCGATCCATGTCGAGCTGACGCCGCCCGAGGTCGACCACATCCTCCTGGACGCGGAGCCGCGCCTGCTGGTCTGCCGGCCCGCCTGGGCGGAGCGGCTGCGCGGCTGGGCGGCGGCTTCGCCGGTGCGCCACCTGCTGACGCTGGACGGGGCGGGCGCGGGCGGCCTGACCGAGGCGCTGTCCGGAGAGGCGCCGGAGGCCCCGGTCGCCGCGGCCGGGTCCACGGCGCCGAACGCCATCGTCTACACCTCCGGGACCACCGGCAAGCCGAAGGGCGCGATCCTCTCCAACGGCCTCGTCGCCTGGAATGCGATGGCGCTCGCCGAAGCCTGGGGCATGACGCGGGAGGACGTGCTGCTGCATGCGAACCCGATGGCCTTCGGGCTGTTCGGGACCACGACGCCGGTGCTCGCCGCCGGCGCGGCCATGCGCCTGCTGCCGAAGTTCGAGACGGAGGCGGTGCTGCGCGCGCTGCCCGGGGCGACGATGTTCGCGGGCGTGCCGACCTATTACGCGCGGCTTCTCGCGCATCCCGGCTTCTCGCGGCAGAGCTGCCGGACGATGCGGCTGTTCCTGACCGGCTCCGCGCCGATGCGCGCCGACCTGTTCGAGGCCTTCCGCGCCCGCACCGGGCATGCGCTGCTCGATCGCTACGGCATGACGGAGGCGCTGATCATCGCCTCCATGCCGCTCGACGCGCCGCGCCGCCCGGATGCGTCCGGCCTGCCGCTGCCCGGATCCGCGCTGCGCCTGGTGGACGAGGCCGGCGCGGCCGTGCCGCCCGGCGCCGTGGGCGCCATCGAGCTGCGCCAGCCCTTTCCGTTCTCTGGCTATTGGCGCGCGCCGGAGAAGACGACGGCCGCCTTCCGCGCGGATGGCTGGTTCATCACCGGCGATTTCGGCCGGGTCGACCCGGACGGCTATCTCTGCGTGCTCGGCCGCGGCACCGAGCTGATCATCACCGGCGGCTTCAACGTCTACCCGAAGGAGGTCGAGGCCAGCCTGAACGCGATGCCGGGCATCGCGGAGGCCGCGGTGTTCGGCGTGCCGCACCCGGATTTCGGCGAGGCGGTGGTGGCCGCGATCCAACTGGAACCGGATGCGCCGCCTTTCTCGGAGGCGGCGGTCAGGCTACTGCTCACCGGGGAGCTTGCGCGCTACAAGGTCCCGAAGCGCATACAGGTGGTTCCGGAGATGCCGCGCAATACCTTGGGCAAGATACGCAAGACGCTTCTGCAGCAACGCTTCTCGGACCTCTTCGCGCCGGAGCATCCATAGCGCCGATGGCACGGGAAAAGACTGCGTCGCAGCAGACATCGGAGGATGTGGATCCCCGGCTCTTCGTCGCGTCCATCGAGAAGGCGATGGCCGTGCTGGAGCTGTTCGAGAGCGAGAGGCAGGACCTTTCCCTCACCGAGATCATGGCGCGCGCGGGGATCGGCCGCAGCGCGGTGCAGCGCTTCGTCTACACGCTGCACCGGCTCGGCTATCTCAGCCGCGATCCCGCGACCAAGCGCTTCGCGCTGGGCGCCAAGGTGCTGGGGCTGCACCGCGGCTATGTCGGCGGGCGGTCGGCCCTGCAGCGGGCCCGCCACGTGTTGCGGGA
The DNA here is from genome assembly GCF_018129085.1 of Plastoroseomonas hellenica. GTDB lineage: Bacteria > Pseudomonadota > Alphaproteobacteria > Acetobacterales > Acetobacteraceae > Plastoroseomonas > Plastoroseomonas hellenica. The sequence continues at coordinate 54,542 of NZ_JAAGBB010000015.1, forward strand.
GCTGAACGCCACGACCGGCGAATGCGTCTCCTGGACCGAATTGCTGGAGACCGAGATCGTCGTCGTCGAGAACTGGCCGAGCGCCCATGTCACCGCGGTGATCCTGGCGCCCGGCATGCGGTTCGAGGCGATCTCGGCCTCCTCCGGCCAGGTGCTGCTGGCGCATGCGCCGGCCGAGGTGGTGGCGCATGCCTTCGCCGCCGCCACGCCGCGGGCCCGTGAGAGATTGGGCGCCAGGACCCTTCCCGAGTTCGGCGCGATCCTCGACCGGGTCCGAAGCCAGGGCTATGCGCTGACCACCAAGGCCTTCGACCAGGACAGCATATCGCTGTCCGCGCCGGTCCTGGATCCGGGAGGGCGCGCGGTGGGCGCGGTGAACCTCTCGGTCCTGACCAACCGCTTCGACCGGCGCCAGGCGGAGGACGCCCTGGTGCCCGCGCTGATCAAGGCGGCGCGCGCGAGCCGGTAGACCACCGGACATCCGATTCGGATTCCCGTTGACAGGCGGGTGCGCGCGACGCTCAATTCTATTTCCAATATCTAATATTGGATAACAATATTCGTCGGCTGCCCCTGCCCGTGTGGCGCGGGGCGGCACCGAGGACGCAGGAACCAGAGATGACCGAGCTGCCATCGCCCGCCGCCGAAGCGGCCGCATTGCTGGATCGGCTCGGCGTGCCCCGGGCGGCCTGGACCGGCGGCGACCTCATTGCGACGTCGCCCATCACCGGGGAGGTCATCGGGCGCCCCTTCGCCGCGACGCCTGCAGCCGCCGCGGCGGCGATCGCCACGGCCGAGGCCGCGTTCCGCGCCTGGCGGAAGGTACCGGCGCCGCGGCGCGGCGAGTTCGTCCGGCTGCTCGGCGAGGAGTTGCGCGCGGCCAAGGCCGAGCTCGGCCGCCTCGTCACGCTGGAGGCCGGCAAGATCCTCTCCGAAGGGCTCGGCGAGGTGCAGGAGATGATCGACATCTGCGACTTCGCGGTCGGCCTGTCGCGCCAGCTCTACGGGCTCACCATCGCGACCGAGCGCGCCCGCCACCGCATGATGGAGAGTTGGCACCCGGCCGGCGTCGTGGGCGTCATCAGCGCCTTCAACTTCCCGGTCGCCGTCTGGGCCTGGAACGCGGCCCTGGCCTTCGTCTGCGGCGATGCCGTGGTGTGGAAGCCCTCGGAGAAGACGCCCCTGACCGCGCTGGCCGTGCAGGCCCTGGTCGGGCGCGCGGCGGCGCGCTTCGGCGCGGTGCCGGAGGGGCTTTCGGCGCTGCTTCTCGGTGGGCGGGAGGTGGGCTCGGTCCTGGTGGACAGCCCCGCCATCCCCGTGCTCTCGGCCACCGGATCCACCGCCATGGGCCGCGCCGTGGCATCACGCGTCGCCGCCCGCTTCGGCCGCGCCATCCTGGAGCTCGGCGGCAACAACGGCGCCATCGTCGCGCCCTCCGCCGATCTCGACCTGGTGGTGCGCGCCACGGCCTTCGCGGCGATGGGCACGGCGGGCCAGCGCTGCACGACGCTGCGCCGGCTGATCGTGCACGAAGCGGTGGCCGATGCGCTGCTCGATCGCCTGCGGCACGCCTATCGGAGCGTCGCGATCGGCGATCCGCGCCGGCCCGGCACGCTGGTCGGCCCGCTGATCGACGCGGCCGCGGGTGCCGCGATGACGGCGGCGCTGGCCGCCGCCCGCGCCGATGGCGGCGTCGTCACCGGCGGCGAGGCGGTGGCGGGACCGGGCGGCACCTATCGCCGCCCGGCGCTGGCCGAAATGCCCGCGCAGACGGCGATTGTCCGGCAGGAGACCTTCGCGCCGATCCTGCATGTGATGCGCTACCGCGCCTTCGAGGATGCGATCGCCATCCACAACGGCGTGCCGCAGGGCCTCTCCTCCTCGATCTTCACCAACGACCTGCGGGAGGCGGAGCTCTTCCTCTCCGCGCAGGGATCGGATTGCGGCATCGCGAACGTCAATATCGGCCCTTCCGGCGCCGAGATCGGCGGTGCCTTCGGCGGCGAGAAGGAGACCGGCGGCGGGCGCGAAAGCGGCTCCGACGCCTGGAAGGCCTATATGCGGCGCGCCACCAACACGGTGAACTACGGCCGCGACCTGCCGCTCGCGCAGGGGGTCAGCTTCGATGTCGCCTGACGCGGCGGTGGCGATGCCGCCGATCGGCCCCTTGACGCTGCGGCAGGTGATGGATGCGCAGGCGCTGGCCGAGCCGGAGCGCATCTTCTGCGCCCATGACGGGCAGGCGATCTCCTTCGGCGCGCTGGATGCGGCCGTGAACCGCATCGCCAACGGGTTGCTGGCAGAGGGCCTGCGGCCCGGCGATCGCGTCGCGCTGATGCTGCCGGGCCATCCCGACCACATCGCCTGCATCCTGGCGCTGGCGAAGCTGGGCCTGGTGCGCGTGCCGGTGAACACCGGCCTGCAGGGCGCTTCGCTGGCCTATCCCTTCGACGCCTTCGCGGTGGAGGCGCTGATCGCCGACCGCGCCTATGCGGATGCGCTGGCGCCGGTGCTGGCCGAACGGAGGCTGCGCGCGGTGTTCTGGCGCGGCGGCGGGGACGGGCCGAGCTTCGAGGCGCTCCTCGCCCATCCCGATGCCGGGCCGCCGCCCGTCGCGCCGGGGGCGGACGACATCCTGGCCATCACGCCGAGCTCGGGCACCACGGGCGCGCCCAAAGGCGTGCTCAAATCCGACCGCACCCTGCGTGCCGGCCCGATGGCGATCCTCCGCCTCACCGAGGCGCGACCCGGGGACACGCTGCTGTTCTGGGAAGCGCTGCATCACGGCGCCGGCGTCGCCGTCGTGATCGCCGCCATCCTGGGTCGGCTGCGGCTCGGCATGGTCGACCGCTTCAGCGCATCGCGCTTCTGGCAGCAGGCCAGGGAGAGTGGCGCGACCCGGGTGCACTATCTCGGCAGCGTGCTGCCGATGGTGCTGCGCCAGCCGGAGCGGCCCGACGACCGCGATCACGGCGTGCGCATGGCCTGGGGCGGCGGATGCCCGCCGGAGATCTGGCGCGCGGTCGAGCAGCGCTTCGGGGTCGAGATCCGTGAGGGCTATGGCCTGTCCGAGCTGATCACCTTCTGCACGCTGAACCTGACCGGCAAGCCGGGCTCCATCGGGCGACCGCTGTCCTGGTACGAGGCGATGGTCGCGGATCCCGAGGGCCGGCCGCTGCCGCCCGGCGAGGCGGGCGAGCTCTGCTTCCGCGCGAAAGAGGCCGGGCTGCACTTCCTGGGCTATTTCCGCAACGGGCCGGCGACCGCGGAGGCGATGCGCGACGGCTGGTTCCGCACCGGCGACCTGGCGCGGCAGGACGAGGAGGGCGACCTGTTCTTCGTCGGTCGGGCCAAGGATTCCATTCGTCGCCGGGGCATCAACGTCTCCGCCTGGGAGGTCGAGCGCGTCCTGCTGGAGCACCCCGCCATCGAGGAGGTGGCGTTGATCGGCGTGCCGAGCGAACTCGGCGAGGACGAGATCAAGATCTTCGTCCGCCGCGCCGCGGGCGCCACGCTCGACGCGGCCTCGCTGCTGCGCTGGTGCGCGCCGCGCCTGCCGCGCTTCCAACTGCCGCGCTACGTGGCCTTCGTAGCGGACTTCCCGCGCACGCCGACCCAGCGGATCCGGAAGCTGGAGCTGCCGCGCGACACCGCGGGCTGCTGGGACCTGGAGGCGGCGGCCGAGCCCGGCCGCCCACACATGGGATGAAAAGGGGGTCATCGGCATGATGCGCTTCGCAGTCCCGGCGATGCGCCGGCGGCACATCCTGCGCGCGGGTGCGGCGATGCTGGCGGCGGGATCGGCGGCAGGCCGCGCGGCCGCGCAGGGCTTCCCGACCCAGCCGATCCGCCTGGTGGTGCCCTTCGCGGCGGGCGGTGCGGTGGACCTGGTCGGCCGCCTGGTCGGGCAGGGCATGGCCGCCGGGCTCGGCCAGCCCGTCGTGGTGGAGAACCGCACCGGCGCCTCGGGCGCCATCGGCGCGCAATCCGTCGCGCGCGCCCCGGCGGATGGCCACACCCTGCTCATGGCGCCGATCACCAGCTTCGCGATGCTGGCGGGCCTGCCGGGCAACAACCTCAACCTCGACCTGCTGCGCGACTTCGCGCCCATCGGCACCGTGGGCGCGGTGCCCATCGTGCTGGTCGCCGCGAACCGGCTGCAGGTCGAGAGCGTCGGCGCCCTGGTCGCGCTGGCGCGCCGCCGGCCGGCGGCGCTGAGCTACGCCTCGGCCGGCAATGGTTCCACCGAGCATCTCGCGGCGGAGCTGTTCGCGCAGCAGGCGGGCATCTCCCTGTTGCACGTGCCCTATCGCGGTGGGGCGCCGGCGCTGGCGGATGTGCTCGGGGGGCAGGTGGACCTGATGTTCGCGACGCTGCCCAATACGCTGCAGAATGGCGGCGCGCTGAAAATCCTCGCCATCGCGACGGCGGCGCGCAGCGGCGCGGTGCCGGAGGTGCCGACGGCCGCCGAAGCCGGCTTCGCGGATTTCGCCGTCTCCTCCATCTACGGCCTGCTCGCGCCGGCCGGCACCCCGGCGGCGGTGGTCGACCGGCTCAACCGCGCCATGCAGGCGGCGGTGGCGCAGCCCGAGCTACGTGCCCGCTTGCAGCAGCAGGGGGTCGAGGCGGCGCCGACCGGCGCGGACACGACCCGGCAGCAGCTCGCGAGCGAGGTCGCGCGATGGGCCGGGGTGATCCGTGACGCCCGGATCAGCCTGCAGTGACTGCCGCGACCTCTGTCCTTGAACGACCCGAAGGAGCAATGCGATGACACTGGTGATCGATGCCGAAGCCGCGCGCGAGGCGGAGGCGCATGTCCTGTCCGAGATGGTGGGCACCACCCAGCTCATCACCTTGAACCGGCCCGAGCGGCTCAATGCCTGGGACGCCCCGATGCGGGCGCGGCTCCTGGCGCTGCTGCAGCGGGCCAATGCGCATCCGGAGATCGGCGCCGTGGTGCTGACCGGCGCCGGCGAGCGCGCCTTCTGCGCGGGCCAGGACCTGAACGAGGGGAAGACCTTCGACGGCCTCCGCGCGGAGCTCTGGATCGAGGAATGGCGGCTCCTCTACAGCACCATCCGGCGGTTCGAGAAGCCGCTGGTCGTGGCGCTGAACGGGCTCGCGGCGGGCTCGGCCTTCCAGGTCGCGCTGCTCTGCGACGTGCGCGTCGGCCATGACGGCTCGCAGATGGGGCAGCCGGAGATCAATTCCGGCATCGTCAGCGCGACCGGCTTCTGGATCATGCGCGAGATGCTTGGGCTGTCGCGCGCGACCGAGATGATCCTGACCGGCCGCATGGCCGCCGCGGAGGAGGCGCACCGGCTTGGCCTGATCCATCACCTGGTGCCGGCGTCCGCGCTGCGCGGCAAGGCGCTGGAGATCGCGGCCGACCTCGCGGGCAAGCCGCGCCTGGCCTTCAAGCTGAACAAGCAGCGCTTCTGCGCGGCGACCCAGGCCGGCTTCGACGAGACCTTCGAGGCGGCGCGGCTGATCCATCGCCACGCCTTCGATGCCGGCGAGCCGCAGCGCGTCATGGAAAGCTTCCTGACGAAGCAGCGGTAAGCGCGCCGCCGGGTCGGGCATCGGCATTGAGCTTCTCCAGTGCCGCGGCCACGCGCTCATAGGCGGCGGAAGGCAGCGGCAGGATCGGCCGTGGCGGCGCCGTAGGGCAGAGGCCCAGGATGTCGGCGGCGGCGTACATCACCCGCAGGCTGCTCAGCTCCTGGAAGAGCTCCCACAAGCCCTGGAACCGTGCGTCCCAGCGCGCCACCGTGGCCGTGTCGCCTGCCTGCGCGGCGCGCAGGAGCTGCAGGCTGGGCACCGGCAGCAGCCCGCCGACGACGCTGTACCAGGCATCCCCTCCAGCCAGGACGGCGTCAGCAGCGCGCCAGTCGCCGCTGTAGCCGACGGCGAAGCTGTGGGGGACCTTGGTGCGGAGCGCCTCATGCCGTGCCCGCGCCTCCGGGGGCGGGGGCGCCGGGTTCTTCACGGCGGCGATGCCGGGAAGCTTCGCCAGCCGGGCCAGCAGGTCATCGCTGAAGGTGAAGTGGGTCGTGGCCGGGTTGTTGTAGATGCAGAGGGGCAGCGTCGTCGCCTCCGCGACCGCGGCGAAGTGCTGGTAGACTTCCTCCTCGGTCAGCGGTGTGTAGGACACCGGCGCCAGCAGCAGGCCATCCGCGCCTGCCGCCGCCGCGTCACGCGCCAGATCCTGCGCATCATCCGTCCTCAGCGCGCCGATGCCGACGATGAGCGGAACCTGCCCGCCGAGGCAGCCTGCAGCAGCCTCGATCGCGCGCCGCCGCTCGGGACGGGTGAGATAGGCGTAAGTGCCGGTGCTGCCGAGCAGGCCGATCGAATCCACCTTCGCCGCGGCCAAGCGCTGCACCAGGCGCGCGAGTCCCTCGGTGTCGACGCGGCCATGCGGATCGGCGGGCGTGATGGGAAAGGCGGAGAGGCCACGGAACATCGGTGCGGCGGACATGGTTTGGCTCCTCGGGGCGGTCGGATCGTGCAGCGTGGTCGGGGTCAGGTCGGGATCAAGGCTGCCACGGCGCGGTCGGAAGCGCGCTCGCTCGCGGCGAGCCCGGCGGCCACGCCCGCCCGATCGGCGGCGCTCCGGTTCTGGCTCACCTTGCGCTTGCCCTCGAGCCGCGTGATCGGCAGGCGCAGGCCCACGATCCCACGGAGTTGCGCCCGGACGAAGTCCGCGGGCGCATCCGTGACGGCCCAGGGCTCGGCGCGAGGCTGCTCATGCAGATCGGTCAGCCGCGACACGACCGCGAGGAGGCGGTCCGCATCCTCGAAGAACTCAGGCGGGCCGTAGGCGTGGACCGCGATGTAGTTCCAGGTGGGCACCACCTTCTGGTGCTCCTGCTTGGACGGATACCAGGAGGGGCTGACATAGGCATCCGGCCCCATGAGCAGCGCCATGGCCTCACCGGTCGCCCGCAGTCTCCATTGCGGATTGGCTCGGGCGAGGTGGCCGTAGAGCGTGCCGTAGGGTCCCTCCTCCGCCGCCAGGAACAGCGGCAGCGGCGTGGCGATCAGGCCCTCGGCCGTGGCGGTGACGAGGGTCGCCAGGCGGGTCTCCCGCATCGTCCTGTGCAGGGCCGCGAGGTCATCCTCGCGGAAGGCTGGGGGAACATACATCAGCGCGGCTCCTTGAAGCGCTGGACGCTGCTCCATGACTGGTTCAAAAGGAACGTCCGGTTTGCAACAAAATCACAGGGCCAGTTTCCATGGCACCGGACGCGCCCGCACCGTCCCGAATTGGCCAGCGCATCTGCGATGCCATCAAGGCGCAGATCGCCTCCGGTCGCCTTGGCCCGGGTGCCCGGCTTCCCTCGACACGCGCCCTGGCGGCGGAATGGGGCGTCTCGCGGACGACGGTGACCGCCGCCTATGAGCAACTCATCGCGGAAGGTTACCTCGAGACCCGGCAAGGTGCCCGAACCCAGGTCGCGCGGGGCCTTGGCTGCGTGGCGGCAAGGCAGGACGCGGCCGCGCCATCGGAGGTCTCCAACCGATTGTCGGCCTACGGACAGCGGCTGGAGGCTTTCGATCTGCCAGCGGTTCCGGATCGCGGCCTGAGGGTTGCGGACTTCCGCTACGGCGACCTCGCCGCGGCCGACTTCCCCAAGCTCGCCTGGAAGAAGGCAGTGGGTGCCGCCCTGCTGCGCCGGCATGGACGCCTGCGCTACGGCGACCCCAGCGGCTCGTCCGCACTTCGGGTCGCCCTGCAAGGCTACCTGTGGCGGGCGCGTGGGCTTCGCTGTGAGCCGGACCAGATCATTGTGGTGAACGGCTCGCAGCAGGGCCTCGACCTCTGCGCGCGGCTGATGCTCGATCCGCATGACCGGGTGCTCATGGAGAACCCCGGCTACCTCCTCGCGCGGCAGGTCTTTCTGGCATACGGAGCCGAGGTGGTTCCTGTCGCCGTGGACCGGGAGGGAATGCGGACAGAAGGGCTGCCCGCGGCGCGGCTGGCCTACACCACGCCGTCGCACCAGTTTCCCCTTGGCAGCGTCCTGTCCGCCGGACGCCGGCGGGAGCTTCTCGGCTGGGCGGAGCGCAGCGGCGCCTATGTGATCGAGGACGACTACGACAGCGAGTACCGCTACGACATCGCCCCGATCCCACCGCTGCGGGCCCTGGATGGTGCCGGACGGGTCATTTATCTCGGCACGATCTCGAAGACGCTCTCGCCGACACTGCGCCTCGGTTACCTCGTCGTCCCACCGGCGCTGTCCATGGCTTTCGTGAAGACCAAGCGGCTAACCGACCGCCATTCACCCAGCCTGGAACAGGAAGCCCTGGCGGAGCTTATCGAGAGCGGTGCCTATGAGCGGCATGTCCGCCGCGTCCGCCGCCGCAATGGCGAGCGGCGCGCAGCGCTGCTGACGGCGCTGTCCGACACCGTCAGCGACGCGGTGACGGTGGTCGGCGCCGATGCCGGGCTGCATGTCGTCGCCTGGCTGAACCGGCTGCCACGATCGGCCGAGGCCGAATTCATCGCGCACGCGCATGCGGCTGGCCTCGGCCTGTATCCCATAGAGCCCCTGTATGCCTTCGATCCCGCCGTCGGCCCGCCCGACAGTGCAGGCCTCGTGATGGGGTATGCGGGTCTGGATGAGCCGACCATCAGACGCGGCGTGCGAAGGCTCGGTGAGCTTCTTGAGAAGTTCGGATGCCCGCCCGCCGACCGGGATCCGCTGCGCGCAGCGTAAACTGGCGCGCACCGCCGGAGCACGGTGGATGTCAGCCGGCGGCGTCCATGGCGGTTTGCTCACGATAACCGCGCATAACCACCGACCGCATCGGGACGCATCACCCCGGATCGGCCGCGCTGCGCCGACTGGTCCAGCGCTATTGCCGGAAACTGGCACTGTCGCCGGCACCTGCCCCGGACGACCGTTGGACGCATCGGCGGGATGCAAGGGCGCGCACCAGCGCTGCTTCGCACGGCGCGGCAGCGCCGGGCAACTCGCTCGGCTGCGCTCCGGTACACGCCAGGCTGCACGGCAAGACAGCGCGAGGAAGCGCTGCGGTGACTTCGTCCCATCACGGTGCAGAGGATCGATCATGCAGCAGCTCCTTCGCAGGCGGAGTTTCGTTGCCGCCCTTCCCGCGACTCTCGCCGCGCGGGCGGCGGCAGCCCAGGACGCGTATCCCACGCGCCCTGTGAAGCTGGTCGTCGGTTTCCCGCCCGGCGGTCCAACAGACGTCATCGGGCGCATGATCGCCAGCAACCTGATGGCGGAACTCGGCCCGCCCGTCGTGATCGAGAATTTGGGTGGCGCGGGCGGCACCATCGCCGCGGCCTATGTCGCAAGGAGCGCCGCGGATGGATACACACTCCTGGTCAGCGTCGAATCCTCGCAGACCCGCGCGAGGGCTCTGTACCCCGCCATCCGCTACGACCAAGTCGGAAGCTTCACCTTCCTTCGGAAGCTCGCGAAGCAGCGCAACCTGCTGGTGACCAACCCGAACCTGCCTGTCGCATCCGTGGCCGATCTCATCGCCTATGCAAAGGCACGGCCGGGGCAGCTCAGCTTCGGCGGCACGGTCGGCGCGACATCCCATGTCGGAGGCACGATCTTCAATCGCCTCAATGACATCGACATGACCTTCATCAGCTACGCGGGCGGCAACCAGCCCGTGACAGACCTGATGACCGGGACGATTCAGGTCGGCTTCTTCACGGAATCGACGGTGGCCGAGTTGGTGAGGAACGGCAGGATCAGGGCTCTGGCCGTGACGGCGCTGGAGCGCTCACCCGCTTTCCCAGACCTGCCGACCGTCCAGGAAGCGGGTGGCGGACGGCTCGACATATCCCCCTGGTTCGGCCTGGTGGGGCCTGCAGGCCTGCCTGCCCCGGTGGTGCGGCGGCTCTTCGAGGCTGCCGAGAGGATCAGCCGAAAAGAGGCGTTCAGGGCGCAGATCGAAACCATCGGCGCATCGCCGATCAGGGACTCCAACCCGGAGACATTCAGAAGTGAGGTCGAGGAGGAGATCCGCTTCTGGTCGGGCTGGGCCGAGCAACATCGTGCGCAGCTGCCATAGCCGCCCGGATCCGCTGACATGCCCTTCTTCAGTCAATACGACGAGCAACTGACGCCCGCGGAGATGGAACTGGTCGGACGCGCCCGGCGGTTCTGCGCAGGGGCGTTCTCCGCTGCCATCCACGAGGCCTATCTCCGCGGCGAGCCCTTCGCACGGGAATGGATCACCGAATGGGCCGCGCTGGGCATGCTCGGCCTGCAGGCGAAGGCCGAGCATGGCGGCCATGAAGCTTCCTTCCTGTGCAAGATCCGTGTCGCGCAGGAGATGGCGCGACATGGCTTCGCCGCCGCCTTCTGCCTGAACAACCTTCAGGGTCAGGTCACACGCATTTCGCTGCATGGTTCCGACGAGCAGCGGCGACACGTTCTGGAGCCCCTGCGATCGGGAGCGATCCTCGCGGCGCCCGCCATGACCGAGCCGAGTGGTGGCAGCGACCTCGGCTCGCTCGCCACGACAGCAAGGCGGGTCGATGGCGGATGGTCGATCAGCGGCACCAAGTCATGGGTCACCAATGGCACCATCGTCGATGGCATCACCCTGCTCGCCCGAATGGACGAGGGTGGCGAGCTGGCGACCTTCTTCGTGTCTCTCGGCGGCGGCGATTCCGTCGGGTGTCATGAGATCCTGCTGCCAGGGGCACGCTCATTCCGCCTCGCTGCACTGGAGCTGCGTGACCATTTCGTCCCGGACTGGGCCCTCCTGAGCAGGCCGGGAGAGGCGCTCCGCGCGGCGATGGAAGCGGTCAACGCGGCGCGCGTGCATGTGGCTGCCATGGCGGTCGCCAGCCTCCATGCCGCGCTGTGCGAAGCGACGCGCTACTGCTCCTCACGCCAGACCTTCGGCAAGCCGCTGCTGGCGCATCAGGGCCTGCAATGGGAGCTGGCGGAGGTCTCGATCCGCCTGGAGGCCGCGCACGCCCTCGTCTTCAGGGCGGCGCAACTCGTGAACAGCCGGCTGCCGGCCGTGACTGCTGCGGCGCAGTGCAAGAAGTTCGCGGTCGACACGGCCATCTGGGGCATCGGCCAGTGCATCCGCACGATGGGGGCGATCGGCGCCAGCGGCACCCAGCGGCTCAGCATGCAGCTCGCGGAGGTGCGCCTTGCCGCCTTCGGTGACGGCACCAACGAGATCATGCTCGACAGGATCGGACGGAGCCTGGCGAAGGACTACGCCGACCCGGTCGGGTCCGAACACCGGAGTTAGACGCCAATGAGGAATGTCGTCGTCGGGACAGAAGCGGCGGCGGTCGCCGGATTGCGCGATGGGCACGTCGTCATGGTGGGTGGCTTCGGTGGCGCCGGCTTGCCACGGAGCATCATCAAGGCCGTGGCCGAGCTGGGTGTACGCGATCTCACGGTCATCTCGAACAATGCCGGGGCCGGGGGCGACGACCTCTCGCTGTGGTTCCGGCAACGGATGGTCCGCAAGATCATCTGCTCCTATCCACGGAGCGCCAAGGACTTCACGCTGCAGTACCGGGCCGGGACGGTCGAGCTCGAACTCCTCCCCCAAGGAACGCTCGTCGAGCGTATCAGGGCGGGAGGCGCTGGCCTCGGCGGCTTTCTCAGCCCCGTCGGCGTCGGCACCGTCTTCGAGCGCGGCAAGGAGAAGATCACGGTCGGCGGCCGCGACTTCCTTCTCGAGCTGCCGCTCCGCGCGGACTTCGCCTTGGTCAAGGGAAGGACGGCGGACACGCTTGGCAACGTCACCTACAACAAGGCGGCACGGAACCACTGCGCCGTCATGGCGACGGCGGCGGACATCGTCACCGTCGAAGTGGACCGGATCGTGGAGGCCGGAGGCCTGGATCCGGAAAGCATCGTCACGCCTTGCATCTTCGTTGACCGTGTCTTCGCGAGGGCAGTCGCATGAATCCGCTCAACCGCCAGGCGCTTGCCCGCCTGGTCGCATCGCAGCTGCCGCGGGACAGCTTCGTCAATCTCGGCATCGGGGCGCCCACGCAGATCGCCGATTTCGTGGCGCCCGATGCGGGCGTGATCCTGCACAGCGAGAACGGGATCCTGAACATGGGCCCCGCGCCCAGGGCAGGCGAGGAAGATCCGGATCTCATCAATGCCGGAAAGTCGCCGGTCACGCTGGCACTGGGCGGAGCCTTCTTCGACTCATCGCTCGCCTTCGCGATGATGCGCGGCGGGCATATCGACGTCGCCGTCCTCGGGGCGTTCCAGGTTTCCCGGCGTGGCGACCTCGCCAATTGGACGACCGGCAAGGACGATGGGGAGCCGCCCGGGGTGGGCGGCGCCATCGACCTCGCTGTCGGTGCCAAGGCGATCTGGGTGATGATGGACCACGTCGCGCGCGATGGCGCGCCGCGGATCGTGTCCGACTGCACGCTGCCGCTCACGGCCACAAACGTCGTCTCTCGCGTGTTCACCAGCCTCGCCATCATCGAGGTGACAGAGGGCGGCCTACTCGTCTCCGCCATGCTGGAAGGGGCGGAGTTCGACCATGTCCAGGCGGCGACCGGAGCTCCACTCCGCCTCGCGGAGCGCGTCGGCATGATCACGGCGGATGGTACGCTGATCGGCCGAAGCTAGAGCGTGATGACTTGAGGCGGAATCGCCGAAAGTCTGAATCACGCGATCAAACAAAGTGCTGGAGCGTGATGCGTGAGCACTTGCGAACGCATCACGCTCTAGGATGCCGCCAGCGGGACCGGCCGTGGCTATTCCCCATCAAGCTCCGGCGCCACGGGAACGACGATGCGTCCGCGCACCTGCCCTGCCAGCAGACGGTCGGCGGTCGCTATGGCATCCGCCAGGGCGACCTCCTCCGTCAGCTCCGCGAAATGGTGGACATCGAGATCGCGCGCCAGGCGCCCCCAGGCTTCCAGCCGCTCCGCCTTCGGACACATCACGCTGTCGATGCCCGCCAGTGTGATCCCACGCAGGATGAATGGCGCCACAGTGATGGGCAGTGCCATGCCACCGGCAAGTCCGCAGGCGGCCACCACACCGCGGTAGCGCATGGCCGCGCAGACATTCGCCAGCACCTGTCCACCCACGACATCGACCGCGCCTGCCCAGCGCTCCCGGGCCAGCGGCTTTCCCGGTTCGACGAGGGCCGCCCGGTCCATCACCTCGCGGGCTCCAAGACGGGTCAGATACTCAGCTTCCGCCGGCCGGCCGGTGGCGGCCACCACGCTGTAGCCAAGCTTCGATAGGATGGCGACGGCGACGCTGCCGACGCCGCCCGCCGCACCCGTGACCAGGACCTCTCCCGCGCCGGGGTAAACGCCGTGCCGCTCGAGCGCCAACACGCAGAGCATGGCAGTGTAGCCCGCAGTCCCGATCGTCGCGGCCTGGCGCATCGTGAAAGGCGCCTGCAGCGGCACCAGCCATTCGCCCTTCACGCGGGCCCTGGCCGCCAGGCCGCCCCAATGCGTCTCGCCCACGCCCCAGCCGTTCAGCACGACCCGATCCCCGGGCTTCCAGTCCGGGTTCTCGGATGCTTCGACGACACCGGCGAAGTCGATGCCGGGCACCATGGGGAAGTTGCGCACCACGGGGCCTTTGCCGGTGATGGCGAGCGCATCCTTGTAGTTCAGCGTCGAATAGGCCACGCGAATTGTCACGTCGCCGGATGGCAACTGCGCGTCGTCGATCCCAGTGAGGCGGGCGTGGGAAGTGCCCGCTGACTTCTCGATAAGAATGGCGTCGTACATCGTCAGCTCCAGGCTGGAAGGGAGATGCGTGTCCGATGGCGCAACCATGCGGACCAAGTGTCAGAGGCTGGCCAGGGCCTGGCGAAGATCCTCGATCAGATCGCCGGCATCCTCCAGACCGACGGACAGGCGGATCAGGTCGTCTCCGACGCCCTCGGCGAGGTGCGCTTCCGGACGGATCGCCCGCCGGGCCCGGTTCAGGCTGGCCGGATGCATGATGAGCGATTCGGCATCGCCCAGGCTCACGGCGCGGCCGAACAGCGAAAGCCGGTCCATGAACCGCCGCGCGCCGTCGAACCCTGCATGCAGTCCGAGCGCCAGCATGCCCGACCCCGCCGACATCTGCCGGACGGCGATGGCGTGGTCCCGGTGCGAGGCCAATTGCGGGTAGCTCACCCAGCGCACGGCCGGATGTGCCTCCAGCATCGTGGCGATGGCCAGCGCGTTGCGCCCGTGCCGCTCCATGCGCAGCGGCAGGGTCTTCAGTCCCCGCAGGACCAGCGCGGCTGTCATAGGCGACATCGTCGCCCCGGTGAGATAGCGCAGCCCATGATCGTGCAACCGGGCGATGGTCCCGGCACGGCCGAGCACGGCGCCGCCCAGCACGTCGCCATGACCGCTGATGTATTTCGTGAGCGAATGCACGACGAGATCGGCCCCATGCTCGATCGGCCGTTGGAGGGCTGGGGACGCGAAGGTGCTGTCCACCGCGACGGGAATCCCCAAGGCATGAGCCCGGTTGGCGATCGCCGCGATATCGAGCACCGCGCTGAGCGGGTTCACTGGTGTCTCGAAGTAGACGAGCTTGGTCCGGCCGGTGGCCACCCTGTCGAGATTGGCCGGATCCGCGAGGTCGACCGGAATGACCTTGATACCGAACCGCGGAAGCCCGGTTTCGGTCAGCGCGACCGTGTTCGCGTAGAGCGTCCGGTGCACCACCACCTCGTCACCCTGCGACAGCAGCGACAGCATGAGCGTGCCGATGGCAGCCATACCGGTGGAGACCACAAGGCACGCCTCGGCGCCTTCGAGGTTCGCCAGCCGTGCTTCCAGGATGGCAGTCGTCGGATTGTACTCGCGCGCATAGAGCACGCCGCCGCGCGCCGCCGCCTCGTCGTTCTCGGCGACGCTGCCGAAGGCATAGGTCGAGGTGAAGTAGACCGGCGGGGCGACCGCGCCATGGTGATCGGCCGGGTCGTAGGCATGATGGATGGCGCGGGTCGCGAAACCGAACTGGCGGCCTGCGTGCCGATGATCTGCCTCAGTTGCCCCGGACGCGGTGTGCGGCATGGTCGTCACTGGACCTCCCTGCGCAGCTGGCCGACGAAACTGGCCTTCAGCTCCACTGTGCCAATCCCACTGTCTTAGGGACGAACCCGCCAGATCGACACGGCCGGTTCTCGCCAATTTCGGCGGACCAGTTTGGCCGACCCGGCACCGGCACGGGCGCTGCGGCCACGACCGGCTTCCTAGCGACCCAGGCCAAGGGAGCTGCTCGTGGCGGGAACTGGCTTCTACTTGGCGCAGCATCGCAACGGCACTTGCGTGTTTTCGATTAACATAAGGCGCCCTCCCGATGGCACGCTCGGCGCTCCCAGATCTGGCCCGAGGTGTTGACGCATGGCGAAGGCCCCACCCTATCTCGTGAAGCTGGTCGAGCCTGTGATGATCGGTGCGGACGTCAGCGTGCGTCGTTTCATTCTCGCGCCGGGGGACGCAATTCCCTGGCACCGCCACAGCACGACCGACGATCTGTGCGTGCTGCTCTCTGGGACGCTATGTGTGCAGACACGGGAGCCGGACGGCGAGCACCTGCTCAGGCCCGGTGACACGCACCATACGACGGCCGGTACCCCGCACCGGCTCTCGAATATCAGCGGAGAGGATTGCGGCTTCCTGCTGATCCAAGGTGTCGGAACGCGGGACTTCGTCAAACTCGAGGTGACGGCGTGATCGCTCGCCGTGGCCTGCTCGCCTTACCGGCCCTGTTGGCGGCAGCGGCGGCCGGTGCGCAACCCTGGGCGCCCAGTCGGCCGATCCGCTTTGTGCTGCCGCTCGCGGCTGGCGGCAGCCTGGATGCCCTGGCACGTTTGATTGCTGCACATCTCACACCGGTCCTGCGCCAACCTGTCGTCGTGGAGCCGCGGCCAGGGGCGGGCGGGAATCTTGCCTTCGAATACGTCGCCCGCGCTGCCGCCGACGGACACACAATTCTGGTCGGTTGGGACTCGCTGGTCATCAACCCCCCTTTGTATCGGCGCGTCAATTACGATCCGGTCACCGACTTCAACCCGATAATACAAACAGTCGCTGCACCGCAGGTGCTTGTCGTTCGGGCGGATGGCGCCGGCGATCTGTCGTCGCTCATCGCTGCCGCAAAGGCCGCGCGACCCGCATTGAGCTGGGCGTCGCCAGGAAACGGCAGCATCGGCCATATGACAGGGGAACTCTTCCGCCGCGACGCTGAACTTCCGGATTTTGAGCACGTCCCATACCGGGGTGCTGCGCCCGCAGCGACGGATTTGCTCGCTGGCGTGGTGAGCGCCCTATGGGTGAGTCTCCCTGCCGTCACGGAACATGTCAGAGAGGGCCGCTTCCGCGCTCTTGTGGTCACCGGCGCCCGCCGTTCTGCTGTGCTGCCTTCTGTTCCAACAGCAATCGAGGTCGGGCAGACCGCCCTTGAGATTGTCTCGTGGCAAGGATTATTGGCACCCGCCGGCACACCGGCCGCTGCGGTGGAAACGCTGAATTCCGAGGTCAACAAGGCTCTCAACAGCGACAACATCAGTCGTTGGATTGCTGCACAGGGATCGGAGCGAATTGGGGGCGATCCGGGTGTACTAGCGGCTCAGATCAGAGCGGATGTACGTCGCTGGGCGGAGGTGGTTCACCGCACGGGCGCTCGGCCGGACTGACGCAGAGCCGGGTTGCTGCATATCGGGAATCGTGAGCGACCGTTGGGATGGCACTCACGCCTGACATCGCCGCGCAGGAGTCCGGTGACACGATGGAGAGCGCTCAGCTCAGAGCCAGCCCGGCACGACAAGAAGCAGCCATGCCAGCGCGGGCCCGGCCACGACGATCAGGATGCTGTAGAGAAGGAACCGCTTGTAGATGCTGTCGCGCTGCTCCTCCGGCGCATTGGCCACCACCAGCGCTCCGTTGGTGGAGAACGGGCTGACATCGACAATGGTGGAGGCGATGGCGAGGGCCGCGATCATCCCCGCGGTCCCTATCTGGCCCTGCTGCAGGAAGGGTACGGCGAGAGGGATCGTCGCGCCGAGGACGGCGACCGAGGACGCAAAGGCCGAAACCACACCGCCGATGTAGCAGAGCAGCAATGCCGCCAGCAGCGGCGCGCCGATACCGGAAACCCCCTGTCCGAGCGCATCGATCGCTCCCGAGCGCTGCAGCACGGCGATGTAGGTGATGACGCCACCGACCAGGAGCACCGTCGACCAGCTGATCTTGTCGACGGCGCTCTTCTGCTCCTGGGGTGAGATGAGGGCCAGCAGTACCGCGACCACCATGGCAACCAGGCCGACATTGAGACTGAAGGCAAGCGCCCCGATGGCCAGGGCAGCCAGGCCGCAAAGCGTCACCATCTGCGTCAGTGTGACGCGGTATTCCGACGCGGTGGTCCTTGGTGCCCGGCTCGCGAGCTGCGCAGCCGGGCTCGTGCCATGTCCCTCGATCTGCAGCCGCCTGGCAACCTCAGGGGTGCTCATCTCCGCCTCGGGCGAAGCCGGTGCGATCTCGGGGCGGCGTCGCAGCAGCTCCACGCCGCCGAAGGCGAAGAACACACCGATGGCGATGAGGAGGTTGAAGCCGAGGCTGGCAAGGAACAGCGCGGTCTCGTCACCCGGCAAGCCGGAGCGCGCGACGATCTGGTTCGTGATGCCGCCGTAGATGCTGATCGGGGAAAAGCCGCCACCCTGCGCCCCGTGGATGACCAGCAGGCCGATCATCAGCGGGCTGATCCGGTACTGGCGGGCGAACTGGAGTGCGACCGGCGCGAGGATGGCCACCGCCGCGGGGCTGACCGCGCCGACCGCGGTCAGCAAAGCGGCCATGGCGAACATCACCCAGGGGATCGCGGCGATGTGCCCGCGCACCGCGCGAACCGCGTGATGAACCAGGAGGTCGATCGTGCCGTTCTTCTGGGCGATGGCGAAGAGGTAGGTGATTCCGACGAGGGTGATGAAGAGGTCACCCGGAAATCCGGCGATGATCTGCTCGGCACCCATGCCGAGGAAGACCGTGCCGATGAGGAAGGCGAGGGCGAAGGCCACCGCCCCCATGTTGATGGGCAGCGCCGTCGCGACGACGAACATGAGCACGAGGCCCAGGATGGCTGCGATCTGCGGCGACATGGCTCAATGCCTCGAAGCGACAGAGCGATATGGGCGCGAGGTGGGCTTCATTGGCGTTTCCTCCTGACGTGCGTTGGCGTTGCGGGCCGTGCCTGCCGGCCGGCGCCACAGGCTTTGCCTGAGTGAGCTGCGTGCCGCTCGCCCGCCGCCATCAAGTCGAGGGCAGCGAGGACGGGCCCGCGCGCCGCATCAGATGATCTCTTTGATGCGCAAGGCGGCGAGCTCCGCATCCGTCATCCCGATCGTCTCGCGCAGAACGATATGGGTGTGTTCGCCAAGGGCGGGTGGCGGCAGGCGGTACTGCGGCGGCGTTCCTGAAAGCCGCACGGGATTGGCGATCACCTGGATGATCTCGCCGCTGGCGTGCCGCATCTGCACCACGCAGTTGCGCGCTTTGATCTGTGCGTCGGCGAAGACCTGATCCAGCGTGTTGATCGGGCCGCAACCGATCTTCAGCGCCTCCAGCTGCTCGATCCACTCCGCGGTCGTCAGCGAGCGCATCACCGGCGTCAACGTGTCGGTCACGAGCTGCCGGTTCTCGACACGCCGCGCATTGGTGGCGAAGCGCTCGTCCGAGAGCAGCGCCTCCTGGCCGAAGCTCCTGCAGAAGCGCTCGAAAGTGGGGTCGTTCCCGATCGCCAGGATGATGTAGCCATCCTTCGTGGGGAATTCCTGATAGGGGGCAATGTTGGGGTGCTGATTGCCCAGGCGCTGCGGGTCCTCGCCGGTCGCCAGATAGTTCATCGCCTGGTTCCCGAGCCAGGCGACATGGGCATCCAGCATGCCGATGTCGATGCGCTGGACTTCGCCGGTGGCGTTGCGGTGGTTCAGTGCCGCCAGCACGCCGATGCAGCCATAGAGGCCCGCGAAGAGGTCGGCGATGGGCACGCCGACCTTCTGCGGCGGGCCATCCGACTCTCCGGTCAGGGACATGATGCCGCCCATGGCCTGGACCAGCGCGTCGTAGCCCGGGCGCGGCGCGTAGGGGCCGGTCTGCCCGAAGCCGGTGATGGAGCAGTAGATCAGCCGCGGGTATTTCTGCCGGAGCTGCTCCCAGGCGAGGCCGTATTTGGCCAGAGCGCCGACCTTGAAATTCTCGACCAGGATGTCGCAGCCACCGTCCAGCAGCCGATGGATGATCGCCTGGCCCTCGGGCTTCGCGATGTCCAGGGTGACCGACTTCTTGTTGCGGTTGGCGCCCAGGAAGTAGGCGCTCTCCCTGGTCCTGGGCCAGAAGGGCGGCGCGAAAGCCCGGGTGTCATCGCCGGCGTCCGGCCGCTCGATCTTGATCACCTCGGCACCGAGGTCACCGAGCATCTGCGTGCAGGTCGGCCCTGCCAGCACGCGGGTGAGATCGAGCACGCGCACGCCCGTCAGCGCACCTTTCGGTTGCGTCATCCGCTTTCTCCCTGTGAACAAGTCGATGAAGCCGTAGGCGAGCGTGATGACTTGAGGCGGAATCGCCGAAAAGTCTGAATCACGCGATCAAACAAAGGGCTAGAGCATGATGCGTGAGCGCAAGCGAACGCATCATGCTCTAGCGTTCAGCCGCCCCGGATGCGGGCAAGGCGGCGCTTCGGTGACGGCGATGTCGGCACCGGCGCGGGCAGCGACAGCAGCGCATCCACCTGCGGCGAGCGTGCGACCAGGCCGCTATGCACGAAGGCCTCGTGGTTCGCCTCGATGGCGTCGGGGTCGTAGAGGTAGTTCACCATGACGCCAAAGGACTCCCTGAGACCTCGGGATGACACGTCACCCAGCCAGTTCACGCGTTCCAGCCGCGCGCCATTGCCCAGGTGGAAACGGGCGACCGGATCGATGGCGCCGATGCCCTTGTTCGGCCGCGTCAGATATTCGGCGCAGAGCCGCAGGAGGGGAGCCTTGAGCAGCTCGGCGCGCGCCGTGTCGCGCCACCAATCCGCGCCTTCGGTGATGGCGCGGAACGCCTCGACTGCTCCGGCCTTCTCATCCCCCGCCGTCGCGATCAGCTGCGCGGCCTCTTCCTCGGGGAATGCCGGGTTGGCCGCGTCCCCACCCGAGGCGGCAAGGCGCCGTTCGAGCCAGCGCCGGAAGCCCGGAACCGGCGACAATGTCGAGAACCGGACGAGCTGCGGCAGCTCCAGCTTCAGTTCCTCGACGACCTGCTTGATGAGGAAGTTGCCGAAGGAGATGCCTCGCAGTCCGTCCTGGCAATTGGAGATCGAGTAGAAGATGGCGGTGTCGGCCTGTGACGGGTCGCCCGCGGGGTCATCGCGCGACAGCAAGGGCTGCACCGCGGATGCCAGCCCCTGCACCAGCGCCACCTCCACGAAGATCAAGGGTTCTCCGGGCAGTGCCGGGTGGAAGAAGCCGAAGCAGCGGCGATCGGCGGCGAGCCTGCGGCGCAGATCGTCCCATCCCTGGATTTCGTGCACCGCCTCATAGGCGATCAGTTTCTCGAGCGCCGCGGCGGGCGTCTGCCAGTCGATACGCCGCAGATCGAGGAAGCCACGGTTGAACCAGGAGCCCAGGAGATGGCGCAGATCCGCGTCGAGCGGCTGCAACTCGGTCGATTGCCTGAGCATGCCGAGAAGCTCTTTGCGCATGGCGACCAGGGCGGCGGTGCCGCCGGGCGCCATGTTCATGCGCCGAAACAGCTCCTGGCGAGGCGGTTCGGCCGCCGAAGCGAGCTGCATGGCATGCTCGGGCGTGGGCTCTGCGAGATACGCTTCCGCGGCGCTGCGCAGTGCCCGCTCCGCAGGCCCGAACCGGTCGGCCAGGAAGCGATAGAACGCTGTCCGGTCATCGGGATCGAGGCCGCGCAGCGACGCGTGCAGCTCTCGCGCCACCGCCGCGCCGGAGGCTTCGCCACGCTCGGAGAGCAAGGCTTCGGCGAGGCGCATGGCGCGATCGAGCGGCGGTGCCGAGGCCTCCGGCACCTGCGCATAGGCCCTCCCCCGGTCGGCGATGCTGGACCACAACCGCTCCAGCCAGGAGCGAGCTTCCGGCAGCGCGGTGGCGACGGTCTGAAGGCGGGTATTGGGGGGCACGCCACTCTCCCTATAAGGTCACGCGTTATGCGAAACCGTCAGTTTCCGGCCGTTTATTATTCTGAAAAGCTTGTATGAGTCTGGAATGTATAATAGCAAGTATCTCAGCCTGACGTTTCCGCGATCCACGCTCCGGCGGCGTGCGATGCCGGTGCTCGGGAGAGCCTGCGCTGCAGGCGTCGCCGGTCGCTGTCTCGCGCGACCGCGCTGCTGATAGGATGGCCCGCCCCTGCCTCCCGCCGCGCAACTGGGCCGGCGAGGCACAGTCCTGGGTCGCCGCAGAAGAGAAGGAAACGCCGTGCCGCCAAGGCGCCACAACGAAGAAGAGGGCAAGCTGGTGATGCTGGCCTCGGCGGCGACGGCAGCGTCACCGACCCTTTCCGAATCCATCCGTGTCAGGCTCGCCGACGAGATCACCTCCGGCGAACTGGCGCCAGGCGCCGAAATCGACGAGCTGCGCGTCGCCGAGCGCTTCGGTGTCTCGCGGACGCCGGTTCGGGAAGCGCTGCGCGACCTGGCCGCGGTTGGCCTGGTCGACATAGAGCCGCGTCGCGGCGTGCGGGTCGCGACCCTTACCGCGGACCGTCTCGGTGAGATGTTCGAGGTCATGGCCGAGACCGAGGCGATGTGCGCCAGGCTCGCGACCTACCGCATGACCGCCGTGGAGCGGCTTGCGCTGCAAGCCCTGCACCTCCGATCGCTCGAGGCTGTCGAGCGAGGCGATGTCGACAGCTACGACGCGCTCAACCGGGACTTCCACTCCGCACTGTATCGTGGAACCCACAATGCCTTCCTCGCCGACCATGCCGCCGCGCTTCGGTTGCGGATCGCGCCCTTCCGCCGGGCGCAGTTCCGGGGCAGGCAGCGGCTCGCGCGCTCATACGAGGAGCATGAGTTCCTGATGCAGCAGATACTGCGTGGGGACGGCGAAGAGGTTGCCCGCCTGATGCGCGCCCACATGATGACCGCCAGCGCGACCCTGTTGGACTACCTGGGAGAAGGCGCGATCAACGCCCCGCCGAAAGCGGGATCGCCGCCACCTCCGTAGAATGGCGCCCCGATGCGGGTGGGCGCCCTACGACCTCTGCCTTCGAAGGGCGGCGCTTCCGGAATCCGCAAGGAGGAGGCGCTGCCTGCGTGACCGGCCATCGCGACCCCGTGCGGGGCGTGGTCGTCGACCTGGCCCTGGTCTTCTGGAACATGGAGCTGGCCTGAGCCACCCGACTCAGCGCCAGGTGATGGCATCCTCGGCGCCGGTTGCGGCGATGCGGTTGCGGCCCATCCGCTTGGCATCGTAGAGGCTGTGGTCGGCCTGCTGGATCAAGGCTTCCCGGACCGCCGCCACCGCATCGGCCTGCGGCACCGCCGCGGCCAGGCCGATGCTCACCGTCACCACCGCGTGGCCAGGGCCGGCGCCGCGATGGGGAATGGCCAGCGCCTCCACCGCGGCGCGGACCGTCTCCGCCCGCCGCGCGGCGTCGCGCAGCAACAGGCCGGGCAGCAGCAGGATGAACTCCTCCCCGCCATAGCGGGCCGCCAGGTCCAGCGGATGGATGGCGGAGGCGGCGATCGCGGACGCGACGCGGCGGAGGCAGGCATCGCCCTCGGGATGCCCGTATTCATCATTGTACGGCTTGAAGTGATCGACATCGATCAGGAGGATCGCGACCGGCAGCCCGCGCCCGGCGCAGCGATGCAGCTCGCGCTCAAAACCCGCATCGAAGGCGCGGCGATTGGCGAGGCCGGTCAGCGGATCCTCGGTAGCGACCCGCGCGAGCTCCGCCTCCAGCCGCTTGCGCTCGGTGATGTCGCGCGCAATGGCGACGACGCCATCCGGCAGCCCCGTCGCGGGATCGCGCACCGACCGCACCATGGCTTCGAGCCAGATCCAGCGGCCATCGCTGTGGCGGATGCGATAGACGGAAGTCGCTTCCTCCAGCGCCCCATCATAGACCGGGCGTAGTGTCTCGATCATCTGCTGCCGGTCATCCGGATGCGTGACGTCGCGCGGTGCATTGCCGATCAACGCGGAGGGCTCCTGCCCCAGGATCCGGCGGCAGGCGGGGGAGATGTAGCGCCGCGTCCGGTCGGGGCCGATGCGCGAGACCATGTCGCCGCTGTTCTCGGCCAGCATCCGGAATTCGTCGCTGTTGCGCCGCGCCTCCAGCTCCGCCGTGCGGCGCCGGGCCACCTCGCGCTGCAGCAGCAGGATGGGCGTGAGGAGTGCGGCGAGCAGGCCGAGCATCGTCAGGCCCGTGGTGATGGCATGGGCGCGCCACTCGGCCTCGATATCAGCCGACTCGCGCGTCACGCTGACCAGCAGCGGCTGCGCGCCCACCCAGGCGAAGGCACCCAGCAGATGGTCTTCCGCCGGCGCGCGCAGGGCGAAGGCGTCATTCGGCTTCCAGGCCGCCTCGGCGATGATCTCGGCCATGGCCTCGTCATGCTGGCGGGTGATGGCGCCGGAGGCGACGCTGAGCAGGCGGAGGCCGTCCTGGCGATGCAGGCCCAGGGTGAAGCCGCCTTCCACGCCCTGCAGATGGACTTCGAGCCGCCGCTGGATGCGGCCGAGATCGAGCAGGGCGACGACCGCGCCCGCGAAGCTGTCATCCGCCTGCGCCAGGTGCCGGCTGAGCGCCACGACCGGCTGGCCATCGGGGCCTGGGAACGGGGCGCTGATGTAGAGACCGCCCCAGCTCCGGTCGCGGTGCACGCGGACGTAATCCATCGCCGCCTGGTCCGGCGGCAGGCCTGCATCCGCGCGCGACGCGAGCGCGATGCGTCCTTCGGCGTCGACGAGGAAAATCAGCCTGACATGCGCCTGGGCGACGGCGCGGTCGAAGAGGAAAGCGCGCCGCAGGGCCGGCGGCATGGCCGCGATCTCGGCCGAGGCCCGTCGTTCCGCGGCGAGCTGCAGCGTGGCATCGAGCTGCCCGACGGTCTCGCCGACCTCCTGGCCGATCAGCTGGCTGAGCTGCCGTGCCTGGTCCGATGCCTGCTGCCAGCTTCGCTGGCGGCTGCCGAGCAGATCATCCGCCGCCATCGCGCCGAAGATGCCGGCAGCTACCAGGCAGATGGCCGTCAGCCGGCCCACCCGCCCCAGCAAGCCCTTCCAGGCCTGAGCAACGCGGCGCGCGGGATCGGGCTTCGCGGCAGGCATGCGTGTCGTCACCCGGGTTTCCGATGGGGCGCGGCGGTGGAAGGTTTCCACAGACTAGACGGAATTCGGCAACGGCGTCTTACCGCCGTGCCGGCGCCCCGGGAACCGTTGGCGGCGCGTCAACCGGGCCCGGATCGGCGCGCGGTCACGACCGCGTCTCCACCGCAGCCCTCCGTGCGAAGAAGGCATCGATCTGGTCGGCCGGCATCGGCCTGCCGATGTGATAGCCCTGGATCTCCTCGCAGCCTTGCTCGCGCAGCAGCGCCTCCTCAAGGGCGTCCTCCACGCCTTCGGCATTGGAGCGGATGCCGAGCGAATGGCAGAGCGCGACCACCGCGCTGACGATCGCCGCCGCATCGCCGCCCTTCGCCAGCTCATGCACGAAGGACCTGTCGATCTTGATCTTGTCGAAGCGGAACTTCAGGAGATAGCCGAGGCTCGAATAGCCGGTGCCGAAATCGTCCATCGCCAGCGAGACGCCGAGCGTCCGCAGCCTGCCGAGGGTGACGAGCGTCTCATCCGTGTCGGTCAACAGGATGCCTTCGGTCACCTCCAGCTCCAGGCGCCCCGGCTCGAGCCCGGACGCCAGCAAGGCCTGCTGCACGCGTTCCACGAAAGCCGCCTCACGGAACTGGACGGGAGAGACATTCACCGCGACCCGCAATCCCGGCGGCCACGTCGCAGCCTGCCGGCAGGCTTCGCGCAGCACCCAGTCCCCGATCGGGATGATGAGCCCGGTCTCCTCGGTAAGCGGGATGAACGCCTCCGGCAGGATGATGCCGCGCACCGCGTGGTGCCACCGTATCAGCGCCTCCGCACCGACGACACAGTCCCCGGCCAGGGAGAATTGCGGCTGGTACTGCAGCGTGAACGCCCCCGTCCTGAGCGCCGCGCGCAGGTCGGCCTGCATCGCCTTCCTCTCGCGGAGCCGCGCGTGCATCGCCGCCTCGAAGAAGCGGTAGGTGCCGCGGCCCTCGCCCTTGGAGCGGTAGAGCGCGACGTCGGCTTCCTGCTGCAGAGCGTTCACATCGGAAGCGGTGGCGTCGCCCCCGCGCATCGCGATGCCGACGCTTGCGCCGATGACGGCCTGATGGCCATCGAGGTCGTAGGGGATGGAGAGCTCCTCGATCAGCCGCTGCGCGAGGGCTTCCGCATCGCCGGGTTGCCGGGTGCCGCTCTGGATGATCGCGAACTCGTCGCCGCCGAGCCGCGCCAGCGTGTCCGTCTCGCGGACCGTCGCGGCGAGGCGCGCCGCCACGACCTGCAGCAGGCGGTCGCCCGCTGCATGGCCGAGGCTATCGTTGATTTCCTTGAACTGATCGAGGTCGAGATAGAGCACGGCGACGGCGCCACCCTCGCGCCTTGCGCGCGAGAGCGCCTGGCCCAGCCGGTCGCGGAACAGCAGCCGGTTGGGCAGCCCGGTCAGCGCGTCATGGGTGGCGAGATGCGCGGCGCGGGACAGGGACCGCTGCAGCAGCCTGAGCGGCAGCAGCCGCAGGCCGACGAAGGCGACGACCGCGAGGAGGAGAGCGAGAGCGCCGACCTGCGCCGTCTCCAGCAGGGTCTCCCGGAGCGGATGCGTGACCTCGACACGGCCGACCTGC
Source organism: Plastoroseomonas hellenica (assembly GCF_018129085.1). GTDB lineage: Bacteria > Pseudomonadota > Alphaproteobacteria > Acetobacterales > Acetobacteraceae > Plastoroseomonas > Plastoroseomonas hellenica. The sequence goes on from NZ_JAAGBB010000015.1 coordinate 80,455, forward strand.
CGCCCGGCATCGAGCACCGGGGCGCTGGCGGTGATCTCCGGACCGGGCTGCCGCCGCTGCAGGACGAGCTCTGTGACGACGACGCCATCCATGGTCAGGACGCGCCGGCGGCCCTTCTCGGCGCCGATCGACAGCAGGCCCTGCAGCCGGTGCTCCTGGTATTCCCAGAGACCGGGCGTCCGGCTGGCGAGCGCGGAGACCTCCGCCGCCGCGAGGGTCGCCTCGGCATTCACCGTCGCGAATTCGCGGTGCCAGGCGCTCCAGAAGTGGACGGCGGGCAGGGTCAGCGCGATCGCGATGGAAATCGCCGCCGCCAGGCCCGTGACGAAGCGAACGAGCCTGGGGCCCGGCATGCCTGGGCGGTCGCCGGTCATCCCCGGGCCTCACCCGTCGGTACATGGCCACAGCCGGCGAGCACGGCGCCGGCGGCCGGACCCGACACGAAGTCCGCGAAGGCCCGCGCCTCGGCCGGGGTCCGGCTGCTGGTGACGATGTGCAGGCTGCGCACCAGGCGCCAACGCTCCAACTCGGCGAGCGCCGCGTCCGGGCCGATGCCATCAAGGGCGAAGGGCACCAGCCTGCGCCGCTCCGACAGCATCTGGCCGAGTGCCAGAAGCCCGAAGGAGCCGCGCACGGTTTCGATCGCGTCGGCATTGTCCTGGTCGCTCGCGGCGGTGATCAGGCCAGGCCGGCGCATCGCAAGGTCGATCGCCCGCGCCATCGCCGGCGAGAGGCCGCCGAGGGCTGCCCAGTCCGCCTCCGTCGGCGGCCGGCGGATCAGGCGGACCGGCGTTCCATCCGGCCATTCCGTCATCTCGCCGGCATAGATCTGCGCCACATCGTCGCAGGACAGGTCGCGGCGGCCGATATCGGAACCGGTTGCGAAGACGAGCGGCGTGCGCGCGTATTCCCGTTCCTGCAGCCCCGCTGCGCGTTCGCCCGCCGTCAGGGTCCGGGCGGTGACGGCCAGGTCGATGACACTCGCCTGCAGGGCGCGGAGGCCACCGCTCGTGCCGAGGCTCGGCAGCACGCTGATCTCGATACCCGGCGCGATGTCGCGAAAGGCGGTGGCGAGCAGGTGCAGGGCGCCGAGGGCGCTGCCGGTGCCGCCGACGCGGATGGGGGCCGCAGCACGGACCGGGCGCAGCGCCGCGAAGCCCAGCAGGATCCCCGCCAGGACGGAACGCCTGGCGAGGCGGTGCCGGCTCTGCACGGCCTGGGGCGACGGCAGAGACGAAGCCATTGCTTTCCAGCCTTGGGATTCTGCGCGCATGGGGGCCTCCGGCACCGCGCATCACGCGCGTAGCGCCGCCGCCATAAAGCCGCCGCTGCGTAAAAAACTCCTGAACCGCCGGGATGCCGCGCCGGCATCGGCCGGGCGTCGCGGTGAACGCCGATGCCGGCGACCACCTGTGCAGCGCAGCATGCGCGACATGCGATTGCGTCGCAGAGTGAGAACCTTTCACTTAACTACGGGATTCACATCTTAGCAAGGGCGGCTCGCTAAGCCTGACGCATGCATCGCTGAAGCATTCATCGAAGGTGGGTTCCATGGCTCTCCGTGCTGGCTGGTCGGTCAAGGGTCGTCTCTGGGCAACCTTCGCCGCGCTTCTCCTCACCCTGGCCGCGGTCGGCGGGATCTCGATGATGGAGACGCGGCGCATCATCAATCTGGCCGATGACATCGGCACGCATGCGCTGCCCAGCGTGAAGTTCCTGGGGCGCTTCAGCGAAAGCATCGAGGCCCATCGGCGGCTGCGCCTGACCCTGCTGGCGGCGGATGAGCAGGAGCGGCAGCGCGCCTTGCCGCGTGCGCCCCAGATGCTGGCGCGCGCCGAGGCGCAATGGGTCGCCTACCAGCCACTCATTCTCAGCCCGGAAGAGCGTGGGCTTGCGGAGGCGATCGCCGCGGCCTGGGCCGCCTATCGCCGCGCGGACGACGAGTATGGCGCGCTCTACGGCGCAGGCCGGGCGGAGCAGGCGGCGCGCTTCTTCGCCGCGACGCTGAATCCCGCCGGCATCGCGTTGCGCAATGCCATCGGCCGGGCGCAGGACCTTAGCGAGGCGACTGCGGAGCGAGATCTGAGCGAGATCCGCGCCGCGGAGCGGCAATCGGCCTGGCTGCTCGGCGCGGTGACCCTCTTCGGGCTCGGCCTCGGCTGTGGCGCCGGCTTCTGGCTGAACCGCTCCGTCACCTCCCGCGTGATCGGCATGGCCGGCGTCATGCGCCAGTTGGCCAAGCGCGACTATGCCTTCGCCCTGCCCGATGCCACACGGAGCGACGAGATCGGCGACCTCGCGCGCGGCATCGAGGAATGCCGCACCGGGTTGCAGGAGGCGGATCGCCTCGCCGCCGCCCAGGCTGCCGAGCAGCAGGCCAAGGCCGCCCGCGCCGAGCGCGTCAACACACTGGTACAAGGCTTCGAGGCCGAAACCGCCGGCGTGCTCCGCGCCGTCGCCGCTGCCGCCACCGAGCTCGACACCACCGCCCAGGAGATGGGCAGCGCCGCCGAGCGCGGGACGGACAAGGCGACCTCCGTCGCCGCCGCCTCCGAGCAGGCCAGCGGCAATGTCCAGACCGTGGCCGCCGCCACCGAAGAGCTCACCGCCTCGATCGCCGAGGTGGCGCGCCAGGTGCAGACCAGCGCCGAGGTCGCGCAGCGCGCCAGCGAGCATGCGCGGGCCACCGACGACACCGTCCGGGCGCTGGCCGGCAGTGCGGCGCGCATTGGCGATGTGGTGAAGCTGATCGGGGAGATCGCCGGCCAGACCAACCTGCTCGCGCTCAACGCGACGATCGAGGCGGCGCGCGCCGGCGACGCCGGCAAGGGCTTCGCGGTCGTGGCGTCGGAGGTGAAGCAGCTCGCGGCGCAGACCGCCAAGGCGACCACCGAGATCGGCGCCCAGATCGCGCAGATGCAGGCCGACACCAACTTGGCGGTGGCGGCGATCAGCAGCATCGCCAGCACCATCGGGACCTTGACCACGACCACCATGCAGGTAGCGGCGGTGGCCGAGCAGCAGGCGGCCGCGACGCAGGAGATCGGCCGCGCGGTCGCCGAGGCGGCGAGCGGCACCCAGGAAGTCTCCCGCCACACGGTCGGGCTGCGCGAGGATGCGGAGAATACCGGTGCCACCGCCGGCCAACTCCGCACCGCCTCCGGCGAGCTCGCCCGGCAGGCCGAGACCCTGCGCGGTCGGGTCGACGGCTTCCTCGGTGATATCCGCGCCGCCTGACGACGGTCACTCGGCCCTTCTGCCTAGCGAGCAGGCGTCCCAGCGCAATCGCGCCGGCGACGAACCGATCCGCTCCGGCGCGGGATGCCGGATCTCTTGATCTGTCGCATCGGCAACCGGGGCATGGAGGCCGATGTTGACCGATGACCTTCCACTAACCGCGCAGGAGGAAAGTCATGATCGAGATCTTGCCCGCGCCCGACCATGTCTTCGCAGCACGCATGGCCGGTACGCTGACCGGCGAGGACTTCGACCGCATGGCCAGTGAGATCGAGGCGAAGCTCAAGCGTCACGACCGCATCGGCGTTTTCGTGGACGCGACCGGCTTCGATGACATGACCGGCGAGGCGGCCGCCAAGGATCTCAGCTACAGCTTCGGCAAGCTCCGCGACTGGCACCGCTTCCCGCGCGAGGCGGTGGTCACCGACAAGCAGTGGATGCGCAGCCTGATCACTCTCGTCGACCCGCTCATTCCGCAGGTCGAGGTCCGGTCCTTCACACCGGCGGAACGCGGGCAGGCCCTGGCCTGGGCGTCCGACGTGCAGCCCCACTGATCGAGCGGCGCTCCGCGAGGCTTGAAGAGCAAGGATCGTCTTCCCAATTGGCTGGTGCGGCGGCGCCAGAGATGGCGCACGCAGGCGGGCCGGGGCTTCGGCCCGGGTCGGAGCGCGTCATCGCGGAAAGCTGGTCCGCGCGGCCCGCGCTTCCCATATGAGTGCAGTGCGCTGCGACGGCGCGCCTTCCCACAGGCCAGATCCGCCCTTCGTGCTCGTTCGCGGGCCCGCGGCCGTGAGGCCGTGAGGCCGTGGCAGGCGTCCGGCGCTGACGGCGGCGGCGGCAGGCCGCGCAGGAGTTCATTGAGAATGGATGGTTCTTTCAGAGGTGACATGCCGGGCGTGGCGGTGCTCGAGCGCGTGCCGAGCCGGCGCCCGGCGACGGCGGCCGAGGATATCCTGACCCGCACCCCGGGCGCCGAGCCGCTTGTCCGGGAAGAGGCCGAGGACGCGCAGGAGGCGCGGCGGGAAGGCGCGGAGCCGGAGCATGCGGCGCCGCCGCCCGTCGCGCCGGGCAGCGGAAACCTGGGCGCGGCCATACTCGGCCGGAGCACGGATCCCGAGCACCTCTTCCTGCGCGAAGTGTCCCGCACCGCCCTGCTCTCGCGCGAGGAGGAAGTGGTCCTCGCCCAACGCATCGAGGCAGGGCGCGAGGCCATGCTCCTCGCCATCAGCGAGAGCCCGACCACGCTCGCGATGATCACCGCCTGGCGCGAGGCGATCGCGGAGGGCCGCCTGCCGTTGCGCGAAATCACCGAGTTCGAGACGCCTACGGCGGCCTCCGACAGCGAGGAGGAGATGGAGGGCGAGCCGGCGGCCGCCACACCCGGGCAGCAGCCCAGGTCCGAAGCCCTTGCCGGCTTCGATGCCGTCATCGCGGCGGGCCTGCCATCCGGGGCGGACGACAGGCGCCGCATCGCGGCCCTGATCGGCACGCTGCGGCTGCGGCCCGATCGCCTGGACGCGCTCGCCGGATGCCTCCGCGATGCCCATCGCCGCCTGACGGCGCTGGATGGGCGCGCGCTCCGCCTCGCGCAGGCGGCGGGCGTGGCGCGGGAGGACTTCCTGCGCCACTGGACCGGCGCCGCGGAAGCTGCCGAGCGCCTCGTGCGCCGGCTGCCGAAGCCATCGGCGCGGGACCTCGTCGCGATCCGCGCTGATATCGCCGGGCTGGAGCGCCAGGTCGGGCTCGCGGCGGCCGGGATCCGGCGCATCCACGCCGAGATGATGCGTGGCGAGCGCGAGATGCAGCGCGCCAAGGAGGCGCTGACGCGGGCCAACCTGCGTCTCGTCGTGCATATCGCGCGGCGCTACCGCAACCGCGGGCTGATGGTGAACGACCTGATCCAGGAGGGGAATATCGGCCTGATGCGTGCCGTCGAGAAGTTCGACTGGCGCAGGGGCTTCAAATTCGCGACCTATGCGACCTGGTGGGTGCGGCAGTCCATCAGCCGTGCGATCATTGACCAGGCGCGCACCATCCGCGTCCCCGTGCACATGACGGAGACGGTGACGAAGATCGCGCGCGCCAGCCGGAGCCTGGCGCAACAGACCGGCCGTGAGCCGACGCCCGAGGAGCTGGCCGCGCGCCTCGGGATGCCGCTCGACAAGGTGCAGGCCGTGCGGCGGCTCGCGCACGAGCCGGTCAGCCTCGATACGCCGATCGGCGAGGACGAGGATGCGCGGCTTGGCGACCTGATCGAGGACCGGAACGCCGTGCAGCCCTTCGAGGCGACGGCGAAGGCGGACATGCGGGCCGCCACGATGCAGGTCCTGTCCGGCCTGTCCCCGCGCGAGGAGCGCATCCTGCGCATGCGCTTCGGCATCGGCACGGATCGCGACCACACGCTGGAAGAGGTTGGGCGGACCTTCAGCGTGACGCGCGAGCGGATCCGCCAGATCGAGGCCAAGGCGCTGCAGAAGCTGAAGAAGGAAGCGAACCGGCGCGCGCTGCGCAGCTTTCTCGCCAGCGAGTAGAGCGTGATGACCAAAGCCTGAATCACGCGATAGAACAAAGTGCCGGGAGCATGAAGCGCGAGCGCATGTCGCGCGCGCCGGTCTCAGTCCTCGCCGGCCAGGTGGCGCAGAAGCCAGCGCGCGGCGAGATCCGCGACGTCGTCCAGCGCGCCAGGCTCCTGGAAGAGATGCGTCGCGCCGGAGATGATCGCGATCTCCTTCTCGCAGCGAAGCGCCGTCAGCGCGGTGCGGTTGAGCGCGATCACCTCCCGGTCCGCGCCACCCACGATAAGCAATGTCGGCGCCTCGACACGCGGCAGCGCCGGCCCGGCGAGATCCGGGCGCCCGCCGCGCGAGACGACAGCGCGGACCTGCCTCCGCTCGGCCGCGGCCGCCAGCGCCGCGCCGGCCCCGGTACTGGCGCCGAAATAGCCAAGGCGCAGCCTGGATGTGTCCTGCAGCCCGGATGTGTCCTGTCGCTCCTGCAGCCAGTCGGTGGTGCGGACGAGGCGATCGGCGAGGAGGACGATGTTGAAGCGGAACTGCGCCGTGATCTCATCGATCCGCTCCTCCTCCGGCGTCAGCAGATCGACGAGCAGGGTGGCGAGTCCGGCATCGTTCAGCCGCCTGGCGACATAGCGGTTGCGAGGGCTGTGCCGGCTGCTGCCGCTGCCATGCGCAAACAGCACGAGCCCGCGGGCATCCGCGGGCAGCGACAGATTGCCTTCGAGCACGGCCGGGCCCAGCGGGACCTTCACGTCATGCTCATTCATGGGCATGGTCGCGACTGGGCTCATCTTCGCCTCCGCACAGGCTCGCTGTCCCTACAGGCCGAAGGGGTAGGTTTCGGCGAGCTCGCCCGAATCCCATTCCGATGTGCGCTCCAGCGGCTCCACCGCGCGGGTTTCGTCGAAATGCAGCACCGCGTCGAACTGCCCGGCGAGGTCGGCGTGGAAGTAATGGCTGAGCCGCTCGGTCTCGGGCCGGTAGATGACGCCGATGGCCCGCTCCAGCAGCCGCTGGGGAAAGGCTTCGCCGTCACCGCGCAGATCGAGGTGGAAGCGGTCGGGACCGACCGCGTGGAGCAGCGCCTCGTGGCTTTGCGCGAGCGCCGGGCGCACGGTCTTGCGCTCCGCCCGGCCGCCCCAGTGCGACGCGGCCGTGACGGTGCCGTGGTGGGTCGTGAAGCCGATGAGGAAGGCCTCACGCCCATGTTTCTCGCGGATGAGCTGGCCGAGATTGATCTCGCCGCGCTGGGCCCGGTCCGTCGCCCTGGCATCGCCCAGATGGGAGTTGTGCGCCCAGACCACCAGCTTCGCCGGATCGGCCCGATGGCCGAGATGCGCGAGGAGTGCCTCGAAACTCTCCGCCATGTGCCGGTCGCGCAGGTTCCAGGTCGATTCCGGCGCCAGGAACATGGCGCGGTAATAGGCCTCGGCGCTCTTCACCAGACGGGCATTCTGCTGGGCGGCGAAGAGCTCGTCCTGGGCGAGACCCGAATCCCGCTCCTGGCCCGCCGCAGGACGGCGCTTCAGCATCTCCACGAGCTGCGCCACCACCGCATCCCGGCAGGATTGCTCGACCTCGGCGCCGGCGATGAAGCCGTAGCTCTGCGGGTCCGGCCCGAAATGGTCGAAGCAGGCATAGCGCCGGCGCGCGGCCTCGGCGGCAGCCGGGTCGACCCCTTCAAGGTACTGAAGCACGGCCTTCATCGCGCCATGCAGGCTGTAGAGGTCGAGACCGTAGAAGCCAGCCCTGGGCCGGCCCTCGCCGCGCGCAGCGTTGTGGCGGCGCAGCCATTCGACGAAGTCGACGACCACCTGGTTCCGCCACATCCAGGTCGGGAAACGGCGAAAATCCATGAGCGCCGCCCCGGCGTCGAGATCTTCACCGGCGCCCTGGACGTAGCGATTGACCCGGTAGGCATCCGGCCAGTCGGCCTCGACCGCCACCGCCGCAAAGCCCTTCTCCTCGATCAGGCGCCGGGTGATCCGGGCCCGCTCCTCATAGAATTCATGCGTGCCGTGCGAGGCTTCGCCGAGGAGGACGAAGCGCGCCTCCCCGATCGCCTCCAGCAGCTCGTCGTAATCCTGCGCACCGCCCGAGAGCGGCGTGATGCGCCGACGCGGCGGGCCATCCGCCGCCTCCCGCGCGCCGGCAAGGAGGTCACGGACCTCGTCATCCTCGGTCTGGGAGAAGTCCCGATACCAGCGTCCGACGGCGAGGAGCGGCTGCGGCGTCGTTGCGCAGGCCACCTCATCGGCCTCGGCCCGCATCGCCTCGCAGGTGTCGGGGCTGCCGACCGGGACCGCAGCGAGGATGCGCGCCGGCCGCAGCGCCCGGATCGCCCGGATCGCGGCTCGCATAGTGGCGCCGGTGGCCAGGCCATCATCGATCAGGATGACGATGCGTCCGCTCACCGGCAGCGCCGGTCGGCCGTCGCGATAGAGCTGCTCGCGCCGCGCCAGCTCCTGCACCTCCCGCGCGGCGACGGCATCGACGACATGGGCCGGCAACGCGAGCTCGTCCAGGATGTCCTGGTTCAGCACGCGCATGCCGCCGCTCGCGATCGCGCCCATCGCCAGCTCCTCATAGCCGGGGACGCCGAGCTTGCGCACGACGAAGACGTCGAGCGGCGCCTTGAGCGCGCGCGCCACCTCATAGGCGACGGGCACGCCGCCGCGCGGCAGGGCCAGCACGACGACGTCGTCGCGCCCGGCGTGATGGAGGAGCTGGCCGGCGAGGTGCCGGCCGGCCTCACGGCGGTCCGGAAAGACGATGGCCATGGTTCCCCGCCAACGCGCCGCCGCCGCCGCCGTTTCCCCATGGCGCGCCGGTCGCAAGGAACTGAACGCACAACTGAGATGCTCAGAACGCCGGCTGCCGCCGCGATGCTCAGAACGCCGGCTGCCGCCGCGGTTCCGAGGTCAGGACGCGGGAATCCAGTTGTAGAGCGCGAGGCCGCCATCGACGGCGACCGTCGTGCCCGTGACGTAACGTGAGAAGCGATCGCTCAGCAGCGCCACCGCCATGCCCGCGATATCCTCGGGCGTGCCCGCGCGCCCCAGCGGGATCTTCTTCTCGAGCGCCGCGACATCCGCCGCGAAGCCGCCGCCCGGGATGGCGCCGGGCGCGATGGCGTTGACGCGGATGCCATCGCCCCCGAGCGCCCGGGCAAGCTCCTTCACCAGCATGGTCTGCCCTGCCTTCGTCGCGCTGTAATGCGGCAGGTTGCGCGGCGAATGGGCGTGCAGCGAGGTGATGAAGAGCATGCGCCCATTCACGCCCCGCGCCTTCATATGCACGCCCGCCGCCTGCCCGAGCACGAAGCCCGCGCGCAGGCCGACATTGACCATGGCATCCCATTCCGCTTCGGTCACCGCCAGCATGGTCTGCTCCTCCCGCCGGCGGGGCGAGGCGCTGTGCACCAGGATGGAGACGGTGCCGAGCGCCCGCTCCGCCTCCACGAAAAGCGCGCGTGCCGCGGCGGGATCGGTGAGGTCGGCCGCGATGAATGCCGCGCCGAGCTCCTGCGCCAGCGCCTGCCCCGCATCACCAGAGACATCGCTGAGCAGGAGCCGCGCCCCCTCCCCGGCCAGGGCGCGCGCAATGCCGCGCCCGATCCCGGAGGCGGCGCCCGTCACCAGCGCCGTGTCGCCATCGAGCAGACCCATGCTGTCCTCCCCGCCCTTGCCCACGGGATCGCAGCACCGCGACAGCGCCGGCGGCAAGGGGCGATGCTCGCACGCCTGTGTGTGACGATAGGCGCCGCAACGCCTAGGCTTGGTGGATGCGCCTCGAAGGGGACGGCATGCGGCGGACGCGCAACCTGATGCTGGCCAGTCTGGTCCTGCTCGGCCTGCTCTGCGGCGGGCCCAGGGCCGATGCCTGGCAGCTCGCGGATCCATGGCCCGCCGATGCCGCCACCACGACGATCCGCGGCACGCCCGTCACTTTCCCGAGCAGCAGCCCCTTCACGCCGCGCGACGCGTCCGCGGCGGCGCCGGCGACCGCGATCGGCACGCTGTACCTGCCGTCCGGCATCGGCCGGGATGCGCCGCCGCATTCCGTGCCGGCCGTCATCATGCTCCACGGCGCCGGCGGTGTGCTCACGGCGCGCGAGCACAGTTATGGCCGCCAGTTCGCGGCGATGGGCGCCGCCGCGCTGGTCGTCGATGTCTTCGCAGCGCGCAGGGAGCGCGGCATCGGCTTCACCGAACGCCTGCTCGAGATCACCGAGAGCATGGCGATGGCCGATGCCTATGCCGGCCTCCGTTTCCTGCTGCTACGGCCGGAGATCGACCCGGACCGCATCGCGCTGATCGGCTTCTCCTATGGCGCGATGGCGACGATGTACGCGCTCTCGGCGCGGGTCGCGGCGCTGATGGCGCCGGGGGGCGAACGCTTCGCGGCGCATGCCGCCTTCTATGGCCCCTGCATCGCGGATTTCGCCGATCCCCGCACCACCGGCGCGCCGCTCCTGATGCTCTACGGCACCGGCGATGCGCTGATCGACCCCGGGCGCTGCGAGGCCTTCGCCGCGGAAGCACGCCGCGGCGGCTCCGCGGTCGAGGTCATCGCCTATGCCGATGCGCTGCACCAATGGGATGGCGGGCAGCCGCGGCGCCTGATCGGGCGGCTGCTGAACGGCTGCCGCCTGCGCGTGGAGGAGGATGGCGGCGTGCAGGACCTGCGTAGCGGGCTGCCGATGTCCGGCCCGCTGCTGCGGCGCGCGATCCTGGCGCTCTGCGTCACGGACGAGCCCTACATGATCGGCGCGGACGCCGTGGTGCGCGCGCGTTCGAACCGCGACCTCGGCCGTTTCCTGGACCGCGTCTTCGCGCCGCGCTGAGCAGAGCTGCAACGGACCGTAACACGGCCCGGCTTGCTGCACCTCGACAGCCCCGCATAGGCTGCGCGCGGGCAACAGGGATCCCGTCCGATGAACCGCCGCCACCTCCTCGGCGCCAGCACTGCCTTGCTCGCGGCGCCGGCCATCGCCCAGACCCAGCCGCATCAGCACCAGCATCCGGCCTTGCCGCCGATGCAGCCCTCCCCGCAGCCCTATGCGAACATCACCCAGGGCGGCGCGGCGCATCACATCACGCCGGAGCAGGCAGCGCAGCGCGTCACCGATAGCCCCGCACCCGCGGGACCGCTGGGCCGCTGGATGGCGCGGGCCGACATGCCGATCCCGCGCAGCGAGATGGCCTGGGCGACGGCCTGGGCCGGGCGCATGCATGTGATCGGCGGCTATGGCGAGGGCCGCTTCAATCAGGCCTACCACACGGTCTACGACCCCGGTGCCGACCGCTGGTTCAACGCGGCGCCGCTGCCGCGCGGCGCCAACCATGTCGCGGTCGCGGCCGATGCCGGACGCGTCTACGCGCTCGGCGGCTTCATCGAGCAGAACCGGCGCTGCGACGACCTCGCCTTCGCCTATGACGTGGCGGGCGATCGCTGGAGCGAGATCGCGCGCCTGCCGCGCGGGCGCGCCGCCTCCGCCGCCGTGGTGCTGGGCGGCAAGGTGCACCTGATCGGCGGCGCGACCGATCCCGCCGACGAACGCGCCAGCATCGGCTGGCACGAGGTCTATGACCCCGCGGCCGACCGCTGGGAGCGCCGCCGCCCGTTGCCCGGCGCCCGCGACCATGTCGGCTGCGTCGCGCATAATGGCCTGATCCATGTCGTCGGCGGGCGCTTCAACACCTTCCAGTACAACACGGACCTGCACCACGTGTACCTGCCGGACCGCGACACCTGGGAAGTGCGGGCGCCGCTACCCACCACGCGCTCGGGCCATGGCATGGTGGTCTATCGCGACCGCTTTTTCTGCATGGGCGGCGAGGGCGGCATCATCGAACGCGGCGTATCGCGCGATGCCAAGGTGTTCGGCCAGATGGAGAGCTACGACCCGGCCACGGACACCTGGCAGAAGCACGCGCCGATGCCGACGCCGCGCCATGCGGTGGCCGCGACCGCGATCGGCGACTGGGTCTATGTGGCGGGCGGCGGCGCCGTGCTGGGCGGCATGGTGCAATCTGCGATCCATGAGGCCTTCACGCTCGGGTAGATCCCGATGGCTTGCGGCGTCAGCGCGGCAGCCCGGCGCGGGCCAGCCCGTCGAGCAGGCGGTGCTTCGCCTCCGGCTGCAGCGCGTCCGCACGCTCGCACAGCCCGAGGGTCAGGTCCGGAAAGGCACGCCTGAGCGACGCCAGGGAACGCTCTGCCTGCTGGCCTGCGCCGGCATGCATCGCGGCTGCGGTCAGGAAGCGGTTTGGCCAGGCCCGGAAGGGCTGCTGATCCAAGGCGCGGGCCAGGACGCGCGCGGCGCGCGGATAATTGCCGAGGACGAATTCCGCGATCCCGAGCTGGATCATCGCCATGTTGCCTTCGTTCCCGGCCGGCCAGGCCCGCAACAGGCGCCGGAAGGTCGCAGCCGCCGCCCGTGCCTCGCCGCGAAAGACCTGGATGACGCCCAGGCGCCGCCAGGCCTCGGGCTGCTCCGGATCGAGGGCCAGCGCGCGCGTGACCAGGAACCCGGCCTCCCGCAGGTCGCCGGCGAGCGACATCACGCCGGCCGCCAAGGTCAGCACCTCGGGATCGTCCTCGGCGAGCGCCAGGGCGCGGCGCGCATGCTCGATGGCCCCTTCGCGGCGGCCGGCGGGGTCCGGCGTGAAGCCGTGGTTGGCGGTCACGGCGTAGCCGAAGCCGGCCAGCGCATTGGCGCGCGCATGCGCGGGGTCCCGGTGCAGGGCTTCCCCCAGCAGGTCGAGCGCCACGCGGGTCAGGGCCGGATCCTGCGTCAGCATCGCCGGGCGGGCGCGCAGGACGAGCGTCTCGACATCCGCGTGGCGGCGCGGTGTGCGGCGCGCCCGCTCCATCTGCTCCGCCGCGACCGCAGCACCGACGGCACGTGCGGCGCGGTCGGCCCAGGCCAGGCTGGCGGCGCGCTGCGGCAGCGCCTCGCGGATCGTCGCGACCACCGCGCCGCGCGCCGGATCGACCACCGACAGCACGACGCAATCCGCCTCCACCCGCCCGTCCAGCCGGAGCGCGCGCGCCATGTCCGGCGCCGGGCCGGGCTCAGGGCTGGCCAGCACCAGGTCCCGCACGCGCCCAAGCGCGATCGTCAGATCATCGGTCAGGCGCCGGGCGCGTGCTGCCTCCGCGGAGTTGGCGGGCAACAGCGCGCGCAGCAGGATCGGCGTGCCGAAGCGGGGTGCCGCGGCCGGTGCCGCCCGGCGGGCCGCGCGCAGGGTCGCCGAGGGTGCTTCCCCGAAGGCACGGGCATAGGCGATGGCGAAGCGGCCGGGATGGTCGAAGCCGTGGCGCAGCGCCACGTCCAGCACCGAGCGCGCCTCGCCCGCGGTGAGCACCTCCCGCGCCGCGGCCAGCCGGAGCCGCAGAACCGCCGCCTGCGGCGTGACGCCCAGCACGCGGGCGAAGTGGCGTTGCAGGCTCCGCGGCGAGACGCCCGCGGCGGCTGCGAGATGGGAGAGGTCCGGCGCGGCGGCGGCGTCCTGCGCCAAGGCGGCCTTCGCGGCGTCCATCGCCTGCCGCACGCAGCGCTCCCGTCCGAGCGGCGCGCGCGCAGCATCCGGCCCCTCCTGAGCCGCAGCGATACCGGTGCCTGCCTGCCAGCGCCCGCGCATGCACGCATCGTCGCGCAATGACGCTGACGGGTCCAGGACAGGTTGTCGCAATCCGGACAGAGCGACTCCCGCAGACCGTCTTCCATGCCGTCCCGGAAGACGCCCTTGGGAAGGAGCCCACCGATGCGCCGTCGCCCCCTGCTGCTCGCAGCGCTGCCCGCGACCGCCGCCCTCACCCTGCCCGCCGCCGATGCCCCGGCATCCGAGGTCATCGCGCCGCGCGGGCCCGTCGAGCCCGGCGCCGGCACCTGGCGGAGCTGGGTGATCGCCTCGGGCAGCGCGTTCCGCCTGCCGCCGCCGCCGAATGCGGACGCGTCCGGCGACGAGATCGCGCAACTGAAGGCGCTGGCCGGGCGGCGCGATGCCGCGGCCCTCGAGCGCATCGGCTACTGGGACACCGGCGCGCCGTCCTACCGCTGGAACCAGATCCTGACCGAGGCGCTGGTGCGGAACGGGACGCCCGCGAACCTGGCCTACCGACACCTGAGCGTGCTGCACATCGCGATCCATGACGCGATGATCGCGGCCTGGGACAGCAAGCACGCGCATGGCCGGCCGCAGCCAAGCGCGCTGGATCCCGACCTGCAGACGGCGATCCCGAACCCACCGAGCCCGTCCTATCCTGCCGAACATGCCGTCGCCGCCGGCGCCGCGGGCGCGGTGCTCGGCACTCTCTTCCCGCAGCGCAGCGATGCCTTCCGCGCCCTGGCCGAAGAGGCCGCGGCGTCCCGCCTGCTGGCCGGCGTCGCCTATCCCAGCGATGTCGCGGCCGGCCTCGCGCTCGGCCGGCAGGTGGCGGCGAAAGTGATCGAGCACGCGGCCGCCGATCGCTCCGCCGAGCCCTGGACCGGCACGGTCCCCGCCGGACCCGGCCTCTGGCGCGGCACCAACCCTGCCATGCCGCAGGCGGCGACCTGGCGGGGTTGGGTGCTGGAGCGCCCGGACGAGTTCCGCCCGCCGCCGCCGAGCGCTCCTGATTCAGCCGAGCGGCGGGCCGAGCTGGCCGAGCTCCGCGACTACCGCCGCACGCCGAAGAGCAATGCGGATGCCGGCTTCTGGGAATATGCGGTCGGCGGCTTGCGGCAATACCAGTTCTGGGGCGGGCAACTCGCGCGGCTGACGCTTGAGCATCGCCTGGATGCCAATGCACCGCGCATCGCGCGCGCCTTCGCGCTGACCTATGCGGCGCTGCATGACACTGGCGTCGCCTGCTGGGATGCCAAATACGCCTATTGGACGATCCGGCCCTTCCAGCTCGATCCGGAGCTGCGGACCGTCTTCCCCAGCCCGAACCACCCGAGCTATCCGGCCGCGCATGCCTGCTACTCCGTGGCGGCCGCGACAATGCTCGGCCACCTCTTTCCGCGCGACGCCGAAGCCATGGCGGCGCTCGCGACGGATGCGGCGGAGTCGCGCATCTGGGCTGGCATTCACTATCGCAGCGACATCGTGGTTGGCGCCGAGCTGGCGCGGGCGGTGGCCGGCAAGGTCATCGATCGGGCGCGAGCCGACGGGGCCTGAGAGATCGTTTGAAAGCAGCGACGGGCCGGTCAGGCGAGGCTGCGACGGAAGAAAGCGAGCGTCCGGTCCCAGGCGAGCTTCGCCGCCGCCTCGTCGTAGCGCGGCGTCGAGTTGTTGTGGAAGCCGTGCTGGGTGCCCGGATAGATGTGCGTCTCATAGGCCGTGCCATTGGCCTTCAGCGCCGCTTCATAGCCCGGCCACATCGCGTTGATGCGCGCATCGTGCTCGGCATAGTGGACCAGCAGCGGCGCCCGGATGGTAGCGACCGCGGCGGTATCGGGTGCTGCGCCATAGAAGGGCACTGCCGCCTTCAACTCGGTGCCGAGGGCGCAGGCGAGGGCATTGGTCGTGCTGCCGCCCCAGCAGAAGCCGGTGATGCCGAGGCTGCCGGTCGAGAGCGCATGGGCCTTCACGAAGCGCGCGCCGTTCAGCATGTCGGCGCGCAGCTTGCCCTGGTCGAGCCGTGCCTGGAGGTCGCGGCCGTCATCATCATTGCCCGGATAGCCGCCGACCGGCGAGAGCCCATCGGGGGCGAGCGCCAGGAAGCCCTCCGCCGCGAGGCGCCGCGCCACATCCTCGATATAGGGGTTCAGGCCGCGGTTCTCGTGGATGACGAGCACCGCCGGGAAGGGCCCCGCGCCGCTCGGCTGCACGAGATAGCCGCGCATGCTGCCGGAGGTGCCGCCGGGCGAGTCGTAATTGACATAGCGCGCGCGGATCCGTGGATCGGTGAAGGATATGGTCTGCGCCACCGCGTAGCGCGGCAGCAGCGCCTGGGCCATGGCCAGGCCGCCGGCGATCAGCGCCGCCTGCTGGAGGAAGCCGCGGCGGTCGAGCCGGCCGTGGCAATATTCGTCGTAGAGGTCGAAGACGCGCTGGTCGATCTCGGCCTGGGTCAGGCGCGGATAGGCAATGTCCTGGGTGTCCGGCATCGGGCGTCCCTCCCTCGCTGCACGCACCAGTCTAGCCGGTCGCGGCATCTGCGGCAGGACCTGTTTCCGGTTGGAGGGGCTGCCGTACCCCTTTGCAACGGCCCCGAAAACCTTGACCCTCGCGGGAAACGCAGGAGACGAAGGATGTTGAGGAATGCTCGCCGCGGCCTGGTCGCGGCCGCGCTGGCCATGGGCTGCGCGGGGGTCGCGGCCGCGCAGGAGGCGCCGGCCGCCTTCCCGCTGCGCCCCATCACCATGGTCGTCGGTTTCGCGCCCGGGGGGCCGGCCGATGTCATCGCCCGCCTCATCGCGCCCAGCCTCGGCGCCGATCTCGGCCAGACGGTCGTGGTGGAGAACGCCTCCGGCGCCGGTGGTTCGATCGGCCAGGGCCGCGTCGCCGCCACGCGCCCGGACGGCCACACGATCCTGTTCGGCAGCCTGGCGCAGGCCACAATCCCGACACTGCACCGCAATCCCGGCTTCGACCCGACGGCGCTGCAGGCGATCGGCATGGTGAATGAGGTGCCGATGGCGATCATCGCGCGCCGCGACTTTCCCGCGGCGAACCTCGTGGAGTTCGCGGCCGCCGTGCGCCGCGACGGGCGGCGCTTCAACCTCGGCAATGCCGGCGTCGGCTCGACCAGCCATCTGTGCAGCCTGCTGCTGGTCTCCGCGATCGGCACGCCGGTGACGCTGGTTCCCTATCGCGGCAATGCGCCTGTCATGAACGACCTGATGGCCGGCACGCTCGACATGGGCTGCGACCAGACGACGAACAACGCCGAGCAGATCCGGGCCGGTGCGATCCGCGCCTATGCGATCAGCACGCCGGCGCGCGCCGCCGCGCTGCCGGACGTGCCGACGACGGAGGAGGCGGGGCTGCCGGCGATGCGCATGTCCGGCTGGAACATGCTCTTCGCCCGCGCCGGCACGCCGGGGCCGGTCGTCGAGCGGCTGAACCGCGCGCTGCTGGCGGTGCTGCGGGATGAGACCGTGTCGCGGCGCATGGTCGAGCTCGGCAGCATGCCGGCCGCCGGGGACCGCACCACGCCGGAGGGCGCACAGGCCTTCTGGCGTGCCGAGACCGCGCGCTGGAAGCCGCTGATCGAGGCGGCGGGACAGGTCGTTGACTGAGCGCGGCGGCGCCTCAGCCGCCCGCTTGCGGCTTCCAGCCGTTTGCTGCGTTTCCATACCGGTCCGCAGCGATGTCGGGACGAGGCGCCGGCAGAGGTTCCGATGGCGAAGGCCTTCTCGGCGGAGCCTTTCAGGCGGTGGTCCTGCCGGCATCAGCGTCGGGGAGCCCGATGCATTCGCAGGAAATGCCGATAATGCGGTTCCGGTGGAAGACCGTGCAGTAGCCGCCCCCTTCGGTTCCGCTGACCACTTCACAGCCGAGGTTCGTCGCGACGCAACCCCAACCGGCTGGATCCGACCGGAATTTCCTGATGTCGATGGCCTTCCCGGCAGACATCATGATGTTTTTGTATTCATCGGCGCTGAGCGGCGTCAGCACCCTTTCGCCATTCCATTCGATGATCCGGAACCCGAATGGCGACACGATTTTCGGTGAATTTTCGACCTTCGCGACAATTTCGAGCAGCGCGCCGATGACCACGCCTTCTTCGTTCGTTTTCGGCATCGTGACGTCCCCCGCTTGGCCCAGCCACAGGCGGCCGGCCGGGCGATGAACCTTCGCGGGCAGCCAGGGTTGCACTTGCCCGGACCCGGCGGTCTGCACCGTGGCCGAGCGACATGGGGCCGCTTCCGCACACGACCCGGTGAACCGATGAAACCGCGCGGGAGGGTGGGGCGATAAGGAAGCGTTGGCGCGTGTCGCGCGGATGCCGAGCCCCTGGAGGCACCACCGGGATGATGAGTTCCGACGCCAAGTACCGCGATCGCCTGGATAAGCTTGCCGATGAGTTGCAGCGCGCCCGTGAAGCGCAGCAGAGAATGCCGCCGGGCCCGGCTCGCGTGAGGAGAGCGCGGCAGTTGCTCGCGCTCGAACGGCAGCAGGACACCGTCCGCCGCACCCTCGGGATGCCGCCGTGCCGGGAGCGGGCGGAGCAGGTTGCGGCCGACGAGCTTGCGCGCGCCCAGGCCGCCCTCGCCGATGCCGCCCGGGCCCGGATGGAGCGGCGGCGCCTGACGCCCACCCGGAGGCTGCGCCGGCTGCTGTCGTGGCGTCGCGGGCGGGGCCGGCGTTCTGGCGCTCGTCCTGCCGTGGGCGCGGATGCGCCCTCGCCGGGAAGGAGGATGATGACGCGCTTCATCCTGGGCTGGATCACCATCACCCTCATCGGGATGGCGACCTATGCCGGCCTGGTTTCTGAAGCGACCTGGTCCCTCGGTACGTTCGTCGAGATCGCCGAGGCCCCTCCAGTTCCGGCAAGCGCCGATTGAACGCGCCACCCGCCGATCCCTGATCGGGCTTTCGTCCTGGACGGATCCGAGGCGCGCAACCTGCCATCCCACGGCGCGTTCTTCCTGACAGCTCGCGCCGGAAAGGCAGGAGGACGCCATGCCGAAAGCAACCGATCGCCCGCTCGGCGCCGGCGCTGGACAGGAGCCGGCAGCACCCTCGGCAACCGCTCCGCAAATCTGTGGCGAATTCCACGACAAGGAGCAGCTCGACACGGCCCTGTCCCGGCTGGAAGGGTCCCACTTCCAGCGCGCGGACCTCTCCGTGCGCTATGCCGGACATGCCGAGCCTGGGCGGCCGGACTCCACCGCGGAAGAACCGATGCGTGGTGACGAGGCGCGCAACCTGCGGCAGCTCGGCGCCGGCGTCGCGACGGCCGCGGTCGCCATGGCCGCCGCGGGCGGCGTCGTGGCGAGCGGGGGCACGCTGCTGCCCGCGGTTGCCGCGGCGGCGGCATCGGGCGGTGCGACGCTCGCGGCGATCGAAGCCGTCGGCATCGCGCGCGCGCCGGATGGCGAGACCGCCATGCACCGAGAGGCGGAGCATGGCGCAGGCGTGGTGCTGCTGGTCCATGCTGACACGCCCGAGAAGCGCCAGCAGGCGCGCGAGATCCTGCAGAGCTGCGGCGCGGTCCGGGTCTGGGAGGTGGCGGAGGCCTAGAGACCTCAGCCACATGGCCCGACCAGCAGGACCGCGGCACCTTCCCAAGTGACGGCAAGCGCCGCCAGGAGTGTGGTGGCGAGGGTGAGCCGTGCCAGGAAGTGCCGCACGCCCGCGCCGTCGCGCACGCGCGGCCGGCGCCGGGCGCGCATCCCGATGCCGAGGAGAAGCAGGAGCGCCAACGCCGTCGCGGCGAGGATCAGCACGGGAATGATGGGCTGGCCGAACAGCCTGTGCCCCGCCAGCCCACGCCCGCAGGCGATGGCGTTCGCGAGATAGATCGCCCCGAAATGCAAGGCCCACACGATCAGCCCGGCCGTGGCGCCGATGAGGGGGGCAAGGCCTGCTGCGCGCCCGCTCACGCCCAGAGCCCGCGCGGGAAGAGGTGGGTGAGCGCCATGCCGGCCAGGGCCTGGACCGCGGTGTAGGACCAGAACAGGCGGACATTGTCGAAGGTCAGGCGTCGGACGGGATCGATCAGGCCGGCGCCGATACGCGCGACCAAGTAGAGCGTCATGACCGTCGCGGCCGCCGCATGCAGCCCCTGCCAGAACTGATTGGCATAGATGGCGGCGCCGAAGCTATGGGCGGTGGGCCGCAGCCCGGCCCGCCACAAGGCGAGTAGGTCGGCCCCGAGGCCGAGCAGCAGCAACACGAGCGCCGCCAGCACGGCGAGGATCATCAATCCGGAATGTCCGCGGCGCAGCAATGGCTCGGCCAGCCGCATCGCGCCCCCGCTCGCCGCGACGAGCACGGCCGCGAGCGCGGGCGCCGCCGGGTCCGGCAGCGCGGTACCCGCGGGCGGCCAGGCCGCGTCCCCGCCCACCAGCCAGAGATAGCCATGGGTGAAGGCGAGGCAGGCGAAGATGACGCCATCCACGATCAGCAGCACGGCCATCGCCCATTGGCCGACCGCCTCGCGCCCTGTGACATAGACGGGCAGGCGCAGCCCGCCGCCGATATCCACCTGGTCACGGATCGGGCCGAGATCGGTGCCGGTCCAAAGCCAATGGAGCATCGCCGCCACCGCCACGGCGCCGAAGGCAGCCGCCAGCCAGACCAGTTCGACGGTGAGGGAAAGGAAGAACCCCGCGGTGCCGATCGCAGCGATCACATGCGCCCAGCCGGGGCCCGGGATGATCGCCACATATTGCGGCTCCGCCTCGAGCGGGCTGGTGACCAGGGTTTCGCGCCGGCCCGTCGCGGTGCCAGGCAGGAAATGCTGCCCCTGCCGGACCTGCTCCGGCAGCGCGGGATCATCCCAGAGCGGCTCCAGGCTGGAGACCCGCGGGATGCTGCGTGCCGCGTAGCTGCCCTGCGGCAGCCATTCCAGCGTGCCGGCGCCGTCGGGATTGACGCCGGCATGGTTCGTCACGCGGAAGTTCCGGATCAAATCCCAGACGATGACGGCGATGCCGGCTGCTGCGATGACCGCGCCCGCGGTCGAAAGCTGGTTCCAGAGATCGAGGCCCATGCCCGCCGGATAGGTGTAGATGCGCCGCGGCATGCCCATCAGTCCGCTGATGTGCATCGGGAAGAAGGTCAGGTTGATGCCGAGGAACAGCAGCCAGAAAGCGGTGGTGCCGAGCCGCTTCGACAGCGGCCTGCCGGCGGGCAGCGGCGCCCAATAGTAAAGGGCGGCGATCAGCGGAAAGACCATGCCGCCGATCAGCACGTAGTGCAGATGGGCCACGATGAAATGGGTGTCGTGCGCCTGCCAGTCGAAGGGCACGACCGCCACCATCACGCCGGTCAGCCCGCCCAGCACGAAGATGAAGAGGAAGCCGAGGATGAACAGCATCGGCACCTCGGCACGCGGCCGGCCGAGCGCGATGGTGCCGATCCAGGCGAAGACCTGGATGCCGGTCGGCACCGCGACCGCGAAGGAGGCGGCCGAGAAGAAGGAGAGCGAGAGCGGCGGGATGCCCGTGGCGTACATGTGGTGGACCCAGAGCCCGAAGCTCAGGAACCCCGTTCCGACCAGCGCCATCGCGACCAGGCCGTAGCCGAGCAGCCGCGCCCGAACCATCGTCGGCAGGATCATCGAGACCATGCCGGCCGCGGGCAGGAAGATGATGTAGACCTCGGGGTGGCCGAAGAACCAGAAGAGGTGCTGCCAGAGCAGCGGGTCGCCGCCGCGCTCGGCGCGGAAGAAGGGCCAGTCGAAGGCGCGCTCCAGCTCCAGCAGGATGGTGCCCCAGATCACCGCCGGGAAGGCGAAGACGATCATCCCCGCGAAGACCAGCATCGCCCAGGCGAAGATCGGCATGCGCGCCAGCGTCATCCCCGGCGCGCGGTTGCGCAGGATGCCGATGATGATCTCGATGGCGCCGGCGATCGCCGAGATCTCGATGAAGCCGATGCCGAGCAGCCAGAAATCGGCGTTGACGCCGGGCGAGTACTGCTTGCTGGTCAGCGGCGGGTTCATGAACCAGCCGCCATCCGGCGCCGCGCCGTAGAAGATCGAAGAGAAGAAGACGAGGCCGCCGATCGCGTAGGCCCAGTAGGCGAAGGCGGAGAGGCGCGGGAAGGGCAGATCGCGCGCCGCCAGCATCGCGGGCAGCAGATAGACGCCCATCGCCTCCATCGCCGGCACGGCGAAGAGGAACATCATCACCGTGCCGTGGGTGGTGAAGAGCTGGTTGTAGAGATCGTGGCCGATCAGGTCGTTCCCCGCGACCGAGAGCTGGACCCGCATCAGCAGCGCCAGCAGGCCGGCCAGCACGAAGAACAGCAGCGCGGTGCCGAGGTAGAGCACGCCGATCCAGGCATTGTTGACCTCGGTCGGGAAGCGCCAGCCGCGCGGCCCTTCCCAGGCGCGCTCCAGCGCCGCCAGCTCGCCATCCGGCCGCGGCAGCGGATTGGGCAGCGGACCCGCCGACGGACCGCTCACCGCAGGCTCCCCAGCCAGGCCGCGAGCGCCTGCAGATCCGCCGGCGCCAGCACCGCGCCGAAGCCGGGCATGGCACTCGCCGGCTTGATCGCCTGCGGGTCCGCGATCCAGGCACGCAGCGCGTCGCGGTGATTGGGCAGGGTGCCGGCGGCCAGGCTGAGCCGGGCGCCGATCCGGGTCAGGTCAGGTCCGTTGCGGCCGCTCCATTCGGTGCCGCGCAACGCGTGGCAGGCGCCGCAGCCGGCGCTGGCGAAGGCGCGCCGGCCTTGCGCCAGCAGCGGGTCCTCCGGCGCCGGCACCGCTGTGCGCTGGCGCTCGATCCACGTCGCGAATCCCGCTTCCGTCGTCGCTACCGCAAAGAGCGCCATGCGCGTGTGCTGCGCACCGCAGAACTCCGCGCATTGCCCGCGCATCACGCCGGGCCGATCGGCCGTGAAGCGCAGCCGGTTCAGATGCCCTGGGATCATGTCCCGCTTGCCGTGCAGCGCCGGGATCCAGAGGCTGTGGAGGACGTCCGTGCTGGTCAGCAGCAGCTCCACCGGACGCCCGACGGGGATATGGATCTCGTTCGCGGTGACCACGTCGTGGTCCGGGTAGCGCACCTCCCACCAGAATTGCCGACCGGTGACCTCGATGCGCAGCGGGTCCGCGCTGCGTCCGCCGAGGGCATCGGCCAGACCGAGCGTGTGGATGAGCAGCGCGCTGAGCAGCAGGGTGGGCAGGACGGCGCCGCCCGCCAGGATGGCACCGCGCGAGCCGAGCCGGCGCCGCAGGCGGGCGCCGCCGCGAAAGGCGAGCAGCAACAGCAGCATGGTGAGCAGGAAGATCGCCGCGCCACCGATGATGAGCAGCCAGCTCAGCCCGGCGATCCCAGCCGCCTCCGGCCCCATCGGCGCGAGGGCGGATTGCTGCCCCGAGCAGGCGGCGAGCGGCAGCGCCAGGAGGGCGGCGGGCCGCATCAGGCCCGCGCCCGCCGCAGCGCGATGCCGAGCCCGGCGACGCAGAGGGCCGCGAAGACCAGCCCGCCCGGCACCCACATCAGCAGGCCGCCGAGTTGCTGATCCTCGAGCGGGCTGAGCCCCCAGGGCGCCGTCACGCCCGGCGCATGCACGGCGAGGAAGAGCGGCCGTGGCGCCAGAGTGAGCAGCGCGCCGAGCAGCCCCATCTGCACCGCCGTCGCGAGCGCCGCGAGGGCCGCGGCATCCGGCCGCACCGACGCGCGGAACCCGAGCGCCGCCCAGAGCCAGAGCGCGGTCCCGAACAGCGAGGCGTGCATCGCCCAATAGATCGAATCGCGCGCGAAGCTCGCGGCATAGGGACCCGGCAGGTGCCAGGCCCAGAGCGCCAGCGCAAACAAGGCCGCCGGCGCGGCGAGATTTGGGGCTCGCTGCCGATCCGGGCCGATCATGCCGAAGGCGATGAGCGGTGCCGCGACCAGGATCAGCAGCAGGTGCTGCGCGACCCGCGCCGAGAACAATGCGACCGAGAGGTTGCAGAGGGGCGAGACCAAGGCGAGGACAAGCACTGCCCAGCCGAGTGCGGACGCAGCCTGCCGCCGGGCGCCGGCATCGCGCAGCCGCGGCATCGCCAGTCCCCCCATAACGAGCAGGGTGGCGATCAGCACCGGATCCGGGTTCCAGGCGACGCCGCCCGGGACGGGCGGTGTTCCGCAATAGGGGATCTCGGGCATCGGCACGCTCCTCTCCGGGAGGGCAACCGATGTGCTGCCGTTCGGGTTGCGCGCGCCTCAACGCGCCCCGGCCGGCTGGGCGGCATACCAGAGCGCCACCGCCCGGACCTCGTCCGGGCGCAGGGGCCAGAGCGACGGCCGCGCCGGCAGCCTCTCCCGATGCACGCCGAGCGCCCGGGCCATGATGCCGGCACGCGGCCCTTCCGCCTCCGGCCCGCGCACGCCGGTCATGAACAGGGTGAGCTGGGTCGCGATATAGCCGGCCTGCTGCCCGGAGAGGCGCGGATACAGGAGGTTCGGCGCGCCCGGTCCCGGGCCATGGCAGGTCGCGCAGGCGGCGACGCCCCGATCGGGCAGCCCGTCGCGGGCGATCCGGCCGCCGAGGGCCAGGTCCTCCTCCGCCACCTCCGGCGGGTTCGGGACGGTCGGCTGCTGACCGGCGTAATGCGCGGCCAGCAGCCGGATCTGCATGGGATCAAGCGCCGCCGCCACCGGCTGCATGACCCCACTCGGCCGGGTGCTGCGGGCATAGGCTTCCAGCGCCGCGGCCAGGTACTCGGCGGACTGGCCTTGCAGCCGCGGGAAGGCGCCGTCCCCGCCGCCGTCCCGGCCATGGCAGCGCGCGCAGGCCGCCAGGCCATTCCCCGTCGGGCCGGTCAGCAGCAGGAGGCGAAGCTCCTCATCCGCACGGGCAACCGCCGCCTCGGTCTCGCCGAGGGCGAGGCGGCGATACGCCGCCGCGTCCATGCCCGGCAGCCGCAGCAGGAAGGCGACGACATCCCAGACCTCATCCGCGCGCTGCGGCGCCGGCCAGGCCGGCATGCCCGTGTATTTGATGCCGTGCCGGACGATCCAGAAGAGCTGGGCGGGCGTCCATTCCCCGATCTGGGGCCCGAGATCGGGCGGCTCGGGCAGCATGCCGCGGCTGACCGGGCTGCGCGCCTCCCCGGGCGCTCCGTGGCAGGGCGCGCAGCCGCCATGGTAGTGCCCTGCTCCCCGGCGGATCATCATGGGATCGTCGAGCGGGGGTGCCGCGATGCCGCGCGCCTGCGTCGCGACCGACTGGCGCAAGGCGAAGTCGAGGAAGGTGCTGAAGAAGGGATAGTGCCCGCTGGTCGCCGCGACGCTGTAGACACCCGACCAGGCGAACAGCGCTGCCGCTGCCAGCGCCGTGCCGACGAGGCCGAGGATCAGCCGCCAATGCATCCGGAGATGCAGGACGAGATCGCCGGCATTCTCCCGGAAGGCCGCCAGCGTCCGGCGCAGCCAATCGCGCCCGCGAAGGCGCCAGCCGCGCCGTTCCGCCGTCAGTGGTGCAGCGCTCGCTCGAGCTGAGCCTTCGACATGGTCGAGCGGCCCTGCAGGTTCCGGCGCTTCGCTTCCGCGTAGAGCTGCTGCTTCGTCCTGCCGGCCGCGCCGCGTGCCGCGCCCTTGCGCGCGGTGGCGCGCCGCATGGTGCGGTCCTGTGCGCGCTTGCCTTCCTTCTCCGCCTCCGCGGTCTGGCCCCTGCGCTCCTTCGCCTTGGTCCTGCGCAGGGCCTCCTTGTTCTTCGCGCGGCTCTCCTGCCGGGTGGCGCCGGCTTCGTGCAGCGCGACCGCGATCGCCTGCTTGCGGCTCTTCACCTTGGGCCCGGATCCGCGGATCCGGAGTTCGCCATGCTTGAACTCATGCATGACGCGCCCGACGGTTTCCTTCTGCGGCCTCGATTGCTGTGCCATGGAGGGGCTCCGTTTCTCCTTCACTGTCAACGCTTTGGCGCCGGCCTGGTTTCGGCCCTGGATCGCCGCAACGGCCGCGCTGTTCACTTGGGTGGAGGCATCGGAACCTGCCCCACCCCCGCCCGTTATCCCGGGATCCAGCACGGGAGGGAGCGATGACCCGTTCGAAGCACGCCGACAGCCTGCTCAGCCGCGCCGCCAGAAAGAACCTGGCGCAGGGCGAAGCCGGGGAGCTCGGGCGCGACCCCGGCATCAACACCTCCAAGGGTGTCTTCGGCCGCGGCACCGATCCGCGGGTCCTGCAGGCCGACAGCACGGATGAGGGTGACATCCTGAGCGACACCACGCGTGAGGGCGCGGTCGATCCCGGGCAGCGCGGCCGCACCAACAAATAGGGGCGCGATCATGGAGCAGCCGAACCAGTCACCATCCAGATCGGTGGCACCGTCCATACCGGCAGCTACCGCGTGGATGGAAACCGCGTGACGGTGACCGCCGACGCCTATGGCAGCACGGAAGCAGCCCGCATCGACGAAGCGGATCCGCATGATCTCGCGCAGGTCCTGCTGCGCGAGATGGTCCGCCGCAAGGAAGACCTCTGAACCGGAGGAGAACAGCAGATGACCAATGCAGCGCGCATGGAGAGAGGCGAGATTCAGGAGCACATGCCGGTGGTCGGCAGCGATGGGCGCCCCTTCGGCACCGTCGACCGGATCGCGGGCGCCTACATCAAGCTCAGCAAATCCGACCCGCTGGCCGAGGGCGAGCATCGCTACCTGCCGCGTAGCACCGTGGCCGGACTGGATGGCGGTCTGGTGAGGCTGTCGATGCCGGCGAGGCAGGCGTGGCAGGCGACGCTCACCGAGGCGGAGATGGAGCAGCGGCTGACCCTGGATGCCGCCGAGAGAGCCGATCTGGGCGTGGAGCCGGATACCCGGCCGCATGGCAGCCGCGCCCATGCCCATGGTGGCCCCAAGGGTCAGCGGCAGCACGGGACCAGCGGGCAGGCGCCCGGGCCGGGCGGGCGGCTTTCCTTCGGCGCGAAGAACATCGGCTGAGGCTTTGTCAGCGGGCGGCGGGCGTGACGCCCGGAGATGGCCGCCGCACCTCCCTCAGGCTGCCGATCTTCAGGCTGCCGATGCCGGACCAGCGGCCTGCAACGCTGCTGCTTCCGCTGCGTTCGCTGCGGCAGTGAGGGAGAGTCGAAGTGCGGGATGAACATTCCGACGGCCTGCCGGGCCCGTGGCCATGAGCGGGCGCATGCGGGCCGCGGTAGTCGTCGGCCCGAACCAGTTCCGGGTGGATCACGTCCCGATTCCCGAACCCGGGACAGGGCAGGTGCGCCTGCGGCTGGAAGGCTGCGGCGTCTGTGCCTCGAACCTGACGCCTTGGGCCGGCCCGGAATGGATGCGGTTCCCGACCGCGCCCGGCGAGCTCGGGCATGAGGCCTGGGGCGTGGTCGACGCCCTGGGCGAGGGCGTCCAGGGGATCGCGGTCGGCGATCGCGTGGCGGCCCTCACCTACAGGGGCTATGCGGAGTACGACCTGGCGGACGCCAACGCGGTATTGCGGCTGCCGGATGCACTGGCCGGCCAGCCTTTCCCGGGCGAGCCGCTCGGATGCGCCATGAACATCCTCGATCGCTGCGGCATCGCGGCGGGGCACACGGTTGCGATCATCGGCATCGGATTCCTCGGCGCGATCCTGACCCGGCTCGCCACGGATGCCGGGGCGCGCGTGATCGCCATCTCGCGCCGGGAATTCGCATGCGACCTGGCCCGCAGCATGGGCGCCGCGGCGACGATCCGGATGGATGACCACAGCCGCGTCATCGAACAGGTGAAGGCGCAGACCGACGGCGCCCTGTGTAGCCACGTCATCGAAGCGGTGGGCAAGCAATGGCCGCTCGATCTCGCGGCGGAGCTGACGCGCGAGCGCGGCAGGCTGATCGTCGCCGGCTACCATCAGGACGGCCCGCGGCAGGTGAACATGTGGCTCTGGAACTGGCGCGGGCTCGATGTCATCAACGCCCATGAGCGTGACCCGGCGTGCTACATGCAGGGCATGCGGCAGGCGGTCGCGGCAGTCGGCTCCGGCCGCCTCGACCCGACGCCGCTCTATACGCATCGCTTTCCGCTGGAGCGGCTGGACGAGGCGCTCGATGCGACGCGCGATCGGCCGGACGGCTTCCTGAAGGCCCTGGTGACCTTCTGATGGCCGCTGCCGCGATGCGCCCGCGCCTCGGCTTCCTCGGTGTCGGCTGGATCGGCCGGCACCGTATGCAGGCGATCCTGGAGACGGGCGCCGCCGACGCCGCGGCAATCCTCGATCCCTCCTCCGAAGCCGTTGAAGCGGCGTTGCGCCTCGCGCCCCGGGCGCGGCGGGTCGCAGATTTCAACGCACTGCTCGACCTGGATCTGGATGGCGTGGTGATCGCCTCGCCCAGTGCCGCGCATGCCGAGCAGTCCATCGCGGCGCTGCGGCGCGGCGCGGCGGTGTTCTGCCAGAAACCGCTCGGCCGCGACGCGGCCGAGGTCGGGGCGGTGCTGGATGCGGCGCGGCGCGCGGACCGGTTGCTCGGCGTCGACCTGTCCTACCGCTTCACCGCCGCCATGCGCTCCATCCGCGGCCTGGTCGAGGCGGGCGAGCTCGGCCGCATCTATGCGGTGGACCTCCTGTTCCACAATGCCTATGGGCCCGACAAGCCATGGTTCTACGATCCCGCTTTGTCGGGTGGCGGTTGCGTGATGGATCTCGGCGTGCATCTGGTGGATCTGGCGCTCTGGACCCTCGGCTTTCCGAAGGTCGTCGATGTGTCCGCGAGCCTGCTGGCCGGAGGCGCGCCGCTGGGGCCGCGGCCGGATCGGGTAGAGGACTATGCCAGCGCGATGATGACGCTGGCGGGCGGCGCGACGCTGCGCATGGCTTGTTCGTGGAAGCTGCAGGCGGGATGCGACGCGGTCATCTCCGCAGCCTTCCACGGTACCGAGGGCGGCGCCGCGTTGCGCAACATCGGTGGGTCCTTCTACGACTTCGTCGCAGAGCGCTATCGCGGCACCGCCAGCGAAACCCTGGTGACGCCGCCGGATGCCTGGGGGGGCAGGGCGGCGGCGGACTGGGCAACCCGCCTCGCCACCGGCGCCGGCTTCGATGCCGCCGCCGCGGAGCATCTGGCAGTGGCCCAGGTGCTGGACCGCATCTACGGGCGCTGAGCCGCGCCTCAGGCGATCGATGCTAATCTTGTGGGGGAGTTGAATTGGCCGAAATCCTGTCCACCGAAGTGGCTTACAGCCGCTGGTCGACGATGATACTCGCGACGATCCGCCTACCCGACGGGCAAGTGACGAAGCGCGACATCGAGGACCACGGCGAGGCGGCGATGGTGCTCCCCTATGATCCGGAGCGCCGCGTTGCGCTGGTGATCCGCCAATTCCGCACGCCCGTCCATTTTGTCACGGGTGAGGGCATGGTGCTGGAAGCCACTGCCGGGCGCCTGGACGGGGAGGAACCGGAGGCCTGCGCACGGCGCGAGGCCATGGAAGAGGCGGGCGTGCGGCTCGCAATCCTGGAGCCGGTGGCATGCACCTGGTCGATGCCGGCACTTTCGACGGAGCGCATTTCCCTGTTCCTTGCTCCATACGCGGCCGCGGACCGCATGGCAGAAGGTGGCGGCCTCGCCGAGGAGCATGAGGAGATCTCCGTGGCCGAGATGCCGTTGCAGCAGCTTGCCGCAATGGCCGATGCGGGCACACCGATGGACCTTAAGCTTTTCGCGCTGATACAGACGCTGCGAATACGGCGGCCACAGCTTTTTGCCTGAAGCATGATCGCGCAATTTGCGCGTTCGGTTGGCCCACCTCGGCGGCTGAAGGCCCAGCCACGCCTCAGGCCAGGCGCAGGCTCGCACTATCCGGCGCCGGCGCCGCTGGCATCGGAAGTGTGAGGTCCTTCTCCGCGGCGAACCAGCGGATCGTCGCGGGCAGGCCGGTTTCGAGGGCGATGCGCGGCGACCAATTCAGCAATTGCTGGGCGCGGGTGATATCCGGCCGCCGGCGACGAGGATCGTCCTGCGGCAGCGTCTGGTTGGTCACGCGCGACGAAGAACCGGTCAGCGCCAACACGCGCGCCACCAGGTCGAGGACCCGGATCTCGGACGGATTGCCGAGATTGACGGCGCCCGGCGGCTCCTTCTCCAACGCCATCAGCCGCACCAAGCCATCCACCAGATCATCGACGTAGCAGAAGGAACGCGTCTGGCTGCCATCGCCGTAGATGGTGATGTCGTCGCCGGCGAGCGCCTGGCTGATGACGTTGGACACCACGCGCCCGTCATCGGCGCGCATGCGCGGACCATAGGTGTTGAAGATGCGCGCGACCCGGACCTGGGCCCGGCCGGCACGGCCGAAATCGAAGGCGAGCGTCTCCGCAGCACGCTTGCCTTCGTCGTAGCAGGCGCGGGGGCCCGTCGGGTTGACATTGCCCCAATAGTCCTCCTGCTGCGGATGGACATCGGGGTCGCCATAGATCTCGCTGGTCGACGCCAGCAGGAAACGCGCGCCGGCATCCTCGGCAAGGCGCAGCAGGTTCCGCGTGCCGAGGACGTTGGTGAGCATCGTGTGCTCCGGATCGGCCTGGTAATGGGGCGGCGATGCCGCGCAGGCCAGGTTGAAGATGGCGCCACCGCGCAGCCGGGACGGTGTGAGATGCGCAGTGAGCGGCTCACTGATATCCGCCTTGATGAAGTCAAAGCGAGGTTCGCGCTCGAGGTGGCGAAGATTCTGAAGCCGGCCGGTCAGGAGATTGTCGATACAAAGAACCTCGGCGCCCTCGGAGAGCAGCAGGTCACAGAGATGCGACCCGAGGAAGCCGGCACCACCGGGCACAACATAGCGCTTGACCTTGCCGTTCTTCACGTTGGCACCTGCATGCTGAGGGTCTGTCCGGCATCGCGCGGCGCGCCCGCGAAGGCGCCGGCGCGGCCTGCGATGGCCTGGCGGAGATGGCTCTCCAGCTCGGCTGCCCGCCGCGCGGCGGTGTGATCGCGCAGGACATGCGCTCGCGCCGCCTGTCCGATGGCACGCCGTCGCGCCTCGGGAAGCTGTCGCAGGATGTCGAGGACATCGTCCGGGTTCTGCGCCAGCAGGATCTCGCTGCCCGGCGTCAGGATGGTGTCAACGCCGTCCCAGATGTCGGAGATGATCGCGGTACCGCAGGCACCGGCTTCGAAGAGACGCACGCTCGGGCTGTAGCCATGTTGCACCATGGCGGCGCGCGTGACGTTCAGGGTGAAGCGGCTCCGCGTATAGAAGACGGCGTGCTCCGCCGGCGGGAGGTGGTCGATGCGCTGCACATTCGCAGGCCACCGGATTTCGCCGGGGTACTGCGGACCAGCGACGACGAACCGCAGATCGGGCGCCCGCCGCGCCGGCTCCAGCAACAGCCGCTCCAGCGCCGGCTGCCGATCCGGACTATAGGTGCCGAGGTAGCTGAGGTCCCAGCGCGGCGCCCGCTCGATCGGGCGATAGGCCTCCGCATCCGCCGAGCAATAAAGTTGGCGCGCCGCCCTGGCATGGTAGCGGCGCTCCAGCAGATCGAGCGTCGGGCCGCCGGTGAAGGAGAGATAGAGGTCGTAGCCCGGGATCTGCCGCGCCGCGATGTAGGCCACCTCCCCGCGCTCGAGCCCGGAGAGGGTGACCGGCGTGTCGATGTCGTAGAAGGCCGTGACTCCCCTGGCCATCTTCAGCACCAGATCGCCGACCGCGACGCCGTCCGGCACATAGGAGCCGAGGATGACCGCATCCGCATCCGCGATCGCGCCGCCCCACACCTGCAGGCCCATGAGGTCGTCGTAGAAGGCGAGCGTGCAGAACCCGGGAGCCTCCAGGTCGCGATGACGCGCGTACCAGGGGGTATCGCGTTCCAGGAACAACACCTCGTGCCCCCGCGCAGCGAAGGCGCGGAGCAGGGCGCGGTAGGTGGTCGCGTGGCCATTCCCCCAGGAGGAGGACAGGCTGAGGCCGAGCACGACGATACGGAGCGGCGGAGCGGCGCTCATGCCGGTACGCTCCGGGCCCGCGCCCTCTCCCGGCGGAGAATGGCGTCGACCTCGACGCCGCGATGGGCATAGGTGTGTCCCGCCAGAATGCGCGCCTGGGCTGCGGCACCGATCGCCTTCGCGCGCTCGGGCGTCAGTGCCGCGAGTTGCTGCGCCACGTCGCGGCCGTCGCGCGCGACCAGCACCTCTTCTCCCTCCTTCAGGAAGAGCTCGAGCCCGGTCCAGGCATCGGTGATCAGGCAGGCGCCGGCGCCCGCCGCTTCGAAGACCCGCGTCGCCGGCGAATAGCCGACGGCCGCCATGCTGTCGCGGGCGATGTTCAGGACGGCAAGGGCCGTCACATTGAACGCGTTGTGGTCGCGCGTATAGACATGGCCGAGCGACCGCACGTTCGGCGGCATCGGCCGCGTGTCCCAACCATTGCCGCCGATCAGGAACTGGCGTTCCGGCAGGAGCGCCGCGGCTTGCAGGAAGAAGGCGTCCACCCGCGCTTCCCGGTCGGGCAGACGGTTGCCCAGGAAGGCGAGATCGGCGGCGAAACGCGGATCGGGTGGAACCGGGTGATGGGTTTCCGGATCGAGCGCGTTGTAGATCGGAATGCAGCACCGCGCGCCGAAGCTTTCATAGGCGCGCACGACGGGGGGCCCGCCACCATAGGTCAGCACCAGGTCCAGCCCCGGCAGGGCCCGGCGCATCGGATGATCCGGGGCGGCGGCGATGTCCGCGAGGGTCGCGGGAGCGTCGACATCCCAGAAGATGCGGATCGCCTCCGGACGCGCGGCCATCATCACGCCTTCCAGCAGGTCTTCGTCGAAGACGCCAACACCACTCGTCTTCACGACCACATCGGCCTGAGCGGCTTCCGCAATCGCAGCATGCAGTGCTGCCTCCGTCGCCTCATAGACCCGGACCTCCGCCCAGGCAGGGGGTTCGATATCGCGATGCTGCTGCCTGTTATAGGCGTCGGGCTCGAAGAAGGTGATCGTGTAGCCCCGCGACGCCAGGTCGCGCAGGAGGCCGCGGTAATAGGTGGCGGCCCCATTCCAATAGGAGGACAGGAGGCTCGATCCGTAGAACGCGATCCTCATGCCGCCACCTCGTTCATCGTCAGCACCTTGCCGCCGCCCGGCCACAGCACGACGGAGCTCATCGAGCCCGGAGCTATTTCGAAGCGCGTATAGGCGTCGAGCGGCATCGAGAGACAGCTCATCAGGGCGGCCTTGATCACGTCGCCATGGCTGACCAGCGCCACTCGGCCTTGGGGATGGGCATCGCGGATACGCCCGATCGCCGCGACGACGCGCCGCTGCACTTCCGCCATCGTCTCGCCGGCGGGGGCACGCGTGACGGCGCGCTCCGCGTTCCAACGGGCCCAGAGTGGGTCATCACGCAGAGCCGTGAAGCTGCGGCCGGCCCAGTCCCCGAAGTCGATCTCGGTGAGCCCGTCATCGATGGCAACCGGAAGCCCCAGCCGGCCGGCGATGATGCCGGCCGTTTCCCGGGCACGCTCGACCGGGCTGCTGTAGATGGCCTGGAGCGACTCTTCCGCCAGCCGCTCGGCAAGGCTCTGCGCCTGGCGCCTGCCGGACTGGCTCAGGCAGATCCCGGAGTCGCGCCCGCAGAGCACCTGGTCCAGGGCATCATGGGCGGCGTGCCGCAGGAGGAGGATGGTGGTGACCTCGGTCGTCATCCCGGATGTCCGTCCGCGATGAAGGCCTGCAGGCGGCGCCGCGCCTCATGGTCGCGGTACTGCTCGGGCGGCGACTTCATGAAGTAGCCGGATGGTGCCGACAGCGCGCCGGCGATGCCGCGATCGAGGGCGAGCTTGGCGCAGCGCACCGCATCGATGACGACACCCGCCGAATTGGGCGAATCCCAGACTTCGAGCTTCAGCTCCACATTGATCGGCAGCCCGCCGAAGCCGGTACCTTCCAGCCGGATATGCGCCCACTTCCGGTCGGTCAGCCAAGGCACGTGATCGCTCGGCCCGATATGGACGTCCTGCGCGGCTGGGGGAATGTCGTACTGGCTGGTCACCGCGCGGGTCTTGGAGATCTTCTTCGACTCGAGCCGATCACGCTCCAGCATGTTGAGGAAATCGGTATTGCCGCCGAAGTTGAGCTGGTAGGTGCGATCGAGCCGCACGCCGCGGTCGCGATAGAGATTGGCCAGGGTGCGATGGATGATGGTGGCGCCGACCTGGCTCTTGATGTCGTCGCCGATGATCGGCAGGCCCCGCTGCTCGAAGCGGCGCCGCCAGGTGGGATCGGATGCGATGAAGACCGGGATGCAGTTGACGAAGGCGCAGCCGGCGTTCAGCGCCTGCTCGGCATACCATTCGGTCGCGTGCTGGGATCCGACCGGCAGATAGGAGACCAGGACCTCGGTGCCGGACCGGGCCAGCACGTCCGCCACATCGGCCTCAGGCCCATCATCCTCCTCGATCCAGTCGCGGAGATAGTGGCCGATGCCGTCGAGCGTCTTGCCGCGCTGAACGACCACGCCCGTTTCCGGCACCTCGGCGAAGCGCGCGGTGTTGTTGGGGGGCGCGAAGATGGCCTCCGCCACATCGCGGCCGACCTTTGCCGCATTTACATCGAAGGCGGCGGAGAGCGTGACGTCGCGTACGTGATAGCCGCCGAGCTCGACGCTCATCAGGCCCGGCACCGGCTCATTCGCGGGGGCATCCCGGTAGTAGGTCAGCCCTTGCACGAAGGAGGATGCGCAGTTGCCGACGCCAACGATACCCACCCGCAGGGCAGGCCGGCTCATGATCCGCGCGCCTCGGCCAGCATCGTCGTTCGGGGAGCCGGAGCGGAGAGCTTGCGCATGATGTCGACGATCAAGGTCCACTCTCCGCTGCTCGTTGGCTGGCGATCGATGCGCACCTTCGGGTCCACCGATCTCGAAAGCGGGAACGTTCATTCCTCGTAGGCGGCTGCACGGAATTGCCATGATTCGCCACAACTCAATGTGAGTGCGACTTTTTCGCGTTCGAACGTTGATGCCCTGGACAGCCGCCGGCGCCGCGGCGGGCATCGGCACGGCACGCGCCTGCCGTCGCGGCCGGTTGGCCTGCCCTGTCGATTGTTCGAAGGGGAGACCTGGCGTGACGGACACCATCCTGATCACCGGCGGCGCCGGCTTCATCGGCCGCCACCTCGCGCATGCCCTGCTCAAGAAAGGCCATCATGTGCGCGTGCTCGACAGCTTCATCGCGCAGGTGCACGGCGACCGCGGACAGGACGGCCTGGACCCGGATGTCGAAGTGATCCGGGGCGATGTGCGGGACGGCGATCTGGTGCGACAGGCGCTCGCTGGGGTCGACAGGGTGGTGCACCTCGCCGCCGAGGTCGGCGTCGGGCAGAGCATGTATGCGGTGGACCAGTATGTCTCCGTCAACGATCACGGCACCGCGGTACTGTTCCAGCAGCTCATCGCCAAGCCGGTGCGGCGCGTCGTGGTCGCATCCTCCATGAGCATCTATGGCGAAGGCCTCTACCGCGACGCCGATGGCGCGCTGATCGAGGACGCGGTCCGGCAGCCGCGTAGCGGCGCCGGCGCGTCCTGGGATCCGCTGGACGCGCAGCGACGGCCGCTGGTGCCGCTGCCGACGCCGGAGTGGAAGCGGCCGAACCTCGCCTCGGTCTATGCCATCACGAAATTCACGCAGGAGCGGCTGACGCTGACCCTGGCGCCGGCCTATGGCATGGAGGGCGCCGCGCTCAGGCTATGGAATGTGTATGGTCCGGGCCAGGCGCTTTCCAACCCCTATACGGGCGTGCTGGCCATCTTCGCGGCGCGGCTGCATGGCGGGCAGCCGCCGCTGATCTTCGAGGATGGCCTGCAACGCCGCGACTTCGTGCATGTGGAGGATGTCGCGCGGGCCTTCATGCTCGCGCTGGAGCATCCGAAGGCGTCGGGCGAGGTCTTCAACATCGCAAGCGGCGTCGATCGCACGGTGCAGGAGGTCGCCGCCGATCTGGCGCGGGCCATGGCGCGCCCGGGTATTGCACCACTCATCACCGGCAAGGCCCGCACCGGCGATATCCGGCACAATATCGCCGATATCACCAAGGCCCGGACGGCGTTGGGCTATGCCGCGCAACGCCTGGACTTCACCGCCGATCTTGCGGAACTCGCGGAATGGGTGGCGCGCCAGCAGGTGAAGGATCGTGTCGGCCAGGCCCGAAGCGAGCTGGAAGCGCGGGGGCTGGTCGCATGAACGGCCTCGCGGCGCCACCCCTCGCCGGGGCGCGGCCGGTCCTGGTCACCGGCGGTGCCGGCTTCATCGGCTCCAACCTCGCCGACCGGCTCGCGCAGGAAGGCCACCACGTCCTCATCTATGATGCGCTGCTGCGGCCGGGGGTGGAGGCCAATCTGGATTGGCTGAAGCAACGCCATCCGCGGCACATCGCCGCCAGCATCGCCGATATCCGGGACGCCAGCGCGCTGGCAGCCGCAGTGGCCGAGGCGCAGGCGGTCTTCCATCTGGCGGCGCAGGTCGCGGTCACCACCAGCCTTTCGGATCCGCGCCTGGATTTCGAGGTCAACCTCGGCGGCAGCTTCAACCTGCTGGACGCGCTGCGCCGGCGCGGCGCGCCGGTGCCGCTCATCTTCGCCAGCACCAACAAGGTCTACGGCGACCTCGCCGACATCGCGCTGGAATGCGTCGGCGACGCCTATCTGCCGAAGGATCCCGCGCTCCGCGCCACCGGCATCGGAGAGGAGCGCCCGCTCGATTTCCACACGCCCTATGGCTGCTCGAAAGGTGCGGCCGATCAGTATGTGCTGGATTTCGGCCGCGCCTATGGCTTCCCGACAACGGTGCTGCGCATGAGCTGCATCTACGGCCCACGGCAGATGGGGACCGAGGACCAGGGCTGGGTGGCGCATTTCCTGATCCGTGCCCTGCGCGGGGAGCCGATCAGCATCTATGGCGACGGCTGCCAGGTGCGCGATGTGCTGGACGTGCACGACGCGGTGTCCGCCTATCTGGAGGCTTGGCGCCGTATCGACCAGGTGCGTGGCCGCAGCTTCAACCTCGGCGGCGGTCCCACGAATGCCATCAGCCTGCGCCAGCTCGTGGCGCATATGGGGACGCTCGTCGACCATCCGGTGGAGACCCGCCACGGGGACTGGCGTGCGGGCGACCAGCGCTACTACGTCTCCGATACCCGGAGCGTAAGGGCGGCGCTCGGTCTGCCGGCACCGCGGCCATGGCGTGAGGGCGTATCGGCGCTCGCCGAATGGCTGCGCGGGCAGGCCAGCAAAGCGGCGGCAGCGAGGATGGAGGCCGCGGTCCCGTGACGGCCCGGCGTGGACGGGAAGGTGGCATCCGCCTGTTCATGACCGCGGACGCGGTTGGTGGCGTCTGGACCTACGCGCTGGACCTGGCGCAAGGCCTTGCCGCGCATGGCGTCACGACGACCCTGGCCGTTCTCGGCCCGGCGCCCGGCACCGACCAGATCGCGCTCGCCGATGCCGTCCCGGGCCTCTCGCTGCAGGTCACGGCGCTGCCGCTCGACTGGCTCGCCGCGCATGATGGGGAGGTTCTGGCGGCGGGCGCGGAGATCGCCGCCGCCGCCCGCGCCGCCGGGGCCGATATCGTCCATCTGAACAGCCCCGCCCTGGCGGCGGCGGGCGGCTTTCCCGCACCGGTCGTGGGTGCCTGCCACTCCTGCCTCGCGACCTGGTGGGCGGCCGTGCGCAACGGTCCGATGCCGCCCGACTTCGCGTGGCGGACCGATCTGCTCCGGCGCGGCTATGCCACAGCGACGGCGCTGGTGACGCCGAGCCAAGCCTTCGCGCGGGCGACGACGGAGGCCTACGCATTGCCGCTGCCGCCGCACGCGATCCACAATGGCCGGAGCCCGGCGCGGATAGGCGGGGCCGCGCCGACGGCGGTGCCGGACTTCGTCTTCACCGCCGGTCGGCTTTGGGATCCCGGCAAGAACCTGTTGGCGCTGGATCGCGCCGCCGCCCGCCTGCCGGTCCCCGTCCTGGCGGCAGGGCCATTGCGCGGCCCGGAGGGCAGCGAAGTCGCGCCGAAGCACCTCATCGCGCTCGGCCCGCTCGACGCGCGGGCCATGACGGAGAGGCTGCGGGCCAGGCCGATCTATGCCGCCCTGGCCCGCTATGAGCCCTTCGGTCTTGCAGTGCTGGAAGCGGCGCAGGCCGGCTGCCCGCTGGTGCTGTCCGACATCCCGACCTTCCGGGAGCTCTGGGACGACGCTGCCCTCTTCGTCCCGGCCGATGATGACGAAGCCGCCGCAGCAGCGATCATCCGGCTTCTGGCCGACAAGCCGATGCGCTCGAGGCTCGGCCTGGCCGCGCAGCGCCGGGCACGTCGCTACAGCGTCAGCGCCATGGCAGCCGCGACATTCGAGCTCTACCGATCGCTGCTCCGCCGCACCGGCCGGAGCGAGGAGGCGGCTGCATGAGGATCGTCTACTTCACCCATTCCCTCCTCTCCTGCTGGAACCACGGCAACGCGCATTTCCTGCGCGGCATGCTGCGTGAGCTGGCGCAGCGGGGCCATGACGTCCTCGCCTGCGAGCCGATGCAGGCCTGGAGCCTGGAGAACCTGCTGCGCGATCATGGGCAAGCGGGGCTCGGCGCATATTACGCCGCCTATCCCGAGTTGCGGTCGCAGCTCATCGCATCGGAGGAGGATATCGGGGCGGCGCTGTCCGGCGCCGACCTGGTGCTCGTGCACGAATGGAACGAACCGGCGTTGGTCGCGCGCATCGGCAGGGCGCGGCGGCAGGGTGGCCGCTTCACGCTGCTGTTCCACGACACGCATCACCGCGCGGTCAGTGACCCCGACGCCATCCGCCGCTTCGACCTCGACGGCTATGATGGTGTCCTCGCCTTTGGGGAGACCCTGGCGGCTGTATATCGGCGCTGGGGCTGGGGCGATCGCGTCTTCGTCTGGCACGAAGCCGCCGATACCAGGTTGTTCCATCCGCCGGCGCGGGAGCGGCGGCGGGATGGCCTGGTCTGGATCGGCAACTGGGGCGACGACGAACGCAGCGCGGAGCTGGAAGGCTTTCTGCTGCAGCCAGCGCACGCCGTCGGCATGCCGCTCGACATCTATGGCGTGCGCTATCCCGAAGCGGCGCGGCTCGCTCTGGACCGCCATGGCGCGCGGTTCCGCGGCTGGCTGCCGAATGCGCGCGTGCCGGAGGTCTTCGCACACCACTTGGCGACCGTGCATGTCCCGCGCCGCTTCTACGTGACGATGCTGCCGGGCATTCCGACCATCCGGGTATTCGAAGCCCTGGCCTGCGGCATCCCGCTGGTCTCCGCGCCCTGGGAGGATTCGGAAACGCTGTTCCGCCCCGGCCGCGATTATCTCGTCGCCCGGACGGAGGCCCGCATGGTCCAGCATCTGCGGACGCTGCGCGAGGACGCCGCACTTCGCCAGTCGCTCGCCGCCAGCGGGCTGGAGACGATCCGGGCCCGGCATGGCTGTGCCCATAGGGTCGACGAACTGCTGACAATCCTGACGCGGCTGCAACGCGCGCCCACCGATCCGGGTGCCGCCACCAGCACGCCGGGAGAGCGAGAGGGAGCGCTGCTGTCATGAACCGGATCCAACCCTGGTCGCGCGAGGAGATCCAGCAGCGCGTGGAAGCGCTCGGCCCCTGGTTCCACAACCTCGACCTCCAGGGCGTGCGCACCGCGCCGGAGCATTTCCTCGGCGACTATCCGGCGATCAAGTGGGGCCGCTTCGCGCATGCCATTCCCCAGGACCTCACCGGGCTCAGCGTGCTCGATATCGGCTGCAATGCCGGCTTCTATTCCATCGAGATGAAGCGCCGCGGTGCCGAGCGCGTGCTCGGCATCGACTCGGATGAGGAGTATCTGGAGCAGGCCCGCTTCGCCGCGGATGTCAGCGGCGCCCGGATCGAGTTCCGGAAGCTGTCCGTCTATGACCTGGGCGCGCTCGGCGAGCGCTTCGATCTCGTGCTCTTCATGGGCGTGCTCTACCACCTCCGGCACCCGCTGCTGGCCCTGGATTTGATCCATGAGCACGTGGCCCGCGACCTGCTGGTCTTCCAGTCGATGCAGCGCGGCGCATCCACGGTCGAGCCGGTGCTGGAAGACTACGAATTCTGGGACGAGGCGCTCTTCGATCGGCCGAGCTTCCCACGCCTGCATTTCATCGAACATCGCTATGCGCATGATCCGACCAACTGGTGGGTGCCGAACCGGGCCTGCGCAGAGGCCATGCTACGCAGTGCCGGCTTCGCCATCACCGAGCGAGCCGAGGACGAAGTCTATGTTTGCCGACGCGTCGACGCGCCTGACGGCGCCGGCGCCGTCTATCCGGCCAGGGGGAGAGAGCCGTGATCGAAGCCGCGATGATCTGGAACGAACCCAACAACAAGTCGCATTGGGATCCGGAGGTGGATCCAGGCTGGGGGCTGTTCGCCGATATGGCGAAGGTGGCAGGGCAAGCGATCCGGGCGGAGCATTCGACCCTGCCGCGGGTGCTCGGCGGCATCTCTCCCATCGATCCCGACTTCATCCGAAACATGGCCGGCAAGGGTGTTCTGGATCAGATGGACGCGGTCGCGGTGCACGGCTTCCCGCTCGACTGGAATCTCTGGCAGATCGGCGAATGGCCGGCGAAGCTGCGTGAGATCCAGGCGGTGACGGACCTGCCGGTCTGGGTCTCCGAGGTCGGCGTCTCCTCCTTCGGGGCCGAGGAGGTACAGGCCTGGGGCCTCGATCGCACCGCC
This sequence comes from Plastoroseomonas hellenica, assembly GCF_018129085.1. Lineage (GTDB taxonomy): Bacteria > Pseudomonadota > Alphaproteobacteria > Acetobacterales > Acetobacteraceae > Plastoroseomonas > Plastoroseomonas hellenica. The sequence goes on from NZ_JAAGBB010000015.1 coordinate 120,498, forward strand.
GAGCTGCTCAAAGGCCGCGCACCGCGCATCCATTGGTACAGCCTTTGCGATCTGCCGCGCGCCTGGGGAGCGACAACGCGGCATCGCGAGGCCGAGGGATCCTCCTATTACCGCCATTTCTACATGGGGCTGCTGCGGGAGGACGGGACGCCGAAGCCATCCTTCGATGCCTTCGCCGCGCACACGCCGGAGCTCGGCCTCTGCCAGTGGTTCCATTTCGAAGATCATCGGTTGGACGACGCGGTCGCCTGGATGCGGCAACTCGGCGTGCGCTATCTCCGCACCGGGCTATCCTGGGCCGACAGCTTCCGCCCCGACGCGCTGGCCTGGTTCGACCGGCAGATGCAGGCGCTTGAGGAGTTCGACGTCACCGTCACCTTCTGCTTCACGCCGGAGCATCGCGGCATCGCTCCGCACCACACCAGTGCGCCGCTGATGAAGGAGGAGTTCGCGGAGTTCTGCGCGGCGATGGTGCGGCGCTACGCCAAAGGCTGAGCGTCGCGCCGGCCGGATCATCGCGCGGCGTCGTGGTCGCCGTGCTGACGACGCTCCAGCGTGTCGCGACCGATGATCTTGCTGAACATGCTGTCCTTCTCATAGAGCAGGGCGAGGTTAGCCTTGTCGAACTGCTCGAAGAACTCCTCCCAGGCGATCTCCGTCAACACCTCGTGCTCCGACCGCGGCACGTCGGGAAACATGATGCGTATGACGCCGATGGAATCCCCGGTGTGAGTGCGTTTCACCGTGGCGGGTCTGCGGGCGCTCCTTCCCTCCGCGGGCGCTCTGCAGCTAACGCATCAGACAGCCGCCGGTTCACGACGGGCATGTGAACGAGGGAACCGAGCGGGCTCCTCGCGCGTTCAGGAACAACATGTCACCGGGCGTCGCCATGCTCCTCGACCATGATCCTGGCCTGTCCTCCCATCTGGCTGATCCGCTGTTGCTGGAAAGACCGGGCCGGCAGAGGGGCAGCCCATGAAGCTGGTCATCTTCGGCCTCAGCATCACCTCCTCCTGGGGCAACGGTCATGCCACGCTCTGGCGCTCCCTCTGTCGCGCCCTGACGCGACGGGGGCATCGCATCACCTTCTTCGAACGCGACGTCTCTTGGTACGCCGGTGCCCGCGACCTGGAGGAGATGCCGGGCCTCGAGATCGTCCTCTACGCGGACTGGGAGAGCCTGCGGCCTCGTGCCGCTCGGGAGGTGATGGAGGCGGATGTGGCCATGGTCACATCCTATTGTCCGGATGGCATCGCGGCCTCTGCCCTGGTGCTGGCGTCGCGGGCCGCGCGCGTCTTCTATGATCTCGATACGCCGGTGACCCTGGCGGCGCTGGCCACCGGTGACAGGCCGGCCTATCTCCCGCCCGAAGGCCTCGGCGATTTCGACCTCGTGCTCAGCTTCACCGGCGGCGCGACGCTCGAGCGGCTGCGGAAGGAACTCGGCGCCCACCACGTCCTGCCGCTCTATGGCAGCGTCGATCCGCTGGCCCATCGGCCCGTCGCGCCGATGGCGGAGTACCGTGCCGACCTTTCCTATCTCGGCACCTATGCCGCCGATCGCCAGCCGGCCCTGGAAGCGTTCCTGATCGAGCCGGCGCGGCGATTGCCGCAGCACCGCTTTCTGATCGGTGGCGCCCAATACCCTTCGGACTTCCCGTGGACGGAGAACATCCACTTCGTCCGCCATATGCCGCCGCAGCAGCATCCAGCATTCTTCTCATCCTCCCGCATCACGCTGAACGTCACGCGGCGCGCCATGGCGGAGGCAGGATGGTGCCCATCCGGGCGGCTGTTCGAAGCCGCCGCCTGCGGCACGCCCCTGCTCAGCGATGCCTGGCCCGGCCTGTCGGACTTCTACACGCCGGGGCAGGAGATCCTGATCGCCCGCGACACCGCCGACGCCATGATGGCAATCCGGTGCGACGATGCCGAACTGAGACGGATCGCCGACCGCGCGCGCGAACGCACCCTCGATGAACACAGCGGGGACCGCCGTGCCCAGGACCTGGAAGCGGCGCTCGGGACGATCGCGGCAACCGCGATGCAGACGGAGGCCTGACCATGTGGGGCATCATCCCGGCCGCCGGAATCGGCAGCCGCATCCAGCCGCTGGCTTTTTCCAAGGAGCTGCTGCCTGTCGGCAGCCGCCTGGAGGACGGCGTCGAGCGACCGCGCGCGGTCAGCGAACACCTGATCGAGCGCATGATCGCGGCTGGCGTCGACAAGCTCTGCTTCGTCATCGCGCCCGGCAAGAGCGACATCGTGAACTACTACGGTTCGCGCATCGGGTCGGCCCAGATCACCTATGTGGTGCAGGCCGAGCCAGCCGGGCTTTGCGACGCGATCTTCTGCGCCTGCCCTTGCATCGCCCCGGGGGAACAGGTCGTGGTCGGGCTGCCGGACACGATCTGGTTTCCCCGAAGCGGCCTCGCCCTGCTGCCGGATCACGCGCTCTCCTTCCTGCTGTTCCCCGTCGAGCATCCGGAATTCTTCGACGCCGTCGTCACCGATGGCGCGGGGATGGTGCAGGAGATCCAGGTGAAGCAGCCGGATGCGCGATCGCATTGGGTCTGGGGCGCCTTCCGCATGCCCGGGCATGTCCTGCACGAGCTGCATGCGCTATGGCAGGAGCCCGGCCGCGGCGACGAGTATGTCGGCACCTTGGTCAATGCCTGGCTGGCGCGCGGCGGGCGCGCCCACGGCGTTTGTGCCGGCGAAACCTATGTCGATGTCGGCACCATGCATGGCTGGCGGGAGGCGGTGGCGCTGCTCGGCGCCCGCCCGGCCGAAGCGCCCGTACTGGTGCCGTTCCGGGCCTTGCAGCAGACCTCGCTCACGCATGCGGCGGCCCGGCGCTCCGACCAGATCCCGGCACAGGGCGCAGGCGGCGCCTCCCGGATAGGCGCGGACTGAGGATGGTGGCGGCGGAGCCTTTGCTCGCGCTGCTCGCCGACGGAGAGGCACCGGTCGACCTCCCCGCGCTGCTCGTCGCCGCGCATCCGGATGACGAGGTCATCGGCATCGGTGCTCAGCTATCGCGGTTCCGCGACATCACGCTGCTGCATGCGACGGATGGCGCGCCGCGCGACGGGCGTGACGCGGCAATGCATGGCTTCGCCGACGTCGAATCCTATGCCGCCGCGCGCCGGCGAGAGCTGCTGGAAGCGATCGCCGTCGCCGGGATCGCAGCCGATCGCGCGCTGGCATGCGGCATCCCGGATCAGCAGGCAACGCTGCGGCTCGCGGATCTCACGCGGCAACTCGCGGCACTCATCGCCGCGCGGCGTCCGGCGGCGCTCATCACCCATGCCTATGAAGGTGGTCATCCCGATCATGACGCGACCGCCTTCGCCGTGCACGCCGCGCTGCGTCTGACGGATGCCCCGCGGCCGACGCTGCTGGAGATGGCCGGCTACTACGCAGGGCCGCAAGGGATGGAGACGGGCTGCTTCCTGCCGATGGCCGGATGCGCGCCGGTCCGCCTCCCCGTCTCACCCGCGGCGCGGGAGAGCAAGCTGCGGATGATCGCCTGCTTCGCCACGCAGGCGCGGGTGCTGGCGGGCTTTCCGGTCGACGTCGAAGCCCTGCGCCCGGCGCCGCGATACGACTTCACGCGGCCGCCGCATCCCGGGCGGCTGCACTATGAAAATCATCCCTGGGGCATGACCGGCGGAATCTTCCGCCGGATGGCCGCGGAGGCCTTGCAGGCGCTGGAGGGCAACCGATGAGCCTCACGGTGCTGCAGGTCGCCTATCCCTTCGCCCCGATCGGCCCCGATGCGGTCGGCGGCGCGGAGCAGGTCCTGTCGCAGCTCGACCGCGCGGTGGAAGCGTCTGGCGGCCGTTCCATCGTCCTCGCCGCAGCCGGCTCCGCCGCGGCGGGCGAGCTGCTCGCGACGCCGCTGCCTCGCGGCGCGATCGCGGAGGAGGATCGCGACACGGTGCACGCCACCTACCGCGCCAGCATCGCCCGGCTGCTGCACAGCCGCCGCATCGATCTGGTGCACATGCATGGGCTGGATTTCGATCGCTATTTGCCCCCGCCCGGGCCGCCCACCCTGGTGACGCTGCATCTGCCGGCAGCCTGGTACCCGCCCGCCGCCTTGCGGCCGCAGCGGCCGGGGACCTGGCTGCACCCGGTGTCGCAGGCGCAGGGCCGGACCTGCCCGCCTTCCCCCGCCTTGCTGCCGCCAATCCCCAACGGCGTGCCCGTGGCGGATCTGCCGACACCGGTCTCCCGACGCGGCTTCGCGCTCTGCCTTGGCCGCATCTGCCCCGAGAAGAACCAGCACGCGGCCTTGCAAGCCGGCAGCCTCGCCGGGATGACGGTGCTGCTCGGCGGCCAGGTCTTCGCCTATGCGGAGCATGAACGGTATTGGCGGCAAGCCGTGCTGCCGCTGCTCGCGCACGGGCCGCACCGCTTTCTCGGGCCTGTCGGCTTCGCACGCAAACGCCGGCTGCTCAACGCCGCGCGCTGCCTGATCTCGGCGAGCATCGCACCGGAGACCAGCTCCCTCGTCGCCATGGAGGCGCTGGCCTGCGGCACGCCGGTGGTCGCCTTCCCATCCGGCGCGCTGCCGGAGATCGTCGAGCACGGGGTGACCGGCTACCTGGTCCAGGATGTGCAGGAGATGGCGGAGGCGATCCGGATGGTGCACCGGATCGATCCGGAGGCCTGCCGCGCGGCCGCGCGCACGCGCTTCTCCGCGGCCACTATGGCGGCCGCCTATCTCGACCTCTATGCGCGGCTCGTCGGACGGAGGCAGATGCATGCTGTCGTCGCCTGATGCCGCGCTCGATGTCGCCCTGGTCACGCAGACCGCCGGCTTGGAAGCGCTGCGGCCGGAATGGGAGCGGCTCTGGCTCCGATCCACCGGGGCGACGCCGTTTCAGTCGCCGGCCTGGCTGATCCCCTGGTGGCGGCACATCGGAGAAGGGGAGCTTCTGACGCTCGCCTTGCGGGCGCATGGTGCCCTGGTGGGGCTGCTGCCGTTCTATGTCTACGCCGCCGATGACGGTAGGCGTCACCTGTTTCCGCTGGGCATCGGGACGACCGATTATCTGGACGCGCTCGCCAGTCCCGGCAGCGAAGCCGCTGTCATGGCGACCGGGTTCCGGCAGCTTGCGGCGCTGGCCGACCGCTTCGACATCGCGGAATGGCCGCAGCTCCGGCCCGACGCGACGCTGCTGGAAGCGGCGCCGGCGGATTGGATGTCGCAGGTCGAGTCGGGCGACATCTGCCCCGCCACGCCGTTGCCGCCGGACCTGGACACCTTGGGTGCCGTGGTGTCCCGCAAGACGCTGCGCGACCTCCGCACTGCCCGCAGGCGGGCGGCAGAAGCCGGTGCTCTCCGCTGGGAGGATGCGGGCGCGCGGGATCTCGACACCGTCTTCGACGCCCTGCTGCGCCTGCACACCGCGCAATGGGAAAGGCGGGGGAAAGCCGGGGTTCTGGCTGCGCCAGCGGTCCAGGCGGCGCACCGGGCGGCTCTGCCGGAGCTCCTGCGGGCCGGCCTGCTGCGCCTCCAGGCGCTGCATCTGGATGACGCGATCGTGGCCGTGCTCTACGCCCTCATCGATCCGCCGCAGCGTCCGGCGCGGCGGGTCTATCTCTATATCAGCGGCTTCGATCCCACGCTCGACCGGCTCAGCCCAGGCATGCTGCTGGTCGGCCACGCCATCGAGCAAGCCGTGAGCGAAGGCTTCGCCGCCCTCGATTTCCTGCGCGGGCAGGAACGCTACAAGTATTTCTGGGGCGCGGAGGACGAGCCGACCTTCCGCCGGACCCTTCGGCCGCCGGCGGGAGTGGGATCATGACGCGCTGCCTCCTCCTCGTGCTGGACAGCGTCGGCGTCGGTGCCGCGCCGGATGCGGCGGATTACGGGGATGAAGGTGCGGATACGCTCGGCCATATCATCGCGCGCACCGGCCTCCGCCTGCCGACCCTCTGGTCGCTCGGTCTCGGCCGCATCCTCGGCGAGGACGGGAAGGATGCGCCGCGCGCCAGCTATGGGCGCATGCGCGAACGCTCCACCGGGAAGGACAGCACCACCGGCCATTGGGAGATCGCCGGCATCGTGCTGGAGCAGCCCTTCGCGGTATTCGAACGCTTTCCCGACCCGCTCATGCAGGCGATCGAGGACGAGACCGGCCTGCGCTTCCTCGGCAACCGTCCAGCCAGCGGCACCCGGATCATCGACGAGCTCGGCGAGCAGCACATGCGGACCGGGGAACCGATCCTCTACACCTCGGCCGACTCTGTCCTGCAGATCGCGGCGCATGAGGCGGTCATCCCGATCGAGCGGCTCTACGCGGTCTGCGAAGCGGCCCGCCGCCACGCCGATGCCTGGCGCATCGGCCGGGTGATCGCCCGGCCCTTCATCGGCACCCCCGGTGCCTTCACCCGCACGGAACGGCGGCATGATTTCTCGATGCGGCCGCCGCCCACGGTGCTGGATGCGATCAGCGAAGCCGGCATCGCGGTGCAAGCCGTCGGCAAGGTCGCCGACCTCTTTGCCGGGCAGGGCATCACCGACGCGCACCCGACCGGCAGCAATGCCGAAGGGATGCGGGTGACCGAAGCGCTGTGGCGACAGGCGGAGGCCGGCCTGGTCTTCACCAACCTGGTCGATTTCGACACGCTCTACGGCCACCGGCGCGACGTTGCCGGCTATGCCGCGGCGCTGGCGGAACTCGATGCCTGGCTCGGCACCCTGCTGCCGCAGTGCCGCGCCGATGACGTCGTCATCATCACTGCCGATCACGGCAATGATCCGACCCATCACGGCACCGATCACACGCGGGAGGAGGTGCCGCTGCTGGTGCTGCATGGCGGCCGCGCCGCACCGCTCGGCACACGCGACGGCTTCGCTGACGTGGCGGCTTCACTTGCGGTGGCTTTCGGCATCGCGCCCTGGCGCCGCGGCCATCCCTTCCTATGACGCCGGGCCGGACCGGATGGCCGGATACGGCGCAGCGCGCCGTCGAGGATTTCGTGGCGGGCGGAATATCGGCGCCGGTCGCGCTGATGCGCCTTGCGCTGACCGGCCTGCCTGTGGAGGCGATCATCGCCGCGCTGGAGGCGGAGGGGCGGCTGGCGCCGCTGCTGGCGGTTGCACGGCAGCGGCGCGCCGGCCTACGGCGATTGGAGGCCATGGTGCGAAGCGGCGCCGCGCATGGCGCCGAGCCTTCGCCGGAGGCCGCCGTTATGGCGAACCGCGCCATGTTCGATCGCCTGGTGCAAGTGAGCCCGGAGGCGAGCGTCGCCGCCTATTCCCTCGGCGACCCGGCGCTGCTCGATGCCGCGACCGGCGAGGTCGTCGCGTGGTTGCGCGGCCTGGGGCTGCTGGAATGCCGGCCGCGCATCCTGGATCTCGGCTGCGGCATCGGCCGCATTGCCAAGGCCTTGGCGCCGCATGCCAGCCGCGTGCTCGGCCTCGACGTTTCGCCCGGCATGATCGACGCGGCGCGGGCGCGCTGCCAGGACACGCCCGGCCTCGATTTCGCGCTGACCTCCGGCCATGATCTGGAGGGGCTGGAGGCGGCCGGCTTTGATCTGGTGCTGGCGGTCGACGTCTTCCCCTATCTCCTCCAGGCTGGCCGCGCGCTCGCGGACCGCCATGTCCGCGATGCCGGCCGGCTGCTGCGGCCGGGCGGCAGCCTGGTGATCCTGAATTTCAGCTATCGCGGGATCGAGGAGGACCGGGCCGATCTGCCCGACATCGCGGAGCGGCATGGCTTCGCATTGCTGCGCAATGGCACGCGTGAGTTCCCGCTCTGGGACGCCCATGCCTTCTGGCTGCGCCGAGCGACGGTGGAGGCAAGCCCAACGGCGCCGTGACCCCCGCTGCCGTGAACTCCGGCCGAGCCCGGACGTTTGTGAGACAGCCCATCCGGGCTAGCCGGACGGGCACCCTCGCGGAGGACCTCCCATGCGACGCCATGTCCTTGCCAGCTTCGCCTTCGCTGCCGGCGCCATGCTGCTGCCGGGCAGCATCCTCGCTCAGGGCCAACCCGCCAATCCGGGCGCGCGCCCGACGCCGATGCCCCCCACCGAGCCCGGCAGCAGCACGCCGGCGCCGGTGCGGCCCTCGCCGGAAGCCACCAGCCCGGGGGCGCCGCGCGCGGCTTCCGCACCCGCAAGCCAGGGCCTCGAAGGGCAGCGCGCCAGCGCGCTGATCGGCTCCAACGTCTACAATGACGGCAACGACAGCATCGGCAGCGTGCGCGATCTGCTGCTGGCGCCGCAGGGCGGCCAGATGACGGCCGTTCTGTCCGTCGGCGGCTTCCTCGGCATCGGCAGCAAGGATGTCGCGGTGCCGTTCACCGAGCTGCGCTGGAATGCCGAGCGGGAGCGCTGGGTGTTGCCGGGTGCGACGGCGGAGAACCTGCGGGCCCGGCCGGAATTCAACTTCCGCAACACCCGCTGACACCGAAGCCCGGCAGCGCATCAGTCGCCGCGGTGCCTGACAGCGGGTCGCGCGGGAGAAGACGTCGCGGATCGAGGGCGGACTGAGCCACCGTTCTTCGGTCACGCTGCGCCGGCAACGGTGCCCGATCAGGCGGCGCCGGCTTCTGAACAAGCCGGCACCTCCTTTTAGCGACGCCCCCATTGGCTGAGAAGATTGATGATCGCGGATTCCGCGACCGGCTTCTCGATATAGGGCACGTCGCGAAATTCGGGGGCTATGGCACTCCGGTCGTAGCCCGTCACCAACGCGAAGGGGGTGCCGCGGGATCGCAGCACGGCGGCGACCTCGTAGATCGGCTGGCCGTTCACGTTCACATCCAGCAGCGCCAGATCCGGAAAAGTCGCCTCGAGCGTCGTCAAGGCCGCGGGTACTCGTGGCAGCGGGCCGATGACGCTGCCGCCCAGACGCTCGACGATGGCCCGCAATTCCTCGGCGATCAAATACTGATCCTCGACGATGAGGACGGTGCGGCCTCCCAACGGTGCATCGGCAGCGGTCATCGGCAATCTCCTGCGCGGGCGCTGTCAGCCGCGGTTCGGATTGAGCGCGAGCACATGCTGGCTGAGCGGCAGTTCCACCCGGCAGCGGGCGCCACCCGGAGGAAATTCCAAGGATGTGACGGCCGCGAGGTCGTAGGTGAGGCCGCGTTCGATGAGGCTCCGGCCGAAGCCTGACCGCGCCGGCTGCTTCGCCGGCAGCCGCATACCGTGCTCCTGCCATTCGAGGACCAGCCGCTCACCGCCGCCGCTGTTCACGATCTGCCAGCGGATGGCGAGCCGCCCTTTCCCATTCGACAGTGCCCCGTACTTCACGGCATTCGTCGCCAGTTCATGGATCGCGAGCGCCAGGGCCTCGGCCGCCTTGTCCTTCAACAGGATGGCAGGCCCGTCGATCTCGACCTGGCCATCCTCATGGCCGGGAATGGCCATCAGCTCATCCCGCATCAGCTCGTGCAGGGTCAGGCCCTCCGCCCCGCGGTTGGCGAGCAGCCCCTGGGCGCGAGCCAGCGCGTCGATCCTGCCGAAGAAGCGCGCACTGAATTCAGGGAGGGATTCTGAGCTCTCGACCGACCGAGCCGTGATGGAGCGCACGACCGCGAGGATGTTCTTCACGCGGTGCTGCAGCTCGGAGACCAGCAGGGCCTGCTGTGCCTCCGCCTTCCGCCGGTCGTCCACGTCCTGAAGCACGCCCATGAGGTGTCCCTCCGAGCGTGCGCCGGTGATGCGAACCCAGACCTCACCGCCGGCGACCAGCATGCGGACCTCGGCATCCAGCATGTCGCCTGCCTTGGCCCGTTCGAAGGCCCCCGCCAGCGTTTCCCGGTCCTCTGCATGGGCGGCCGCGACCAGGGTGGTGAGCGTTGGGAACGGCGGGAACCGGAACGCCTTGTCGAACCCGTCCGAATGGGTGAAGCGCCCGGTCCCGACGTCCATCTCCCAGGTCGCGAGCCGGGCGGCCAGGGTCGCGAGGCGCGCGCGCTGCTCGGCCGCGAGCAGCGCAGCCTGGGCACGCGCCGTGGCCGTGATGTCGAGGAAGGTCAGCACTGCGCCGGCGATGAAATTGTCGACGCTGCGATAGGGCAGCACCCGGACCAGGTAGTGCCTGCCGCCGGGCGCCCCGATCTCACGCTCGATCGTCGTCAGTGTCCGGAGCACGCGGTGGAGGTCCTCCGCCATATCCGGATAGGGCACGCGCGCGGCGATATGAGTGATCGGGCGGCCCAAATCGCTTTCGATCAGATGGAACACCTCCGACATGCTCGGCGTGAAGTTCTTCACCCGCAAATCATTGTCGAGGAAGAGGGTCGCGATCTGCGTCGATTCGAGCAGGTTCTTCAGGTCGCTATTGGTCCGTGCCAGCTCGCCGACGCGGTGCGCCAGCTCGCCATTGACCGTCTGCAGCTCCTCATTGACCGACTGCAGCTCCTCCTTCGAGGTCTCCAGCTCCTCGTTGGCGCTTTGCAGCTCCTCGTTGATCGACTGGTATTCCTCATTGGAGGATTTCAGTTCCTCGTTGGTGCTTTCCAGCTCCTCGATCGTGGTCTGCAGCCGCTCCTTGGTGAGACGCAGCTCCGCTTCCAACCGCTGCACAAGCTCATCGCGCAGCACCGCCGGATCGCGCGGGGCATCTTCACGATCTGCAGCGTGATCGGGGCCGTAGTCGTGGAACAGCACGACGAAATGCAGCGGGTCCTGTGGGCTCTCCGTCAACGGCTCCACGGTCAGGCCGACCCGACGGGCCTCACCATCCATGCCCATGCGCAGCGGCAGGACGCGCATGGGTTTGCGCTCCGTCGCCGTCTTGTGCAGCGCCGCGCGCAGGTCGAGGCGGAGGTCGCGATGCACGAGGTTCAGCAGGTTCAGGTTCGCCGCCCCGTTGCTCGGATCCAGAAAGGGGCCCGTGCGGCCGGAGAAGTTGAGGACCATCAGGTCCTCGTCGGTGATCACATAGGCGGGTGCATAGCGTTCCACCAGACGCTCGGCGCGCTTGCCCAGTGTGCCACTCGGCGCCAGGCGCTGCGGAGCCGCCGCATCGATTGTGGTGCGCAGGGCGTCCGATCGCGCGCTGAGCGGGAATTCCGGCAGCACCCGCATGGTGGTTTCCTGCCGGCGGAAGATGCGATGCTTCCGGTCCGCAGGCTGGAACAGCTTCGTGTGGCGGGTGACGTTCTCGGAAGGGCCGAGGAAGAGATAGCCACCCGGCCGCAACGAGAAATGGAACAGTGGAATGACGCGGTCCTGCAGGTCGCCGTTCAGGTAGATCAGCAGGTTGCGGCAGGACACCAGGTCGATGCGGGAGAAGGGTGCGTCCTTGATGACGTTGTGCGCCGAGAAGATGCACATCTCCCGCAGGTCCTTATGGATGGCATAGGTGCCGCCTTCCTTGACGAACCAGCGCGCCAGCCGCTCCGGCGTAAGATCCTTCTCGATGCTCTGCTGGTAGCGGCCGGTCCGCGCCACCGACAGCGCGCGGGCGTCGATGTCCGTGGCGAAGATCTGCACATGCGGCGGCGAGTCGAGGTGTCCCAGCGCTTCGCGGATGAGGATCGCCAGCGAATAGGCTTCCTCGCCCGTCGCGCAGCCCAGCACCCAGACGCGCAGCGTATCGCCCGCCCTCTTGCCCTTAAGCAATTCGGGGATGACACGCTGCCGCAGCAGGTCGAACTCGGCCGGGTCGCGGAAGAACTGCGTGACCCCGATCAGCAGGTCCTGGAACAGGTTCTGCGTCTCTTCGGGCTCGGCCCGCAACCGCTCCACGTAAGCATCCAATTCCCTGATCCGCAGCACATGCATCCGGCGCTGAATGCGGCGCAGGAAGGTATTCGCCTTGTAGCCGTGAAAATCATGTCCGGTCAGATTGCGCAGGATGGTGGCGATCGCGGGCAGCCGGCTTTCGCCGTCCCGCAGGATGCTGGCGGCGTCGGACCTTTCGTCCAGCTCCCGCAGATGGGCGATCAGGGTGGTGAGGCGCTCGGGGAATTCGGCGAGCGGCAGGCTCATATCGGCCATCCCCGCCGCACCGGCAGGCTGACCTTGTCCGGCCGCAGGCTCCCTCGGCGCCTCGGCCAGGGCCAGGCCTCCGCAGGCTTTCAGATGCGCGATCCCGAGGCTGCCGGCATCGGTCACCCCGGCCAGGATGATGCCGACCGCGGCCTCCCCCTGCTGTTCGGCGAGCGAGATCAGGAAAGTGTCGATGGTTCCCCGATGGCCGGCCTGCTGCTCGGGCGGGCGCACGCGTAGCCGCCCGCCCTCGAAGCTGGTCATCGTGCCGATCGGCGCCACGTAGACGCGGTCCGGTTCCAGCGGCTCGCCATCCTCCGCCGTCACCGCGGGCGGTCTGCCATCGCTGTTGAGCGCCTTCCGCAGCGCCTCGGTGTCGATCGCGTCCTTGGATTCGGAAACGATGACGAGGGCGGCGCCGGTGATCCTGGGCAGGGACGCGAGAAGCTGCACCAGCGACTGGAAGTCGGAGGCCGCGACGCCCACCCCGACAACCGCGACGAGGCTGGGTTTGGCTTCGGAAAAGCCGACGGCGCGCTCCTGATCGTTCAAGACGCTCGCTCCTTGGATCCTGGTGCAGCTTACATGCGAAGCGGGAGGGCTTTAAGACGCTTCCGGCTCTGCCCCGCGGGCGGCGCGCAGCTCCAGCGTGGCCGCGCGGCGCAAGGTATCCGCATAGCCGGCATATTCCACGGCCCGCGCCTCATAAAGTTCCGCCACGGCTGTCCGCCCGCCGTCCCGGGCATCCCGGGCCATGCGCGTCACCAGCTCGGTGCGCTCCTCCATCAGACGCATGGCGATGCGGACGGCGTCGCTGACCGTGGTGTCCTTGGCGGCCATCGCCGCCTCCGCGGTGAAGGCATCCCCGATCTGGCAGCGATAGCGCAGCGGGCCGCTTCCTTTGATCTCCGAGAGCACGCCCTGGCAATGCGGGCAGGTCAGGGCGGTCGGCTCGCCGATCTTCCGAAGCTGGTCGGACCCGAGCCGCTGCCCCGCGGCGATCGCGACCTCCAGTTCCAGCTCCGGCGAGGCGGGCACGGCGGGAGCGGCGTCGGTGCCGACCATCGCCGTGAGCAGGCGCGGCAGCTCGGCCACGCGTCCGACGTGGTCGACCTCGACGGCTTCGAGAGCTGCGCGTGGCATGCCATCGGCTTCGGCATCCAGGGGATGCTGGACCATGGCAACGCCGCCCACGGCCTTGATCGCGTGCAGCCCGGCGGCGCCGTCATTGAGGAGGCCCGTGAGGATCAGCCCGACAACCCTTGGTCCATAAGCCAGGGCGGCGGATCGGAACAACGGGTCGATGGCGGGCCGGGCCATGTTCTCCCGTGGTCCAGTGCCCAATAGGATGGTGCCGTTCAGGAGCAGCAGGTGCCGGTCCGGCGGCGCGATATAGACCCGGCCTGGCTCCACGGGTTGGCCGTCGACCGCTTGGTGGACGGGGAGGGCCGTCGCCCGCTTCAGTGCTTCCGGCAGATGGCTGACGCTGCGGGACGAGATATGCGTGGCGACGAGGATCGCCGCCGGCAGGTCCGGAGGAAGGCTGCCCAGGATATGCTTGAGAACGGCCGTGCTCCCGAACGAGCCGCCGATGACCACGATGTCACGCTGCATGACTGCCGCCCATGCGCCGGCAATGGCGCTGATCGGGCAATCCTGGCGCAGGCAGAAGGTTGCAAAGGCCGGAGGATCTACACGTCGGCGTTACGGTCGGCGTTGATCTATATTGCTGCGGACCGCTGACATCGCGCGCTAAGCTTGGCGCTTGGCTGGGAGCGATCGGGTGATCCATGCGCCAAATCCCCCGCGTTGAACCGGGGCGGGCGACCGTCCTCGTCGTCGAGGATGAATGGCTCATCGCGACCCAGATCGCGCACGATCTGCAGAGCCTGGACTGCCGCGTGCTGGGGCCGGCCCCGAGCGTGGCCGTCGCGCGGGCTTTGCTGGAGGATGAGGTTCCTCGGGCCGCCCTTCTCGACATCCGCCTGGGGCGGGAGACCGTCTTCGCCCTTGCCGATCTGCTGACTGACCGCAAGGTGCCTTTCGCCTTTCTCACGGCGTTCACCCGTGACGACTTGCCCCCGCGCTTCGCGGATTGCCCCCTGCTCACCAAGCCCTTCGGCGGTGGTGCGCTGAAAGCGGAAGTGGCCGCCCTGCTCAGGCCCTGAAGCTGCGCAATCGGTGCTTCACGGGCGAAGGAAGCAGGGATGTGTGCGCCACTCGGCAGCACGGGCAAGTGCCGAATGGCGGCGATTGCCTTGGCTGCGCTGGCCCTCGTCGGGTGCCGGCGCGAAGAGCGGCGCGTCCGGCTCGACCCGCCCGTCGCCGCGGCGCTCGACGCGGTCGCCGTCATGCCAGTCGGCATCGGCGGCCGCCCGCCGGAGCCCAGGCACAGGATACGCACATGCAGCCGCCATGCTTGTTCTGGCGGCGCAGCGCCAGCGCCGTGCTGCCGGCATTGCCTTCGCGCTGCAGGATTGCGCCAAGCGCCCTGACCGAGTCCCAGCCGCCCGATGGACCATGGTAGTCCGCGTGCGCCACCTTCTCTGCCATGTGAGCGGTCCGATCTTCAGCGGTGATGCCCAGCTCGGCATGAACCGCCGGAAGACTTTGAGGTTGCTTCGTCGGCCCGATCAGAGGCCGTGCATCGCGATCGGTGTGGCATCCGAAGTCCGCGATCTTGGGTGGCCCTTATCGGCCCCCGCCGGTCCGCCGAATGCGTGGCGCTGCAGGGCAGCCGACATGGCATGAAAGCCAAGAGGATAGGGACGCAATAGCGGCGACGCTCTCGGCGAGGTCAGGCCGGCCCCTCTCCGGGACTAGGGCCTGACCGTCGCCGGCGACTACGACCTCATCCCACCAGGAGGCCATCCATGACCCGGACGCTGCACGCCCGCCTTGCTCTATTGGCCAACCGCTTTGGCGAGCACATCCTCGGCCTGTTCATGGAGCCGATCGGATGCCCAGGCCACGAATTGATCGGGGCGCACGAGCAGATGCTCGGCGCCATACTGCGCGCGGGCCTGATCCTCGGTGCAGGGGATGATCGTGAGCGGGATGCCCCGGCCTTCGGCCGCCGCCCGAAAGCGCCGCGCCACCTCCGCATCGCCTGACGGGGTCAGCAGGCTGAAGCCGCGTCCCAGCACGTCGTAGACATTCCGCCCCGGCTGCACGAGGAGCGGTGCGAGGTGATGGCCCGGCCGCGCGGCATAGGCATGTGATCCGACGGCGCCCGGCGAAGCGCCCGGCGCCCCGCAGATGATCGAGGATCCTTCATAGTGCGGCTCGAAGGACCCGACTTCGGATGTCGCGCCGTTCCTCCTCTCCTGCCAGGCCTGCTCGAAACCCTCCCGGTCCCGGGCGGGATCGAAGCGGCGCAGGAAGTCGCGATCGATCTCGATTGACTTCTCGATGAAGTCGCGGGCGGTGGAGACGAAAACCGGCCGCCTTTCCTCCGTGTAGCTGTCGAGCAGGCGCGGCCCCGCCCAACCCTGCAGCGTGGCTGCCAGTTTCCAGCCGAGATTCACCGCATCCTCGAACCCCGTATTGACGCCGTAGCCGCCATAGGGCGGATGGCTGTGCGCGGCATCGCCCGCGATGAAGACACGGCCCTGGCGGTAGCTATCGGCGATGGCGAAGCGCAGATCCCAGAAACCGACATGATCGAAGGCGACATCGAAGGACGCGCCGGCGGCCTCGTGCAGGAGGCGCGCAAAATCCATGCTGTCGCGCGTGGTGCCTGGCGGCACCGGGGCATGGAAGAACCAGGTCGTCCCCAGATCGACGCGACCGAAGAAGCGCCAATAGCCGTCGAGCTCGGGATGCAGCACGTTGAAGAAGGATTTTCCCGGGAAGCGCCGCAGCAGCTCATGCAGCCCGGATGAGCGGAAGACCAGCAGCACCATCAGCCGGTCGTGGTCGGTGTGCGTCTGGGTGATGCCCGCCGCCTCCCGCACCATGGAGCGGCTGCCGTCGCAGCCCACCAGGAAGCGCCCGCGCAGCAGGCGGCGGCGATCGCCGCCGCGTTCGGCGATGGTGACGCGAACCCCTTCGGCATCCTGCTCGCATGCCTCGGCCGACCAGCCGAAGAGCGTCTCGGCCTCCGGCAGCTCCGCCAGCCTGCGGCGCAGGACCGCCTCGGTCGCGTATTGCGGCAGTCGCTCATTGTCCGTGAAGTAGAAGGGCCGCACCAGCTCGCGCTGCAGCCAGTCATGGTGATAATCGCCGAGCAGCGTGCCATAGCTGGTCATGCCGCCGATGCCGTATTCGGGCGGAATGGTGCGGGCCGCGCGCAACGCCTTCTCCGCGCCCCAGAAATGGACATGCTCCATCGTCCTCTGGGTCAGGTTCTGACCCTTTGGAATCGGCTGCGGTGTCGCGTGGCGCTCGACCAGGATGCAGCGGATGCCGCGCAGCGCCAGGGTCAGGGCGAGGCCGACGCCGACCGGCCCGCCGCCGACGATGATCACCTCGGTCTCTGCGTCCTGCTGCGATCCGGTCATGCGGCCCATCCCCATCGCTCGCCGGCTGCGCGCCTTGTCCCACTGGGATCCCGGCGATGCTGCCGCTGCGCCATCTCATCAGACGTCTGACGATAGTCGTGACGTTATTGACAGACGTCTGACGATAAGTCCACCCTTTCCGCAATGACGGCAAGCAAGGGGCAGGAGAGGCCAATGCGCAGATGTCGGCTGTCGCGCCGCGGGATCGCCCTCGCCCTCCTCGCGCCGCTCGTCCCGGCGGCTGCCCGCGCGCAGCGGGTGGAAGGGCCGGTGGTGATCGTCATTCCCTATACGCCCGGCACCGGGCCCGACATCCTGGCGCGGCTCGCCTCGCCGGTCCTGCAGGCGCAGACCGGCCAGGCCGTCGTGGTGGACAACCGCCCGGGCGCAAGCGGGCTCATCGGCACCCAGGCGGTGGCGCGCGCCGCGCCGGATGGGCGCATGCTCATGCTGCAGCCCAATACCTTCGTGATGAACGCCAGCCTGTTCCGCCAGGTGCCCTATGACCCGGTCGGCGGCTTTACCCCCATCGCGCTGCTCACGCGCGGCGATCTCGCGCTGGTGGTCAATCCGCAGGTGCCGGCGCCGGATGCGCAGGCCTTTGCGGCGCTGGCGCGCGGCAGGCCGGGCGCGCTCGATTATGCCTCGCCCGGCAATGGTACGCCGCAGCATCTCGGCATGGCGCTGTTCGCACAACATGCCGGGGTGACGATGACGCATGTCCCTTATCGCGGTTCCGCGCCGGCGATTCAGGATCTGATCGCGGGTCGTGTCGCCGCCATGTTCCTGCCCGTGCACACCGCACTGCCGCTGGCGCAGGGCGGGCAGATCCGGATGCTCGCGCTGGGGGGCGAGACGCGCGCGGCCACCGCACCCGATCTGCCGACCCTCGCGGAAGCCGGCTTCCCGGGCGTGCAGGCCGATCTCTGGTACGGGCTGCTGGGGCCGGCCGGCCTGCCGGACAGCCTGGTCGAGCGGCTCAACAGCATCTGCAACGCCTGGCTGGCCGATCCCGGCACCGCCGAAGCGCTGCGTGCCCAGGGCATGGTGCCGACCCCGACGACGCCTGCCGGTTTTGCCGCCCTCGTCGCACGTGACCACGCCCGCTGGGCCCAGGTGATCCGCGACAACGGCATCACGGCCGACTAGAGCATGACCCGTTCGCTTGCGCTCACGGATCATGCTCTAGCCTTTTGTTTGGTCGCGTGATTCAGACTTTTCGGCGATTCCGCCTCAAGTCATCACGCTCTAGAAGACAGACACAGTTTCATAACCTGTCACGCCGGGACCGATGCCGCGAACCACGCTACCCAGGCGATCCTCATCCACATCACGTGGCGATCGCGCCGCAGCGAAGGCCGAAGCAACAGATCCGCAGGATCCTCAGGCTGGGAACGGCGCCGAGCTGCCCGGTCAGGCCTCCCTCCCTGCCCTGGAAACCGCGGCGCTGGCGGCGCTCTATGGGCGTCCCGGCTTCAAGCTTCGCCGGGCGCATCAGGCTGCGGCGTCGGTCTTTGCCGAGGAGTGCCGCGCCTTCGGCGTCACGACGACGCAGTACGGCATCCTGGTCGTGTTGCGGGAAAGGCCGGGTTTGGATCAGATCGGCGTGGCCAAGGCGCTCGGCCTCGATCGCTCCACCACGGCCATGGTGGTCGCGAAGCTGGAATCGCGCGCCCTGCTGCGGCGGAGCCCGTCACGGGAGGATCGCCGCAGGCTCGCGGTGACCCTGACGGCCAAGGGCATCCGGCTGCTGACGGAGCTGACCTCCGCAGCGGAGCGTGCACGCCAGCGCCTGCTCTCGCCGCTCACGGTCGCGGAGGCGGAGATGCTCAACGCGCTGCTCGAGAAGCTCCTGAACCATCATGACGCGGTGGTTCGCGTGCCGCTGGTGCGACCGGCGATGACGCCCACCTGAAGACGCAACCTTCGTCCCGACCTGCGCCTCCGCGATCTGATCGCGCTGCGGCTCTGGTGCAGCCTCGCCGACGCGGCCCTCGCGACTGCCGGCTGACCATGCCGCGGTGCCATGGCCGCGCTCGCAGGCGTGACCGTGTAGGACCTCGGAGGGATCGGGGGCCATCTTCGACCCGAGCCAGTGCGCGCGGCCCTTGCGAGATCTGCGCCTGCCGGGGCGAATGCGCTAGCCCGACGCACTCACTTTCCCGCCTGCTTCCGTGGTGATTCCGCAGTAGCGCCCGGCGCGGAACCGGCACGACACTTCGTTTCCAATCGGCTGTGAAAGCTGAAAATTTGGCGGACCCGAAAGGATTCGAACCTTCGACCTCTGCCTTCGGAGGGCAGCGCTCTATCCAGCTGAGCTACGGGTCCAGCCCGGGGCTTCTAGCCTGCCCGAAGCGGCGAAGGAAGCCCCGCCGGGCGCCGTGGCGCCCGGCGAGCCCGGTCAGGCGGCCACCCGCACCTCCCTGCCACGGCCGAGGCCGAGCATCAGGAAGGCGCCGGCGAGGACGGCCAGGCCGCAATAGGCGATCGCCCCCATCGCCCCGAAGCCATCCACCAGCAGCCCGCCGAGGATGGCGCCTGTCGCGATCGCGACCTGGAAGGCGGTGACCAGCAGCGCCCCCGCGGCCTCCGCATCCTGCCCCGCCGCGCGGGTGTTCCAGGTCTGCAGGCCCACCGGCAGCATGCCGAAAGCGAAGCCCCAGGCCGCCAGCGCCGCGAAGGCGATGGCCTGGGACGTGCCGAAGCCGAGCAGCGCGAAGGCCGCCCCCACCAGCAACAGCGCCCCGAGGCCGACTGCCATCCGCGCGCTGCGCTCCGCCACCAGCCCGCCCGCCAGGTTGCCGAAGAAGCCGCCGACGCCGAAGGCCAGCAGCACCAGCGACATCATCTCCACCGACAGGCGCGGCACCTGTTCCAGGAAGGGCCGCGTGTAGGTGAAGCCCGCGAAATGGCCGGAGATGACGAACATCACCACCACCAGCCCGATCCGGATCCCGGGCCGCCGGAACAGGCCGAGCATGCCGCCCCCCCCGCTGGCGGCCACCGGCGGCAGCTTCGGCATGGTCACGACCTGGATGACGAGCGCCACCGCCCCGATCACCCCCGCCGCCAGGAAGACCGCGCGCCAGCCCCAGAGATCGCCGAGGAAGGCGCCGACCGGTGCCGCGCAGACGGTCGCGAGCGAGACGCCGGTGAAGATGATCGACATCGCCCGCGGCAACAGCCGCGGCGGCACCAGCCGCATGGCCAGGGCCGCCGCCAGCGCCCAGAAGCCCCCGAGTGCCACGCCCAGCAGCACCCGCGCCGCCAGCAGCATCACCACATGCGTGGCGAAGGCCGCCATCAGGTTGGAGGCCAGCAGCAGCAGGCTCAGCCCCCAGACCACGAAGCGGCGGTCGATGCGGGCCGTGCCGAGCACGACGAGCGGCGCCGCCACCGCCGCGACCAGCGCCGTCGCCGTCACCGTCTGCCCCGCTGTCCCGTCGGAGACGGCGAGGTCGGCCGCGATCGGCGTCAGCAGGCTGGCGGGCAGGAATTCGGCCGTGACCAGGCCGAAGACACCGAGGGCCAGGGAAACCACCGCGGCCCAGGCCGCGCCCGCCCTTTCGGCGGCGGCGGCAGGCGCCATATCGGCGCCGAGAGAGAGCGAATCCGGCATGAGAAACCCATAGCTCTGTTGCGTTGCAGCAGAGCTAGGGGAGACGGTCCGGCGTTTCCATGCTAGAAACCCCGACATGCTTGACCATTCGTCCAGCCCACCGCCTTCCGGCGATCCGCTGACCGACATGCTGCGCGGCCTCCGCCTCGACGGCGTCGAATATGGCCGCTGCCGCCTGGCCGAGCCCTGGGGGCTGCACTTCTGCGGCCAGCAGGGGCCGCGCTTCCACTTCATCGCCGAGCGCGCCTGCTGGCTGCGGAAGCCCTCAGGCGAGTGGGAGGAGCTGCAGCCCGGCGACGCCGTGCTGCTGCCGCGCGGCAGCGACCATGCGCTGGCCAGCCGCCCGGACGTTCCCATCCATGCCTTCGCGCGGAATGCCTGCACCGCGATCTGCGAGAATGTCTTCGACTACGGCTCGGCCGGCGATGGCGAAGGCAGCGTGCTGTTCAGCGGCGTGATGCGCTTCAACCTCG
Source organism: Plastoroseomonas hellenica (assembly GCF_018129085.1). Classification (GTDB taxonomy): domain Bacteria; phylum Pseudomonadota; class Alphaproteobacteria; order Acetobacterales; family Acetobacteraceae; genus Plastoroseomonas; species Plastoroseomonas hellenica. Next base: position 141,064 of record NZ_JAAGBB010000015.1, read on the forward strand.
ATGGCCCGCACCCGCTGCTGCGGATGATGCCGGAGGCGATGCGCGCGCATGAGCTGATGGCGGACGACCCGACCATCGCGCCGATGCTGGACGCGATGGTCTGCGAGGTCTCGATGGACCGGGTCGGCGCCGGCGGCATCGCGGCGCGGCTGGCGGATGTGCTCGCCGCCAAGATCATCCGGTCCTGGGTGGAGCATGGCTGCGGGGATGCGACGGGCTGGCTCGCCGCGGTGCGCAACCCCGATCTCGGCCGGGTGTTGGCCGCCATCCATTTGCAGCCGGAGCGGGACTGGAGCGTCCCAGCGCTCGCCGCGATCATGGGCGCCTCGCGGTCCCGCTTCGCGGAGGTCTTCGCGGCCAAGCTCGGGCAGACGCCGGCGCGCTATGTCGCGGAAGTGCGCATGCAGCTCGCGCGGCGCTGGCTGCAGCAGGACCGCGCCCGCATCGCGGCGGTAGCGGAGCGGCTCGGCTACGACTCCGAAGCCTCCTTCAGCCGCGCCTTCAAGCGCATCATCGGCGTGGCGCCGAGCGGGGTGCGCGGCGGTGACGCGGCCGCGCGGCGTCAAAGGATCACATAAGGCCGGGCAAGGCCGCCGCCAGGGCATCGATGGCGACCCGGACCTTCAGCGGCAGGTGCGGCGTCTGCGGCCACAGCGCATGGCCGTCATAGAGAAACTCCGGCTGGTCCGGCAGCAGCGGCACCAGCGCGCCGGCCTGGATGCGATCCCGCACCAGCCAGGAGGGCAGCCAGGCCAGGCCCAGGCCGGCGACCGCGGCATCGGCGATCGCATCCAGGTCGTCGAGCCGGAAACGGCTCACCGGCGTCACCGCCGCCGGCGGCTCGCCGTCGCGCGGGAAGAGCCAGGGGCCGGGGCGGCCCGACCGGCTGTAGAGGATGGCCTGATGCGCGGCGAGATCCTCGACCCGTCGCGGGCGGCCGTGCCGATCGAGATAGGCGGGCGAGGCGCAGACGATCATGCGCTGGCGCGCGACGCGCCGCGCCATCACCCCGGCCCTGTCCTCCAGCGCGCCGGTGCGGATCGCGAGGGTCGCAGCCATCCTCCGCCAAGTCGGCCACACGCGATCCTCGAGAAAGCGGACATGCTTGCCGACCATCGGCCCGGAGAGGCCGAGCGCGGCGGCGGCGGCCGCGAAAGAGCCGAGATCGACGGCTTTGACGAAGACGGCCATGCTCGTCAGGCGGTCCATATTCCAAACCTCTGGTTTCTTCTGTCTTGCCTCGGGCGCCATTTATCCGGCCAGCGCGCGACGCCATAGCTCATTCGGTCCGAATGATTTGGAGTCAAGCCGATGGTGCGCGTTGTCCGGTTCCATGAGCATGGCGGCCCCGAGGTCCTGCGCATCGAGGATGTCGAGGTCCCGCCGCCCGGCCCCGGCGAGGTCCGGATTCGCGTCAAGGCGCTGGGCCTGAACCGGGCCGAGGCGCTGCTGCGCAGGGGCACCTATATCGAGACGCCGCACCTGCCCTCCGGCCTCGGCCTCGAGGCGGCGGGCATCGTGGACGCGCTCGGCGAGGGCGTGGCGGGCTTCGCGACGGGCGAGGCCGTCAGCATCGTGCCGCCGCTGTCGATGGTCCGCTGGCCCGCTTATGGCGAACTCGCGACCTTTCCCGCCGAACTTGTCGTCCGGCATCCGCCATCGCTGAGCTGGGAAGCGGCGGCCGCCCTCTGGATGCCATATCTCACCGCCTATGGCGCGCTGGTCGAGATCGCCGGGCTCGGCGGGGCGGACTTCGTTATCATTACCGCGGCATCGAGCAGCGTCGGGCTTGCCGCGACCCAGATTGCCAACATGATCGGCGCCACAGTGATCGCGGTCACGCGGACCTCGGCGAAAAAGCAGGCCTTACTAGCGTTCGGCGCGGCGCATGTCATCGCCTCGGCAGAGGAGGATCTGAAGGTCCGCCTGCAGGATATCACTGGCCCGGAGGGCGTGCGCGTCGTGTTCGACGCCGTCGGCGGTCCGATATTTGGGACGCTGACGGCAGCGATGTCACGGGGCGGCATCCTCATCGAATATGGCGGCCTGAGCCCCGAGCCGACGCCCTTCCCGCTCTTCGCCGTGCTGAGCAAGCGCCTGACTCTGCGCGGCTACCTCGTGCACGAGATCACCGGCGATCCGGCACGGCTCGCGGCCGCGAAGGCGTTCATCCTGGACGGGGTGGCAGCGGGCGCGCTGCGGCCGGTGATCGCCAGGACCTTCCCCTTCGAGGAGATCGTCGCGGCGCATCGCTTCCTGGAATCGAACGAGCAGTTCGGCAAGATCGTCGTGACGGTGTGAGACCGAGCGGCCGCTACTCCGCCGCGCCGGACAGCTCGGCCACCAGCAGGCCGAGGGCAGCGACATCCAGCCCGCCGCGGCCGGAATTGCACAGCGCTTCCATCATCTGCGCGGCCGCGGCCGTCACCGGCGCGTGCATGCCGTGGTCGCGCGCGGCGCCGATCGCCAGCCGCATGTCCTTCCGCATCAGCTCGGCCCGAAAGCCCGGCGCGGTCTTGCCGTCCAGCCAGCGCTTGGCGTGGTTCTCCAGCACGAAGGATTTCGCAGAGCCGCCGAGCAGGGCTTCGCGCATCGCGGCGGGATCGAGGCCCGCCTTCTTGCCCATGACCAACGCTTCGAAGACCGCCTGCATGGTCGCGGTGATGATGAGCTGGTTGCCAGCCTTGCAGACCTGGCCGGCGCCGGCGGGGCCGAGATGCCGCACCGTCTTCCCGACCGCGGCAAACACCGCCTCGACCGCGGCGAAGGCCGCCGCATCGCCGCCCACCATGCAGGTCAGCACGCCGTCGATCGCGCCCTGCGGCCCGCCGGAGACCGGGCTGTCCAGCAGCGCGACACCCTTGGCCGCGAGGCGCTTGGCGAAGTCCGCGGTTGCGGCGGCGGCGATGGTGGAGAAGTCGATCACCACCGTCCCGGGCGCGGCCCCTTCCGCGATGCCGCCCGGGCCGAACAACACGGCTTCCACATCCGGGGTATCGGGCACGCAGAGTGCCACGCAGGCCGCACCCCTGGCGGCTTCGGCCGGGGTCGCGGCCCAGGCCGCGCCAGCCGCTTCCAGCGCCGCCGCCTTGTCGCGCGTGCGGCTGCTGACCGTCAGCGCGAAGCCGGCCTTGGCGATATTCGCGGCCATCGCAGCGCCCATCACGCCCATGCCGATGAACGCCACCCGCGCGGGCGGTGCGATCCTGTCCATTCTTGTCGTCTCCCTGGCGAAGCCTGATCAGCGCGTCGGCTTCGGTGGCGTCGTGCCGTAGTCATAGAAGCCCTTGCCGGTCTTGCGGCCAAGCCAGCCGGCTTCGACATACTTTGCCAGCAGCGGCGCCGGCCGATACTTGGAATCGCCGAGGCCCGAATGCAGCACCCGCATGATTTCGAGGCAGGTGTCGAGGCCGATGAAATCCGCGAGCTCGAAGGGCCCCATCGGGTGGTTGCAGCCGAGCTTCATGCCGGTGTCGATCGAGACGATGTCGCCGACGCCTTCCTGCAGCGCCACCACCGCCTCGTTGATCATCGGCATCAGCACGCGGTTGACGATGAAGCCCGGATAATCCTGCGCATTCGCGGTCTGCTTGCCCATGCGTTGGGCCAAGGCCCGCACCGCTTCGAAGGTCGCGTCGTCGGTCGCGAGGCCCCGGATGATCTCGACCAGCTTCATCAGCGGCACGGGATTGAAGAAATGCATGCCGATGAAGCGCGCCGGCCGGTCCGTCGCCGCCGCCAGCCGCGTGATCGGGATGGAGGAGGTGTTGGTCGCGACGATGGCGTCGGGCTTCAGCACCAGGCAGAGCGCTTCGAAGATGCGGCGCTTGATCTCCTCCCGCTCCGTTGCCGCCTCGATGACGATGTCGGCGTCCTTGAAGGCGGCATAGTCGGTCGCGGTCGCGATGCGGGCGAGGGCTGCGTCGCGCGCTTCGGCCGTCACGCCACCCTTCTGCACCTGGCGGTCCATGTTCTTGGCGATGCCGGCCAGCGCCTTCTCCAGCGCGTCCTGCTTCACGTCGAGCATGGTGACGCCGAGGCCGGCGAGTGCCGCCACATGCGCGATGCCGCTGCCCATCTGCCCGGCGCCGATGACGCCGATCTTCTCCATCGCCACAGCCTGTCTCCTCATCGCGAACGAAAAGCGGCGCGGGGCTTCCGCCACGCGCCGCCCAGCCTATTGGCCCAGCGGGCCGGAGTCCCGTCCGCGGGCGTGACAGCCCTACTTCTTGTCGAGCTCGGCCTCGAGCTCCGGGATCACCTTGAAGACGTCGCCGACGAGGCCGTAATCGGCGACCTGGAAGATCGGCGCCTCCTCGTCCTTGTTCACGGCGACGATGACCTTGCTGTCCTTCATGCCGGCCAGGTGCTGGATCGCGCCCGAGATGCCGAAGGCGATGTAGAGCTCCGGCGCGACGATCTTGCCGGTCTGGCCGACCTGCATGTCGTTCGGCGCATAGCCGGCATCGACCGCGGCACGCGAGGCACCGATCGCGGCACCGAGCCGGTCCGCAACGCCTTCCAGGATCTTGAACTGGTCGGAGGAGCCCATGGCGCGGCCGCCCGAGACCACGATGCGCGCTGCCGTCAGCTCCGGCCGTTCGCTCTTCACGATCTGGGCGCCGACGAAGGTCGAGAGCCCCGGGTCGCCGGCCGCCGGCGCCGCTTCGATCACCGCCGAGCCGCCTTCGGCGGGGACGGGATCGAAGCTCGCGGCGCGGACGGTCGCGACCTTCCGGGCATCGGCGCTCTTTACCGTCGCCAATGCATTGCCGGCATAGATGAAGCGCTGGAAGGTGTCGGCATCGATGACGCCGGCGATGTCGCTGATGATCTGCACGTCGAGGAGCGCCGCGGCGCGCGGCATCACGTTCTTGCCGCCGGCGCTGCCGGGCGCCAGCAGATGGCTGTAGCCGGGAGCCAGCGCCACCAGCAGCGCCGCGACCGGCTCCGCCAGGCCGTTCGCGAAGGCCTCACCTTCGGCCTTCAGCACCTTGCCGACGCCCGGGAGCTTCGCATGCGCATCGGCGCCTTCGGCGCCCAACACCAGCACATGCACATCGCCGCCGATCTTCTGCGCCGCCGCCACCGCCGAACGCGTCGGCTGGCTGACCGTGGACCCACTGCGGTCCGCGAGGACGAGGACGCTCATCTCAGATCACCTTCGCTTCGTTGCGCAGCTTGTCCACCAGTTCCGCGACGGAACCCACCTTCTTGCCGGCGATGCGCTTCGGCGGCTCCTCCACCTTGAGGGTCGTCAGGCGGGGTGCGGCATCGACGCCGAGATCGGCCGGCTTCATCGTCTCGATCGGCTTCTTGCGCGCCTTCATGATGTTGGGCAGCGACGCATAGCGCGGCTCGTTCAGGCGCAGGTCGGTGGTCACGATCGCCGGCAGCTTGAGCGTCACGGTCTCGAGCCCGCCATCGACTTCCCGCGTCACGGTCGCGCTGTCGGCGGTGAGTTCCAGCTTGGAGGCGAAGGTGCCCTGGCCCCAGCCCAGCAATGCGGCCAGCATCTGGCCGGTGGCATTCATGTCGTCGTCGATCGCCTGCTTGCCGAGGATCACGAGGCCCGGCGTTTCCTTCTCGACCACGGCCTTCAGCAGCTTGGCGACGGCCAGCGGCTCCACGATGCCGTCGACTTCGATCAGGATGCCGCGGTCCGCACCCATGGCGAGCGCGGTGCGGATCTGCTCCTGCGCGGCGGTCGGCCCGATGGAGACGGCGACGATTTCGGTAACCGTGCCCTTCTCCTTCAGGCGGACGGCTTCCTCGACCGCAATCTCATCGAAGGGGTTCATCGACATCTTGACGTTCGCCGTCTCGACGCCCGTCTGGTCCGCCTTCACGCGGACCTTCACGTTGTAATCCACCACCCGCTTGACGGGGACGAGGAGCTTCATGGGGAGGGCCGTGTCCTACTTATGGGGGGCGCGGCAACCCCTGGCATGGCCGCGCTTCCGATCGGCGACGGACACCACGCCCCGCCGCGCGGTGGCGACCCTAGGGGGGCAGGTCTTTACTGTCAAAATGCTAAGCTTGTGGCGCGGCGGAGGGTGATTCATTGCCCTCAGACGCCGGGCGCCGCACATCCGTGCGGCTTGGCTTCCGCGCTGTCAGGGCGGCATTGGCGGCGGCTGCCGGTCGCGCGCGGGGCCGCATTCGCGGCCCCGGGGCATCGCTTCGCTCGCCCCGCAGGAACCATTGGCAGCCTGCGGCTGCGCGAGGAGGGCTTCGTCCTCCGAAGCCTCGGCGGAGGAGGGTGCGGCCGCAGGGGCGGCCTGCCGTTCAATGCCGCTGGATCAGCATCAGCAGGCCGAGCAGCGCGAGCGCCACAGCCTGCAGCACGACACGCCAGCGCATCAGCTTGTTGGAGCGCGCCGGGTTGCCGCCCCCCGATCGCGCCACGCCGAACAGCCCGACGAACAGCACCCCCAGCACGGCCAGCATCGCGACCAGGATCAGGATGGTGAGGAATGTCTTCATCGCGTCGCCCTGGTTTGCGTGGCCGGCCTATCCCTTCCGTTCGCGCCAAGTGCGGCGAACGGGAGGGGCAGGACACTAGGACGCGACGGCCCAGGCGTCACGGCGCAGCCCGGTCGTGGCGGCCTTGCCCCAGCACCATGGCGCAAGCACCGGAAAGGCCTTGGCGTGGCGTCATCACCTGAAGGATGGCGAGCGTGAAGGGCAGCCCTCCTGTCCTGCTCACTCCAGTGCAGCAACAGTCCGGATAAGTTGCGCATACGGAATGTCGTTTCCGTTGACGCTCAGCTCAAGCCGCCGCGCGGTTATCCCCGTTATCCACAGACTGACCCACAGTTCCTGAGACTCATTGCTTAAATGAGCGGATCGTCATCCATTTGTCGTTGTGTGCTGCAACGAGCCTTGACCACCGCGGGGCTTGACCGCGCCCGCGCCGATCTGGTCCCTGCCCGGCCATGACGCGGCTCCTGACGCTCCTGCTCCTGCTCACGGTCCTGCCGCTCGGCAGCCCGGCCCCTGCGACCGCCCAGGCGGTCCCGGCCGAGCAGCCCGCCCCGCCGCCGCCCGCGGCGGCACCCGCCCC
>NZ_JAAGBB010000016.1 GCF_018129085.1 Plastoroseomonas hellenica
GCCGGTGCCGCGGGGGCCGGCGCGACCGCGGGCGGGGGCGCGGCGGCCGGCGGCTGCGCCACCTGCTGGCGGAGCGCATCCAGGCGCGGTCCTTCCGATTCGGGCGCCAGCCGTGCCGTGCCGGTGGGGCGCCGGTCGCGATCGAAGATCAGCTCGTCCTGGTTCTGCACCCGGAGCCCGCCGGGATCGGTCGGCCGTACGCGGATCGGCCGCGGATCCGGCTCGATCAGCGGCACGCCGCGGCCGCCGCCGCGCGAGAAGCTCCAGACTGTCAGGGCGCCGATCAGCAGGGCGCCGAGGATCGCCGCGAAGACTCCGAGCATGCGCCAAGGCGGCCCGCTCTCGCGCTCCGGCCGCACACGATAGGAAGGCGTCAGGTCGCTCACCGCGTCACATCCCCTGGGCCCGGCCCGAAACCACCATGATCAACAGCCTCCGCCGACGCACCCGCGGCGGCGCCCCCTGTGTTGTGACACGAACCGGCCGGAATCTAGGCCGGACCGCGGGGACTTCTAGGCGGAACCGGCGGAGGAGGAAACCGCGCGAAGGCCCGGGCGCCAGGAAGCCGCATATCCCATAGCCCAGCCCCCGGATTCGATCGGAGCGGGATCGGTTGCATGGCCGGGCTCGCCGGTGTCATGACGCCTCATAATTCGAACAAAGAAAGAACGAATTCAGGCGACATGGCTCGCGACCTCCTCTAAACTGAAACGACCATTGCCGGAGCCAATGATGGACACCTCCCTGTTTGTGCAGATCTTGCCTGCCCTGATCGTGGTGCTCTTGATTCTAGGAGCAATCAGTTACTTCGCGGCCAAAGGGGCTCGCGAGGAAGCCAATCGGGGCCTCGGCGTCACGCCGGGCTTCAAAGGATGGCTCCTCGTGCTCGTCGTCATATTGACCTTGACGCCGATCCGAATCCTGTTTGGCTTTGTTGGATACTACAGAAGCCCCTTCATCGCGACCCTGATGCACGAGTTTCCGATTTCCTTTTATACCGAAGCAATCCTGAACGGCGCTCTTCTCATCACCGCACTGACGACAGTCGCATATACGCATGGGAAGAAGAGGGAGTTCAAATTCGCCTACTATATTCAGTACTTCGTCGGCGCAATCGCCTTCCCGGTGAATTTGCTGGCCATGACCGTCGCCCTGCATCGCCGCGGCCTCGAGGCCCAACTTTTCGACGAGGAAGGAATGGTGGCGATCGCAGGCTGGATCGCCATGGTGGCGATCGGCGGCCTCTGGGCCACCTACGTGGCGAAGTCCCGGCGCGTGGCCGTGACCTTCGTCAACTGACGAAGGTCACCGCATCTCCTCGACCGGGGTCACGCCCATCACCGCGAGGCCGGCGCGGATCACGCTGGCCGTTGCGGCGACCAGCGCCAGGCGGGCCCGGGTCGCTTCCGGCTCATCCTCGCGGATGAAGCGCAAGGTCGCGTCCTCGCGCCCGCGATTCCAAAGCGCGTGGAAGTCACCCGCCAGATCCGCCAGGTAGAAGGCCACACGATGCGGCTCCCGCGCTTCGGAGGCGGCTTCGATCAGGCGCGGGAAGGTCAGGATGCGGCGGAGCAGCGCCATCTCTGCGACATCGGTCAGCGCATCGAGCGGCGCTCCCGCCAGCACCGCGGCCTCCGGGTCGCCGGCCTGGCGCAACACCGACCGGCAGCGGGCATGTGCGTATTGCACGTAGAAGACCGGATTGTCGCGCGACTGTTCGATCACCCGGTCGAGGTCGAACTCCATCTGCGCATCGGATTTGCGGGTCAGCATCGTGAAGCGCACGGCGTCGCGCCCCACCTCCTCGATCAGGTCGCGGAGCGTGATGTAGGTGCCGGCGCGCTTCGACATGCGCACCGGCTCACCGCCCTTCAGCACATGCACGATCTGGGTCAGCACGACATCGAGCGGCACACGGCCGTTGGAGAGCGCCGAGACGGCCGCCTGCATGCGCCGCACATACCCGCCGTGATCGGCGCCCCAGACATGCACCAGCGCGTCGAAGCCGCGCTCGATCTTGTGCAGGTGGTTGGCGATGTCATTGGCGAAATAGGTGCCGGAACCATCCGACTTGCGCAGCGCGCGGTCCACCTCGTCGCCGAACTGGGTGGCGCGGAACAGGGTCTGCGGCCGCGGCTCCCAGTCATCGGGCGTCTTGCCCTTGGGCGGTTCCAGCACGCCGACATAGATCAGGCCGGCGGCGTCGAGCCGTGCCTCCGCTTGGGCGAGCTTACCGTCGCGGACGAGCCCGGCTTCGCTGACGAACACGTCGTGCTGCACGCCGAGCAACGCGAGATCCTCACGGATCGCTTCCATCATGCGGGCGACAGCGAAGTCGCGGACAGTATCGAGCCAGAGCGCGGGTTCGATCGGGGTCTTCTCCGGCGTCGCCAGGGCGCCGCCATGCGCAGCGGCCAGCGCTTCACCGACCGGGATCAGGTATTCGCCGCGATACTGCAGCCCGCCCGGCACCGCGGCGGCATAATCCTCCTCGGTCATCGCGGTGCCGATCGCCTGGAGGTAGCGCCAGTAGGTGGCATAGCCGAGCGCCTGCACCTGCGCGCCGGCGTCATTGATGTAGTATTCCTTGGTCACGTCCCAGCCGGCCTTGGCCAGCAGGTTCGCCAGCGCATCGCCCACCACGGCGCCGCGGCAATGGCCGACATGCATCGGCCCGGTGGGGTTGGCCGAGACATACTCCACGTCCACGCGCCGCCCGGCGCCGATCGTCGCCTCGCCATAGCGCGGCCCCGCCGTCAGCACTCCCGGCAGCCGCGCCCGCAGCCAGCTCTCGTGCAGGCGCAGGTTGACGAATCCCGGGCCGGCCGGCGCCGCTTCCGCCACCATGGGCGCCGCGATCAGCTTCTCCGCCAGCGCGGCCGCGATCTTCTGCGGCGGCTGCCGTGCCGGCTTGGCCGCGACCATCGCCGCATTGGTCGCCATGTCGCCATGCGCCGCATCGCGCGGCGGTTCCACCAGCACGCGCGCCAGGACATCGTCCGGCAGTTCGGGGAACAGCGCGCGCATCGCCCCGCGCACCTCATCCAGCACGGCAGCGAAGATATGAGTTTCGGTCATTGTCACTCGCGAAAGTTCAACCGGGAATGTCGGGATCGGTGAGGCGGCGATGCTCTTCCAGCGCGAAGCGGTCGGTCATGCCGGCGATGTAGTCGCAGACGGTCAGCGCGCAGTCGCGGCTGCCGGCATCGCCCGCCCGTGCCTGCCACGCGGCCGGCAGCATCTGCGGGCTGCCGTGCAGCAGGGTGAAGAGCAACTGCAGCACCCGGCGGGACTTCGCCATCGAACGGTTGACGCGCCAATGCCGGTACATGCGGGTGAACAGGAAGCGCCGCACCACCTTGTTGGCCTCCGCCATGGTGTCGGAGAAGGCGATCACCGGGTCCGCGGCGGCGCGGATATCCGCGGCGGAGCGCGGCGCCAGCGCGGCGATGCGCCGCCCGGCCTCCGCCACCACGTCGATCACCATGCGATTGATGACGCGGCGGATCATCTCGGGTGCCAAGCGCTCCGGCGGCGCGCCCGGCGCCGCATCCCGCGCATCGGCCAGAGCCTCGCCGAGCAGGGGCAGCGCCGCCACCTCGTCGAAGGTGAAGAGCCGGGCGCGCAGCCCGTCGTCGAGGTCGTGGTTGTTGTAGGCGATATCGTCGGCGATCGCCGCGACCTGCGCCTCGGCCGAGGCATGGCTTGCCAGATCCAGCGGATGCAGCCGGTCGTATTCGGCGATGTAGGGCGGCGGGCTCCGCACCGGGCCATTGTGCTTGGCCAGGCCCTCGAGCGTCTCCCAGGTCAGGTTCAGCCCGTCGAAAGCGGCATAGCGCGCTTCCAGCAAGGTCACGGCCCGGAGCGACTGCGCGTTGTGGCTGAAGCCCCCATAGGGTTTCATCATGGCGTCCAGCGCCTCCTCCCCGGCATGGCCGAAGGGGGGATGGCCAAGGTCATGGGCCAGGGCGAGCGCTTCCGCCATGTCCTCGTCCAGCGCCAGCCGCCGCGCGATCGAGCGTGCGATCTGCGCCACCTCGATGCTGTGGGTCAGCCGGGTGCGGAAATGATCGCCCTCGTGGAAGACGAAGACCTGGGTCTTGTATTGCAGGCGCCGAAAGGCCGTTGCGTGGATGATACGATCCCGGTCGCGCTGGAAGGGCGAACGCGAATCGCCCGCCGGCTCGGGATGGAGCCGGCCGCGCGAGGTTTCGGGCTGGACGGCCCAGGGAGCGCGCTGGCTGGACATGGGCGGGCTCTAGAGCAGATCGCCGTGGGGCGGAAGCCCGGAGGCAGCAATCTGCCCGTCCGGCAGGAGGCCCGCCCCAAGCGGCATGCCCGCAACCCCCGCATCATTGGAATGGATCGCGATCCGCCCTATCTTCCAGGGCAAGATCGTGTTTGCGAGCAGTTTCCCGCCTCCGGGCTTCCGCCCCGCGGCGATCTGCTCCCGGAGATTGCCCACCATGCCAGACGGCGCCCTCACCCAGAGCTTCCGCGTCACCCCAGCCGCCGCCGCCCAGGTCGCGGCCATCGCCGCGCGCGAGGGCAAGCCCGGCGCCGGGCTGCGGCTCGCCGTGGAGGCCGGCGGCTGCTCCGGCTTCCAATACCGTTTCGCGATCGAGGAGGTCCCCGCCGACGAGGACCTGGTGATCGATGGCGGCCCGGCGCGGGTCTTCGTCGACCCGGTCTCGCTGGAGCTGCTGGCCGGGGCCGAGCTGGACTGGGCGGAAGAGCTGATCGGCGCGCATTTCGCCATCCGCAATCCCCAGGCAAGCTCAAGCTGCGGCTGCGGCACCTCCTTCGCCATCGCCTAATGCGCCTCGCCACGTTCAATGTGAATTCGGTGCGCCGGCGCGTGCCGCATCTGGCGCGTTTCCTGGAACGCGCGCAGCCGGATCTGCTCTTCCTGCAGGAGCTGAAGTGCCAGACCGCCGAGATGCCCTGCCTGGATTTCGAGGCGCTGGGCTACAAGGCGCATGCGGTCGGCCAGACCGGCGGGCGCAACGGCGTTGCGGTGCTCGCGCGCATCCCCTTCGAGGTGGTGGCCGAGCGCCTGCCCGGCGAGGATGACGACGCCCAGGCACGCTACATCGAAGTCGCCGCCGGCGGCATCCGGGCCGCCGGCATCTACCTGCCGAACGGCAATTCCGGCGGCGAGGATGGCTATGCCTACAAGCTGCGCTGGATGGCGCGGCTGCGCGCGCTGGTCGAGGAGCGGCTGGACAGCTTCACGCCCTTCGCGGTGCTCGGCGACTACAATGTCTGCCCGGCCGAGGCGGATCTTGCGCCGGGTGCGCTGCCGCCCACCGACGCGCTGGTGCGCCCGGAAAGCCGGGCGGCTTTCCGAGCGCTGATTAACCCCGGCATGACCGACGCGCTGCGCGCGCTGCATCCGGCCGAGCGGATCTACACCTATTGGGATTACGGCCCGGCTTTCGAACAGAACCGGGGTCTGCGCATCGATCACGCCCTGCTCTCACCCGAGCTGACCGAGCGGCTCGCGTCCTGCACCGTCGATACGGCGCCGCGCAGCGAGGAGCAGCCTTCCGACCACACCCCGCTGCTGATCGAGCTTCAGAGCGGATCGCCCTAAGGCGACATCGCCCGGAAGCTCGATCTGCCCGCCGCTTTAGTACGGCCGGACGGTCACAGAAGGCGACGGTGCCACATAGGTTGGCGCCGGCGCCGGCGTCACATAGGTGGTGGACGGCGGAGCCGGTTCACGAACGACGACACGGTCCGGCTCCCGCGGGTTCACGACGCACCCAGCCAACGGGACGGCGGTGGCGGCGAGCAGGACAGCCATGACAACGGTGCGCATTGAGGTCTCCTTTTCTGAAATCGCAATGGCCGACCGGGAACGCGCCCAATCGGCCCAGGGTTTCAGGGAGCTGAAGCGTGGCCATTGCGGAAGCCTGCCGCAGCAGGCCAGGCCAGGATGCCAGCCGGAGGCCAAGGCATTGAAATTGCATACGATTTGGAGCGCGCGGAACGGCTGCTCCAAGGAGCCGTTCCGCGGCCTACTCAGATATCGGCGTAGGTGTGTGTCTCCGCTGCCGCACCCGGCTGGGTCACGGCGCCGAGATAAGCCGGTCCCACCGTCTGCGCATATTTCCAGAGCACGCCGGAATTGTAGTCGGTCCTGCGCGGGGTCCAGGCAGCGCGGCGCTGCGCGATCTCCTCCTCCGGCAGGATCATGTCGATCGTGCCCTTCTCGGCGTCGATGACGATCCTGTCGCCGTTTCGGAGCAGCGCGATCGGTCCGCCGACCGCGGCTTCCGGCCCGACATGGCCGATGCAGAAACCGCGCGTCGCGCCGGAGAAGCGGCCATCGGTGATCAGCGCCACCTGCTCGCCCATCCCCTGCCCGTAGATGGCGCTGGTGGTGGACAGCATCTCGCGCATGCCGGGCCCGCCCTTCGGCCCCTCGTAGCGGATGACGATGATGTCGCCCGGCTTGTAGGCGCGCATCTCGACCGCCTTGAAGGCATCCTCCTCGCAATCGAAGCAGAGCGCGGTGCCCTCGAAGCGCAGGGCGTGCAGGCCGGCGATCTTCACGATGGCGCCTTCCGGCGCCAGGTTGCCCTTCAGGTCCACGACGCCGCCGATCGGCGAGATCGGGTCGGAAACCGGACGGACCACGTCCTGATCCCTGGGGAAAACCACGGCCTTGTGGTTCTCAGCAAGGGTCTTGCCGGTGACCGTCATGCAGTCGCCGTGCAACAGCCCGCCATCGAGCAGCGCCTTGATGATCACCGGCACACCGCCGACCTTGAAGACGTCATAGGCGACATAGCGCCCGCCCGGCTTCAGGTCCGCGATGTGCGGCGTGCGGCGCATGATCTCCGCCACGTCCTGCAAGGTGAAGCGGATGCCGCATTCATTGGCGATCGCGGGCAAATGGAGGCCGGCATTGGTGGACCCGCCGGTCGCGCCGACGATCACCGCGGCATTCTCCAGCGCCTTCAGCGTGACGATGTCGCGCGGACGGATGTTGCGGCGGAGCAACTCCACCACCGCCTTGCCGCTCTCATAGGCCCAGTGGTCGCGATCGAGATCCGGGGCCGGGGCGCCGGCCGAATAAGGCAGTGCGAGGCCGATCACCTCGCTGATGCAGGCCATGGTGTTGGCGGTGAACTGGCCGCCGCAGGCGCCTTCGCCCGGGCAGGCATGGCGCTCGATCTGGCAGAGGCGCTCCTCGGTCATCAACCCGGCGCCGTATTGCCCGACCGCCTCGAACACATCGACGACGGTGACGTCCTTGCCCTCGAACCGGCCGGGCATGATGGAGCCGCCATACATGAAGACGCTCGGTACGTTGAGCCGCGTCATCGCCATCATCATGCCGGGCAGCGACTTGTCGCAGCCCGCGAGCCCGACCAGCGCATCGTAGCAGTGGCCCCGCATCGTGAGCTCGACGGAATCGGCGATGACCTCGCGCGAGACCAGCGAGGACTTCATGCCCTGGTGGCCCATGGCGATGCCGTCGGTCACTGTGATCGTCGTGAACTCGCGTGGCGAGGCGCCGGCCTCCTTCACGCCGCGCTTCGAGGACTGCGCCTGGCGCGAGAGCGCGGTGTTGCAGGGCGCCGCCTCGTTCCAGCAGGTGGCGACGCCGACCAGCGGCGCCGCGATGTCCTCCTCCGTCATGCCCATCGCATAGTAGTAGGAGCGGTGCGGCGCCCGCTCCGGCCCGATGGTCACGTGGCGGCTCGGCAACCTGGACTTGTCCCACTTGGTCATGGCGGCGGCTTTCCCTCCCTATTGATTGCTCAGCGCTGACTTACTTTCCGAGGCGCGCGAGCGCGGCATCGAGCCGCGCGATCTCAGCCTGTGCTGTAGCCAGCCGCTCGCGATTCTCCTCGACCACCTCTTCCTTCGCGCGCGCGACGAAGTCGGGATTGCCGAGCTTGGCCTCGATCTTCTGAGCCTCGACGTCGAGCTTGCCGCGCTCCTTGGAAAGGCGCGCGCGTTCGGCGGCGAAGTCGATGATGCCGGCGAGTGGCAGCATCGCGGTCGCCTCGCCGACCACGAATTGCGCAACGCCGGCCGGCGCCTCGCCGGCCAGGGCGGTGAGCTCGGTGACGCGGCCGAGGCGGCGAATGGCATCGATCCAGCGGCCGGCGCGGGCCAGCGTCTCCGGCGTCGCGCCCTGCAGCAGCAGGGGCGCGGTGACCGAGGGCGGCACGTTCATCTCCGCGCGCACGGTGCGCAGATCGCCGATCAGCGAGACCACCCAGTCGAGCTCGGCGCGCGCATCGGCTGCGCCTTCGACGGTGATGGCCCCGGGCCATTCCGCCCGGATCAGGCTGCAGGGCTCGCCATAGCCGAAGCGGTCCCAGAGCTCCTCCGTGATGTAGGGCATCGATGGGTGCAGTAAGCGCAGGATCACGCCGAGCACATGCTGCGCGACCCCCTTGATCTCGGTCTTCTCCGCCCCGTCCGGGCCGTTCAGCACGGGCTTGGCGAATTCCAGGAACCAGTCGCAGAAGCCGTTCCAGACGAAGCGGTAGCTCGCCTGCGCATAGTCGTCGAAGCGATAGGCCTCGAGCGCGAGCGAGGCATCCGCGACCGCGCGGTTGGTCGCATCCAGCAGCCAGCGTGCCAGCGGCGTCTTGACCGCGGCGGCATCGAACCGCACGTCCGGCGCGATACCGTTCATCTCCAGGAAGCGCGCGGCGTTCCAGAGCTTGGTCGCGAAGGCGCGATAGCCCTCGACGCGCTGCCGCCCGAGCTTCACGTCGCGTCCGGGGCCGGTCAGCGCGCAGATGGTGAACCGCACGGCGTCGGCGCCATAGGCGTCGATCAGCTCCAGCGGGTCCATCACATTGCCCTTGGACTTCGACATCTTCTGCCCGCGCTCGTCGCGCACCAGGCCGTGGATGTAGATGTCCCGGAACGGCACATCGCCCATGAAGTGCATGCCCATCATCATCATCCTGGCGACCCAGAAAAAGATGATGTCGAAGCCGGTCACCAGCACGCTGCCCGGGTAGTATTTGGCGAGCTCGGGCGTCTTCTCCGGCCAGCCGAGCGTGCTGAAGGGCCAGAGCGCGCTGCTGAACCAGGTGTCGAGCACGTCGGGGTCGCGGTCCAGCGCCACGTCATGCCCGAAATGCGCGCGTGCCTTCGCCTGCGCCGCCGCCTCGTCACGGGCGACGAAGATCATGCCTTCGGGCCCGTACCAGGCCGGGATGCGATGCCCCCACCAGAGCTGGCGGGAGACGCACCAGGGCTGGATGTCGCGCATCCAGGCGAAGAAGGTGTTTTCCCATTGGCGCGGGTGGAAAGTCATGGCGCCGCTCTCGACTGCCTTGATCGCCGGCTGCGCGAGGGTCTTGGCGTCGCAGTACCATTGCCAGGTCAGCCGCGGCTCGATCGGCACGCCGCCGCGGTCGCCATGCGGCACGGCATGGGTGTGCGGGTCGATCTTCTCGACGAGGCCGAGCTCCTCCAGCCGGGCCACGATCGCCTTGCGGGCCGCGAAGCGGTCCTGCCCGGCAAGGCCGCGCACGAAATCCGCATCCGCGACGCCGGGAATGTCGCGCAGGTCGGCCTCGATCTCCTCCAGCGTCACCAGCGCATCCGCGGTCAGCACGGACGGCATCGCCAGTGCGTGGCGCCGGCCGACCTCGAAATCGTTGAAGTCGTGCGCGGGGGTGATCTTCACCGCGCCGCTGCCCTTCTCCGGATCGGAATATTCATCCGCCACGATCGGGATGGCGCGCCCGACCAGCGGCAGGATGGCGCGCTTGCCGACTAGGTCCGCGAAACGAGGATCCTCCGGGTGCACCGCGATCGCGGTGTCGCCCAGCATGGTCTCCGGCCGCGTGGTCGCGACCGTGATGAAGCGGCCTTCCTTGCCTTCCACCGGATAGCGCAGGTGCCAGAGGCTGCCCTTCACCTCCCGGCTTTCGACCTCGAGGTCGGAGATCGCGGTCAGCAGCTTGGGGTCCCAGTTCACCAGGCGCCGGTCACGGTAGATCAGCCCCTGGTCATGCAGCGTGACGAAGACCTCCCGCACCGCGGTCGAGAGCCCGTCATCCATGGTGAAGCGCTCGCGTGGCCAATCGAGCGAGGCGCCGAGGCGGCGGAGCTGGCGGGTGATGCTGCCGCCCGATTCCGCCTTCCATTGCCAGACGCGGTCGAGGAAGGCCTCCCGCCCCATCTGGCGCCGATCCTTGCCTTCGGAGGCCAGCAGCCGTTCCACCACCATCTGGGTCGCGATGCCGGCATGGTCGGTGCCTGGCTGCCAGAGCGCGTCCCGGCCCTGCATCCGCCGCCAGCGGGTCAGCGTGTCCTGGATCGTCATGGTCAGCGCGTGCCCGATATGCAGGCTGCCGGTGACGTTGGGCGGCGGGATCATGATGGTGAAGGGCGCGGCATTGCCCTCGGGGCGCGCGCCGAAGGCGCCCGCCTTCTCCCAGCCCTCATAGAGGCGCTGTTCGACGGCGGCGGGATCGAAATTCTTGTCAAGCATGGCGCATCCCTTCCGCGCCCGAGGGGCCCGCGTCAAGTGCGCGGGCGGCATAACAGACGCATCAGCCATAGCGCCACGCGGCCGCAGGCCGCCGCCGGTTCCTGCGGAGCGAGCGAAGCGATGCTCCGGGGCCGCGAATGCGGCCCCGCGCGCGACCATCAGTTGTCGCCGGTGCGCCCTGACAGCGCGAAAGCCAAGCCGGCGGATGCCGGCGCCGGCGATTGAGGACTAAGAAAGGGCCCTACCCACCACGCGCTCGATCTCGGTCCGGACCAGCCGCTCCACCATCGGCGGCAGGTGCTCGTCGAGCCAGGCCTTGAGCAGCGGACGGATCTCCTCCCGCACCAGATCCTCGATGGTCGGGCCGCCACGATGCACGGCGGCGTGGCGATCGGCGCTGACCGCCCGCAGCAGGTTGCCGACCGAAGCGGCGGCGGCGGCCGCGGCAGCCGGCGCGAGCAGATTCGCCGCCTCAGGCAAGGATGGAGCGGGCTCAGGGGTGGCGGGCGGCGGTGCTGCGGTTTCGGTCATCGGTTCCGGCTCCGGCTCCGGCGGGACGGCGGGCGGCGGTTCGACCGCGGCCGGCGGGGTGGGTGTTTCGGCCGGCGGGGCGGCGGGAGCATCGGCGGCGGGCGCATCGCCGCCCACCAGCATCGCCTCGGTCAGCGCGAAGGGCTCCGCCTCGGGCGGCGCAGCGGAAGGCTGAGCATCGTCTTCGTTCAGGATGCGGCGGATGGAAGCCAGGATGTCTTCCATCGTGGGATCGCCAGCGGATGGCCCTGGCGATCCCGGCGATCCCGGCTTCCTGTCCGCCCCACTCACGGCCGCGGCGCTCCGGCCGATGCCGCGGAGGCGGTCGGCACGGCGGGTGCCGCCGCGACGCCGGAGAGGTCGCCGGTGCCGGCCCAGCGGTTCCGCACCGCCCGGTAATAGGCCTCCATGTCATAGGACTGGACCGGCAGGTTGAGGTCCCGCGTGTTCAGCCGCCCGACGGAGCCGGCCAGCGAATAGGATGCGGTGACCACATTGGCCAACGCCTGCACCAGGTTGACGCGGGCGCTCAGCAGCTCCTGCTCGGCGTTCAGCACGTCGAGCGTGGTCCGGCTGCCGACCACCGCCTCGCGCTGCACGCCATCGAGCGCGATCTCGGCGGCACGGATCTGCGCACGTACCGAATCGACCTGGGCGCGGGCGGCGGCCAGCGTCTCCCACGCCGCCTGGGCCTGCTGGCGGGCCTGGAGGCGCGCATCCTCGATCGCAGCGCGCGCCTGCTGCGCCTGCTGGCGCGCCTGGCGCACCAGCGCATGCTCGGCCCCGCCCTGATACAGCGGCACCGACAGCGTGGCCGTGACCTGGGAGCCCGTGAGGCGGGTGCCGCGCGTCTGCGGATTGTCGTTGCGGAAGATCTGCGCCTGCAGGTTGGCCTGCGGCAGCAGCGCGCCGAACTGCACGTCGATGAAGTCGCGGGCCGCCGCTTCATCGAACAGCGCCGCGACCACGGTCGGGTTGTTGAGGCCTGCCCGCTCCACCGCGTCCTGGGCGGAGCGGGTCGGTGGCGCCAGCGGTTGCGGAGGCGTCAGCCGCGCCGGCACAGCACCGATGGTGCGCTGGAAGACGGCGCGGGAGGTCTGCAGATTGCCTTCCGCCGCGGCACGGTCGGCGCGGGCGCCGGCCAGCCGGCTTTCCGCCTGCGCCACGTCGGTGCGGGTGATCTCGCCGACCCGGAAACGCTCATTCGTCGCCTGCAACTGGCGGGTCAGCACCTGCACGTTGTTGGTGCGGAGGCGCAACAGCTCTTCGTCGCGGATGACATTGGCATAGGCCGTGACGCTGTCCTGGAGGACCTGCTGCTCGGTCGCCAGCAGCCGGGCGCGCTGCGCCAGGACCTGGTTCTCGGCGCGCCGGGTCGATGCGACGGTGCGACCGCCCCGATAGAGCGGCTGGGTCACCGTGCCGGCCAGCGACAGGCCGTCGCGGCTGACATCGTTGTAGACCGAGCCGCGGCCCGTTCCGCTCGGCGAGCGGGCGGTCGCGTCGGTATAGCTGCCGGAGGCGGACATGGTGACCGTCGGCCGCCAGCCGGCGAGCGCCTGCGGCACATTCTCATCCACCGCGCGGAGCTGGGCGCGGCCGGCAAGCAGGGCGGGGTTGTTGGCATAGGCGGCGGCCAATGCCTGCTGCAGGGTCTGTGCGGCAGCGGGGGCAGCGGACAGACCAAGCGACGCTGCCCCGAAGAGCATGGCGTATCGTAGAGCCGTCATCGGCGGAACTATCTCCGGGTGGGCGGCGCGGGGCCGCCCGTGAAGGACAAGGTTGGCGCGAGCCTAGCGCGCCCCTCCCCGGCATTGCCAGCGCGCCCGGTCCGGCCCTGCGGGGAACCGGCGCCTATATGGCCTGGGACCTCAGAAAATGAAGTGGGGCCCAGGCAGGAAGGCCGGCAGTGGCGTCGTCGCGCAATCGAAGGCGGGCAGAGTCGTGAAGCTCTCGCCCACCCGCCGGACCAGGATGGCGTGGCGGGCCGGCGGGCGGTCCCGCAGCACCGTCGCCAGCCGCCCACCTTCGGCGAGCTGTTCGAGAATCGGGCGCGGCACCGCCGGCACCTCCCCCTCGATGAGGATGACGTCATAGGGCGCGCCGGCGGAATGCCCGGCGGCCGGCGAGGCCTCGACCAACGTCACGCTGCCGGCCTCGGTCACCGCCGGCAGCGCGGCTCGGGCGATCGTGAGCAGCGCGGCGTCATCCTCCACCGCAGTCACGGCGGCACCCATGCGGGCCAGCAATGCAGCGCCGTAGCCGGTGCCCGCGCCAAGCAGCAGCGCACGCTCTCCGCGCCGCAGCGCCAGGAGCTGCGCCAGCCGGGCCAGCACCATCGGCTCCATGAGGGCGCGGCCGCCGGGCAGCGCCACGTCCTCGTCCTGGTAGGCGCGCGCGGCGAGGCCGGGCGGCAGGAACTGCTCCCGCGGCAGGTCGAGCATGGCGGCGACGATGCGCGGATCCGTCACCTTGTTCGGCCGCAACTGGCCATCGACCATGAAGCGCCGGGCGGCGGCGAAATGGGCGGTCATGTCCTGCGCGGCAGCGGCGGCGGCGTCCATGCGGTGCATATCCTTCGCGTTCGGCGGCGTTATAGGTCGGCGCGCGCCGGGGCGCCAAGCCGATGCTTGACCCGGCGCCCCGCGCACAGGATAGAGGGGGCGCCCGCGAGGGAGCGATGGTCGGTTGGCCGAGTGGTTAGGCTCGGGACTGCAAATCCCGCCACGCCGGTTCGATTCCGGCACCGACCTCCATTCCCGCGCTGGCGGCATGGCGCGCCGAAAAATCTCCCGGCGGGGGGTTTCCATCGGTATCGCTTCCTTGTTATAGGGCGCGCCCGCGGCTGATCCCCGATAGCTCAGTTGGTAGAGCAAGGGACTGTTAATCCCTGGGTCGTAGGTTCGAGTCCTACTCGGGGAGCCATCCACCCTTCCTGGACAGTCCCAGGAAGCCCCAAAGATGGCTCCGCACCGCGGTTTCTGCGCCCTCGCGCTTCCCCTGCCATCCCGCATAGACCACCATCATCCCGAACGATCAGCGGGTATTCAGCGGGTATCGGGTCCGCTCGATACCCGCTCCTGGGACGACGCAGGGAATGCCGCTCACCGATTTGAAGGTCCGCGCCGCGAAGGCGCGTGAGAAGCCGTACCGGCTGCCCGACGCCGGCGGTCTCCACCTCTATGTCCCGACCACCGGCAGCCGCCTCATCCTGATGCTGTCCGTACCCTCACTCGCCCCCGCCTGACCTAGCGGGCCCGTTCCCCCGCTGGCTTCTCGTGTCCGTAGCTGTCTTCATGGTCGGCGCTGCCGGGCGCGTTCCCTCCGCATGAATCCGAACAGCCTTCCTTGGAACTCGGACCCTTTTCAGGAACCGGACGTGAGAGCCACTCTGTTCCAATATATGATCGGGACTGACGCGGAGGGCTGGATCGGATGGCCGGAGTTCGAAGAGGCCTTCAAAGCCAGCTGGGTTGATACTGACGCCATGACCGCGCGCTGCCAGCCGTCGCGCTCACGTTAGGCGGCGGTATGGACGCATCCAACTCGGCCGCGACGCCTCAATTCCGCGCGGCTCCCGAGGAGCGATCCCGGACGGTCTTCGCCAGTTCCTGCAGAACGGTATCGTGAAGCCGGACCATGCCGTTGATGCTCCAGAGCAGATGCTCGGCGTTGGCCCAGTAGTTTCCGCTGAGGGAGCCATCCTTCGCCTCGAAGCCGCCGATAATGTCCTCTGGGGGCACCCGTCCGTTCGGACCTTCCGGCGTTCGGGCATCGATGATGTAGATCCATCCGTCCCCCTGCTCGGCTGCGTCCCGGCGCATCTCTTCGCTGCGCGGCATTATACGCTGGATGGCCTCGTGCATGAGGCCGACGAAGACCGGGTTGGGTTCGAAATTGTCGTGGCCCTCGGGGCCGACGAAGAAGCCGACGATGGCCTCATCAGGCAGCTGTCCGAATTCCCCAACCTGCTCGGGCGGAAGGAAGGACAGCGCCCGCTTCTGGGAAGCCGGCGGCCGATTTGGTTGCTTCGATCGGAACGGCCACATCGAAATCTCCTCGTCACCCGTGAGAAGCGGCGCGCCTCACTCTGAAGTCGCCAAGCCAGGGTACAGCGTCTTGCCGAGAAGGCGCCAGGAGCAGCGCTAGCAGATCTGCCGCGCCTGCGGCCGTCGCGGGCGAGCTTCAGGCCGCTTTGCCCCGGCCGCAGCCTGTCGGTTCTCTCATCTCGGTCTTGAGCCACGCATCTAGTTCGGCCGGCAGGTAGTGGGCGTGCTTGCCGAGGCGCTTACAGGCAGGCCCTGCGCCTCTCCACGCCAGCTTGGCCAGCGCGGTCACCGTGAGGTGCGTGAGGCCCTTCCTGGCGAACCAGGCGACGGCCTGAGAGACCGGTCACCACGGCGTGCTGTTGCAGCATGCGCTCCTGGCTGGCGCGGACTTGCCTCCCTCGGCCATGCTCCCTTACGCCGCAGTGCACAATCCCGGCCTGACCCGGGGCACCGCTCGACGCCTTTGTTTGATCGCGTGATTCAGATTTTTCGGCGATTCCGCCTCAAGTCATCACGCTCTAGGGAGACATCCAGATGTCGCAGCCGGAGATCGCGTTCGTGGACAACCCGCATGCGCCGGACGTCTTCGCCGATGAAGCCGTGGGCTTCCTGATCCACCGCGGGGTCGTGCGGGTCACGCTCACCAGCGGGCATGTCAGCCACAACATCAATCCAAGCCCGGCCAGCCGCGTGGTGATCGGCCGGCTGGTCATGCCCGCGCAGTCGGCGGCCGAGTTGGCGGTCGGGCTCTTCGACTTCCTGCAGAAGCACGGCGTGCAGGTGCCCGGCCTCCGGCGCGAGGGCGAACGCGTGCAGTAAGCGACGGCGGCGCGGCGAGCCGCCGCACAGCACTTTGACGGAGCGCGGGACAGATTCAGGATAGATTGCAGCCGCACGGGTGTTCCTGGTCGCCGCCCGGGGCTGCAGCATCGCGCGTTGCCGCACCGCAATAAAGCGAAGTTGTATATCCATACCTTGCTCAATGCACGGTTGTGAGCGACCTTGCGTAGAGATCGCCGGGCGGTCAGCCCCACCCCTTGGCAATACGAAACGCGTCGCCATAAGGAATTGACGAATGCGCCGTCCAATTGTCATGGGTGGTAACCCATACATCACGGACTACTACCGTAGAAACGCGCAGGACTTATTCGACCAGACCGGCGGCAATACCGGCAATCTCGCTTTCATGTTCGCCGTGGCAAGCCATGCCGTCGGCGCAAAGTTTCTTCCCTTCAGTACGCCCGCGGAGGAAGTCCGGCGGCAAGGCGACATCATTCTCCTGCCGCTGGCCAACCAGCTCGGGCGGCACACCGATCTCGGCTCGGCCGCCGACCGGCTGATCGACTTCAATCTTCCGGTGCTCGGTCTCGGCCTCGGCGCCCAGGCCGATAGCCGGGACGCCGATATCACGCTGACATCAGGCACCGAGAAATGGCTGCGGGTGATCGCGTCCTTGGCGCCGGCCGGCGCCCCGAACCTCGGCGTGCGCGGCGAATACACCAAGACCCAGATCGCGCGCTTCGGCCTCGGCGACAGTGCCCTGGTCACCGGCTGCCCTTCCAACTTCATCAATGCCAATGCCGATATCGCGCTGAGCATCGCCGAGGGTTTCCGCAGGAAGCCGCGCCACATCGCCGTGGCCGCCGGCATCCCCTTCATCCCGGCGCTGGCGCGGCTGGAGCGGGATCTGGCGGACATGGTCACCCTGACCGGCGGTGCCTACATCGTGCAGCACGGCCTGCAGATGCTGCAGATCGCCCGCAATGAGTTCGACAGCATGTCGGACGAGGTACTGGAGACATGCCGGAGCTACATCGCGCCCGCCCAGTCGAAGACGGAGTTCATCACCTGGTGCCGGCGCCACGCCCATGGCTTCTACGACGTGCGCGGCTGGATGGATTTCCTCCGGCGCTTCGATTTCGTCATCGGCACCCGCTTCCATGGCGCCATGCTCGCCTTGCAGGCTGGCGTTCCCGCGGCCTGCATCGCCCATGACAGCCGGACGCAGGAGATGTGCGAGACGATGGGCATACCGGTCCGCCACTACAGCGAGATCCCGGGCGGCCTGACGCTCAACAACCTGCTCGACTACTTCTCCTTCGATGCGGAGGCCTACATGGCCCGCCGCAGGCAGCTTTGCGAAAGCTACATTTCCATCTTCGACACCGCCGAGGTGGAGATCCCCAAGCGCCTGCGTGCCCTCGCCACCGCCGCCTAATCCGCCGAAGCCGCCGAGGACCAGCGCATGAAGCTCGCGATGAAGCCTGAAGAGATCGCGCTGTTCAAAAGTCTCCTCGCCTGTTCCCGACGCTATGTGGAGTTCGGTGCCGGCGGCAGCACGGTATTGGCCGCTTCCCTGGTGAAAGAGGCCGTGACCTCGGTCGACAGCTCCAAGGAATGGCTCGACCGGGTGCGGCAGGACTGCGAGGCGCAGAAATGCCCCGTCTCGCCGACGCTGATCCATGTGGATATCGGCGAGCTGAAGGACTGGGGCTATCCCAGGGACACCAAGCGGAGGCCGGATTGGCCGCGCTACTATTCCTGGCTCGGCGACTCCCGGGACGGCGCTTTAGCGGATCTCTTCCTTGTGGATGGCCGCTTCCGGGTCGCCTCCTTCCTGCAGGTCTTCCTGCAGGGGAATCCGGACTCCCTCATCGCCATCCATGATTTCGCGAACCGCCCAAAATACCACGTCATCCACGAGTTCGGCCGGGAGGTGGCGCGGGCGGAGAACTTCTCCGTCTTCCTGCGACGCCCTGGCGCGGACAGGAAGCGCGCTCTGGAGGTTCTCGAGGCGCACGCCTACGTCGCCGACTGATTCCGTCGGCTCTCAGACGCCGGAAGCGCGCTATTCACACGACGCCTATTCCGGCGCTCGGCACAAGTGAAACTCGTGCCGTTGGCATGAGGGCTCGCGCGAGCCCCCTCCCCGTCAGTCGACGCGCAGCCGCACGTAGCGCAGATCCCGGTTCATGGTGCCGGTGCCTCTCCCGGGCGCCAGATTCTGCACCGTGAAGATCAGCGCCGGCGCATTGGAATCCAAGGTGTCGAAATTGCGCGAGCGGCTGCCGGGATCGATGATGGCCGGATAGTCCATCGTCTCGGTGGTGGAATCCGTGCGCGCCCGCGTCGGTGCCATCATGATCCGGCGCGGCCCCTCCCAGCGCAGCAGATCCGCCGAGGTCGCGTAGTAGAAGCCAGGCACCGGCTGCGTGTCGCCGGCAAGTTGCAGGCGATGGCGGATCACAGCGATCCAGGTATGCCGCCGGCTGTCATAGCTCAACGAGCGCACCTCCTGGGACAGCACCGAAGGGCTGACCGGCCGGCAGGAACGCGACGCGGCGGCATCGCGCATCTCCACGGTGAATGCCTGGCCATCCCAGGCGCGCCAGCGTTCCGGCGCGAAGGGGTCGTCGCTGCGGAAGAGGCAATTGCCCGGCGGCTGCACGCCCTCGCCCTGCAGATAGACCATGACGTAGTAGGCGCCGTCATGCTGGACGATGTTCGAGGTCGTGAACGCACCGTAGCGCCTGGTGGCACGGTCCGGATAGCGGCCGAGCGTGGCCACCGTCCGCGCCTCCGGCCGCACCAGCGCGAAGCTCCGCCCGCCATCCTCGGAGGCCGCCGCGAGGATGTTGTTCAGCCAGCAGCGCCCGGCCTGGCCTTGCGGGTCGCAGCCGCCGCGTTGCGTGGGCCGGCGCAGATCCTCGCTCACCAGCGCGGCGACGCGGCGCCCGTCCGGCGTATAGGTGGCCTCGATCCAGAGGAAGCCATCATCCTGAGGCCGTTCCCGGGAACTGCGCAGCGTGGCCTCGCAGGATGGCCGCAGCGATGCGAAGTCCCGCCCGACGAGCGCCCAGTTCTCGCGATGCGACGCCATCAGCACCATCTCGCCATCCGCCCTGCGGAAGGCGCGCGCCGGCGCATCGGGGATGAACTCATCCTCGCATCGGTCGCTCGTCCAACGGTAGAGCGTCTCAGGCGGGCCTGCGGGCGCCAGCGTCGGCGCCTGTGCGGCGGCGCGCCCGATCGCGAAGCTCAGCATGATGGTCGCCAGGATGAATGGCTTGGATCGCATCATCGTCCAACCCCCCTTCAGTGTCGAAGTTGCTCCAGCATTGCCGCGACCCGTGGCTGGAAGCGCAGGATGCTGTCGTCGATCTGGTCATTGCGGTTGTGGAAGTGGAAATGCCCGTCCGGCCGGACCGCGACCGCATGGTCCGCGTTCACCGCGGCGCGCCCCCGGTTGCGCTTCCGCTCCCACTCCGCCCAGGACTTCCCGAAGTAATGGTTCACCTGGGCCTTGCTGAAGCTGACGAGGTCCTGCCGCGCCGCCGGCAGCGGCTTCAGCTCGACATGATCGGGATTGACGAACAGCCTGCCCGGCTTCAGCCGCGGCGTGTGGATGCCGATCTCCTCCACATCCGCGACGCGGATGATCGCCTTGCCGAGGTGGTTGGGGCCGAAATCCTCGGCGGCGGCGGCCGTGAAGCGTTCGATCACCAGGCCGGGCAGATGCTCCTTGTGACCATTGTCGCCGAACAGCCGCCAGTTGAGACCGATCGCCCCCGGATCCGGATAATCGGCCAGGAAGGCGCCGATGGTGTCGTGGCGCTTCAGGTTGATGAACTCGTCGAGGTCGAGCGGCGCGACCCATTCGGTCTCGGGCCCGAAGCGGCGCAGCCAATCCGCATAGGCGCGCGCCTGCGGCGCCTTGCCGTCGACGGTGCGCCACGGCGTGACCGTCACATGTCTCGCCACACCCGGCAGGGACAGCAGCGCCGCGGTGTCGTCCGTGCTTTCATTGTCATAGAGGAAGATGTGGTCGAAGCCGACCGCCAGATGGAACGCGATCCACTCCAGGAGATAGGGCCCCTCGTTCTTGGCGATGGCCAAGACGACGGCCTTGTATCGCGCCATGTCACGCCGCTCCGGCGGCGGCGGACATCATCTCGCCGCGCGCCGCGGGCGCCGCTTCGGCTTCCTCGTCCAGGTAGCAGGCGCGGAAGCTCCGCATCACATGGCCGACCATGCGATGGTTCACGTGCAGCCTGTCCTCGCTCCAGGCGAGCTCGCGCGGGCTGTTGGTGACGATCTCGTAGCTCGGGAAGTAGTCGACGAAGTCGTGCCGCGACGACACCTCGTCGGTCAGCGTCCGCAGCAGCGACTTTGACAGGGTATTCGCGGTGACGACGTCGAGCGGCCGGAAGGTCGCATGGAAAGGCACGGGGCTTACCGTGATCACGAAGTGCATGTCCGGATTGCAGACCTCCCGGATCAACGCGATCGTCTCCTCGAGTTCCACCAGGGCCTCGCCATAGCTCGGCACGACGAAATTGAAGCGATCGGCCAGACGCATCATCGGACGGCCGCCCGGCGCCCGGTTCATCGCGAGACCAGTCTTCGTATCGACCCATCCCTCGACCAGGCCGAGCGTCAGGAAGACCACATCGGCCTTGCGGATCTGCGCCGTCGCCGCAGCGATCTGCCGGCGGCATTCGCGGACCATCTCATACGGCCCCGACCTGGTTCCCGCAGCGTGCGGATCGAACCAGAGATCGCTCTGGAGCTCGATCAGGCCATCATCCTCGTGCTGCTCGTCCAGCAGCACCCGCCGGATCTCATGCGTCATCGACGCGACGGTGTATTTGTTGAAGGCGCCACGGCTCAGACGCCCCTTGGGGACGCCACCGCCGGTACCCTTGGCCTCGTCCCAGCTATCGAAGAGTTCCGGCGCGATCCCGAATTCCTTGGTGACCAGCGGCACGCCGGACTGGATCAGGACGTTCTCCACCTCCCGCGCGAAGCAGGACCCCATGGTGAAGATCCGTGTGTCTCGCTTGATCTTGAACTTTGGCTGGTGCCGGATCGCGAAATACTCGCCGGTGTCGAAGCGATCCTTGGCGCTGCTTCCGGCAGCGCCGCCGACCCATTGGCGCGCCGGGTTCCGGCTCGCCACGGACAAGGCTGCGGAGCCTGCGATCTCGTAAGCCATCACGATCTCCCTATGCGCTGGTGGTCGTCCGTCATGATGCGGCCTGCATCACTTGGCTCTCGCCGATCGCCGCGAGTTCACGGGCGCCATCCGGATCGCCTGCATCCGCAGCCCGCCGCAGCCAGGCGATCCCCGCCTCGCGATCAACCTCGCCGCCATGCCCGCGCAGCAGGTAACGGCCCAGCATGAGCTGCGCCTTGCGATGGCCGCACTCCGCCGCCGAGCGGAACCATTGCCGCGCCGCCTCGCGATCGGCGGGCTGGTCATGGCCACCGCCCAGCAGCGCGCCGGCGGCGAACATCGATCCGACATGGCCACCCTTGGCGGCCTGCTCGAAGAGGCGCAGGGCCGTCGCGACATCGCGCGGTCCGCCGCGGCCATTCGCCAGCAGCTCGGCATAAGCGGCGGCCGCATCCATCATCCCTTCCGCGGCCGCGCGCTTGAGCCAGATGCGCGCCTCCCGCAGCGACGCATCGTCGCCGAGATCGCGCATCAGCATCACCGCGTACCAGAACTGGGCATTGACGACCTGCTCCGCGGCCTGGCGCATCCAGTGCCGCGCCTTCTCCAGATCACGTCTCGCGCCCAGCCCTTCCGCGTAGCAGACGGCGAGATTGTAGGCGGCGATCGGATCACCCGCTTCCGCGTCGCGCGTGAACCAGGCTTCGGCCTGGATCTCCTGGCGCTCCAGCTCCAGCCCGGCGAGCGCGCGGCGGCCGACTTCGGCGCGCGCGAAATCATCGCCGCGCTGCGCCGCGATAGCGAGCCAGCGCCGCCCCTCATCCTCGTCGCGCGCGACCCCGAGCCCGAGCAGGTAAAGCAGGCCGAGCGCGCGCGTCGCCTGAGCGTGCCCGGCCTCGGCGGCCAGGCGAAACCATTTGCCGGCCTCGATATGGTTGGGCGGCAGCCCCTCCCCGCGCGCGTAGAGGTCGCCGACCAGCACCGCCGCTTCTGCATCACCCGCCAGCGCGGCGCGCCGCAGCCAGGTCTCGGCGGCCACGGGGTCAGCCTCGACGCCACGCCCGACCAGCAGGGCGAGGCCGAGCCGCGCCTGCGCCGGCCGCACATTCTGGCTGGCGGCGACGCGATATCTCGCCACCGCCGCGACCGGGTCGCTGATCACCCCGTGGCCCCGTTCCAGCAATACGCCATGGGCATAGAGCGCGCTGGGCAGCCCGGCCTCCGCCGCCCGGCCGATGAGGGAGGCCGCCTCCACCGCGTAGCTGACGCCGCGCCCGGACAACAACAGGCCGAGGCCGAGCAGACCCTGCGGGGAATCGGCCTCAACGGATCTCCGGTACCAGCGCTCCGCCTCCTCCAGGCTGCGCAGCTCCTCCGGCCCATTGGCGAGGATATAGCCGGCGATCGCCTGACCATCGGCGGAGCCGCCCTCGGCCGCCTGGCGTGCCCAGCTCAGGGCGGTGCGGTAATCGGGCGCGCCGCGATCGGCCGTCGTCTCGAAGAGCAGCGCCGACGCCTCCTCCCCCACGGCGGGCGGGCGCCCATGCAGGAAGAGCGCCGCGAGAAGCGCCTGGGCCGGTGCCGATCCCGCGCCGGCGGCGCGCTCCAGCCAGAGAACGGCGTGGGAGAGGCTGGCGGGAGCGCCCCTGCCGCTGGCATAGGCACGGCCGACCTCGTACTGCGCTTCCGCGATGCCGGCCCTGGCGGCGCGCAGCTCCAGCCGCAGCGCTTCGCCGTCTCGCCCTTGTGCGCGGAACCGCGCCGCCGCGGCGTGGCAGCGCCGCGACGAGGCGACGGTGCCGAGCCGCAGCGCCAGCCGGTCCAGGATGCCCGGCGCCGGCGGTGCCGATGCTGTCGTGGCCGACATGGCGCTAAGGCTCCCGGAAAGCTTCGGTGGTCGGCTGCAGGAAGCGGTCGAAGAAGTAGGTGACGACATTCCGCTCGCCGACCCGGACGTCGACCGTCACCGGCATGCCGGGCACCAGACGGAAATCCGATTGCACGTTGTGCAGCTGGATCGCCTCGATCGAGACCCGCGCCCGGTAGAGCGGCGCGGTCGGGCGCCCCTGCTCGTCGGTGACGAAGCTGTCCGGACTCATCACACGGACGCGGCCCTCGAGCTTGCCGTAGCGCATGAAGGGGAAGCTATCGAGCTTGATGTCCGCGGTCTGGCCGGCATGCACGAAGCCGGCGTCGCGCCCGGCCACCTCGGCTTCCACCTCGAGCACGGCATCGAGCGGCACCAGGTTGATGAACTCGTTGCCGGGCTGCATGACCGACCCGACCGAGACCCGTGCCACCGACAGCACGATGCCGTCACCCGGCGCGGTCAGCTCCACCAACTGCCGGCGCAGCCGCGCCTTGTTGATCTGCTCGCGCACATCCGCGAGCTCGCGCTGCCGCGCGACCAAGTCCTGCGAGGTCTGGGTACGCCATTGCCGGTCATAGGCGTCACGCTCGGCGCTTATACCCAGCAATTCCTCCCGACTGGAGCGCGACGTTGCCTCGGCAACCGTCAGGGAGCGCATCATCTCGACGCGGCTGTCGGTCGCGACCAGCGCGTTCAGGCGGCTGCCGACCTGCTGGCGCTCCAGCTCGCGGCGCATGCCCTCGATCTGTGTCGCGAGCTGCAGCCGCTGGCGGAGAAATCCCGCCTCCGCTTCAGCGCGCGCGATATTCGATTCCACCCCCGCCGCGCGTTGCCGATAGACCTCCGAGCGGAAGGCGCGCTCGGCCCGGCGTTGCGCGAAGAGCCCAGCCTGCAGGACGGCGGCCGGGCTGTTCTGGGTGGGCGCGAAGTCGACCTCGTTGTTCTCCGCCTCGAGCCGTTGCACCTCCGGCTCCAGCGCCGCGTGACGATCCTCGAGTGCGGTGAGATCGGCCGTGGCAAAGGTCGGATCCAGGCGCGCTACGACGTCCCCGGCGCGCACGACCTGGCCGACCCGCACGTCGATCGAGCGGACGATGGCCGTCTCCAGCGGCTGCAAGCGGATCGTCGGCGCCTGGGAGACGATACGGCCCTGCGCCACGACCACACGATCGACCGGAATCAGGGTCGCCGCCGCCAGCATGCTCGCCACCATCGCGAGGATCAGCCAGGGCAGCACGCGCGCGGCCAGCGGTGCCCGCGCCTCGATCAGCGCGCTCGTGGGCGGGCGGAACTCGAGCAGGACGACATTGTCGTTGGAGCGTACCGGGACCGGAAGCTTGGAGGCGGACATGCTCTCTTCCCTCAGACCCTGGCTTTCTGTTGCAGCCAGAGGTGCCGGTAGGTCGCGCAGCGGTCGACCAGCGTCGCATGCGGCGCCACATCCTCGAGCTTGCCTTCGTTCAGCACCGCGATCGCGTCGCAGTCGGTCAGCGACGACAGACGGTGGGACACGATGATGAGGGTCCGGCCGGCGGCGATGCGCCGAAGGCTCGCATTCACCAGCGCCTCACTCTCAGGGTCGAGTGCGCTGGTCGCCTCATCGAGCAGCAGGATGCGCGGATCATTGACCAGGGCCCGCGCGATGGCCAGGCGTTGGCGCTGGCCGCCGGAGAGGTTGGCGCCCCCCTCCTCGATCAGGGTGTCGTAGCCGCGCGGCAACTGCTCGATGAACTCCTCGGCGCTGGCCAGGCGTGCCGCCCGCAGCGCGTCGTCCATCGTCAGGTGCGGCCGGCCGGCCAGGATGTTCTCGCGGATCGTCGCGCGGAACAGGAAGCTCTCCTGCAGCACCACGCCGACGCTGCGCCGGAGATGCCCAAGATCCAGTTCGCGCAGCTCGACATCGTCGAACTTGATCAGGCCGGAGTAGTTGCGCGTGCTGCCCTGCAACAGCCGTACCAGCGTGCTCTTGCCCGAGCCGCTGCGACCGACCACGCCGAGCATGGTCCCGATCTCGAGCTTCAGCGTGAGCTCCCGCAGTGCAGGCCGGGCAGCGTCCGGATAGGTATAGGACACGCGGTCCATGCTGAGCGCGCCGGTGAAGCGCGGGCGCACGCCACCGCCGCCCGCCGCCGTCTCGGGCGGTGCATTCAGCACCTCCCCCGCCTGATGGATCGAGGCCTTGATGTCCTCGAGATCGGTCAGGACGCGCGCCAGCGTGACCAGCGGCCCGGACACCCGCCCGGACAGCATCATGATGGCCATCAGCCCACCCACCGGGATCGATTCCGGCCGCACCAGCGCGAGATAGGCGCCGATGAGAAAGACGCCGCGCCCCATGAAACGCTCGATCGGAATGCCGAGCACATTCGGCCAGACCGCCAGCAGCCCGGCGCTGCGGCGGAGCGAGGTGGAGTCCGCGACCCGCTTGTCCCACTCCGCCTTGCGTGCCGGCTCCATCGCCAGGGTCTTGATGGTGCGGATGCCGTGCACCGTCTCGACCAGGAAGCCATTCTTCCGCGTCTCCGCCACCAATGCCTTGGCCGAAGCCCGGCGGATCGACGGGATGAAGACGACGATGATGGTCGCGAGCAGGAGGGCGGCGCCAAGGACGAAGAGCGCAAGCATCCAGTTCAGGGCAAAGAGCACCGGCAGCGCGAAGAACAGCACCGTGCCGTCCAGCACCAGGGTGCCGACCCGTCCGGTGATGAAGTCCCTGAGGCGCCAGACCTGCTGCAGCCGATGCGTGGTGTCGCCGGCTGGCTGCCGCTCGAAATAGTCGATCGGCAGGCGCAGCAGCCGATCCAGCACGAAGGTGTTGATCCGCACATCGACGCGCGTCGACAACGCGAGCAGCAGGTGTTCGCGGGCGAAGGTGAGCCCCGCCTCATAGAGCGCGACCGTGCCGAAGAGGACGGCGATCAGGGTCAGCGTCGCGTAGCCTTCATGGGCCAGCACGCGATCGAGGGTTCCCATTACCAGCAGCGGCCCGGCCAGGGCCAGGAAGCTCAGCACCAGCGCCGCCATCAGCGTGCCGCGGGCAAGCCCCTTCTCCTGCCCCAACAACCGGAGCAGCCAATGCAGATCGAAAGTCGACTCCTCGCTGGCGGCGACGCGCTGGCGCCCGACCAGCACGGTGGTGCCATCCCAGACCGCCTCGAGGCGCGCCTGGTCCACAGGCACTGGCCGCCCACCCTCGGGTGCCGAGGGATCGCGCAGGAAGACGACGTCCTTCCCCGGGGTGGCGCCCACCGCCAGCGCCGCACCGCCATCCTTCAGCAGCGCTACCACCGGACCATTGCCGGTCTCGCCGACCAGATGGCTCCAACGCAGCCGCACCGCGCGGGCGCTCAGGCCATTGTCGCGCGCCCATTCGGCCAGCCGCGCCGGCTCGCTGCCCGGCCGGGGCGCATTGGAGGCGAGGGGGTCGAGCTCCACGCCGTGGAAGCGCGCCGCCGCGATCATCGCCAGCACGCGCTTGTCCTCTGGCCGGCGGGCCGGGACCGAGGGAGCCGCGGCGACTTCGGTCGTGCCTTCGGGCGGGCTCATGGCCGTGCCCCTTCCTTCCCGCGCTGTGGGGAAGCGCCACGGAACCATCGCCGCGTATGCGTCCAGGCGTTCAGCAGGCTGACATACATCCGCCAGCGCCGATCCGGCGTCACCTGCGACTGCCGTTCCAGGTGATACAGCACCGCGCGCGCATCGACGGCCGCACCGAGCCCGCGTGCCTTCAGCCGCAGGCAGAGATCCGAATCCTCGAAGTCGCCGGTGACATAATCCTCGTCGAAGCCGCCAAGCTCATTGGCCACGGCCCGGGAGAGCGTCATGCAGGCGCCGGTGACCGCCTCCATGCGCTGGATGCCAGTGCCCTGCTGCAGCCGGCGGCCCTTCCCGGGATGCTTCGGGAAAGGCCAGTTGCCGAATTGCGGCAGCCGCTCGAAGGCCAAGCCATCATGCTGGACGGTGCCATCCTCGAACAGCAGCAGCCCGCCCACGATGCCGAGGGTCGGGTCGGCCTGCAGATCCTCGATCATCAGGTCGAGCCAGCGCGGCTCCTTCGGCATGATGTCGGAATTGAGGAAGCAGATGTATTCGCCGCGCGCGTAGGTGAGCCCGACATTGTTGGCCGGCGCGAAGCCGAGATTCTCTTCGAGCAGCACGGTGCGGAACGGCAGCCCGAAGCGGGCATAAGCCGAATGCGCGAGGTCGAGCAGCTCCCGTTTGCGCGGCGGATCGTCGAGCACGAAGATCAGCTCGTGCCGCTCGAAGCCATGCTCGGACAGCAGCGCGAGCTGGTACATCGCGAAGTCCATGCGGCCATAGAGCGGGATGATCACCGAGCAGACCGGCTCGGCGGGCGGCTCGCCGAAGGTGATCTCGGTCGCACGCCGCTCCGCCGTCAGCCTGGCGCGGTTCACCGCCACCAGCGAGGGGCCGAGCACCTTGTCGAAGGCGGGTTCGAGCTCGTCGGGCGGCAGGTCCACGCATTCCAGCACCCGCCGGATCGCGGCGAGGCCACGGCGGACCGGCTGGGGCACGTTCTCGTAGCCGATCTCGCCATTGACGAGCTCGACCTCGAGATAGAGCCCGCCTTCCTCGGCAACGCTCGCCGGCGCATAGGCGACGAAGCCGCAGCGCCGGTCCACAGCGCCGTATTTCGGCGCCAGCGCTTCGACGATGTCGCCCCGCTCGGTGCGGATCCAGCGCTGGCCCAGCGGGTCGGAAAGCCCCCGCCCGGAGCGCAGGCGGATGGAGGAGACGGAGCTGGTCGGGTCGACGAACCAGCCGATCAGCAACAGCCCGTCCGGCGGCACCAGCACGGTCTCGTCGACCGCGAGATGCAGCGGGACCGGCAGGCGGCCGAGCGTGCTGCTGCCGTCATAGACCTGCCGCGACAGCAACGCGAGCAGGCGGGAGCGCCCGACGCCGAGGCCATTGACCAGCAGCGGCCGCGCCCGCCCCACCAGATCCGCCTCGCGCAGGTGATGCAAGGTGCGGGCGGCAACGATGCGGAGCGTACCGGCGGGCGTCGCGATCTCGAGCGCCAGGAACTCACCGAGGGAGCGTCCGGTGGCAGCCAGGAAGATGACCACGCCCATGCCACGGTCGGCGATGTCGGGGCGGTCATGCCAGCAGGTGATGACATCCGCCGAAAGCTGGCCGCGCTCGAAATGCGCGACGACGGCGCCGGGCGGCAGGTCGTCCGCCCAGCGCTGCGTGCTCCAGCCGCAGAACAGCCAGCCGCCCGCGGCCGTTCCGTAGCCGTGGAAGTCGACATAGCCGTGCTCGGCCGCCGCCGGCTTCGGCGCGACGCTGACGCCCGCCTTTTTCAGCACCTCAGACAGTGAGCGACGCTCCCGAGAAGTGTTGCAGGGTGAAGGAGCCGCCGCGCCCGAGCAGGAAACGCACCGGCGTCTGGCGCGCCGGCGCGCACGAGACCAGCAGCGCGGTGGCCTCGCCGGCGGCCGGGCGGAGGCGGAAGATCGTGCCGGGCCCGAGAAGCATGACGTCTCCGGGCCTGAGGCTGTTCGTCTGGATGGAGGCGCCCTGCGCGACCGCGATGGCGGTCGGTGCATTCGTCTCGGGCAGCCAGCGG
Source organism: Plastoroseomonas hellenica (assembly GCF_018129085.1). Classification (GTDB taxonomy): domain Bacteria; phylum Pseudomonadota; class Alphaproteobacteria; order Acetobacterales; family Acetobacteraceae; genus Plastoroseomonas; species Plastoroseomonas hellenica. The sequence continues at coordinate 28,483 of NZ_JAAGBB010000016.1, forward strand.
GAGCGGCCGTCGGCCGTGAATTCCGGGAAGCGGTGGCTGTGCCGGACCAGATCGACCAGGACCGGACCGCCGATCGCGGCCACCGTGAGCAGGCATTCCGTCGGCGACGGCAGCACGTCGAAGGCGCTCGCCTGCAGGAAGGCCTCGCCATCGCTCCGCTGCGCCTCGACGCGGTAGACGGAGGGGTTGTCGTCCAGCACCGCGCGCATCAGCCGCAGCGGCGTCTCGCCGAACAGCGCATCCGGGATTGCGCGGATGAGCCTGTCCACACCTTCGCCGAGCCGCGGATGCAAGGGGACACCTTCCGGGACGTCGGCCGCCGCGCCGAGATCGGCCGCCAGGAAGCCGCTCCGCGCGTGCAGGCCGGTCAGCAGCAGATGGCCATCGGCGATCAGGCGCGACAGTGATGTCTCCAGATCGGCCGGGGTCGCGCCGGTCGCGATGCGGCCGGCCAGCACCTGGGCGGCATCCGAGCGATCGATCCAGAGGCCGCCGAAGACGCTGCCCGTCCAGCCGGCCGCCGGGAAGCGGGCCCGCATGACCGAGAGGAAGTCGATGAACCCCGTCAGATTGGTGCGCGGCAGCTCCAGGTCGCTGCCCTGCGGCTTGATCTGGACCGTCGGCAGGAGTTGCGCCGCGATATCCTGGTAGAAGGCGATGCTGAACCCGCAGCGCCCGTCGCCGAGCCCCGCCGCGGCCAGGTCTGCCCGTTCCTGATCGGCGACGGCCTCGCCGATGATGGTGCCGTTCATCATCGCCTGCACGATCAGCGGCGCGTCCTGGCGGCCGGCGAAGAGCCAGCCGCTGGCGCCACTCGTCGACAGATCATCGATGGAACCTCGAATGCTCATGCGGTGCTCCCGGCCTGCGACGGTCATAGGACAACCCCTGGCTGCGCCCGGTTCGCCGCCACAGGAGCGGGATCATGGGGCGCGACTTCGGATGCGTCGGCGCTGCGGCGCGCCGGCTTCAAACTGTCGTAGAGGGCGAGCGTCGCCGACACGGTCTCCGTCACCGTGGAAGGCACGGCGAGGCCGTCGCGCAGCCGCGCGAGCCGGTGCGGCTCCTTCGCCAGGCGCTTCAGCAGCGCCGCGAGCGACCAGCCGCTGCCCGCGTGGAAATGGAAGCCGTCGACGCCGTTGCGGACCTTCTCGGCCATGCCGCCGATATCCGAGCAAATCACCGGGCGCCGGTTCAGCAGCGCCTCCTGGATCACGAGCGGCGAGTTCTCCCACCAGATCGAGGGGATCAGCACGGCGTGGACGCTGCGCATCAGGCCGTGCACCCGGACATTGTCGTAGGGGCCGCAGTAGCGGATGTTGACCGGCGCCTTGGCCAGGCGCTCCTCGAAATCCTTTCGGAACTCCGGCGGCTGGCTCGACGCGTCGCCATGGACGTCGATCCGGATGTTCGAGATGCCTTCCTTGGCGAGGAGATCCGCCGCCTCGAAGAGCACGGCGATGCCCTTGAGCCGCGAGATCTGGCCGAAGAAGCCGAAGACGAGGCCTTCCTCGATGTCCTCCTCATAGGCATCCGCCCCCTCCGCGGCCCGCAGCGTCACCGGCATGCCGTTCTCGATCACCGAGATGCGGTCCGCCTCGATGCCCCAGGCGATGTAGCGTTCGGCGAGGAAGCGGCTCGGCGACACGAAGTGGTCGACCAGCCGGAAGAAGCGCTTCAGGAAGAGATCGCGGAGGAAGAAGTCCTGCTCCGTCCGTTCGGGGAAGCAGCGCGCGCAATCCCTGAGCCCAGATGCGTAGCACGGCGCGAAATTGGGCTTCTTCACCATCTGGCCGAAGTGATTGCAGACCGCCAGGTATTCATGCAGCGTCAGGACGATGCGCGCCTCCGGTACGGCACGGCGGATCTGGTAGAAGACCTCGACCCCGAAGTTCGCGTAATGATGCAGGTGCACCACATCCGGCCTGATGTCCCGAAGCAGCGTCATGAACTCCGCGGGGAATTCCGGGTCCGGGTTCGAGTGGATGAAATGGTCGTAGCCACCGCCGACATAGACGTACTCATTGGCCTCGAAGGGCTGAATCAGGCGAACGCCCAACCGCTCGGAGAAGCGACCCGCCGAGGCGGAGATGAAGAAGGTCCGTATCCCCGGACGCGTCCCCAGCTCCCGGTACATCTGGAAGGCGGAAATCTCGGCGCCGCCTTTCGACACGCGCGGATCGGCATGGGACATGACGAGCACGCGCAGCTCGCGTCCATCGGCCATGGCTTCCGGCGCCCTCGAGGCGACCGGCAACCGTGACACGGGCCGCGCTGCGGCGGCCTTCGCGACATCCTTCGGCTTACGCGCCATCGAATCCCTTCCTTTGGTGGCAGTGGCCGCACCCTCCCACTCGCGGAGCCGCATGGCCGTCTTTGAAGCGCGGCCCGCGCGACGATGACGTTATTGAACAAATCAAATATACTGAAATAGAATTCTCGTGTTTCTATGCCACTTTTCTTTTCATTTCAGAGAAATTATCTATTTTGTTCTTGGACGCCGCGTGCCTCTGCCCGGACACGGCGAAGTACCTCTCCCAGCGCCGATTGAAGTGCCAGGCGTTGAAGGCCGTCAGGTTGTGGCGCCACTTCGCGTTGCGGCCCTGGGTCTGGCGCTCCAGATGAAACAGCGTCACATCGGCTGCCACGGCGCAGCCGAGCCCGCGCGCCTGCAATTTCATGCAGAGGTCGGCATCCTCGAAATCGCCGATGGCGTAATCCTCGTCGAAGCCGTCGACATCCTGCCAAACCGCACGCGGCATCATGATGCAGGCGCCGCTCACCGCCTCGCAGTCCATGCGCCCGGCCATCCCGGCCACCGCCGGCCGCCCCTTGTCCGGGTGCAGGGGAAAGCGCCAGCCGCCGAACTGCGGCAGCGCCGTCAGGCGGCATCCGCCATGCTGCACCGTGCCATCCTCGAAGAGCAGCAGCGGCGAGACGATGCCGAGCGCCGGGTCCCGCTCCAGATGGGCGGAGAGTCCGTCAAGCCAGCCCACGGCATGCGGGAAGACATCCGAATTCACGACGCAGAGGTGGCGCCCGGACGAATACCGCACGCCGAGATTCACCGCGGGACCGAAGCCGAGGTTCCGATCCACGCAGAGCAGCCGGAAGGGCAGGCCCAGTCGCGCGAACAGCGAATGCGCCAACGGCTCCGCTTCCCAGCGCTGGCGGGGGTCGTCGAGGACGTAGATGATCTCGGTCCCCTCACCCAGCGTCGCGCTGAACTGGACGAGCTGATAGGTCATGAAATCGAGGCGGCCATAGAGCGGCACGATCACACTGCGGAGCGGATTGGCAGGGCGATCGCCGAAGTCGAGCACCGTCGCGGTCGCCGGCTTGCGCAGACGCTGGCGATTGAGCCCGAGGATCACGGGACCCAGCACCTGATCGAAGATCGGCGCGACCGCGGTGCCGTGCGGTAGATCAACGGCGCTGAGGATGCTGCGGATCGCCGCGAGCGGTGCATAGCCGGGTGCCGGAAGCGGCAGCCGTGCCACCTCTCCTGCCCGGGTCTCGATCTCGAGCATGGTCGCAGCGCCGGACTGCAGGCCTTCCGGGAAAAACGCCAGGAAGCCGAGTGCGGGATCATCGAGGCCAAGCCCCACGCCGATGCTCTCCAGCACGTCGCGGCGGCGGATCGGCAGCCAGTGTCCGGCGGCGAGCGGCGTGACGCGGTCGCCGGAGCGGAGCCGGATCGCCCGCACTGCATCCGCCGGGTCCGCGAGCCAGCCATAGAGCGCGAGACCATCCGGCGCGATGAGGAAGGTCTCCTCGATCTCGCAGCGGAGGCGCACCGCAAGCTTCGCGGGATCGACCGCATCCGGCATGTCCGGCCTGGCGAGGACCGCGATGATCCCGCCATCGTCCGGCGCATCGGCACCGGGCTCGGCGAGAATCGCCTGGGCCATCGCCCGCATCGCGCCCACGCCGAACGCCATCGCCCCATCCGCGCCAAGCCGCAGTGCGGCGCTGCCGTCCCAGAGATCGATGGCGACGAGGTCCGCCCCGTCCCCCATTTCCTCGACCAGCGCGACGAAGCTACGGCGGGCTTCGCGGCCGCCAGCAATCGGCGCGCCGGCACAGGCCTGGAGCGGGCCCGCCCCGCCCCCGGCCCGGAAATGGACGATGGCGTGCGGTGCGGCGAGAGACGCCCGGCATGCCTCCGGCACCCAGCCGGCCAGCAGGATGCCGCGACCGCCACCCAGCCGGGACCAGGCGGTGACGCGGCCTTCTGCCACGGACCTCACCTCCGCCGGTGCCGCCAAGGCGTCGCTGTGCGCCGTGTCGCGCATGGTCAGTGCAGCACCGATTGCACGAGGCCGTCGAAGACGGCGTGCTGCGCATCGATATCCAGCGTCCGCTCGGCATGCCGTCGCACCGCCATGCGCAGGCGCCGCGCGAGCCGTGTGTCCTCGAGCCCGCGGAGGATGGATTGCGCCAGCGCATCCGCATCGAAGAAGGGGGTCAGCAGCGCCGTCCTGCCGTTCGTCAGGAAGTTCTGCACCGGCGGCGTATCACTCGCGACGATGCAGCAGCCGCAGGCCATGGCCTCGCGGAGCGACCAGGAGGCGACAAAAGGGTACGTCAGGTAGACATGCACATCCGAGCGCTGCAGCACCGCGACATGCTGCTCGAAGGGGATGCGGCCCGCGAAGTGGATCCGGTCGGGATCGAGCTGCCCACGCAGCTCCTCGAGCAGCATCTGCCGATAGGACCGGCCTCGCGGCGGCGGCATGCCATAGCTGACACCATCGCCGCCCACCATCATCACATGCAGGTCGGGCCGCGCCTGCAGCAGCCGGGGCAGCGCCCGCATGAAAACGTGGAAGCCCCGATAAGGCTCCAGATTGCGTGCGACATAGGTCAGCAGCGGTGCGCCAGGCGGAATCGCGGGAAGCTTGCCGATCTGCAGCGGCGCCGCGGCGGCTTCAGGATCCGGCGCGCAGCGCGCGAGATCCACCCCCTCAGGCACCAGGCGGACGCGGCGGCGCGCCCAATCCGGATAGGTGGAACGCTGCCAGCGGGTCGGTGTCTGGCCGAGCGTGGTCTGCTGCAAGGTCAGGAGATTGACGGCATTCTTGGCGCGCACCCGGGGGTTCAGCTCCGCCGGCGTCGGGAATTCCGGGTCGAAGCCGACATCGGCGCCTTCGGTCTGGTAGTAGAATTCGTAGTAGCCAATGACCGGCACCCCCGGCCAGACATCCCGGATGTTGAGGAGCTCGCCCCAGCCGGCATGGCCGATGACCACGTCCGGCGCGAAGCCCAGGGTCTGAAGCTGGCGGCAGACCGTGGCGACCGCCTCGGCACGGGCCAGCGCGACATGGAATTCGCGGCCATGATGGTGCACCGCGCTGACGCCGCGCGGGTCGAAGCTGTAGGCGATCCTGCGCACGCCGGGGATCTCGACCGATTCGTGCAGGCCGATCATCACCACGTCGTTCGCCGGGTTCGCCGCGAGCCGGCGCAGGACATGCAGGTACTGGCCCGGCGCATTCTGGTGGATGAAGAGATAGCGCATGCCGGCCGCGAGCTGCGGCGGCATGCCGACCGGCGGGGTTGGCAGCGTGCGGGAGAGAAGCGCGCTCACGTCTTCATCCGGACGCTCTTGCGCGCTCCGCGCGGCGGCATGGTGCTCACATTCGCTGCCGCGAATTCACCGGCATCGAGCCCCTTGGGCGCCAGCATCAGCCGGAAGCTCTCGAGCGGAGCCAGCGTATCGGATTCACAGGCGATCTCGGCGCCGACCAGCGGGCCGATCCGGGTGCCGTCGCCGAAGGTCGCCTCCGCCTCGCAGGCGTAGTTCAGATGGGCAGCGCCCTTCAGCCGCACCCGCAGGCCGAGAATGGGCAGCGACATGCCGCGGCTGCCGCAGAAGCCGCCGCTGAGGATCCAGGGGGACAACCAGCCGCGCCCCAGCACGGCCTGATATTCGAGATCCTGGGTCGCGACGCCCTCAGGCGCCGCGATGCTGAAGCCTTCGATCCAGCGGCCGGCACCGGCCGCACCGACCCATTCCCCGAAGCCGCGGGCGACATCGCCGTCGCGTTGGACATGGGCCACGATCGCGGGCGGTGGCGCCTGATCCGGGACGGCCTCCGCCGGCGGCGCGGCCGCGATGGCTTCGGCAGGCGCCGGCATGGCGGCCGCGATATCGCCGAGGCGCTGGATGTGCAGCTTGGGCGGCGTCGCCGTCGCATCCCCACGGGGCAGGTAGTTGGTCAGCAGAAGCCGGCTGTTGGGCGACGAGGCCCGCACGAGAACGGCTTGCCCCGGCGTATCCAGCCACTCATTCGACGGCAGGCCGACCGTGCTGATGCTGCCCCCCTGGCCGGTGCCCGGTGCACCGGAGATACGGGTGCTGGGCAGCATCGCCGATTGCGCCAATGCCCGGCCTGGCTCGAGGACGGAAATGCAATAGAGGCCTGGCTGGATTGTCAGCATATGGGCCGAGGAGCGAACCTCGGCCACCATGTCGCTCCGGTCGGCGCCGGACGGGGGAAGCCTGACCTCGGGCTGAGCCATGCAGAAGGAACCTCGCTGGCGGCCTGGTTGCGACCTTCGCAAGCCGCGCATGTGGGGGAATCACTTCGCGACGCGCCGCAATACGGCATCCGTCGCGAAGCTCATTCCGGCCCGGGCCATGACGGCCCGGGCACCTGACAGGAACGCCCCGCGAAGGAGCGGATCCCGGCTGCGTTAGACGAAGTCGCTCCGCTTGAGCTCGTCCAGACCGGTGAAGGTGATCTGGGTGCCGTCGGAGAGCGAGACGACGGTCCCCGCCGGCGTGTTGACCTGGTCCTTGAGCAGATGGGCGATGTTGTCCTTGCCCTTGAACCCTTCCAAGTCGATCTTGTCGGAGCCGGAGACGAAGTCGGCGATGGTGATGCTGCCACCGTCCGTCAGCCCCTTCATGAAGGTGAAGACATCGTCGCCAGCGCCGCCGACCGCGGTGTCGTCGCCGCCGCCAGCGAAGATCGTGTCGCTGCCGATGCCGCCGATGATGAGGTCATTGCCGCTACCGGCCATGAAGGTGTTGTCGCCGGTCGAGGTACCGCCGCTCAGCGTCGTGTTGCCGGAGCCGGCGATCAGCAGATCGCCCGTGGAGCCGGCCGCGAAGAGGACATCGCCGGCACCGCCGCCGATCAGGGTGGTCGCACCCTCGCCGGCCGTCATCACATTGTCGCCCGCGGTGCCGCCGACATAGAGGCCGCCACCCGCACCACCGAAGATCGTGGTGCTGCCGGAGCCCCCGAGAACGGTGCTGGCGTCCTGCCCGTTAATGAAGGTCAGGTTACCGGAGCCGTTGGTGACGAAGACATTCCCGAAATCGACGCTGACCGTGTCGTTGCCGCTTCCGGTGAAGATCGTGTCATTCCCCTGGACGAAGGCGCTGTCGTTGCCCGCACCCAGGAAGGTCAGGTCGTCGCCGCGGCCGGCGACCACCGTGTCATCGCCGCTGCCGGCGATGATCGTGTCATTGCCGTCGCCGAAGCGGACTTCGGAACCGACGGTATCGTTCAGGATCGCGAAGTTCGTGCCGCCGGTATCGATCAGCGTGCTCGGACCATTCACGAAGTAGGTCCCGTTGCCGGTGCCGCCGACCACCGTGACCGGCGAGTCCTCGGAACCCTGGACGGTGACCGGGACGCTGACACCGTCCTCGATCACCAGGTAATCCACGCCCTGCGGGACATTGATCACCGGAACCGCCCCGCTGGCGTCGAGGGTCTCCTTGTCGACCAGCAGGACGAAGGGCTGATTGGCCGCGCGCGCCTGCCCTTCCGATGCCGAGGGCGGATTCAGCGGGTCATAAACTTCGACCCGCGCCCCGCCATCGATGGCCCCTTGGATCTCGGAGATCGCGTGGTTGAAAGCCTGGACGTTGCCGTCCCCCGTCGCCGGGGGTGGAGAAATGGTGACTTCAGCGCCACCACCACCGATTGTTGCCATGACCGTTTTCACACCTCTCACGTGCCGCACTTACGGCTACCTATCTTTGCTGCAATGCGCAATCGAGCTGAGCTTCACGTCTTGGTTAAGCTCAAGGTGCCTCGAAATCCGAGCACCGCAGCAGAGATTCTCGCTATTTTGGATTATCGGTAATTTTATGGTCATCACAAGACTGCGCCATCACGTTGCTTTGGCCCAGCGGTTACAACTCCAGATATCGCGATCAGCGGCCCCGCTCCGCGCTGCACCTTCCTCAGGCATATTTGGCAATTTCAGGGCGCTTCCTGCCGATGGCGACATGGGATAAGGCGCCGGCTGGTGTGGCAAAACGCGACGGGAAGGGCCGGCTCGCGAAAACCCTGCACAAAGAATCTGCAATCACGGGTTGTTTATTGCGATTGCACCACAATACATTATCCCTCGATGCACGCCTTGGTAGAAGCAATTCGGTCAATATCACCCAAAGAGCATTGGGCGAATTTCTGGACGAAACCTCCGTGGCGCATCACCAAGTGCCCTCTGCGCTCTGACCGCAGGACAGATTCAGCTTCCCGTCGACTGCCGGTCGCGGCGGCCCTCCCGCCCTGTCGGCATCGGCGGGTTGCGCCCGCATGGGTTCCCGGCCAAGGCGGAGACGCTAGGATCGGGGCGGCCGACAACCCCGTCGTATGCCCCTTCCGATCGAAGACCTTGCCTTGGCCCGCGCGCCCGCCCCTTCCCCGCACCGCTTCGCCTTCGAGGCGGCGCGCCGCCGGTCCCACATCCTCCACATTGCATGGCTCGCGCCCGCGCGCGGCCGCGCCACGCCAGCGGGACGCTGCTCATCCGCGATACCGGGGCGGCGTGACGAAGCGGCCGGCGGCCTGTATCGCGTCGCGTCGAGACGGATGGCGGGGTAAGGCCACATGGCCTACGCGGCGAAGGAAATCTTCTACACCCTGCAGGGCGAAGGCCGGAACGCGGGCCGCGCCGCCGTCTTCTGTCGCTTCGCCGGCTGCAATCTCTGGTCGGGCCGCGAGGCCGATCGCGCGAGCGCCGTCTGCAGCTTCTGCGATACCGACTTCGTCGGTACCGACGGCCTCGGCGGCGGGCGCTTCGCGACGGCATCCGACCTTGCGCAGGCGATCGCAGCGACCTGGCGCGGCGGCGCCGCAGGCCAGCGCCTGGTCGTCCTGACCGGCGGCGAACCGCTGCTGCAGGTGGACGCGGCGCTGATCGCAGCCCTGCATGCCGAAGCCTTCGAGGTGGCCGTCGAGACCAACGGCACCATCCCGCCACCGCCGGGGCTCGACTGGATCTGCGTCAGCCCGAAATCCGGCAGCACGCTGGCGGTGACGAAGGGCGATGAGCTCAAGCTGGTCTTCCCGCAGCACGGCACCAATCCCGCCCGCTTCGAGGCGATGGATTTCGATGCCCTGCTGCTGCAGCCGATGGACGGCCCGGCGCGCGAGGCGAATACCGCGGCGGCCGTCGCCTATTGTCTGGAGCATCCGCGCTGGCGGCTCAGCCTGCAGACGCACAAGCTCCTGGGAATCCCCTGATGTTCGAGCTCACCAAGCAGTTCCGCTTCGAGGCGGCGCATACTCTCGCGCGGCGTATCGAGGCGGAGCCCAGCCGCCGCATCCACGGCCATTCCTACCGCGCCGAGGTCACGATCCGCGGTCACGCCGATCCGGAGAGCGGCATGGTCGTCGATCTCGGCCTGTTCCGGCGCGCCATGGAGGAGGTTCGCGACGGCCTCGACCACCGCTTCCTGGATGAGGTCCCGGATCTTGGGCCGGCGACGCTGGAGAATCTCTCCGTCTGGATCTGGCGCCGGCTCGCCGATCGTTGCCCGGGCCTCAGCAAGGTGACGGTGCACCGCGATTCCGAAGGCGAGGCCTGCAGCTATGCCGGTGCGGGCGGCGACGCCCGGTAGGCACGAGCGCCAGCCCGGTCAGGCGGGATTGTCGAGGCTGAAGAGGTCGGCATCCTCGTCATAGGCGAAGATCTCGGCGTAGCGTCCCCATTGGATGACCGATTTCAGCGTCTGCGCCGCGTACTCCTCGGACATGAAGTCCTCCAGCTCGTCGCGGAAGCGACGTGCCGGCGCCATGTGGGAAGCGCGGTCGTCCAACACGCGGCGGATATGCGCAGCCAGCGGCACATGCGCCAGCAGGTGCTGCGCAAAAAGCTGCTTGCGTGCATCCACCTCGGCCTCGGCATAGCGCCGCCCGGCGGGCAGCAGGCTGAGGTCGCCGCCCGCGAGATCGGCGAAGCGCAGCAGTTGCAGCAGCTCGGCGACCGGGAACAGGTCGTCCGCCTCGTAATGCAGGTCGTGGGCGAGCTGCGGCAGATCGGCCTTGCCGTCATGCGGCCCGCCCGCCACCGCCTCCATCAGCCCGGCCATGGTGTTGGTCGAGACGCGCGGCAGCGGCATGCCGATCCCCGTCCCCGCGAAAAGCCCCTCGCGCGGCTGGCCGGGCGCCCCGCGCTCGGTCATCCGGACATAGATGTCCTCGACCAGCATCCGGAAGCCCGGATCCTGCCGGTCGCGCGGCCGCGGCAGGTCGACCTTGATCTCGGCGGCCACGCGGCCGGGATTGGAGGAGAAGACCAGGATGCGGTCGCACATCAGCACCGCCTCCTCGATGTTGTGGGTCACCATCAGGATGGAGCTGATCGGCATCCGCCCTTCGATCCAGAGATCGAGGAGATCGGTGCGCAGCGTCTCCGCGGTGAGCACGTCGAGCGCCGAGAAAGGCTCGTCCATCAGCAGGATGTCGGGATCGACGACCAGGGCGCGCGCCAAGCCGACGCGCTGGCGCATGCCGCCCGACAGCTCCTTCGGATAGGCGCTCTCGAAGCCGTCGAGCCCGATCAGGTCGATCGCCGCCAGCGCGCGCCGGCGCCGCTCCTCCGGCGCCACCCGCTTGGCCTCCAGCCCGACCTCGACATTCTGCAGCACGGTCAGCCAGGGAAACAGCGCGAAGCTCTGGAACACCATGCTGACCGTCGCGCGGCTGCCGTCCGCCTTCTCCGGAAAGACGACGGCGCCGCTGCCGGGCGCGATCAGCCCGGCGATGGTGCGGAGCAACGTCGACTTGCCGGAACCGGAGCGGCCGAGCAGACCGACGACCTCCTTCTCCTTCAGGGTCAGGTCGACATTGTCGAGCACCAGCAGCTCGGCGCCGCCGGGCTTGCCATAAGCGTGACGGACGCCGCGCAGATCGACGAGGCTGCGGTCCTGGACGAGGGTCATGGCGGAACTCCTCTCATAAACAACGGCACGAGCACTTCGCTCGTGCCGAGCGCCCGAATGGGCGCCGCGGCTAGTGCCGCGAAGCCAAGGCCGGCGGATGCCGGCCGCCCGGCGTCTGAGGGCTTAATCAATGCGAAGGCGGCGCTCGGCGAAGCCGTAGAGCGGGCGCCAGAGGATGCGGTTGAAGGCGATGACGAAGATCGACATCACGGCGATGCCGAGGGCGACGCGCGGGAAATCCCCCGCTTTCGTCGCCCGCGCGATGAAGGCGCCGAGGCCGGCCGCTTCCACATGCCGGTCGCCCCAGGACACCGCCTCCGCGACAATGCTGGCGTTCCAGGAGCCGCCGGAGGCGGTCAGCGCGCCGGTCACGTAGTAGGGGAAGATCCCCGGCAACCCGAGCTGGCGCCACCATTGCCAGCCACGGATGCCATAGATGCTGGCCGCTTCCCGCATGTCGGTGGGGATGGCGCCGGCGCCGGCGATGACGTTGAAGAGGATGTACCACTGGGTGCCGAGCACCATCAGCGGCGACAGCCAGATATCCGGATCCAGGCGCCAGACGACGATCGCCGTCACCGCGAAGGGGAACAGCACATTGGCCGGGAAGGCCGCCAGGAACTGGGCGAGCGGTTGCACCCGCCCGGCCCAGGCAGGCCGCAGCCCGATCCACATCCCGATCGGCACCCAGATGAGGCTGGCGACCGCGATCAGGACGACCACCCGCGCCAGGGTCGCCAGCCCGAACCCGAAGGCGGCGAGCACATCGCTCCAGTGCAGACTGGTGGCGATGAAGCCGGCGACCAGCCACACCGCCCATGCGACGGCGAGGATGACCACCCCAAGCCATAACCGGTCGAGCAGGCGCCCGGTGGCGGCGCTGATCCGGAGCCTCGGGAGGGGCGGCAGATGCGGCCGGGGGATCGCCGCCAGCCACCGCAGCGGCCAGCCGAAGGGCGCCAGCAGCCGGCGCACCAGCCGCGTCCGCCGCACCAAATCATAGAGCCAGGAGCGGGGACGCTGCTGCGACGCGGTCTGCTCGAAGCGGAACTTGTCCGCCCAGGCGACGACCGGACGGAAGACGAGCTGGTCGTAGAGCGCGATGACGACGGCCATGGCAGCGACAGCCCAACCGACGGCCGCCACGTCCCGCTGCGCGATGGCAAGCGCCAGCCAGGAGCCGATGCCCGGCAGGGCGACCGTGGTGTCGCCGACCGTGATCGCCTCCGACGCGACCACGAAGAACCAGCCGCCGGACATCGACATCATGATGTTCCAAACGAGGCCCGGCGTCGCGAAGGGCACTTCCAGCCGCACGAAGCGGAGCCAGGGCGAAAAGCCGAATTGCCGACTGACCTCCGTCAGGTCCTTCGGCAGGGTCCGCAGCGACTGGTAGAAGCTGAAGGCCATGTTCCAGGCCTGGCTGGTGAAGATCGCGAAGATCGCGGCGCATTCGGCACCGAGCTGCCGCCCCGGAAACAGCCCCATGAAGAAGGTCACGGTGAAAGTCAGGAACCCCAGCACCGGCACCGATTGCAGGATGTCGAGCGCGGGGATGATGACCATCTCGGCCTTGCGGCTGCGGGCCGCCAGCATTGCCACGGTGAAAGTGAACACCAGCGACGCCGCAAGGGCGGCGAACATCCGGAGCGTCGTGCGCAGCGCGTATTCGGGCAGGTTGGCGGGATCGAGCACGACCGGCGCCACGTCGAGCTGCGCGAGCGGCTGGCTCATCTGCCCGGCGCCATGGACGACCAGCACGGCCGCCGCGGCGAGCAGCAGGAACGCGAATACATCCGCCCAGGAGAGCGCGCCGCCGCTGCGCAGGAAGCGCAGGCGTGGACGGGCGCCCCTGGTGTCCTCGAAGAGGAAGACCATGGCTCACCTCGTGTTCAGCCGCTTCGGCCGCCACGGGTGAGCCTGGAGATCAGGCCCGGCCGGGCGCCCTCGGCGGCAGATATTGTCGACTACTGTCGCTTGGCATGGGGTCGGGGTTGTCCTTGGGTTGCCTCGGCGGCCTGGCGGCGCGTCGGGGCGGCGCGGAATTGATCCTCCGGACGCGGGATGTCAAGAGCGCCTCCGGCGCACCGCGCATTCGGCATGGACGCGCGTCCATGATGGCCCATACTCACCGCAATCATCCCCACGCGAGGATCCGCCGATCGCATCCCGCCTGCCGCCGCTCCGTGGTCTTCGCGCCTTCGAGGCGGCGGGCCGCCGCCTGAGCTTCACCGCCGCCGCCGAGGAGCTCGGCGTCACGCCGGGCGCCATCTCCCACCAGATCCGGCAATTGGAGGAATTCCTCGGCACCCGCCTCTTTGACCGGCAGCACCGGGAAGTGGTGCTGACGCCGCAGGGCCTCGCCTATCTGCGCTCGGTCGGCGAGGCGTTCCGCCGGATCGAGGACGACACCCGCATCCTCTTCGCGGCCAGCGACCCCACGACGCTACGTGTCTACGCGTCCACCAATTTCGCCATGCGCTGGCTGGTGCCGCGCCTGCCGCGCTTCGCGGCATCCCATCCCTCGATCGCCGTCGACATCGCCAACCCGATCGGGCCGCCACCTGCCCTGCATCCGCGACGCTTCGACCTGGCCATCACCCATGGTCCGGCGCCGCTCGCCAAGGAGGCGCCGGCGCGGCTCTTCGATGGAAGGCTGGTACCGGTGTGCAGCCCGGGCTTCCTCGCCGGGCACCCGCCCCTCACCCACCCGCGCCAGCTCGACCCGGATCGCCTGATCCATTCCCGCCAGCGCAAGGGGGATTGGCGGAGCTGGCTGCGGCTGGCGAAGGTGCCGGAGATCGACGCCAGCCGCGGCATCAAGTTCGACGACCTGAACCTCGGTTATATCGCGGCGCTGTCCGGCATGGGGGTGATGCTGTTCTTCGCCAATCTGATCAGCGAGGACCTGCGCGCGGGACGGCTGATCGCACTGTTCGACGTGGCGCTGACGGATGAGCCGGACTGGCTGGTCTATGCGACGCCCGCCCCGGAGCGGCAACGCGCTACTCTGCTGTTCCGGGACTGGCTGCTGGCGGAGAGTCAAACGCCCCGCTGATTGGAGCGTGATGACTTGAGGCCGTTGGCCGAGAAGTCTGAATCACGCGATCAAACAGAGGGCTGGAGCATGGTGCGTGCGCCCTTGCGAGCGCGTCATGCTCTAGCGCCGCGACATGTTCCAGAAGACCGGGATCGGAAAGGGCACCACGCCCACCAGATCGGCGCGCCAGGCCGCCGGCGCCGAGAACTGCCCGCCCAGCAGGTAGTTCACATTGTCATGGAAGGCAGCCTGCAACTGGTCGGCGAGCCCGCGCCGCTGCTCCGGCGTACGCGCCAGGGCCAGGTTACGCAGCAGCTCCGTCTGACGCGGATCGCAATACCAGCCTGGATAATGCGGCGCGCAATTGTAGGCGACGCCGGGATTGGCGAGCGGGTTCACCAGGTCGATGCCGTTCCAGACAATCGGGACCGCGCCCCAGCCGCCGCGCTCCACCGGCTCCCGGCTCAGGCGCCGCTGCGCGACCGTCGCGTAGTCGGAGGTGCGCACATCCACAGTGAAGCCGGCGCGGCGGAGCTGGTCCGCGATGACGAGGCTGGTCGCATTCAACAGCGCCGAGCTTTCGGAATGCAGTAGCACGACGGGTTCGCCATTGTAGCCCGCCTGCCGCAACAGCGCCCGGGCACGCTCCGGCCCTGCGCCGCGGAAGATCTCCGTGCCGGCATCGCTCTGGCCGGGCGTGTCGCACATGTAGAGGGCTTCGCACCGCTCCATCGAGAGGCCGGGCGGCAGGCCGAGCGCTGCCATCACCTCCGCCTGGTTGATCGCCAACTGCGCCGCGCGGCGGATCAGCACATTGTTGAAGGGCGGCTGCGCGTGGTTCAGGTTGACGATCGACATGATCTGGCCGGCGCCGCGCGGCTCACCGATGACGATGTTGCGGTTGCGCCGCATCGGCGTGATGAAGTCGGACGCGATGATCTCGAGGAAGTCCACCTCCCCGGTCTGCAGCGCCGCGACCCGCGTCGACTGGTCGGGCATGCTGATGGCCTCGACCCGGTCGAAACGCACGACCTTGCCGCCGGCGAGGCCGGAGGCGGGCTCGGCGCGCGGGCGGTAGCGCGGGTTGCGCAGGAAGACGGCGCGCTCGCCTGGGCGCCAGCCGGCACGGTCGAAGAGGAAGGGACCGGAACCGACGACCTCCGGCACCGCCGCATTGGCGGGGAGATTGGCGAGCCGCGCCGGCATCATCACCGGGATGACATTGCCCGGCTTGCCGAGCGCCTCGATCACATAGGCATAGGGCTCGCGCAGCTTCAGCTCGAAGGTCCGCGCATCGATGACCCGGAGACCCTCGGCCTGACGCATGATCTGCACGCCGAGCGCCTCGCGCTGCGCCCAGCGGCGGATGGAGGCGATGCAGTCCTCCGCCGTCACCGGCTGGCCATCGCTCCACTCCAGCCCCTCCCGCAGGCGGAAGGTGTAGGTCAGACGGTCCTCGCTGACCTCATAGCGCTCGATCATCTGCGGCTGGTAGTTGCCGTCCGCGTCGATCGCGAAGAGCATGTCATAGACCAGATAGGCGAAGACGCGCGTCGCGTTGATCGTGGTGACGATGGGATCAAGCACCTGGATCTCGGTATTCAGCGAGACGCGCAGTACCCGGTCCTGCGCCCGCGCGCCCGCCAGGACGGCGGGCAGCAGCACGGTGGCGAGTGCGAGCGCGCAGGCCAGGCGGCGCAAGATCATGAGGCTCTCCATCGATCGTTCCATTGCCGATGGCCGTGTCGTTGGCGCTTGTGCTTGGGCGCGGAAGGCGCCGGGTGCGGCCGCGCCTATTGGGCGGCGGCCGGCAGATCCTTGCGGAGATGAGCGTAGTTCCTGCCACGGAACCACGCCATGTATTCCGCCATGGTCATGGCCGGGAAGCGCGGCGCCTCACCGGCGACCTCGCAGCCCGGCAGGCAGTCGATCAGCGTCTCTGCGTTCGGATGGAAGAAATAGGGAATCGCGTAGCGCGGCCGGGCGGAGGTGTTGAAGGCGCGGTGCGGCGTCGACAGGAAACGCCCATTGGTCCAGCGGTTCAGCACGTCGCCGGTGTTGACGATGAAGGTGTCCTCGATCACTGGCGCATCCATCCAGCTCCCGTCCTGGCGGCGGATCTGCAGCCCCGGGATCTCGTTCTGCGCCAGCAGGGTGATGAAGGTGGAATCCGTGTGCGGCGCGATGCCGAACTCGTTCTCGGCATAGGCCGCAACCGGCGGGTAATGGCTGAGGCGGAGCGAGCTCAGCGGCTCGTCGCATTTCGCGTCGAAGTAGTTCGCCGGCAGCCCGAGCGCCCGGGCATAGAGCGGCAGCATGCGCCGAGCCAGGAATTCCAGTGCGGTGTAGTAGCGGAGCGTCGTCTCCCGGAAGCCCGGCAGATCCTCCGGCCAGCGATTGGCGATGCCGGGCATACCCTCGCGCTTGACGAAGAAGGCCTCGTTCTCGTTCGGCTTATTGTCGGCCTTGGGATCGAAGGTGCGCGTCGTGCTGCCGCGCATCGGCAGATAGCCCTGCATCTGGGCATCGACCTTCACCGCGAGCTTGGCTTCGACAGGCTGGGCGTGGAAGCGTGCCGCCTCCGCGAAGGTCGCATCGACCAGGGCGCGCGGCACGCCGTGATTGGCGATGTAGAGAAAGCCGATCGTCTCGCAGATGTGGCGGAGCTCGGCCGCCGTCCGCTCCAGCGCGCCCTCCTCCCAGGCAAGGAAGGGGCCGAGGTCGAGCACGGGGATCTCGCTCGGGGTCACGGGGGTTGCGGCCATGATCACCTCCACCGCTCCTGCGCCGGGCCCATCACCCCGCGCTCCGGTACCGGAAGCCTCGGCGCCGAAAGCCCCTGGGGTCAAAGCAGAAGAACTCAGCCTGGGTTGAGGAAAATTCACAGATGCCGGCCCGATCGCGCCGTACCAGGTCAGGCGAGGCGCCCCCAGGGATCGGTCAGGCCCCAAGCTCCTGCCGCACCACCCCTAGCCACCAGGCCACGCCGAAGGGCAGCGCCGCGTCGTTGAAATCGTATTTCGGCGTGTGCAGCGCATGCGAGTCCGCGCCGACGCCGTTGCCGAGGAAGATCATCGCACCGGGCTTGCGCTGCACCATGAAGGAGAAATCCTCGCCGCCGGTCACCGGCGCGACCGCCTCGTCCACCACCGCACCGACCATGTCCTTCGCCGCAGCGGCCGACACATCCGTCTCGCGTTCCGCATTGATCATCGGGATGGTGCCCCAACGCGTCATGACCTCGGCGGTGGTTCCCGCCGCCGCCGCGCAGAGATGCGCGAGCTCGGTCATCCGCCGCTCCAGCAAGTCCTGCATCCCGGTGTTGAAGGCGCGCATGGTGCCGCCGAGGACCAGCTCCGACGGCATGACGTTCAGCGCCTCCGGCGAGCCGGCGGCGATGTGGCCCAGGCTGATGACCGCCGATTCCAGGGCCGGCACGTTGCGGCTGACGATGGTCTGCAGCGCCTGCACATACATCGCCTGCGACACCATCACATCCGTCGCGAGATGCGCGGAGTTGCCGCCGTGCCCGCCGGTGCCGCGGAAGGTGACCGTAAAGCGCCCCGATGCCGCCATCAGCGGCCCCTTGCGAATGGCGAACTGGCCGACCGGCACGCCCGGCATGTTGTGCATTCCGTAGACCGCATCGCAGGGGAAGCGGTCGAACAACCCATCCTCCAGCATCGCGACCGCGCCGCCGCGCCCTTCCTCGGCCGGCTGGAAAATCAGATGGACGGTGCCGGCGAAATCCCGCCGCTCGGCCAGCAGCCGCGCGGCGCCGAGCAGCATCGTGGTATGGCCGTCATGGCCGCAGGCATGCATGCGGCCGGTCGTGGTCGAGGCATAGGGCAGGCCGGTCGTCTCGGTCAGCGCCAGGCAATCCATGTCGCAGCGCAGCCCGATCGCCCCCTGCCCCGGCCGCGTGCCGCGGACCGTGCCGACGACGCCCGTCCGGCCGACGCCTTCGGTGGTCTCGATGCCCCAGCTCCGCAGCTTCTCGGCCACCAGTGCGGCGGTCCGCGTCTCCTCGAAACCCAGCTCAGGGTGGGCGTGGATGTCCCGCCGCACCGCCAGCAGATCGGGCAGGATCGCCTCGATGCGTGCTTTCGTGTCGTCGCTGCCCATGGCCCTGCCTTTCTGCGCCGAGTTTGGATGCCCTTTCCTAATGGCCCCGGGAGGGTTCCGGGTCCAGGCCGCGTACCCGAATCAATCGAGGCGGGCCGCGCCTTCCGCGCTGATCCAGGCAAGCTCCCCGGCGACGAAGGTCGCGACCGGGGCGCGCCGTCCGGCATCCACCAGCAGGATGTCGCCGCGCAAGCCATCGGCGATGCGGCCGCGATCGGCCAGGCCGAGCGCCGCCGCCGGATTCCCCGAGACCAGCGCCCAGGCCTCGCCGATCGAGAGAGCACCGCGGCCGGCCAGCACGAAGGCCGCCTCCAGCATCGCCGGCCAGTAGTAGTCGGAGGCGAGCACCGTCACGATGCCGCGTTCGGCGAGCGGCGCCGCCGAGGCCCAGCCGATATGGCTGCCGCCGCGCACCACGTTGGGTGCCCCCATCACCACCGGCTCCCGTGCGTCCCGCGCCGCCTCGGCCACCGCCTCGGTGGTCGGGAACTCGCAGATGTCAGCGCCGAGGGCACGGAAGGTCGCACGCTCCTCGAGCGTCGTGTCGTCATGACTCAGCATCGGCACGCCGGCCGCGCGTGCCGCAGCCGCCATCCGCGCCCGGGCCGCCGGCACCTCGCCGCGCCTTGCCGCGACGCGCGCCGCGAGTTCCCGGAAGGCATCGAGTGCCATGCCGGCGCGGCCCGCATACTTCGAGGCCTCCTTGTCGTTTCCGAGCTTCTTCAGGATCGCCGGCGTGTGGTCGTTGAAGCCGAGCACGTGCACGCGGCCGCCGGCGATGTCCTCCAGCGCTTCGTCCAGGGCGTCCAGGTTGTCCGCCTCGAAACGCAGATGCACCCGCAGGTCGGGGCCGGAAACGCCTTCCGCCAGTGCCGCGCGCAGCCCGCGCCATGCCTCGATGGAGCGCAGCCCCGGCTCCCAGGAGAGGGTCACGCCGAGGCAGGCGGTGGTGACGCCGGAGGCCAGGATCTGTGCCGCGGAATCGCGCAACGCTAGCTTTGCGTCGAAGCCGATGCCAGGGCGCGGCTGCAATTGCCGCTCATGCGCATCGCCATGGATGTCGACCAGGCCCGGCATCACCAGCAGCCCACGTGCATCGATCCGCCGCGCCCCCGGCGCCGCCGCGGCGATCGCCCCTTCGAGCAGGGCGACGTCGCCCTGCTCCAACACGGTGCCGCGCAGCACCGCGCCCCCCTCGATCAGCCACGCCATTCATTCACCCTCCACCAGGATCTGCACGCGGCCCGAGGCATAGCGCGCCCATGTGAAATCGACCGGCCGCCCATCCGGGTCGCAGTTCAGCGCTTCCGAGACGATCACCGGACGGATGCGCGCCTGCTGCAGCAGCGCCGCCTCCTCCGCCGTCGGCATGCGGGCGGTGATGCGGGTGCTGCGACGGCGGTAATCCGGCACACCGCAGGCAGCGAGCGCCACGCTGATGGAGGCCTGCTCCGCCAGCATCGCCGGCATCGCCTGGAAACGCGGCAGCGGGAAGTGATGCGACCCGATGGTGATCGGCGTGCTGTCGGCCATGCCGAGCCGGTCCACCCGCAGTACCGGCCGTCCGCGCCGCACCCCCAATGCCGACGCGACCGCCCCTTCCGCCTCGATGGTCAGGATGCGGATGATGCGGCCCTGCGGTTCCTTGTTCTGGCGCCGGATATTCTCGGAGAAGCGGGTGCGGCTGCCGAGCGGATAGTCCAGAACATCCTCGGCGACGAAGCTGCCGCGCCCCTGCTCGATGCGGATCAACCCACGCCCTTCGAGGGATTCCATCGCCCGCCGCACGGTGTGGCGGTTGACGCCGAAGCGCGCGGTGAATTCCGCCTCCGTCGGCAATCGCGCGCCAGGGACGCGCAGGCCCTGGGCGATCTCCTGCTCGATGGCGCCGGCGATCTGGCGCCAGAGCGCCACGCCCTGGCCGCGATCCAGCCCTGCGATCGGGGCGCTGTCATGCTCTGTCATCGAAACTTCAACCATGGACAGTCCGCTTCGTGGCAACCGAGGACTTGACCGATAGCCTGTCAGGCCTCTAGTCGTCTAGACGTTTAGTCAGGACAGCAGGCGATGCCGCAGACGGCGCAACGATCCGAACCCGAAGCGAGACGGCGATGGATGGGCGTACTGGCGCATGCCGGCGCCGATGCCATCGAGGACCGCCTGGCCGGGCATGCCTTGCCCGGGTATCGCCGCCTGCGCGGACCGGAGACCGGCCTCGTCATGCTGCGCGGCCGCGCCGGCGGCGATGGCGCCGCCTTCAACCTCGGCGAGATGACCATCACCCGCTGCACGCTCCGCACCGAGGACGGGCTCGTCGGCCACGCCTATGTCGCCGGCCGCGACGCGCGCCAGGCGGAGCTCGCGGCGCTGCTCGACGCGCTGCTGCAGGATCCGGCACGGCACGACGCGCTGCACGAAGCGGTGATCGCGCCGCTGGCCGCGGCCCAGGCCGCCCGTGCCGCCGAGCACGCGCGCCGCGCCGCCGCGACGCGGGTCGATTTCCTGGCCATGGCGACGATGCGATGAACGACCTGCTTCCCGGCTTCGCGGACCCCGTCCTCGATGCGCAATCCGCCTTTCGCGCCGTGCTGGAGGCGATGAGCCGCCCCGGCCGCATCGTCGCCATCGACCGCCTGCCCGAAGCACCGGTGCCGTTGATGCCGGCCGCCGCCGCCGTGCTGCTGACCCTCGCCGATGCCGACACGCCGGTCTGGAGCGATGCCGGTGACCGTGTCGTCGCCTGGCTCGGCTTCCATGCCGGATGCCCCATCGCGTCCACGCCGCTCGCGGCCCGCTTCGTGCTGGCAACCGGCGCAGCGCCGGCCCTCGATGCGCTCGACCCCGGCTCCGAGGAGGAGCCGCAGTTCGCCGCCACCCTGATCCTGCAGGTCCAGGCGCTGGAGCGCCCGATGGACGGAGGGCCGGAGGCCCGGAGGTCTGAATCGGCCGCGTACGCTGACAAGCTCGGCAGCGGCTGGCGCCTCACCGGCCCCGGCATCGAGCATGCGCATCATCTGCACGTCATCGGCGCACCGACGGATTTTCTCGCGCAATGGCGGGCGCAGCGCCCGCTCTTCCCCTGCGGCGTCGATGTGATTCTCTGCGCCGGCACGCGCCTTGCGGCGCTGCCGCGCACCGTCCAGATCGAGGAGGGCTGAGCCATGTATGTCGCGGTCAAAGGCGGCGAGGCGGCGATCGACGCCGCGCATGGCTGGCTCGCCGCCGAGCGGCGTGGTGATCCGGCCCTGCCGGAGCTCACCCTCGATCAGATCGCGCAGCAGATGACGCTGGCGGTCGATCGCGTGATGGCGGAAGGGAGCTGCTATGACCGCGGTCTCGCCGCGCTGGCGCTGAAACAGGCGCGGGGCGATGCGATCGAGGCCGCCTTCCTGCTGCGCGCCTATCGCACCACGCTGGCGCGTTTCGGCGCTGCCGAACCACTCGACACCGGCGGCATGCGCATCGCACGGCGCATCAGCGCCACCTACAAGGACCTGCCTGGCGGCCAGGTGCTGGGGCCGACCTTCGACTATACGCATCGCCTGCTCGACTTCGCGCTCGCCGCCGAAGGCGCGCCGCCGGCCACGGTGCCGGAGCGCGAGGCCGATACCGCGGTGGTGCCCCGCGTCGCCGAGCTGCTGGCGCGCGAAGGTCTGATGCAGCGCGAGCCACAAGGGGAAGCCGAGCCTACAGACCTGACCCGCGACCCGCTCACCTTCCCCGCCGACCGCAGCGCCCGGCTGCAGAACCTGGCGCGCGGCGACGAGGGCTTCTTGCTCGGCCTCGGCTATTCCACGCAGCGCGGCTACGGCAATGCGCATCCCTTCGTCGGCGAGATCCGCCAGGGTCGCGTGACGGTGGAGTTCACCCCGCCCGAGCTCGGCTTCCCCATCGCGATCGGCGAGATCGACGTCACCGAATGCCAGATGGTGAACCAGTTCAAGGGCAGCCTGACCGAGCCGCCGCAATTCACCCGCGGCTACGGCCTGGTCTTCGGTCATGGCGAGCGCAAGGCGATGGCGATGGCGCTCGTCGACCGGGCGCTCCGCGCCGAGGAGCTCGGCGAGGAGGTCACCGCGCCGGCGCAGGATGCCGAATTCGTTCTCTACCATTCCGATAATGTGGAGGCGACGGGCTTCGTCGAGCACCTGAAGCTGCCGCACTACGTCGATTTCCAGAGCGAGCTCGAGAATATCCGCGCCATGCGCGCAGATGCGATGGGCGCGCTGAAGCAGGCCGCCGAGTGATGGAACAGGGATACAACTTCGCCTATCTGGACGAGGCGACGAAGCGGATGATCCGCCGCGCCATCCTGAAGGCCGTGGCCATCCCCGGCCACCAGATCCCCTTCGGCGCGCGGGAGATGCCGCTGCCCTATGGCTGGGGCACCGGCGGCATCCAGGTAACGGCGAGCATCATCGGGCCCAACGATACGCTGAAGGTCATCGACCAGGGCGCCGACGACACCACCAACGCCATCTCCATCCGCCGCTTCTTCGCCCGCGTCGCCGGCGTCGCCACCACCGAGCACACGGCGGAGGCGAGCATTATCCAGACCCGCCACCGCATCCCGGAGCGGGCACTGCGCGAGGACCAGATCCTGGTCTACCAGGTGCCGATGCCGGAGCCGCTGTTCCGGCTGGAGCCGCGCGTCGCCGAGACGCGCCGCATGCATGCGCTCGCAGAGTACGGGCTGATGCAGGTCAGGCTCTATGAGGATATCGCGCGGCTCGGCCGCATCGGCACCGCCTACAACTACCCGGTGATGGTGAATGCGCGCTACCTGATGTCACCCTCCCCGATCCCGGCCTTCGACAATCCGAAGATGGACCGCATGCCGGCACTGCAGCTCTTCGGCGCCGGGCGCGAGAAGCGCATCTACGCGGTGCCGCCCTATACGCCGGTCAAGAGCCTCGACTTCGACGACCACCCCTTCCGCGCCATCCGCGCGCCGCATGCCTGCACCCTCTGCGGCAGCACCAGCTCCTATCTGGACGAGGTGGTGACCGACGATCGGGGCGGTCGCGTCTTCGTCTGCTCCGATACCGATTACTGCCAGTCCCGGCGGGAGAAGGCGGCATGACCCCGCTGCTCGAAGCATCCGGCCTCTCGCTCCGCTTCGGCGCCATCCGTGCGCTGGACGACGTCGCGATCGATGTCTGGCCCGGGGAGGTGCTGGCGATCGTCGGCGAGTCCGGCTCCGGCAAGTCGACGCTGCTGCGCGTGCTTTCCGGCCAGCAGGCGGCCGAGGCCGGTACCGTGCGCTATGATGGCGCCGATATCCGGAGCCTCAGCGAGGCGGCGCTGCGCCGCCTCTCGCGCAGCGACTGGGGCTTCGTCCACCAGAACCCGCGCGACGGGCTGCGCATGGCGATCTCCGCCGGCGGCAATATCGGTGAACGGCTGATGGCCAATGGCGCCCGTCACTATGGCGATATCCGCGCCGAAGCCCTCGCCTGGCTCTCCCGCGTCGAGATTGATCCGGCGCGCATCGACGCCCTGCCCCGCACCTTCTCGGGCGGCATGCAGCAGCGGCTGCAGATCGCGCGCACCCTGGTCACCCGCCCGCGCCTCGTCTTCATGGACGAACCGACCGGCGGCCTCGACGTCTCGGTGCAGGCCAAGCTGCTCGACATGCTGCGCGGCCTGGTGCGCGACCTCGGCCTCTCGGTCGTCATCGTCACGCACGATATTGCGGCGGCACGGCTGCTCGCCCATCGCATCGTCGTCATGCGTCACGGGCGCGTGGTGGAGGAAGGCTTGACCGACCGCGTGCTGGACGATCCGCAACACCCCTACACGCAACTCCTCGTCTCCTCGGTGCTCGCGGCATGAGCTGGGCGCTGAAGGCCGAGGGGCTGGCCAAGAGCTTCACCCTGCATCTGCAAAACGCGGCCCGCATCCCGGTGCTGGGTGGCGTCGACCTGGCGGTGGCGCCCGGCGAATGCGTCGCGCTCTCCGGCCCCTCCGGTGCCGGCAAATCCACCCTGATGCGTTGCCTCTACGGCAATTATGGCGCCGGCGCGGGCCGCATCCTGATCCGTCACCGCGGCGAGGAGATGGATCTCGCCACCGCCCCTCCCCGCCTCGTGATCGAGGCGCGGCGGGAGAGCATCGGCTATGTCTCGCAATTCCTGCGCGTCATCCCGCGCGTCTCCTCGCTGGCGATCGTCGCCGAGCCGCTGGTCGCGCGCGGCGTGGCGCGCGGGCAGGCCGAGGCCCATGCCCGTGCCCTGCTGCTCCGCCTCAACATGCCGGAGCGCCTGCACGCCCTGCCGCCCGCGACCTTCTCCGGCGGCGAGCAACAGCGCGTGAACCTCGCGCGCGGCTTCGCGGCGGACTACCCGGTGCTGCTGCTGGACGAGCCGACCGCTAGCCTCGATGCCGCGAACCGTGCCATCGTGGTGGCCCTCATCGATGAAGCCAAAGCGCGCGGCGCCGCCATCATCGGCATCTTTCATGATGCCGAGGTGCGCGATCGCGTGGCCGACCGCCTCTTCACCGTGCAGCCCATTCCGGACGCCGCCTGATGTCAGAGACCATCCTCACCAATGCCCGCATCGTCACCCGCGATGCGGTCGTCTCCGGCAGCTTGCGCATCGCGGATGGCCGCATCGTGGAGATCGCGGAGGGGCCCAGCGCCGCTACCGGCGCCATCGATTGCGAGGGCGACCTGCTCATCCCGGGCCTCGTCGACCTGCACACCGACAATCTCGAACGGCAGGTGCTGCCGCGCTCCAATGCGCGCTGGCCGGGCGTCTCCGCCTATCTCGCGCATGACGCGCAATGCATCGCCGCCGGCGTCACCACGGTGCTCGATGCTCTCTGCCTCGGCGATCTCGGCTTCGACACCGAGCGTGGCCAGACCTTCCGCGACGGCGTCCGCGATCTCGACCGCCTCGCCGATGCCGGCGTGCTGAAGGCCGATCACCACCTGCACCTGCGCTGCGAGATCCCAGCCCTCGACATGCCGGAGGCGCTGGACAGCGTCGCCGACCACCCGCGCGTCGTCATGGCCAGCCTGATGGACCACTCCCCCGGCGTCGGCCAGTACCGCGACCTGGTGCGTTACCGCGCGATGCGCGTCCGCCAGACCCGGATGACCGATGCCGAGGTCGAGAAGCGCGTCGGCGAGTTGCTGGAGCGCCGTGACCGGCTACGTCGCCCGCAACGCGACTGGATGCTGGCCCGCATCGCGCATCGCGACCTGCCGCTCGCGAGCCATGACGACGACACCGAGGCGACGATCGCCGAGAATCTCGCCGACGGGATCAAGATCAGCGAGTTCCCGGTCACCCATGCGGCGGCGAAGGCCGCCAAGGAGAACGGCATGGAGGTGATCGCCGGCGCCCCCAACATCGTCCGCGGCGGCAGCCATAGCGGCAACGTCAATGCCGCGGAGCTGGTCGAGGCCGGCCGCGTCGACGCCTTCGCCAGCGACTATGTCCCGAGTTCCATGATCGAAGCCGCCTGGGGGCTCGCGGCGCGCGGCACCCTGCCGGTGCCGGAGGCGATCGCGCTGGTGACCGACCGTCCCGCACGGATGGCGCGCATGGAGGACCGGGGCCGCATCGCACCCGGCCTGCGGGCTGACCTGGTGCGGCTCAGGCCCTTCGAGGCGCTGCCGGCGCTGCGCGGCGTCTGGGTCGCGGGCGAGCGCGTCGGCTGATGCGGGTCGCGCTCTACTGGGCCCCGGAGCTCGATGACCCGCTGCATGCCCGTGCTTCCGCCTGGCTCGGCCGCGATGCGGAGACCGGTGCCGCCATTGCGCAGCCGGAGGTCCCCGGCATCGTCGAAGCGACAGCCGATCCGCGCCTCTATGGCTTCCACGCGACGCTGAAGGCGCCGTTCCGAATCGCGACCTCCTGGGAGCAGGTGGTCGCGACGTCGGAGGCGCTCGCGGCGGAGACCACCCCATTCACCCTGCCGCCGCTCATGGTGCAGAACCTGCGCGGCTTCCTGGCGCTGATCGAGAGCGAGCCGTGCCCGGCGCTCGACGCCTTCGCGGCTGCCTGCGTGCAGGCTCTGGAGCCGCACCGCGCGCCGCTCACCACGGAGGAGATCGCCCGCCGCCGCCCGGAGCGGCTGAGCGAACGCCAGCGTGCGCATCTCGGCCGCTGGGGCTATCACTTGGTCTTCGAGGACTTCCAGTTCCACGGCACGCTCACCGGCCGCTTGCCAGACGTGCAACGCGCGGTGATCGAGCCCGCCGTCACCGAATTCCTGGGCGACCTCCCGGCACGCCCGCGCCTGGTACGCGAGCTCTGCCTCTTCACCCAGGCGGCACCCGGCGCGCCGTTCGCTATCGCCCGGCGTCTTCCGCTGCGCGGCTGAGCTCGGCCAAAACCCGCGCGGCGCCTTCCGCAGGCGTCGCGTCGTTCATCACCGTCGCGACATCGAGCCCTTCCGGCAGCGGCGCCTCTCGCGACAGGCGTGCCGCGACATCCGCCGCATCCTCCCGGCCGCGGGCTGCCAGCCGCGCCGCCCGCAGCGCGATCGGCGCGGTGATCAACAGCACCCTGAGCGGATACCGCATGGCGGCCTCGGCCAGCACGCCACGGGAGAGATTCGCGATCACCACGCGCTGCGCCGCCAGATCCTCCTCGATGCTGCACGGAATGCCGTAGAGCAATCCATGCGCCCGCCAGTGCAGGGCGAAGCCGCCCGCCGCCAGCCTTGCCGCGAAACCGGCCTCGGTCTCCGGCTCATGCGCCTCACCGCCGGCATCGGCGGGGCGGGTGATGACGCGCCGGGCGAAGATGAAACGCATGTCATCGGCCAGCCGCGCCCGCGCCGCGTCCATCAGCGTGTCCTTGCCCGCCCCGGAGGGTCCGACCACCGCGACCAGCATCTGCGGAAACTCCCGGATTGACGCGCGCGCGATTGCGCGCGCCCAATACGCCGCGCGCAGCGGCGCACGCTTGATGTACCGCGTGCGCGGTAGCGCACGACCCGTTACCCCGCAAGCGGCGCGAGGACCAGCCATGTTCACCACCCGTCCCGAGATCGCCGGCACCTTCGGGGCCGTCGCATCCACCCATTGGATCGCATCCCAGGTCGGGATGGCGGTGCTGGAGCGCGGTGGCAATGCCTTCGATGCCGCGGTCGCCGCCGGCTTCACCCTGCAGATGGTGGAGCCGCACCTGAATGGCCCGGGTGGCGACTGCCCGATCATCCTCCATGACGCGAAAGCGGGCGTGCAGCGCGTCATCTGCGGCCAGGGCCCCTCGCCCGGCGCAGCGACCGTCGCCAGGATCAAGGGCGGGCTCGGCCTCGACCTGATCCCCGGCACCGGCTTCCTGCCGGCCGTCGTACCCGGTGCCTTCGAGGCCTGGACGGTGATGCTGCGCGACTGGGGCACCTGGCCGCTGCGCAACGTGCTGGAATTCGCGATCGGCTATGCCCGCAACGGCGCCCATATGGTGCCCCGCGTGGTCGCGACCGTCGCCACCGTGAAGCCGCTCTTCGAGAGCGAGTGGCGGAGCTCCGCTGCGATCTGGCTGCGCGACGGCGGCCCGAAGGCCGGCGCCCTCTACGCTAATCCCACCCTCGCCGACACCTATGAGCGCGTGCTGCGCGAGGCCGAGGCGGCCGGCGGCAGCCGGGAGCGGCAGATCGATGCGGCGCGCGATGCCTGGTACCGCGGCTTCGTCGCCGAGGCGGTGGAGAAATTCGTCCACAGTTTCGAAGCGCTGGACGCCTCCGGCCGGCGCCACGCAGGCCTGCTCACCGCCGACGACATGGCGCGCTGGAGCGCGCCGATCGAGGCGCCGCTGCGCTACGACTACAAGGGCCATACCGCCCTGAAATGCGGTCCCTGGAGTCAGGGCCCGGCCTTCCTCCAGCAGCTCGCGCTGCTCGCCGGCTTCGATCTCGCGGCCATGGACCCGGTCGGCGAGGAGCTGGTCCACACCGTCGTCGAATGCGCCAAGCTCGCCTTCGCGGACCGCGAGGCCTTCTATGGCGACCCGGACTTCGTCGATGTGCCGATCGAGACCCTGCTCTCCGAGGCCTACAACGCGGAACGCCGCAAGCTGGTCACCGACAGCGCCTCGATGGAGCTCCGCCCCGGCAGCGTCGGCGGGACCACGCCCTGGGTGGACCATGAGGCCGCCGCCCGCGCCGAGCTGCTGACCCGCGCCCCCGGCGTCGGCGAGCCGACCGTCTCCCGCCTTGGCGTCTCCGGTGCCGATACCTGCCATGTCGACGTGATCGACCGCTGGGGCAACATGGTCAGTGCCACGCCGTCGGCAGGCTGGCTGCAATCCTCCCCGGCGATCCCGGGACTCGGCTTCTGCCTCGGCACCCGCGGGCAGATGTTCTGGCTGAACGAGGACCTGCCGAACGGCCTGAAGCCCGGCAAGCGCCCGCGCACCACCCTCTCGCCCTCCATGGCACTGAAGGACGGCAAGCCCTGGATGGCCTTCGGCACCCCAGGCGGGGAGCAGCAGGACCAGTGGTCGCCCTTGATGCTCGCCCGCATGGTGAACCATCGCCTCGGCATCCAGCAGGCGATCGACCTGCCGGCCTTCCATAGCGAGCATTGGCCGTCGAGCTTCTGGCCGCGCCATGCCCGGCCTGGCAAGCTCGTGCTCGAAGGGCGCTATGCCCCCGCCGTTACGGAGGCGCTGCGGGCCCGCGGGCACGAGGTCGATGTGGGCGGCGACTGGTCCGAAGGCCGCCTTACCGGCGTGCGGCGGGAGGCGGACGGGCAGATCTTCGCCGGCGCCAATCCACGCGGGATGCAGGGCTACGCGGTCGGCCGCTGAGACCTGGCCAAGCCTTCTGTCCGCTACATGCCCTAGCTGCCCTGGCTGGGCCGCCGCGCTGCGCGGGTGACGGCGACGGCGAAGGCACGGGCATCGGCCGGCGGCGGCTCGCGGGCCGCCATCGTCACCTGGCTCTGCACGAAGCGCCCGCCGCCGCCGCCCAGGCAGACCTGGCGCAGCACCGGGGCGGCGCCGCCGATGCCCTCCAGCAGCACGCAGTGCAGCCCGCGCCCGCCAGTCACCGGCAGCTCGAAGCGCTCGCGCTCCACCAGCCGGCGTCCGCCGCGCTGGGCGCCACTGCTCACCTCCGCGATGACGCGGGCAAATTCCTGGGTGACCTGGGGCGATGCGGGGTCGGACGGCACCGCGCCCCCTCCCCGGTCATAGAGGTAGACGGTCGCCACCGCGGCGCGGCTCGGCGCCTGGTAGTCCACGCCGGCACCGAAACCGGGCTGGCGCTGCTCGTACAGCGACACGCCCGCGCGCTGGAGGCCGGCGGCCTCGCCGGGCAGCCGGGCCACCGCCTCGTTCAGACTGGGTCGCCCGGCCGTGCTGCCGGGCGCCAGGGACTCGCCCTCATCGCTGGTGGCGCAGGCTGCCAGCGAGAGGGCCGCGATCAACGCTGCCGCTACCCGCATCAATGACCGGCGGGATGCGGCGCCGGCACGGGCAGACCGAGCGAAAGATGGGCGTTGGCTTGCAGGAGGCCCTCCCAGAAGAGTTCGATGCCGATATAGAAGATCAGCGCCACGCCGATATAGGCGATGATCTTGTAGCGTGTCAGCAGCCCCGCGAGGAAGTTGCCGAGCAGGCCCATCATCACGATCGAGATGGAGAGGCCCACCACCAGCAGCGTGAAGCTTTGCCGCGCCACGGCGGCTACCGCCAGCACGTTGTCCAGGCTCATGGACACATCGGCAATGACGATCTGCCACAGCGCCTGGCCCATGCTCTTTTCGGAAACCTCCGACGTCTCGCCGGCTTCCCCGTCGTCATGGCCGCCGGCGCGAAGCTCCCTGAAGAAGGTCCAGGCGATGTAGAGCAGGGCCGCGCCGCCCAGGATGTCCACCCACCAGAGCGCCAGCAGATAAGTCGCGAAGATCGAGAAGATGATGCGCAGCACCGCCGCGGCGATCACGCCGAACAGCACCGCGCGGCCGCGCTGATGCGCCGGAAGCCCGGCGGCGGCCAGACCGATCACCACCGCATTGTCCCCGGAGAGGACAATGTTCAACCACATGATCGTCAGAAGATCGGCCATGGAGGCCATCAAGGATTCCATCGGGAACTCCGTGCATCGGGCCAAGCGCCGCGCAGCACGGACGATGGACCTTTCCCCTAGATGCGACGGAAGCTAGGCGAGGCCCCTGAACCGGTGAAGCGTCAAAGGTGAACGATGACGGCCGCGTCCTACACGGCCGTCATGTTTCGTACATGCCAGCGCCCGGTCAGTGCTCTGCCTCGGCAGGGCGGCCGCGCTGGGCGTCCCGAACCAGCCCGGCCACCACGGTCACGAGCGCGGTGTAGATGACGAGCTGCGCCAGGGTCGCGCCCAGCCAGAGCCAGGATGGGAAGGCGCCAGGCACCGCCAGGAAGCCGAGCGGCACAGCCAGGAAGAAGTAGTTCTCCGACACCTGCTTGGTCACATCGACGGACCCGCTGATGATCATCTCGATCGCCACATAGAGGATGATCAGCAGGCCGACCCAGGCGATCCAGCGGTGCTTCGACAGCAGGTTGGCGATCAGCGTCGCCGCCACGCCCATCAGCACGACCGAGATCGCGAGGCCGATGATCAGGATATACGGATGGTCCTTGGCCGCGCCGGCAACGGCCAGCACGTTGTCGAGGCTCATGGACACGTCGGCGAGCAGGATCTGGGTCACCGCCTGGCGCAGCGTCTTGCGCGGCGCCGTCGCCTCCACAGCCTCCAGGTCCTCATGGCCGTCGCCATGCGCCGCCCCACGCAGCTCGCGGTACATCTTCCAGCAGACCCAGAGCAGCAGCAGGCCGCCCACGAGCAGCAGCCCCACGATCGCCAGCAACTGGGAGGTGACCAGCGCGAAGCCGATGCGCATGATCGTGGCAGCACCGATGCCCCAGAGGATCGCCTGCCGCCGCTGCTCCTTCGGCAGGCCGGCGGCGGCCATGCCGACGACGATCGCGTTGTCGCCCGCCAGCACGATGTCGATGAAGAGCACTTGCAGTAGTGGGAATACCCAATCGGGCATGATGGCGGATCCTCGATAGCGGCTTCGTCGCGCGGCATAAACACGAAGCAATCTTTTCGCAACCCTAAGCCGACCAGCGCGCATCCCTGGCACCGGCCCGGAGACTGTACCACGCCTTCGTGGCGGCCCTTGCTTTCGCCCGCCTTTGGCGCGACACCCCGGCCGAACCTCCCGGAGCCCGCGCCATGGTCCCGCGCTATTCCCGTCCGCAGATGGACGCCATCTGGTCGCCGGCCGAGCGCTTCCGCATCTGGTTCGAGATCGAGGCCCTCGCCGCCGAGGCGATGGCCGAGCTCGGCACCATCCCGGCCGAAGCCGCCCGCGCGATCCGCGAGAAGGGCGGCCCCCGGGCAGCCGCGATCGGCCCGGCCGAGGTCGAGGCGATCGACGCCATCGAACGCGTCACCCGCCACGACGTCATCGCCTTCCTGACCTTCATGGGCGAAGGCATCGGCCCGGAAGCGCGCTTCATGCACCAGGGCATGACCAGCTCCGACGTGCTGGACACCGCATTCGCGGTGCAGCTCACCCGCGCCGCCGACCTGTTGATCGGGGACATCGACGCGCTGCTGATCCAGCTCGAGCGCCGCGCCTTCGAGCACAAGCTGACGCCGACCATCGGCCGCAGCCACGGCATCCATGCCGAGCCCACGACGTTCGGCCTCAAGCTCGCCGGCCATTACGCGGAGTTCGTGCGCAACCGCACCCGGCTGGTCGCCGCGCGGGCCGAGATCGCGACCTGCGCCATCTCCGGCCCGGTCGGCACCCAGGCCTCCGTCGATCCGCGGGTCGAAGCCTTCGTCGCCGGCCATCTCGGCCTCGCGGTGGAGCCGGTCTCGACCCAGGTCATCCCGCGCGACCGGCATGCCGCCTTCTTCGCGACCCTCGGCATCGTCGCCTCCGGCATCGAGCGGCTGGCGACCGAGGTCCGCCACCTGCAGCGCAGCGAAGTGCGCGAGGCCGAGGAGTTCTTCCATCCGGGGCAGAAGGGCAGCAGCGCCATGCCCCACAAGCGCAACCCGGTGCTGAGCGAGAACCTGACCGGCCTCGCCCGCCTGGTGCGCGGCTATGTCACGCCGGCGATGGAAAATGTGGCGCTCTGGCACGAGCGCGACATCAGCCACTCCAGCGTCGAGCGAGTGATCGGCCCGGATGCCACCATCGCGCTCGACTTCGCCCTCGCCCGGCTGACCGGGATGATGGAGAAGCTGGTCATCTATCCGGAGCGGATGCAGGCCAATCTCGAGGCCCTCGGCGGCGTGGTCCACAGCCAGAAGGTGCTGCTGGCGCTGACCCAGGCCGGCATGAGCCGGGAGGCCGCCTATGCTGCGGTGCAGCGAGCCGCGATGGCGACCTGGACGGCGCTCGGCAGGCCCGAGGCGCGGGATTTCCGCACCAATCTGCTGGCGGATGCCGAGGTCACGGCACTGATGGATGCCGCCGCCCTCGACGCCGCGATGGATCCGGCGCGGGATTTCGTCAGCGTGGATGCCATCTTCACGCGGGTCTTCGGGCGCGCCTGAGTCGCCCACGGCTTCGTGACCAGCCGCCGCCGCGGCGCCACGTCGGTGCCCAGGTTTCGCCAAAGGACTCGGATTAACATGGCGTCATCCCCGAAGGAGGGTCACCTCATGTTCCGCTTCCTCTCGCTCCCGCGCCTGGGCGGCCTGCTCGGCCTCGGCGCCCTCGCCCTGGTC
This sequence comes from Plastoroseomonas hellenica, assembly GCF_018129085.1. GTDB lineage: Bacteria > Pseudomonadota > Alphaproteobacteria > Acetobacterales > Acetobacteraceae > Plastoroseomonas > Plastoroseomonas hellenica. The sequence goes on from NZ_JAAGBB010000016.1 coordinate 61,539, forward strand.
GGCACCGCGGTGGTGCCGAGCAGCGCGGAGGCTGACGGCTGGCGGCACCGCCACCACCATCGCCACTGGGGCGGCCCGCGCTACTACGGCCCGCCGCGGGCCTATTACGCGCCGCCGCCGCGCTACTACTATGCGCCGCCGCCGCGCGTGTATTATGCGCCGCCGCCGCGCGTGTATTACGCGCCGGCCCCCTACTGGCGCTACTAGACCCGGTCGAGCAGGTTCCGTTCGGGTGATTTCGCCCGGACGGAACCTTCTCCCGATCCTGCCCGCAACGACGAAGCAGGTCTTTGCGTCGTTCCGCGGCTAGAATACAGCGTGGCCGCCACGGTCATCCCCTCTCGCCGCGTTTGGGATCATCATCACCGTCCTGGTGATGGCGTTGCACCCCGCTCATCACGTCCTCGGATGACGAGGAAAGCTTCGTCAGCGAGTGGGCGCGCGGCAACCAGCGCCTGGTCCGACGGGATATCGAGCGCGCGCTGGGTGGATTGATCTGATCCTGCGGCAGGACGGCCCCGCCCTGGCCGCCGGTCGTCAGCCTCGGTTGCGCGGTGCAGGATGGCGCATCGCGGGATGAAGGCCTGACCATCCATGTGCACTGTCGTCATCCTGCGCCGCCCCGGCCACGCCTGGTCGCTGCTGCTCGCGGCCAATCGTGACGAGCGTCTGGACCGCGCCTGGGATCCGCCGGCGGCCCATTGGCCGAACCGGCGCGGCGTGGTCGGCGGCCGAGACGCCACGGCCGGCGGAACCTGGCAGGCGCTATCACCACGGGGCGTGGTGGCCGCGGTGCTGAATCGCCCCGGCAGCCTCGGCCCGGCTGCCGGCAAGCGGTCGCGCGGCGAATTGCCGCTGCTGGCCCTGGAAGCCGAATCCGCGGCGGCCGGGGCGGCACGTGTCGCCACCCTGGATGCCAGTGACTGGCGGCCGTTCAACCTCGTGATCGCCGATGCCGCCAGCGCCTGGTTCGTCCGGGGCACCGGCAGCGGGCGCGCCGAAGCCATGCCGCTGCCCGCAGGCATCAGCATGGTTACCGCGCATGACCCGAATGACCTCGGCAGCCCCCGCACCCGGCGTCACCTGCCGCGCTTCCGCGCAGTGCCGCCCCCAGTGCCGGAACGGGGCGACTGGGAGAGCTGGACGGCGTTGCTGCGCGACGGCAGCTACGACCCGGCAATCGGCCGCGCCGAAACGCTGGCGGTTCCGCCCACCAATGGCTTCGGTACGGTCTGCTCCTCCTTGCTGGCGCTTGGCGCCGGCGGGGAGCGTCAATGGCTCTTCGCCGCAGCCGCCGGGGCCGCCTTCACGCCGGTCGTCATCTAACGAACGGGATCAGCGCTCCTGCGCTTCCGGGTGCTTCAGCATCCAGAGGCGCTCATGCGCGGCGACCAGGCTCTCTATATTGCGGCGTCGGTTGGAATCCGGTGATACGACGCGGCGCGTGAGCATGGTCTCCAGAATACGCAGCAGATCCTCGGCGACCTCGTAGTCCGCCTGGTCACAGGCGTGGTGAAAGGCGATCAGGATCTTGTCCGACAAGCGTCTGGTATGGCGGGGCGCGAAGCTCCCGCCGCGCTCTTCGGCCACGACGCCGTCCCCGGCTACCTCGTCCTCAGCCATCCGTCACCTTTTCGGGGAATTCCCGTTCGCGATCAAGCCGTTGCGGTTCAGCCTGCGCACGCTTTCGCGCCCGCGGCCGATTCCGGCGTGGCATCATCGACGCTTCCGTCCAACAAAACCATACATTGCATCGCCCTGCCACGCGCCGCGATCGGCTTCACAACCGCCGGAGCAGGTCAGCCGGCCCTGCCTCCGAGCTGGCCGCGGATCGCCCTGGCCATGTCCTCCGGCGAAGTCTGGGGGCGGAACAGGCTGCGTACCCGCCCGTCGGGGCCGGTCAGGTAGATGAAGCTCGAATGGTCCATCAGGTAGTCGGTGGCATTGGCTGGCGTGACCTTGGCGTAGTAGACGCGGAAGGCTCGCGCCGCCTGCGCCACCTGCTCCGTCGTGCCGGTGAGCCCGACCAGGCGCGGATGGAAGCGCGCGACATAGTCCGCGAGCTGCTCCGGCCTGTCCCGGTCGGGGTCGATCGTGATGAAGATCGGCGTCACCCGGGCGGCATCCGCGCCGAGCAGGTCGACCGCCGCCGCCATGGCGCCAAGCTCGGTCGGGCAGACATCGGGGCAGAAGGTGAAGCCGAAATAGATCAGGCTGAAGCCGCCGGCATAGTCGCGCTCGGTCACCGCGCGCCCGCTCTGATCGGTCAATGCATAGGCGCCACCGAGGGCCATGCCCTGCGGCATCTGCACGCCGCCGGCGGAGGGTGCCGGCATATCGGCCCCGGCGATGCCGGCCAGCCGCCGCACGAAGGCCTCCGCCACGCCTTCGCCCGGCGCCCGCCCCATCCAGGCGAGCCCCCAAAGCCCCCCGAGCAGCACGAGGAGGGCGAGGGCGACATAGCGGACGATGCGCAGCATGGCCGGGGACATAGGCCGCCCCGCCGCACGCCGCAAGCACGCCTCAGGGGGCCGTCAGGCGCTGGGCGGCCTGCCGCCGCCCATGGCCATCCAACAGCTCAGTGCCGCTCCTGCCCCAGGATCTCGCCCTCCGGCTGCGGCGTGCCGAAGGTCTGATCGGCGAAGGCCTCTTCCCAGGTGCCGGCCGTGCTGGCCTTCGAATACTCGGTGGCGCGATTCTCGAAGAAGTTGGTGTGCTCCACCGCATTCAGCATCTCGTCGAGCCACGGCAGCGGATTCTTCTCGATATGATAGAGCGGCTGCAGGCCGAGCTGCTGCAACCGGCGATCGGCGATGAAGCGGATGTATTCCTTGGTCTGCCCCGCATCGAGGCCCTGCACGCCGCCCAATTCGAAGGCGAGGTCGATGAAAGCGTCCTCGTGGTCGACAATGGTCGCGCAGATCAGATAGAGGTCGCGCTTCAGCTCCTCCGTCCAGATCTCCGGGTTCTCCTGCACGAAGGTGCGGAACAGCCGGATGACGGAGAGGCAGTGCAGCGTCTCGTCGCGCACCGACCAGGACACGATCTGGCCCATGCCCTTCATTTTGTTGAAGCGTGGGAAATTCATCAGGATCGCGAAGGATGCAAAGAGCTGCAGCCCCTCGGTGAAGGCCCCGAAGGCAGCCAGCGTCTTCGCGATCTCGGTTTTGTTCTCAACCGAGAAGCCCTGCATGTAGTCGTACTTGTCCTTCATCTCTTTGTACTTAAGGAAGGCCGTATACTCGATCTCGGGCATGCCGATGGTGTCGAGCAGGTGCGAATAGGCCGCGATGTGGATGGTTTCGATGTTCGAAAAGGCGGACAGCATCATCAGCACTTCGGTCGGCTTGAAGACCTGGCTGTAATGCTTCATGTAACAGTTGTTCACCTCGACATCCGCCTGGGTGAAGAAGCGGAAGATCTGGGTGAGGAGGTTGCGCTCGCCGTCCGTGAGGTTCTTCTGCCAGTCCTTCACGTCATCGGCCATCGGCACCTCTTCCGGCAGCCAATGGACCCGCTGCTGGGTCAGCCAGGCGTCGTAAGCCCAAGGGTAACGGAAGGGCTTGTAGACAGGGTTCGCGGTCAGCAGATCGAAGCGGATGGGCAGCTCATCCTGCGGGGGGGTCATGCCGTCGGCCATGGGGGCGCCTTTCCTGCGACAGGGCCGCCCCTGCCAGGCGGAACCCTTCGAATCCGATGCCCGGATTATGCGATCGCTGCCGATGGCCCGCAAGGGCGACAGCCGCGAGCCTTACAATATCTAGTGGTTGAACTCGTCAGGAGACCACCATCTGTTGATCAGGAACCCTTTCAAGGCGAGATCTCGGGATCCGGGTGTGCCGCAGCGCACAGCGGCCAGCCGCACCGCGGCGAAACCATTGACAATTCAAGGCGGCGCTGCGGACAATCCCGCCGCCCGGACAGCACCGCGGCACCGCAGCGGGCAGGCCCAAGCCTTGGACGTCCACCCTCCATCCCTCCTGATCGTGGACGACCAGGACATCAACCGGCGTGTCTACGCCAAGCTCGCCGCCACGGTGGCGGAGGGCGTGCGCGTCACCGCCTTCGGGGACCCCGGCGCCGCCTTCGCCTGGCTCGAGGAAAACCAGCCCGACGTCATCATCACCGACTACCGCATGCCGGGCATGGACGGGGCTGAATTCACCCGCCGCGTCCGGGCCATGCCGCATGGCGCCGATGTGCCGATCGTCGTCATCACCGTCTACAACGACCGCCGCTTCCGGCTGGATGCGCTCGACGCCGGCGCCACGGATTTCCTGCTGAGCCCGGTCGATCATTCGGAGTTCGGCGCCCGGATCCGCAACCTCATCGCGCTGAACGCCCATCGCCAGATGCTGCGCCGCCAGGCGAGCGCGCTGCAGCGGGAGCTCGACGACAGCGAGCGTTCCCGCCAGCGCCTGCTGCACGACAGCCGCGAGGCGCTCGCCCAGGTCATCGACACCCTGCCCGCGCTGATCAGCGCGACCGGGCCTGACGGCCGCTGCGTCTTCGTCAATGCCAACCTCGCCGCCGCCCTCGGCCACGCGCCGGCCGACATCATCGGCCAGGATATGGCGGAGCTGCTCGGCGAACGCGGCGCCCGGTCCCGCGACGCCGATCGGATGGTGCTGGAACGCGGCGCCCCGCTGCCGAACTACGAAGAGGAATTCCCTGACCGGGACGGAAGGATGCGGGTCTTCCTGACCGCCAAGGCGCCGCTGCGCGACGCGGCGGGCGAGCTGGTGGCGGTGCTGACCTCCTCAGTCGACATCACCGAACGCAAGCTGGCCGAGACGCGGCTGCACCACCTCGCCCACCATGACAGCCTGACCGACCTGCCCAATCGGTTCTTCCTGACCGAGCGCCTGCCACGCGGCCGCCAGCACAGCCGGCGTGGCGACCAGCGCATGGCGCTGCACTTCCTCGATCTCGACCGCTTCAAGACCGTGAACGACGTCTTCGGCCACCATGTCGGCGACGGCGTGCTGCGCGCCATCGCCCGCCGGCTGCTCGGGCTGGTGCGGAGCGGCGACGTGGTCGCGCGCCTCGGCGGTGACGAATTCGCCGTGCTGCAGAACGGCGTCAGCTCCCCTGACGAAGCCGCGGCGCTGGCCGAGCGAATCGCCGAGGCAGTCTCCCGCCCCTTCCTGATCGAAGGGCGGGAGGTCGTGGTCGGCAGCTCGATCGGGATCGCGCTCTATCCGCGCGATGGCCTCTCCGCGGACGAGCTGCTGCGCCGCGGCGACCTCGCGATGTATCAGGCCAAGGCCGATGGTGGCGGCAGCTTCCGGTTCTTCGAGGCCGGCATGGACGCCAGTGCCCGCCGGCTGATGATCCTCGAGACCGATCTGCGCTCCGGCCTTGCCCGCAACGAATTCGTGCTGCTGTATCAGCCGCAGCTCTCGCTGCGCACCCGCCGGATCGTCGGCGTGGAGGCGCTGATCCGCTGGCAGCAGCCGGACGGCATCCTGCTCGAGCCCAAGGATTTCCTGCCGCTCGCCGAAGAAACCGGGCTGATCCGCCCGCTCGGCGCCTGGGTGCTGCAGGAGGCCTGCCGCCAGGCGGCGCAATGGAACATGCCGGGGTCCCCGCCGCTTCGGGTCGCGGTCAACATCTCGCCGCTCCAGCTCCGCGGCGCCGACCTCGTCCGCACGGTGCAGACGGTGCTCGCCGAAAGCGGCCTCGATCCCACCCGGCTCGACCTGGAGCTGACCGAGAGCGCCGTGATCCGCGATGCCGATGGCGTGGCGGAGACGCTCGCGCAGTTGCGCTCACTCGGCCTCCGGATCTCGATTGATGATTTCGGCACCGGCTATTCGGCGCTGTCCTATGTGCGGCGCCTGCCCGTCGACCGGCTGAAGATCGACCGCTCCTTCGTCGAAAACCTGCGCCCCGGCAGTGCCGATGCGGCGATCATCGGCGCCATCGTGGCGCTTGGCCACAACCTCCACCTCGAAGTCGCCGCCGAGGGCGTCGAGACCGAGGAGCAGGTGCGCGAACTCGCCGCCTGCGGCTGCGATGAGGTGCAAGGCTATCATGTCGGCCGTCCGATGAGCGCCGCGGCGCTGTCGGAGCTGGTGCTCGACATGGCCGCACCGGACGCATGAGCACCGCGGACACACCCGTTCCGATGCGGCGCCGGCTGTTGCGCGCCATTCTCGGTGGCCGCCCCGATACCGAGATGGAGATGGGCCTCAACCGCCTCGTCTTCTCGGCGATGATCGCCGCCTATGTCTTCCTGACGGACGCGACGTCCGACACCATCCGCATCCTCTCGGTGGTCTACGCGACGCTCGGCATCGCCATCTACCTGCATATCCGCGCGCTGCCGGGGAGCAATACCGCACGGCGCACGGTCGCGCTTTTCACCGACATCGGCATCCTGTCGCTGGCGTTGCATGACGGCGGCGAGGCGATGTCGCTGCTGTTCCCGCTCTATCTCTGGATCACGCTCGGCTTCGGCTTCCGCTACGGCCTCGGCTGGCTCTATGCCGCCATGACGATGTCGGCCGGCTGCTTCGCGGCCGTCATGCTCACCACCCCCTTCTGGTACGGTCAGACGCATCTCTCGGCCGGGTTGCTGATCGGCCTCGTGGTCGTGCCTGCCTATGCCGGCACGCTGATCCGCAAGCTTTCCTCAGCCACGCGCCTCGCCGAGGCGGCGAACCGCGCCAAGAGCGTCTTTCTCGCCGGCGTCAGCCATGAGCTGCGCACCCCGCTCAACGCCATCATCGGCATGGGTGCGATGCTGCGCACCACCCGCCTCGACCAGGAGCAGCGCGAGATGGCGCGCACCGTGGACGGGGCCGCGCGATCGCTGCTGTCGCTGATCGAAGGCGTCCTCGATTTCTCCCGCGTCGAATCCGGTGCCACTGCCACCCGGATCGAACGTGTGGAGCTGCCGCACCTGCTGAGCGAGGCGGAGCGCCTGCTCTCCGGCCAGGCCCAGGAGAAGGGGCTGGAACTGTCCTTCCACATCACGCCCCGGGTGCCGCTGGCGATCGAATCCGATCCGCGCCACCTGATGGCGATCCTGCTCAACCTCGCCGGCAACGGCCTGAAGTTCACCGAGGCCGGTGGCGTCGTCATCGCCTTCGATGCGGAACCGCTGACCGATGAAGGGCGCCTGCTGCTGCGTTGCGAGGTGTCCGACACCGGCATCGGCATCCCGACCGAAGCCCAGACACGCATCTTCGAGAGCTTCACCCAGGCCGATCCCACCATCCTGCACCGCTATGGCGGCACCGGCCTCGGCCTCTCGATCTGCCGCCGCCTGATCACCGCCATGGACGGCATGATCGGCGTGCGCAGCCGGACCGGCGAGGGCAGCACCTTCTGGTTCACGCACACCGTCACCGCGTCGGACCCGCAGCCGGCAGTTCCCGGCAATGCCGCGCTGCTGCTGCTGCAACAGCCCGATGATCCCGCCGGGACGGCCTTGCAGGCCCGGCTTGTGGCCGCTGGCCATCGCGTACGGCCCTGCTCGACCGTCGAGGAGGCGGCCACCCTCTCCCGCCGCCTGATGCCGCAGGAAAGCCACGCATTGATCGTGCTCGGCCAGCGTCTTCCCGCGGGCATTCAGGCGACGGCCGGGTTGCCGGTGATCCTGGCGACGCCGGACGTGATGCCGGGGCTGCCGCCCCTCGCCCTTCGGCGCATCTGCCGCACGCGCCTGGCACCGGATGCCGATGACATCGCCTGGTCGCGCGCGCTCGGCGCGACCCTCGCCCCCGGGCAGCAGGAGGAAGCCGCGCGGCCGCTGCCGGTCAGCGCCATCTCCCGCGCCATCCTGGTGGCAGACGACAATCGCATGAATCGACGCGTGCTCAGCACCATTCTCGAACGCGCGGGCCATCGGGTGCTGCTGGCCAATGACGGCGAGCAGGCGCTCGACATGCTCGAGGCCGGCAGCATCGATCTTGCGATCCTGGACCTCAACATGCCGGTGATGGACGGGCTGGAGGTGGTCAAGCTGCACCGCTTCACCACGCTCGGGCGCCGGCAGTTGCCGATCATCGCGTTGACCGCCGATGCGACGCCGGAAGCGGAGGCCCGCTGCAGGGAGGGTGGCTTCGACGCCTTCCTGCTGAAGCCCGTGGAACCGCGCAAACTTCTGGAGACGATCGACAGTATGATGACCGAGGTGACATCGGAGCCGCGGCCGGCGGTTGCCGATATCAGCGAGCATCCGCGCTGGCGTCCAGGCAACAGCACGATGCCGGCGCTGGATCCCAGCGTCATCGAAAGCCTGGTGGCACTGGGCGGCGCCGATTTCGTGCAGGAACTGGCCCAGGATTTCCTCACCGACGCGGCGGCGCATCTGGCATCCATGGGCGGAGCAGCAGAAGCCGCCGACGTCGTCGCCTTCCGATCGGCGGCGCATGCCATACGCAGCATCGCTGCCAATCTCGGAGCGCGCGCGGTCGAGGATTGCTGCCAGCGCGCCGAGCGCCTGCAATCCCGCGAGTTCGGCTCCGGCGCTCCGGCGGCGGTGGCGCGTATCGGCGCCGAGATCGAACGCGTCCGCCGGGCGATTGCCGATGCCGGCACCTTGCCGGCACAGACCAGCGGCTGATCGCCCACCGCGGATCGCATCAGCGGAAAGCGTGAAGCGCGTGACCGGGTCTGGGCTCCGGCCTCCGAGGGGGCGCCCGGCGCGCCCCCTCCCGGTGAGTGCTCAAGACGCCGCGAAGGAGGACCGCGGCGCGCTCACGCTCTCCATGCGGCGATCCTGGGCGGCCGCCAGCCGCATCATCTTGCGCAGATCCATCTCCGGCAGCGCCAGCGCCGCGTCCACCCAGATGTCGAGGATGTCCGACAGCTCCTCATAGCTCACCGGATTGGCCCGGCGCCGCGCGCGATAAATCGCCAGATGCGCGTTATGCCGGCGCGTCTGCTGCGCGATGTACTGGCGCACCACGACCTCGCCCTCGCCATCCTCGGCCAGCACGTCGACAACGCCCATCGCGTGCAGTTCCTCGGCGCTGTAGAGCCGCCCGCTCATGATCATCTTCTCCGCCGCCACGGTGCCGATGCGCCGCGCCAGGAAGGAGTAGGCACCCATGCCAGGGAAGAGGTTGAAGATGATCTCCGGCAGGCCGAACTTCGCGCGCCGCTCGGCCACGATCACATCGAAAGCGAGCGCGCATTCGAAGCCGCCGCCGAGCGCGTCGCCCTGCACCAACGCGACCGTCACCAGCGGCAGGTCGTAGGCGATGGCGTTGTCGTGCACGGTGCGGATGCAGGCCTCGCCATAGCGGCGCAGTGTGGCGCGGTCGCCGGCACGGATGCGCTCGGCGAAATGGCCGAGGTCACCGCCCAGGTTGAATACGCCCGGAGTGCGCGAGGCCAGCACATGGTACAGCGCCGGCGCCGCGCCGGGCGCCGCGGCGGCGAAGAGGCCGCGCAGCCGCTGCTGCATGGTCGACAGGTCGCGCAGAATATCCATGTTGAAGCAGGGGCGGCCGAGCGGCTGCATCCGGCACCAATGAGTGCGGCTCTCGGCCTCAAGCGTCACGTCGAGCGTGTCATAGCGCGCGAAGGTGGAATAGGCAGCGGTGTCGAGCAGGCTGTTGCTGTTGCCGGCGCCGTGACGGAGGGCGGCGGGGGTGCCGATGAACGTCATCGCGGGGTGTCCCTTTCAAGGGTATCGCGGTTGTTGTCGTGCCCCTTTCCGACGGTCCGGGGCGCTGGGCCTGCGGCCCTCGCCCCATCACGATACTGCAAGTAGTAGTTTTTTTGAATTTGTCTGCTATAGGTCGCAAACTGTCGTCTCTGTATTTGCAACAAATTCACGCAGCCGCTGTCACTGCTGCCATAATGCCGGGCAGAAGCCGTCGTTTCAGGCGCCCTGCCGGCTTTCCCGGACCATAGCATCGGCCCGCTTTGCTACCTGCGGTAGCAAAGCCGTTCCAAGCCCAGTACCTTCCATTGCAGAAATAAATCCACGCTCCACCTTCGGCAGCACAGTCACCAGATCCCGATACCAGGTTGCCAGTGTCGCCCGCACCACTTCCTGGAACACCGCCGTCGACGCGTGCAACGCCAGGTGCAGGGAGGCGACCAGGGTGACCGGCCCGGTGCAGTCATGAGGTGCCACCGGCCGCGCCCAGGCCTCCGCCAGGGCAGCGATCTTCCGCGCCTCCGTGAGTCCCCCGCACCAGGTGAGATCGAGCATCACGATATCGGTCGCCCCGGCCACCAGCAGGTCCCGGAAGGCGACCTTGCCGCCCAGCGTCTCGCTGGCGCAGATCGGCACCCGGGCGCCGCGCCGCAGCTCCGCGAGGCTCGCGACGTCATCCATCTTGTTGAGCGGGTCCTCCGCCCAATAGATGCCGTACGGCTCCAGCGCCCGGCAGATGCGCATCGCCGCCGGCAGCGACCAGAGCGAGTGCAGCTCCGCCATCACCTCGATCCGGTCACCGACCGCAGCGCGGATCTTCTCGAAAGGCTCCAGCCCCCGCTTCAGATCCTCGAGGCTGATCGACTGCCCCTGGGTCGCCGCCGCGTAGGGGTCGAGCGGCCAGATCTTCATAGCCGCGTAGCCTTCCTCCAGCAGCGACTGCGCGAGGGCGCCGGCGTCCCGGGTGAAGGCGATCTGGTCGTCATAGGGCCCGCGCGCGACATCACCGCTGCCGATATCACGCCGCCCGGCGATGCTGCCGGCCTGGCGGGAGTTGTAGTCGTAGCCCGCGCAGGTGTTGTAGGCGCGGATCTTCTCGCGTGAGAGCCCGCCCAGCGCTTCATGCACCGGGATGCCGTGCCGCTGACCGGCGAGATCCCAGAGCGCGATGTCGACCGCGGAGGCCGCCCGTATCTCGGCGCTCGAGGAGCCGAAGCCGACATAGGGCGTCAGGAGCTGGCGCGAGATGCCCTCGATGTTGCGCGCGTCGCGGCCGAGCAGCGCCGGCGCGACCTGCTCGTGGATCACCGCCTCCACCGCCTGGGCGCCGCGGAAGGCCTCGCCGAGCCCGGTCAGCCCTTCATCGGTCGTGACCTCGACCCAGAGCAGGTTGGGCCGCTCCGCGATCCGGATGGTGCAGAGCTTCTCGATCTTCGGCATGGTCCCTCACTCCTACTCCGCGCGGATGTTGTTGCGGCGCACGACCTCGGCCCAGCGTGCGACCTCGGTGCGGATATGGGCGCCCATCTGTTCCGGCGTGCCGCCGACCGGCGTCACCGCCAGCTCCGCCAGCCGCCGCCGCACCGTCTCGTCGGCAAGCGCCCGGGCGAAGGCCGCATTGAGCGCAGCGATGGCGGCAGGCGGCGTCCGCGCCGGCGCCATGAAGCCAAACCAGCTATCGATCACCATGCCCTGCACGCCGCTGTCGCCGAAGGTCGGTACCTCCGGCAGTTCCGGGATGCGCGCGGCACTCGCCGCCGCCAACGCCCGCACTGCGCCGCCACGGATATGCGGCAGGATGGACGGCAGGTTGTCGAAGAAGATGTCGATCCGTCCGGCGATGAGATCGGTGATTGCCGGCGCCGAACCGCGATAGGGCACGTGGTTCATCTCCAGCCCCAGCAGACTGCGCAGCAGCTCAGGCCCCAGATGGTTCGAGGCGCCGACGCCGGAGGATCCGAAGGTCAGCGCCCCTGGCCGCGCCCGGGCGAGCGCGATGAAGCCCGCGACGTCCTGCACCGGCAGGTCGCGCCGTACCGCCATCACGTTGCGCACCGCACCCGAGATGATCACCGGGGCGAAGTCGCGCTGCAGGTCGTAGCCGGGATTGGCGTAGAGCGCCGGATTGGCGCCGCAGGGACCGAAGGCGCATTGCACCAGCACGGTGCCGTCCGGGGTGCCGCGTGCGGCTTCCGCCATGCCGATATTGCCGCCCGCGCCGCCCTTGTTCTCGACCACGGCGCCGCGCGGCAGCATCGGCGTCGCCGCTTCCGCCAGCACGCGCGCGACGATGTCGCTGGTGCCGCCGGGCGTGAAGGTGACGATGATGCGGATCGGCCGGTCCGGCAGATCCGCGGCCGCGAGCGGCAGCGCGAAGAGCAGCATGATGGCGATCAGGACGTGCCGCATGGGGCGCATCGATGTTCCCTCCCGAGGGATGACTGGTTGCGGCAAACCTGCACCGCGGCCGCCATCAGCGGAAGGGGTTCTGGACAGGCCGCGCCGCAAGGTCCTCAATTCGCCCGGCAGCCGAGGGAAACACGTCCATGACCTATCATCCGCGCGAATTCCGTGCCCGCACCTGGCATGACGCGACGCCCGCTTTCGCCGCAGGCCGCGACACGCCGCGCGCTTATCTGGAGCGCTGCCTGGAGGCGATCGCGGCGCGCGAGCCCGTAGTGAAGGCCTGGGTGGTGCTGAATGAAGGATCCGCGCGGGAGGCTGCGGATGCCAGCACCGCGCGCTGGAAGGCCGGCCGGATGCTGTCCTCCATCGACGGCATGCCGATCGGCATCAAGGACCTGCTGGAAACCCGGGACATGCCGACGCAGCAGGGCTGCGAGGCCTTCCGCGGCGCCTTCCCGAAGCGCGACAACGCCGCGGTCGCAGCACTCCGCCAGGCGGGTGCGGTGGTGCTCGGCAAGACGGTGACGACGGAGCTCGGCTCCTCCCACCCCGGCCCGACCACCAACCCCTTCGATGCCGGCCGCACGCCCGGCGGCTCCTCCTCCGGCTCCGCCGCCGCGATCGCGGCGGGGATGGTGCCGGCGGCGATCGGCAGCCAGGTCGGCGGCTCCATCATCCGGCCTGCCAGCTATTGCGGAAACATCGCGCTGAAGCCGAGCCAGGGCGCCATCCACCGCGGCGAGCGGCAGGCGACCAGCATGAGCACCCATGGCGTCCATGCCGGCAGCTTCGAGGACATGTGGACGGTCGCCATCGAGATCGCCAAGCGCGCCGGCGGCGATCCCGGCCGCATGTCGCTGAAGGGCCCGGACGCGGCGCCGGCCGCGCGCAAGCCACGCGCCCTCGCCGTGCTGGAGACCGAAGGCTGGGCGGAGCTCGATCCCGGCAGCAAGGCCGCTTTCGCAGCACTCCTCGACCAGCTCGCCCGCGCCGGCGTGCGCATCCTCCGCCGCGCCGACCACCCTTTCCTGGAGACGCTGGAGCGCCGGATCGCCGATGCCCGGGCCATGGCGAACACCATCACCAACTGGGAAGGCCGCTGGTCGCTGCGCGCCCTCGTGGATCAGTACCCCGACGGCGTCAGCGACCGCGCCAAGCAGCGCCTGGCCTTCATCGAGACGCAGACGGTCACCGATTACGAGGCGCGGCTCGCGGAACGCGCCGCCGCGCAGCAGGCGCATGCGGCGATCGCGGGCCTCGCCGATGCGGTGGTGATGCTCTCCTCGCCAGGGCCGGCGCCGGTCTGGGCCGGCGACGTGCCCGGCCAGAAGCTAGCCCCACGCCCGACCGGCGACATCGCCTTCAACGCCCCCTCCTCCGCCCTCTTCGCGCCGGCGGTCACCGTGCCGCTGCTCGCGGTCGGCGGCATGCCGCTCGGCGTGCAGGCGATGGGCCAGCAGGGCCAGGATGCCGAGATGGCGGCGATCGCCCGCTGGCTGCATGAGAGCCTGGAGCCGATCGCGGTCTGACGCGCGCCGGCGCCCTCAACGCTGCGGCCGGATGCCCATCGCGATGCTGCGCTCGTCCATGCGCGGGTCGTGCACCAGGCCGCGGCGATGCGCCCAGTTGTTCACGTACTGCACGAGCTGGATCAGCGGCACCTGCTCCGCGTAGTAGGCCACCGCCTCCCGCCAGATCGCCTCCCGCGCCTCGTCATCCATGGTCGCGGCGCCGCGCACCAGATACTCGTCCATGCGCGGATCGGAGTAGCGGGACATATTCGCCGCCCCGGTCAGGCGCTGCCGGTCATAGGTGCCGACGATCGAGAGCAGGAAGTTCGAGGCCTCTCCCGTGCTGCTGCCCCAGGCGCCGAGCTGCACCGCGAAATCGAGCCGGGTGCGGCGCGGCACGAAGGCCGAGAAGGGCATCGCGTCGATGCTGGTGCGTACCCCGATCCGCGTCCACATCTGCGCCACCGCCTGGCTGATCCGGCCGTCATTCGGCCAGCGGTCGTTCGGCGTATAGAGGCTGATGCGGAAGCCCTCGGGAAAGCCTGCCTCGGCCAGCAGCCGCTTTGCGCCCTCAGGATCGAAGGCCGGCGGCCGCACATCGGGATTGAAGCCGAAGGCGCCTTCCGGCAGCCATTGCGCCGTCGCCTGTGCGGCGCCGTCCATCACCCGTTCGACCAGCGCTTCGCGGTTGATCGCCATCGACAGCGCCCGCCGCACCCGGAGGTCGAGGAAGGGGTTGCGGGGCAGCGGCACGCCGGCATTGTCGGTGACGCTCGGGTGCGGGCCGGTCCGCGAATAGTCGGTCAGCATGAAGGTGGTGCGCAGGCTCGGGATGCTGGTCACCACGATCCGCGGCTCCCGCCGCAACCGTTCGAGATCGGTGGTCGGGATCTGCTCGATCAGGTCCACGTCGCCCGCCAACAGGGCCGCGGTGCGGGCGCCGTCATTCAGCAGGAAGCGGACATTCACGCGCTCCCAAGGCTCGCGCCCGCCCCAGTAGCTGTCGTTCCTGAGGAGCTCCACCCGATCGCCGGAGCGGTAGGTGCCGAGCCGATAGGGGCCGGTGCCGATCGCGGCGCGTCCGGCGTTGAAATCCTCGGTGCCGGCGCCGGTCGCGGCATGGCGCGCGATGATGGAGACCGAGGCGAGGTCGAGCGGCATCAGCGGATGCGGCTGGTGCGTGTGCAGCCGGATGGTGTGGGGGTCCACCACCTCGACCCGCTCGATGGCGCGCAGGAAGCCGATGAAGCTGCCTGGGCTGTTCTGCACCTGCGGCACGCGTTCGAAGGTGAAGACCACGTCATCGGCGGTGAAGGGGCGGCCGTCATGCCAGGTGACGCCGCGGCGGAGCTTCAGCTCCCAGACCCGGTCGGAGACCGCGGTGATGCTCTCGGCCAGCATCGGATGCGCGCGGGCCCGCGCATCGCGCCAGATCAGCGTGTCGAAGATATGCATGGCAAGCGCGTTGTTCGGCCCGAGATTGTGGTAGTGCGGGTCGATCGTCGTCACCACGGAGGCATTGCCGATGGTGAGCACCTGCGCGGCCGCGATGCCTGGTGCTGCCGCCGCGAGGGCCATGGCCAGCCCCAGCGCTTGCCGACAGCGCGTGACTACTCCGCTCATCTCCATCCCCTCCTGCCTGCGTGATTGGGTCGAGCATGCACCGGGTGCCGCCCGCCATGGAAGCGCCCCCGCATGAGCGGCGGAAAATCCGCCTAGCGGTTTGACAGCCCTCCCCTTTCCTTCCGATGCTGCCCGAAAATCAGAATGTGCGGAGGATGCGGTGATCCTATTGGAACGGCGTTCGGCGAAACGCGGCGTCGGCCGACGACCGCTGCTGGCGGCGGCAGGTGCGCTGCTCGCCGCTCCGGCTCTGGCGCAAGCTGCCTGGCCCAACCGGCCGGTGCGCATCATGGTCGGCTTCCCCGCAGGCGGCACCACCGACATCCTCGGCCGCATCGCCGGCCAGATCCTGCAGGAGGAGCTTGGCCAGCCCTTCGTCATCGAGAACCGGCCGGGCGCCGGATCGAACATCGCGGCCCAGGCGGTGCTGCGGAGCCCTGCGGATGGCTACACCCTGCTGCTCGGCTCCCCCGGCACCAATGCGATCAACCCGCATCTCTATCCCAACAGCGGCTACGACCCGCTGACCGACTTCCTGCCGATCAGCCAGATCGCGGAGATGCCGAACCTGATCGCAGCGCATCCCTCGCTCGGCGTGCGCGACGCGGCCGCCCTGATCGCGCTGGCCAAGCGGCGCACCCTCTCCTACGGGGAGACCAGCATCGGCGGCTCCACCCATCTCGCGGCCGAGCTCTTCCGCCTGGTGGCGGGGATCGAGGCGACGCATGTCCCCTATCGCGGCAGCGCACCGATGATGACCGACCTGCTGCCCGGCCGCATCGATTTCGGCACCGACAACCTGGCCTCCATCCTGCCGCATGTGCGGAGCGGCGCGCTGGTCGGCATCGGCGTCACCTCGACGCGCCGCTGGTCCGGTGCGCCGGATATCCCGGCGATCGCCGAGACGCTGCCGGGCTATGAGGTGACCGCCTGGTTCGGCCTGGTCGCGCCGCGCGGCACGCCGCCCGAGGTGATCCAGCGCGCCAACGCCGCGCTCCGCGCCGGTCTCACCAAGCCCGAGACGGCGTCCCGCCTGCAGGAGCTCGGCGCCACACCGCTGCCCGGCACGCCCGAGGAGTACCAGGCGCGCAACGCCGCGGAATTCGCGCGCCTCGGCGATGTGATCCGGCGAGCGGGGATCCGCGCCGAATAGCGGTCAGGAGAGTTGCAGGAGCGGCTTGCCGATCATGCGGCGATCCTCGAGCGCCGCATGTGCCTGCTCGACATCGTCGAGCGTGTAGCGGCCGGCGATTGCGATCGAGAGGGAGCCGTCGAGCAGTGCCGCGAAGATCTCGGCGGCCCGGCGCCGGATCGTCGCTGCATCGTCGAGGTGGTCGGCCAGGCGCGGCCGGGTGAGGAAGAGGGAGCCGGCCTCGCCGAGCTCGATCGGATCGAGATCCTTCACCGACCCGCCGACACTGCCGAAGCTGACGATCAGGCCCTTGGTGCGGGCGGCGCGCAGGCTGTCGCGCAAGGTCGGCCTGCCGATCGGGTCGAACACCACATCGACGCCGCGGCCACCGGTCAGTTCGCGCGTCCGGTCGGCGAAGCGCCCCTCGTCATAGAGGAAGGCCGCCGCGGCGCCGCGCTGCCGGGCGACCTCCGCCTTCGCCTCGCTGCTCGTCGTCGCATAGATGGTGGCCCCGAGCCGTGCCCCGAGCTGCACCAGCAACTGCCCGATGCCGCCCGAAGCGGAATGCACCAGCGCAGTGACACCCGGGCCGAATTGCCCAAGGTCATGGGCGAGGTAATGCGCCGTCAGGCCGTGGAACATCGCGGCCGCGGCGAGATCCAGCGACATCGCCTCCGGCACCGGCACGACGCGCCAGGCGGCGACGATCGCATAATCCGCGTAGCTTCCCCAGGAGAGGCAATAGGCAACGCGGTCGCCGAGCTGGAATTCGGTGACGCCATCGCCGAGCGCCGCGACGGTCCCGGCGCCCTCCATGCCGATCGTCGTCGGGACCCGCACCGGGTAGGTGCGGGAGCCGGCGTACTTCCCCTGGCAGGTATGGATGTCCATGAAGTTGATGCCGGACCAGGCGAGGCGGATCAGCACCTCGCCCGGGCCGGGCCGGGGGATCGGCAGGTCCCGGCGGATCATGACTTCGGGGCCACCATAGCGGTCGATCTGGATCGCGCGCATGGCGGCTTCTCCCAAGGTCAGCCCAGCTTCTTCTTCAGCAGCTCGTTGACCAAGGCCGGGTTTCCCTTGCCCTGCATCGCCCGCATGGTCTGGCCCACGAAGAAGCCGAACAGCTTGTCCTTGCCGGACCTGTATTCGGCGACCTTGTCGGCATTGGCCGCGAGCACGCCATCGATCACCGCCTCGATCGCGCCGGTATCGGTGACCTGCTTCAGCCCCTTCTCCTCCACGATCGCGCCCGGGCTCTTGCCGGTCTCGATCATGATCTCGAAGACCTCCTTGGCCAGCTTGCCGGACAGCGTGTTGTCGGCCAGCAGGTCGAGCAGCGCGCCGAGATTCTCCGCCGTCACGGGCGGATCGGTGATGTCACGCTTCAGGCGGTTCAGCGCGGCGAAGAAATCGCCGGTCACCCAGTTGGCCGCGATCTTCGCGTCGCGGCCGCGGGCGACGACGTCGAAGAAAGCCGCCGTCTCCTTCTCGAGCGTCAGCACATGCGCGTCGTAGGGCGTGAGCCCCATGGCGACGTAGCGCGCGCGCCGCGCATCCGGCAGTTCCGGCAGCGCCGCCCGCAGCCCCTCCACCCAGGCGGCGTCCAGCACCAGCGGAGGAAGGTCGGGATCGGGGAAGTAGCGGTAGTCATGCGCATCCTCCTTGGAGCGCATGCTGCGCGTCGTGCCGCGGCCGGTGTCGAAGAGGCGCGTTTCCTGCGTGACCTCGCCGCCCGTCTCCCAGACCTCGATCTGGCGCCGCGCCTCGGCTTCCACCGCCTGCATGACGAACCGGATGGAGTTGACGTTCTTCACCTCGCAGCGCGTGCGGAACCCCTCGCCCGACTTCCGCACCGAGACGTTCACGTCGGCCCGCATGGAGCCTTCGTCCATGTTGCCGTCGCAGGTGCCGAGATAGCGCAGGATCTGCCGCAGCTTGGTCAGATAGGCCCCTGCCTCCTCCGGCGAGCGCATGTCGGGCTCGGAGACGATCTCCATCAGCGCGACGCCGGCGCGGTTCAGGTCGATGAAGCTCTTGGTCGGGTGCTGGTCATGCAGCGACTTGCCCGCATCCTGCTCCAGATGCAGGCGCGTCACCCCGATCTCCTTCGTGGAACCGTCGCCGAGGGTGATCTCGACCACGCCGGTGCCGATGATCGGATGCGCGAACTGGCTGATCTGGTAGCCGTTCGGCAGGTCCGCATAGAAGTAGTTCTTGCGGTCGAAGCGGCTCCAGAGGTTGATCTGCGCATTGAGTCCGAGCCCGGTGCGCACCGCCTGCGCCACGCATTCGCGGTTGATCACCGGCAGCATGCCGGGGAAGCCGGCATCGACGAAGCTTACCTGGGTGTTCGGCGCGGCGCCGAAGCCGGTGGCGGCGCCGCTGAACAGCTTCGCCTCGCTGATGACCTGGGCATGGACCTCGAGGCCCACCACGATTTCCCAGGGACCGGTCTCGCCTTCGATCGTGTAGCTCATGCCATCACCCGCGGACGCGCCGTGAACGCGGCGGCGCGCTCGATCGCGCTGCCCACCGCGAAGACCGTCTCCTCGTCAAAACTCCGCCCCAGCACCTGCAGCCCGAGCGGCAGCCCCTGGGCATCGAGCCCCGCCGGCACCGAGAGCCCCGGCAGCCCCGCGAGGTTCGCCGTCACCGTGAAGATGTCGTTCAGGTACATGGTCACGGGATCGTCGGTGTTCTCGCCTTCGGCGAAAGCAGCGCTCGGCGTCGCCGGCGTCACGATGGCATCCACCTTCTGATAGGCTTCGGTGAAGTCGCGGGCGATCAGCGCCCGGATCTTCTGCGCCTTCAGGTAATAGGCATCGTAATAGCCGGCGCTCAGCACATAGGTGCCGATCATGATGCGCCGCTTCACCTCCGCCCCGAAGCCCGCGGCGCGGGTCTTCTCATAGAGATCCTTCAGGTCGCGCCCATCCTCGCGCAGCCCGAAGCGCACGCCGTCATAGCGCGCGAGGTTGGACGATGCCTCGGCCGGGGCCACGATGTAATAGGTCGGCAGCGCATACTGCGCGTGCGGCAGGCTGATCTCGACGATCTCCGCGCCAGCATCCCGCAGCCAGGCGAGCCCCTGCTCCCAAAGCGCCGTGATCTCCGGCGCCAGGCCGTCCAGGCGGTATTCCTTGGGCACGCCGATGCGCAGCCCCTTCACGCTGCGCCCACAGGCGGCGCGGAAATCCGGCACCGCGACCTCGGCGCTGGTGCTGTCCTTCGGGTCGAAGCCGCTCATGCTCCGGAGCAGCACCGCGCAATCCTCGACCGTGCGCGCGAAGGGGCCGGCCTGATCGAGCGAGGACGCGAAGGCCACGATCCCGAAGCGCGAGCAGCGCCCATAGGTCGGCTTGATACCGGCGACGCCGCAGAAGGCCGCCGGCTGGCGGATGGAGCCGCCGGTATCCGTCCCCGTCGCCCCCAGCGCCAGCCGCGCCGCGACCGCCGCCGCCGAGCCGCCGGAGGAGCCGCCTGGCACCAGCACCGTGTCCGGGTCGTTGCGTCGGTTCCAGGGGTTCTGCACGGCCCCATAGGCCGAGGTCAGGTTGGAGGACCCCATCGCGAATTCGTCGAGATTGGCCTTGCCCAGGAACACCGCGCCGTCGCGCTTGAGCTGGGTCGTCACCGTGCTCTCATAGGGCGGCACGAAATTGTGCAGGATCCGCGATGCCGCCGTGGTCCGCACGCCTTCAGTGCAGAACAGGTCCTTGATGGCGAGCGGAATGCCGTCGAGCGGCCCCGCCTCCCCCTTCGCGCGCCGCGCGTCCGATGCCTGGGCAGCCTCGATCGCCTGCTCGGCCGTCACCGTGACATAGGCGTTGAGGCGCGGGTTCAGCGCCTCGATGCCCGCGACATGGGCGCGCGTCAGCTCCTCGGCGGAGATGGCGCCTTCCTCCAGCGCGGTCAGCGCGCCGGCGATGGTGAAATCGGTGGCACGCATCACTCGACGACCTTCGGCACGCCGAAATACTCGCCCTCGCGGTCCGGGGCATTGGCCAGCACCTTCTCCGGGATGCCGCCATCGGTGATGACGTCCTCGCGCAGGCGCATAGCACCGCTGGTGACGGCGCCGCCGGCCATTGGCTCCACCCCGTCGGTGTTCACGGCCTGGAGTTGCTCGATCCAGCCCAGGATGCCGTTCAGCTCCGCCTGGAGCTTGGCGACTTCTGCGTCATCGACATGAAGGCGGGCGAGCGAGGCGACACGCCTCACCGTTGCGGTATCGAGCGACATGATTCCGTTGGTGCTTTCCGGAAAAAGAGTCGCGGACCATAACGGCGGGAATGGCCGTCTTCAACCTGCGCGACCTCCGTGCCTCCCTCCCCCGCGGACAGCGGCTGATCGGTCTCGATCCCGGATCGAAGACGATCGGCGTCGCCCTGACCGATGTGACGCTGATGCTGGCTTCCCCCTACGGCGTCATTCCGCGCGGCAAGCTCAAGGCGGTCGCCGCCGAGATCGCCCGGATCGCCGCCAAGGAAGGGGCGGGCGGCCTGGTGGTCGGGCTGCCGCTGTCGATGGATGGCAGCGTCGGCCCCGCCGCCCAGGCCGCGCAGGACTGGACGGCGGCGCTGTCGGAGGCCTGCGGCCTGCCGGCGGCGCTCTGGGACGAGCGGCTCTCCTCCTCCGCCGTCAACCGCATGCTGATCGCGGAAGCGGATCTGACGCGGGCCAAGCGCGCGCTGGTCGTGGATCGGGCCGCGGCGGCCTACATGCTGCAGTCAGCGCTGGACGCCACCCGCGGCTGATATGAGCATAAATTCCTAGAGCCGAAGCCCTGTTCTCGGGGCTTTGCCCTCGCCGTCCCCGCGCTTTAGCTTCCGGCGGAGCATCTCCCGGACGAATCGCCTCATGCCGGCTTTCCACCAAAGACACCTCCTCGCCATCGAAGGCCTGGAGCCGCCCTATATCGCCGACATGCTGGACCTGGCGGAGAGCTACGCGCTGCTGAACCGGTCCGGGAAAACCCAGCGCGACCTGCTGAAGGGCCGCACGCTGATTAACCTCTTCTTCGAGGACAGCACCCGCACCCGCACGAGCTTCGAACTCGCGGGCAAGCGGCTCGGCGCCGATGTCATCAACATGAGCGTCTCGACCTCCTCGGTGAACAAGGGCGAGACGCTGCTCGACACGGCGTCGACGCTGAACGCCATGCATTGCGACCTGCTGGTGGTGCGCCATGCGCAGTCCGGCGCGCCGGCGCTGCTCAGCCAGAAGGTCGATGCCGCGGTCATCAATGCCGGCGACGGCACCCATGAGCACCCGACCCAGGCGCTGCTCGACGCGCTGACCATCCGCAGGCGCAAGGGCCGGATCGAGGGCCTCATCGTCGCGATCTGCGGCGACGTGCTGCACAGCCGCGTCGCGCGCAGCAACATCCACCTGCTGCTGACCATGGGTGCGAGGGTCCGCATCGTCGGCCCGCCGACCCTGATCCCGGCCGAGGCCGAGCGCTTCGGCGTCGATGTCTTCACCGATATGCGTGCGGGCCTCGACGGCGCCGACGTCGTCATGATGCTGCGCCTGCAGAAGGAGCGGATGACCGGCGGGCTGATCCCCTCCTCCCGCGAGTTCTTCCGCTTCTATGGGCTGGATGCCGAGAAGCTGGCGGTCGCCAAGTCGGATGCCATCGTCATGCATCCTGGCCCGATGAACCGCGGCGTCGAGATCGACAGCGCCATCGCCGACGATCCCGTGCGCAGTGTCATCGGCGAACAGGTGGAGATGGGTGTGGCCTGCCGCATGGCGGTGCTCGACCTGCTGTCGCGCAACCTGCGCCGCAATACCTGAGGGGCGCGATGGCACCGGACCAGCCCGGCAGGGCGCCCGGTGCCTTCGTCACGCGCCTCCGTGCCGGCCCGGGGGGTCGCCGTCTCATCCCGATCATCCTCGGCTGTGTCGGGCTGATCGCGGGTTTCGCCGCCCTCGTGCAGGCCGGCAATGCATTGATGGACGCGGCCATCCTGCGGTCCTGGCCGTTGATCGACGCCGAAGTCGTCGCCGCCGAGGCCCTGCCGCAACGGGGCCGCGGCGGCCTGCCCTTTCATCTTCAGCTTCGTGTCACGGACGCTGCGGGGCAGCCGCTGCTCGGCGAGACCAGCAGCCCCTATCGCCTCCGCGGCTCCTGGTCGGAGCCCGCCCGGCCACCCATGCCCGGCGACCGCATCCGGGTCTTCCTCGATCCGGATGCACCGCAACGCATGCGGCCGGAGGACACGCTGTCCTCGCCCTGGCTATCGGGCTTTTACGCCCTGCTCTACGGCATCGCGGGTTTCGGCGCCCTGGCGCTGCTCATCCTGCTGCTGCGGACGCGCGCGGCGGCCCCGCCCCATGGCGGGGACTCGGGCGCCCCCCTATAACCACCCTGATGCCCGACACGATCATCACCAATGCCCGCCTGATCGACCCGGCCACTGGCCTCGATGCCCCCGGCGCGCTGCTCATCCGGGATGGCCTCATCGCCGATCACGGCGCGGGGCTCACCGCGCCGGAGGGAGCCGCCACCCTCGACGCCAAGGGCGCCATCCTCGCCCCCGGATTGATCGACCTGCGCGCCAGCCTCGGCGAACCGGGCTTCGAGCATCGGGAGACCATCGCCTCCGCCGCCCGCGCCGCGGCCGCCGGCGGCATCACCACCCTCTGCGCCCTGCCGGACACCGAACCCGCGCTCGACGACCCCGCGCTGCTGCAATTCATCATCCGCCGCGGCGAGGCGACCGGCAGCCTGACCATCCTGCCCTATGGCGCCGCGACAGCGGGTTGCCAGGGCAAGGAGATGGCGGAATTCGGCCTGCTGCGCGAAGCCGGCGCCATCGCTTTCACGGACGGGCGGCGCGCGATTGGCAATGCGCGTGCCATGCGCCTCGCCCTCTCCTATGCGCGCGGCTTCGGCTGCTTCGTGGTGCAGCACCCGGAGGAACCCTCGCTCGCCGCCGGCGGCGCGGCGACCGAGGGCGAGCTTGCCTCCCGCCTCGGCCTGCCCGGCATCCCCGCCGCCGCCGAGGCCATCCTGGTCGCCCGCGACATCGCGCTGGTCCGCCTCACGCGCGGCCATGTCCACTTCGCCCATGTCAGCACCGGCGCAGCACTCGACCTGATCCGGGCTGCGAAGGCGGAAGGGCTCGCGGTCACCTGCGACACCGCGCCCCCCTATTTCGATCTGAACGAGACCGCGATCGGCGACTACCGCACCTATGCCAAGCTCTCGCCCCCACTGCGGCGGGAAGCGGACCGGCTCGCGGTGGTCGCAGCACTGGCCGACGGCACCATCGACGCCATCGCCTCCGATCATCAGCCGCATGACGCCGATGACAAGCGCCTGCCCTTCGCTCAGGCCGAGGCCGGTGGCGCCGGCCTCGCGACCCTGCTCGGTGTGACCTTGGCGCGGTTCCATGGCGGCGACCTGACGCTGATCCAGGCGCTCGACCTGCTGACCGCGCGCCCAGCCAGGCTGCTGGGTCTGGAGAGCGGCCGCCTCGCCAAGGGGGCGCCGGCCGACCTGGTGCTGTTCGACGCCGAGCGCGGCTGGAAGGTCGAAGCCGGGAAGCTGCCCGGCAAGGCGCAGAACTCGCCCTTCGACGGGCGCGCGCTCGAAGGCCGGGTGATCGCCACCTTCAAGGCGGGCAGCCGCGTCTTCGGGGGTTGATGTCCGAGATGGCCGAACATCGGGAGAGCCTGCTGTTCCTGGCGGCGCTGGTGCTGCCGTATCTGTTGGGCTCGATCCCCTTCGGCCTGCTGCTGACCCGTGCCGCCGGGCTCGGCGACATCCGCAGCATCGGCTCCGGCAATATCGGCGCTACCAACGTGCTGCGGACCGGCAACCGGAAGATCGCCCTGGCGACGCTGCTGCTCGACGGGCTGAAGGGCGCGGCAGCGATCTGGCTGCTGCGGGCGCTGGGCGGGGTCGGCCAGGACCTGGTCGCCGGCACCGCCGTGGTGCTCGGGCACATGTTCCCGGTCTGGCTGCGCTTCAGAGGCGGCAAGGGCGTCGCGACCGGGATCGGCACCTATCTCGCCGCCATGTGGCCGGTCGGGGTCTTCGTCTGCCTGGCCTGGGCCGCGGCGGCGAAGCTGACCCGCATGTCCTCGGCCGGCGCGCTCACCGCCTTCGCGCTCGCCCCGGCCGTCGCCTGGCTGCTGGTCGATGCCGACCATGCCCTGTTGGCCTTGCTGGTCGGCCTGCTGATCTTCTGGCGGCACGAGGCGAATATCCGCCGCCTGATCGCCGGCACCGAGCCGCGCATCGGCCAGAAGGGCTGATCCCCACCCCTTCCCATGCAGCAGGCCGACCTCCTCGCTCACCTCCGCCTCGCCCGCACCGACGGCATCGGCCCGGCCAACTACGCCCGGCTGATCCAGCGCCACGGCAGCGCCGAGGCCGCGCTCAGCCGGCTGCCCGCCCATCTGCAGGCGGCTGATCCAAAGGCGATTGAACGCGAGATCGCCGCCGTCGCGCGGCTCGGCGGCCGCTTCCTGTTCCCGGGACAGCTAGGCTACCCGCCGATGCTGGCACTGCTGCCCGACGCGCCGGCGGCGCTGGCCTGCCTTGGCGACCCGGCGCACCTCGCGGTGCGGGCGGTCGCGATCGTCGGCGCCCGCAACGCCTCCGCCGCCGGGCGCCGCATCGCCGAGACCCTGGCCGCGACCCTCGCCGAGGCCGGGATCCTCGTGGTCTCCGGGCTCGCGCGCGGCATCGACTCCGCCGCCCATCTGGGTGCGCTCCGCCATGGCCGCACCGCCGCCGCGGTCGCCGGCGGCCTCGACCAGCCCTACCCGCCGGAGAATGCGGCGCTGCAGGACCGCATCGCCGCGGAAGGCTGCGTGCTGGCCGAGGCGCCGCTCGGCACCGCGCCCCTCGCCCGCCATTTCCCGCGCCGCAACCGGATCGTCGCCGGCCTCGCCCTCGGCGTCGTGGTGGTTGAGGCGGCGCCCCGCTCCGGCAGCCTGATCACCGCGCGCCTGGCCCTCGACTACGGGCGGGAGCTCTATGCGGTGCCCGGCAGCCCGCTCGATCTCCGCTCCCAAGGGTCCAATGACCTGATCCGCCAGGGCGCCCACCTGACCGAAACGGTGGACGATATCCTGGCCCACCTGCCGGAGGCGCCGCACCCCGTCGACCTGTTCCGGGCCGCCCCGGCGCCGGCCCCGACGGCCCGGGATCTGCCGCCGGAGGCCCCGCCCGCCTCCGACGAGGCCGCCCAAGTCCTTGCTCTGCTTGGATCTTCGCCGGTTGCGGTTGACGATCTCCTCCGCCGCTGCCACCTCTCGCCCTCCCGCGTCCAAGCGATCCTGCTCGATCTCGAGCTCGCCGGACGGCTGGAGACCTCGCCCGGCCCCCGGGTGGCTCTCCGCCCTCCGGTCAGTCCAGGCGCCTGACGACACGGGCAGGAGCGTGCGCAGACCATCGCCATGTCGGATGTCGTCGTCGTCGAATCCCCGGCCAAAGCCAAGACCATCGAGAAGTATCTCGGGCGCGATTTCACCGTGCTCGCGAGCTTTGGGCATGTGCGCGACCTGGAGGAGAAGGACGGCGCGGTGCTGCCGGACCAGGACTTCGCCATGGTCTGGGGCAAGGATCCCCGCGGCGAGCAGCAGGTCGCCAAGATCGCGGGGGCGCTGAAGGGCGCCAAGCGCCTGTTCCTCGCCACCGACCCGGATCGCGAGGGCGAGGCCATCTCCTGGCATGTGAAGGACATGCTGGCCGCCCGTGGCGCGCTGCGCGGCAAGGACGTCCAGCGCATCACCTTCAACGAGATCACCAAGCGCGCGGTGCAATACGCGGTCGCGCATCCGCGCGAGCTCGACGTGCCGCTGATCGACGCCTATCTGGCGCGCCGCGCGCTCGACTACCTGGTCGGCTACACCCTCTCGCCCGTCCTGTGGCGGAAGCTGCCGGGGTCCCGCTCGGCCGGACGCGTGCAATCGGTCGCGCTCCGCCTGATCTGCGAGCGCGAGGCCGAGATCGAGGCCTTCAAGCCGCGCGAATACTGGACCGTGGAGGCCAGGTTCGCGACCCCGGCCGGCGCGCCATTCAGCGCCCGCCTGACGCATCTGGACGGCAAGAAGCTCGACCAGTTCGACCTGCCGGACGAGCCCAGTGCGCAGCGCGCCGTCGCCGCCATCATGGCCGGCCGGTTCTCGGTCGCCTCGGTCGAGAAGAAGCGGGTCCGCCGCAACCCGCCGCCGCCCTTCATGACCTCGACCTTGCAGATGGAGGCCAGCCGCAAGCTCGGCATGGGTGCCCAGGCGGCGATGCGCGCCGCCCAGCAGCTCTACGAGGCCGGGCACATCACCTATATGCGGACCGACGGCGTGACCATGGCGCGGGAAGCGGTCGCCGCCATCCGCGACCATGTGAAATCCGCCTTCGGCGGCGACTACCTGCCGGCCGCGCCGCGGGAATACGTCTCCAAGGCCAAGAACGCCCAGGAAGCGCATGAGGCGATCCGCCCGACGGACGTGACCCGCACGCCGGAAAGCCTGGTGGGCGAGCTGGAAGGGGCGCAGGCGCGCCTCTACGAGCTGGTCTGGAAACGTGCTGTTGCCTCCCAGATGGCGAATGCCGAGCTGGACCAGACCGCCATCGACATCGATGACGCCGCCGGCCGCGCCCGGCTGCGCGCAACGGGTTCGGTCGTGGCCTTCGACGGCTTCCTGAAGCTGTACCGCGAGGACGAAGACGATCGCGCCGCCGATGCCCGCGCCGGCATCGCGACCGGGAGCGCTGAGGACGAGGACAGCCGCATCCTGCCGCCGATGCGGGACAAGGATCCGCTGAAGCGCGGTGAGGTCACGCCGAGCCAGCACTTCACCCAGCCGCCGCCGCGCTATTCGGAAGCGACGCTGGTCAAGCGGCTGGAGGAGCTCGGCATCGGCCGGCCCTCCACCTACGCTTCCATCCTGCAGCGTCTGCAGGACCTGAAATACGTCACGCTCGAGAAGCGGCGCTTCATCGCCCAGGATCTCGGCCGGATGGTGACCACCTTCCTGGTCCGCTTCTTCGAGCGCTACGTGAACACCGGCTTCACCTCCGCCATGGAGGAGCAGCTCGACGAGATCTCCGAAGGCCATATCGAGTGGCGCGCAGTGATGCGCGCCTTTTGGGAGGAATTCTCCAAGGCGGTCGAGGCGACCAAGGATCTCATGATCCGCGATGTCATCGATGCGCTGGACGAGGATCTCGGCCCGCATGTCTTCCCCGATCGCGGCGACGGCAGCGACCCGCGCCTCTGCCCGAAATGCGGCTCCGGACGGCTCGGGCTCAGGCTCGGCAAGGGCGGCGCCTTCATCGGCTGCTCCAACTACCCCGAATGCCGCTACACGCGGCCCTTCGGCGTCGGCGGCGAGGATCAGGAGAAGGGCGGCGGCGAGCAGGAGCTCGGCACCGATCCGGCGACCGGCTTGCCGGTGACGCTGCGCCGCGGTCCCTACGGCCTCTATGTCCAGCTCGGCGAGCCGGGTGTCGATGCCAAGGGCAAGCCGACCAAGCCGCCGCGCACCAGCCTGCCCAACGGCATGAACCCGGAAAGCCTGACCCTGGAGCGGGCGCTCGGCCTGCTGTCGTTGCCGCGCCCGATCGGCATCGACCCGGAGACCGGCGAGGAGATCACGGCCGGGCTCGGGCGCTTCGGCCCCTATGTCCGCTGCGGCAGCATCTTCAAGTCGCTCGACCGCGATGACGATGTGCTGACCATCGGCATCAACCGGGCCGTGGCACTGCTGGCCGACGCGCGGTCGCGAGTGCGGGAGCTCGGTGCCCATCCGAAGGATGGGCAGCCGGTCGCGATCAAGAAGGGGCGCTTCGGCCCCTATGCCCAGCACGGCAAGACCATCGCCAACCTGCCGCGCGGGGTGGAGATGGAGGCGATCACGCTCGCGGAAGCCGTGACGCTGCTGGCCGAGAAGGGCAAGGTGCTGGCCCCGCGCGGCGCCAAGGGGCGGAACGGGAAGGCCAGGCCCGCCGCGGCGGCGCCGGCCACCCCGGCCAAGACGGTGGCCAAGAAAGCGCCGGCCAAAAAGGCGGCGGCCCGCAAGCCGGCCGCCACGGCGCCGGCGCGCAAGCCGGCCGCCAAGGCGCCGGCACGCAAGCCCGCGGCTGCGAAGCCGGCCAAGGCCGCAGGGCCGAAGGCGGCCGCGAGCAAGGCCAGCGTGGCAAAGAAGCCCGCGGCGAAGAAGCCTGCCGCGAAGGCCAAGGCGAAGCGTTGAGAGCCCTTTCTAGAATGGCGCGGCGGCGGGCTGGCTGGGGATTTTTCGCTCATGTCGTGTCGGTCGACGCAGCCGATGCTGGTTGCATCGGCGAGGAGATCGGCGCGGCAGGGGCGGAAAAGACCCGCCAGGGCGCCCCGTTGCCATTCTCGAAGGGGCTCTGAGTGCCGCGCTTCGGCCCACCGCCCAAGGGCCACAAGGCGAAGAAGCGCCCGCCTGTCCCGAAGCCGGCCGCCACGGCGCCCGGCGTCATGCCCTCGCAGGCGGCGCTGCGCGCCTTCATCGCCGAGGCCGGCGGCAAGGTCGGCAAGAGCGAGATCAGCCGTCATTTCGGCCTGACCAGCGACCAGCGCCCCGAGCTGCGGGCCCTGCTAGCCGAGCTGAAGGCCGCAGGTGCCGCCGCCCCGGCCGGCGGCCGCAGCCTGATCGCGCCCGGCCGCCTGCCTGACATGGCGGTGGTCGAGGTCACCGGCACCGACCCCGATGGCGACCCGATCGCCAAGCCGCTCGTCTGGGTGGGCGAGGGCCGCGCGCCCATCATCTACATGCGCCCGGAGCAGCGCGGGCAGCCGGCGCTGGCGCCAGGCGAGCGGGTGCTGGCTCGGTTGAAGCCGATCGGCGCCGGGAAATACGAGGGCCGCACCTTCAAGCGCATCGCGGCCGCAGGCCCTGCCCGCATCCTTGGTGTCTACCAGGATGGCCGCATCGAGCCGACCGACCGCCGCCACCGCGCCGACTGGGTGGTCCCGCCGGGCGATGCGAACGGCGCCGAGCCCGGCGAGATCGTGCTGGCCGAGCCGCTGCCCGGCGGCGTGCTCGGTCCGCGCCCGGCGCGGGTGGTGGAACGGCTCGGGGTGATGGGGGAACCGCGCTCCGTCTCGCTGATCTGCATCCATGCCCATGGCATCCCGGACGTCTTCCCAGCCGAAGCGCTGGCCCTCGCCGCGCAGGCCGAGGCGGTGGCGATCGGCAGCCGCGAGGATCTGCGCCCGGTGCCGCTCGTCACCATCGACGGCGAGGACGCCCGCGACTTCGACGATGCCGTCTGGGCGGAACGCGCCGGTGAAGGCTGGCGCGTGCTGGTCGCCATCGCCGATGTCGCGCACTACGTCCGCCCCGACGACGCGCTCGACCGCGAGGCCTGGAAGCGCGGCAACTCCGTCTACTTCCCCGACCGGGTGGTGCCGATGCTGCCGGAGGCGCTGTCCAATGGCTGGTGCAGCCTGCGCCCCGGCGAGGATCGCGGCTGCCTCTTCGCCGAGATGCAGTTCGATGCCGCCGGCCGGAAGACCGGGCACCGATTCGGCCGCGGCGTGATGCGCTCCGCCGCGCGCCTCACCTATGAGCAGGCCCAGGCGCACCGGGACGCGGGCACCGACCCCGAAGGCCTGGCGCCCGGCCATGTCGCGACCCTCTACGGCGCGTTCCGGGCGCTGCTCATGGCGCGGGAGGCGCGCGGCACGCTGGAGCTCGACCTGCCGGAGCGGCGCGTCACCCTCGACGAAGCCGGGAATGTAACCGCCGTGACGCCGCGCGCGCGACTCGATTCGCACCGGCTGATCGAGGAGTTCATGGTCGCCGCCAATGTCTGCGCCGCCGAGGAGCTGGAGGCACGTGGCCAGCCCTGCATGTACCGGGTGCATGACCGCCCCTCCGACCAGAAGCTCGAAGGGCTGCGCCTGTTCCTCGACAGTTTCGGGCTCTCGCTGCCCGCCTCCGACCGGCTGCGCCCCCGCGACTTCCAGCACCTGCTGGAGCTGGTGAAGGGCCGTCCCGAGGAGCGGCTCGTGCATGAGACGGTGCTGCGCGCCCAGGCCCAGGCCGCCTATGCGCCCGATAATATCGGGCATTTCGGCCTCGCCCTGCCGCGCTATGCCCATTTCACCAGCCCGATCCGCCGCTACGCCGACCTGCTGGTGCATCGCGCACTGATCCGCGGGAAGAAGCTCGGCGATGATGGGCTGACCGAATCGGAAGCGGCGCGCGCGGCCGAGACCGGCGAGCACATCACCGCCACCGAGCGCCGCGCCGCCGCGGCGGAACGCGAGGCGGTGGAACGCTATCTTGCGGCCTATATGTCGCACCGCGTCGGCTGCATGTTCGATGCGCGGATTTCCGGCGTGACTCGTTTCGGCCTCTTCGTCACCCTGGATGAGAACGGTGCGAGCGGAATCGTCCCACTCGCCTCCCTTCCGGACGACCGATGGCAGCACGACGAGGCCAAGCAGGCGCTGGCCGGTCGCAAGACGGGTTTGACCTTCACGCTCGGCCAAGCGGTCGAGGTGCGGCTGGTCGAGGCGGTGCCGCGCACTGGAGGCATGGTCTTCCACATCATGCAGGGCGTGCCGCCGGCGCGGTCGCGCGGGCCCTCGCGCTGATCCTGCTGCTGGCGCTGCCGGCCTGGGCACAGGACGCGGCGCCGCGCTTTCCGCGCATCGAAGCGGAGCAGGTCCTCACCGATGGCTTTGCCGCGGTGCTGGAGCGCCACCTCACGGAGATCACGCCGCCCGATCTGGTGCTGTGGACGCTGCGCGGCCTCACGGCACTCGATTCCTCGCTGACGACCGAACTCCGCGACGGGCGGGTCAGCGTCATGGCCGGGGAGCGCGCAGTCCATAGCGAGCCGATGCCGCCCCGACCCCCGCGCAGCGCGCCGAATGCGCCCGCCCATCGCTCGGCGGCGCCAGGCCTGGCACGGGTGCTCTCGCGGCTCTTCGCCGCTGCCTGGGATGCGTCGCCCGCGATCCGCAATGCCGGGGTCGAGCGCCTGCTGCAGGCGGGCTTCGAAGAGCTGTTCAATCAGCTCGATCCCTATAGCCGCTACGTAACAGCGGAGGAGGCGGATGCCGCACGGGAGCGGCGGATCGGCCAGAGCGGCCTCGGCTTGCGGCTGGCGGTCGGCCCCCGGCGCAGCGTCGTGCTGGCCACGGTGACGCCCGAAGGACCGGCGGCGGCGGCACGGCTCAGGCCCGGCGACCGGCTGCTGGAGATCGATGGCGTCGCGGTCTCCGCCGACGACCTGCCGGACGCCGCGGCGCGGCTGGAGGGACCGTCCGGGCGCGCGGTCACGCTGCTGCTCTTGCGTGGCGGGCGGCGGATCCGGGTCAGCCTGCTGCGCGCCCCAGTACCGCCCGAGACGGTCACCGCCGAGCGGCGGGACGGTATTCTCTGGCTGCGGCTCTCGGGCTTCTACCAGGGCACCGCCTCGCAACTGGTGCGCGCCATCACCGATGCGGCCACGGGCGGGCCGCTCCGCGGCTACGTGCTGGATCTGCGCGGCAACCGCGGCGGGCTGCTGCCGCAGGCGGCGGCGGTCGCCGATGTCTTCCTGCAGTCGGGCGAGATCCTGCGCACCGACGGCCGCCACCCCGACGCCGCGCGCACGCTGCTCGCCTCCGGCCAGGACCTGGCGCATGGCCGGCCGGTGGTGGTGCTGATCGACGGGCGCACCGCCTCCTCGGCCGAAGTGGTGGCGGCCGCCCTCTCCGACCGCGGCCGCGCCGCGCTGGTCGGCAGCGCGACCACCGGCAAAGGGCTGGTGCAGCTCTTGGTACCGATGCCGAACCGGGGGGAATTGCTGATTTCCTGGGCGCGGCTGCTGGCGCCGGATGGCTGGCCGATCCAGACCCTCGGCGTCCTGCCCAACCTCTGCACCAGCCTTGGGTCGGAGGCGGTGGCGACGAGCCTCGCCGCGCTGGCGGCGGAGGAGACGCCGATGGCCGTGCCGCTGGCCCGGCTCCGCGCCGCGCGCGCCCCGGTGAGCGAGGCCGAGGCCCTGCGCCTGCGCGCGCCCTGCCCCGCGGCGGAGGGGCGTGAGGCGGACCTTGCGGTCGCGCGGGCGCTGATCGAGAGCCCCGATGCCTACCGCACGGCGCTTCGCCCTTGATTTTCGGCGCATTCCCTGTAGGTATCCCGCCCTCTCACAGATTTCGCCCGCGCCGGCCGATCCGGCCCCGGGTACCGGAGTTGGGTCATGGCCAAGGCAAACACCATTCTGATCAAGCTCGTCAGCAGCGCTGACACGGGCTATTTCTACGTCACGAAGAAGAACACCCGGAACATCACGGGCAAGATGGAAAAGCGGAAGTACGACCCCGTGGCCCGCAAGCACGTCGTCTTCCGCGAAGCCAAGATTAAGTAATTTTCTGACCTCAAACGCCGGCGCGCGCATCCGCGCGCTTTGGCTTTCGCGCGCCCAGGTAAGTACGGGACGCGACTGATGGTCGCGCGCGGGGGGCCGCCTTCGCGGCCCCGGGGCATCGCTGCGCTCGCCCCGCAGGATCGGGCGGCGGCCTGCGGCCGCGGGGGCGGGGCGAGCCCCCGACCGGCTTGGCCGGTGGGATCAGGATGCGGCGGGCCAGTCGGACTCCGAGGCTAGTTCCACGCGGTCCCGCCCGTTGCGTTTGGCCCGGTAGAGCGCCGAATCCGCGGCCCCAATCACCATGTCAGTGGTCTTGGCCGGAAGCGCCAGCGCCGCACCAATGCTCACGGTCACGGTCAGCCGCTGGTCGCCGATGCGGATCGGCATGTCGGAGACGGCACGGCGCAGCCGGGCAGCGACGCCCATCACTTCCTCCACCGAGCTGGAGGGCAGGACCAGCAGGAATTCCTCCCCGCCATAGCGCGCGATGATGTCGGAGGCGCGGATCTGGTCCTGCATCCGCGCCGCGATCTCCCCCAGGACGATGTCGCCGGCGGCATGGCCGAATTGGTCGTTGATCGACTTGAAGTGATCCACGTCGATCAGCAGCGCGGCCACCCCGGCCGGACTCTTGAGCTGGCCCTCCAGGTGGCGCCGCACGAAACGACGGTTCCGAAGGCCGGTCAGCGGATCCGTCACCGCCAGCTCGAGCGAGCGGTCGAGGTCCAGGCGCAGCCGCTCCTGGAAACGGCGGCGGCGGATCTGGTTGCGCACCCGCGCACGCAACTCGTTGGGGTCCACGGGGCGCAACACGTGGTCACTGGCGCCGAGGTCGAAGCCGCGCAGCACCTGCTCATGCTGGGCCGGGTCGGCGATCAGCAGCACCGGCATGTCCCGCGTCTCCGCCCGAGCGCGCAGGCTGGACGCCAGGCGCAGCCCTTCCGTCTCGGGGCTGCCGAGCGAGAGCAACACGAGGTCGAAGCCGCCGCCCATGAGGAGGCGCCGCCCCTCCTCCTCGGATTCGCAGGGAAACAGCGACAGCCCGTCCGGCTCCAGGAAGCCGGCCAGCAACCGCGCCTCCTCCGGCTCCGACCGGAGCAGCAAGGCGCGGGTGCCATGCAGCTCGAGAGCAGGCAGTGCCGGCGGATCCAGCCCGAGCTCCAGGGCCGTCGTCTGACGGAGGCGCCAGGCATCGGTCACCTGCTTGACCCGCAGCAGGGCCCGCAGGCGCGACAGCAGCATCGCCTCGCTGACGGGCTTCGAGAGGAAATCGTCCGCCCCGGCCTCCAGCCCGCGCACCCGCTCCTCGGTGTCCACGAGGGCAGTGACCATGACGACGGGAATGTCGAGGGTGACGGGATGGGCCTTCAGGCGCCGACAGGTCTCGAACCCATCCATGACCGGCATCATGACGTCCAGCAGGACGACATCGGGGACCCAGCTCAGCGCCAGGACCAGCGCCTCCTCGCCCGAGGCGGCGGTGGCGACCTCGAAGAACTCGGCGCGCAGCCGCAACTCCAGCAGGCGGCGATTGGCTGCGACGTCATCGACGACCAGGACGCGCGCTGTCACCCACGCTCCCCTTTGGGCGCGGCGCTACCCGGTCCGTCGCGGCGCCCTGAAGGGCGCCTATTGGCGACACGCGAATCCATCCGTTCCTGCCCGAATACGGTAAAGCGCGGCGCGCGGTTCCTTGGCATCGACGGTCATCGTCGCAGCCTCGACCCTGGCGGCCAGGTTGCAGTCTAGCGCAGCCCGTTAACGGTAGCGTGAAAAACAAACCACCCGGAACAAACCGCCCGGGGACGATGGCGCGCTCCGTGCCGAAGCGCCATCCCCGGGGCGACGTATCCCCAGGCGGTATCGCCTGCGAACCCGGCAAGCCTCCGCCCATCCAGTGTTTCCAGTTGCATGGGATCTGCCCTAAAGCCCGCCCGTGATCGACATCGTCCCGCGCACCGCCATCATCATCGGCGCCTCCTCCGGCATCGGCGAGGCGCTGGCACGACGCCTAGCCGCCGAGGGCTGGAGGCTCGGGCTCATGGCACGGCGCCTGGACCGGCTGAATGCGCTCGCCGCGGAGATGAACGCGGTCGCCGCCCCGATCGACCTCGACGACGCGGCGGCCGCGCGTCTGGCGCTGTCCGCGCTGATCGACAGGCTGGGCGGTGCTGGGCTCGTCGTGCTGAGCGCCGGGACCGGCCATCTGAACCCGGCGCTGGACTGGGCGCCCGAGCGGGAGACGATCGCGGTGAACGCGCTCGGCTTCGCCGCGGTCGCGCAGGTCGCCATGACGCATTTCCTGGCCCGCGGCAGCGGGCACCTGGTCGGCATCTCCTCCGTCGCCAAGCTGCGGGGCAGCGGCGGGGCGCCGGCCTATGCCGCCAGCAAGGCCTTCGTCTCGACCTATCTCGACGGGCTGCGCGACCTCGCGAAGCGGCGCGGCCTGCCGATCGCGGTGACCGAGATCGCCCCAGGCTTCGTGGACACCGCGATGATGCAGGCCGACCGGCCCTTCTGGGTGGCAACACCTGCCAAGGCGGCTGCCCAGATCCATGCAGCGATCCGGCGCCGCGCGCGCCACGCCTATGTCACGCGGCGCTGGGGGCTGATTGGCTTCCTGCTGCGCCGCCTGCCCGCCCCCGGCTGAAGGCTCAGGCGTTGCCGCTGAGATAATCGAGCGCCGCCTGCGCGCCACCCGGACTGTGCGGAACCCCCGCCGCGCGCAGCCCCATCTCGACGCCCGAGAGCGTGCCCATGAGCTGCAGGTCGCCGAAATCGCCGAGGTGCCCGATGCGGAAGGCACGGTCGTTGAGCTGGCCGAGCCCGTTGCCGAGGCTCATGTTGAAGCGCTCCAGGATGGTGGCGCGCAGCGCATTGGCCGAATGGCCTTCCGGCAGCCGCACGCAGGTCAGCACCGGGGAGTAGTGGCGCGGGTCCTGGCACTGCACCTCCATCCCCCAATGCCTGACTGCGCGGCGCGTCGCCTCGGCATGGCGCTCATGGCGGGCAAAGACGTTGTCGAGCCCCTCCTCCAGCAGCATGTCGCAGGCGGTGTCGAGGCCGTAGAGCAGGTTGGTCGCGGGCGTATAGGGGAAGTAGCCGGTCGCGTTGGCGGCGATCATCGGCTTCCAGTCCCAGAAGCTGCGCGGCAGCTTCGCGCCCTCGCTTGCCTTCAGCGCCTTCTGGCTGACCGCGTTGAAGGAGAGGCCCGGCGGCAGCATCAGCCCCTTCTGCGAGCCGGAGACGGTGACATCGACGCCCCATTCGTCATGCCGGTAGTCGACCGAGGCCAAGCCACTGATGGTGTCGACCAGCAGCAGCGCCGGGTGCTTCGCGTCGTCGATCGCGCGGCGCACTTCGGCGATGCGCGAGGTCGCGCCGGTCGAGGTCTCGTTGTGGACGACCGCCACCGCCTTGATCGCATGCGCGCGGTCGGCCGCCAGCCGCTCGGCGATCTGCTCGACATCGGCGCCGCGGCGCCAGTCGGTCTTCACGAGATCGGTGACGATGCCGAGACGGCCCGCCATCTCCTGCCAGAGATGCGCGAACCAGCCGGTCTCGCACATCAGCACGCGGTCGCCGGGCGAGAGCGTGTTGCAGAGCGCCGCTTCCCAGGCGCCGGTGCCAGAGGCCGGGAAGATCACCACCGGCTGCGCGGTCTTGAAAATGGTCTGGATCTTGGCCAGCACCTGCTTGCCGAGCAGCCCGAAATCGGGGCCGCGGTGATCCATGGTCGGGTTGTCGATGGCACGCAGGATGCGGTCGGGCACGGTGGAGGGCCCGGGGATCTGCAGGAAATGGCGCCCGGCGACGCGCTTGCTCTCGAAATAGGCCATGGATCCCTCCGCTTTCGGCGCCTTCTCTAGGCGCTTCCCATGTCATCCGCCAATGAGTTCGGCTGTTCGGATTGATGAGCATTATAGATCGGACAGCGCGTGCCGCCCTGGCTAGTGTGCGCCCGGAAGGACGCCCGCAGCATGAACGTGATCACCCCGGAGAAGACCCAGATCGGCGACAGCCGCCTCGCCGCGCGCCTCCGGCGCGAGACCGAGGGCGAGGTGCTGTTCGCCGCCGGCGACCGGGGCCGCTACGCGACCGATGCCAGCATCTACCAGGTCGAGCCGGTCGGTGTGCTGGTGCCGAAGACCATCGCCGATGTCGAGGCCGCGATGGCGATCTGCCGTGAGGATGGCGTGCCGGTGCTGCCGCGCGGCGGCGGCACGTCCCAATGCGGGCAGACGGTGAACCGCGCGCTGGTGATCGATTGCAGCAAATACCTGCGCAACGTGATCTCCGTGGACTCGGAGCAGCGCATGGCGCGGGTGCAGCCGGGCATCGCGCTCGGCGCGCTGAACGACGCGCTGAAGGCGCAGGGGCTGTTCTTCCCGGTCGATCCCTCCACCTGGATGCGCTGCACGATCGGCGGCATGGCGGGAAACAACTCCTGCGGCTCGAAATCCATCCGCTACGGGCTGATGGCGGACAATGTGCTGGCGATCGACGCGCTGCTGGCGGACGGCTCGCGCTTCGCCTTCGGCGCGCTGCCGGACAATCTCGGCGACGGCGTTCCTGCCCCGGCCGTAGAGTTGATCCAGCGGCTGCGCGCGCTCGGCGCGCGGGAGGCGGCGGAGATCGCAGCCCGCTTCCCGAAGCAGCTCCGCCGCGTCGGCGGCTACAACCTCGACGCGCTGACGCCGGAGGCGCGCGCGGCGGGGCGGGACAACATGGCGCGGCTGCTGGTCGGCAGCGAGGGGACGCTCGCCTTCTCGGCCGCGCTCGACCTGAAGCTCTGGCCGATCAAGCCGCGCAAGGTGCTCGGCATCTGCCAGTTCCCGACCTTCCGCGCGGCCATGGCCGCGGCGCAGCACCTGGTCACCCTGAACCCGGAAGCGGTGGAGCTGGTCGATCGCACGATGATCGACCTCGGCCGCTCCATCCCGATCTTCCGCGCGACCATCGACCGCATCGTGATCGGCGAGCCGGACAGCCTGCTGATCGTCGAATTCCACGGCGATGACGACGCCGCGCTGCTGCGCGAGCTCGGCCGGCTCGAGGAGATGATGGGCGATCTCGGCTATCCCGGCCAGGTGGTGCGCGCGACCGAGGCCGGCTTCCAGGCGGCGATCGCCGAGGTGCGGGAGGCCGGCCTCAACATCATGATGAGCATGAAGGGCGACGG
Source organism: Plastoroseomonas hellenica (assembly GCF_018129085.1). Taxonomy (GTDB): domain Bacteria; phylum Pseudomonadota; class Alphaproteobacteria; order Acetobacterales; family Acetobacteraceae; genus Plastoroseomonas; species Plastoroseomonas hellenica. The sequence continues at coordinate 99,372 of NZ_JAAGBB010000016.1, forward strand.
GAAGCCGGTCTCCTTCATCGAGGACACCGCCGTCGACCTCGCCGACCTCGCCGACTACACGGAGCGGCTGAACGAGGTCTTCGCCAGGCACGGCACCAAGGGCACCTGGTACGCGCATGCCAGCGTCGGCTGTCTGCATGTGCGGCCGGTCCTGAACATGAAGTCCGGCGAGGACGTGTCGAAGATGCGCGTCATCGCCGAGGAATGCTTCGCGTTGGTGCGCGAATACAAGGGCAGCCATTCCGGCGAGCATGGCGACGGCATCGTCCGTTCCGAGTTCCATGAGCCGATGTTCGGCAGCCGCATCGTGCGCGCCTTCGAGGATGTGAAGGACGCCTTCGATCCCGCGGGCCTGCTGAACCCTGGCCGCGTGGTGCGGCCGCCGCGCATGGATGACCGCACCCTCTTCCGCTACGGCCCGGGCTACGCCGCCGATCCCAGGGTGACGCCGGCGCTCGATTGGTCGGAGCACCCCGCCGGGCTGCTGGGGGCGGTCGAGATGTGCAACAACAACGGTACCTGCCGGAAATTCGATGCCGGCACCATGTGCCCCTCCTTCCGTGCCACGCGCGATGAGCAGCATGTGACGCGCGGCCGCGCCAATACGCTGCGCCTCGCGCTCACCGGCCAGCTCGGGGAGGATGGGCTGGCGGGGGATGCGGTGCATGCCGCGCTGAAGCTCTGCGTCTCCTGCAAGGGTTGCCGGCGCGAATGCCCGACCGGTGTCGACATGGCGCGCTTCAAGATCGAGGCACTGCATGCACGAAGGAAAGTGCATGGCACGCCGCTGAAGGACCGGCTGATCGCGATGATGCCCCGCTGGGCGCCTTATGCCGCGATGGTACCGCCGCTCGCCAATGCACGGGAATGGATCCCGGGCGCGCGCTGGGCGGCGGAGCGGCTGCTCGGCTTCGCCAGGGAACGCGCGCTGCCGCGCTTCGCCTGGGGCGCCTTCCATGATGCGGAGCTGCCGGCGCCGAGCGGTGCTGAGGGCGAGGTCATCCTGCTGCCCGACCTCTTCAACCGCTATTTCGAACCGGAGAATCTCCGCGCCGCCGCGCGTGTGCTGGCCGCGGCAGGCTACCGCGTGGCGGTGGCACGCCCGCCGCGCGGCACGCGGCCGCTGGATGATGGCCGCACGCTGCTGGCCGCCGGCATGGTCGAGGAAGCCCGCGCCGAGGCGGCGCGCACCATCGCGGCCCTTGCTCCCTTCCCCGCGACGCCGGTGATCGGCATCGAGCCTTCCTGCCTGATGACGCTGCGCGACGAATTCACCGCCTTGCTGCCCGGCGAGGCGAGCGCCGCCTTGGCGGCGCGGGCCGAGCTGCTGTCGGAATTCCTCGCGCGCACCAAGGCCGCATTGCCGCTGAAGCGGCTGGAGGCGGTGGCGCATGTGCATGGCCATTGCCATCAAAAAAGCTTCGGCGCCTTCCCGGCGGCGATCGCGCTGCTGCAGCGCATCCCGGGCCTGACGGTAAAGCCGATCACCTCCTCCTGCTGCGGCATGGCCGGCAGCTTCGGCTACGAGGCGGAGAACCTTGTGGCCTCCAAGGCCATGGCGGAGCTCGCGCTGCTGCCGGCGGTGCGGAAGGCGGAGCCGCGTGACCTGATCGTGGCCGACGGCACCTCCTGCCGGCACCAGATCGGCGACCTCGCGTCGCGCCAGGCGCTGCATGCCGTGCGCGTGCTGGACATGGCGCTGTGACGCCGGCCGCTGTCCTCGATTTCTGGTTCGCCGGCGATCGCGAGACCATGCAGGAGCGCTGGTTCCGCCGCGACGACGCCTTCGACGACGCCATCCGCTTGGGGTTCGGCACGCATCTGCAAGCTGCCGGGAATGGCGCCTTCGACGCCTGGGCGGAGGATGCGCGCGGCGCGCTGGCGCTCACGATCCTGCTCGACCAGTTCCCGCGCAACCTGCACCGCGGCTCGCCCCTCGCCTTCGCGAGCGATGCCCATGCCCGCGCCGTGGCGCGGCGGGCGGTGTTGGAACGGCAACTCGACCAGGCTCTGACGCTGACCGAGCGCTGCTTCCTCTACTTGCCCTTCGAGCATTCGGAGGCGATGGCCGACCAGGACATTTCCGTCGCGCTGTTCGAGGGGCTGCGCGACGATCCGGCGCACCGGGCACCGGGCGGTACCATCGATTACGCTTGGCGCCATCGCGCGGTGATAGGGCGCTTCGGACGCTTTCCGCACCGGAACAAGGTTCTGGGGCGCGAGGATACGGCGGCGGAGGTGCTCTATCTGAGCCAGCCCGGCAGCGGCTTCTGACGTCATCAAAGTGCAACCGCCGCGTGCGTGACATTGCGAAGCAGCAATATATATCGTTCCTGCATCAGAACGGGAGCGAGTCATGCCTGTCCCCATCACCTTCCGCGAATTCTGCGGCATCGCGAAGATCACTTATGCCCCCGCGGTCACCGCGGCCGCCGGCGGCTTCGCGCGCTACACGCCGATGGACCGCCGGCTGTCCGGCTTCCAGGGTGCCATCTACCGCCGGCCGGCTGAGGGCGGGCTCGAATGGGTGGTCGGCATCGCCGGCACCCAGCCGACCGACGGCATGGGTGCCGACGTGGTGGCCGATGCCGGCTTCGGCGGCAGCACCGGCGGCGTCATCGCGGGCATCCTGCTCGGCCCGCTCGGTAGCGTGCTCTCCACCGCCGGCGCGGTGTTGCTGGAGCGGCAATGCCATGCCGCCGGCGAGCTGATCACCGCGGCGCGCGGCGCCATGGGGCGGAGCGACCGCCTCTATGTCACCGGCCATTCGCTCGGCGGCGGCATCTGCCAGATCGTGGCCTCCCGCTTCGGCGTGCCGGCGGTCTGCTTCAATCCGCCCTCGGTGACCGCCGTCGCGGGGGTCGAATCGGCCTATCTGCGCACCAAACCCGCCATCGTCTCTCTGCAGGTCCGGAACGATCCGATCAACGAAACCGGCCGGATCGGCCGCTGGCTCGGCAAGATCGTACCGCTGCCGACCGCCCGCAGCGGCGGCGACGCGCATTCCATCGATCTCACCTATGGCGAGCTTGGGCCGGCAGGGCCCTTCACGGCCATTGGCGCGCGCGATCCGTTCAGCTTCTGACAGCAAAGGGGCGCCGCACGAAAGCGTGGCGCCTCTTTTCTATTACTGGTTGAATTAGTTAATCAGAAATATCCACGCTATAAGCTTGTTGTTGCAACGCGAAGACACATATGCATACAAAGGATTCCAAGACCACCATCCCTCAGGAATTTCCTTAAGGACAGGAGGCAGACCGAGGAAAGCCGCGCACAAGCCCTGAAAGGAGGGGCACGATGCGTCGCCTGTTGTCCCGGAGCTTGGCTCCGTCCCTATCGCGCCGAAATCTTTTGGGCGCCGCCCTCGCCGCCCCCGCGCTGCTGAAGACACACCGCGCCGCCGCCCTGGAGCCGGTCGATGTGGAGTTGGTGCTGGCCGTCGATGTTAGCCGCTCCGTCGATGCCCAGGAACAGGCGCTGCAGTTCGCCGGCTACGCCGCCGCCTTCCGCGATCCGCGCCTCGCCCAGGGCATCGCCGGCGGGCCGGTCGGTTCCATCGCCGTCTGCCTTTTCACCTGGTCGGATTGGGATATCCAGAACCTGCTGGTGCCCTGGACCCGCATCGATGGGCCTGCGAGCGCGGCGGGCTTCGCCGCCGCCGTCGATGCGGCGCCCCGCGAGACCTTCCTCTACACCTCAATCTCCGGCGCCATCGACTATGCCTCCCGCCTGTTCGGGCAGCGCTACGAGGGCACCCGCCAAGTCGTCGACATCTCGGGCGACGGCGTGAACAACTCCGGCCGGTCACTGGCGGAGACGCGGCAAACGGCGCTCGATCGTGGCATCGTGCTGAACGGGCTGGCGGTGCTCGATCGCGACCCCTCACCCAACGCCGCGCTCGCCGGCCTGCCGCCGCTCGACGAATACTACCGCGACGAGGTGATCGGCGGCCCCGGCTCCTTCCTGATGGTGGCTGAGGGCTTCGAGGCCTTCGAGACCGCGGTGCGCCGCAAGATCATTCGCGAGATCGCGCTGGCCCCGCCGCCGGGACCGCTGGTGGAACGCGCCTACGCCTGACGGCGGCGGCCCTTCGCCGACATTGCCAAGCTCAGCCCCTGCCCGGACACTGGCCTTGCATCGGGCCGGCTGAGCGGGGCGCTGCCGATGCGCTGTCCTGTGCCATCCCTCCCCGCCCGAGGATCCGAGGATGGAGCATCTCGAATTGCGGGCGAACGGCGCCCGGTTCCATGTCGCCCGCACAGGCCGCGGCAAGCCTCTCTTGCTGCTGCATGGCTGGCCCGAATTCTGGCTGACCTGGGAGCCGGTGATGACGCGGCTCGCGGACCGCTTCCAGCTCATCGTGCCGGACCTGCGCGGCTTCGGTGACAGCGACAAGCCGGCCGGTCCCTTCGGCGCGGCCGAGCACGCGGCAGACCTGCTGGCGCTCCTCGGTGCGCTCGGCATCGAGCGCGCCGGCATCGTCGGCCATGATGTCGGCGGCGCCATCATGCAGCCGCTTGCCCGCCGCGCGCCCGATCGCGTCGCCGGACTGTTCTTCTTCGACTTCGTCCACCCCGGCATCGGCCCGCGCATGGCGCATCCCGATCGCCTCAACGAGATCTGGTACCAGTCCTTCCACCAGATGCAGATGGCCCCGGCCCTGGTCGGCGCCACGCGGGAGAGCGCCTCGGCCTACTTCGCGCATTTCCTCCGCCACTGGGCGCATCGGAAGGATGCCTTCGACGATGTGCTGGACGCCTTCGTCGACAACTTCCTGAAGCCCGGTAACCTCGCCGGCGGCTTCGCCTATTACCGCGCCGCGCATGCCGGGCGGATCGCCATGATGAAGGGCGAGGCGCCTGCCCTGCCGCCGATCGCGGCGCCGACCTGCGTGCGCTGGGCGGAGCATGATCCGCTCTTCCCCTATGCCTGGACCGATCGGCTCGGGGAGACCTTCTCCAACTTGGATCTCGCACCCTTCCCCGGCGTCGGCCATTTCCCGCACCGCGAGGATCCGGACCGCGCGGCGGCCGAGATCGCGGGGTTCTTCGAGCACCTTGGTTGGCGGTGAGCATGCGCTGACGCATGAGGTGAGCGGACGCCAAGATCTCACGGGCTGAGGTCGATTCCGCGCAGCAGTTCCGACTTCTCGGCGACGTCCCGGGCCAGGCGCCGTGCGAAGGCGTCGGCGCCGGTGTAGTAGGCCTCCGGCTGCAGGGCGCGGCGGGCGGCGGCCCGATACACCTCATCCACCGCGACGACGGCACAGGCTTCTTCCAGCACCGCCAGGCGCTCTGGCGGCGTCGCGGCAGGCGCCATCAGCCCGCCGAAACTGGTGGGGGCGACGTCGAAGCCCTGCTCCATGGCGGTCGGAACCTCCGGAAAGGCTGGATTGCGGGCCGTGTCGAAAACCGCCAGCAACCGCATGTCGGTACGGCCCGACGCCGAACCGAGGACGATCGTCGCCAGATCCAGGCGACCGCCGAGGACGTCCGTCATGACCGCGACATCGCCGCGATAGGGCACATGGGTCATGTCCACCCCGGCAGCCCGCGCCCATTGCAGGATCGCGAGATGCGGGATGGAGGCGATGCCAAGCGATCCGTAGGTGATGCTGCCGGGCGCGGCCCTGGCCGCGGCGACGAGGTCCGCCAAGGATCGGAGAGGGGAATCCCGGCGCACGGCCAGAGCCTGGGCATTGGCGAACATCTGGCAGACCGGGCGGAGGGAGTTGGACTGCACGCCGGAATTCGGCTGCGTCACCGGCAGCACGGAGAGTACCAGGGCCGGCACGAAGGCCAGAGTATAGCCGTCCGGCGCTGAGCGGGCGACGGCGGCGGTGCCGACTGCCCCGGCCGCGCCGTCACGGTTCACCACGACCACGGGCTGACCGAGCCGCTGCTGCAGGCCCGTGGCCATCGCGCGCGCCATCAGGTCCGTGGAACCGCCGGCAGGATAGGGGTTGATCACCTGGATGGGGCGGGAGGGATAGGCCTCCTGCGCCCTCGCCTGGCCGAACGCGGCCAGGCAGAACGCGGCGGCGAAAATCCGTCGTGCGATCATGCGATGCTTCTTCCCTGGGGCGTCCCGGTTCTCCGGGATCGGACGGTCTATTCGCAGGTGATGACGGCGTCGGCCCAGGCGCAGCCGCTGCTGGGCCAAGGCCCCGGATTGGGATCGGGTGCACGGATACCGCGGGCCGCGGCGTCCATGGCCAAGGCGCGCATCCGGGCGCGCGCCTCCTCCGGCATGTGGAAGCGTTCATGTCCCCAGAGGCTCGGACCGTCACGCGTCTCATGCGGCGTCCAGGTCGCGGGGTCGATGGTGCGTGCGCCCCAGCCGACCTCGACGAAGAAGCCCGAAGGCGTGTTGGCGTAGAAGGAGGTCATGTGGTCGTTGGTGTGACGGCCGAGGCCATAGGCCAGCCGGCCTTCCTCCATCCGCGCGATGTCATGGCCTTGGCCGACATCATCAAGGCTTCCCAGTTCCACCATGAAATGGTGCAGCCCGGTGCGGCCGGAGCCCACCATCGCGAAGGAATGGTGCCGTCCGTTCACGTGGAAGAAGTAGAGGGGGTAAGGCGTGCGGGACCAATCCGTCACGCCGAAGCCGAGCAGGTCCCGATAGAAGGGAACCAGCGCATCGGCATCGGCCACGTGCAGCACCGCATGTCCCATGCCGAGCGGCCCGGTGCGGAACCCGGTGATGGGGCGGCCGGGAATGAAAGGCCTGTCCGCCGTGACGGCACCGTGGAAGGCCTCCAGCATCGTTCCCTGCGGATCCCGGAAGCTGATGAGATCGGCGACCTGGCGTTCCTCCGCGATCCCGCGGGGAGCGCGGGCAACGCGCGTTCCAGCGGCCTCCAGGCGGGCGGCCAAATCGTCGAGACCGGTGGCGTCCGGGACCTCCCAGCCAATGGTTGCAGGCCCGGCGCTGTCCGACACGATCAGGCGCTGCTGTCGGTCATCCATGCGAAAGGCCCGCAGGCCTCCGCCGCGGTCCACACGTTGCATGCCTAGCAGGCCGGTAGCGAAGCCGTCCCAAGCGTCCAGCCGATCGGAGCCGATCACCATGTAGCCGAGGGCTATGATCGCCATCGCTAGTCCTCCCCGGCGACGGGATTGCGGAGGATGCCGATGCCGGAGATCTCGACCTCCGCCACATCGCCGGGCTTCATGAAAAGCGTCGGGGTGTGCTTCATCCCGACGGCGCCGAATCCCGTGCCGCCAGCCATCTCGAACGATACCAATTTCATGAGGCCTTCCCTCCGCTCCTGATCGTGCCGCCGCGAAGGGTGAGCATCAGGGGGCGCCCTTCCCCTCGAATTGGCCTGCTTCCGGCTCGAGGGCGTCATCCATCACCGCGAGCGCCAGGGTCATCGTCGCCTCGTAGTGGTCGGTCAGGGCCGCCACCGCGGCGTCGGCATCGCGGGCCAGCACGGCCGCCGCGATGCAGCGATGTTCCCCGGCGACGTCACGGGAATCATCCGGCTGGGCCGGCACGGACAGGCGCCTATACCGCTCGCTCTGGGAGAAGAGGGTGCTGCGGAAGCGCAGCAACCATTCGGAAGCGCAGGCGGATAGCAGGGCGAGATGGAAGCGGTCATGCTCGACCGCCCAGGCCTCGTTCGGTAGCAGGCGATCCTCGCCCCGGCGACGCGGGATGGCGCAGAGTCGTTCCAAGGCGACGCGGATATCGTCCTCCCACCGCTTGCCGCCGCGCTCGATGGCGCGGCGCAGCGCCAGCCCCTCGATCTCGATCCGCGTGCGGGTGACGTCACGAAGGTCGTCCAGGCTGACCGGGCTGGCGCGGAACCCCTTCTGGTCCTCCATCCGGACAAGGCCATCCGCGGCGAGGCGGGAGAGAGCCTCACGCACCGCCGAAAGGCTGACGGCGAACATGCCGGCGATCTCGGCCGGGCGCAGCTTGTCGCCGGGGCTGATACGACAGCTCAGGATATCGGCGCGAAGCCGCTGGAAGACAGCGGAGGTGATGGACCGGACCGGAGCTGCATCGCTTTGCCCTGACGTTTCCCAGCCATGCGCGGTCAGAGGATTGATGGCCATGCGGGGAGCCTACCCATCCGGCCGGCCGGCACAACATAAAAATCGATTATCGTTTTTAAGTCGGGAGCCTTCCGGCACCAAGTCGACGAGCACGACCGGCGGCGTAGGATGCTTTGCCGCCAGGGGGAGCACCGCATGAGCACGCCGACGCAAAACCACTACCTTCCCGTCCGCGACGCCTGGCTGGCCTCGCGGCAGGAGGAGATCCTCGATCCCGCGCAGCCGATCATCGATCCGCATCACCACCTCTGGGACCGGCAGGGCTGGCGCTACCTGCTTGACGACATGCTCGCCGATATCCGCACCGGCCATGACGTGCGCGCGACGGTGCTGGTGCAGGCCCGCGCCATGCACCGCGCCGATGGGCCGGAGGCGCTGCGCCCGGTCGGCGAGACGGAATTCGCCAATGGCGTCGCCGCCATGTGTGCCAGCGGCATCTATGGCCCGGTGCGCGTCTGCGCCGGCATCGTCGGCTTCGCCGATCTCAGGCTCGGCGCTGCGGTGCGGCCGGTGCTGGAGGCGCATGTCACCGCCGGCGGCGGCGCTGAGGGGCGCTTCCGTGGCATCCGCCACATCGCGACCTGGGACCCTGATCCGGCGCTGCTCAACCCCGCCTATACGCCGGCCGAGGACATGCTGGCGAGCGACGCCTTCCGCGCCGGCTTCGCGGAGTTGACGGCGCTCGGCCTCTCCTTCGACGCCTGGCTCTATTTCCACCAGATCCCGCGCCTGACGGCGCTGGCGCGCGCCTTCCCGACGACGCCGATCGTGCTCAACCACTGCGGCGGCGTGCTGGGCATCGGGCGCTATGCAGGGCGGCGCGAGGAGGTCTTCACCGAATGGTCGAAGGCGATGCGCGATCTCGCCGCCTGCCCGAACGTGATGGTGAAGCTCGGCGGCCTCGGCATGCGGCTGCCGGGCTTCGGCTTCGAGGACGGCGCGACGGCACCCTCCTCCGTGATGCTGGCCGAGGCGTGGCAGCCCTGGATGGAAAGCATCATCGCGATCTTCGGCACCGCGCGCTGCATGTTCGAAAGCAACTTCCCGGTCGACAAGGGCGGCTACGGCTACGCCGTCGGCTGGAACGCCTTCAAGCGCCTCGCTGCCGGTGCCAGCGCGGAGGAGAAGGCGGACCTGTTCTGGCGCAGCGCGGCGCGCTTCTATCGCCTGCCGGATCTGGCCTGATCAGAGCACCGGCTCGAGCCCGAGCCCCGGGCCCTCCGGCACCGCGACGAACCCGTCCCGTACGGCAAGCGCGTCGCCATAGGGCGGCGCGTCGAGATCGGCGAAATAGACCTCGAGCGGTTCCTCCTGCTCCATGGCCGCGAGGACGTGCAACGTCGCGAGCAGGCCGGGCCCGAAATAGGGGGAGTGCGGCACCACCGCGACGCCCGCCGCCTTCGCCAGCGCCGCGACCTCCAGCATCGCGGACACGCCGCCATGCTTGGTAATGCTGGGCTGCGCCACATCGACGGCGCCTTCGGCGAACAGGCGCTGGAAATCGATCGGGCCGCCCAGGTTTTCACCGGCGGCAATGCCGCAGCCCGCTGCTGCGCGTACCCGGGCGATGGCAGCGAAATCCCCGGGCGGCCAGGTGGGTTCCTCGACCCAGCGGATGTTCATACCGGCGACCGCGCAGCAGAAGCCGATCGCCTCCTCCGCGCTGTTCCAGGCGCAGTTGATGTCGAGCATCAGCGGCACCTCCGGCGGTGCCGCGTCGCGCGCCGCGCGGATGCAGGCGAGATCCACCTCGTGCAGCTTGATGCGGCGATAGCCGCGGCTGACAGCCGCGGCCGTGTTATCAGCGACATCCTCAGCGGCGCCGTAGCGCAGCAGGCTCGCATAAGCCGGCACCCGCTTGCGCGCGGCATGGCCAAGCAGCGCATGCAGCGGCTTGCCGGCGCGCCGGCCCGCGATGTCCCAGAGTGCGATATCGATCGCGGAGAGGCCGAAGGTGACCGGCCCGTTGCGCCCGAAATTGTGGAAGCGCCGCTGCAGCATGCGCCCGAGCCCCGCGATATCCCGTGAATCCTGGCCGATGCAGGCGGGGCCGATCAGCCGGTCCACCGCATCCTGCGTGGTCTCCGCGAGGGTGAAGCCGAAGCCCTCCCCCCAGCCATGCACGCCGTCCTCGCACTCCACCCGCACCAGCAAGGTGTCCATGCTGCGCAGATGCAGGTTGCCGCCGACGCCGCCGGTGCTGGCGCCATAGGTGAAGGCGCTGCGGTGCAGATGGGTCTCGACCCCGGTGATCTTCACGCGTCCGTCCTCGCTTCCCGCTTCCGCCGGCATGGTTGATAGTGTCACCCATTGCCGGGCCATAGAAGCCGCCGCGGAGGAAGACGATCATGCTGCGCCTTGTCACGGGGGGCCTGCTCACAGCCCTCATCATCCTCTCCGGCGCCCTGCCCGCACCGGCGCAGGAGGCTTACCCGACCCGGCCGATCCGGGTGATCGTGCCCTTCGCCGCCGGCGGACCGAGCGACATCGTCATGCGCATCATGGCGCCCCGGATGACGGCGACGCTCGGCCAGCCCCTGGTGATCGAGAACCGCTCCGGCGCCGGCGGCGTCACGGGCATCGAGGTCACCGCGAAGGCGGCGCCGGATGGCTACACCATCGCGATCGGCAGCGCCGGGGGCCTCGCCGTTGCCCCGCGGCTCGATCGCGGCACGCCTTACGATCCGCTGCGCGACCTGGCGCCGCTGACCTTGGCCATGCTGGTGCCGGAGCCGCTGGTGGTGCCGGCGGCGATGCCCTTCCGCTCCGTCCAGGAGCTGGTGGCCGCCGCGCGCGCGCGGCCGGGATCGCTGAACTACGGCTCCTCCGGGTCGGGCAGCATGCCGCATCTGGCGGGCGAGCAGCTCCGCGCCGCGGCCGGCATCGACGTCACCCATATCTCCTATCGCGGCGGCGCGCCGCTGGCGACGGCGCTGCTGCAGAACGAGGTGCAGCTCGGCTTCGCCGACCTGCCGATCCTGCTGCCCTATCTCCGCGCGGGCAGCTTGCGCGCGCTCGCGGTCGGCACGCAGCAGCGGCTGCCCTGGATCCCGGATGTGCCGACCATGGCGGAGGTCGGGCTGCCCGATGTCGATGCCAACAATTGGCACGGGCTGGTGGCGCCGGCGCGGGTACCGGAGCCGATCCTGGTCGCGCTGCACCGCGCTGCCGCCGGCGCATTGCGCGACCCGGAGGTGGTGCGGCTGCTGAACGAACAGGGCGCCATTCCCGGCGGCAACAGCCGCGAGGAATTCGGCGCCTTCCTGCGCAGCGAAAACGAGAAATGGGGCGAGGTCATCCGCCGCGGCAATATCCGCGCCGACTGACGATCCCGCCGTATCGGCCATGGTCCGGACAGGCAGGGCCCACGCTTTGACGAGGGTCTTTCCGAGGGGCAACCTGCCGGCAAGCAAACAAGCAAGCAGGAAACGTCCGGTGCCCCATCCCTTGAGGACTCTGTCCCGCCGCGCCGCGCTGGCGGGCGCTGCGATACTGGCTGCGCCACGCGTCGTGCGCGCCGCCTTTCCCGATCGGCCTCTCCGGCTGATCATCCCCTATGGCGGCGGCGGGCAGACGGACATCGTCTCCCGCGTCACCGCCGAAGCGCTGCAGCAGCGGCTCGGCCAGACGGTGGTGGCGGACAACCGGCCCGGCGGCGCGGGGAACACCGCCGCGGAGGCGCTGATCCGCGCGCCGGCCGACGGCTACACGCTGATGATCGCCACCATGGGCACCAACAGCGGCCTGAATGCCGTGCTGTACCGCAACCTGCCCTATGACTGGGAGAAGGACTTCGCGCCGGTCGGCCAATTCTGCTCGACCGCGCATGTCCTGGTCGTGCACCGCTCCATCCCTGCCGAGGATTTTTCGGGCCTGGTCGCCTGGATCCGCGCCAACCCCGGCAAGTTCAACTTCGCCTCGGCAGGGGTGGGTGCCAGCACGCATCTACTGATGGAAGATATCGGCGCGCGGCTCGGGCTCGAGATGGTGCATGTGCCCTATCGCCAGAGCACCCAGGCGATGACCGACCTGCTGGCTGGCCGCATTCACGCCCGCTGCATGGGCCTGCCGGAGGGTGAGGCCATCCGCACCGTGCCGAGCGTGCGCCCGCTCGCGATCACCAGCGCGGCGCGGCGCGACAACTGGCCGGGCGTGCCGACGGTCGCGGAGACGCTCCCGGGCTTTACCGGCCTCGCCTATTTCGGCCTGACGGCGCACGCGGCGACACCGCCCGAGGCGATCGCCCGGATATCGGCGGCGCTGAACGAGGCGCTGGAGGATCCCCGCGTGCGGGCCGGCTATGAGCGCGTCGGGGCCGATCCCGCACCGCGCAATTCTCCCGAGGATTTCCGACGTGTCACCCGGGCCGATGCGGAACGCTGGGTCCCCCTGATCCGGCGGCTCAATCTGGTGGCGGATTAGGCGGGTGGGCCAAGTGCCAGGCCCGGAGCCGCCGATGGTCGGGGAAACTGGAGCGGGCGAAGGGAATCGAACCCTCGTCACTTGGTTGGGAACCAAGAGCTCTACCATTGAGCTACGCCCGCGCCGGATCCTCCGATTAGCCCAGGCTTGCGCTCCGGACAAGCCAAGGGCTAGATGGCGGCGCTCCGGGCGACCGGGGCCCTCGCGATTTGTCCGGCCAGCTTGCGGCGAGGTCCCTCACGGGTTCCCATCTACGGCGCTCAGCGACGTGCATGGGATGAAAACAAGCGCGCTAAACGGCCGTGGGGCGCTCTGCGCCCCCGTCCCCGTTCCAGGGGGCCGGACGCCGTTGTTCCGTGGCAGGTGTCCGTCCATGTCCCAGTCCGATCGCCCCGCCTACCGCCCCGCCACGCTGCTGGTCCATGGTGGCCAGTCGCGCAGCAATTTCGATGAGACCTCGGAGAGCCTCTACCTCACCTCCGGCTTCGTCTATGACAGCGCCGAGCAGGCCGAAGCGACCTTCGCCGGCACCGAGCGCCACTTCCAGTATTCCCGCTTCGGCAACCCGACCGTCGCGATGCTGGAGGAGAGGCTGGCGCTGTTGGAAGGGGCCGAGGCCTGTCGCGCCACCGCGACCGGCATGGCGGCGGTGCATGCGGCGATGCTGTCGCACCTCAAGACTGGTGACCGCGTCGTCGCGTCGCGCGCGCTCTTCGGGTCCTGCCACTGGATCGTCTCCACCCTGTTGCCGCGCTACGGCATCGCAACCGAATTCGTCGATGGCGCCGACCTCGCACAATGGGAAGCGGCGCTCGCCAAGCCCGCCGCGCTGGTGCTGCTGGAGACGCCATCGAACCCGATGCTGGAGCTTGTCGACCTGAAGGCGGTCTGCGACCTCGCACGCAAGGCCGGCGCGCTGGTGGTGGTGGACAATGTCTTCGCGACGCCGCTGCTGCAGCGGCCGATGGAATTCGGCGCCGATGTCGTCGTCTATTCCGCGACCAAGCATTTCGACGGCCAGGGCCGGGTTCTGGGCGGCGCCGTGCTCGGTACCAAGAAGTGGGTCGAGGACACCCTGCAGCCCTTCATCCGCAACACCGGCCCCTCGATCAGCCCCTTCAATGCCTGGGTCGTCCTGAAGGGGCTGGAGACGCTGAACCTCCGCGTCCACGCCATGTGCCGCAGCGCAGCCGCGATCGCCGATGCGCTGGCCGAGCATCCGGCCGTCTCGCGCGCCCTCTATCCCTTCCGTGCCGACCATCCGCAGCAGGCGCTGGCGCAGAAGCAGATGAGCGCCGGCGGCACCCTCGTCACCTTCGAGCTGAAGGGCGGCAAGGATGCGGCCTTCCGCGCGCTCAACGCGCTGAAGCTCATCCGCGTGTCCAACAACCTCGGCGATTCCAAGTCGCTGGTCACCCATCCCGCGACCACCACGCATATGCGCGTCGGCGCCGAGGAGCGTGCGCGCCTCGGCATCTCCGACGGCACGGTGCGGCTCTCGGTCGGGCTCGAGGATGTGGGCGACCTGATCGAGGACCTCGCCATTGCGCTGGATGCCGCGTCATGACGGCGCCTGGCGCGGTGCGCGGACGGCCGCCCTTGCTTCCGCCTCGCTCAAATCGGTGGGAGCGGCCGCAGCGGCCGGCGGCGCTGCGCGTGACGCTTTACAGCAGGTGCCGCGCGGGCGTTTGATCCGCGCGGAGGACGCACCGATGGCGCGCAACGATGCATTCGAGGAGACGACGCGCGGTGTCCGCGTGACGGTGCGCGCCTTCTACCTGGCCGATCAGTCGGAGCCGGAGCGCGGCCACTACGTCTGGGCCTATCGCGTCACCATCGCGAACCAGGGCACGGAGACGGTGCAGTTGCTGCACCGGACCTGGCTGATCACCGATGCGCAAGGGCGAACCCAGCGGGTCCACGGCACCGGCGTGGTCGGCGAGCAGCCGGTGCTGGAGGCCGGGGAGAGCTTCGAATACACCTCCGGCACCCCGCTCTCGACGCCCTCCGGCTTCATGCGCGGGCATTACCACATGATGGTGAGCGCCAGCGGCGAGAGCTTCGACGCCGTGATCCCGGCCTTCAGCCTGGATAGCCCGCACGCCGACAGCGGGCGGGTCCATTAAGGGGCGCCGGGCTTTTCCCGCCCCTGCCTCAATCCTGCCCTGAGAAATTGAGGGCTGTTGCAGGCCGATGAACCAGCCCCAAATGACTTCTTGAGGAAGGTGGCGGGTGCCGATCGTCCCGCCGGCCGAAGGAACCCAGGACCGTGAATATCCAGAGGCCAAAGAGCCAGCCCGGCGATGACACCGCTTCCGCGAGCACGGAACAACGCCCGACCCGCGAAGAGGCCGAGGCCGCCGTCCGCGTCCTGCTGCGCTGGAGTGGCGACGACCCGAAGCGGGAAGGCCTGGTCGATACCCCGAAGCGCGTCGTGCAGTCCTATGAGGAGTTCTTCACTGGCTACGACATCGATCCGGTGGACCTGCTCGCCCGCTCCTTCGAGGAGACGGATGGCTATGACGAGATGGTGGTGCTGCGCGACATCCGGCTGGAAAGCCATTGCGAGCATCACATGGTGCCGATCATCGGCCGCGCGCATATCGCCTATCTGCCGGCCGGCCGGGTGGTCGGCATCAGCAAGCTCGCGCGCGTGCTGGACGTCTATGCCAAGCGCCTGCAGATCCAGGAGAAGCTGACCGCCCAGGTCGCCAACACCATCAACGAGGTGTTGAAGCCGAAGGGCGTCGCGGTGGTGCTGGAAGCCGCGCACCAGTGCATGACGACACGCGGCGTGCACAAGCCGGGCGTGACCATGGTGACCAGCCGCATGCTCGGCGCCTTCCGCGACGACCCTTCGACGCGGCGAGAATTCATGGCGCTGATCGCCGGCAGCGCGCGCGGTCCGGTCGAGGGCTAAAAGCAGGCGTTAGGCGCCGGGGCCTGCCGCAGCGCTTCCGCGATATCCTCCAGTGCTTCGCGGATCGCCGCCCGGTCCGCCGGCCCGCCGAGACAGACGCGGAGCGCTTCCGGCGCCGGCGTGGTGACGGCGAAAGCGTCACTCGCCGCCAGGCCCACGCCCTGCACCCGGACCTGGTCGAGGAAGGCGCTGCGCGTCCAGGGCAGCGGCAGGCTGAGCCAGAGATGAAAGCCGATCGGATCTGCCAGGACATGGGCCGCGGGCAGGATGCCGGCCGCCAGCGCCTGCCGCGCCGCTGATTCCACACGGACGAAGCGCAGGATCGCATCCGCGGTGCCGTCCTCGAGCCAGCGCGTGGTCAGCGCGACCGTGAGCGGCGACGCCATCACCGTTACGCTGCGGGCCGCGGCGGCGAAGGCCAGCGCTGCGCCTGCCTCCGGCGCCACGACATAGGCGACGCGGAGCCCGGCGCCGAAGCATTTCGACAACCCCGCCAGATGCCAGGTGAGATCCGGCAGCAGCGCCGCGAAGGGTGCCGGCCCGCGCGCCGGCAGGAAGCCATAGGCGTCGTCCTCCAGGATCGGCAGGGCATGCCGCCGGGCGACCTCGGCGATCGCGATGCGGCGCGCCGTGCTGACCGTCAGCGTCGTTGGATTGCGCAAGGTCGGGTTCAGGTAGAGCAGCTTCGGCGCCTCGCGTCGGCAGGCGTCATCCAGCGCCTCCGGATCGATGCCTTCCGCATCCTCCGGCAGACCCAGCACGCGCAGCCCCGCCTGCCCCGCCAGGCCGCGCAGCCCGGGATAGGTCAGCCCCTCCGACAGGATGGCATCGCCGGGGCGCGTCAGCAGGCCGAGGATCGCCTGGATCGCCGGATGCGCGCCCGGTGTGACGAAAAGCCGCTCCCGCGGCGGCCGCAGGCCGCGGCGGGCGAGCCAGCCGGCGGCCGCATCCTTATCGGCGGCGGAGCCGCCGAAGGCCTGGTAGCGGAGATGGGCCAGGATATCGCGCCCGACCTCCTCGAAGCCCGCCTGCATGCGCTCGACCAGTGTGGGATCGGCCGGCTCCGGCGGCAGGTTCATCGAGAAATCCGCGGCGGAGCGCCGGCGCCCCTGCTTGCGCTCCAGCGGGGCCGGCGCGCGGACATAGCTGCCGCGGCCGACCACGGCTTCGACCAGGCCGCGCCGCTGCGCCTCGGCATAGCCGCGGGCGACCGTGGTGAAGTCGAGGCCGAGCCGCTTCGCCAGCAGGCGCTGCGGCGGCAGGCGGTCCCCCTCCGAGAGCCGGCTGGCGGCGAGATCGGCGGCGATGGCGTCGGCGATCGCGAGGTAATGGGGCTGGCCGGCGGCATTGAGGTCCGGCGTCCAGTCATTGCGGCGCTCGGCCCCGGCAATCATGCGGTCAGGCGGCATTGCCCGACTGTGCCGCAGCGGGGCTGCGGCCAGCAAGGTGATCAGAGACCGTTTGGAAACGGCGGCGGCGGAGGCGTGGCGAGGGATTTTTCGTCCGTGGCGTGTCGGCTGACGTAGCCGATGCTGGTTGCATCGGCGAGGAAGCCGGCGCGGCAGGGGCGGAAAAGACCCGACAGGCCGACCTGCGGCTGTTTCCAAACGGTCTCTCAGGCGCCGATCACCGCCTCCGCCGGCAGGATGCCGAGGAAGCCGGCAGCGGGCCGGAACAGCGCCAGCGACCCTTCCGGGAACTCAGCCTGCCCCAGGCTGCGGCCGAGAATCATGCCGAGCGGCACGATATGCCCGACCAGCACGTCGTTCCCATGCGCGGGCGCCCGCGCCAGCCGCGCCCGGGTCGCTGCGATGTTGCGCGCCAGGAGCGCCGGATCCGGCGTGTAGTCATCCGCGGTCAGGAAGGGCTCCACGCGCACCGCATCGCGGCCGAAAGCGAGCTCCGCCGTCTCCCGCGCCCGGAAGACCGGGCTTGCCAGCACATCGCCGAGCGGCAGGGCAAGGCGCCGCCAAGCCTGGCCCAGCGCCTCGGCCTGGGCGATGCCGGCGGGCGAGAGGTTGCGCTGCCCGGCACGGTCATCGAGGCGGCCGGAATCGCCTTGGCTGCGATCGGTGATGGCGTGCCGCATATAGGCTGTGACGCCGCCGCCGCGCAGCGCCGCGAGCAGAGGCTCCTGCGCGCGGAGCGGCGTCACTGCGAGCACCGGCGCGACAAGCAATGGCGCCGCCAGCAGGCCGCGGCGCGGGATCAATCGGCCACCAGCCGGTAGCCGCGGCCCGCCTTCTCCACCCGGCCGACCGAGGGCGCCGGGAAATGCGCGGTGCAGAGCAGTGCCCGCGTCTCGCAATGGCAGTCGAGGAAGCGGCGCCGCGTCGCCACCACCTGCGCCGGGTCGCTGTCGACCCGCATGGTCAGCTCCGGATGGCGAAGCTGGATCGGCGAATGGATCAGGTCACCGCTCAGCACCGCCTCCGGTACCGCGCCGCGCCCGATCTCGAGCGCCACATGATGCGGCGTATGGCCCGGCGTCGGCGTCAGGCGCAGATGATCGCCGAGCTGGTGGTCGTCGGCGACGAGCTCGGCACGGCCGGCCTCCAGGATCGGCAGAACGCTGTCCTCGAACAGCGGCAGCGGCTCCCGCGCGTGCTCGGCCTGCCAATGCTCGGTCTCGCCCTTGGAGAAGACGTAGCGCGCCTTCGGGAAGGTCGGCACCCAGCGGCCATTCTCCAGCCGCGTGTTCCAGCCGACATGGTCGACATGCAGGTGGGTGCAGAGGACGTAGTCGATATCCTCCACCTGGAAGCCGAGCTTCGCCAGGTTGCGCGGCCAGGTGTCGTCGTCCCGCATGTTCCAAAAGGGCCGCGTGGGGCGGCGCTTGTGGTTGCCGACGCAGGTGTCGACCAGCACGGTGTGGTGCGGCGTCCGCACGATGTAGGACTGGATCGGCAGGTTGAGCAGCCCGGTCGCCGCATCCAGCCATTCGTTCGGATGCGCCGCGGCATCCTCCGCCATCAGCTCCGGCGTCAGGCCGGGGAAGAAGGCCAGGGGATCGAAGATCGGCGTCGTCTGCTCGACGACGCGATGCAGGGTGACCTCGCCGAGGGTGATCATGCCGCGAGCAGCCCGGCCAGGCGCGGCGCGCGTTCGAGGCCGGCGAGTCGGTCGAAGACCGCGCCGGCATCGATCGGCGCAGCGCCGGCGCAGTCGAGGAATTTCTCCCGCAACTCCGGCAAGGCGAGCGGGTCCTTGGCATTGCCGTGCGGGAAGCGGATCTCGCCGGAATCGAGCTCGCGGCCGGCGGTGGTGCGGATGCGCACGCGGTCGGTGAGCGCGAAGATCGGCTCCACCGGGCATTGCGTGTCGACGGTGCCGATCCGGAGCTTGTCGAACTGTGCCTGCACCTCGGGCCGCGCGACGAAGCCGTCGGTCAGCTCCGCCAGGCCGACGCGCCGCGCGACGAGCGCCGCGGCCATCGCGAATTCCAGGCTGAACTTGGCCTCCAGGCCAGTCGCGGGGCGGTGGTTGCGGAGCATCGAGGCCTGGGTGGCGCCGACCGTCACCGCGATCTCCGTCACATCCTCGGGCCGGAGGTTCTCGCGCGCGGTCAGCGCGAGCATGCCGTCGATCGCACGATGCGTCGCGTAGCACATGGGGTAGCGCTTGATGGAGAGGCCGGCGTCGAGGATGCGCAGCGTTCGGCCGAGGGCGACCGAGCCCTCGCGATCCGCGCGCCCGGCGGGGGAGAGTGCCGCAAGGAAGCCCGCATGATGTTCCATGGCGTCCGGCGATGCCGTGAAGCCACGGGCTGCGAGCCGGACCGCCTCCACCGCCGCCGCTGCCGCGCGGCCGGCGTGGAAGGGCTTGGTCATGCTGCCGAAATTCGCGACCAGCCCGCTCGCCATGCTGCCCGCGAGCGCCACGGCATGCGCCGCGCGCCCGGCCTCCAGCCCGTTCAGATGCGCGAGCGCCGCGGCGGCGCCGACCGTGCCGAAGACGCCGGTCGGGTGCCAGCCCTTGCGGTGATGCGGATCGGGGTCGCGCGCGATCAGCTCGCCCCAGACCTCGTAGCCGATGAGATAGGCGCGGATCGCGGCGGCGCCGTCGACACCGAGGCGCTCGCCCTCCGCCAGGATCGCCGGCACCAGGACTGTCGAGGGATGGCCGCCGAGCGCCACGTCGTCATAGTCGAGCGCATGCGCGGCGGTGCCGTTGATCAGCGCCGCATCGGCGCTGTAGGCGCGATCGGGGCCGAGCAGGACGGTCGCTTCCTCGGCAGTGCCGCGTCGCTCCGCGAGCTGCGCGCGCAGCAGGCGCACCGCCGGTTCCTCGCGCCCTGCGATCATGGTGCCGATGGTGTCGATGAAGCCGGAGCGGATGATGGCGGCGGCATCCTCCGGCACCGCGTCGATACCAGGTGACGCGATATAGGCCGCGATCTGCTGCGTGAGGCCCATCGATTATCTCCCCTTGAAGTCGGGCTTGCGCTTCTCGTTGAAGCTGCGCACGCCCTCCAGCCGATCCTCGGTGCCGACCAGCCGGTTATAGGCCTCGATCTCGAAGCGGAAGCCGGTGCGGACATCCATCTGGCCGCCATAGTGAATCGATTTCTTGGCCTGCCTGACGGAGAGCGGCGCATTGCCCGCGATCACCTCCGCGGTCTCGAGGGCGGCCGCCATCACCTCGCCCGGCTCGCAGACGCGATTGAGGATGCCCCACTCCTGCGCCTGCTCGGCGGAGAAGGGCTTGCCGGTCAGGATGATCTCCTTGGCGCGGCGCTCGCCCACCGCGCGCGGCAGGTTCTGGGTGCCACCGGCGCCGGGCATGATGCCGATCGTCACTTCGGTCAGCGCGAAGCGCGCGGCGCTGCTGCCATAGGCGAAGTCGCAGGCCAGCACCATTTCCAGCCCGCCCGCATAGGCATGGCCGTTCACCGCCGCGATCACCGGGATCGGGCAATCCATCAGGGCCCAATAGGCACGCTCGAAGATCTCGTGCTGGCGCTGCCAGGCATCGTCCGTCATGCCGTTGCGCTCCTTGAGGTCGCCGCCGGCGCAGAAGATCCGGTCGCCAGCGCCGGTCAGGATCACCGCGCGCACGTCGCGCGCATCTTCGGTCAAGGCGGTCCAACAGGCGAGCAGGTCGCGGCCCATCTGGGTGTTCAGCGCATTGGCGACCGCCGGGCGGTTGAGCCGCACCACGAGCACGCGCGGCGATGCGCGTTCCAGCGCGATGGTCTCATAGGATGGATCGCTCATCGGCTTCCTCGCGGCATGGTGCCCGCGCCCACGCCCATGTTCTTCTTGCGGGATGACGGGGCATTGAAGACCCCGTACCGTGGTGCGTCAACGCGGCGCGGACGGCCCGCCACCCATGAGCAACTGATCACGAATCAGTTGTTCAGGCGGATATTCGCCGTCTGGATGATGCGACGGAAATTCGCGCTCTGCCCGCGCAGGTAATCCGCGAAGGCCTCGCCGGTGCGCTGATCGGGCTCGATGCCGATGGCGGAGAGCCGCTCCCGCGCGTCATTCGCGTCCATGGCCCGTACGATCGCCTGCTCCAGCGCGGCGAGGATCGGGCGTGGCGTACCGGCTGGCGCCGCGACGCCGACCCAGGCACCGACATCGAATTCGGGCACGTTCATCGCCTGGGCGATCGCGGGAATCCCGGGTGCGAGCGAAGTGCCGCGCGCTAGCGACACGCCATAGGCGCGGAGCGTGCCGGCACGGACCAGCGCCTGTGTCGAAGCCAAGGTCTCGATGCTGTAGGTCACCTGCCCCGCCACCACGGCGGTGAGCGACGGGGCGCTGCCCTGGAAGGGGATGTGCTCTGCCTGCAGACGGAGCGCCACGTTGAACCATTCGATGATCAGATGCGCGCTGGCGCCGGTCCCGGAGGAGCCGAAGGTGTATTCCCCCGGGCGCGCCCGGATGGCCGCCACGAATTCCTGGACCGTGGTCGCCGGGAAAGCGGGGTTGGTGACCAGCACATAGGGCGAGATGCCGGCCATCGCGATCGGCGCGAAGTCGCGCTCCGGATCGTAGGCGGTGCGCTGCAGCAGCGGATTGATGGTGTAGGGCCCGGCCGAGGCCGCGAGCAGCGTGTAGCCGTCGGGCGCGGATTTCGCGACCGCATCGGTGCCGATCATGCCGCCGGCACCGGCCCGGTTCTCGGCCACCACGGGCTGGCCAAGGACTTCGGACAGCTTCTGGGCAATGAGGCGGCCAGCCAAGTCCGTCGCCTGCCCTGGCGGCCAGGGCACGATCATGCGGATCGGGCGATTGGGATAGGTCTGGGCGGCGGCGAAACCCATGCTCAAACCCAGCGCGGCCGCAGCCAGCAACACAACGCGACGGAACATCCGTAACCTCCGGTGCGTCCCGCGCGTGTCAGGCGCGCGCGGTTGCATCCGGCGGCGTCACGGGATCACGCGGCAGAGGCTATCCTGCTGCCGCACGCCCGCCAAGCAACCCGCTCAGAGGCCGTTTGGAAATGGCGACGGCGGAGGGCGGCGAGGGATTTTTCGTCCCTGGCGCGGCGGCTGACGCGGCCGATGCTGGTGGCATCGGCGAGGAAGACGGCGCGGCAGGGGCGGGAAAAGACCCGCCAGACCGACCCGCCGCTGTTTTCAAACGGCCTCTTAGTAGGGCTTGTAGGCCACGGCCGGCGGCGGCGCGTAATAAGCCGGGGGCGGCGGCGCGTAGTAGACGCGCGGCGGCGGCGCGTAATAGACCGGCGGCGGCGGCGGGGCGTAGTAAACCGGCGGCGGAGCCGCGAGAGCGCCGCCCACGATCGCGCCGAGCGCGAGGCCGCCGACGATGCCGGCGGCAACGGCGCCGCCGCCATGGTAGTGGCCGCGCCGCCAGTAGCCTGCCTCAGCCGGTGCGGCCATGGCAGCGGTGCCCAGAAGGGCGGCGCCTGCGATCAGGCCGAAGCGTTGCGAGCGGGTCATTGGTGCATTCTCCACGCTGAAGCAGCAATCATCAGCCGAGCGAGAATCGACGTTCGCCGTGGCAATTTCAAGGCGATTCAGGGCCCAAGGCGCCATACATCGTGTAACGCACGCGATTGTGTTCCGATATCGATACGAGCGAGCCCCTAACCCTCCGGCCCCGCCATCGGCATCATCCCGTGCCAATAGACCGGGAGAATCGTCATGCCGACGCGCCGCGCCATCGGCCTTGCCTTGCCTGCCCTCATCGCCGCGCGTGCCGCCAAAGCACAGGCCCCCTTCCCCGATCGGCCCGTACGCGTGCTGGTCGGCTTCGCGGCCGGCGGCGCCACGGACGGCGCCATGCGCGCGGTGGCGCCGCGCTGGGGCGAGCTGCTGGGCCAGACCGTGGTGGTGGACAACCGCGGCGGCGCCGGCGGCAACATCGCGACCGAAGCGGTGATCCGTGCCCCTGCCGATGGCCTGACCCTGCTGCTCGGCACCATCGGGCCGATGGTGGTGAACCCGGTCGCCGGCTCGCTCGCCTTCGATCCGATGGCCGACCTGATGCCGGTCGCGCCGCTGGTGTTCCAGCTCGGCGTGCTGGTGGTCCCGGCAGCCAAGCCCTGGCGCAGCCTCGGCGACCTGATCGCGGAGGCGAAGCGGCAGCCGGGCGTGCTGAACTGGGGCTATTCGGGCATCGGCACCTCCGGCCACTTGGCCGCGCTGCTGATGGACAGGCTCGCCGGCATCCAGACCGTGGGCGTCGCCTATCGTGGCGGCGGCCCGCTGATGACCGATCTCGTCGCGGAGCGGCTCGACTACGCCTTCTCCACCGCGCCGCCGGCGATGCCGCAGATCGAAAGCGGGCGGCTCCGGGCGCTGGCGGTCCCGGCGACCCGCCGCGCCGCCTTCTTGCCGGATACCCCGACCGTCGTGGAGGCCGGGCTGCCGGGCTTCGACGTCGGCAATGTCTACGGCATCCTGGCGCCGCGCGGCACGCCGCCGGCCGCCATCGCCCGCCTCGCTTCCACGCTGCGCGAGGCGCTCGGCCATGCCGGGACCGTCGCGGCGCTGCGCCGCCAGGGGCTGGAGCCGGCGCCGGGTGGGCCGGAGGATTACGCCGCTACGCTCCGCGCCGACCAGGCGCGTTTCGTGCCGCTGGTGCGTGACGCCGGTATTAGGGTGGAGTGATCTCCGTCCGGCGATGGGCGCGCCAGGCGACCGCCGCGCCTGCCAGCGGCAGCGCTGCCAGCACCGCGAAGGCCAGCGCGTAGGAGCCGACAGCGGCGAAGATCGCCGCGAACAGCGTCGGCCCCGTCACCACGCCCGCGAAGGTCACCGACAGCACCGCCCCGGTCGCGTGGCCCGACCCGCCGGGCGGCGCGAGGCGCGACGCCTCCGCCAGCATCACCCCGTTCCAGCCGGCGGCGCAGAGGCCGAGCAGGCAGAGCATCGGCGCCAACGCCGCCATCGGCCAGCCGGTTGTGAGCGGCAGCGGCAGCAACATCGCCGCCGTCATCAGCCCGAGCCCCGCCAGCACCTTGAGGCCCGATCGCATGCGATCCGCCATCCAGGCCCAGAGGATGCGCCCGAAGGCGCCCGTGATCTGCAAGGCGGCAGCGAGCACCCCTGCCACCACCGGGCTCCAGCCGAATTCCTCGACCAGCATCGTCACCGCATAGGCGCCGAGTGCCAACTGCGCCGCCGAATAGAGCGCGCCGATGATCGCGACCGAAGCAAGCCCCGGGCGGGCGCGCAGCAGCGACAGCCCGCCCCCCGCACCGCGCAGCGGCGCCGCCGGGTTGCGCGCGGCATCCCAGTGCCGTCGGAACAGCCCAAGGGCCAGCGTCATCGCCAACAGCACCGTGGCGACCGCCAGCGCCGCCCCGCGCCAACCGATCGCGATCGCGAGGCCCGGCAGCACGAGCCCGGCCAGCGCCGCGCCGAACGGCACGCCCATCTGCTTGATGCCGTAGACCAGGTTGCGCCGGCCGGCCGGCGTCATGCGGCTCAGCACCATCGACGCCGCCGGATTGGTCAGCCCATAGCCGGCCCCGATCAGCACCGAACCCAGCACCGCGCCCGGCAGCCCGCCGAGCGCGATGAGCACGCAACCCGCCGCGCCCGCCGCCACCGCCACCTGGCTGCCCCGCGCCGGGCCCCAGCGCCCGATCAGCCCGCCGGCGATCGAGGAGACCAGCGCCGCGGCGATATAGATCGCCGCGACCTGATGCCCGATCCAATGCGGCTCCACCCCCAGGTCGCGCAACGCGAAGGGCGCCAGCACCGGCAGGATGAAGACCGCAAAAGTCGCCAGCCCCTGCGTGGCCGTGGTCGCCACCAGCGCGGCCGTGAGCCCGGAGGCGTGGGCCATGTCAGGCAGCCCGGAAGGGGCTTTGCCCCTCCCGGCCCCACCCCACCAGGAGGATAGATCCTCCTGGACCTGCTTCACTTGGCGCCCTGATGGCCAAGGGGGCCGCCCACTTCGGGGCGGCCCCCTTGGCCATCAGGGCTCTAAACGTAAACGGGGTCGAGGCGCCTGTAGGCTCCTCGCGGGTGGGGTCCGGGGAGGGCAGCGCCCTCCCCGGGATACCCCTCACAGCCCAGCCTGGCTCACGAACTTGGTGTTGAGATAGGCCTCGATCGCCTCGGTGCCGCCTTCGCTGCCGTAGCCGCTGTCCTTGATGCCGCCGAAGGGCACTTCGGGCAAAGCGAGGCCGAGGTGGTTGATCGTCATCATGCCGCTCTCGACCTTCGCCGCGATCGCGTTCGCGGTCTTGGCCGAACGGGTGAAGGCGTAGGAGGCGAGGCCGTAAGGCAGCCGGTTCGCTTCCTCCACCACCTCGTCGAAATCCTTGAAGCGGGAGATCATGGCGACCGGGCCGAAGGGCTCCTCGTTCATGATGCGCGCGCTCTTCGGCACGCCGGTCATGACGGTCGGCTGGTAGAAATAGCCCTTGTTGCCGATGCGCTCGCCGCCGGTGTGGATCTCGGCGCCGTTCTTGCGCGCATCCGCCACCAGACCATCCACCGCCGGGATGCGGCGGTCATGGGCGAGCGGGCCCATCTGGGTCCCCTCCTCCATGCCGGAGCCCACCTTCAGGGCGCGGGCGGCGGCGACGAACTTCTCGACGAACGGCTCGTAGAGCGCATCCTGCACCAGGAAGCGGGTCGGGCTGACGCAGACCTGGCCGGCATTGCGGAACTTCGCCCCAGCCAGGGTGCGCGCCGCGAGGTCGAGGTCGGCATCGTCGAAGACGATCGCCGGTGCATGGCCGCCGAGTTCCATCGTGGCGCGCTTCATGTGCTTGCCGGCGAGGGCTGCCAGCAGCTTGCCGACCGGGGTGGAGCCGGTGAAGGTCACCTTCCGGATGACCGGATGCGCGATCAGGTATTCGCTGATCTCACCCGGCACGCCGTAGACGAGGCTGACGACGCCCTTCGGCAGGCCGGCATCGAGAAAGGCCTGGATCAGCGCGGCCGGGGAAGCCGGGGTCTCCTCCGGCGCCTTGACGATGATCGAGCAGCCGGTGGCGAGTGCCGCCGAGAGCTTGCGCACCACCTGATTGATCGGGAAGTTCCAGGGCGTGAAGGCGGCGACGGGGCCGACCGGCTCCTTCACGACGAGCTGGTAGACGCCCTCGGCGCGGGCCGGAATGACGCGGCCATAGGCGCGGCGGGCTTCCTCGGCGAACCAGTCGATGACGTCGGCGCCGGCCAGCACTTCCATTTTCGCCTCGGGCAGCGGCTTGCCCTGCTCCAGGGTCATCAGCTTGGCGATTTCGTCGGCGCGGGAGCGGAAGATGTCGGCGGCCTTGCGCATCAGCTTGGAGCGCTCGAAGGCGGAGACCTTGCGCCAGGTGGCGAAGCCGGCCTCGGCGGCTTCCAGCGCCTCGTCGAGATCATCGGTGCTGGCATGGGCGACCTTGCCGATCACTTCTTCGGTCGCCGGGTTGAGCACGGGGATGGTGCGGCCGGAGCGCGCCTGGCGCCACTCGCCGGCGATGTGCAGCAGGGTATCGCGATACATACGCATCTCCTCCTGGCCGCTTCGGTACGGCCCTCTCGGAGGAGAGTCCTAGAAGCCCGCGGGCGGGACGTCCACCCGGGGCGGGGGACATCCGCGAGCCCTTGGAGACCGTTCGGGAATGGCGGGCGGGCGGAGGGCTGGCGAGGGATTTTTCGTCCCTGGCGTGTCGGCCGAGGCAGCCGATGCTGGTCGCATCCGCGAGGAAGCCGGCGCGGCAGGGGCGGAAAGGACCTGCCGGGCCTACCCGCCGGCATTTCCAAACGGATTCTTAGACGCCGCCGGCTGGCCGCATTCACGGCCTCGGGCCGGTCGTCAACCGGCCCGTCGACTATGCGTCGGCCTTCTCCGGCGCATGCTCGGCCGCGGCGATGGTGGCGGCGCGGGCCTCGGCGGCCTGCTCGCGCGCCAGCCGTGCCGCACGGCGGCGGGCCAGGACGAAGCGGAAGACGAAGAACAGGAAGACCGTCAGGCCGATGCCGCCGATGCCGTAGACAAGCTGCTGCGGGGTGAAGAGCCCGGCGACGAACCAGCCTACCCAGACGAAGGAAGCCGCCCAGATGCCAGCGGCGAAGAAATTCAGGAAGGCGAAGCGGCGGTGGTCCATGCCCGCGATGCCGCAGGCGGCGGAGGCGACGTTGCGGATGCCGTAGGCGAAACGGAAGGTCAGCACGAAGAGGGCGCCGTAGCGTTCCAGGAAGCTGGTCGCGACGGCGACGCGCTTCTCCGCCCCGGGGATGCGCTTCAGGGCGCGGGCGCCATAGCGCCGGCCGAGGAAGAACCAGGTCTGGTCGCCCGCGTAGGACCCGGCCCAGACCGCGAACATGAGGATCCAGGGGTCCACCGCGCCGGTGTGCTTCCCGGCCGCGGCGGCGAAGAGCACGAAGGTCTCCCCCTCAAAGAAGGCCCAGCCAGCGGCGACCAGATAGGCGAGCGCCCCGTATTCGGCCCAGAATTCGGCCATGTCGAGCTGGTAGCCTCCTGCATGATCGCGGTCCCGTGAGGCCGCCCCGATGGGGGCGCATTTCGCACAGACCGAGGGGGGCTGCGCAAGCCTGTTCAGAGTCCACCGCGTTATCCCCGGAACCTGGGGACGGGGCTGTGGATGAATCCCGCATATCGCCGCCGAAGCCAGCACGGAGGCCGCGCGCAACGACAGCCTTGCGCATGCTCCCCGGCTGAGCTAGGGGCGCCGCCTCTCACCCCTTTGCTCGCGTGTTGTCACGCAGTTAACACTTCCCACGCGCATCATCGCCGATCGCGTCACCGCTAAGCACTCCCCGCGAGCGTCACCGCTAAGCACTCCCCGCGCGCGTCGCCGCGCGACCTCTCCGCTGCTGGCGCAGCACATCCTCGATCCAGGCATTGAGGCGCTGGGTCTCCGCCTCGGCCTCGGCGCCGTCGGCGAAGGCCGCGGGGAAGCGCTGCGCCATCCAGCGCCAGGCGACCAGGCGGCGCTGCACCTTCTCGCCGCGCTCCAGCTCCTCCGGCCGGGCACGATCGGGTGGCGGTAGGCGGCCCGCCTCCGGCGGCCGCACGCCGCGCCCGGCGCCATGCTCCACCGCCCAGCGTCCGAGCCGCGCCACCCCATTGTCACGCAGGTCGATGGGGCAGAGCGCATAGGTCCAGCGGTCGAGCAGCGAGAGCCCCGGCACCCCGTCCACCACGCCCGCGATCGCCATCGGCGCCGCGAGGTCGGCCAGGCGGTAGTTCGGATCGTCCTTCCGCAGCACCGCCCGCTTGATGCGCGCCAGCACGCCGAACAGGCTGTCGGAGCCGATCTCGGCCGCGACGGCGGCGACGATGTCGGCATCGGGCTGCACCAGGGGACGGGTCTCGACAGGGGTCTCGTGCGCGGCTTCCAGGAGCCGCTTCAACACCTCCGGTGCGCCGGCGCCGGCCAGGACCGCGACCACCCCCTCCTCATGCAGGCCGTAGCGGCCGGCGCGGCCCCCGATCTGCTTGACCTCCTGCACCGAAAGGTCGCGGCGCTGCTCGCCGTCGAACTTGCGCAAGGTCGAGAAGACGACGCGGCGGATATTGAGGTTGAGGCCCATGCCGATCGCATCCGTCGCGACCAGGATGTCGGCGTCGCCGCCGTTGAAGCGCGCTGCCTCCGCCCGCCGCACCTCGGGGCTGAGGGCGCCATAGACCACGGCGACTCGGCGCCCGCGCCGGATCAGCTCGGCCCGCAGGTCCAGCACGTCCCGGCGGGAGAAGGCGATCAGCGCATCGCCGGCGCGGAGGTCGCCGAGCGGCACCGGGGCCCGGGCAGCGATCAGCGGCCCCTTGCGTTCCAGCACCACCTCTTCGATGTCGTCGCCGCAGAGCTTCGCGATGCGGCGCACCATGGCCGCCCCTTCCGGCGCCCCGAGCACGAAGACGTCCCGCGCCGGTGCGCCCATGATGGCGGCGGTCCAGGCGGCACCCCGGTCGCGGTCGTGCAGCATCTGTGCCTCATCGATCAGCGCGACATCAACCGGGTTGCGGAAGGGGCACATCTCGACCGTCGCCGCGACATGGCGGCTGCCGGGGATGAGCATCCGCTCCTCCCCGGTGGTCAGCGAGGCGGCGACGCCGCGCGTCGCCAGCGCCTCCCGGAACTCGTGCGCCAGGAGGCGGAGCGGCGCGAGGGCCAGGCCGCTCTCCGCCTGCGCCAGCCGGTTGAGCGCCAGGTAGGATTTGCCGCTGTTGGTCGGCCCCGTCACCAGTGTGATGCGGCGGATCAGCGCCCGCGCGGTCGCGAAATGCGCGGCGTAGCGGTCGAGCGCCGCGACGCGCGCGACCGCGGCATTGCCCGATTTGCCGCGCGCCAGGGCGGGTGCGGCAGGCTTCTCCTCCCGCGACCGCCAGTCCGGGACCAGGGCGCGGAGCGGCGCCAGTTCCACCGGATCGAATTCCCAGCGCTCACCGGCCTTGCCGGGAATGCGCCGGGCGACCGGGATCAGGCCGGCGGCGATCCAGCGCAGCGCTTCCTTCGCGGTGCAGCCGAGCAGTTCCGGCACCGGCTGGAAGGGCACCAGGCTGCGCTCCCACTCGCGCAGCCGCTTCACCTCCGCGCGGCGGGCCTCGCGCGCCGCGATCTCGGCGCTGCGGCGCTCGGCCCGCCGGGCTTCCTCGGTGGCGCGGACGGCTTCGGCGAAGCTGTCGGGCGCCGGATGGCCATGCGCCTCCGCGATCGCCTGAGCCAGCGCGGCCATGCGCGGCGGCGTCAACCCTCCGCCGCCGCCATCGGCGATCTCGGCGGCAAT
Source organism: Plastoroseomonas hellenica (assembly GCF_018129085.1). GTDB lineage: Bacteria > Pseudomonadota > Alphaproteobacteria > Acetobacterales > Acetobacteraceae > Plastoroseomonas > Plastoroseomonas hellenica. The sequence goes on from NZ_JAAGBB010000016.1 coordinate 128,953, forward strand.
CGCTTCGAGCGCCGCCTCCGGCGTGCGCCCGGCATCGCGCAGCCGGGTGGCGATGGCCGCCTCCAGCGCGGCTTCCAGCAGCGCGTCCTCGGCCTCCAGGCTGTCGATGCTCTCGGCTGCCGCGCGCAGGTCCTCGCGCCGCGCCCAGACGATGCCGCTGCGGTTGGCAATGTCCGCGAGCCGGGCGACATAGCCGCGCCGCCGCAGCTCCAGCAGCGCCGCGCGCACCGTGCCGGCATCGGCCGGCAGCTTGCGCGCTACGGCGCGGATCAGCGCCGGCATCTCCTTCGCGGTCACGGCAAGGCCGGACGCGAGGATCGCCGCCTCGGCGGGGTTCTGCACAGTGTCGGTCAGAGCCGGTCTCGGTATGGAACGGTGGTGATCTGGCGAGGCATTTTTTGTTCCTGCCGTGCTGGGTGACGCAGCCGATGCTGGTTGCATCGGCGAGGAGGCCGGCGCCGCAGGGGCGGAAAAGGACCGCCAGAGCGCCGCCGCGCCATACCGAAACCGGCTCTCAAGCTTCCAACTCCTCACGCAGCATTTCCAGGCGCAGCCATTCCTCCTCGGCAGCCGCCAGCTCCGCCTCGCGGGCGGCAAGGCCGGCCGAGAAGCGGTCGAAGCCGGCGCGGTCGCGCGTGAACAGCGCGGGGTCCGCCAGCTTGTCGCGCAGCAGCGCGATCTCGGCGTTCAGCTTCTCCATCCGCGCCGGCAGCGTCTCCAGCGCATGCTTCTCCTTGAAGGACAAGCGGCGCGCAGCGGTGGCGGCCGGCACCGGCGCCCGCGGCGCCGCGGGCGCCGGACGGGATGCGGCCTCCGCCGCCCGCGCCCGCACGCCATGGCCGCGCTGCGCCACCATGTCGGAATAGCCGCCGGCATAATCCTGCCAGCGCCCCTCTCCCTCGAAGGCGATCACGCCGGTCACGGTGCGGTCCAGGAAGTCGCGGTCATGGCTGACGATCAGCACGGTGCCGCCATAATCCGCGACCAGCTCCTGCAGCAGATCGAGGGTCTCGAGGTCGAGGTCGTTGGTCGGCTCGTCCAGCACCAACAGGTTGGAAGGGCGGGCAAAGGCGCGCGCCAGCATCAGCCGCCCGCGCTCGCCGCCCGACAGCGCCGAGACGGCCGTGCGCCCCTGCTCCGGCAGGAAGAGGAAGTCCTTCATGTAGCCGACCACATGCCGCGGCTGGCCATTCACATGCACCATGTCGCCGCGGCCTTCGGTCAGCGCCTCGGCGAGCGATGTGGCGGGCGGCAACGCCTCCCGCTTCTGGTCCAAGGTGACCATCTCGATGCCGGTGCCGCGCCGGATGGTTCCGGCATCGGGCTCTAGCTCGCCGGTCAGCAGCTTCAGCAGCGTGGTCTTGCCGGCGCCATTGGGGCCAACGATGCCGATGCGATCGCCGCGCATCACGCGGGTGTTCAGGTCACGGATGACGACGCGGTCGCCGAAGCGCTTCTCCACACCCTCGGCCAGCGCCACCAGGCTGCCGGATCCGTCCGCCTCCGCGGCCGCCATGCGCACGCTGCCCTGCGGGCCGACGCGGTCGCGCTTGCGCTGCCGCAGCGTGTGCAGGTCGGCCAGGCGCTTCACGTTGCGCTTGCGCCGGGCCGTGACGCCGTAGCGCAGCCAATGCTCCTCGCGCACGATCTGGCGGGCGAGCTTGTGGGCCTCGGCCTCCTCCTGCTCCAGCACCTCGTCGCGCCAGGCCTCGAAATGGGCGAAACCGCGCTCCAGGCGCCGCGTGGTGCCACGGTCGAGCCAGACCATGGCGCGGGACAGATCCTCCAGGAAGCGCCGGTCATGGCTGATCAGCACCAGCGCACCGCGCTGCTGCGCGAGCTCGCTTTCCAGCCATTCGATCGCCGGCAGGTCGAGATGGTTGGTGGGCTCGTCCAGCAGCAGGATGTCGGGCGACGGCGCCAGGGCGCGGGCGAGCGCCGCGCGCCGCGCCTCCCCGCCGGAGAGCCGGTCCGGTGCCTCCTCCCCGGTGAGGCCGAGGCTCTGCATCAGGTAGTCGGCGCGATACGGGTCGTCACCGGGGGCGAGCCCGGCCTCCACATAGGCGCGCACGGTCGCGAAGCCGGCGAGGTCGGGCTCCTGCGGCAGATAGCGGAGCGTGGCGCCAGGCTGCAGGAACCGGGTGCCGCCATCAGGGTCGACCAGGCCCGCCGCGATCTTCAGGAGCGTCGACTTGCCGGAACCGTTGCGCCCGACCAGCGCCAGCCGCTCCCCGGGGGAGACCGAGAGCGAAGCACCGCCGAGCAGTACGGTGTTGCCGAAGGACTGGCGGATGTCAGTGAGCAGAAGTATCGGGGGCGCGGCCATGGGCGGGAAGGAAGGCAGCGCGAAGGCCGCGTCAAGGCCCTGCTTCGATCAAACCGTGAACTGCTCCGCGATGATCCGCTCCGACAGCCCGTGGTCGGGGTCGAAGAGCAGGGTCAGGGCGATGCTGCGGTCCTCCCGCACTTCGACCCGGCGCACATCCCGCATCTCGGTGTAGTCGGCAACGGCGGCAACCGGGCGCTTCTCGGCCTCCAGGATCTCGAAGACCACGGTGACGTCGGACGGCAGCAGCGCGCCCCGCCAGCGCCGCGGCCGGAAGGCCGAGATCGGCGTCATCGGCAGCAGGTTGGCGCCGAGCGGAATGATCGGCCCATGCGCCGAGAGGTTGTAGGCGGTGCTGCCGGCGGGGGTGGAGACGATGATGCCGTCGCAGATCAGCTCCTCCAGCCGCTGCTTGCCGTCGACCAGGATGCGCAGCTTGGCCGCCTGGCGGGTCTCCCGCAGCAGGGAGACTTCGTTGATCGCCAGCGCCTCGGTACGCCGTCCCGCCTCGGAATCGGCGATCATGCGGAGCGGGTGCAGCGCGGAGGCCTGGGCGGCGGCGATGCGCTCCGGCAGATCCTCCTCCCGGTAGTCGTTCATCATGAAGCCGACGCTGCCGCAGTTCATGCCGTAGACGGGGATGTTGCGGCCGAGATGACGGTGCTGGGTCTCCAGCATCAGGCCGTCGCCACCAAGCGCCACCAGCACATCCGCCCGGTCCGGCGGCAAGTCGCCATGGAGCGCCACCAGGCGCGCGCGCGCCTCCTGCGCCTGCTCGGTCGGCGCGGCCGCGAAGGAGAGCTTCACGCGAGGCGCCGATGCTCGAGCACGGGCATGTCGCGTCGCACACGCTCGGTCACCGCGGGCTCGATGCGGGCGGTCGAGAAACCGACGCCGTCGCTGGCCTTGGCGACCACATGGCCCCAGGGGTCGGCTATCAGGGAATGGCCGTAGACGCTGCGCTGCGCGCCACGCTCCTCATACTGGCCCCAGCTCGCGGCGGCGATAATCCAACACTGCGTCTCGATGGCGCGGGCGCGCAGCAGGACCTCCCAATGGTCCTTGCCGGTCTGCAGGGTGAAGTTGGATGGCACCAGGATCGCCTCCGCCCCGGCGCGGCGCAGCGCCAGGTACTGCTCGGGGAAGCGCATATCGTAGCAGATGGTCAGGCCGAAGGTGATGCCGTGGGCGGTGAATGTCACCAGCCTGTCGCCGCCGCCATAGAGTGCGCTCTCGCGGTAGCCGGTGCCGTCCGGGGCCGTGATGTCGAACAGGTGGATCTTGCGGTAGCGCGCGATCTCGGCGCCTTCGGGGTCGAAGACCAGGGTCGTGTTGAACAGCTTCTCGCCGCCATCCTCGATGATGCTGCCGCCATGGACGAAGACCTCGTGGCGACGGGCGATGGCGCGCATCGCCTCATAGGCGGGACCGCCCTCGCCCCCCGGATCGGGCAGGATCTCGGCCGCGCGCATGCGGGCGTCACGGCCGCCGCCGAGATTGGTCCAGGTCTCGGGCAGGCTGACGAGATGCGGGCGATCGGATTCGGCCGCTGCGGCGATGAGGCGCTCGGCGGCCGCGATATTGGCCGCCTTGTCGCTGCCCTGGTTCATCTGGATGACGGAGACGCGCATGGGCCTGATCTTCGGGCAGTGGTGCTGCGCGGGATGAAGGCCGGGAACGGGTTCCAGGGCAAGGGCGGAGGTTCCGCGGATCGAGCCGCCAGAGCAACGGATGGGGCATTCGAACGGCCCGTTAAGGCTTGAAGCGTATACGCTTGAGCGTCGGGCCGCCTGATACGTCGGTGGCGGATGCCGCCTGTGCGATCGCGGAGGAAATCACCGTCCTGAGATTGCGAACGCCCGAAATGAGAATAAGTATCAGTATAGATTCTCTTTTCGGGAATAAAAATGATGCGCGAACTCATGTATACATGTGGAACGATAGAACTATATTAACACTCCTGTTCCACATTGCCAGGGTCGCCAAACTTCATCCTGAGGATTGCCTCCATGCCGGCGCTCCGTCTCCCTGGCTTTCTGCGGTTGCCGAGCATCGGGATCGTGCCGCGCATCGTCGTCACGAGCCTGTTCGCGCTGTTCCTCGCCGTCATGGGCACCCAGGCCTGGACCACCCAGAAGCTCGCCCAGCAGAAGGAGGGCGAGGCTCTGGCCTCGCTCCGGACGAATCTCGGCATGCTGCGCGAGCTGCTGCGCCCGCTCGGCAGCGAATGGCGGGTCGAGGGCGAGCAGCTCCTGCTCGGCAATACGCCGGTCAACAACCGCAACGACATCGTCGATGCTGTGAAGCGGGTGGCGGGCGGCGTCGCCACCGTGTTCCGGGGCGACACGCGCGTCGCGACCAATGTGCAGCGCCCGGACGGTACCCGCGGGGTCGGCACCGTGCTGGCGCCGGGTGCGGCCTATGATGCGGTGATCCGGCGTGGGGAGACCTATCACGGCCGGAACGAGATCCTCGGCGTCACCCACATCACCATCTACGAGCCCATTCGCGATGCCGCCGGACGGCAGGTCGGCATCCTGTTCGTGGGCGTGCCGGTGCCCGATATCCAGGCGCAGATCCGCCAGCTCTGGCTCGAGCTCGGTGCCGTCTCCCTGGCACTCGGTGTCCTGATCGCGCTCGGGCTGTGGCTGGTGCTGCGCCGCGCGCTGCGGCCGCTGCGCAGCCTGGCCGAGGTGCTCGTCGCGATCACGCGCGGAGACACCAGCGTCGCGGTTCCCGGGACCGAGCGGCGCGACCAATTGGGCGATATCGGCCGTGCGGTGGCGTCCCTCCGCGACGCCGTCGCCGAGCGAAGCCGGCTGCAGCAGGGTGCGCGGGAGGCGGAGGCGCGTGCCGAGGCGAACCGGGTCGCCGAGGCCGCGAGGCTCGCCACCAGGATCGAGGGCACTGTCGGGCAGGTCGCGACCTCGCTTTCGGATGCCTCCAAGGCGCTCTGGACGGCAACCGAGCGGGTGACCGACGGGGCACAGCGTGGCGGCCTGCGGGCAAATGACGCGGTGGCGCGGGCCAATGAGGCGGCCACGAATGTTCAGGCGGTGGCCGCCGCGACCGAGGAGCTGGCGGCCAGCATCACCGAGATCAATCGCCGTGCTGCCGAGGGCAGCGCCGCGGCGCAGGCCGCGGTGGCGGCGACCGAAGCCTCCGATGCGACGGTGAAGAGCCTCTCCGATGCGGCGAGCCGGATCGGCGAAGTGGTGCGCCTGATCGCCGACATCGCCGGCCAGACCAATCTGCTGGCGCTGAACGCGACGATCGAAGCCGCACGCGCCGGCGATGCCGGCAAGGGCTTCGCGGTCGTCGCCGGCGAGGTGAAGTCGCTCGCCGCACAGACCGCCCGCGCGACCGAGGATATCGGCAGCCAGATCGCGGCCATGCGCAACGCCACGGAGGAGGCAGTCGCGACGGTGCGCGGGATCGCCGATGCCGTCTCCCGCATCGGGCAGTACACCGGCGCCATCGCGGCCGCGGTGGAGCAGCAGGGCAGCGCCACGCAGGAGATCGCCCGCAACGCCGCCGGGGCCGCCGCCGGCACCCAGGCGGCCTCGGAAGCCGCACAGGAAGTCGCCGCGGCGATGGCGCAGGCCGGCGGCTCGGTCGGCGCGCTGCGCGAAGCGACGGGCGGCATCGCCGCGCAAGGCGAGGCGCTGCAGCGGGAACTGGCGCAGGTGGTGCGGCAGTTGCAGGCGGCCTGAGGCGCGGCGCTGGGCCCGGGCTGCCTGCAGGGCGGTCTGCGGGCCACCAGGCGCCGATCGGCGTGGAGGTCAGTTCTGGGCCACGGGCGTCGAACGTGACCGTCAGTTCGGGGCGCCCAATGGCGCCAAGCGAGAGGACAGTGCGCTGCGGCGCCGCGCCAGGACGTCGGGGTTGGCGCCGCTGCGTCCCTCCCCGACGATCCGCTCAGCCAGGGACTGATCCGCGCGCGCTCCCTCGGCATCGCCCAGGCGCTCCCGCGCGATGCCGCGCTCCAGCGGGAATTCCCAGCGCCGGCCGTTGATCGCGATGGCCCGGTCATAATCCTCGCGCGCCGGGCCGAACTCGCCGCGCAGCAGGCGCAACAGGCCACGGACTTCGTAACCATCGGCCGCCCCGGGAGCCAGGGCCAGCAGGCGATCGGCATCCTCCGCCGCGCCGGCCAGATCGCCCTTCAGCGCCCGGGCACGGCCGCGGCCACGGAGCCCCTGAATATCCCGGGGTTCCTGCGCAACCAGTGCCTCGAAATCGGCAAGCGCGCGATCGGGATCCTCCCGCAGCAGATAGACGAGGCCCCGATTGGCGAGAGCGGTGGCGTATCGTGGATCGAGACGCAGCGCCTCGTTGAAGTCGGCCATGGCGCGATCGAGGTCGCCTCGTTGGGCATGGGCGCCGCCGCGATTGCTGACGGCGTCGACATTCTGCGGATCGAGGCGGACCGCCAGATCGAAATCGGCCAGGGCGCGGTCAATGTCGCCCCGCTGGCCATGGACGAAGCCGCGAAAGATGATGGCGTGGAGGTAGCGCGGATCGAGGTCGATCGCGGCGTCGACATCGGCCAGGGCGCGATCGAGGTCACCTCGCTGGAAATGAACAAGGCCACGATTGTTGAAGGCCCGGCTGTACCGCGGATCGAGGCGGATCGCCGCCTCGAAATCGGCCAGGGCGCGATCGAGGTCGCCTCGCTGGAAATAGACGCGGCCGCGATTGTTGATGGGGTCGGCATCCCCTGGATCGAGCCGGATCGCCGCTTCGAAATCGGCCAGCGCCCGATCCAGATCGCCCTGCCGCAAGAACGCCGAGCCTCTGCTGTTGAAGAAGCCGCTATTCCGCGGATCGAGCGCGATCGCGGCATCGAGATCGGCAAGAGCGCGATCGAGATCGCCCTGGCGCTCGAACAGCTCGGCGCGATTGCCGAGAGCATTGCTGCTCCGTGGATCGGCTTCGATCGCCGCGGTGAAGTCAGCCAGCGCGCGATCCGCGTCACCTCGGCGGAGGAAGATGAGGCCCCGGCCGTTAAGGGCGCCGCCATGCCGCGGATCGGCTTCGATCACCGCATTGAAATCCACCAGCGCGCGGTCAATGTCGCCCCGCCGCAGCAGGATGCCGCCCCGGTTGCCGAGGGCATCGCTGTCCCGCGGCCGGAGTCGGATTGCCGCATCCAGATCGGCGAGCGCAGCGTCCAGATTGCCCCGGAGGGCATGGATGGCGCCGCGCCCGGTGAAGGCGGCGACATTCTGCGGATCGAGGCGGATCGCCTCGTCGAGATCCGCCATGCCGCCATCGAAGTCGCCCCGCCGCGCGCGGATGGCGCCGCGGTTCTGGATCGCCCCGCTGTTGCGGGGGTCGAGGCGGATCGCCTGCTCAAGGTCGATGAGGGCGCGGTCCGGATCGCCCTGCAGCGCGAAGAGGCGCCCCCGATCCCCGATGATGCGGCTGTTGCGTGGATCGAGGCGAACAGCCTCGTTGTAGTCGGCCATGGCGCGGGCGAGATCGCCCTGCCAGGCACGGGCTGCGCCGCGGCCGGCCAGGGCCTGGGCATGGCGCGGGTCGATCTGCAGGGCGCGGCCGAAATCGGCGATGGCCTGCGCCGTGTCGTCGGCATCAAAATAGGCGAGACCCCGGTTCGTCAGGGCAGCGGCCTGCCCGCCGCGCGGCGCCCTCGGCCCGATCAGCCGCGTGCAGGCGGCGATCCTGGGCTCGACCGGTCCGGATGCCGCGCAGAGCTCCGTATCCCCGCGCCGCTGCGCCTCGGCAGGCGTCGCGGCCAGGGAGAGGCCGAGAGCGAGGACTGCGAATCCTGGCGCGCGCCACATCGCTGAGGGGAACCTGCCTCCGGCAGCCGGCATCGCTTTCCTCACCATGCGTATTCCGATCGGGTGTCTTCAGGACATGATCACCCGTTCAGGTGAGGCCATCCGACTGGGATCCGCTCTGGTGGCGCCGATGGTCGATCCAGTCCAGTACGATACCGACACCAAATCCTTCACGATATCGATATGACCTGCGCCACGACGCCGGACAGCAGTAAGCCGGGTCAGGCATCGCCCTCCCCCGGCTTCGCGATTAGGATGAAGCCTGTGCGGGGCCGCGCTACTGGCAGGCCAGGCACTCTTCGTAGTTGTTGTTCTCGGCGGGCTTCGCCGCGATCGGCAGCGGCCCGAGGTCCGGCACATGGGCAGCCATGATGTCGCCCTGCCCCACCACCTTGGCGCTGATCGTGTCGGCACGCTGGATCGAGAGCGAGCGGCAGTAGTAGAGGCTCTTCACGCCCCGCTTCCACGCCAGCATGTGGATCTGGTGCAGGTCGCGCTTGTGGATATTGGCCGGCAGGAACAGGTTCACCGACTGTGACTGGCAGATATAGGGCGTGCGGTCGGCCGCATGCTCCACGATCCAGCGCTGATCCAGCTCGAAGGCGGTCTTGTACACCGCCCTCTCCTGGTCGGTCAGGAAGTCGAGGTGCTGGACCGAGCCCTTGCTGACGGTGATCGAGGTCCAGGTCTCCTCGTCGTCGCGCCCGTACTTCGCCAGGAGCTTCTGGAGATAGGGGCTGCGCACGATGAAGGAGCCGCTGAGCGTCTTGTGGTTGTAGACATTCGCCGCCACCGGCTCGATCCCCGGCGAGGCGCCGCCGGCGATGATCGAGATGCTGGCGGTCGGCGCGATCGCGATCTTGTTCGAGAAGCGCTCCATGAAGCCGTATTCGGCGGCATCCGGGCAGGCGCCGCGCTCTTCGGCCAGCAGCCGGCTCGCCGCATCGGCCTGGGTGCGGATGTGGCGGAACATCTTCATGTTCCACACCTTGGCGATCGCGCTCTCGAAGGGGACGCCCATCTTCTGCAGGAAGCTGTGGAAGCCCATGACGCCGAGGCCGACCGAACGCTCGCGCATCGCCGCGTACTTGGCGCGCGACATGCTCTCGGGCGCGGTATCGATGAAGCTCTGCAGCACGTTGTCGAGGAAGCGCATCACGTCGGTGATGAAGAGCGGATGGTCCTTCCACTCCGCCCAGGTCTCGAGGTTGAGCGAGGAGAGGCAGCAGACCGCCGTCCGCTCCTGCCCATGCTGGTCGGTGCCGGTCGCGAGCGTGATCTCGGAGCAGAGGTTAGAGGTCTTCACCTCGAGCCCCGCGAGCTTGTGGTGCTCCGGCCGCGCGTTGTTCACGTGGTCCGAGTAGATGATGTAGGGCTCGCCGGTCTCGATCCGCGCGGTGAGGATGCGGATCCAGAGATTGCGGGCCGAGATCTTCTTCACCAGCGCGCCGTCCTTCGGCGACACCAGGGCCCATTCCTCATCGGCCTCGACCGCGCGCATGAAGGCGTCCGACAGCAGGATGCCGTGGTGCAGGTTCAGCGCCTTGCGGTTGGGGTCACCGCCGGTCGGACGCCGGATCTCGACGAATTCCTCGATCTCGGGGTGATGGACCGGGATGTAGACGGCGGCCGAGCCGCGGCGGAGCGAGCCCTGGCTGATCGCGAGCGTCAGGCTGTCCATCACGCGGATGAAGGGGATCACGCCGGAGGTCTTGCCGTTGCGGCCGACCTTCTCGCCGATGCCGCGCAGGTTGCCCCAGTAGCTGCCGATGCCGCCGCCCTTGGACGCCAGCCAGACATTCTCGTTCCAGAGGCCGACGATGCCTTCCAGGCTGTCGGAGGCCTCGTTCAGGAAGCAGGAGATCGGCAGGCCGCGACTGGTGCCGCCATTCGACAGCACCGGCGTCGCCGGCATGAACCAGAGGCGGCTGACATAGTCGTAGATGCGCTGCGCGTGCTCGGCATCGTCGCCATAGGCCGATGCGACGCGGGCGAAGAGATCCTGGTAGGATTCGCCAGGCAGCAGATAGCGGTCGTCGAGAGTCGCCTTGCCGAAATCGGTCAGCAGCGCGTCGCGCGCGCGATCAATCCGAACCTGGCCATGGCCTTCAAGCTGTACGGCGTCAAACACGATCAAACCCCCTGAAATCCCCCGGCCGTCAGGATGCACGCGGAGCTGGGACGGACACAAGATGTAGTCTTGCAACACCCTTGTCACTACCACATCGCGTAGCCTCTCGGGGACTTGCATGTGGCCATGACTCGGAAAGACATGGCGTCCGTACTGGCTTCGTTCCAGCTCCGCGCATGCATGTCAGGCAGGCCTGCCCATCCTGGCAGCAATCCGCCGAAAAGAATCGCGATCGTGCCGAGGCCGAACCGGAGCGACGCGGGTCGGGCTAGAAAGCGACCCGGCCGAACATCGCCTGCAACAGCGCGTAAAGCGCCGCGCCGGCCAGGAAGCCGACCACGGTCCCGTTCACCCGCACATATTGCAGGTCGCGCCCCACCCGCAGCTCGATCTTCTCGACCACGGTCGCCGGATCCCAGCCCCGCACCACGCCGGCGATGAAGGTCGAAAGCCGCTCCCGCGCCGCCGGCAGCAGCGCCACCAGCACGCGCTCCGCGGCGCGCTGCAGCCGCTCCCGCGCGCCCTCGCTTTCCGCGAGGAAATGGCCGGCATTGGCGAGTCCCGCTTCCAGCACCGCGACGGTGCGGCCTTCCGGATTGCCGGCATCGGCTTCCAGCGCGGCGCGCAGCCGCGCCCATACATCGCCGAGCCAGACCGCGACCGAGGGATGCGCCACCGCGGCGCGGAGCGCCCGGCCGACGCTGGCCGCCCGTTCCGGGTCGGTCTCCAGCCGCTCAATCTCGGCGCGGATCCAGGCTTCGAAGGCGGCGCGCAGGTCGCTGTCGGAAGGCTCCACCTTCTCCAGCTCGGAATTGACCGCCGACAGCACCCGCTTGGCGACCGTCGCCCCGGCAAGCCAGCCGATGACGGCGCCCCCCTCGGCCCGGACCCGTGCCGCGATCGCGGTGCGGAGCTGCTCTTCCTTGCCCGACAGCACGGTCTTCAGCTCCCTGACCGCCAGGTCGAACACCGCGTGGTGGCGCCCGCCCTCGACCAGCGCCCGCAGGGCACGGGCCAGCAGCCGTGCCCCCTCGGCACCCGCGATCCGGGGTGCGATGCGCTGCAGCAGGCGGCGCGCGCGCCCATCCTCCAGGCTGGCCAGCACCCGCGGCAGCATCCCGGCGAGCGCCTGCGCCGCCGGGCGGGTGGAGGCGGGATCGGAGAGGAAGGCGCGCAGGATGCCCGACACATCGAGGCGCCCGATCACCCGCCTGACCTCGGCCTCGGTGAAGACATGGTTGGCGACGAAGCCGCCCAGCCCCCGCCCCAGCCTCTCCTGCTGGTTCGGAATGATCGCGGTGTGCGGGATTGGCAGCCCGAGCGGGTGGCGGAACAGCGCCGTCACCGCGAACCAGTCCGCCAGGCCGCCGACCAGCCCGGCCTTGGCGCCCGCCTGCAGCAGCTCTGTCCAATAGCCGGGCGGCAGGTGATAGGAGAACAGCACCAGCCCCGCCATGACGACCAGCAGCCCGGTGGCGAAGGCGCGGTGGCGGGCGAGGCTGCGGCGCAGCACTGCGTCGGCATCGGATCGGCTCTGCATCGCCAACCGAGATAAGGCGCCTGGCCCGGCTTGCCCAGCAGGACCATCATGATACATGATAACATCATGCAGGATCCCCTCGCCCTATCCGCCGGCCTAGGCGCTCGCCTCGCGCTGGTCGCGCTGGCCGCCGGCGCCGTCTGGGCGGCGACCCTCTGGGCACTGATGGCATGACCGCGCCCGATCGGCTGCGCCGGAATATGATCTCGCCGCCGGCCATCACGCTGACGGGGCTGGTCGCCAGCCATGGGCGCCACCCGGCGGTGCACCACCTGTCCGGCTGCTTCGAACCCGGCAGCATGACGGCGGTGGTCGGGCCGAACGGCGCCGGCAAGACGACGCTGCTCCGCACCCTTGCCGGGCTGCACCGGCTGGACGAGGGCCGCATTCAGGCGCCCGGCCTGACGCCCGCGCGCATCGCCCTGCTGCCGCAGGCCGCCACCATGGACCGCAGCTTCCCGATCGGCTGCCGCGACGTGGTGCTGCAAGGCCTCTGGGCCAGGCTCGGCGCCTTCCGCAGCGCCGGCCGGGCGGAGCTCACGGAGGCCGAGACGGCGCTGGCCGCCGTCGGGCTCGGCGGCTTCGCGACGCGGCCGGTGGGCAGCCTCTCCGCCGGACAGTTCCAGCGCCTGCTCTTCGCCCGCCTGCTGCTGCAGGACGCCGAGGTGATCCTGCTCGACGAGCCCTTCAATGCGGTGGACGCGCGGACCGCGTCCGACCTGCTCGGCGTGCTGCGCCGCTGGCATGGCGAGGGGCGCACCCTGATCGCGGTGCTGCACGACCTCGACTTGGTCCGGCGCGAATTCCCGGAGGCCCTGCTGTTGGCGCGCGACCCGATCGCCTGGGGCCCGACCGAGGCCACGCTCAGCGCCGAGAACCGGATGCGCGCCCGGATGATGGCGGAAGCCTGGGACGAGCAGGCGGTCACCTGCGAAGCCGCCTAGGAGAGCCTGCCTCGGAAGGGGGCGGCGGCGATCTGGCGGTCCTTTTCCGCCCCTGCCGCGCCGGCTTCCTCGCCGATGCAACCAGCATCGGCTGCGTCACCCGACACGGCAGGAACGAAAAATGCCTCGCCAGTTCACCACCGCCCCCTTCCGAGACAGGCTCTGATCGCCCTTGAGCCTGCACGACCTCCTGATCGCGCCCTTCGCGGAGTTCGGCTTCCTGCGCCGGGCGCTGGTGGGCTGCCTGGCGCTGGCCGTCGCCGCGCCGCCGCTCGGCGTCTTCCTGACGCTCCGGCGCATGAGCCTGACGGCGGAGGTCCTGTCCCACGCCGTGCTGCCCGGAATCGCCGCCGCCTATTGGGTGGCGGGGCTCTCGGCCGCGGCGATGTGGGCCGGCGGCATGGCGGCAGGGCTGGTCGTGGCACTCGGCGCCGGGGCGCTGGCACGCGCGACCGGCGGGCGCGAGGATTCGACCCTGACCGCCCTCTATCTGCTGGCGCTGGCAGCGGGTGTCGCAATGATCTCGGTGAGCGGCGGCACCGGCGACCTCTCGACGCTGCTGTTCGGCAGCGTCCTCGGCGTCGATGACGACGCACTGCTGCTGATGGCCGGTGCGGCGACGCTCACGCTTCTGGGCCTCGCCTTCGCGTGGCGGCCCCTGGCGCTCGAATGCTTCGACCCGAGCTTCGCCCAGGCGACCGGGGCCCGCGGCGGCGCCTGGCACCTGCTGTTCCTGGCGCTCGTGGTGCTGAACGTGCTGGCCGCCTTCCAGGCGCTCGGCACCCTGATGGCGGTCGGGCTGATGATGCTGCCGGCGATCGCCGCGCGGCACTGGTCACGGCAGCTCTCGGGCATGGTCTATGCCTCGGTCGCGATCGCGGTGGCGGCGAGCCTGCTGGGACTGCTGCTCTCCTACCACGCCGACCTGCCGACCGGCCCCGCGATCGTGCTCACCGCGGGTGGGCTCTGGGCGCTCTCGGTGCTGGCGGGGCCCGTTGACGGCGCGCTGCCGCGGCTGTTTCGCCGACGCCATCTGGCCGGCTGAGCCCGCCGGTACTATCTTCCTTCGGTCGGAAAAGTGAGGCCGGTTTGGTTGAGCCGGTCGCCTCCTGATCCCCGGGAGGTTCTGGCGGGTGTCTCGGCACTCAGCCCCATGACGCGACGCCCGGCGCAAGCCGCGCCGGCGAACCGTGGAGCTTGAACCGATGCAGCAAATTTCTCTCATCACCCTTGGCATCAGCGATGTCGCGCGGTCGCAGCGCTTCTATGCCGAGGGCTTCGGCTGGCAACCGATCTTCACCAATGGCGAGATCACCTTCTACCAGATGAACGGCCTGGTGCTGGCCACCTGGCTGGCGCCTCTGCTCGCCGCCGATGCCGGGTTGCCTGGCCCACTGGCACCCGGCGGCCTCGCCCTGTCGCATAACGTGACGGCACGCGAGGCCGTGCCGCCGCTGATCGAGCGCTTACTGGCCGCCGGCGGACGCCTGCTCAAAGCACCGGTCGAGCCACCGCATGGCGGCCTTGCCGGCCATGTCGCCGATCCGGATGGCCATGTCTGGGAAATCGCCTGGAACCCCGATTGGGCGATCGATGCCGAAGGCCGTGTGACCTTCGGCGCCCCAAGCCTCGGTTCCTGAGGGATCCGCCGTTATCGGCGGATGATCACGAAGCGCATCACGCGCCCGCCCGGGCCGGGCGGCACCCCGCCGCCCGTGCTCCTGGCCCGGCGCATGCGCCACCAGAGGCTGCCAGCGCCGATCGCCGCCGCCACGATGGCGATCGGCAGCAGCACCGCGAGCGAAAGCACCGCGAGTGCGGCCAGCACCAGGCCGCCCGCGATGACCGCCAGCAGGATGGCGACGCCGCCGACCCGCGCCAGCACCCGGTCGAAGCGACCAGGCTGCCGCAGCGGCGGTTCCCGGAATTCGCCTTCCGGGGTCATGTCGATGATCGGCGGGCGACGGTTGTGCGTGTCCATAACGAACGAAACGTGGCCCGCCCGGCCCGATCCTTCAAGCCTTCCAGGGGCCGAGCCGGTCAATCTCCCGCTGGCGGACGTTCAGCCACCAGCCGGCCTGCTTCGGCCAGGTCGCGAACCGTGCCTCGGGATCGGCGGCGCCGAGCGTCGCCTCGGCATGCACCGCCCAGTTCGGGTCGGCCAGCGCCTCCCGCGCGATGGCGATGAGGTCGGCGTCACCCGCCTGCAGGATCGCCTCGGCATGGCGCGGATCGGTGATCAGACCGACGGCCATGGTCGGCAGCCCGGCCTCATGCCGGATCCGGGCGGCGAAGGGCACCTGGAAGCCGTAGTCGCGCGTCACCCGCGCCGCGGTCGCGGAGCCGGCAATGCCGCCCGAGGAGCAGTCCACGACATCGACACCGCCGGCCTTCAAGGCCTGGGCGAAGGCAATCGTGTCCTCGATGCTGTTGCCGCCTTCCGCGCCATCCACGGAGGAGACGCGGAAGGAAAGCGGCAGGTTCGTGGGCCACACCGCGCGCACCGCCGTGGCAATCTCCAACGGTAGGCGCCAGCGGTTCTCCCGTGCGCCGCCATAAGCGTCGTCGCGATGATTGCTGATCGGCGAGAGGAACTGGTGCAGCAGGTAGCCATGCGCGCCGTGCAGCTCCAGCAGCTCGAATCCGGCCGCGGCGGCGCGGCCCGCCGCCGTGACGAAGGCTTCGACCAGCGCGGCGATATCGGCAGCCGTCATCGCGCGCGGCGTGATCCAACCCTCGCCGATCGGGATCGCGGAGGCGGAGACGGTCTCCCACGGCCGGTCGCCGCGCGCGATATCGGCATCGTTGAGCGGGCCATTGCCGTACCAGGGCCGCTGCATGCTGGCCTTGCGTCCGGCATGGCCGATCTGGATGCCGGGCACCGCACCCTGCTGCTTCAGGAAGGTGGCAACCCGCGCCAGCGGCGCCACATGCGCCTCCGACCAGATGCCGAGATCGCCATGGGTGATCCGGCCTTCCGGCAGCACCGCCGTCGCTTCCGCCACCACCGCGCCGGCGCCGCCGAGCGCGAAGCGGCCGAGATGCACCAGGTGCCAGTCATCGGCGATGCCGTCCTTGGCCGAATACTGGCACATCGGCGAGATGATGACGCGGTTGCGGAAGGTGATCCCGCGCAGCGTGAAGGGCGTGAAGAGCATCGCGGTCACCTCTTCGGCAGGTAGAAGACGCGGCCTTCCATCAGGCGGCGCGCGGTGCGAAAGACGACGGCGCTCTCAGCGTGCCAACTCTCCCCTTCGGGGCGCAGCACGCCGCCGACCGAGAGCACGCCGGACGGGTTGCCGACCCTGACCTCCTCGCCCGTGATGCGCCGCGCCAGCAGGTTTGGCAGCGTGCCCGGCACCCGCGTCGCGACGCCGTGGCACATGGCGGCGGTCAGCGGGATGGCGCGATGCGCGCGCTCCATCGAGATCACCCGGGCGGCAATGTCGAATTCATCCGCGGCGACGCGGGTGCCGTCGAGTGCTGTGAAGTCGCGCGGCGGCGCCACCATGCCGACCTTCGGCACCGCGAGGCCCGCTTCCCCCTCCGTCGCCGCCATGCCCATGGCGACCGCCGCCATCCGGCGCAGCCGGTCGAGCGCTGCCATCAGGCCAGGCTTCGCCTCGATCGCATCGGGGCTTTCGGTGCCGTCGCAGCCGAGCGCCTCGGCATCGACCAGGATCATCGGGTTTGCGGCATCGACCATGGAGACGCGGATGCGGGCACCGTCCAGCACCAACTCCTGCAGCGCCTGGCCGGTCGGTAGCAGCCCGCTGGTGCGGGTGCCGCCGGGGTTCAGGATATCGACCCGCACCCGCGCGCCGGTGCCGGCGACACCCGCGATGGCAAGGTCGCCGGCGACCGCCGCGCGCCCACCCACCATCGGGAAGCGCGCATGCATGATCTTCCTCGTGTTGGTCTGATGGATGCGCACGAAGGCCTCACCATCGCGCGGTGCCGCGACCAACCCCTCATCCACCGCGAAGGGTCCGACCGCGCCGGAGAGGTTGCCGCAATTCGACCCCCAGTCCACCACCGCCCGGTCCACCGCGACCTGCGCGAAGGTGTAGTCGATATCGGCCTCCGGATGCGTCGGCGGGCCGATGATGACCGCCTTCGAGAGCGAGGAGATGCCGCCGCCCATGCCGTCGAGCTGCCGCCCGTACGGGTCGGGGCTGCCGATGACGGCCAGGAAGACCGCCTCCTGCTCAACCCGGCTCTCCGGCAGATCGCCGGCGTGAAAGAAGACGCCCTTGGATGAGCCGCCGCGCATGAAGACGGCGGGGATGGAACGCTGGGTCATGGTGGTCTCCCCGATCCTGGTGGGATGGACCCCGGGGGAATGAATTCCCCCGGACCCCCTTCTTTTATTTTTGGTGACTTAGGCTGGTCAGCACGACCGCATGGCCCGATCCGGCAGTGCAAGTGATAAAAATCAAAGATGGGGGTCTGGGGGAATTCATTCCCCCAGCCTTACGTCATTCACGCCAACTGCTATCCGTCCGGTCGAGCTTCCGCATCAGGGCTGGCCATTCGAGCTTGCCGAAAGGACGGCGCGTCGTCGGCTTGTAGAGGTGGTTGGTGTGTTCGATGACGTCCTGCGGCGGCAGGATCACCTTGGTATTCGCCGCCATCGCCAGCACCTGCGCCTTGCAGGCGAGTTCGGCGCGATAGATGTTCGAGAAGGCTTCCGGCACCGACGGCCCGCAGACCAGCAGGCCATGATTGCGCAGCACCATCAGGTCGGCGTCGCCGAGGTTCTTCACCAGTTCCTCCTGCTCCTTCAGGTCCACCACCACGCCGCGGAAGTCGTGGTAGGCGATCTTGGAGAAGCGCATCGCGGTCTGGGTCATCGGCAGGAAGCCGCATTCCATCGCGGAAACCGCCATGCCGACCGGCGTGTGCGTGTGGATCACGCAATCGGCGTCGTGCCGATGCCGGTGGATCGCCGAATGGATCACGAAGCCGGCGCGGTTCACGCCGTAGTCGAAATCCGGCTTCCAGACGATGTTGCCGTCGAGGTCGATCTTCACCAGCGACGACGCGGTGATCTCCTCGTAGAGCAGGCCATAGGCGTTGATCAGGAACTGGTTGTCGGTGCCGGGAACGCGGACCGAGATATGGTTCGCGATCATGTCGGTCATGTCCCAGAGCGCCACCAGCCGATAGCAGGCGGCGAGATCGAGCCGCGCCCGCCACTCATCCGGGCTCACCTCGTCCTTGATCGATCGGATGCCCAGTTGGTCGTTCGACATGGTCCGCTCCTAGAGCGTGATCGCCTGAGGTGGAATCACCGAAAGGCGTGAATCACGCGATCCAACAAAATGGCTGGGCATGATCGCTTCAGCTTGAAGGGATCATGCCCAGCACACTGCTTGGGAGTTTTGGACCAGCCGCACGGGCGAGCGTCAAGCGGCGCCGGGCGCGGTTTCCCAGGCGAGGCCGGCGAGCGTCACGATCCGCTGGCCACGCCCCGTCTCGCGCGAGACGATCAGCCCCTGCGCCTCGATAAAGCCGAGCACCCGCCGGGCGCGGGCGGCCGATGCGCTGCCATAGGCGCGGGCGATCGCCGCGTCCTCCGGGCAGGGCGCACCGTCGCGGGCAGCGCGGGCGAGCAGCAGGAAGACGCCCTGCATGTCCTCGGGCAGTGTCGCAGCGCGGGCGGCGGCCTGCCGCCAGCCATCATCCGTCTCCGCCTCGGCGCCGATGCCGGCGCGTGCCAGCGCCAGCAGCCGGCGGAACTCGGGCAGCGCGGGCGGCGTGCCGCCGACCTCGTGGATCCGGAGGCGCACCAGGAAATCCTGATAGAGCACGCCGGGCGCCCGGAAAGCGGCATCCTCGGCGCGCAGGATATCGGCCAGGATCTCCGCCATGCGGGCGCGGCGCCCCGCCTGTTCCTCCGGGCTCGGCGCCGGCTCGGGGGCCGCGGCGGCGGGACGCGCGGCGGCCAGGTCGGCCAGGATGTCGCGCGGCGGCG
>NZ_JAAGBB010000017.1 GCF_018129085.1 Plastoroseomonas hellenica
CGCGCTGCTGGCGCGGCCGGCGGTCGCGCAGCGCGCCCTGCCGCTGACCCTCGTGGTCGGCGCGCCGGGCGGCTCGGCGCCCGACCGCTGGGCACGCGGCTTTGCGCCCTTCCTCGAACGGCACTGGCCGCGCAGCAGCGTCTCGGTCGCCAACCTGGCGGGCGATGGCGGCATGGTCGCCGCCCGGGCCATCGCCGATGCGCTGCCCGATGGCCGCGCCATCGGCACCGTGGCGATGCCAGCCCTCATCGCCCGCGCCGTCGAGACCGACGCGGTCGCCACCCTGGAACGGCTCGATTTCCTGGGCGCCATCACCGAGGAGCTGCTGGTGCTGGTGGTCGCCCCCGGCATCACGCCCGACATCCCGACGCTGCGCGGCATCGGCGACCGCGGTCGGCTCGGCTGCCCGCCGACCGGCAGTGCCGGGCAGCTCGCGGTGACCATGATCACGGCGGCGCTGCCGCTGACGCCCATCGCCTTCCCCTCACCCGGTACCGCACGCCAGGCGGTGATCGCGGGCAATCTCACTGCCGCGCTGCTGCCGCTGCCGGACGCCATCA
The DNA here is from genome assembly GCF_018129085.1 of Plastoroseomonas hellenica. GTDB lineage: Bacteria > Pseudomonadota > Alphaproteobacteria > Acetobacterales > Acetobacteraceae > Plastoroseomonas > Plastoroseomonas hellenica. Next base: position 561 of record NZ_JAAGBB010000017.1, read on the forward strand.
ATGCGCTGCGCGAGAACAAGTTCCAGGCAGCCGCCATCGCCGCCGAGGCGCGCAGCCCGCTGCTGCCTGATGTTCCGCTCTTCACCGAGGTCGGCCTGCCGAGCGTGCCGGTGACCCAGCGCGGCTTCGCGATGCCGAAGGGTGTGCCGGAGCTGATGCGCCATGGCCTTGCCGAGGCGCTGGAATCGGTGCTCGCCGACCCCGAATTCACCGCCCAGAACACAGCCCAGGGCCGCACCCCCCATCTGGTGCCGGCCGCCGAGTGGGACGAGAAACTGCGCGCCCTCACCGCCCGGCTTCGCCAGCGCTGGCAAACCGATCCCTGGGCGCGCCGGGGTTAATTTCCCCGCGGTCGCCTCAATCCGGGCGGATCTGGTTCTCGCGCACCACGCGCGACCATTTCGCCACCTCGCCGTCCAGGAAGGTCCTGAGCGCGGCGGGGTCGGAGAGGACCAGGCGGGCCTGCTGCGTCTCCTGCATCTGCTGTCTGGTGCGCGCCTCGCTCAGGGTCTCGCGCAGCGCCGCGTTCATGCGCGTGACCATCGCCCCCGGCATGCCATGCGGCGCGAAGACGCCCCACCAGGCCTCCGCCGTCAGCCCCTGGAAGCCCGCCTCCTCCGCGGTCTGCACCTGCGCGAGGCCGGCCAGCCGCGCCGGCCCGAACTGCGCGACGGCGCGCAGCGTGCCGCCGGCGATGTGCGGCGCGACCAGCGCGGCGCTGCCGATCATCATCTCGATATGCCCGGCGACCGCATCATTCACCGCGAGGCCGCCGCCGCGATAGGGCAGATGCGGCATGCGGATGCCGGTGCGGGATTGCAACAGCACCATGGTCAGATGTCCGATGGTGCCGTTGCCGGTGCTGCCATAGGAGACCTCGTCGGGCCGCGCCTTCGCCGCCTCCACCACATCGGCCAGGTTGCGGTAGGGCTTGTCCGACCTGGTCGCGATGACATAGGGCGCGCCGCCGATCAGCATCACGGGATCCAGGTCGCGCGTCAGGTCGAAGGGCAGGCTCGGCAGCAGCACCGGCATCACCGAATGGCTGTCGAAGGTCAGCAGCCAGGTCAGCCCGTCCGGCCGTGCCTTGGCCACCAGGTCGGTGCCGATGGAGCCGGCCGCACCCGATCGGTTCTCCACGATCACCGTCTGGCCCAGCCGCTGCGTCAGCCCCGGCGAGACCAGCCGCGCCACCGCATCGGTCGATCCACCCGCGGCGAAGGGCACGATGATGCGGATGGTGTTGGACTGCGCGCGCAGCGCCGGCGCCGCCAGCACCGTGCCGGCCAGCCCGAGTGCCGCCCGACGCGCGATGCGATGGGTCATGGTCGTATCCTCTCTATTCCTGACACTAAAGATCCTCGAGACCCAGCACGCTCGGGTGGAACAGCTCCTCGGGCTCGATCAGCCGTGCCGCGAGCCCATCGTCCCGTGCGTAGCGGATCATGGCCGCGATCTCGTCGCGGTTGCGCGCAAAGCCATAGGGCCAGGGGTTGCCCCCCATGAAGGCGGTCTGCGCCGCCGCCTCGGCGGCGATCCAAGGCAGCGAGACGCGCAGCACGTTCACCATGGCGAGCTCTTCCAGCGACATCGCCTTGGCGCAGGCGAAGGCGCGGAACAGCTCCGCCGGCAGCCAGGGATGCTGTTCGGCGACGTCCCTGCGCACGGCCAGGCAATGCATGATCGGGAAGAAGCCGGTCGTGCGGTGCCAGGCCTCCTCCTCGCACCGGTAGTCCGGGAACAGGCGGTCGACCGGCGCCGAGCGCGCCAGGTAGCAGGCGGGCGGCCGCGGTCCGATCAGGGCGTCGATCCGGCCTTCGGCCAGCGCCGTCTCCAGGCTCTCGCCCGCCGGCTGCACGTCGAAGCCCTCGGGCAGCGTGATCGCGATGCGCTCATTGCCGATCCGCCAGCGGACGGCCTTGGTGTCGACGCCATGATGCTCGCGCAGGATGCCCCGCACCCAGAGCGCCGCCGTCTGCTGGTATTCCGGCAGCCCGATGGTCCGCCCCGCGAGGTCGGCTGCGGTGCGGATGCCGCGGTCGGTCCGCACATAAATCGCGGAATGCCGGAAGGCGCGCGAGAGGAAGACCGGCACCCCGACATAGGGCGCGTCGCCCCGCGCCGTGGTCACGATGTGGCTGCCCATCGAGAGTTCGGAGATCTCGAAGGCGCGGTCGCGCAGCGCCCGCCGGAAGATCTCCTCCGGCTCGCCCGGGATGGCGTGGAAGCGCAGCTTCGGAGTGGCGACGCGCCCGTCCAGCACCGGCCGCGTGCGGTCCGAGAGCGTGCAGGCGAGCGAGAGGGTCAGCGGCTCGGCCATGGTTCGGACTCTCAATTCGCCTGGATGCGCGCCATGCGGATCCATTCCCGCTGGCGGTCGACGTCGCGCGTCACGAAGGCGCGGAACGCCTCGATGGTCATCGGCATCGGCAACGCTCCCATGCGGGCCTGCGCTTCCTGCGTCGCCGGCAGGGCCAGCAGCCGGTTCACCTCCGCGTTCAACCGGTCGACGACCGCGCGTGGCACCGCCGCCGGTGCCATCAGGCCCAGCCAGATCGAGGCCTCATAGCCCGCGACCGTCTCCGCCACCGCCGGCAGCTCGGGCAGCAGCGGGCTGCGCTCGGGTCCCGTGGTCGCAAGGCCGAGGACGCGCCCGCCGGTGATCTGCTCCCGCATCGTCGGGATGGCGTCGAACATCATCGGCACCTGTCCCGCGATGACAGCCGTCCGCGCTTCGTTCGACCCGCGGAAGGGGATGTGGTTGATCTCCACTCCGGCCATCGCCGCGAAGACCTCGCCCGCGATGTGATAGGGCGTGCCGGGGCCGGAGGAGGCGTAGTCCACGCGGCCCGGATTGGCCTTCAGATGCGCGACCAGCTCCGGCAGCGTCCGCGCCGGCAGCGAGGGATGGATCGCCAGCACGTGGTAGGCGACGTTGATCGCGGCGACCGGCGCCAGGTCGCGCAACAGCACATAGGGCCGGCTCGGCAGCAGCGTCTCGTTCGCCGTATGGGTGTTCGACATCAGCAGCAGCGTGTGGCCGTCGGGTGCCGCCTTGGCCACGGCGTCGGTGCCGATGGTGGCACCACCGCCGGGCCGGTTCTCCACCACGAAGGGCTGCCCCAGCGCCTGGGAGAGCGGCTCGGCCAGGAAGCGGGCCGCGACATCGGCCGAGCCGCCGAGGCCGAAGGGCACGATGATGCGCACCGGCCGCGTCGGCCAGGGCGCCTGCGCCCGGACGGCGGGTGCTGCGAAAAGCGCGGTCAGGCTGCCGAGCGCAACGCGGCGCGAAATCATGCTGTCCTCCTCCCCTGGTCCTGCGGGCGCTTGCCGCACCACTCGAGGTGAGGATCAGCCGGCCACTGCCAATCCGCAAGGGTTCAGCTGATAACCCAGTCCGGCGCCGGCATCGCCCGGTAGGCGTCGCGGAGCGCGCCCGACCAGCCGTCGCGCACGCCCCGGAAATACTCATCCTCCTCGGTGATGCGCCGGCGCAGCCCGGCCGCCAGCGCATCGCGCCGGACGACCAGCAGGTCGACCGGCAAGCCGACCGTCAGATTGGAGCGCAGCGTGCTGTCCATGGAGACCAGGACCAGCTTGATGCCGTCCATCAGGGGCGTGCCGAATTCCACCACCCGATCCAGGATCGGCTTGCCGTATTTGTGCTCGCCGATCTGCAGGAAAGGCGTGTCCTGGGTCGCCTCGATGAAATTGCCGGCGGCATAGATCAGGAACAGCCGGTGCGCCGCCCCCGCGATCTGCCCGCCGAGCAGCAGCGCCACGTCGAAGCCGACACCCTGGGCCGCCATCGCCTGTCCGTCGGTCTGATAGACTTCCCGGACCGCGGCGCCGACGAGCTGGGCGGCGCGAAACATGGTTGGCACGTCACGGAGCGTCTGGCGGAAGCCGTCGAGCATCACGCCTTCCGACAGCCGGTTCCACACCGCCTGGCTGATCGCGAGGTTGCCGGAGGAGAGCATGGCAAAGACCCGCTGCCCCGGCACCTCATCCACCTGCATTTTCGAGAAGATCGAGATGTTGTCGACGCCCGCATTGGTACGGGTGTCGGACAGCAGGACCAAGCCTTCGTCGAGATAGAGGCCGACGCAATAGGTCACGGGCTTGCCCTCCCTCCCTGGGATGCCCGCCCGTTTACCCCCTCACGCCGTCAGATAGAAGCGCGCGATCTGCTGCCCGAGTTCCACGTTGCGATCGATGCATTCGGTCAGGAAGTCGTGCAGTCCCGTCGCCAGGATGGGCTCGATCCGACCGAACTTGAGCCGGGCATGCTGCTCCCCCGCGAGGCGGTGGCATTCCCCGCGCCGCCCGCCGGCGGCGCTGGCGATCATGTCGAGCGTCGATTCCACTCGGCGATAGCAGGCGATCATGGAGCGCGGCAGCTCCGGCCGCAGGATCAGCAGTTCGGCCACCAGATGCGGCTGCAGGCGCGCGTGATAGAGCCATTGATAGGCGCGCTGGGCAGAGACGCTGCGCAGCACCGCCTGCCATTGCAGGTAGTCGATCGCGCTGCCCTCGGCGTCCGGCTGCTTTGCCAGCAGCGTATGCCGCACATCGAGCAGCCGCGCAGTGTTGTCGCCGCGCTCCAGCATGGTGCCGAGATGGGTGAAGCGCCAGGCTTCGTCGCGCAGCATGGTGTCGGCCGCGGCGCCGTAGAAGAGCAGCGACCGTGCCTTCACCCAATCGAGGAAGGGCGCCAGTCCGTCGCTGGAGAGCGCCTGGGGCGCCATCTTGCGCGCCTCGTTCCAGGTGTCGTTGATCGCCTCCCACATGTCGACGGTCAGCGCCGCGCGCACCTGCCGCGCATTGCGCCGCGCCGCCTCGATCGAGGGCAGCAGGCCGGACGGATTGTCGGCATCCAGGATCAGGTAGTGCAGCACGGCGTCCCGCGTCGCCTCGCCGTGCTTCGCGTAGAACCCGGTCTCGCCCCCGGTCGCGACCAGCAGGGACCGCCATTCCTCGTCGCGATGGGTGAGACCGGCCATGCGGGCCGCGACCATCAGGCCGCGCGCGACATTGCCGGCGCGTTCGGTGTAGCGGCCAAGCCAGAACAGGCTGTCCGCGGTGCGGCTCAGCATGGCCTCAATCCCCCTGCCGCTGGGACTGGGATTGCGTGGCGGCCGGCGTCCGGCCGTCCTGCGGAACCGCGGCACCCGCCGCAGGCGGGTCGTCCTGCAAAACCCAGGTGTCCTTGGTGCCGCCGCCCTGGCTCGAATTCACCACCAGCGACCCGTCGCGGAGCGCCACGCGGGTCAGCCCGCCGGGGATGATCCGCACCTCCTTGCCGGTCAGGATGAAGGGCCGGAGATCGACATGGCGCGGCGCGATTCCCGCCTCCACCAGGGTCGGCACGGTGGAGAGCGCCAGCGTCGGCTGGGCGATGTACTCGGCGGGCTTCGCCTTGATACGGGCCGTGAATTCCTCGCATTGCGCCTTGGTGCTGTGCGGCCCGATCAGCATGCCGTAGCCGCCGGAGCCATGCGTCAGCTTCACCACCAGCTCGTGGATATGCTCCAGCACATAGGCGCGGTCGGCCTCCCGATCGCAGAGATAGGTCGGCACGTTGGAGAGCAGCGGCTCCTCGCTGAGATAGAAGCGCACCATCTCCGGCACATAGGGGTAGATCGCCTTGTCGTCGGCGATTCCCGCGCCGGGCGCATTGGCCAGCGCGACGTTGCCGGCCCGATAGGCCCGCATCAGCCCCGCGACGCCGAGCATCGATTCCGGCAGGAAGGCCTCCGGGTCGAGATAGTCGTCGTCGATCCGGCGATAGATGACGTCGACCCGCTGCGGCCCGGTCGTGGTCCGCATGTAGACCACGTCGTCGCGGACGAAGAGGTCGGCGCCCTCCACCGCCTCGACGCCCATCTCGTCGGCCAGGAAGCAATGCTCGTAATAGGCGCTGTTGTAGGCGCCGGGCGTCAGCAGCACGACACGCGGATCCGCCGGGCAGGTTCTGGGCGCCACCGCCTTCAGCGTCTCCAGCAATTCCTCCGGGTAACGGCCGACGGGCGCGATGCGGTGCGTCGTGAACAGCTCGGGGAAGAGGCGCATCATCGCCTCCCGGTTCTCGAGCATGTAGGAGACGCCGGAGGGCGTGCGGCAATTATCCTCCAGCACGTGGAACTCGTCCGGGCCGGTGCGCACCACGTCGATGCCGGAGACATGGGTATAGACCCCGGCCGGCGGCACGAAGCCTTCCATGATCGGCCGGTATACGGGGTTGCCGAGCACGAGCTGTTCCGGGATGCGGCCGGCGCGCAGGATCTCGCGCTTGCCGTAGACATCCTGCAGGAACAGGTTCAGCGCCCGCACCCGCTGTTCCAGCCCGCGCGCGAGCCGGTCCCATTCGCCGCGGCCGATGATGCGCGGGATCAGGTCGAAGGGAATCAGCCGCTCGGGGTCGCCGCCTTCGCCATAGACCGCGAAGGTGATGCCGAGGCGGCGGAACAGCAGCTCCGCTTCGCGCCGCTTGAGACCGAGCGCTTCCGGTGAGGTGCCGGCCAACCATCGCTCGATCTGCGCATAGGCAGGGCGCACGCCGGTGGCGGCATGCATCTCGTCGAAGGCGGGCGGCGTCTCACGCGGCTGCAATGCGAAGGCTCCCCCAGGGCGCTCCCGAGCAGATCGTCGCAGGCCGGGCGTCGGCCGGAGGCGTGAATCTGCTCGGCAGAAAAGCTGCCAGATCGGGTTCGCGCTGACGATAGTCAGTGCGGACCCAGTCTGGCGTCTCTGCCCATTGAGGTTGCAGGAAGCAGCGCCCGGTGCAAGCACGATGGCGTCTCAAAACCGCCGGTGGACCCGGCTTCTGCCCAAAGCGCGTGCACAGCGCGCGCAGCCATGCGGCGGTGCGGGAATTCACGACCCGCCGCGCCGCCCCTATCCTCCCCCAATCGAATGGAGGGAACGATCGAATGGCGGAGCAATCGGGGGCGGAGGTGCTGGCGAGGGCATTCGCGGAGGCAGGCGTCGCACGGATCTTCGGCGTGCCGGGCGGCGGGTCCAGCCTCGACCTGATCGCCGCCGCCAAGCGGGAGGGGATCGGCTTCGTCCTGGCGCGGCACGAATTCGCGGCCGGGGTGATGGCCTCGGTCACCGCTGAGCTCTCCGGCACGCCAGGCATCGCGCTCTGCACGCGCGGCCCGGGCGTCGGCAATGCCGCCAATGCCATGGCCAATGCAGCGCTGGAACGCAGCCCGCTGGTGCTGGTCGCCGACGGCTTCGCGCCGGCCGAGCGCGGCTTCGCGACGCACCAGTATTTCGACCATGCCGCCATGATGGCGCCGGTCGCCAAGGAAACGGTCGCGCTGGACACCATGCCGGCCGGCATGGCCGCCCACCGGGCGCTCGCCACGGCCCTCGCCGCGCCCTGCGGCGCCGCGCTGATCGAGATGTCGGCCGAAGCCGCGCGCGCGCCCGCCGCAGCCATGCCGCGATTCGCGCGCCCGATGCCATCAGTCGCCGATACCGCGGCGTTGGCCGCGGCGCGGTCACTGCTTGGCCGCGCGAAGCGGCCGGTCGCGATCCTCGGCCTCGAACTGCTGGATCCCGACGCCGCGCTGGCCGCGCGCGCCCTGGTTGCGGCGCTGGGCTGCCCGGCACTCGTCACCTACAAGGGCAAGGGCGCGGTCCCCGACGCCGACCCGCTCTTCGCCGGCATCTTCACCGGCGGCGCAGCCGAGGCGCCTGTGCTTGACCAGGCGGACGCCATCCTGCTGCTCGGCGCCGACCCGGTGGAGTTCATCCCAAAACCCTGGCGCTGGGGGGTACCGCTGCTCGATTGCGGCACCGCGCCGCGCCCGCTGCATTACCGCCAGCCGGATGCCGCCTGTTATGGCGCGCTCGCGCCCATGTTGCGCGCGCTCGCGGAAGGGCTGGCGCCGTCCGCCTGGACGCCGGCCGAGATCGCCCGCTTCCGCGAGACCTGGAAGCGAGTGCTGGCCAATCCCGGCGGCGGCCACAATGCGCGCGGCCTCGGCCCGCAGCGCGTGGTGGAGATCGCCCAGGCCGCTTGCCGCAGGGCGGGCGCCGATCCGCGGCTCGCGGTCGATGCCGGCGCCCACATGTTTCCGGCGACCACCTATTGGGAAGCGTCGCGCCCCGGCGACCTGCTGATCTCGAACGGCCTCGCCACTATGGGCTTCGCGCTGCCGGCCGGCATCGCCGCCGCGCTGCATGACCCGGCGCGCGGCGCGATGGCCTTCATCGGCGATGGCGGGTTGCTGATGCAGCTTGGCGAGGTCGCGACCGCGGCGACCCTTGGGGTGAAGCTGGTGACCGTGGTCCTCAACGATGCCGGGCTGTCACTGATCGACATCAAGAAGGGAGGCCGCGACCTGCCGGATCGCACGCTCGACTGGCCGAGGGTCGATTTCGCCGCCGCCGCCCGCGCCATGGGGGCTGCCGGCTTCACCGCCGGCAGCGAAGCGGCGCTGGATGCTGCGCTGGCCGAGGCGCTCGCCCTGCCCGGCCCTTCGGTGATCGACGTCGCCGTCGATCCGTCGGGCTATCCGGCGCAGATCAAGGCGCTGCGGGGCTGATCGGCTCTTACTTCACCGCGTAGACGTCGTAGCAAGGGCCGGAGGGCGGCCTCTGCCCGGTTGCGATGGCAATGGTGCGGTTGAGCCAGCGCAGCGCCGGCGCCGCCGTCTCGAAGCGCATCGCGGCGCGGAAGTAGTAGTCGCTGGCCGGCACCGCCTCGCCCTTCGCCAGCCGCTCCAGCACGGCCGCGGGTCCGGTGCGCACGCCCTGATACTGCACATAGATCAGCGCGCCGGAGGCGTCCTGGAGCGTCAGGCGCACGTCGATCCGCGCGGTGCCGTCCGGCTCCACGCGCAGCCAGTCGGCGCCGCCGGGCAGGATAGCGCCGGAAAGCCGCGGCCCTTCGAAGCGGCCGCCGGTGATCGGCACGATGCGCAGCTCGTGATCGCCGGCATCGCCGACCGGCGCCGGGGCGCCGACTTCGATCGTCAGGCGGAAGAGGAATTCGGTGTCGAGCGGCAGGCGGTCGGCCATGGCGTGTTCCTCCTGTCCCTCAGCGCTGCCGCCAGGGCAGCCCTTCGGCCTTCCAGCCGGAGACGGCGCCGCGATGCCCCTCGGCATCGACCGGTCCCTCGAAGCCGCCGGCGACGTTGAAGGCGTGCGGGAAGCCCGCCGCCTGCGCGGCCTGGCCCGCCGCCAGCGAGCGAGCGCCGGAGCGGCAGAGGAAATAGATCTTCGAGAGCGGCGTCAGCCCCGCCTTGCGCAGATGCTCGGCGAAGGCGCCGTTCACCTGCATGCTGGGATAGACCTGCCAGGGGATCAGCACCGGCTGCTTGCCGAGGCTCGCGAGCTCCGGCAGGCCGACGAAGTTCCACTCCGCATCGGTCCGCACATCGACCAGGGCGGCATCCGGGTCGCTCTCCAGCGCCGCCCAGGTCTCGGTCGCAGTCACATCCGGCACGCCGCTCATCGGGCCACTCCCCCTCGCTCGCGCCGGATGCGGTCCGCGACCCGGCTACTTCACCTCCACATAGCCTCCAAGAACGCGCAAGTAAATCAAGCACTTACGCGGAAAGCGGCGCCAAAGTAATCGATGGCGCCGCCTTCTTCCGGAAAATGAAGGCTCTGCGATTCATAGGGCTAGCACCGGTCCGACGACACCGCCATCGCGGGCGCCAGATCCGCTATCGATCGTCAGGGAAGATCATCCACCTGCTGCACCGACCGGCGTCGGGAATGCAGTCGGCGGCCAGTACGATGCTGCCGCCGTGAGGCCGATGAAAGCGAGGCCCAGGACGATAGCCGCCCCTTGGTCGAGCAAGGTCAGCCGCCGGCGCTTCCTGAAGACGGGAGCATATGGGGCACACCAGTCGCCTATCGAGAATTATCGGTTACACGCCGGCTGCATCCACGCCTTCGCTCGGCGCAAAATCTCAGCTTCCGAAAGCTGCAGGCCTTCTCCGCTACCCGGACCGCGGCGCCCCGGCGGGGAAATGCCGTCGTTGGGCCTGCTGCCGCCGCGTTTATCCACGTCACCAATGCCGCTACTGTATCGGGAATCCGCACCATGAGGCTCCCTGTGTCACAGACGGCCAAAACGGCCTACTCGGTCGAGACCATCCCGAACGCCAAGGTCAAAAACCCCTATGGAACAAACGCCAGGCTCGCTCGGCACGAGCCGTGCGTGCTCTGTGGCTCCGCATCCCGCATGTTCGCAAACGGCGAGAACAAAGCTGTGGATTGCGAAGGCTGCGGCCGATATCTGATTTCTGGCTCGGCCAGCGACATGGTGGACGAACGCCGTGCCGAGGGCACATGGGCGAAAGCCGATAGCGGCTTCGTCAGCGGCTTCATCCGCTACCACCGGGCGGCGGGCCAAGATGCCGACTGGGTCTTGATAACGATCCGGACCTTCGATCACCTTCGGGTGCCGCGCGCCGCGGCGACAGCGCCGCCGCCTGTCGGCCAACCTGCTGCCAGAGGCACCTCGCTTCCGAACTAAGGCGGGCGGCGCCAGCGGGGTTGGGTAGCCACCCGGTCGCGCTTGGACCGGGTGATGATGGGGCCCCGCCTCGATGGAGAGACGTCGCAACAGCGAGGGCATTCCGTAAGGCGACGCCGCGAGTTTCGGGGTTGGTACCCCAGTCGCGTTTCGCTTCGCTGGTAGCCTCTTCGACAAGCCGCTGCCGGGTGCAATGCGCACCAGGTCATACCGATCACCGGCCATACAACGCTCGCCGAGGTGCCGCGCTATACGGCTGCGGCAGAGCAGACGATTTTGGCGCAGGCGGCGATTGCTCGCCTCCTGCCGCCGGCCTCAGCCCTGGAAACAGCTGACAAATCCACAAAGCGGCCTGAAAAGCGCTGATAAATCAGCAGCTCCCGGTCACTTCACCTCCACATAGCGCAGATAGGGCTTCTTGGCTTCCCAACCCTGCGGAAAGAGCTCCTTCGCCTGGGCGTCGGGGATCGAGGGCGGGATGATCGCGCGGTCGCCCGGGCGCCAGTTCACCGGCGTCGCCAGCTTTTTGCTGTCGGTGAGTTGCAGGCTGTCGATGACCCGCAGGATCTCGTCGAAGTTGCGCCCGGTCGAGGGCGGATAGACCAGGAAGAGCCGGATCTTCTTGTTCGGATCGATCACGAAGACGGTGCGGACGGTGATCGAGGGATCAGCCTCCGGATGCACCATGTCATAGAGCTTTGACACCACCCGGTCTGGGTCGGCGATCATCGGGAAGTTCACCGCATGGCCCTGGGTCTCCGCGATGTCGGCTTCCCATCCGGCATGGCTGGAGAGCGGGTCGACCGAGAGGCCGATGACCTTCACGCCGCGCTTGTCGAATTCCGGCTTCAGGCGCGCGGTCTCACCGAGCTCGGTCGTGCAGACCGGGGTGAAGTCCTTCGGGTGGCTGAACAGCACCGCCCAGGAGCTGCCGAGCCAGTCATGGAACTTGATGCGGCCGAGCGTGGTATCGGCTTCGAAATCGGGTGCGATCTGACCGAGCTGGATGCCCAAGTTTCTCTCCTCTTCAGATGCGATTGATGCCCGGCGAATACGCCGTCTTGCGCATCCGAAGCGCTTCCGTGGCAAGATGTCCAGCGGCAGAAAAGAGATGGTCCGGCATGGGCCACGGGGAGAACGTCATGCTCGGCTTGATGCAGGATTGGCCACTTCTGATCCATCGCCTGATCGACCACGCGGCGATCCAGCATCCGTCGCGCAAGATCGTGAGCCGCTCGGTCGAAGGGCCGATCCACCGCACCGATTATGCCGGGCTTCGCGCCCGCTCGCTCCGGCTGGCCAAGCGCCTGGCCCGGGAGGGTATTGCCGAGGGCGACCGGGTGGCGACGCTGGCCTGGAACACCTGGCGGCATCTCGAGGCCTGGTACGGCATCACCGGCATCGGTGCGATCTACCACACGGTCAATCCGCGCCTCTTCGCTGACCAGATCGCCTGGATCCTGAACCATGCCGAGAGCCGGCTGGTGTTGGCCGACCTCACCTTCGTCCCGCTGCTGGAGCAGCTCGCGCCGCGACTGCCGCATATCCGGCGCTATGTCATCCTGACCGATGCCGCGCATATGCCGCAGACCAGCCTGCCGAACGCCGTCCCCTATGAGGAATGGCTGGCCGAATCCGATGGCGACTACGCCTGGCACAGCCTGGACGAGCGGTCGGCGGCCGGGCTCTGCTACACCTCCGGCACCACCGGCGATCCGAAGGGCGTGCTCTATTCGCACCGTTCCAACGTGCTGCACGCGATGACCATGATCGCCGCCGACATGTTCGGCCTGAACGCGCGTGACGTGGTCATGCCGGTGGTGCCGATGTTCCACGCCAATTGCTGGAGCCTGCCCTTCTCGGCGCCCGCCGCCGGTGCCGCGCTGGTGATGCCGGGTGCCAAGCTCGACGGCGCTTCGGTGCATGAGCTGCTGGAGGCCGAAGGCGTCACCTTCTCCGCCGCGGTGCCCACCATCTGGATGATGCTGCTCCAGCATCTCAGGAGCTCCGGCGGCCGCCTCTCGACCATGCAGCGGGTCGCGATCGGCGGCTCGGCCTGCCCGCCGGCACTGACCGAGAGCTACCAGAACGACTATGGCGTGAAGGTCCTGCATGCCTGGGGCATGACCGAGACCTCCCCGGTCGGCACGCTCTGCTACACCAAGCCGGAGGTCGCGCATCTGGAAGGCCAGGCGGCGCTCGATCTGCAGCGCACCCAAGGCCCGCCGCCCTTCACGGTGGAGCTGAAGATCACCGACGATGCAGGCGCGCCGCTGCCCTGGGACGGCAGGACCTTCGGCCGCCTCAAGGTGCGCGGCCCCACTGTCACCGCCGCCTATTTCAAGGTCGATCCCGCGGGCATGCTGGATGCCGAGGGCTTCTTCGACACCGGCGACGTCGCGACCATCGACCAGAATGGCTACATGGAGATCACCGACCGCTCCAAGGACGTCATCAAGTCCGGCGGCGAATGGATCAGCTCTATCGCGCTCGAGAACATCGCCGTCGCGCATCCGGATGTGGCGGAGGCCGCGGTGGTCGCGATCCCGCACCCGAAATGGGATGAGCGGCCCCTGCTCCTCGTGGTACCCAAGACAGGCGCCACCCCGACCAAGGAAGCGCTGCTGCGCTTCCTCTCGGACAAGGTCGCGAAATGGTGGTTGCCGGACGACGTGATCGTGGTGGAGGAGCTGCCGCACACAGCGACCGGCAAGCTCTTGAAGACCAAGCTGCGCGAGGCCTACCGCAACCACACGCCCCCCGCTGCGTGAGCGACGCCGCCCCGCCGGAAGTCCCCCGCCGCGCCGATCTCGACCTGCTGCGCGTCCTGCTCTGCGGCGCCGTGCTGCTGATCCATGCGCTGATGGTGCATGCGGAGGATCCCCGCTACCACGTCAAGGCGCCGGAATCCTGGTGGCCGGCGACCCTGCTATCCCACGGCCTGCGCGTCGGCGCGCTCGCCGGCTTTTTCGCGCTGGCCGGCTGGGGCTCGGTCGGCGCGTTGCGCCGCCGCCGCGCCGGCCGTTTCCTGGGCAACAGGGCGGCGCGGCTCTTCGTGCCGCTCGCCGCCGGCCTGCTGATCCTCGGGCCGGTGATCAAGTATATCGAGCTCGGCCAGGGCCGCGACCTGCGCCTCGCCGGCTTCCGCCTGGTGGAGCCGCTGGCGATGCCCTTCGGGGATTTCCTGCCGCGGTACCTGACGCGGCTGAGCCTGCTCACCTGGTCGCATCTCTGGTTCCTCGCCTACCTGCTGCTGCTCACGGTGCTGCTGCTGCCGATGCTCGCCGCGCTGGCCCGCCGGGCACCGCTGCAGCGCGTGCCGTCGCGCGCCGCTATATGGCTGCCGGGCCTCGGTCTCGGGTTCTGGCTGGCGGTGAGCGGCGGCTATTGGCCGGCGCTGCACAACCTCGTGCAGGACTGGGCGAATCTCGGTCATTTCGCCCTCTGCTTCCTGGCCGGCGCCGTGCTGGCATCCTGGCCGGGGCTCGAGGCGCGCTTGCGGGCGGAGGCCTGGACGCTGGCCGGCCTGTTCCTGGCGGGGCTCGCCGGGTTGCTGCTGTTCGGCCCGTCGCTGCCTGGGCGGATCGCCGTCGGCATCTGCGCCTGGGGCGCCATCGGCGCCGGCTTCGGCCTGGTGGGGCGCTATCCGCCGCGGCCCTCCGCGGCGTTGCGCTGGCTGGCGGACGCGACCTTGCCGGTATTCGTCCTGCACCACCTGCCGCTGCTGGCGGTCGCGGTCGCCCTGCTGCCGCTCGGGCTGCCGCCGGCCCTCGCGATCGCGCTGACCGTCGCCGGCGGCGCGACAGTCGCGCTCGCCCTGCACGGCTTCCTGGTGCTGCCGCAGCCGGCGCTGCGGCGGCTGATGGGGCTGCCGTCCGGCCCGCCGGCCCTGCCGGACGCCGCGCTTCAGACCAGCAGGCTGTAGAACATGCGGAGCGCGGTGATCGCCAGGAACACGGCGAAGGCGCGCTTCAACGCCAGCGGCGGGATGGTGTGCGCCAGATGCACGCCCCAGGGGGTCGCGAGCATAGAGCTCGGCACGATCAGCGCGAAGCCGATCAGGTTGACATAGCCGAGCGAGAACGGCGGCGTCAGCGGATCGCCCCAGCCGCCCCAGACGAAGCCGATCGTCGCAGGAATGGAGATGATCAGCCCGAAGACCGAGGCGGTGGCGACCGCGCTCCGGATCGCGGTGCCGAAGGCCGAGAGGATCGGCACGCCGACCGTGCCACCGCCGATGCCCATCATGGCGCTGACGGTGCCGATAAAGCCGCCGATCGCATGCCGCGCCACACCTTCAGGAAAGCGATCCCTGACTTTGTAGTCGATGCCCGAGAAGCCCATGTTGATCGCGACCAGCAGCGCGATCACCGCGAAGACCGCGGTCAGCGCCTCTCCCTTCAGCCAGATCGCGAGCACGGTGCCGACCACGACACCGGTGATGATCGACGGCCAGATCGAGCGCAGCAGCGGGATGTCCATCGCGCCCTTCGCGTAGTGCTTGCGCGCCGACTGGATGGAGGTCGGGATGATGGTCGCGAGCGAGGTGCCGACCGCGAGCTTCATCATCACCGCTTCGGGGATCGCGAAGAGCGGGAAGATGTTGAACAGCACCGGCACGATGACGATGCCGCCGCCGACCCCGAGCAGACCCGCCAGCGTGCCGGAGACAAGCCCCGTCGCCGCCATCGCGGCCGCGAGCGCCGCGAGCCAGAGCGGATCGGTCATGTGGTCCATGGTGCGGGAGGTCCAGTTGGGCGAAGCGGAAGCCCGTGCCATACACGAGGGCGCAACAGGCGTCACCCGGCCCCCCCGCATCGTGCTGATCTCCGATCCCTGGTTCTACGCGCTCGCGATTCCGGCCTTCCTCATCAACGGGATCAGCAAGGGCGGCTTCGCTTCCGCCGCCGGCAATCCATCGGTGCCTTTGCTGTCGCTGATGATCCCGGCACCGCAGGCGGCGGCGATCTCGCTGCCCGTGCTCTGCGCCATGGACCTGACGGGCCTCCGCCGCATCTGGGGCCGCTGGTGTCAGCGGGAGATGCGGGTGCTGATACCGGGCGCCTTGCTCGGCATCCTGCTCGGCGGGCTCGCCTTCGGCGCCATCGGCGACCGCGAGACCAAGCTGATGGTCGGGCTGATCTCGCTGATCTTCCTCGCCCGTGCCGCCTGGCAGGCCTGGCGGCGGAGCCTGCCACCGCCGGCGCCGCACAGTGCGGCCAAGGGCGGGTTCTGGGCCGCGGTCTCCGGCTTCACCAGCACCATCGCCCATGCCGGCGGGCCGCCGCTCGCGGTCTATCTCTATCCGCTGCGACTCGATCGCGCGGTGCTGACCTCGACCACGATCGCCTTCTTCGCGCTCTGCAACTACGTGAAGCTGGTGCCCTATGTCCTGCTGGGCCAGTTCAGTGCCGAGAATCTTCTGACCAGCCTGCTGCTGCTGCCGCTGGCACCGATCGGCGTCCGGACCGGGATGTGGCTGCAGACGCGGATCAGCGACCGGCTGTTCTACAATCTGGTCTATGCGATGCTGCTGGTGACCGGCGTGAAGCTGGTCTGGGACGGGTTGGGGTTGTGATGGCGATGACGGATCAAGGGGCGCCGATGCTCGGCGTGCTGGGCGGCATGGGGCCCTTGGCCTCGGCGCAGTTCATGGCACGGCTGACGCTGCTGACGCCGGCCGAGCGCGACCAGGACCATATCCCGACCGTGCTCTGGTCCGACCCGCGCGTCCCCGACCGCACTGCGGCCCAGCGCGGCACCGGGGAAGACCCGCTGCCCTGGCTGCTGCGCGGTATCAGCGGCCTGGAAGCCGCCGGCTGCGGCGCCATCGCCATCCCCTGCAACACCGCGCACGGCTGGTTCGATGGCATGGTGGCTGCGACCCGGCTTCCGATCCTGCACATCGTCGATGCCGCCGCGGAGGAGCTGGCACGGCTCGGCCTGCGCGGCGGCCGCATCGGCCTGCTCGGCACCGAGGGGACGCTGGCGATGCGCCTCTACCAGAAGCGCCTCGACCAGCGCGGCTACGAGACCATCACCCCCGACGACGCCGAGATGACGCGAGTCGTCAGCCCGGCGATCGCGGAGGTGAAGGCCAATCATGTCCGCGAGGCTTATGAGCCGCTGATGGAGGCCGCGAAGCGGCTGGTCGCGCGCGGCGCCCACGCGGTGGTGCTCGGATGCACGGAGATCCCGCTCGGCATCGCCGCCGGCCCGGCGGCGCCCTTCCCGATCGCCGACACGATCGATGCCCTCGCCCGCGCATCGATCCGCTGGCACCAGGCTCGGCAAGGGGCCTGAATCAAAAGAGGCCGCATCGCGGCCTCTTTGGCGTCCGGCGTTCGGGAGCAGTCAGCGGCCGGGTGAGCCGGCCGCGTTCCGCCCATCAATCGCATTCGCAGCCGCTGGTCGGGCCGGTATCCGCACGGACGACATGGTGGTCGATCCATTCGGAAACCAGCAGCCGCGCTTCGTTCACCGAGGCTTCCGGATGGTGGATGCGATACAGCGCCGTGCAGGCCTGGAACGACGCGAAGTCATCATTTCCCACCTCGCGCAGCTCGCGATAGGCGGTCACGACGGCGCGTTCGCAGCGGCGGGCGATATAGCTGAAGTCGCTGCCCATGGTGTTCCCCGGTGAAGCAAGATGCGAGTCATTCGCAACACTCTGCAAGACCCTACCCTCCCCGCGCCGCCGCATCAAGCGGCGACGTCTATGGGAACGATAGAGGCGGACGATTCAGCCCGCCGCGCCCCCTTTTTCAACCTGCGGCTACCGCCCGCGATCTGCGGCCACGCCCTCACCCGCGGCTACCGCTCTCAACCCGCGGCTACCGCCTTCAACCTGCGGCTACCGCCTCGGCAATCGCCTTGCCGACATCGACGGTGCCCGCCTGGCCGCCCATGTCCCGGGTCCGGGGGCCGCCCTCGGCCAGCAGCTTCTCGATGGTGGCGGTGATCGCGTCGGCCGCCGCCTTCTCCCCCAGATGCTCCAGCATCATGGCACCGGACCAGATCTGGCCGATCGGATTGCAGATCCACTTGCCGGCGATATCAGGCGCGCTGCCATGCACCGGTTCGAACATGCTCGGGAATTTCTTCTCAGGGTTGATATTGGCCGAGGCGGCGATGCCGATCGAACCGGCCACGGCCGGCCCCAGGTCGGAAAGGATGTCCCCGAACAGGTTGGAGCCCACCACCACGTCGAACCAGTCCGGGTGCTGCACGAAATGGGCGCAGAGGATGTCGATGTGGAACTGGTCGGTCTTCACCTCCGGATAGTGCTTCGCCATCTCGGCGAAGCGCTCGTCCCAATACGGCATGGTGAAGGTGATGCCGTTCGACTTGGTGGCACTGGTCACCTTCCGGCGCTTGCGCGTCATCGCCAGCTCGAACGCATATTTGATCACGCGGTCGGTGCCGATGCGGGTCAGGATCGATTGCTGGGAGACGAATTCGCGGTCCGTCCCGGGGAACATCCGGCCGCCGACGCTGCTGTATTCGCCTTCGGTGTTTTCGCGCACCACATAGAAATCGATATCCTCTGGCCCGCGATCGGCGAGCGGCGACTTCGATCCCGGCAGCAGACGGCAGGGCCGGAGCGAGATGTACTGGTCGAATTGCCGCCGAATGGGGATCAGCAGGCCCCAGAGCGAGACATGGTCCGGCACCCCCGGCCAGCCGACCGCGCCCAGGAAGATGCTGTCGCTGTCGCGCAGCCGGTCGAGGCCGTCATCCGGCATCATCTTGCCGGTCTGGACATAGGTCTCGCAGGACCAGTCGTGATGGGTCAGCTCCAGCTCGAAGCCGAAGCGGCGCGCCGCGGCATCGAGCACGCGCAGGCCTTCCGGCACCGTCTCCTTGCCGATGCCGTCCCCGGGGATGACAGCGATGCGGTGCTTCCTGGCCATGCGGACCCTCCTGGCGAAACGGGGCGGGAGAGTGGCGGCGCGGCCGGTCCGCGGCAAGGGGGCGTCACAGGACGCCGTGACCGCGCTATGGAGGCAGCATGACGCACGCCCTCTCCGCCCTCCTCCCCTATGCCGACCACGCGCTCACGGACGCCGCCATCCCGGAGCTGCCGAACCACTACCGGGGCAAGGTGCGGGAGAATTACGATCTGCCGGACGGCCAGAGGATCATCATCGCGACCGATCGGATCAGTGCCTTCGACCGCATCCTCACCGCCATCCCGCTGAAGGGCCAGGTGCTGACCCAGATCGCCCGGCACTGGTTCGACCGCACCGCCGATCTCTGCCCCAACCACGTCATCGCCTATCCGGATCCGAACGTGCTGCTCTGCCGGCGGCTCGACATAATGCCGGTCGAGGTGGTGGTGCGGGACTACCTGGCGGGCACCACCTCGACCTCCATCCTCTCGATGTACAAGGCCGGGCGGCGGGAGATGTACGGGCACCGCTTCCCCGATGACATGCGGCCGAACCAGAAGCTGCCGGCCACCATCATCACGCCGACCAGCAAGGCCTTCGACGCCGGCCATGACGAGGAGCTCACGGCGGCTCAGATCCTGGAGGCGAAGCTGCTGACCCCGGCGCAATGGGAGGAGGTCTCGGCGCTCGCCCTCGCGCTCTTTGCCCGCGGGCGGGAAATGGCGGCCGAGCGCGGCCTGATCCTCGCCGACACCAAATACGAGTTCGGCGTCGATGCCGAGGGCCGGATCGTGCTGGCAGACGAGATCCACACGCCGGATTCCAGCCGCTACTGGTTCGCCGGCAGCTATCCGGCGCGCTTCGCGGCCGGCCAGGCGCCGCAGAGCTTCGACAAGGATTTCGTGCGGAGTTGGGTGGTCGCGCGCTGCGACCCCTACAAGGACCCGATCCCCGAGATCCCGGCCGAGGTGCGCATGGAAGCGGCGCGCATCTACATGGAGGTCTACGAGACCATCATCGGCGAGAAATTCCCGCTGCCGCCGCTCGACCAACCGGTGCTGGCGCGGATCCGGGCGAACCTGGCGGCCTTCTTCTGACCGCCCGCAGGGCATCAGGGATTGCGTAGCTCCGGGGCGGCCCCCTCTACCCAGGAGAGCTCGTAGCCGATGCCGTCTTCGAGGGTCATGATGCG
Source organism: Plastoroseomonas hellenica (assembly GCF_018129085.1). GTDB lineage: Bacteria > Pseudomonadota > Alphaproteobacteria > Acetobacterales > Acetobacteraceae > Plastoroseomonas > Plastoroseomonas hellenica. The sequence continues at coordinate 20,146 of NZ_JAAGBB010000017.1, forward strand.
ATCGAAGCGCCGCTGCAGATAGCGCAGGATCGCCGCGGCTTTGGGCGCGCCGAGCGCGGCGCGGCTGAGCTGGACATAGATGGTCCCCGGCTGCTCCAGGTACATGCGCGCCCCGGTTTCGCCCGCCGTCATCGGGAAGATGTAGTCGATGAAGTTGTAGTCGTACTCGACGCCATCCGGCGTGACGCCGCCGAGGTCGCGGCCATGCTGCATCCGGAGCGTCAGGCCCCGATCGTCGTCATCGAATTCCGTCAGGGTGAAGATCTCGGGCGGCATCGTTCACTCCGTGCGGCCTGGTTCGTCGGTATTCGGTTGCTGTCCCGCCCAGACCAGCAGGGCGTCGAGCGCTGGGCAAAGCGCCTGGCCCCAGCCGGTCAGCCCATATTCCACCTTGGGCGGAACCTGGTGATGGACGATACGCCGCACGATCCCATCCGCCTCCATCTGGCGGAGCTGCTGGATCAGCATCTTCTGCGAAATCGCGGGGATCGCCCGCTCAAGCTCCGAGAAGCGCAGCACCTTGCCGCCGAACAGGTGGAACAGGATCACCAGCTTCCACCGCCCTTCCAGGATGCGCAGCACCTGTTCGACGCCACTGGCGGCCAGGGCCGGCGTGAAAGGCGGGTCCTTACCTCTCGGTGGGTACCTTACTTTTTCGTGGGTTCTTGTCATTCGGAGAGCCTATTTCCACTGTCCGGGCATCGCAATTCACCACCCTCCGGACACCCTCATGACCCCGACCCTGCCCGCGCCTGTTGCCGCCTACTACGCCGCCAAGAACCGCCACGACATCGACGCCATGCTGGCGCCCTTCGCGCCGGATGCGACGGTCCTGGACGAGGGCGAGACGCTGCGCGGCCACGCCGCCATCCGGCGCTGGATGGAAGAGACGACGCGCAAATACCGGGTCACCGTCGCGGTCGCCGAGGTCAGCGAGGTGGATGGCCGCGTGCTGGTCGCGGCCGATGTCTCCGGCACCTTTCCCGGCAGCCCGGCGCGGCTCCGCTTCGCTTTCACGCTCGATGGCGGGCGGATCGCGCGGCTGGAGATCGGCTGATGCCGCCGGTCGGCGCGCGCAAGCCGCTCCGGCTCAGCGCGTGCAGGTCACCCGTACCCAGCCATCCGGCCCCAGCACCACCCGGCCCCCGCGCATCGCCCGCGCATCCTCCCGGTAGGTCTCGACCGTGCATCGCCGGAGGCCGGCGGGCAGCACCGCCTCCAGCCCTTCCTCCAGGCCTTCGTAGCGGCAGATGATGTGGTAGCGGCGCGTATTGGCCGGATCGAGGGTCCACCATTCCCGCCGCGTCCGCCGATCACCGCCGTCGCCACGGAGTTGGGCGAGTTCGGCCGGCGGCCCGTCGAACAGGTCGGCGCCGCGCAGCCAGTGGCTGGTCGGGGCCCTCGCCACGGTGAAGCCCTCCGGCGCGCGCAGCCGTGCGCTGGACTCGACCTCGACCGAAGCCGGGCAGGCGAAAGCCCCAGGCGCTGCCGGCTGACCGAGGGCTGCGACGGGGAGCAGTGCCAGAAGGGATACGAGCAGCGGGCGCATCGGCGGATGGTCCTTCGCATTGGGCATCATCGACCGGGCTCCGGGGCCAGGCCGGGCACCGGGTGGGCGGCAGGCCCCTCCTTGAGCATCTCCGTGAGCGCCTGCCGCCATGCCTGCGCGAAGCGCGCCGGGGAGAACCGCCCGATCGCGTCGGTCAGCAGCCGCAGCCGCGTCTGCCGCTCCGCCGCATCCATGTCGATCAGCGCCACCATCGCCGCGGCGATGTCCGCCTCATTCTCGGGATCGACGAGCATGGCGCCGTCGCCGGCGACCTCATGCAGGACGCTGCCACGGCTGACCGCGGGCACCAGCCCGCGGCTGATCGCCTCCGCGACCGGGACGCCGAAGCCTTCGAGCAGGCTGGCCAGCACGAAGCCCCGTGCCTCTCCATAGAGCCAGGCAAGCTGCGCATCCGTCACATAGGGCAGCAGCACCACGCCGGGCGTCCGGGCCGCGGCAGCGGCGGCGGCCTCGTAACCCGGCTCCCGGCCGCCGCAGATCACGTAACGGACGCCGCGTGCCGAGAGGCCGGACCGGGCGAAGGCGGCGATCGAACCGAGCTGGTTCTTGCGCGCACCGATGCTGCCGACGCTCAGCAGGAAGGGCCCCTCCAGCCCCGGCACCGGCTCGGCGTCCCGCTGCGCGATATCGGCGCGGATCGCCGGATAGATGACGCGGGAACTGGCGAGGCGGGCATCGGGCAGCACCGCCTCGAAAGCACGCTGCGACGCCTGGCTCACGAAGACCACATGCGGCCCCACCGCGGCGATCTCGTCATAGATCCGGCGGTAGGCGCGGCAGATCTCCGGATCGAAGAGCCCGGGATGGGTCAGCGGGCCGACATCGTGACAGAGGATCGCGTCCGACCGCCGGAGCTTCGCGGTCAGCACGGTGAAGGGATCGAGATGCAGCAATGGGCGGGACGGATTCCGGCGCGGCAGCCAGCCCCAGGGCCCGCCTTCCACCTGGCCGCGCGCCTGCAGATGCTGCAGCCGCCCGATGACCTTTCCGAAAAGCCCGGTCGGTGGCTCGTCGCGCGCCAGGATCCAGTAATAGGTCCTGCCGGCGAGGTCGCCGGCCGCCTCGATCAGATCGCGGCCGATGAAATACTTTCCCGTCCGGGTATGCACCGCGAGCGAGAAGTCGATGTCGAATCCTGTGTCGGCACGGCCTTCCACGCCAATCTCCTGCGCATGCTGGAAAGCCCGCGGCCCAGCACCCGGCCAGCCTCAGGACAATAGGCCGCGCCCGATGATTTCGGAAGCAACGCGCGCCGTCTCATCGAGCGGCGCGCGGCCAGCGGATGCAGGCCCTTCCCCCAACCGCCTGGCGGCGCCAGCCGCGATCAGGCTGTCGCCGAGCCGCCGGTGGCGCGGGCCGAGCCCGCCGGGATCGGCGATCAGCAGCGGCGCGCCGGTCGCCAGCGCCTCGCTGAGCATGGAGACGGAATCGCCCGTCACCACGACGAGATCGGCCTGCGCGAGGAAGCCCAGATAGGGGTTCGGAGGAGCATCACCCCAGCGAAAGAGCCGGTGCGGCACCCCCGCCAGCGCCGCTGCCAGCGCCGCCGTCGCCGCAGGGCCCGTCCGGCGAGAGGCGCTGGCCATCACGCTGCCGGCGAAGCCCGCCACCTGGCGCCCGATCGCCGCCGCGACCTCCGCCGCCATCCCCTCGCCCCTGACGGGACCACCAAGCAGCAGCGCCACGCGCGGTGCCGGCAGCGCCGCCAGCGTCGCGAATTCCCCCCGCGCCGCTTCCAGCTTCGCCGCCGAGACCCGATGCGTGGCGCCGAGGATCGGCAGCACATTGCCCGCCGGCGCTGGATCGTCATGCCGTCCCAGCACCAGCAGGTCGAAGCGCGCCTCGGCGAAGCCCGGCCGCATGCAGTGCACCAGCCGCGCGCCCCGCGCCTTCAGCCAGAGCGCCACCGGCGCCGAGCGCCGCCCGGCCGCGATCACCAGGCGCGGCCAGGGCGGCACGAATACCGCCCGCGCCGCCGGCGCCAGACCGGCCAGCGTCGCCCAGCGCAGCGGCAGCCGCGCCAAGGGGCCCCAGGCGAGCGGCACCGTCCGGAATGGCCGTCCCAGCGCCTCGGCAATGCCGAGCGCCTGGGCCGCCGTCCCGGCACGCGGATCGGCCAATACCCAGATGTCGGGATTATCGTCCGGCCCGGCCGATTCACGCCTCTGGGCTTCGCCCTCCGGCGATCGGACGGGCGCCCCGCCCCTCGCCTCTACCGTGGACGTCAAGCGCGGAGCCCATTACCAACAGGAGAAAGAAAGGGACCCGCCGCCATGCCTAGCCTCCACGCCTCCGACTGGGACCGCGACGCCGCGCTGACGACCGCGCGCATCCTGCTCGAGATCAAGGCGGTGAATTTCCGTCCGGAGGAACCCTACACCTTCACCAGCGGCTGGAAGAGCCCGGTCTATATCGACTGCCGCCGCATCATCTTCTTCCCCCGCGCCCGCAAGCGCATCTGCGACCTGGCGGTCGAGAAGATCGGCCGCCACGTCGGCTACGAATCGATCGAATGCGTGGCGGGCGGCGAAACCGCGGGCATTCCCTTTGCCGCCTGGATCGCCGACCGCATGATGGCGCCGATGGCCTATGTGCGAAAGAAGCCCAAGGGCTTCGGCCGCAACGCGCAGATCGAAGGCGACGTGCCGGAGGGCCAGCGCACCCTGCTGGTCGAGGACCTGACCACCGATGGCGGCAGCAAGATCGCCTTCGCCAAGGCGCTGCGCGCCGCCGGCGCGATCTGCGACCACACCTTCGTCGTCTTCTACTATGGCGTCTTCCCCGGCAGCTTCGAGCAGATGAAGGAGATGGGCCTCAACCTGCACTCCCTCTGCACCTGGTGGGACGTGCTCGAGGTCTGCCGCGAGCGCCCCTATTTCAGTGACGCCGCGCTCAAGGAAGTGCGCAAGTTCCTGGAGAATCCGGTCGCCTGGTCGCAGGCCCATGGCGGCATCGGCAGCGTCGCCGAGGCGCAGCAGAAGGGCATCACAGTCTGAGCCTGCGTTGACAGCCGGGCGAAACGCCGCCCAACTGGCCTCCAATCGCGCCGCACAGGCGCTGCCGGGCCGGGCACCACGCAAGTGGTGCCCGGCCTTTTGCATTGGAGGAACGCCCGATGTTCGCCTGGCTCCGCGACCTCACGGAAAAAGAACGCAAGACGATGCTCGGCTGCCTCGGCGGCTGGTCGCTCGATGCGCTCGACGTGCAGATCTTCAGCTTCGTCATCCCGACGCTGATCACCCTCTGGCACATCGACCGCGCCGATGCAGGTCTGCTCGGCACCGTGACGCTGCTGGTCTCCGCCGGCGGCGGCTGGGTGGCCGGCGTGCTGTCCGACCGCTACGGCCGCGTGAAGGTGCTGCAGATCACCATTCTCTGGTACGCGCTCTTCACCTTCCTCTGCGGCTGGGCCCAGAATTTCGAGCAGCTCTTCATCCTGCGCGCCCTGCAAGGCCTCGGCTTCGGCGCCGAATGGTCGGCCGGCGCCGTGCTGATGGGTGAGGTCATCCGCGACCGCTACCGCGGCCGCGCCGTCGGCCTGGTGCAGAGCGGCTGGGCGATCGGCTGGGGCGCCGCGGCGCTGCTCTACACCGGCATCTTTGCCATCCTGCCGGAGGAGCAGGCATGGCGCGCGCTGTTCTGGATCGGGCTGACGCCCGCCGTGCTGGTCTTCTGGGTGCGCCGCCACGTCGACGAACCCGATGTCTTCAAGGCCCGGGCCGGCAAGCCGCCGAGCCAGTTCTTCACCATCCTGCGGCCGCCCTACCTCGGCACCACGCTCAAGGTCGCGCTGATGATCACCGGCGCGCAGGGCGGGTCCTACGCGCTGTCCGTCTGGCTGCCGACCTATCTGCGGACAGTGCGCGGCCTCTCCGTCGTCAACACCGGCAGCTACCTCTTTGTGCATATCGCCGGCGCCTGGATCGGCTTCATCATCGGCGCCTATCTGGCTGATGCCATCGGGCGCAAGCGCACCTTCCTGATCTCCGCCATCGCCTCCGCCATCTGCGTGGTGGGCTATGTCACGCTGCCGATCTCGAACAGCCTGATGCTGATCCTCGCGGCACCGCTCGGCACCGTGATCTACATGATGTTCGCGGCCATGGGCCCCTTCCTGACCGAGCTCTACCCGACGGAGGTGCGCGGCTCCGGCCAGGGCTTCTGTTACAATGCCGGGCGCGCGATGGGCGCGTTGTTCCCTGCGCTCGTCGGCTTCCTCTCCACCCGGCTGGACCTCGGCGTCGCCATCGCGATCTTCGCCTTCATCGCCTATGGCATCCAGATCCTGGCGCTGCTGATGCTGCCGGAGACCCGCGGCCGCGCCGTCGACCGGATCGAACCGGAAGAGAAAATCCAGGCGCCGGTGCCCGCTCCCGGCCAATAGAGGGCGGCAGGGGCCTTCGAATGATTCCATCCGGGCAGGATCTGCTCTAGGGAATCAGCATGGCCCCCGCCCTTCGCCTCGCCGCCGCCCTGCTCGCCCTCGCCGGACCCGCACTGGCCCAGCCGGCGCGGGACAGCCTGACCATCGGCATCACCCAGTATCCCTCGACCTTCCATCCGAACATCGATGCCATGGTCGCGAAGTCCTATGTGGCGGGCTTCACGCTCCGGCCGCTCACCGCCTATGCCCCCGACTGGCAGCCGACCTGCCTGTTCTGCGAGACCTTGCCGACCATCGAGAACGGGCTCGCGGTGCGGGAGACCGCGGCGAATGGCCGTCCCGGCCTTCGCCTCACCTATCGCCTGCGCGAAGGGCTGCGCTGGGGCGACGGCACCCCGATCACGGGGGAAGACCTGCGCTTCGCCTGGGAAGCCGGCCGCAACGACGCGACCGGCTTCGGCGCCGCCGAATTCTACCGCAGCGCCTATGAGCTCATCGTCGTCGACGCCCGCACCATCACGCTGCGCTTCGACAAGGTCACCTTCGATTTTGCCTCGGTCGGCGATTTCAAGCCGCTGCCCGCGCATGTCGACCGCGCGCGCTGGGAAGCCGATCCGCGCGCCTACCGCACCCGCACGGCCTACGATACCGAAACGACGAACCCTGCCATCTGGAACGGCCCCTACCGCATCGCCGCCGTGCAGCCCGGCGCCGGCGTGACGCTGGAGCGCAACCCGCTCTGGGGCGGCGCCGCGCCCGCCTTCCGCCGCATCCAGATCCGCACCGTCGAGAATACCGCGGCGCTCGAAGCCCAGCTCCTGGCCGGCCAGATCGACATGATCGCGGGCGAGCTCGGCTTGCCGATCGACCAGGCGGCAGCGCTGCAGCGCCGCACCGGCGACCGTTTCCGCTTCGAGTATCATCCGGGCCTGATCTACGAGCATCTCGACATCAACCACGACCATCCGGCGCTGGGCGATCGTCGGGTGCGGCAGGCGCTGCTGATGGCGCTCGACCGCGCGCAGATCGTGGCGCGGCTCTTCGACGGGCGACAGCCGGTCGCGCACAGCAGCGTCAACCCGCTCGACCCGATGCATGCCGAGGATGTGCGGCAATGGCCCCATGATCCCGCACGCGCCGCGGCGCTGCTGGATGAGGCCGGCTGGCGCCGCGGCCCCGACGGCATCCGCCGCAACGCCGCCGGCGACCGGCTCTCCATCGAGCTCATGACGACCGCGGGCAACCGTTCGCGCGAGCAGGTGCAGCAGGTGCTGCAGGCGCAGTGGCGCGCCGCCGGCATCGAGACGCGCATCCGGAACGAGCCGCCCCGCGTCTTCTTCGCCGAGACCTTGTCGCGCCGGCGCTTCCAGGGCGCCGCGCTCTTTGCCTGGATCAGCGCGCCGGAGAGCGTGCCGCGCACCACGCTGCATTCCGACGAGATCCCGCGTGCCGAGCGCAACTGGTCCGGCCAGAATTTCGGCGGCTACCGCAACCCCGAACTCGACGCCCTGCTCGAGGCGCTGCCCGAGGAACTCGATCCCGACGAGCGCCGGCAGATGTTCGCCCGCCTGCAAGCCATCTATTCGCGGGAATTGCCGGTGCTGCCGCTCTGGTTCCGGTCCGACGCGCATATCTGGCCGACCTGGCTGGAGGGCGTGCGGCCGACCGGACATCTCAATCCCTCCACCCTCTGGGCGGAGGAATGGCGGGTGCGGCCTTGATCCTGCGGCGGCTGGCCCAGATCGCGATCACCCTCGCGATCCTGTCCTTCGCCGCCTACATGCTGATCGGGTTGATGCCGGGCGATCCGATCGACCTCGCGCTCATCGGCGATCCGCGCCTGACCGCCGGCGATGCGGCGCGGCTGCGGGCGCTGCACGGGCTCGACCAGCCGCTGCTCGCGCGCTACGCCGCCTGGGCCGCCAGCGTGCTGCGCGGGGAGTTTGGCTATTCGCGCCTCTTCGCGGTGCCGGTCGCCGACGTGCTCTGGCCGGCGCTGCGTTCCAGCCTCGCGCTGCTCGGCGGCGCATTGGCGATCGCGGCGACGGGCGGCGTCGCGCTCGGCGTGCTGGCGGCGGCGCGGCCGCGCAGCGCGGGTTTCGTGGACGCGATCGCGGTGATCGGCCAGGCGATGCCCTCCTTCTGGCTCGGCATCCTGCTGATCATCCTCTTCGCGGTCACCCTCGGCTGGCTGCCGGCCGGCGGCAGCGCCGAGGATGGCGGCAGCGCTCTCCGCTTCTTGGTGCTGCCGGTCGCGACCTTGGCGATCGCCAATGTCGCGGCCTATGCGCGCCACACCGCGGCGGCGATGACGGCGACGCTGACCGAGCCCTGGATTCGCACCGCCCGCGCCAAGGGCGCGTCGCGCACCCGCGTGCTCTGGCGCCACGCCTTCCCGAACGCGGCGGTGCCGATCCTGACGCTCGCGGCGCTGGATGCCGGCGCGCTGGTCTCCGGCGCCGTGGTCACCGAAACCCTCTTCGCGCGCCCCGGCATGGGCAAGCTGATCTTCGACGCGATCATGGGCAACGACTACAACCTCGCTCTGGTCGCGCTGCTGCTGGTCGCGCTGGTGACCATGCTTGCGACGCTGGCGGCCGATCTGGCGCAGCGCGCGCTGGACCCGCGCCTCGCATGACCAGGCTGCGCCTCGGCCTGCTGCTGCTCGGCCTGCTGGCCGGGGGCGCACTCGCGGCACCACTGCTCGGCCTCTGGCTCGGCCATGATTCAGGGGCGCCCGACCTCTTCAACCGCTACGCCGCGCCCTCCGCCGCGCATCCGCTCGGCACCGACGACCTCGGGCGGGACCTGCTGACCCGCTTGCTGGAAGGCGCCCGCGTCTCGCTCGCGGTCGGGATCGCGACCGCGCTTGCCGCCGCCCTCATCGGCACCGCGGCCGGCATCCTCGCCGCCTGGCGGGGCGGCTTCGTGGAAGCGCTCATCATGCGGCTCGCCGATGGGCTGCTCGCGCTGCCGGCGCTGCCGCTGCTGGTGGTGCTCGCCGCCGTCGACCCCGCGGTCATCGGCCTGCCGCGTGGTGAGGCGGTGTCCGACATGGCGCGGATCATCATCATCCTGACGCTGTTCGGCTGGGTCGGTGTCGCCCGCCTGGCCCGCGCCGCCGCGCTTTCGGTGCTGGCGCGTGACCATATCCGCGCCGCCCGCGCGCTTGGCGTGACCGAGGCGCGGCTCTTGCGGCGGCATGTGCTGCCGGCGCTTGCCGCGCCGGTCAGCGTCGCGACCGCGCTCGCGGTCGCCGGCGCCATCCTGGCCGAAAGCACCCTCTCCTTCCTCGGCCTCGGCATCGCGCCGCCGGCCCCCTCCTGGGGCAACATGCTGGCGAATGCGCAGGAGCTGGTGTTCAGCGCGCCGATGGCCGCGGTCTGGCCGGGGCTTGCGATCCTCGCCGCCGTCGCCGGCTGCACCCTGGTCGCGGACGGGCTGCGCGCGCGCTGAGCGCGCCCTGCGCGCCGTCGCTTTATTGCAGGATACCGGCCGCGAGGAAGCCGCCATCGACCGGCAGCACCACGCCATTCACATGGCCCGCCACCTCGCTCGCCAGGAAGGCCACCGCCTCGGCGATCTCGGACGGCGCGGCATAGCGGCCATCCGGCGTCGCGGCGTTGAATCCCTCCCGCGTCGCCGTGGTGTGATGGCGTTGCACGAGATCGGTCTCGGTGGCGCCGGGTGCGACGGCATTGGCGGTGATACCGAAACCCGCGAGTTCCACCGCCATCTGCCGGGTCAGGCCGATGATCGCGGCCTTCGAGGTTCCATAGGCGGCGCGCCCCGGGCTCGCCCGCACGCCGCTGACCGAGGCGATGTTGACGATGCGGCCCCAGCCGGCCCGCGCCATCTGCCGGCCCGCCGCCTGGGCGCAGAGAAAGGCGCCCGTCACGTTCACGGCCATCACCCGTTCCCAGGCGTCGAGCGGATGGTCCAGGAAGGGATGCAGCGCGGCGATGCCGGCATTGTTGACCAGCACGCCGACCGGACCATGCCGCTCGGCGACACCGTCGAAGCTGGTGGCGACGGCCGCTGCATCCGTGATGTCCAAGGCGAGGCGCTCCGCCATCCACGCCGCCGGCGCGAGACGGGCGAGCGCGTCCCGGTCCCGATCGATCAGGACCACCCGCAGCCCGGCGGCACCCAGCCGCTCCGCCACGGCGAGGCCTATGCCGGCCCCGGCGCCTGTGACAACAGCGAGGCGATTCGTCATGCCAGCGCGGCCTCCCTCCCGACATTCCTTTCCTCACGCGATGCGCCGGATACGGTCGGTCGCGTCGCGTGCGTCGCTCAATGAAGCGCCGCCGGTGCCACGATGCTGGTGGCGCGTGAGGAAGTTGCTGTCGCTGGGGTAGAATTCCGTAAGGAATTCAGGGGCTTAATGGTCGGAGCGGCGGGATTTGAACCCACGACCCCTTGTCCCCCAGACAAGTGCGCTACCAGGCTGCGCTACGCTCCGATCGCGCGGCTGATTACCACCGCGTGGCGGAGGGGGCTAGCCCCTCGAGGCGAGTTGGTGCAACGCCGCGCCGATGGCGTCCAGCTCCTCCAGCACCTCCTGGAGTGCGCGCTGATCGGGCTCCTCGGCCGGCGGCGGGTCACCGAGCGGCAGTTCGCCATGCGCCGCCACCTCCTCCTCCGCGCCGCCATCCTTCAGCAGGCGCTGCACGCCCTTGATGGTGTAGCCCTGGGTGTAGAGCAGGTCGGAGACGCGCTTCAGCAGCGCGATATCCTCAGGGCGGTAATAGCGGCGGCCGCCACCGCGCTTCAGCGGCTTGAGCTGGGTGAACTTCGTCTCCCAGAAACGCAGCACATGCTGTGGGATCTGAAGATCCTCGCTCACCTCACTGATGGTGCGGAAGGCGGTCGGCGCCTTGCGCGGGCGCCGGTGGCCTTCCTCGATCAGAAGATCGTCGCTCACAATGTCTCGTCCCCAGGCGGCGTCTCGCCGTTGATGCGCGCCTTCAGCACCTGCGAGGGCCGGAAGGCCAACACCTTCCGCGGCAGGATCGGCACCTCGACGCCGGTCTTCGGGTTGCGACCGACCCGCCGTCCCTTCTGGCGCACGATGAAGCTGCCGAAGGCGGAGATCTTCACCGCCTGCCCGGCCTCCAAGGCCGCGGACATGCGCTCCAGCACGGTCTCGAGCAGGGCGGCACTCTCGTTCCGCGACAGGCCGACATTGGCATAGATCGCCTCCGCCAGATGCGCGCGCGTCAACGTCTCCATCGGCGGATTGGAACCTCCTCGCAACCCATTCAAGTGCCAGTGAAAACCGGCGCGGGGTGCGGCGTCAACCGCGATGCGCGAAGGCGTTGCGGCAACCGGCTCTTGTGATGCCGGAAGAGCGGGGTGTCAGAAGCGCGCCAGCGCCGCGCCCCAGGTCAGGCCGCCGCCGATCGCTTCCATCAGCACCAGGTCGCCGCGGCGGATCCGCCCATCCCGCCAGGCTTCCACCAGCGCCAGCGGGATCGAGGCGGCGGAGGTATTGGCATGGCGATCCACGGTGACCACCACCTGCTCCGGCGGCAGGTGCAGCTTGCGGCCCATCGCATCGATGATCCGGATATTGGCCTGGTGCGGCACCAGCCAGCGGACATCGCCATGCCCGAGCCCGTTCGCCGCCAGCGCCTCGTCCACCACCGCCGCGAGCTTGGCGACGGCATGGCGGAACACCTCCTTGCCGGCCATGCGCAGCAGGCCCGGGCCGCCCGTCGAACCGGCACCGCCCTCGATGTGCAGGATGCCGCCCTGCCGCCCGTCGGCGTGCAGATGGGTGGAGATGATGCCGCGGTCGGCGACGCCGCCGGCCGATTCGGTCGCGCGCAGCACCACCGCGCCGGCGCCGTCGCCGAACAGCACGCAGGTGGAGCGATCCGTCCAGTCGAGGATACGGCTGTAGATCTCCGTGCCGATCACCAGCACGGTCTTCGCCTGGCCCGCGCGCATCATCGCGTCGGCGATGCTCAGCGCGTAGACGAAGCCGGTGCAGGCGGCGGCGACGTCGAAAGCGAAGCCATGGTCGATGCCGAGATGGGCCTGGATGCGCACCGCGGTCGCCGGGAAGGCCGAATCGGGGGTCGAGGTCGCGACGATCACCGCATCGACTTCGGCCGCGTCGATTCCGGCCGATGCCAAAGCTTCCCGCGCCGCGATGGCGCCGAGGTCGGAGGCGGTGGCCCCGGCATCGGCGAGATGCCGCTGGCGGATGCCGGTGCGGGCCTGGATCCAGGCGTCCGAGGTCTCCAGCCCATGCATCGCCGCGAGCGCGTCGTTGCTGACCGGCGCGCCCGGCAGATAGCCGCCGCAGCCTGCAATGACGGCGCGGATCATACCGGCAGCGCGCGTGACTGCGTGGCGAGCTTCGCCATGCCGTCCCGAATGCTCTCGTTGAAGCCGTGCGTTACCATATCCATCGCGACATCCACCGCATGGGCGAATCCAAGGGCGTCGGTGCCACCGTGGCTTTTTACCACAACGCCGCGTAGCCCGATCAGGATCGCGCCATTGTAACGCCGCGGATCCATCCATTCCCGGAGGCGATCGAGCGCCGGCCTCGCCAGCAGATAGCCGAGCCGCGCCGGTACGCTGCTCGTGAAGACCTGACGCAGCAGGTCGCGCATGAGTTTCAGCGCGCCTTCGCCGGTCTTCAGCGCGACGTTGCCGGTGAAGCCGTCGGTCACCACCACGTCGACGGTGCCGGCGGTGATGTCATGGCCTTCGATGAAGCCGCGGAAATTGGCGCCGAGATGCGAATCGCGCAGCGTTTCGGCCGCCGCGCGCACCCGGTCATCACCCTTCAGCTCCTCGGAGCCGACATTGAGCAGCCCGATGGACGGCGTGGTCAGGCCCAGAACCGCGCGCGCGAAGGCATCGCCCATGACCGCGAATTCGACCAGGTTGCGCGCGTCGCATTGCACATTGGCGCCGAGATCCAGCATCACCACGTCGCCGCGCGCCGAAGGCCCGATGGCGGCGAGCGCCGGCCGATCGAGCTCGGGCAGGGTCTTCAGCACGATCTTCGCGAGCGCCATCAGCGCACCGGTGTTGCCGGCCGAAACGACGCCCGCCGCCTCCCCGGCCGCGACCGCATCGATCGCGAGGCGCATCGAGGAGCCGCGGATGCGCAGCGCCGCCGTCGGCTTCATGTCGCCCGGGATCGTGTCCGGCGCATGGCGCACCGAGCAGATGCGGGCCGCGCGCTTGCGGCGCGCCAGGGCGGCACCGACGCGGGCCTCATCGCCGAGCAGCAGAAACCGCCCTTCCGGATGGCGTTCGGCCGCGAGTTCCAGGCCGTCGAGCACCACTTCCGGTGCCGCATCGCCCCCCATCGCGTCGATCGCGAGCGAAAAGGCCGGGGTGACGGGCGGCTTCGATGCCATCGTCAGCGCCGCACCACGCGCGGCACCATCAGGCGCGGATCGCGGGCTTCACGCGCTCGGCGGCCAGCACCTCACGGCCATCATAATGGCCGCAATGGCTGCAGACGTGATGCGGGCGCTTCAGCTCCCCGCAATTCGCGCACTCCTGATAGGAAGGAGCGGACAGAGCCTCGTGGCTGCGACGCATCCCGCGGCGGGAGGGCGAAACCTTCTTCTTCGGAACGGCCATGGCGCCGGGCCTCTCTTCTCTAAATCGGACCAGAAACTTTGGTGAGCGGCGGGCCTTAGCACCCCCCCCTGACCGAAGCAAGCACGGTGACCACGCGGAAAGTGCCTATTTGTCCCGCTTCAGCCGCGTGAGCGCTGCAAAGGGGCTCGGCCGCGGAGGCGCCACCGCGGCTTCCGGCTCCGGCGGTGCGACCAGGCCTTCCGGCAAAGTCGCGCCAGGGGCACGCGGGTAAGGGTCGAGCGCCAGCGACAACTGCTCGGCGACGGCTTCGCCGAGATCTATCGTTTCGCCGTCGATGTCGAATTCATCCGGCGCCTCAGGATCCTCCGAAGGCTCCGCGCCCTCCGGGATGAAGCGCAACGCCAGCGGCAGGTCGAGGCTCTGCTCGACCGGTTCCAGGGTGACGATGCAGGATTGCACCACCTCCGCGACCAGCCGCCCCGCCGCCGCGATGGCTCCCCCCGGGGCGGGGTGCAGCAGGAGTTCGGCACGCAGCAGGCCGATCGCCGGGATACCGAAGCGCTCGGCGAGCGCCGCCCGCTCGGCCTCAGAGGCGACGAGGTTCTCCCGCCGGCCGCCGGAGCCGATTCGCCCGATCACCAGCGGGCGGTGGAATTCAGGGGTCATGCGGGCAACTCCGTCTCGGCCAGGAAGGCTGGCTTTCCCGCGAGCAGCGACGCGAAGGGTTGGGCCGCGAGCGCACGGTCCTGCGCCAGCACGATCGAGGCGAGCTGCTCCGCGCTGGCCGTCGGCGCCGTGCCCGGTGTGGCGCCGCGCCAGACATTGCGGGCCAGCGCCTGCGCCAGCGCCGCCGCATCCCGGGCGTCCAGCGCCTCCTCATAGGCGATAGCGCGGCCGTGGAAGGCTTCCCACATCCGCTTCACGCGCTTGCCGACCACCATGTCCGAAACCCCCATCTCGCGCAGATTGAGGTCCATATCGGCGAACATGGCGTCGAACACCGCCTGCGCCAGGGCCGCCCCCCGCGGGTCGGGATCGGCGCGGAGCCGGCGCACCAGCAGGGCGACATGCAGGTTGATCAGGTCGAAACGCCCGTCCAGCGTATCCGGCACGCCGATGCCCTCGAATAGAAAGGGGGAGCGGGCCGTGGCGACGGCGGCCGTATACAGGGCGAAGCCGGTGCGCTCATGCGGCTTCCGGCGGAACAGGGCGAAGAGGCCCATGGGGCGGCGCGATCCTCGATTGCGGCGGGCGGGCTGAGACGCGGGTTGACCCCGCTTCCTCCGGCTCGCTATTCCCTGCACATGGCTCGCCCCGTCCGACCGGTCAATCGCCCTCTCCGCATCACGGCCACCCTGGGGCTGGCCGTATGGCTTGGCGCCTGCAGCTTCTTCCAGGCGGCACCGATCCCCCGGGGCAACCGGATCGACGAGGAGCAACTCTCCCAGATCACCCCAGGCGTCCAGACCCGCCGCGACGTGCAGGCGCTGCTCGGCTCGCCCTCCTTCGCCGGCACCTTCAACGATGCCAACTGGTATTACCTCAGCGCCGTCTCCCGCATCGCGCCCGGTCGCCGCATGCAGATCGAGGATCGGCGCGTGGTGGCGATCGCCTTCGACAATGCCGGCGTGGTGCAGGGCGTGCGTACCCTGACCGAAGCCGATGGCCAGGACATCGCCATGGTCGATCGGGAGACGCCGACGCCGGGCAATGACCGCAGCCTGCTGCAGTCCCTGTTCGGCAATATCGGCCGCTTCGGCGGCGCGGGCGGGCCTGCCGCGAGCAACCCCAATGCGCCGGGGACCGGCGGGCGCCTCTGATCGCCAGCCATCTGGTCTGAGCCACGGCCGGGCCCGTCCGGCCCTTGCCGAGGTCCTGTCGCGATGCAATTGTCCGGCCTCGCCGCGCCGGGGCCGCCCGCGCGGCAGGCATATTTCCGCACGAGGACAGCATGGCCAAGATCAAGGTGAAGACCCCCGTCGTCGAGCTCGACGGCGACGAGATGACCCGCATCATCTGGGGGTTCATCAAGGACAAGCTGATCCTGCCCTACCTCGATGTCGACCTGAAGTACTACGACCTCGGCGTCGAATATCGCGACCAGACGGACGACCAGGTGACGGTCGATGCCGCGAACGCCATCAAGCAGTACGGCGTGGGCGTGAAGTGCGCGACCATCACCCCCGATGAGGCACGGGTGAAGGAATTCGGCCTGAAGAAGATGTGGCGCTCGCCGAACGGCACCATCCGCAACATCCTCGACGGCACCATCTTCCGCGAGCCGATCATCTGCCAGAACGTGCCGCGCCTGGTGCCGCACTGGTCGAAGCCGATCGTCGTCGGCCGCCACGCCTATGGCGACATCTACCGCGCGGTCGAGATGAAGGTGCCCGGCGCCGGCAAGGTCACCATGACCTACACGCCCGAGGGCGGCGCGCCGCAGGAGATCGGCGACTTCGTCTTCAAGGGCGCCGGTGCCGCGATGATGCAGCACAACCTCAACGCCTCGATCGAAGGCTTCGCCCGCGCCTCCTTCAACTACGGCCTGGCGCGCAACTACTCGGTCTACTTCAGCCACAAGAACACCATCCTCAAGGCCTATGACGGCAACTTCAAGGACATCTTCCGCACCATCTACGACGCCGAATTCAAGGCGGAGTTCGAGAAGCGCGGCATCACCTACGAGGATCGCCTGATCGACGACATGGTCGCCTCCGCGCTCAAGTGGGAAGGCGGCTATATCTGGGCCTGCAAGAACTACGATGGCGACGTGCAGTCCGACATCGTGGCACAGGGCTTCGGCAGCCTCGGCCTGATGACCTCCGTGCTGCTCTCCCCGGATGGCAACACCGTCGAATCGGAAGCGGCACACGGCACGGTGACCCGCCACTACCGCGAGCACCAGAAGGGCCGCGAGACCTCGACCAACCCGATCGCCTCGATCTTTGCCTGGACCCGCGGCCTCGCCTATCGCGGCAAGTTCGACGGCACCCCGGATGTGACCGCCTTCGCCGACACGCTGGAGAAGGTCTGCATCGACACCGTCGAGAGCGGCTTCATGACCAAGGACCTCGCGATCCTGATTTCGAAGGACCAGCCCTGGCTGAACACCCAGGCCTTCCTCTCGAAGCTCGACGAGAACCTGAAGAAGGCGATGGCCTGACGCGGCAGGCGCCGGGATGCGGGTCGTCGTTATCGGCGGCGGTATCCTCGGCGCCTGCACGGCCTACCACCTGATGCGTGCCGGTGCGGAGGTCATCCTCCTCGACCGCGCGCATGAAGGGCGCGCCACTTCGGCCGGGGCGGGTATCGTCTCGCCCTGGACCACCCGCTACGAAGGCCCCGCGCTCTACACGATGCTGCTCGGCGGCGCGGAGGCCTATCCGGCGCTGGTCGCCGCCCTCGCCGAGGATGGCGAGACCGATCTTGGCTATCGCCGCGTCGGCACGCTCTGCGCGCCGGAAGACCCGGCCATCCTCGATGATCTCGAACCCATGGTACGCGCCCGCGCTGCGGCCTCACCCGCCGCCGGCGCCGTCACGCGCCTGACGCCCGCGGAGGCCGGGGCACTGTTCCCGGCGCTCGCCGGCGATCGGGCGGCGCTGCATGTCGAAGGCGGCGCGCGCCTCGACGGCCGCCGCCTCTCGGCCGCGCTGCATCGCGCCATCGCGCGGCGGGGCGGCACGCTCAAGGCCGGCACCGCGGCGCTGCTGGTGGAAGGAAGCCGGTTGCGCGGCGTCACCCTGGATGGCGAGCGCATCGAAGCCAACGCCGTGGTGCTGGCCGCCGGTGCCTGGGCCCCGGCGCTGCTGGCACCCCTCGGCCTGCGCCTGGCCATCGCACCGCAACGCGGGCAGATCCTGCACCTCCGGCTGGACGGCCAGGACACCGCCGCCTGGCCGGTGCTCTATCCGATGACGTCGCATTACCTCCTCACCTTCGAAGACGGGCGGGTCGTGGTGGGCGCCACGCGGGAAACCGGCTCCGGCTTCGACTACCGCGTCACCGCCGGCGGACTCCGCGAGGTGCTGGAGGCCGGCCTCGCCATCGCCCCCGGCCTTGCCGCCGCCACGCATGTCGAGACCCGGGTCGGCTTCCGGCCCATGTCGCCGGACGGCAGGCCGCTGCTCGGCACCGTGCCGGGCCTCGCCGGCCTCGTCATCGCCAACGGCCTCGGTCCGAGCGGCTTGACCATCAGCCCCTTCGCCGGCCGCATCGCCGCAGCCCTGGCCCTCGGCGAAACGCCGGAACTCGACCTCGCCCCCTACGATCCGCTGCGCGGCTGAACGGAATCTGCTCTAAGCCGCAGCCATGACCCTGCCCTTCTCCATCCTGGACTGGCTGGCGCTCGCGCTCTTCTTCATGGCCTGGATCGGCTACGCGATGGTCGTGGACCGCGTGCCGGGCATCCGTCGGCGGAGCGTCATCGCGGCGATGGACGAGCATCGCCGGAGCTGGATGCGCCAGGTGCCGGGGCGGGAGAACCGGATCGCCGATATCTCGATCATCGGCAACCTGATGTCCTCCACCTCCTTCCTCGCCAATACCTGCATCTTCATCCTGGGCGGCCTGGTCGCCCTGATGTCGGGGCCCGAGGTCGGGCAGCGCATCTTCGCCATCATGCCCTTCGCCCAGGTGCCGGCCGATCCGGTCGCCTGGGAGATCCGCATCACCCTGCTGCTGCTGATCTTCATCCGCGCCTTCTTCGAACTGACCTGGGCGCTGCGCCAGTTCAACTACACCTCGATCCTGGTCGGCGGCATGGCGACGGCCCGCGATCCGCACGCCATGCTGGACGCGGAGATGGCCGCCAAGGTCGTCAACCGCGGCGCCCGCCACTTCAACTCGGGCCTCCGCGCCTACTATTTCGGCCTCGCCGCCCTCGCCTGGCTGATCCACCCGCTCGCGCTGATCGGCGCCAGCCTCTGGGTCGTCCAGGAACTGCACCGCCGCGAATTCCGCAGCGTCGTGCGACAGGCCGTCACGGCCCGGTCAGGGGCACCGCGGGGGTGAGGTCGCACTCCGGAAGGGGCTTTGCCCCTCCCGGACCCACCCCACCAGGAGCATAGATGCTCCTGGACCTGCTTCACTTGGCGCCCTGATGGGAAAGGGGTCATCCGGTGCGATTGCACCGGCTGACCCCTTCCCCATCAGGGCTCTAAAAGTAAACGGAGTGCAGGGGCCTGTAGGCTCCTGCCGGGTGGGTTCGGGAGGGCAGCGCCCTCCCGAGGCAACTCACCCCAGCGCCGCCCTGACCGCCGCGAGTGCCTCGTCCGCCTGCGACGCGTCGGGGCCGCCGGCCTGGGCCATGTCGGGCTTGCCGCCGCCACCCTTGCCGCCGAGGGCGGCGCTGGCGGCGCGGACCAGGGTGACGGCGTCGGCCTTGCCGCGGGCGGCGTCGCCGAGGCCGACCATGACGCTGGCCTTGCCGTCGGCGGTGGAGACCACGGCGACGATGTCGGCGGTGCCACCTTGCAGGATGGCTTCGACCAAGCCCTTGAGGTCGCGCGGGGGGACTTCGCCGACATTGCGGAGCGCGACGCGGAAGCCGCCGATCTCCTCGACGGCGGCCGCGCCGCCGCCGGTCGCGAGCTTCTTGCGGAGGTCGACGACTTCGCGCTCCAGGCGCTTGCGGTCCTCGAGCAGCGCGCCGACACGCTCGGCCAGCTCCTGCGGGCGGGCCTTGAGCAGGGTGGCGGCATCGCGCAGATAGGCGTCGCTCTCGTCGATGAGCTTCAGCGCGGTTTCGCCGGTGACGGCTTCGAGGCGGCGCACGCCGGCGGCGACGGCGCCTTCGGAGACGATCCGGAACAGGCCGATATCGCCGGTGCGCGTCACATGGGTGCCGCCGCAGAGCTCGACGCTGTAGTTGCCGCGGCGCTCGGTCGCGGCTTCGTCGCGGCCCATGGCGACGACGCGGACCTCGTCGCCGTATTTCTCGCCGAAGAGGGCCATGGCGCCTTCGGCGACCGCGGCTTCGGGCGTCATCAGCCTGGTGATGACCTCGGCATTCTCGCGGATACGGGCATTCACCTCGGCCTCGACCCAGGCGAGCTCGTCCGCCTCGATCGGCTTCGGGTGGGAGACGTCGAAGCGCAGCCGGTCGGGCGCGTTGAGGCTGCCCTTCTGCGCGACATGGGTGCCGAGCTTGCGGCGCAGCGCCTCATGCAGCAGATGGGTCGCGGAGTGATGCGCGCGGATGGCGCCGCGGCGGCCATGATCCACTTCGGCGACGACAGCGAGGCCGGGCCTCGCCGCGCCATGGGCGACGGTGCCGAGATGCACGAAGAGATCGCCGAGCTTCTTCTGGGTGTCGCGCACCACGATGCGGCAGGCCTCGCCGGCCTGGATGGTGCCGCCGTCGCCGACCTGGCCGCCGCTTTCGGCATAGAAGGGCGTCTGGTTGAGGATGACGGCAACCTCGGCACCGGCGGGGGCGCTATCCACGACCTTGCCGTCCTGTACCACGGCCAGGATCTCGCCCTCGGCACTTTCGGTCGAGTAGCCGAGGAACTCGGTGGCGCCGAGCCTCTCGCGCAGGTCGAACCAGACGGTCTCGGTCGCGGCCTCGCCGCTGCCGGCCCAGGCGGCGCGGGCGCGCTGCTTCTGCTCGGTCATCGCCGCCTCGAAGCCAGCGAGGTCGACCGCCCTGCCCTGTTCGCGCAGCGCGTCCTGGGTCAGATCGAGCGGGAAGCCGTAGGTGTCATAGAGACGGAAGGCCACGTCGCCGGCGAGCGTGCCCTTCTCCGGCAGCTTCGCCACCTCCTCGGCCAGCAGGTGCAGGCCGCGGTCGAGCAGGCTGCGGAAGCGCGTCTCCTCCAGGCGGAGGGTCTCGATGACCAGCGCCTCGGCGCGGACGATCTCGGGATAGGCGGCGCCCATCTGGCGCACCAGCGCCGGCACCAGGCGGTGGAGCAGCGGTTCGCGCGCGCCCATCATGTGGGCGTGGCGCATGGCGCGGCGCAGGATGCGGCGCAGGACGTAGCCGCGGCCCTCGTTGGAAGGCAGCACGCCATCGGCGATCAGGAAGGTGCCGGCGCGGAGGTGGTCGGCGACGACGCGATGGCTGCTGCGGAAGGGCCCGTCGGGGTCCTGGCCGGTCGCCTCAGCCGAGGCGAGGATCAGTGCGCGCAGCGTGTCGGTGTCGTAATTGTCGTGCTTGCCCTGCAGGATGGCCGCGAAGCGCTCCAGCCCCATGCCGGTATCGATCGAAGGGCGCGGCAGCGGCACGCGGGTGCCGGGCGGGCCTTCCTCGAACTGCATAAAGACCAGGTTCCAGATCTCGATGAACCGGTCGCCATCCTCGTCCGCGCTGCCCGGCGGGCCGCCGGGGATCGAAGGGCCGTGATCGAAGAAGATCTCGGAACAGGGGCCGCAGGGGCCGGTATCGCCCATGCGCCAGAAATTGTCCGAGGTCGGGATGCGGATGATACGGCTGTCCGGCAGCCCCGCGACCTTCTTCCAATAGACCGGCGCCTCCTCATCCTCCGAGAAGACGGTGACCAGCAGCTTGTCCTTGGGCAACGCGAAATCGCGGGTCAGCAGGGTCCAGGCGTGCTCGATCGCCTGATCCTTGAAATAATCGCCGAAGGAGAAATTCCCCAGCATTTCGAAGAAGGTGTGGTGGCGCGCCGTATAGCCGACATTGTCGAGGTCGTTGTGCTTGCCGCCGGCGCGCACGCATTTCTGCGCGGTGGTGGCGCGGCTGTAGGGCCGCTTCTCCTGGCCGGTGAAGACGTTCTTGAACTGCACCATGCCGGAATTCGCGAACATCAGCGTCGGGTCGTTGCGCGGCACCAGCGGGCTGCTGTCCACCACCTGATGGCCGTTGCGGGCGAAGTAGTCCAGGAAAGTGGCGCGGATATCGTTGCTGCTGGTCATGTCTCGGCCGTCGCGTGACCCCGCCGGAGCGCGGGGCCGCAACCTGTAACGCGCGGAAGTTGGGGCGTGAAGGGCCGAGGACCGGTTTGGGGCCGCGGCGGCCGCTCAGGGCTCCGCCTCTTCCGCGGCATCCTCCCGGGCCTTCTCCTTGTTCCGCTGCTGCTTTTCGGCCTTGCCGAAGTCCGGGCCGCCTTCCTTGCGCTCGTCCGGCCGCCGTTGCGGGTCCGGCTGCGCCGCGGGCGGCCTGGCGGGCGCGTTTTCGGGCAGCTTCGGCTTCTCGGGCGTGCTCATGGCCTGTTCTCCTCGAACAGGCTGAAGCGCCCGGACCGGCTGCCGGTTGCACGGCGCCGGTCCGGAATGCGGGTGGGCCAGGACATGATCGCCTCAAGCTGAAGCGATCATGTCCTGGCCACTTTGTTTGATCACGTGATTCACGCCTTTCGGTGATTCCACCTCAAGCGACCACGTTCTATTCGGCCGCCTGGGCCTCGTCCTCGTCCCGCTCGCCGGTCAGCATCTTGTCCACAAGAAGCCCGGCCTGGGTGCGGACCTTCTGCTCGATGGCCTGCGCCATCTCAGGATGATCGCGGAGGAACTGCTTCGCGTTCTCCCGCCCCTGGCCGATCCGGGTGCTGTCATAGCTGAACCAGGCGCCGGATTTCTCGACGATGTTCGCCTTGACGCCGAGGTCGATCAGCTCGCCCACCTTGCTGATGCCCTCCCCGTACATGATGTCGAACTCCACCTCCCGGAACGGCGGCGCCATCTTGTTCTTCACCACCTTCACGCGGGTGTGGTTGCCCACCACCTCGTCACGGTCCTTCAGCGCACCGATGCGGCGGATATCCATGCGGATCGAGGCATAGAACTTCAGCGCGTTGCCGCCCGTCGTCGTCTCCGGATTGCCGAACATGACGCCGATCTTGAGCCGGATCTGGTTCAGGAAAATCAGCAGCGTGTTGGACTTGGAGACCGAGCCGGTCAGCTTGCGCAACGCCTGGGACATCAGGCGGGCGTGCAGGCCGACATGGCTGTCGCCCATCTCGCCCTCGAGCTCGGCGCGCGGCACCAGGGCGGCGACGCTGTCCACCACCAGCACGTCGACGGCGCCGGACCGCACCAGCGTGTCCGCGATCTCGAGCGCCTGCTCGCCGGCATCGGGCTGGCTGATCAGCAGGTTGTCCACGTCGACGCCGAGCTTGCGGGCGTAGCCGGGATCCAGCGCATGTTCGGCATCGATGAAGGCGCAGGTGCCGCCCTTCTTCTGCGCCTCGGCGATCGCATGCAGCGCCAGCGTCGTCTTGCCCGAGCTTTCCGGCCCGTAGATCTCGACGACGCGCCCCCTGGGCAGGCCGCCGATGCCAAGCGCCAGGTCGAGGCCGAGGGAGCCGGTCGGCACCACCTCCACCCCGTCACTCAGGTTCCGGGCCCCCAGCCGCATGATCGAGCCCTTGCCGAAGGCCCGCTCGATCTGGCTCAGCGCGGCGTCGAGCGCCTTACCCTTGTCCATATGCGATCCCCAATCCTGCTGGCGGTCCGGTTTAGCAATTTTGCGTTGCAGAGCATCGATTCCCGTGCAGCCGCGAAGGCGGCAGGGGCCGACTCGAAGCACGCTGCGTCACCCACACTATGCGATCCGGGGCGCGGGCCGACAAGAACATTTAGTAAACATCGCCATGCCCCCGCCGCCGCGACAGCCTGATCGCCGGCGTCCTCCGCTCAGGAATTCCCGGCCACGCGGTTGTTCAGGCGCCAGACGAAGGCAATGATCTCGGCGACCGCCTGGTAGTGCTCCGGCGGGATCTCCGCCTCCAGCTCCAGCCGATGCAGGGCGCGGGCCAGCGGCGGGTTGGGGACGATCGGCACCTTGTGCTCCTCGGCCACCGCACGGATGCGTGCCGCCAGCGCGTCGACGCCCTTGGCAAGGATGCGCGGCGCCGCATTGGAGCCTTTTTCATAACCCAGGGCCACGGCGTAGTGCGTCGGGTTGGTGATGATGACGGCGGCCTTCGGCACCGCCGCCAGCATGCGCTGCCGCGACTTCGCGAGCCGAAGCTGCTTCATCCGCCCCTTCACGTGCGGATCGCCGTCGGTCTCCTTCTGCTCGTCCCGCATGTCCTCCCGGCTCATGCCCAGCTTGCGCATGTGCCGCAGCCGGACCAGCACCAGGTCGAGCGTCGCGACCACCGCGAAGGCCATCAGCGCCGCCCGCATCAGCCCGTAGGACGCATCGGCCGCCCGCCCGAGCAGCGCCGCCGCCGGCTCGTGCAGCAGGGTCCGGAGCACTGTGGGATCGTCGAGCGCCAGCCAGAGCGCGGCGCCAACGATCCCGAGCTTCAGCAGGGTGCGCAGGAATTCGATGGCCGCATCGACGCCCAGCAGGCGCTTGAGGCCCGCCAATGGGTTCAGCTTGGAGAAGCGGGGCGTCAGCCCGCTGGCGGAGACCAGGCCGCGCGTCTGCAGCAGCGTGCCGGCGACGGCGCCGATCAGCGTCAACCCGGCCACCGGCGCGATCGTCAGCAGGGCCAGCTTCAGCAGCGCCGGCGCCGCTTCCTCCGGGGCCAGGCTGTGCGACATGGCGACGACGCCGCGCAGCGCCGCCACCAGCTCCCGTGCCATCGGCGGCAGCGCCACCATCATGCCGAGCAGCCCGGCGCCGAGCGTCGCCAGCATCACGGCCTCCCGCGAGAGCGCGACCTGGCCTTCCTCCCGCGCCCGGTCGAGCCGGCGCTGTGTCGGTGCTTCCGTGCGGTCCTCGGCGTCCTTCTCTTCCCCCGCCATGGTTCAGCGATTCCCCGGCAAGGCCGTGAAGGCAGCGCGCGCCGCCTCGCCATAAACGCCGAGGATCACCGGCAGCAGCAGTCCGAGCAGCGCGATGCCGGCCAGGATCTGGCCGGGAATGGCGACGAAATAGACCTGCACCTGCGGCGCCAGCCGCGACAGCAGCCCGAGCGCCACGTTCAGCACGATCGAGCCCAGCACGAAGGGTGCGGCGATCCGGAGCGCCAGCGCGAAGCTCTCGCCCGCGGCTACCGCGAAGGCTTCCGCCGCTTCGCCGGCCGGCCAGGGATCGCCCGCCGGCAGCACCCCGTAGCTCTCGGCAAGCGCCCGCAGCGGCAGCGCATAGAGCCCGCTGCTCAGCACCACCAGCACGGTGAGCAATGCGAAGAGGCGGCTCGTCACCGTGCCCTGCCCGCCCATCTGCGGATCCGGCACCAGCGCGCTGGCGAGCCCCATCATCAGCGCCACGAATTGTCCGGCCAGGGCGAAGCCGATGCTGACGAGACGCGCGAGCGAGCCGAGCCAGAGGCCGACCAGCACCTCGAGCAGGATCAGCCGCGCCGCCTCCGTCGCCGTGTCCGGCGCTGCCGGCAGGCTCGGCGCCAGGGCGGGCAGCAGCAGCGGCACCAGCGCGAGCCCGAGGCCGAGGCGCAAGGGGGGCGGCACCTCCTGCTCGCCGAGGCCCGGCAGCAGCATCACGGCCGCGCCGATCCGGGCAAAGAGCAGGGCCGCCTGGAAGGCCAGAACCGGCAAGGATGCCAGCAGTTCGGCCTCGGTCACGGCGCCCCGCCCGCCGCGACCATCATCTGGAACAGGGACTCGGTATAGCCACGCAGGGCGCCTGCCATGAACGGGCCGAGCAGCAGCAGCACGCCGGCCAGCACCGCAAGCTTGGGCAGGAAGCCGAGGCTCGCCTCCTGGATCTGGGTCAGCGCCTGGAAGACCGACACGGCAAGCCCCACCAGCAGCAGCGCGATCAGCGGCGGCCCACCGACCTGAAGGCCAATCCACAGCGCCTCGCGCGTCGCGAGCGTCACCTGATCCAAGGCATCATCCTCGGCCGCATTTTGCGGCGCACCTGAGCAGATCGCCTGACGGCGGGTGACTGCCCGTGAACAGAGGGACTGACGCGAAAATTCGCGTCAGATCGGCATGCGCATCACGTCCTGATAGGCGGCGACGACCTTGTCGCGCACCGCGACCGTGGTCTGCAGCGCGAGCTCCGCCCGGCTGACCGCCATGACCACATCCGTCACGCTGCCCTGGCCGGTCAGCGCCTGGGTCGCGGTGGTGTCGGCGGTCCGGCCGGCATCGACGGCCTGTTCCATGGCGCGCGACAGCGCCGCGCCGAAGCCGCTGCCCGCCCCGGGCTGTGCCCGGGTCGTGTTCGCCAGCCCATCGGCACTGCGATAGGCAGCCGCGACGCCGGCGGAGGTGAGGGCGGCGACCATCAGCGCAGCGCCTCGATGGTGCGGGTCAGCATGCCGCGCGTCGTCTCCAGCACGCCAAGATTGGCGCTGTAGCTGCGCTGCGCCTCCCGCATGTCCATCACCTCGACCAGGCTGTTGACGTTCGGCGTGCGGACATAGCCGCGCTCATCGGCGGCCGGATGCGCCGGATCGAAGCGCTGCGGGAATTCCCCGGGCGCAGTGCCGACGCGGGAGACGTGCACCGTCTGCAACCCGGCCGCCCGGTCCAGCCGGTTGGCGAAGGTGACGGTGCGCCGCCGGTAGGGATCGCCGCCCGGCGTCTCCGCCGTGCTGTCCTTGTTGGCGAGGTTCTCGGCGACGACGCGAAGCCGGGTCGCCTGCGCCTGCATGCCGGCGGCCGAGATGCGAAGCGCGCTTTCGATATCCATTGGCCCGGGCCTCCTCAGCCCTGCCGCCCGAGGGCGGTGCGGAACATGTTCATGAAGCGGCGGTGCAGCGTGATCGCCAGCGCATGCGCCTGGTCGGTCTCGGCGACACGCAGCGCCTGTTCCTCGATCGAGACGGCATTGCCATCCGGCGTCCGCTCGATCGCACGGCGGTCCTGCCGCGCATCCGGCGCTCGCCCGCCCGGGCTGGCGATATGCTGCGGGTTGGTGACGGCCAGAGCGGTGCCCGAGGCCCGCGCCAGGGTCTCGCCGAAAGGGCGCAGATCGTTCGGCCGGTAGCCGGGCGTGTCGGCATTGGCGATATTCTGCGCCAGCACGCGCTGCCGCGCGTCCAGCCAGTGCAGCCGCCGTTCCGTGAGCGCGAGGGGTCCGGTCTGGGTCGGGTCCATGGCACAGGGATCGCACGGGCTTGGCGAATTATCGGTAAACGCCGACCGAAAGCTTCCGGTAACGCCCCCTGTGCTTTGCTGCCGCCATGCAGCAGGTCGCTGACCCGGAGACACCGCCCCGCAGCCCCGGATTCGTGGGGGCCGAGGATATGGCCGAGGGCGCGTCGGCGATGCTCAGCATCGCCGAAGCCTTGGTCACCGCCGGGAATCGGGTGGACCTGGCCGGCTTCGAGGAGGAGGTGGCGCGGCTCTGCGCCGGCATCCTTGCCCTGCCGAAATCGGAGGGGCAGGCACTGGCCCCTGTCCTGACCGCGCTGCGCGATCAGGTGGAGCGGCTGCAAAACGCCCTGCCGCCCCCCTGACCTTTCGTCCTTCAACCGCCGGCAGGAGGCCGCGGCATGTACCCCTCGCAATGGATCACCACTCAATGGCTTTGGGCCGGCCTCGCGCTGGCCGGAATCGTCGCGCTGCTGCTGCTGCTGGCGCGCGGCGCCCGCGCCGCGGGGCTGGCGCCGCGCATGGCCGGGCAGCGCATGCGCGTCGAGGAGACGCTGGCGCTCGATGCCAGGCGCCGGCTGCTGCTGGTGCACGTCGATGGCGAAAGGCTGCTGCTGCTCACCGGTGGCAATGCGGACCAGAGCCTCGGCTGGGTGCCTCGCGCTCCGAAGGTGGACGAGGCATGAGGCGCGCCCTGCCCTTCGCCGCCGCGCTGCTGCTCGCCGCAGTCGTGCTGATCGCGCCGCCCGCCACCGCGCAGAGCGTCGCGATCGATCTCGGCGCCAACCAGCCCGGGACCACGGCGCGCCTCGTGCAACTCACCGCGCTGATCGGCCTCCTTTCGCTCGCTCCCTCGCTGCTGGTGATGGCGACCGCCTTCGGCCGCATCGTCATCGTGCTCGGCCTGCTGCGCAGTGCCATCGGCGCGCCGTCGATCCCGCCCAACCCGGTGCTGATCGGCCTGGCGCTGTTCCTCACCTTCTTCGTGATGCAGCCGGTCTTCGAGCAGGCCTGGACCCAGGGGCTGCTGCCCATGACCGAGGGCCGCATGGGTGAGATCGACGCCATGCAGGCGGCGGCCGAGCCCTTCCGCCGCTTCATGGCCGCGCATGTGCGGGAGGCGGATCTGGCGCTGTTCCTCGACCTCGGCGGCATGGCAGCGCCGGAAGCCGCCGATCAGGCGCCCTGGCGCGCCCTGATGCCGGCCTTCATGGTCAGCGAGCTGCGCCGCGCCTTCGAGATCGGCTTCCTGCTGTTCCTGCCCTTCCTGGTCATCGACATGGTGGTGGCCAGCATCCTGATGTCGCTCGGCATGATGATGCTGCCACCTTCGGTCGTGTCGTTGCCCTTCAAGCTGATCTTCTTCGTGATCGTCGATGGCTGGCGGCTGGTCGCCGGCAGTCTCGTGCAGGGCTTCGCAACCTAGGGGCGGCAGCCATCTCGGCCACGGCGTCGTTGAGGCGTCGCGGCCAAGATGCCGCTCGAAGCTATTCGGCAGGCCTCCGGCCAATCGCGCCAATGCTTGCGCAGGCATTTGACGGGCTCCCTTTATCGACAAAGTATCGTCGGACACAGGGGGGTGAATCCGGATGCGCCTTGCCGCCGAAGCCGCTGACCGGCCGGTCAGCCGCTTGCGCGTCACCACGCGGCGCGCTGCTTCCCAGGGCGAAGCCCGGGCAGTGGCGGGACGCCGGGCAGGCGCCGCATGAGCTCTGCCGGCGCGGAGATCACCCTGACCTTCGATAATGGCCCTGAGCCGGAGGTCACGCCGGGCGTGCTGGACGTGCTGCGCCGGCGTGGCTTGCGCGCGACCTTCTTCGTGATGGGCCGCAAGCTGGCCGACAGGGCGGGATGGGCGCTGGCGGAACGGGCGCATGCCGAAGGACATTGGATCGGCAATCACACCTTCACCCATGGCGGGCCGCTCGGCGAGCAACCCGATGAGGATCGCGTGGCGGAAGCCGAGATCGGCCGTACCCAGGATCTGATCGGCGGGCTCGCGCATCCCGACCGGCTGTTCCGCCCGGTGGGCGGCGGCGGCCGGATCGGGCCACACCTGCTCGGGCGCGCGACGCTGGCGTATCTGCAACGCCATCACTTTACCTGCGTGCTGTGGACCGCCGTTCCCGGCGACTGGCGCGATCCGGATGGCTGGGTGGAGCACGCGCTGACCCAGTGCGCGGGGCCTTCCCCCACCGTGCTGGTGCTGCACGACCTGCCGGGCGGCGCGATGCGCCATCTGGACCGCTTCCTCGGCGTGCTCGCGGATCGGGGCTACCACTTCCCGCAGGCATTCCCTGACGCCTGCACACCGATTCGGCGCGGCGTACCGCAGGCCTCGATGGACGCTTACGTCACGACCGGACCTCCGTCCGGCGCCAAGAGCGGATGATGGGAGGAGAGCCAGCATCATGACCCAGATGGACCGACGATCGCTGTGGCGCGTCGGCCTAGCCGCGGGTGCCGCGGCATGGCTGCCGGGCACGGCAGGGGCCCAGGCCTGGCCGACCAGGCCGATCCGCCTGGTGGTGCCCTTCGCCGCCGGCACCACGACCGACCTCCTGGCCCGCATCCTGTCGCGGCATCTGTCGCAGGCGCTCGGCCAGAGCGTCGTCGTGGACAACCGCAGCGGCGCCGGCGGTAATCTCGGCGTGGCGACGGTCGCGAAGTCGCCCCCCGATGGTTACACGCTGGTGCTTGGCACCAGCGGCACGCATGGCGTGAATGCCAGCCTCTATCGCGACCAGGGCTATGACCCGGTGCGGGATTTCGCGCCGATCATGCCCTTCGTCACCGCGCCCGCCGTGCTCGCCGTGGGGCGCCGGCTCGGCGTGACGACCCTGGCGGAGCTGGTCGCGCTGGCGAAGCAGCGACCCGGCGCCCTGACCTTCGCCTCGGCCGGGAACGGCACGACGGGTCACCTGTCGCAGGCGCTGCTCGACCTGCGCGCCGGGATCCAGACGGTGCACGTGCCCTATCGCAGCGGGGCGCAGGCGATCACCGATCTGCTGGCCAGCCAGGTGGATGCGATGTTCTACCATTACCTGCCGCTGGTGCAGCATTTCCGGGAGGGTTCGCTGTTGCCACTGGCCGTGACCGCGCCGCGACGCGCCGAAGCGCTGGCCGCAGTGCCGACCATGCAGGAAGGCGGGCTGCCGGACTTCGTGGTCGAGGGTTGGTGGGCGCTCTACGCGCCCGCCGGCACGCCGCCCGCGCTCATCGCCCAGCTCAACGCCGCCGCCAATGCCCTGCTGCGCGATCCCGAAGCCATCGAGGGCCTCCGTGCCCAGGGCGTGGCGCCGATCGGCGGCACGCCGGAACGGCTGCAGGTCATGACCCGCGAGGAGGTCGCCAAATGGCGGCCCATCATCGCGGCCGCCGGCATCCAGGCGGATTGATACCGGGGCCGGAAGCCGTCAATCCGCCGGCAGGTGCTCGGCGATATAGGGCGGCAGGTGGAAGGCGCCGGCGTGGATCTCCGGCGTCCAGTAGCGGGTGGCACCGAGGATGCCCGCGGCCTCCGCGCGGGCGCGGATCTGGGCCACCGGCGTCGCGCTGAGCCCGGGCGCCTTGGCCGACCAGCCGAGCGTCATCAGGCCGCCGACATAGGTCGGCACCGCCGCGACATAGGCCGAGACCTCGGCGAAGAAGCGCTTCCGGCGCAGGCTGGTCTCGCGTAGTTCGTCGGCCTGCATGAAGGGCACGCCGCACTGGTTCACGACCAGCCCGCGATCGGTCAGCAGCCGGGCACAGTTCGCGTAGAAATCATCGGTGAACAGCACCTCGCCGACGCCGATCGGATCGGTGCTGTCGACGATGACCACGTCGAAGGACGCGTCCGGCGCCCGCTGCACGTAGTCGATGCCGTCGCCGACGATCACCTCGGCCCGCGGATCGGTCCAGGCATCGCCGGCAATGCCTGGCAGATGCTCCTTGGCGAGCCGGATCACGGCACCGTCGATCTCGACCATCACGGCCTTCTCGACATTGCGGTGCTGCAGCACGCGGCGCAGCACGCCGCCATCGCCGGCGCCGATGATCAACACCCGCTTCGCCGCGCCATGCGCCAGCAGCGGCACATGCGCCAGCATCTCCTGATAGACGAATTCATCCGCCTCGGTGATCTGCACCACGCCATCGAGCAGCATGACGCGGCCATGCGTCTCGCTCTCAAAGATCATGATGTCCTGGAAGTCGGAACGCACCCGCGCCAGTTCCCGCACCACGCGGAAGCGCTGGCCCCAGGCGGCGTAGAGCGTCTCGTTCACCCAGGCGTCGGTCGTCATGTCCATCCTCACCGCGACGAAAAGGGCGGAGCCTCGCGGCCCCGCCCTGGCATCAGCCGTAGGGTCGGAGCGTGATGACTTGAGGCCGCATCGGCCGAAAAGTCCGAATCACGCGATCAAACAAAGACGCTGGAGCAGAATGCTCCGGCGCTCAGCCGATCAGGCCCCGCTTGTGCTCGGCGAGCTGCACCCGCTCCGCCAAAAAGCCCTTCTTCAACGCCGGCAGCGCCTTGTAGGGATCGCAATCGCCGCAGACGAAGATGTCGAGCGCCGCATAGTCCCGCTCCGGCCACGTATGGATGGAGACATGGCTCTCGGCCAGCACCAGCACCCCCGAGACGCCGCCATTCGGCGAGAAGTGATGGAAATGGCCGTGCAGGATCGTGGCGCCGGTCGCCAGCGCGCCCTCGCGCAGCACCGCATCGATATGCTCGGGATCGTCGAGGTTGGTCGCGCCCCACAGATCGATGATCAGATGCGTGCCCGCGTAACGAATGCCATTGCGGCTGACGAAGTAGTCCTTCGCCTCCACCGAGCGGTTCTCATCAGTCTGGGCTTCGCTCGGCAGGTCCGAGACCATCCCCAGTTGGACGAGAGCTTCCATAGTACGGGCTCCTTCCAGCCAGCAGATGACCGTAACGGTCGTGGTATGGGTCGAACGGGTCGACGGCGCGGGCATATGCGGCACCCGGCCCCCCTCCGCAAGCGAAAATCCCGTGGCGGGACCGAAATTTCTGCGGACCTCCCCCGTCCGCGACGCGGCACTCCGCCTGCGGACCCCCGGGGGACGGCGGAAAACTCACCGCCAAGGCCGCGCTGGCGTCAGTCCGCGCGCCGCGCCGCCAGCCGCCCCGGCAGGGCGCGCATCAGGTCCAGCTCCCGCTGCAGGCGCGCCAGATCGGCGATGCCGCGCAGCGGATCGGAGGTGAGCAGGCCGAAGGCTTCGGCCAGCGGCCCCTCCCCCATGCGCGGCTTCAGCGAGTCCTTCAGGACGGCGAGCCGTGCATCGTCGCCGGCGAGCGCCGCGAAAGCTGCAAGCCGCGTCGCGTCCCGCCGCTGCGCGTCATCCAGCGCCGCGGGTGCCGGCGGCAGGCTCGCGGTCAGGTGACGGGACAGCGCCTCGGCCGCACCCGCCCAGTCCTGCACATCGGCGCGCAAGGCGGCGAGCGGCGCGAAGCCGGCGTCGCCGAGCGAGACCAGCAGCGCTTCGGCGGCCTGGCGCTCGCTGCGCATGGCGAGCGCGCGTGCGCGCAGCACGCCGCGTTCGACGACAAGGGGTGCCGGCAATCCGTCGAAGCCGGTTGCATCCAGCACGGTGAGCGCCGCCGCGGCATCGCGCTCCGCCAGGCGCAGCGCCGCGAGCCGGGCGCCGAAGCCAGCCCGGCCGGCGCGCGTGGTGGCGCGATCGGCGGCTTCCTGGAACAGCGCCGCCGCGCGGTCGGGCAGATCGAGCTCGACCAGCCGTCCGGCCAGCCCGGCGAGCGCTTCGGCGCCCTCGGGGCCCCTCGGCAGCAGATCCCGATGCGCATCGAACAGCGCCACGGCCGAGACGGGGGGATCGGATATCAGCGCCTCCGCGAAGCTGCCGGCGATGTCGGGGGCGAGTGCCGCCGCCTGATCCGGGAACATCACCGCGGTCTCGCGCAGCAGATCGAAAGCCTGGCGCGCCGCGCCGGTCTGGCGCCGCAACGCCGCGATGCGGCGCCGCGTAGCCAGCTCCTCCGCATCGCCGCGCCAGGCGAAGACCGCCCGCTCCAGCGCGCCGGCAGCGCCGGCGGCATCGATGCGTCCGGTCGCCAGGCGCAATTCCGTCGCCCGCCGCAACGCCCGCGCGCGCCGCAGCCGGTCCACGCCCTGGGCCACCGCATCATAGCGCGTCAATGCATCCTCGGCCCGGCCTTCCGCCTCGGCGACGCGCGCCCTTGCGTAGCCGAAGCTGGCGTCGTCCGGCAGCGCCGCCAGCAGCCGCTGCGCGGCGCGCGGATCGGCCTCGGCCAGCGCGTCGGCGACGAGCGGCAGCAGGCGCTGGCGAACCGCCTCCGGGTAGACCATCAGCAGCGGCAGCGCCGGCACGATGCCCGAGGCCGCAGCATCCATCTCGCCCCGCGCCGCGGCGAGCAGCCCGCGCCACAGCGCGGTCTCATCGGTTGCCGGCAGCCGCCGGTCCTCGATACCCCGCGCATCCGCGACACGTCCGGCGAGCAGTGCTGCCACGCCCTGCCCCAGCAGCAGGCGCGCATCGCCCCGCACCCGCGGATCCTCTTGCAGAGCGAGGCCTGCCATCGCCTGCGCTTCCTGCGGCATGCCGAGGGCGAGCAGGGTTTCCATCGCCTCCCGCCGCAGCGGTCCGCGCGCCAGCGGCGCAGCGCCGGCGATCGCCGCCTGCTGGTCGCGCAGCCGGTCCTGCAGGACGGCAGGCGGCAGGGTCGGCAGGTCGAAGACCCGCGTCAACGCCGCTGCCTCCGCCACCGGCTCCAGGCCGCCGGGCGTCCCGAAGCGCAGGGTGTCGCCCGGCGCCGCGGTCAGCAGGATGCGATCGGAGAGGCTGCGCAGCACCAGGCGGTCGCTGCGCGCCAGCACCGCCGCGCCCTGCTGCGTCGGCAGCAATTCCAGGTCGGGCATGCGGCGTGCGGCCGCGAAGCCCTGGCCGGGGACAGCGAGCGTCGCGACCAGCAACGGCATGCCGGTTTCGGGATCCTGCAGCGCGAGTGCGCGGCCGCTGCCTTCGGTCGCGATCACAAGGCGGGCCGGCGGGCCGGGCTCGGGCTCCGCCGAGATGCCGGGACGGCGCGACGGCGCCTCCACGCGCATCGCTTCGAGCACCCAGGTCGCGCCTTCGCGCCGGGGCAGCAGGCCGCCGCCGGCCGCCATCGGCAGGCGCAACACGACGCCGTCGGGCAAGGTCCAGCTATCGGCGGCGCCAAAGACCGGGTCGCCCCGCAACGCCGTCAGGTCGAGCGGGGCCTTGGCGTCGAACACCGCGAGCACCGCGCCACCACGCCGAAACACGGCGACGCCGGTGCCGTCTGGGAAGGCCAGCGCAACCGCGCGGCCCGGCGCGACCACCCGTGCGGGAACGGCGCCCGGCACGGCCGCAGATGTGCGTGTTTCCGCCCCGCTCGGCAGGGCCTCGACCGATACCGGCGCGACCGGCGCGGCGACCGGGGGTGCGGCCGTCGGTGCTGCCGTTGGCGCTGCGGCCGGAGCGGGACGCGGGTCCGACCGGACGCTCTCCGATGGCGGAGGCGAAGGCCGGGGAGGCGAAGCTGTGCGGCGCGCCTCCTGCTGGCGCTGCTCCTGCGGCCCCGCCTCCTGCTGGCGCGCTTCCTGCTGGCGCGCTTCCTGCTGGCGCGCTTCCTGCTGGCGCGCTTCCTGTGGGCGCGCTTCCTGTTGAGGTGGTTCGTCGCGGCGGGAATCCCGCCGGCGCGGCTCCCCGCGGCGGGGTTCCCGGCGCGCCTCCTGCTGGCGCGGCGCCTCGGCAGGCTGCTGGGTCGCGGCAGCCGGCGTGGACGGCGATCGGACCGGGCGCTCCGCAGCGGCCGGCGCGTTTTCCGCGTCCACCACCACGCGCTCCCCGAGGCGGAAATGCCGCAGCCGGGCCCCGGCGGCGGCGGTCACCACCACGGCGTCGCCATCCATCGCGAGGCCCAGGATGTTGCGCGGCAGGCGGTTCGCCCCCGGCAGCGCCGGCGGCGGTGCATCGAAGCGCAGCAGCAAGCGGTCGCCCTGCACCTCCGCGCGGTAGGCCGTGCCCGATGCCGGTAGGTCAAAGACCAGGCGCCCGAATCCGGCATGGGTGCCCATGCGCAGCGCGATCGCGCGCGGCTCTTGCGCCTGCGCTGGCAGCGCCAGCGCCAGGACCACGAGGGCAAGCCGCGCGGCGCGCATCAGTCGAAACTCGCCAGCAGACGATCGATCTCTTCCTGCGACACGCCGGCGCCGGGAAGCTGCGGCCCATTGGCCAGTGCCTGCCCCTGGGTCAGCGCCGGACCGACCGCCGGTGCCGGTGCCGATGCCTGCGCGGCGGCGACACGGCCGTTGGCGGCGCCGGTCACCGCGTCCACTCGCGCCTCGATCGCCTTCAGCGCGCCGACGACCTTGCTGATCCGCTGCCCGGTGATGTCCTGGAAGCTGCAGGCCTCGTAGATGCGGGTGACCGCGTCCTGCATCCGCTGCGCCGGCTCCGCCGGCAGGCTGCCCTGGAGCTGCTCCAGCAACTCACAGGCGTCGAGGATCTCGTTCGTCGCCTTGGCGGTGTTCTCGACGATCGCGTCCAGCTCGTCAGTGGCGCTCGGGATGTGGCTGCCCGTGATGTCGTCGACCTGCAGCGCCGCGATTTCCGACTTGACGCGCGCCACGGTGCGGCCAAGCGCCGTCAGCTCGGCCAGCAGCACCGCTTCCTTGGCGGTGAGGTCGCCAGTCATGCTGACCAGGATCTGGCGCACCACCGCTTCGATCCGATCGTCTTCCGGAGCGATACCGCCGTCAGGCATGGACCAGCACCTTCTCGATCTTCTCGCGCAGCGTCTCCGCATTGAAGGGCTTTACGATGTAGTTGGAGACACCGGCCGCCTTGGCCGCGATCACGTTCTCGGTCTTGCTCTCGGCGGTGATCATGATGAAGGGCAGGTTGCGCAGCCGCTGGTCGGCCCGCACTTCCTTGAGCAGGTCGAGCCCGGTCATCGGCGCCATGTTCCAGTCGCTGATCACCAGTCCGAAATTGCCGGCGCGCAGCTTGGACAGCGCCTCCTGCCCGTCCGTCGCCTCGTCCACATTGTCGAACTCAAGCTGTTTGAGCAGATTGCGGATGATGCGCAGCATCGTCCGGTAGTCGTCGACGATCAGGACATTGATGCTTTTATCAAGGGCCATGGTTCAGTTCCTGCCTTCCCGCTCGCTCAGTTGTTCGGGTTGCGCTGAGCGCGGAAGCGCGCCAGCTCGGCGGTGAGCGACCGCGCCCGATCGGGGCGCATGGCGCCGATCACCGGTGCCGCCTTCCGCTCACCCATGCGATCCAGGATCTGTACCAGGACAGGCATTTCCAGATCGTCAAAGATCGCGGCCGCGTCGCGCGCCCGCATATTCTCGTAGAGGCGCACCAGCCCGCGCCAGCCGGCTTCGTCGCGCTCGCCCCGGGCGCTCTCCATCGCCTCCAGCCGGCGACGCATGGCGCTGAGTTCCTCGATGCGCTGCTGCAGCCGACGCTCGGCGGCCGCGAGCATCACCTCGCGCTGCACCGCGGCCTGCTCGCGCGCCTCCAGCTCGGCGCGCCGGGCGCGCAACTGCTCCAGCACGGCACGTTCCGCGGCGATGGCGGGATCGGGGGCGGCCGCGGGCGACGCGGCAGGGGGAAGCGCCGCCGCAGGAGCCGGCGCAGGTGCAGCAGCCGCTGCGGGGGTGGCGGCCGGCGCGCGCGTCTCCTCGGAGGCGCGTGCGGGGGCGATCATCGCGAAGGCGGCCGACGCTGCGGCCTGCCCAGACGGCGCCTTGGCGCTGCGCCACAGGGTTTCCGCCTTCAGCAGGAACAGGGCGCCCATCGCCGTCACCGCGACGGGCAGGATGCGCGGCCGCCTCATCGTGCCATCCTCAGGGCGCGCATCAGGTCCCGCTCGGCCTGGCTGCGCGGCGCTGCAGTATCCTCGGTTGCCGGAGCAGCCGGCGTGGCCTCGGCCGCCAGCGGCCGCGCTGTGCGCACCAGCACATCGAGCCGATCGGCGAGGCTCTCGGCCCGCTCGGTCAGATAGCGCAGGTCATCGCGCAGCCGCTCCGCCGCACCGGCGCGTTCGTCGAGCTGACGGATCTCCTCCTCCGCCGTCGCACGAAGACGACGGAGCGTCGCATCCGCCGCCGACGCCGCTTCGGCGAGCCCCTGGGCGGAACCATCGAGCGCGCCGCGGTCGCGCCGCAAAGCCGAAAGGCCGCGCTCCAGCCGGATCACGAAGGGGATCGCAGCCCCCAGCAGTAGCAGCAGCACGAGCTGCAGGCCCCATTCGAAAGCGCTCATGCCGATGCCTCCCCCGTCGGCAGGCGGGGATCGGCCGTCTCCTGGCGCAACTCGCGCTCGATGCGGACGGCGAGGCGTTCCTCCCGCCGGCCGAGCTGCGCCTCGAACATCGCGACGTCGCCGCAGCGCAGCCGCACCGGCGAGCCCGGCGTGACGCCAAGCGCGATGCGGTCGCCCACCTTGAGATTGAGGACGGTCGAAAGCGGCATCACCTGCTCGGCCAGCACCACCTCGAGCGCGACCGCGGTGTCGCGGAGCTGCTCGGCCAGGTGGGTCTCCCAGATGCTGTCGCGGCCGAACTTTTCGCCCATGAACTGCTGCAGCAGCATCTCGCGCACCGGCTCGAGCGTCGCATAGGGCAGCAGCATTTCGATCCGGCCGCCGCGATCCTCCATGTCGACGCGCAGCTTAACCAGCACGCAGGCGTTGGAAGCGCGGCTGATCGCGGTGAAGCGCGGGTTCACCTCCAGCCGCTCGAAGCGGAAATTGACCGGGCAGAGCGGCTCGAAGGCATCGGTGAGGTCGGAGAGCACGACGGTCACCAGCCGTTCCACCAGTGTCCGTTCGATCGTGGTGTAGGGGCGCCCCTCGACGCGCATCGCGGCGGTGCCGCGGCGACCACCGAGCAGAACGTCGACGACCGAATAGATCAGCGGGCTGTCGACCACGATCAGCCCGTAATTGTCCCATTCCTCGGCCTGGAACACCGCCAGCATCGCCGGCAGCGGCACCGAGTTGAGGTAATCCCCGAAGCGCAGCGAGGAGATCGCGTCGATCGAGACCTCGACGTTATCGGAGGTGAAGTTGCGCAGCGTCGTCGACATCAGCCGCACCAGCCGGTCGAAGACGATCTCCAGCATCGGCAGGCGCTCGTAGGAGACGAGGCCCGAGCTGATGATGCGCTCGATTCCGGTCAGCGCCTCGCCGTCGCCGGCGCCGCCGCCGAAGCCCAGCAGGCTGTCGATCTCCGCCTGGTTCAGGACGCGGGTCGCCTCAGGCAGGCTGGGCGCGGCCGGTTCGCCGTCATCCTCCAGCGCGGCGCCCCAGGCGGCGGCCAGGTCTTCTTCGCTCTCGGGTCCGGTGCCGCTCATTGCACGATGATCTCGATGAACAGGACATCGGTGATGCGCGCCGGGGCGACGGCGATATTAGCGCGCGCCAGCAGTTCCTCCCGGAGGCGATAGGTGCCGGCGCTGCCGCGCAGCTCCTCCGGCCGCATCTCGCGGAGATAGGTCTGGAAGAGGTCCATCAGGCGCGGCATCGCCGCCTGCACCGCCGGCACCTCGTCACCGCGCGAGACCTCGATCTTGCTGCGCAGCTTCAGGAAGACGGGCCGGCGGCCCGGGACATTGAGGTTGGTGATGATCTCGGGCATGTCGATGAAGGCCGGCGGCGGCACTTCCGCGCGCTGCGGCGCCTCGGCTGCATGACCGGCACCGAACACGCCGGAGAACCACAGCCCGGCACCCGCCCCCGCCAGCAGCAGCGGCAGGGCCAGAAGCACAAGCTTCTTCCGCCCGCCACGCGCGGGGGGTGCCTCCGCACCTTCCGCCTTGCCGGCCTCGGCCGCCATCGCTTCTCCGCCTTCTGCTGCGTGCCGGAGCCTTCTGCCCCGTCGCATCCGCACCATGCCCTCCGGAGGCTTAAGAGACCGTTTGGGCAGGGCGGAAGCCTTGCAGGGCAGCTTCCGGCCGGGTCGCGGCAGAAACTGCCGGCCCCGGGCAGCCCTCGCCGCCTCAAACCGCCGCATCCGCTGGCACGGGGCTTGCGGTCATCCCCGCCGACGCGGCCCCCCTTGGGCTGCCGGAGGGTTCGACGATGGACAGTGCCGGCTATGTGATCCTCTCCCGCCTCACGCTCCAGGAGCGTGCGACGGCGGTGCTCGCGAACAACGTCGCGAACGCCGATACGCCCGGCTTCCGTGCCAACCGCACCCTCTTCGGGGAGCAGATCAGCCGCGCGGCCGGTGTCGAAGGGCCGGCGGCACTCCGCCGCACCGCCTATGTCCAGGACCGTGCGACCTGGCGGCAGGGCGAGCAGGGCCCGGTCCAGCAGACCGGCAACCCGCTCGACGTCGCGATCACCGGGGACGGCTTCTTCGGCGTCGAGACGCCGCGCGGCGAGCGCTTCACCCGCGCCGGTCGCTTCAGCCTCGGCCCGGACGGCCGGATCCTGGACATGCAGGGCAATGCCCTGCTTTCCGACCAGGGGCAGCCGCTGGCGATCGCGCCCGGCGACACCCGGATCGAGATCCTGGGCGACGGCACGGTGCGTTCCGAGAACGGGCCGATCGGCAAGCTCCGCGTGGTCCGCTTCGAGGACACGCAGCGCCTGAGGGCCGAAGGGGACCGGCATTACGATGCCGCCGGCGAGCAGCCGCTGCCGGTGGATCGCCCCGCCCTGATCCAGGGCGCGGTCGAGGGCAGCAATGTCCAGCCGATCGCCGAGATGACCCGGCTCACCGCCGAGCTCCGCGAATTCCAGTTTGCGACCCAGTTCGCCGAGAACGAGGGCCAGCGCGTGCAGAGCGTGATCGACCGCCTGCTCCGCACCCGTAACTGACGCCCGACCTCCAAAAGGACACGCCGATGCGCTCGCTCAACATCGCCTCGACCGGCATGATGGCCCAGCAGACCAATGTCGAGGTCATCTCCAACAACATCGCCAACCTCTCGACCACCGGCTACAAGCGCCGGCGCGCCGAGTTCCAGGATCTGATCTACCAGAACCTCCGCCGCACTGGCACGCAGAGCGCCGAGACTGGCACGGTGCTGCCCTCCGGCGCGCAGATCGGCCTCGGCGTCAGGACGGCGGCGATCTACCGGATCAGCGAGCAGGGCAACCTGCAGCAGACCGAGAACCGCTTCGACCTCGCGATCCGCGGCAACGGCTTCTTCCAGGTCACGCTGCCCTCCGGCGAGACCTCCTATACCCGCGACGGCACCTTCGGCCTGTCGCCCGAGGGGCAGATCGTCACCGCCGAGGGCTATGTGGTGCAGCCCGGCGTCACCATCCCGCCCAACGCCGTGGACGTGACCATCAACGCCTCGGGCGAGGTGCTGGTGAAGCTCGACGGCCAGGTGGCCCTGCAGAATGTCGGGCAGATCCAGCTTGCGATCTTCGCCAATGAGGGCGGGCTCGACGCCGTCGGCGGCAACATGTTCCTGGCGACGCCGGCCTCCGGCCAGCCGCAGCAGGCCGCACCTGGCCAGCCGGGCTACGGCCAGATGATGCAGGGCTTCGTCGAGACCTCGAACGTCAATGTCGTGTCGGAGATCACGTCGCTGATCACCGCGCAACGCGCCTACGAGATGAACTCGAAGGTCATCACCGCGAGCGACGAGATGCTCCGCACCCTGACCTCGATGCGCTGAGGGGGATGATCGTGCAACGCCGCGCCCTGCTTGCCGCCCTCCCCGCCCTGGCGCTCGCCCGCCGCGGCTCCGCCCAGGAGATGGTCGCCGTGCGGCCGCTCGCGCTGGTCGATGGCGAGGTGATCCGTCTCTCCGATCTTTTCGAGAATGCCGGCCCACGCGGCGACGTCACGCTCGGCGCCGCGCCGCCGCCCGGGCGCCGCATGCTGATCGAAGCGCCGCAGCTCGTCGCCATCGCGCGCCTCTATGGGTTGGCCTGGCGTCCGCTCAGCGCCAATGAACGCGTGGTCGTGGAACGCCCCGGCCGCCCCGTCGGCCGCGAGGAGATCACGGAAGCGCTCAGGGCCGAGCTGCTCCAACTCGGCATGGACGAGGATGCGGAGCTGGAGCTGCCGGGGCTGATCCCGCCCATGGTGCCGGTCACCGCGGCGGTG
Organism: Plastoroseomonas hellenica; assembly: GCF_018129085.1. Classification (GTDB taxonomy): domain Bacteria; phylum Pseudomonadota; class Alphaproteobacteria; order Acetobacterales; family Acetobacteraceae; genus Plastoroseomonas; species Plastoroseomonas hellenica. Next base: position 60,700 of record NZ_JAAGBB010000017.1, read on the forward strand.
CAGGTCGCTTACGAAGGCAGCCATTTCGACCCGGCGAGCCAGCGCTTCGCCACCACGCTGGTGGTGATGGCCGACGGCATGCCGGCGCTGCGCGCGCGGCTGACCGGCCGGGCTCTGCCGACCGTGCCGGTCGTCGTCGCGACGCGCCGCATGCTGCTCGGCGACGTGGTCACCCCCGGCGACGCGCGGCTGATCCGCATGCGCGCGGAGCGGGTGCGCGGGGGCACCTCGCAGCGGCTCGAGGACGTCGTGGGCCGTCAGCTCCGGCGCCCGATCGGCTCCGCGGTCGCCTTCATCCAGGCCGATCTCGGTGCGCCCAACCTCGTCATCCGCAACGAGCCGGTGACCCTGGTGCTGGAATCGCCCGGCATCTCGCTGACCGCCGCCGGCCGGGCCCTGGAATCGGCCGCCGTCGGGGAGACGGTGCCGGTGATGAACCTCGGCTCCCGCCTGGTGGTGGAAGGAACCGTCATCGGCCTGGGCCGGGTGCGCGTCCTGCCCGGCGCGGTGCCGCTGCAGCGCACGCCGCCCGCCTATCTCGCCTCCGTCCCCCGCTGATCCCTCGGAGATCCCGCGCCATGCGCCGCCTTCTTCTCCTGCTGCCGCTCCTCGCCGTCTCCGCCTGCGGCTCGCTCGAACGTCTTTCCCGCGTCGGGCGCGACCCGGACATGGACCCGATCACCAGCCCGACCGCCGATCCGCGCTGGCGCCCGGTCACCATGCCGATGCCGGCGCCGGGCGAGCCGCTGACCGTCGCGAACAGCCTCTGGCGTCCCGGCAGCCGCACCTTCCTGCGCGACCAGCGCGCGGCGCAGGTGGGCGATATCGTCACTGTCCTGGTCTCCATCCAGGACGAGGCGGAGCTGCAGAACCGCACCCAGCGTGCGCGCAACAACAGCGAAGGCATGGGGCTGCCGCGGATCCTGGGCCTCGAGAGCTCGCTGACCCGCATCCTGCCGAACGCCATCGACCCGTCGCGCCTCGTCGAGGCGAGCAGCACCAGCGGCGTCGACGGCAATGGCAGCGTCCGCCGCAACGAGACCGTGACTTTGCGCGTCGCGGCGACCGTCGCGCAGTTGCTGCCGAACGGGAACCTGGTGGTCGCCGGGCGCCAGCAGGTGCGGGTGAACAGCGAGCTGCGGGAATTGCAGGTCAGCGGCGTCATCCGTTCGCAGGACATCGCCTCCGACAACACGGTGCGCCATGACCGGCTGGCCGAGGCGCGCATCGCCTATGGCGGACGCGGCACCATCAGCGATGTGCAGCGGCCGCGCTACGGGCAGGAAGTGATGGATATCCTGATGCCCTTCTGACCCCGACGGGGCGTGATCGTCGCCGGCCAGGACGGCCGCGGCGGTGAATCACGCACTCCAGAACGGAGAATGGATCATGGGCGGTTCAAGACGGGCCGCCCATGATCTAGCGTCCCAGCCGGACTCGAGGGGAACCGGCATGGCGCGGATACAGAGTGGTCTCAGCGCGGCGATGGCCGCCATTCTGGCCGCGGCCTGCACCCCCGCTGCCGATGGCGGGTCGCCAGTCGCCTCGCCGCCGGTCGCGGCGGCAATATCTGCATCCGCGCCGCGCCGCGCGGTCCCCGCACCCCGCCCCGCCGCGCCACCTGCCGCAGCGCTCGCAGCACCCGGCGGCGCCGGCTGGCTGGTCGATGCCGCGAGTGGCTGCTGGCTCTGGACTCACACCGCAGCGCCCGGCGTCGCGGCATCCTGGACCGGCGCCTGCCCGCGCGGCCCGGCCGAAGGCCCGGGCGAGGCGCGCTTCACCTGGCCCCAGGACGGCGCCGCGCGCGCCAGGACCGTGACCGGCAATTTCCGCCGCGGCCGCATCGAGGGCGAAGGCAGCGCCATCGCCCCGGGCGGTGAGCGCTACACCGGCAGTTTCCGCGACGGGCGCGGCAATGGCCGCGGCCGCATCCTGTTCCCCAATGGCAACACCTATGAAGGCGGCATCGTGGACGACCGCGCGCAGGGCCGCGGCGTCTATACCTTCACGAATGGCGACCGCTATGAGGGCGACCTGATCGCCAATCTGGCGACCGGGCGCGGCGTCTATACCTGGGGCAACGGCGACCGCTACGAGGGCGGCATCCGCGACAACCGACCGGATGGCCAGGGCAGCTATCAGACGCAACGCGGCCTCTTCGCGGGCACCTGGAACTATGGCTGCTTCCGCGATCCCGCGAGCGGCACGCGGGTCGCCATGTGGCGCGACATCGCGGAATGCCCGTGACGGTGCCCGGTTGATGTGCGGTCGCTATTTCCTGTTCCGGCCTCCCGCCGAGCTGGCGCAGTACGCCGAGTCCGCCCTGGCGTCGAACCATCCGCCTTCCTGGAACATCGCGCCGACGCAGGAGAGCCTGGTGGTCCGCCGTCACCCACAAAGTGGCGAGCGCCATCTCGATGCCCTGCGCTGGGGCCTGGTGCCGCATTGGGCGAAGGATGCAACGGGCGCGGCCAGGCTGATGAACGCCCGTGCCGACGGGCTGGCGGAGAAGCCCTCCTTCCGGGAGGCCTTCGTAAAGCGGCGTTGCCTGGTGCCGATGGATGGCTTCTACGAATGGCGGAAGGACGGGGATCGGAAGCAGGCCTATGCCGCAGCGCTCACGTCCGGCGAGCCGATGCTGGTGGCGGGCCTCTGGGAAGGGTGGAAGCAGCCGGACGGCAGCTGGCTCCGCACCTATACGGTCATCACCACCGAATCGAACCCGAAACAGGCGCTGGTGCATCCGCGCATGCCGGCGATCCTGCCGCCGATGCTGTGGGATGCCTGGCTTGGCGCGGAGGAGGCGACGCCCGACGAGCTGCTGGCGATGCTGGAACCCTGCCTGGCCGAGGAGCTCGCAATCTGGCCAGTTGACAACCGCGTGGGGAAATTCGCGGAAAACGATGCCGGGCTGCTGCAGCGTGACCCGCTGGCGGTGCCGCCGCCGGAGCTGGACGATCCGCCGCCGTTCTGAGAGGGAAGCCGGGAACCGCGATCAGTCGTCGCGGTGGACCTTTTCCATCTTCTCGTGGCGCTCCTGTGCCTCGATCGACATGGTCGCGATCGGGCGGGCCTCCAGCCGGCGCAGGCCGATCGGCTCGCCGGTCTCCTCGCAATAGCCGTAGGTGCCGTTCTCGATGCGCTCGATCGCCTGGTCGATCTTGCTGATCAGCTTGCGGGCCCGATCCCGGGTGCGCAGCTCCAGGGCCCGGTCGGTCTCGACGCTGGCACGGTCGGTGAGATCCGCTTCGGTGATCCCCCCTTCAGACAGGGAGGACAGCGTCTCCCCGGCCTCGCGCAGCAGATCCTGACGCCAGCGCAGCAGCTTCTGGCGGAAATACTCCTGCTGCAGGGGGTTCATGAACTCCTCGGCGTCCGAGGGTTTGTAGTCCGGCGGCAGCGTCACGAGCATCGCGGTCTTCCCCCGCCCAGGGCCCGGCTGCCGCACCGCGGTCGATCCGCGAGGGTCCCCCTTGGGCGCCGGTTCTATACGCGCGAGGCCCCATCCAAGCCAAGGGGGGGAATTTCGGCAAAGCCCTGAAGAGGCGCGGTTTTCACTCCCGTGCCATAAGCCCGGCGCATTCGAGGCGTGCCAGTTCCACCCGGGCGCGCAGCGCGATGGCCGCCACTGCCTCGGCGAGCGCCGGATCGGCGGCCTGCTCGCCCCCCGACAGGCTGGCCAGCCGGGCGAGCCGCGCGGGGTCGAGTCGCCCGCCCAGCAACGCCACCTGGACCTCCTGCAGCTCCTCCAGCAGGGCCAGGCCGCGCTTGCGCGCCCGCGCGTCGCGTTCTTCGGCCGTGCTGCCTTCCTGCAGAGAGAGCAGCCCAAAATCCACCGCCTGTGCTGCCGCCGCAGCGCCGGCGCGTGCCGCCGGTGCCTCCTCGGCGACGCCCAGCCGGAAGGCGGTGCCTCCGCGCCCCGCTCTCGCCGGCGCAACCGGGCCGCTGCCCGGCGTGATGCCTCGGATGCCGCTCATCGGCTACTCCAGTTCCCGGGTCGGCTTTCGCGCTGTCGCGCTCGCCTCAATCGCCCCAGCCTTTCTCGTTCCTGCGCGTATCTACACCGGTTCGGGTGAATTCACTCCAAACCGGCCGCTCCGGGCGACCATCCCGTGCCGCCCCCCGGCAGGTGGCGCCGGGTCCCGGCAAGCCTTGCCGGGCTCTGCCCTGAAAAACCGGTCCCAGGGCTGGCACGGCGGTTGCCCTGTCCGTCCTGGGCGGTGGCGCAGTCGTGCCGCCCGCCAGAACGGAGACCGGAGAGTGACGGGTATTCCTTTCCCGAAGGCGAAGATCGCCCTCGCGCTGCTGCTGCTGCTCGTGGCGCCCGCCGCCTTCGGCCAAGTCCGCATCAAGGACATCGCCGATGTGGAGGGGGTTCGCGACAACCAGCTCGTCGGCTACGGCCTCGTCGTCGGCCTCAATGGCACCGGCGACCGGCTGCGCAACGCGATCTTCACCCGCCAGTCCCTGGTCGGCATGTTGGAGCGGCTCGGCGTCAACACCCGCGACAACGAGACCCGGCTCGACACCCGCAACGTCGCCGCGGTGATGGTGACGGCGAATCTGCCCGCCTTCTCCCGCCCCGGCAGCCGAATCGACATCGCCGTCTCGGCGCTCGGCGACGCGACCGACCTGCAGGGCGGCACCCTGATCGTGACCCCGCTGCTGGCCGCCGATGGCGAGGTCTATGCCGTCGCCCAGGGCGCGATCGCGACCGGCGCCATCGCAGCGCGCGGCGCCGGCGCCAGCGTCACCCGCGGCGTGCCGACCTCCGGCCGCATCACCTCGGGCGCCATCGTGGAGCGGGAGATCCCCTTCCAGCTCGCCGGGCGCAACCAGCTGCGCCTGGCGCTGCGCAATCCGGATTTCACGACGGCGCGCCGCATCGCCGCGGCCATCAACCGCACCGCGCGCAGCGAGATCGCGGTCGCGAGCGATCCGCGCACGGTCTCCGTCGCGCTGGCCGGCCGCGACCCGGTCGGCTTCATGACCGACATCGAGCAGCTTCGCATCGAGCCCGACCAGGCGGCACGCGTGGTGATCGAGGAGGCCTCCGGCACCATCGTCATGGGTGCGGGCGTCAGGGTCTCCACCGTCGCGATCGCCCAGGGCAACCTGACGATCCGGGTCACCGAAACCCCGCAGGTCAGCCAGCCGAATGCACTCTCCGGCGGGCAGACCGTGGTGGTGCCGCGCACCCAGATCGAGGTCGACGACCAGCGCGAGCGCCGGATGGGCGTGCTGCCGGCCTCCGTCACGCTGCAGGACCTGGTCCGTGGCCTGAACAGCCTGGGCGTCGGGCCACGCGACCTCATCACCATCCTGCGCACCATCAAGGCTGCCGGCGCCCTGCAGGCCGAGCTGGAGCTGCGCTGATGCCAGCCCCCGCCCCGTCGGCCCCCCTGGCCGCCCTCGCCCCGCCCTCCGCGCCCGGCGTCAGCGCCCCGCGCGCCTCCGCCGACCAGGGGCGGATGCGTGAAGCGGCCCGCAGGTTCGAGGCCCAGATGCTCGGCCAGATGCTGCAGCCGATGTTCGCCACCGCGGATCTGTCGCGCAGCCGCTTCGGCGGCGGCACCGGCGAGGCGCAGTGGCAGCCGATGCTCGTCGATGCCTTTGCCCAGGCAGCCTCCCGCCGCGGCGGCTTCGGCATCGCCGATGCCGTCTATCGCGAAATGCTCCGCGTGCAGTCCGCACGCTCCACCCGAGGGAACCCTGCTCCATGATGGACGTCCTGCTCCGCGCCGGTCACCGGCTCGCCGAGGCGCTCGCCGCCGAGAATGCGGCGCTCGCCAAGCTCGACCTGGCCACGGCCGGCCAGCTCGCCGGCGACAAGCTCCGCGCGACCGATGCCTTCGCCGCCGCCGCGCAGAGCTGCCAGAAGCTCGGTACCCGCGCCGTCGGGCCGGAGCAGTCGGTCGCGCGCGCGCTGGCCGCCCATATCGCGACCCTCGGCGAAGAGAATCGCCGCCTGCTCCAGCGCGCCATCGCGCTGCAGTCGCGGGTGATCGAGACCATCGCGCAGGCGGCGCTGCCCTCAGCGAACCCGCTGCCGGGCTATGCGAACCTGGCGCGGCGGCCGATCCAGCAGCCGGCCTCGGCCCTCGCGCTCTCCGCCCGGATCTAAGGCTTGCACTTGCGGCGTTGATCGAAGAGCGATCAACGCCCCCTCCAACGCCGGGCGCAGGCCATCCGGCCTGCTTGGCTTCGCCGAAGTACTCGTGCCGTTCATATACTGCAGCGCAGCATCTTGCGGGGTGAAGGCGGCAGGCGCAGCCTGGGGAGGTGCCTGCATTCCTCCGCCAGAACTTGGCCCTCCTCGTCATCTGCGTCATCGGCGTCGCGGCCGCGATCGGCACGTATGAGCTGCGCGGGCCAGCCGCCTTCCGCCATGCGCTCGAATCGGCGGGCGGCATGCTGCTCTTCATCCTGCCGGCCATCATCGGCGGGCTGCTGCTCGCGGGCGCACTGAAGCAACTGGTCCCACCGGGGGCGCTGGCACGCTGGATGGGGGCGGATGCCGGCATCCGCGGCCTCGCCATCGCGACGCTCGCCGGCATGGCAACGCCGGGCGGGCCGATGGCGGCCTTTCCCCTGGTGCTGGTGCTCGCCCAAGCAGGGGCGGATCGCGGCGCGCTGGTTGCCTTCATCTTCGCCTGGTCGCTGAACGGCTTCCAGCGCCTGCTGGTCTATGAGGTGCCGCTGCTCGGCGCCGATTTCACCCTCATGCGCTTCCTCGTCACGCTGCCGCTGCCGCTGCTCGCGGGCTGGCTCGGCCGGATGATCCCGATCCGCTGGACGCCGCCGCAATGAGCGCGACGCAGGGGCTGCTGTGGCTGATGGCCCTGATCGCCTTCGGCTTCTGCCTCAGGCGCGGTGGCGGCATGGCGATCCGCGCCGCGAAGGATGGCGGCCACAGCCTGCTGCGGGTGCTGCCCCTCTTTGCCGCCGCGCTGCCGATGTCCGCCTTCCTGGCGGAGCTGGTGCCGGCCGATATCGCGGAGGGCTGGCTCGGCCATGAATCCGGGCTGACCGGCATCCTCATCGCCTCGCTGGCCGGCGGCTTCATCCCCGGCGGGCCCTTTGTCTCCTTCCCCCTGGTGCTGACCTTCACCAAGGCCGGCGCCGGCGTGCCGCAGATGGCGGCCTTGGTGACCGGCTGGGCGATCTACGGCTTTCACCGCGTCATCGCCTGGGAATTGCCGGTGCTGGGCCCGCGCTTCGTCCTGCTGCGCATGCTGGCGGGCCTGGCGCTGCCGGTGCTGACGGGACTGGGGGTGGAACTGCTGCTGCCCTTCTTCCCCAATGCGCTGCTCCACCGGTGACAGGGCGCCCGGCCTCGGGCATATCGCCGCGCAATGGGAGATCAGGGCGAGGATCGCGACTGGCAGGCCGTGCTGCGCGCCCGCGACGGCGCCGCGGTACCCACCGGTTCGCTTGGCGAACTCTTCGCGCCGGTGCTCGCGCCGGCCGCGGCGGGCGATGGCTGCCGCGTGATCGGGCGGCTGTGCCAGACGCTCGACGGGCGGATCGCGACCGCCAGCGGCTCCTCGCAATGGATCGGCGGGCCCGGCGACATCCGGCACACGCATCGGCTGCGCGCGCTCTGCCATGGCGTGATCGTCGGCGCCGGCACGGTCGCCGCCGATGATCCGCGCCTGACGACGCGCGAGGTCGCAGGGCCCGACCCCATGCGCATCGTGCTCGATGCCCGGGCCCGGCTGCCTCCCACGCACCGCGTCTTCAACGGTGGCCCGCCGACCCTGCTGGTCGTCGCCGCCGACGCGCCTGCCGGCGCCATGCATGGCGATGCCCGCGTGCTGCGCCTGGCGGGCAGCGGCGCGATCGACATCCCCGCGCTGTTGCGTGTACTCGCCGCCGAGGGGCTGACGCGGCTCTTCGTCGAAGGTGGCGGCGTCACCGTCTCCCGCTTTCTCGCCGAAGGCTGCCTCGATCGTCTGCATGTGACGGTGGCGCCGGTGCTGCTCGGCTCCGGTATTCCCGCCTTCACTTTGCCGCAGGCCGGACGGATAGAGGACGGGCTGCGCACCAGCTTCCGTGTCTTCCCGATGGAACCCGACATCCTGCTCGACATCCCGCTCGACCGCGCGCGCCCGAAGGTCTGCCGGTGAAGGCGCGCGCCCTCTGGGCGACGGCGCCCGGCACCTGCGCGATCCGGGAGGAGGTGCTGCCGCCGCGCGCGTCGGACCAGGCGCTCGTCCGCACCCTCGTCACCGGCATCAGCCGCGGCACCGAACGCCTGGTGCTCGCCGGCCGGGTGCCGGAAAGCCAGTGGCCGGTGATGCGCGCGCCGCTGATGGGCGGCGATTTCCCCTTCCCGGTGAAGTACGGCTACAGCGCGGTCGGCATTGTCGAGGAGGGGCCGGAAGCGCTGGCCGGCCGCCGCGTCTTCTGCCTGCATCCCCACCAGGACCGCTTCCTCGCCCCTGCCGGCATGTGCATCCCCATCCCCGATGCGGTGCCGGATGCGCGTGCCGCGCTCGGCGCGAACATGGAAACCGCGCTCAATATCCTCTGGGATGCGCGGCCGCTCGCCGGCGAACGCATGCTGGTGATCGGTGCCGGCGTGGTCGGGCTGCTCGCGGCCTACCTGCTCGCGCAGATCCCGGGCGCCGAGGTGGTGGTGACCGATATCGACCCGTACCGCCGCGCCGTCGCCGAAGCCCTCGGCGCCCGCTTCGCGGCGCCCGAGGACGTGCCCGGCGAGCGCGACCTGGTCATCCATGCCTCCGCCGCACCCGCCGGCCTGCGCCGGGCGTTGGAGCTCTGCGCCTTCGAGGCGCGGATCGTGGAGGCGAGCTGGTTCGGCGACAGCGAGTGCCCGCTGCCCCTCGGCGAAGCCTTCCATGCGAAGCGCCTGTCCATCGTCTCGACCCAGGTCGGCGCCGTCGCACCCGCGATGCGCGGCCGCCGCACCCATGGGGAACGGCTGGCGCTGGCGCTGGCGCTGCTCGCCGATCCCAGGCTCGATGCGCTGGTCGGCCCCGCGACCCGCTTCCCGGATCTGCCGGCGGCGCTGCCCGGCCTGCTGTCGCCGCCCGCGGGAGAGCCCGCGCCGCTCTGCCCCACTGTCTCCTATACATAAGAGAGTGTGCCGCATGTTCAGTCTGACCGTCGTCGACCACATCATGATCGCCCATTCCTTCCGCGGCGCCGAGTTCGGGCCGGCGCAGCGGCTGCACGGCGCGACCTTCGTGGTGGAGGCGGAGTTCCGCGCGCCGCGGCTCGATGACCTGCACCTCCTGATCGATATCGGCCTCGCGAAGGATGAGCTGCGGAAGGTGCTGGCCGGGCTCGACTACCGGAACCTCGACGCGGAGCCCGCCTTCGCCGGCCGGAACACCACGACCGAATTCCTCTGCCTGCACATCCACGGCCTGCTCTCCCAGGCGCTGGCCAGCGGTGCCATGGGCGAAGGCGGCAAGGCGGTCACCGGCCTCAAGGTGCTGCTGCGCGAGAGCCACATCGCCTGGGCCGCCTTCGAAGGTCCCGTCGCCGGTCCGACGGGCCCGCAGGTCTGAATCGAACTGCAAACATGATGAAGGTCGCGCTTCTCGTCCCAGGTCCCTTCGACACCATCTCGGGCGGCTACATCTATGATCGCCGCATGGTCGAGGGGCTGCGCGCGCTCGGCCATGACGTGCAGGTGGTCGAGCTCGCCGGCCGCCATCCGCTGCCGGATGCGGCGGCGGAAGCCGCCGCCCGCGCGGCGCTGGATGCGGTGCCCGCGGATGCGCGCATCGTCATCGACGGCCTCGGCCTGCCGGCCTTCCTGCCCGTCGAAGATGCGCTGGCGGGGCGCAGCGCAGTCGGGCTGATCCATCATCCGACCGCGCTCGAGACCGGCTTCCCGGAGGCCGACCGCGTGGCGCTGCGGCACCGCGAGCGGGCGCTGTTCCCGAAGCTCGCGCGCCTCATCGCCACCTCGCCGCTCACCGCGCGCCGCCTGCCGGAGGAATTCGGCGTCGACCCGGCCCGCATCGCGGTGGTCGAGCCCGGCACCGATCCCGCCCGGCGCGCCGCCGGCAGCGGCGGCCCCGGCTGCGCGATCCTGAGCGTCGGCACGCTGGTGCCGCGCAAGGGGCATGACGTGCTGCTGCGGGCGCTCGGCAAGCTCGCCGATCTGGATTGGCACCTGACGATCGTGGGCGCTGCCCGCGACCCCGTGCATGCCCACGGCCTCACGGCCCTTGCCGAGGAACTGGCGATCGCGCCCCGCGTGACCTTCGCCGGCGAGCTCGACCCGCCGGCGCTCGACGCCCTCTATCACCGAAGCGACCTTTTTGCTCTCGCCACGCATTGGGAGGGCTATGGGATGGTCGCCGCCGAGGCCATGGCGCATGGGCTGCCGCTGGCCATCACCGCCGGCGGCGCGGTCGCCGAGCTGGTGCCGCCGGGCAGCGCCATCACCGCGGCCCCTGGCGACCATGCCTCCCTCTCGCGCGGCATGCGCCGCCCGATCTTCGACACGGCGATCCGCGCCCAGATGGCGGAAGCATCGTGGCAGGGCGGCCAAGCGCTGCCGCGCTGGGCGGATCGCGCCGCAGCCTTCGCGGCCGTGCTGGGGGACCCCGGCTGATGCCTGAAAGCTTCAATGGCGACTGGCTCGACCTGCGCGAACCCTTCGATGCCCGCGCCCGCAATGGCGAACTGGCCACCATGCTGGCCGCGGCGCTGCCCGCGCGGCCACGCATCCTCGACCTCGGCGCCGGCACCGGCGCGCTGCTGCGCTGGCTTGGCCACTGGATCGGCCGCGCCCAGGCCTGGACGTTGGTCGACGCGGATGGCGAGCTCCTCGCCCGCGCCTTCGAGACCATCCGCTACCGCGCCGAGGCGGTCGGCTGGACCGTCACCGCGCCGGACCGCCGCACCCTGCTGGTGCATGCGCCGGGGGGCGCCTGGCGCGTCGAGGGCCTGATCGCCGATCTCAACGACGCGCCGGACAATCTGCCGCTCGATCGCGTCGACGCCGTGGTGAACACCGCGCTCTGCGACCTCGTCTCCGAGGACTGGCTGGCGGATCTCGCCGATGCGGTCGCGGAATACGGCCTGCCCTTCTACGCCGCGATGAATGTCGACGGGCGCGAGCGCTTCTCCCCGCCGCATCCGGCGGATGCGCTGGTCGCCCGCGGCTTCGCCCGCGATCAGCTTCGCGACAAGGGCTTTTCCGGCATCGCGCTCGGCGCCCGGGCACCGGCGGCCATCACGCGGCTCTTTGCCGGACACGGGTACAGTGTCCACCGTGCGGCGAGCCCCTGGGTGATCGGCCGCCGCGACGGCGCGATGGCCGCGGCCCTCGCCGAAGGCCATGCGCTCGCCGCCTCCGCCTGGGAGCGGCGCGGCGAAGCGGCGATCGAACGCTGGATCCGCGATCGCCAGGCCCAGGCCGAAGCCGGGCGCCTCAGCGCCCGGATCGGGCATGCGGATATCCTGGCGCTGCCCGCATAGGGCGGCATCGCACGGCGACATGAAACCGGTCTAGTCTGTCGCGCGGAGGAACCGCATGACGCCAGTCACCCTGACCGCCCGGGATGTCCCGCCCCGCCGTTTCACCAACGACCCGCCGGACCTCGCTGCCAAGATCGTCGGCGACCGCACGCCCGGTGATTCCGTGACCTATCCGGACGACGACCTCGCGGCCCGGATGGCGCCTGATGGCGCATGGGCCTACAGCCGCAAGAACGGCGATCCTCTCTGAAGGGAAACCAGTATGGCCCTGCTGCTCGGTTGCATCGCGGACGACTTCACCGGCGCGACCGACCTCGCCAACACGCTGGTGAAGAACGGCATGACGGCGGTCCAGGTGATCGGCGTGCCCAGTGGCCCGCTGCCGGAGGCCGACGCCATCATCATCGCGCTGAAGTCGCGGACGGTGCCGGTACGGCAGGCGGTCGCGGACAGCCTCGCCGCCGCCGAGGCGCTGCTCGGCGCCGGGGCGCGGCAGATCTTCTTCAAGTACTGCTCCACCTTCGACAGCACCGATGAGGGCAATATCGGCCCGGTGGCGGATGCCCTCGCCGCCCGCCTCGGCACCGGCTTCGCGATCGCCTGCCCGGCCTTCCCGACCGCCGGGCGCACCATCTTCCAGGGCCACCTCTTCGTGGGCGCGGCACTCCTGAACGAGAGCGGGATGGAGAACCACCCGCTGACACCGATGCGCGATTCCAACCTGGTGCGCGTCCTGGCCCGGCAGACGGAGGCCAGCGTCGGCCTGGTTCCCTTCGCCGTGGTCGACCAGGGTGCCTTCGCCATCCGCCAGGCCATGACGCGGCTGACGGAATCCGGGCGCCGCTACGGCATCGTGGACGCCATCACCGACGAGCATCTGGTCGCGATCGGGGAAGCCGTCGCGGCGCATGCCCTGGTCACCGGCGGCTCCGGCGTGGCGATGGGCCTGCCAGGCAATTTCCGGCGCGCCGGCCTGCTGCCCGACCGCCCGGACGCGGCGACGCTGCCGCCCGCCAAGGGCGCGCTCGCGGTGCTCGCCGGCTCCTGCTCCCGCGCGACGCTCGGACAGATCGGGCTGGCACGCGACCATGCGCCGGTGCTGGAGCTCGACCCGCTGGAGACGCCGGATGCAGCGGTGCTGACCGCCCAGGCGCTCACCTGGGCGGAGGGCAAGCTCTCCGAGGAGCGGCCCATCATCATCGCCGCTTCCGCGCCACCCGATCGGGTGGCCGCGCTGCAGGCGAAGCTCGGTCGCGACGCGGCCGGTGCCCTGGTCGAGCACGTCCTCGCCAATGTCGCGGAAGCCTTGGTGCAGCGCGGCGTCGGACGGCTGATGGTGGCAGGTGGCGAGACCTCCGGTGCCGTGGTCACCCGCCTCGGCGTGAACGCGCTCCGCATCGGGGCGGAGATCGACCCTGGCGTGCCCTGGACCTATGCCGAGCCGAACGGCATCCATCTGGCGCTGAAGTCCGGCAATTTCGGCACCCGCGACTTCTTCCTGAAGGCCTTCGCCCATGCATGAGGACGCCAAGGCCAAGGAAGCAGAGATGCGCGAGCAGCTCGCCATCCTCGGCCGCTCGCTGTTCGAGCGCGGCTATTCGGTCGGCACCGCGGGCAATATCAGCGTACGGCTCGCCGAAGGCTACCTCATGACGCCGACCAACTCCTGCCTCGGCCGGCTCGATCCCGCACGCATCAGCCGCCTGGCACCCGACTGGTCGCATGTCGGCGGCGACAAGCCGTCGAAGGAGGTCTTCCTGCACCGCGCCGTGCTGACGGCGCGGCCGGATGCGGGGGCCGTCGTGCATCTTCACTCCACCCATGCAACGGCCATCGGCTGCCTGGCGGTGCCGGGCGACGACGCGCCGATCCCGCCATTGACGCCCTATTTCGTGATGCGCGTCGGCCGGCGGCTGCCGGTGATCCCCTATTACCGCCCCGGTGACGCGACGATGGAGCCGGCCGTCCATGCGGCCGCGAAGGATGCGCGGGCGATGCTGCTGGCCAATCACGGCCCCGTCGTCTCCGGCCGCACGCTGGAGGATGCCGTCCATGCCGCGGAGGAGCTGGAGGAAGCGGCCAGGCTCGCGCTGATGCTGCGCGGCGTGCCGGGGCTCAGGCGCCTGACGCCGGCCCAGGTCGAGGATCTGCTCGCGACCTTCGGCTGAGGCGAAGCGCCATCTATAGCGAGGCGTCCGGCTCCAGGCGCAGGATATAGGCGCGCCAGTCGGTGCGCGCCGCGATGCGGTCATAAAGGGCGATTGCCGCCATATCGCCTTCGGGCACGAACCAGCGGATATGCGACCAAGTGCGGGCGCGGCCCTCGGCCTCCGCCGCCGCGACCAGGGCACGTGCCGCGCCGCGGCCGCGATAGGCGGGCAGCACGAAGAGGTCTTCGATCTGCCCGCAGCAGCGCGCGAAGACGATCTCCGGCAGCTCCAGCAACACCAGGAAGCCGATGGGAGCATCGCCGGCGAAGGCCCCGAGCAATGTGGCAGCCGGTGCCGCCGCGATCAGCGCGGCGGCTTCGGCGGCGCGCGCGGCGGCGCGACCGTGCAGGAGGCCCCGCATCTCGGCCGCATAGGCATCGAACAGCGGCAGGGCATCCGTGGGCAGCAGGCGGCGCGTGGCGATGCTCATGCGGGCAGGCCCTCCATGCGAAAAGGGCGCCGTCCACGCTGGTGGACGACGCCCCCTCGCCGGGATCTCAGCGCAGTCAGGTCGTCGGCGTCTCGGTCGCCGGGGAGTCCATCATCGGGGCCTCAGCCGCCGGAGAGGGGGCCTTCTTCGCGCGCGGCTTGCGCGGAGCGGAGGGCTTCTTCGGCGCAGCAGCCTTCTTCGGCGCCGCCTTCTTGGCAGCGGCCTTCTTCGGCGCCGCCTTCTTCGCGGCCGGCTTCTTCGCCGCGGCGCGCTTGGCCGGCGCCTTCTTCGCGGCGGCCTTCTTCACCGGCTTCTTGGCGGCGGTCTTCTTCGCGGCGGCCTTCTTCACCGGCTTCTTGGCGGCGGTCTTCTTGGCAGCGGCCTTTTTCGGCGCGGCCTTGCGGGCGGCGGGCTTCTTCGCCGCGGTCTTGCGGGCCGCCGGCTTCTTGGCGGCGGTCTTCTTCGCGGCCGGCTTCCTGGCAGCGGTCTTCTTCGCCGCCGGCTTCTTGGCGGCGGTCTTCTTCGCGGCCGGCTTCCTGGCAGCGGTCTTCTTCGCCGCCGGCTTCTTGGCGGCAGCCTTCTTCGCGGCCGGCTTCTTGGCAGCGGCCTTCTTCGCCGCCGGCTTCCTCGCCGTCTTCTTGGCCGCGGCCATCGCCATGGCCTGGGCGCGAGGCTCGGTCGCCTCGCCCTCAGTGGTCTCGATGATATCGGTCATGTGGTCAGGATCTCCGAATTGCGTTCCGGTGTGGTGCGGTGTTGCGCTGGGGTCAGCCGCGCTCCTCCGCCTGGGCTGAACAGCAGGGCCAGCCGTGCAGGAACGATGGTGCGCGGATCCCGTTGCGCGCCTGCTCGTTCCCTGTGCCGTCCCGGTTCCGCAGTCGCCGATGCGGTCGCGCGTTGCGGCATGGCGCCGCGCGACGCGTTCATCGGCCTCTCTCCCGCCAGGGCGTCGCGCACGCGGCGCGGCATCCGGCGGTGCGGGCCGCGCGCTCAGTGTCGCGCTTCCCATGAGCCTGCGGTCCATGGACCGTCCTTCCCTGCTGCGGCGCCCCATGGCTGCTGTCCTCGCTCCGCCTTCACCGTCGCGGCATGACGCCGTTGCCGACCGCGACGATTCGAAAGTGCGAATCGCATTGACATGGTGCGCGCGCGAATCACGCTATCTGCACGCGCAACATGCGTGTCAACAAAATCCGCATCGCGCGCACGAAAATCGCACGCGCGATGCATCATCCTGTCGTGCTGTGGCGCGCGCGACGCGGTCGCGCATCGAAGGAGGCATCGGCGGATGCGCTCGCGCGCACCCGCCGACGATGCCTCAGCCGCGTTCGGAGAGCGGCTTCACCGGGCGCTGCTCGACGCCCGTGTACCAGGAGAGCGGGCGGATGAGCCGGTTGTCGGCGCCCTGCTCGAACACATGCGCCGCCCAGCCGGTGATGCGGGAGCAGACGAAGATCGGCGTGAAGAGCGGGATGTCGAAGCCCATCAGGTAGTAGGCGGGGCCTGCCGGGAAATCGAGGTTGGGGTGGATCTTCTTCTTCTCGAGCATCACCCGGGCGAGCACGCGGGAGGTCTCCATCCAGCGCCGGTCGCCCACCACCTCCGCCATCTTCTCGGCGTATTTGGTCATCGTCGGCACCCGGCTGTCGCCGCTCTTGTAGACGCGGTGGCCGAAGCCCATCACCAGCGCCTTGTGGTCGAACTTGCCCTCGAGCCAGCTCGCCGCCTCGTTCGGCCCTGGGATCTCCTTCAGCATGTGCATCACGGCCTCATTGGCGCCGCCATGCAGCGGCCCCTTGAGGGCCGCGATGCCGGCGGCGATGGCGCCGTGGATGTCGGCCCCGGTCGAGGTCACCGTCCGCGCCGTGAAGGTCGAGGCGTTGAAGGTGTGCTCGGCGTAGAGGATCATCGAGACGTCGAAGGCCTTGATGACCTCCGGCTGCGGCACGCGGCCGAAGACGACCTGGAAGAAGTTCTCGCAATAGGGCAGCGCCGGGTCGGGTGCCACCGGCTCCAGCCCCTTCGAGAGCCGGTTGGCGGCGGCGACCGCGGTCGGGATCTTGGCAAGCAGCCGCATCGCCTTCCGCCGCTGCGCCGCATCGGAGACATCGCCTGCCTCTGGATCCTCCATCCCCATGAAGGAGACGGCGGTGCGGACCGCATCCATCGGATGCGCGTCCCTCGGCATCTCCCGGATCACGCGCAGCAGCGCCGGGGACAGCGCCCGGTTGGCGCGCTCCTCGGCCTGGAAAGCCTTGAGCTGGGCTGCGTTCGGGAGCTCCCCGTGCCAGAGCAGGTAGGCGACCTCCTCGAAGCTCGCCTCCTCGCAGAGGTCCTGCACGGCATAGCCGCCATAGGTCAGGCTGTTGGTCTCCGGCATCACCTTGGAGATGGCGGAGACGTCGGCATAGACGCCGACCAGGCCCTTCTTGATGTCGGGTGTAGCTTCGCTCATGCGTGTTCTCCGGTGCGATGTTGGTCGTGCGGCAGCGCGGCATCCCTGACGTAGAGGATGTCCGGCTCCCCTTCCTCCGTACCCGCGCCGTCCGAGGAGCCGGCGACGCGGAAGCCATGGTGCTCGTAGAAGCGGCGCGCGGCGGTGTTGCGCGCGATGCAGAAGAGCGAGAGACGCCCGCCATGGGCGGCCAGCGCCTCGCCAAGCAGGCGGGAGCCGAGGCCTCGCCGCCACCAGCCAGGCTCCAGGTAGAGATGGAGCAGCATCGGCCCGTGTCGAGGATCGAGACCGTGGCCGACATAGCCGACCGGCTGCCCTGCGGCGACGGCCACGCGGACCGCGTGGCGCGCCATGAGCGTGGTCGCGAGCCAATGCGCGACCTCCGCTTCCGAATGGACCTCCCTGAGACCCGGTAAGGCGGCCGCGCGCGCGGTGCGGTGGAGGCGCGCCAGGCTCAGCGCATCCCCAGGCGCCGCGTCGCGCAGCGCGGCCGGCGGCATCGTCAGAAGATGCCGGGCTTCGCGTCGAGCAGCCCGCCCGCGGGCAGCACGACGTTCAGCGCCGAGAGCTCACCGGCCTTCAGGCGCGGCAGGTCCTGCACCGCCTCGAGGAACCGGTTCGCCTCCCGCGCCGTGACGGCGCCTTCGGTCAGCGTCCGGAACTTGTGGATGTACTCGGCCCGCCCGAAGGGACGCGCGCCATTCGGGTGGGCGTTGGCGACGCCGAGCTCATCCACGATCACGCTGCCGTCATTCATGGTGATCTCGACGCGGCCGCCGAAGGCGAGCTCGTCGGGATCGCGGGAGTGGTACTTGCGGGTCCACTCCGGATCCTCCCGCGTCTCGATCTTGTGCCAGAGGCGGACCGTGTCGGCGCGGCCGGCGCGCTTCGGCGCGTAGCTGTCGACGTGGTGCCAGCGCCCGTCCTGCAGGGCGACCGCGAAGATGTACATGATCGAGTGGTCGAGGGTCTCGCGGCTCGCCTTCGGGTCCATCTTCTGCGGATCGTTCGCGCCGGTCCCGATCACGTAGTGCGTGTGATGGGAGGTGTGGATGGTGATCGTCTTGATCGCCTCCAGGTTCCCGATCGTCTCGCGCATGCGAAAGGCGAGGTCGATCAGCGCCTGCGACTGGTACTCGGCCGAGTGCTCCTTCGTGTAGCTGTCGAGGATGGCGCGCTTCGGCTCGCCGGCGCCGGGCAGCGGGACCTCGTAGTAGGTGGGGTCGTAGACCGTGCTGCGGCCCTTGCTGTCGGCCTGCGTGCGGCCGGAGAGCACCCAGGCGATCACGCTGTCCTCACCTTCGTAGATCGGGCTCGGCGCGCCTTCGCCGCGCATGCAGCGGTCGACCGCCTCGACCGCGAGCTTGCCGGCATGGGCCGGCGCATAGGCCTTCCAGGAGGAGATCTCACCCTTGCGCGACTGGCGGAAGGTGACCGAGGTGTGCAGCGCCTGCTGGATCGCCTGGAAGATCACCTCCTGCTTCAGGCCGAGCAGGGTGCCGATGCCGGCCGCCTGGGCGGGGCAGAGATGGGCGATGTGGTCGACCCGGTGCTCATGCAGGCAGATCGCGCGCACGAGGTCGATATGCAGCTCATAGCCGGTCGCGAGGCCGCGGATCAGGTCGCGGCCGGAGCGTTCCATGGTCTGCGCGACGGCGAGGATCGGCGGGATGTTGTCGCCGGGATGGGAGTAGTCGGCGGCCAGGAAGGTGTCGTGCATGTCGAGCTCGCGCACCGCGGTGCCGTTGGCCCAGGCCGCCCATTCCGGGGAAACGGTGGTGCCGGGCTTCACGCCGAACACCGTGGCGCCGCCCTTTTTCGCATGGCCGAGCGCCATGCCGCGCGCCGAGACCACCGGCCGCCGGTTGATCGCGGCGATGGCGACTGCGGCGTTGTCGATGATGCGGTTGATGATCATCTCCTGGACCGGCTTCTCGACCGCGACCTTGTCGGTCGCGACCGCGGCCATCTTCCAGGCGAGCTGGTCCTCGCGCTTCAGCAGCGCCTTGGACGGATGGACTTTCACGGGATGCTTGATCAACGCCAATTCTCCTCCTGCCGCGTGCAGTGCGGCTTTGTCGCCCCGCTCGCTTGCCGCGTCCATTCCGATTGACGGGGCAGCACGATAGGATTTCGGTATGGAGCCTGGGGGAATGAATTCCCCCGAGGTCCAACCTGGAAAGCGCTGCATGGATTTCCGTCTCGTCCGGCGTCTCGGCCATTTCCTCGCCGTCGCCGAGGAAGGGCATTTCGGCCGCGCCGCCCGCCGCCTCGGTGTCTCGCAGCCGCCGCTCACCGCGCAGATCCAGGCGCTGGAAGCGGAGCTCGGCGTCCGGCTGATCGAGCGCAGCCGCAAGGGCGCGCGCCCGACACGCGAAGGCGAGGCGCTGCTGCCGCTGGCCCGGCGGCTCGCCGAGGATGCAACGCGCCTCGAGGCCCTCGCCCGCGAGTTGCGCGCCGGGCGCTCGGCACCGCTGGCACTCGCCTGCGTGACCTCGGCGCTGTTCGATTTCCTCCCGCCCTTGGTGCGCGGGCTGCGCGAAGCGCGGCCCGACCTCGCGGTCGCGGTGCGCGAGCTCGACACCGCCGATGCGCTGGAGGCGCTGCGTCGCGGCGAGGTGGATATCGCGCTGGTCCGCCTCGACCGCGACCGGGCGCCGGTCAGGGTGCTGCCGCTCGGCGACGACGCGCTGGTGGTGGCGCTGCCGGAAGCGCATCCGCTGGCCGGCGGCACCGGCCCGCTGCCGCTTGCCACGCTCGCGGGGGAGTCCATGGTCATGCTGCCGCGCGCCATCAGCCCGATCTATTTCGATCGCATCCTGGCTGCCTGCCGCGAGGCGGGGTTCGAGCCCGTGGCGCTGCGCGAGGTCGGATCGGCGATGGCGCAGCTCGGCCTCTGCGCCTCCGGCCTCGGCATCGCGCTGGTCAGTTCCGGTATGGCGGCGCTGCGCCCGCCAGGCGTCGCCTTCCGCACGCTCGCTGGACCGGTCGCCACCACCGGCGTCGCACTCGCCTGGAACGGGGAGGCCGGCGACGCCGCGGCGGAGGCGATCGCGATCGCCCGCCGCCTGTTCCCGGCACCGCCGCTTGCCTAGGCCCGCTCCGCCCCCTAACGCCGCGAGACGCGTGGCGAGGGATTTCCGTCCCTGGTGCGTCGGCTGACGCAGCCGATGCTGGTGGCATCGGCCCAAGCAGATCCCGTTCGGGCGCAGCCCGAGCGGGTGAAGATGCTTGGCAAACCGTGCTGGCCAGCGTGCCAGGGGCGGAAAAGACCTCGCCACGCGCCGCGGCGTCAGAAACGCGGGATGTGCAGGCCACCATCCACATAGAAGGCAGCGCCCGTCGAGAAGGGAATGTCGCCCGAGACGAGGCCCGCCACGGCCTTGCCCACATCCTCGGTCTCGCCCCAGCGGCGGATGGGAGAGATGGCGCCGGCTTCGATCTGGCGCGTATAGGCATCCCGAACCGAGACGTTGATGTCGGTGCGGATCACGCCTGGGCGGATGTCGTAGACCGGGATGCCGGCCTCCGCGAGGCGGAGTGCCCAGACCTTCGCGAGCATCGCGGTCGCGGCCTTCGAGGCGCAGTATTCGATACGGCTCGCGCTCGCCATCTCGGCATTGACCGAGGAGATGAAGACGAGCGCCCGGTTGCCGCGGCCCGGCGCGCCTTCGGCCAGCATGCGCCGCAGCACCGCCTGGCTGACGAAGAAGGGCGCGCGGCTGTTGACCGCGAGCACCTTGTTCCAGGACTCCGGCGTGACATCGAGCGGGTCGCCGCGGACGAAGGCCATGATGCCGGCGTTGTTCACCAGCACCTCGATGCCGCCCCCTTCCTTCCAGGCCCAGTCCACCATGGGGGCGATCTGCTCGAGCTCGGAAAGGTCGCATTCGCGAAGGGCGAAGCGGCCGCCCGCCTCCTCGACCAGGCGTGCGGTTTCCTCGGCCCCCTCGGCGCTGTGGTCGGCGCAGAGGATATCGTAGCCGCGGCGGGCGAGATGGATGCTGATGGCGCGGCCCATGCCGCGGCGCGCGCCGGTGACCAGCGCGACGGGACGAGTGGACATAGGCATGCGTTTCCTCCTGCCCTGACCTCTGACGGGCCGGCGCGAGGCAGCCTAGAGGGTGATCGCGTTAAGCTGAAGCGACCGCGCCGCGCCACCCGGCCCGGATTTCGCCGAGCGGGGATCTGCTCTAGCTTCCGGCCCGTAAGGAGACTCCAAGATGCAGACCGCCCCCTTCGACCGCGTGATCCTCGGCGACCTGGTGCTGCCCGACGGCGTGCTGCACGGCGGCTATGTCGCGGTGCGGGCTGAGGCGATCGCGGCGATCGGCCAGGGCGCGCCGCCACCGGCCGCCGAGATCGGGGATCATCGCGGCAGGCTGGTGCTGCCGGGCCTGGTCGACGGCCATATGCACACCAGCAGCGCCCTCGGCTGGGCCGGGATCGAGGGGGCGACGCTGTCGGCCGCCGCCGGCGGTGTCACCACCTGCGTCGATATGCCCTATGACGTGCCGCGCCCGGTGACCGATGCCGGCATCCTCGCGGAGAAGATCGCGGTCGTGGAACGGACCGCGCATGTCGATGTCGCGCTCTACGGCACCATCACCAAGACCGGCGGCGTCGATGCGATCGCCGGCATGGCGGAAGGCGGCGTCTGCTCCTTCAAGCTCTCCACCTATGAATATGACGCGGTGCGTTTCCCGCGCATCGACCATCCGACCATGGTCGCTGCCTTCCGCGAGATCGCGAAGACCGGTCTGATGGTCGGCGTCCACAACGAGGATCAGGAGATCGTCGAGCGGCTCTCGGCCGAGGCGAAGGCGGCCGGGAATACCGGCCCGATCTGGCATGCCCGCACCCGCCCGCCGCTCTGCGAGACCATGGCCGATCTCGAGATCTTCGAGATCGGGCTGGAGACCGGCGCGCATGTGCATATCGCGCATTCCTCGCTGGCGCGCGGCTTCGAGATCGCGGAGGTGTTCCGCCGCATGGGGGCCAAGGCCTCCGGCGAGGCCTGCATCCAGTATCTCTGCATGACCGAGGAGGACCTCGTGCGCCTGCAGGGCTTCGGCAAGTGCAACCCGCCCTTCCGCACCGCGGACGAGATCGAGCGCATGTGGGGCGCGCTGGAAGCCGGGCAGGTCGCCTATGTCTCGACCGACCACGCGCCCTGGCCGCGCGAGCGCAAGACCTATGCCGGCGACATCTTCGCCTGCGGCGCCGGCCTGACCGGCATGCAGAGCTTCGCGCCATTGATGTACACGCTGCTCGCCGAGCGTGGGCTGTCGCCTACCCTAATGGCCCGCTACTGCGCCGAGCGGCCGGCCCGCTTCCACGGCCTCTTCCCCAAGAAGGGCGCCATCCGGATCGGCGCGGACGCCGACCTCCTCGTGCTGGAGAAGGGCGACTTCACCTTCGACGAAGGAAGCATCCAGGACCGGCCGGAAGCGAGATGGTCGCCCTATCACGGCCGCGCCATGAAGGCCCGCGTCGCCGCCACCTTCCTGCGGGGACATCCGATCTGGGACGGGTCGCGGGTGCTGGCGGTGCCCGGCGTCGGCCGTTTCGTGAAGCGCCAGCATCGCGAGAGCTATTTGGGTGAGGTGTGAGCGCGCCAGGACCAGGCATGAGCGCACATGACCGGCGCCGCGGCGGGCCGCGCGGCGCCGCGCGGCCGCCGCGGCACTGGATCAAACGGCCGCCCCGCCCGTCTCGCCAGGCACCATCGGCGGCGGCGCCGCCGCGCCCTGGGGCGCGGCAACTCCTGATCGCCGTGGCGGTCGCCCTGGTGACGGGCTTCACCGCCGCCTATGTGGCCGCCCACACTCTGCCCAGGCCGGAGATGACGATGATGGCGCTCGGCCTCGGCGGCGCCCTCGGCGGCGCCCTCGCCTGGCGCGCTCAGGGCGGGCGCTTCGGGCCGCGCTGAGCGGCGCGGCCCTTGGAGGCGCCCGGGTCACATCCCGTTGGTGAAGCCGAACTGGCCGCCGCCATGGGCAAGCCCGACGCGGCTATCCGCATCCAGCCCGAAGCCGCGCCCGCCGGTCTGGAGGCCGGGGAACCAGAAGCAGGGGCTCGGCGGCTTGCCGGCCTGCATGTCCGCCGCATCCAGGAAGGGCGTCGGATCCATCAGGTCGCTCCGCCGCTGATAGGGCGGGTTGCCTTTCACGGTCAGCGGGCCCTTCGCCGCGCCGGAAAACATCTCGAAATGGATCATGCTCATCTTGAGGCCCTTGAGCAGCCCGACCTCGCCGAGCAACTGACGCGCCGCCACCTTTGCGCCGGCCTTGATCCCGGGCGCGACCTTCGGCTTCACCTCGCCATAACGCACGACGAAGGTGCCGTGATCGACCTCGATCGCCCAACTCCCGAGGTAGAAAGGATAGGCGGCGATCACCGTGCCGTCCGCGACCGCGAAGACCGGGGTGCCGATCGGCGCATAGAGGTCGCAGCCGGCATGTTTGCGGCGCCCATGGTCACGATTGGCGCCGAAGCGGCGCATCCCTTCCTTGTAGGAGTCCTTCGGACGGAACTTGAGCGGGAACAGCATCATCCATCTCCATGCGGCGTCAGAACAGAAGCCCCGCATAGGACATGATGCGATATCGTTCCAATCACGCTTCGCTCAGCAGAGGCTACTCCACCTGGATATTCGCCGCGCGCAGCACCGGCTCCCAGCGGCGGGTATCCTCCTCGATGGTGCGGGCCAGGACCGCGGCGTCGCCGTAGTCGGATTCGATGCCGCGCGCCGCCAGCGCCTGGCGCCCCTCCGGCGTGTCGATCGCCTGCCGCAGCGCGTCCTGCAACCGCGCCAGGATCGGCGCCGGCGTCCCCGCCGGCGCCAGCACCGCACCCCAGTTGTCGACCGCATAGCCCGGCAGGTTCGCCGCCTCCGCGACCGTCGGCACGCCGGGCATCAAGGGCGAGGACCGGGCCGAGAGGCTGCCGAGCGCGCGGAGCTGCCCACCGCGCACCAGCCCTTCGACCGCCGACCAGGGCGCCGAGACCAGCTCCACCTCGCCGGAGACGGCCGCCGTCACCGCCGGGCCGGTGCCGCGATAATGCACATGCGTCAGCTTGCCACCGGACATACTGTCCATCAGCTCGGCCGAAACGTGGGTGATGGTGCCGAGCCCCGGCGTGCCGTGATTGAGGGTGCCCGGCTGGCGGCGGGTGATCTCGACCACCTCCGCGAGGTTCCGGGCGCTGAGCTTCGGCCCGCCGGCGATCACCGTCGGCGCCAGCGCGACGCGCGCCACCGGCGCCAGGTCGCGCCTGAGGTCGAAGGGCATGGAGCGGAAGACGAACTGGTTCACCACGATGGTGTTGAACACGGTGACCAGCGTGTAGCCGTCCGGCGCCGCCTTCGCGACGACGTCGGTACCGATATTGCCGCCGGCGCCCGAGCGGTTCTCCGGCACCACCGGCTGGCCGAGCGCATCGCCCAGCCGCTGTGCCAGCAGGCGCCCGAGGATATCGCTGCCGCCGCCAGGCGGGAATGGGATCACCATGCGGATCGGGCGGTTCGGATAGCCGCCGCTCTGCGCGAGCGCCGGCGCGGCGAGCGCGACACCACCAAGGGTAAGCGCGGCCCTGCGGCCGATCGGATGCGAGGTCATGGGCGGTTTCCTCCTGCTGCGCCAAATGCCGCAACGGCGCGCGCTTGTCACCGGGGCAAGCTCGCGCTCCCATGCACCCCGCATCTGCGAAGGAAGCCACCGCCATGTCCCGCCGCGTCACCCTTGCCGCCGCCCAGCTCGGTCCCATCCAGAAGGCCGAGGGCCGCGACGTCGCAGTCGGCCGCATGGTGCGGCTGATGGAGCAGGCGCATCGCCGCGGCGTCGAGGTGGTGGTCTTCCCCGAGCTGGCGCTGACCACCTTCTTTCCGCGCTGGTACGAGGAAGACATCAGCAAGGCCGACAATTGGTACGAGCATGCGATGCCGTCGAACGAGACAGCGCCGCTGTTCGAGGCCGCGAAGAAATTCGGCATCGGCTTCCACCTGGGCTATGCCGAGAAGACCCCGGACGGCCATCGCTTCAACACCGCGATCTATGTGCATCCCTCGGGCGGGATCGCGCTGAAGTACCGCAAGGTGCATCTGCCGGGGCACAAGGAATTCGACCCGATCCGCAAGGTGCAGCACCTGGAGAAGCGGTATTTCGAGGTGGGCGACCTCGGCTTCCCGGTGGTCCGCGCCCCCATCGGCGGGACGGACGCCAATATCGGCATGCTGATCTGCAACGACCGCCGCTGGCCGGAAGCCTGGCGGGTGCTCGGGCTGCAGCAGGTCGAGATCGTCATGCTCGGATACAACACGCCGTCGCTCAACATGGACAACCGCGGCTTCGAGGCGCACCACCTGCGCGTCGAGCATTCGCACCTCTCGGTCCGCGCCGGCTGCTACCAGAATGCCTGCTTCGGCGTCGCGACGGCCAAGGGCGGCACCGAGGACGGGCACGAGCTGTTCGGCCATTCGATCATCGTCAACCCGCAGGGCGAGATCATGGCCCAGGCGACGAGCTGGGGCGACGAGCTGATCACCGCCGACTGCAACCTCGACGACTGCACCCTCGGCCGCACCACCATCTTCAACTTCGCCGCCCATCGCCGGCCGGAGGCCTATGGCCGCATCCTGGAGCAGGTCGGCAGCGTCGCGCCCCCGGTCTGGACGCCGGGCTGACGCCGCTCGGCTCTCCCCTCAGCGGGCGAGCTCACGCCGCAGGTCCTCGCGTTCCGGGCAGCCCTGCGGGCAGAGCGCGACCAGGCGGGCGAAGTTCGCTTCCGCCCGCGCCCGATCGCCCATCTGCAGGAAGAGCACGCCCTGATAGGCGAGCGCCGGCAGATGCGCCGCGTCGCGATCGAGCGCCTGCTCGTAACGCGCCGCGGCCTCCTGCCGCCTGCCTTCCATGCGGAGCGCCAGCGCCAGATAGGTGAGTAGGTCCGGATCGCCGGGCCGTCTCGCCAGGACCTCCTCCAGCATCGGGACCGAAAGGCCGGGGCGCCCCTGCTCGATCAGGCGGATGGCGTCGGCCGCGACAGGGTCGGCCGGGGGATCGGGCGGCGCTGCCGTCGCACCGCCGGCCACGACCATCCCGAAGAGGATCCACGTCCAGCGCCGCATGCCACTCCCCGCTCCCGCTCCGCCGGCTTCCATGGTAGCGGAGTTGCAAACATGTCGCATCCAGTCGCCATCACCCTGACGCCCGTGCCGCCACCGCTCCGCCGGCGCCGCGCTCCGTTCTGGACCGCCCTCGCCTTTCCCGTGGCGCTCTGCATCGCGGGGCCGATCATCGCGGTGCTGGTCATGGCGGCGACGCCGACCGGCGCGGTCTGGCGGCAGTTCTGGACCACCATCCTGCCGGAGCTGCTCGGCAACTCCGCCCTGCTCGCGCTCCTGGTCGGGCTGATGGCCGGCAGCGCCGGCGTCATCTCGGCCTGGATCGTCACCGCCTGCGAATTCCGTGGCCGCGCGGCGCTGGAGGTCGCGCTGCTGCTGCCGATGGCCATGCCCGCCTATGTCTGCGGCTATGCCTATACCTGGCTGCTGGACGTCGCCGGCCCGGTGCAGACCGCGATCCGGGACACCACCGGGCTGCACTACGGCCAGTACTGGTTCCCGGAGATCCGTTCGCTTCCCGGTGCGGCCATGATGCTGGCGATGGTGCTCTACCCCTATGTCTTCCTGCTCTGCCGCAGCGCCTTCCTGCAGCAGAGCGTCTGCCTGCTCGAAGCCTCCCGCACGCTCGGCAACGGGCTGGCGCGGACCTTCCTGCATGTGGCGCTGCCGCTGGCGCGGCCGGCGCTGGCCGCCGGGCTCGGGCTCGTGCTGATGGAGACGCTGGCCGATTTCGGCACCGTGCAGCATTTCGCGGTCCGCACCTTCACGACCGCGATCTACGATGCCTGGTTCGGCCTCGGCGACCGCGGCGCCGCCAGCCAGCTCGCCGCCTGCCTCATGGGCTGCGTGGCGCTGCTGATCCTGGCCGAGCGGCTGACCCGCGGCGGCCGCCGCTATCACCCGATGACCACGCGGCAGCCGCCGCTGCGCCCGGTGCGGCTCTCCGGCTGGCGGCAGCCGGCCGCGATCATCGCCTGCCTGCTGCCGGTGCTGCTCGGCTTCGTCGTCCCGGGTGGCACCCTGCTGGCGATGATGGTCGAGGTCGGCGATCCGCTGGCGCCCGACCGCTTCCTGCCCTTCGCGATCAATTCGCTGACGCTCTCGGCCGGCGCCGCGGTGCTGGCCGTCACGGTCGCGGCGCTGCTCGCCTGGGCGGCGCGGCTGCATCCGGGAAGGCTGCGCGCCGCCGCCTCCCGCATCGCGGGGCTCGGTTATGCGATCCCGGGCTCGGTCATCGCGGTCGGCGTGCTGGTGCCCTTCGGCGCCTTTGACAATGCGGTGGATGATTGGGCGCGGCGCCATCTCGGCGTCTCCACCGGCCTGCTGCTCTCGGGCACCATGGCGGCGCTGCTCTTCGCCTATGTGGTCCGGTTCCTGGCGATCGCGCAGGGCGCGATCGAATCCGGCCTCGCCCGGCTGAAGCCGTCGCTGACCGCCGCCGCCCGGGTGCTGGGGCGCAAGCCCGGCCAGGCGGTCCGGGAAGTGGAGCTGCCGCTGACCAGGGGCGCGCTGCTGAGCGCCGCCATCCTGGTCTTCGTCGACACCATGAAGGAGCTGCCGGCGACCATGATCGTGCGGCCCTTCGACCTCGATACCCTGGCCGTCCGGGTGAACACGCTGGCCGCCGACGAACGGCTGGCGGAGGCCAGCACCTCCGCCCTGCTGATCGTGCTGGTCGGCCTGCTGCCGATCATCGTGCTGACGCGGGCGATGCGGCGGCGGCGCGAGGTGGTTTAGCCAGCGGGCTGGCGGCAACGTGACCGCGGCGGGGTGGTCTTTTCCCCGGCTTCACGGCACGGACGGATTCCCGTGTCCGCCGGTCTGCTCCACCCGGCTGCGCTACCGGCCCCACCCCTGGGAGAATCGATCGCGATGGGCTTCCTCATCCACACGCTGGTCACCGCCTTCGCCTTCTGGTGCACGACGCAGTTGATCAGCGGCATCAGCTTCAGCGGCCCGCTCAACATGATCATCGCAGCGGTCGTCTTCGGCATCGTCAATGCGCTGATCCGGCCGATCGCGCTGGTGCTGTCGCTGCCGCTCACCATTCTCACCCTGGGGCTTTTCATCCTGGTGGTGAACGCCGCAATGCTTTGGCTGACCGCCAAGCTGATGCCCGGCATGCAGATCGCCAGCTTCGGCGCCGCCTTTCTTGGCGCCATCATCATCGCCATCGTGTCCTGGATCGTCGGCCGGCTGGTCGCCGGCCAGCAACTGGCCTGAATCGGTCGCCCGACAGGCGCGGCGGCCCACTCAATCCGAGCTGGCGCCACCTTCGTCCTGGTCGGGCGCCGGGGCGCTGTTGAGCTGGGTGTAGCGCTCGATCCCGATCCGCTTGATGAGGTCGAACTGCCGGTCAAGGAAATCGGCGTGCTCCTCCTCATCCGACAGGATCTTCAGCAGCAGATTGCGGGAGACGAAGTCGCGCACGCTCTCGCAATAGGCGATGCCCTCGCGCAGGTCGTTGATCGCCTTCTCCTCGAGCTTCTGGTCGCATTCGAGGATTTCCTGGACGCTCTGCCCGACCAGCACGTTGTTCAGGCGCTGCACATTGGGGAGGCCGTCGAGGAACAGGATGCGCTCGATCAGCCAGTCGGCGTGATGCATCTCCTCGATCGATTCCTTGTATTCCTTCTTGCCGAGCAACGTGACGCCCCAGTGGCGCAAGGTGCGGGCATGCAGGAAATACTGGTTGATCGCCGTCAGCTCATTGGTGAGCTGGGTGTTGAGGTGCTCGATCACCTTCGGGTCGCGCAGCATGGCCGGGCCTCCTGTCAGAGGCTTGGCATAGCGTCCGCGTCACCCCGGTTGCAAGGAAGCGTAACAGCCTGCCCGCAGATCGCCCAAAACTGGCGATCGCAGTTAACAAGCATTCTCAGGCAGTTAGCCAAGGGTCAGGATCCCTTGGCCTCCTGTGGGTCCTGGCGGAGGATCGACAGGATCGTCCGCGTGCAACCGCCACACTGCGCCTTGCTGTTGCAGGCGGTGTAGACTTCGCATGGCCGCTTGGCGCCGCCGCAGATCGCGTCGCCAATCTGCCGATCGGTCAGTGCATTGCAGATGCAGACATACATGCCGCGCTATTCCCCGGCCCCGCTCAGCGCCAGCCGGCGCGCTGGATGATCTGCAGCCCTTCGGCCACGTTCGCGGCCAGGCGCTCGGCATTCACCGGCTCGGCGCGGAAGCGCCCCATGGCCTGCAGCGCCGGATGCAGCGGGGCATCGGCTACCACCGGGTATTCCATATTGGCCAGCGCGAAAATCTCCTGCGCCTCATGCCCGGTCATGTATTCCAGGAAGCGCACCGCATTGGCGCGGTTCGGCGCGGTGGTCACCAGCGCCGCGCCGGAGATGTTCACATGCGTGCCGCGATCCCCCTGGCCCTGGTTCGGGAAGATCACGCCGATGCGACGGAACAGCGCCTGGTCCTCTGCGCTCTCGGAGCGGCCGAAATGGCCGAGGTAATAGGTGTTCGAGATCGCGATCTGGCACTGGCCGGAGGGGATGGCGCGAAACTGGTCGCGGTCGCCGCCCTGCGGCGGCCGCGCGAAGTTCGCGACCAGGCCGCGCGCCCAGGCCTCGGTCGCCGGCGCGCCGTCGGCGGCCAGGATGCTGGCGACCATGGCGGCGTTGTAGGGATGGCTGCCGGAACGGACGCAGATCATGCCGCGGAAGCGCGGATCCGCCAGGTCCTCGTAGCGGGCCAGCCCCTGCGGCAGGCCGCGCTCCTTGTCGTACATGATGACGCGGCCGCGCTGGGTCACCGCGAACCAGGTGCCGTCCCGGTCGCGCAACGCTTCGGGGACGCGCTGGTTGATCAGTGCCGAGCCGTGCGCCGCCAGGATGCCGGCTTCCTTGGCACGCGCCAGCCGCGCGGCGTCGACGGTGATGAAGACGTCGGCCGGGCTGTTGCGCCCCTCGCTCTGGACGCGGGCGACGAGCTGGTCGGCATCGCCTTCGACCAGCCGGATGCGGATGCCGGTCTCGCGCGTGAAGGTGTCATAGAGCTGCCGATCGGTCGGATAATGCCGCGCCGAATAGATGTTCAGCTCCTGGGATGGCGCCTGCGCCAAGGCAGGAAATGCCAGCGCCGAGACGGCGAAGGCGCTGGCGGCCAGATGAACGAAACTACGGCGGTGCATGGCTATCCCCCGGCAAGAGCCGGAGGGATAGCCTAGCTGCGAACGCCTCGCAAGTTGAATGAGAATAAGTCTTATTACAGGCCTCAGACGCCGGCGCCGCCTCCAGCGGCTTGGCTTCCGCGCTGTCAGGGCGCGTTGGCGGCGGCTGGCGGTCGCGCGCGGGGCCGCATTCGCGGCCCCGGGGCATCGAGTCCTTTATCGGCCTCAGGCGCCGGCGGCCGCATGCGCGGCCTTGGCTTTCGCGCTGTCGGGGCGTGCCCGGCGCCGCTGCCAGTCGCGCGCGGGGCCGCATTCGCGGCCCCGGGGCATCGCTGCGCTCGCCCCGCAGAGGCTGGTGGCGGCCTGCGGCCGCTTGGTTCCGGGGGGCGGAAGGTCTCAGGCGGGCTGCAGGCCGCGGAGGAACTTGGAGCGCTGGCCGGCGCCGGCGAGCAGCAGGTTGTGGTCGGAGCCGGAGAGCAGGAAGCGGGCGCCGAGGGCGATGTATTGGGGGGCGTAGACCTCGTCATAGACGCCGCCCATGCCCATGACCTTGCCATGCTTCCGGCAGGCGTCGGAGACCTTCTGATAGGCGGCCCGGACATCGGCATGCCCGATCTGGCCCGCGATCCCCATCGAGGCGGTGAGGTCGGAGGTGCCGATCATCAGGCTATCGATGCCCGCGACGGCGGCGATCTCATCCGCCCGCTCGACCGCTTCCGGCGTCTCGATCATCACCGTGATGAAGATGTCCTTGTTCAGCTCCACCTGCGCCTCAGCCGGGCTGGGCGAGGCGAAGTTGTAGGCGAAGGGTGGGCCGCCCCAGCTCCGCGTGCCGACCGGCGGGAAGCGGTAGGCGGCGGCAACGGCCTTCGCCTCCGCGGCATTGTCCACATGCGGCACGACAACACCCATGGCGCCGTTGTCGAGCGCCCGCGTGCCTTCGAACAGCGCATCCTTGCAGCAGCGTACGATCGGCGTGATGCCCTGGTTCAGTGCCGCGATCGCGATCTGCGTCGCCTCCTGCACGGAGGTCGCGCCATGCTCCATGTCGATGAATAACCAGTCATAGCCGGCGGCCTTGGCCAGCATGCCGACGGCGGAGCCGCGCAGGTGATGGACGCCGAAGCCGAGCGCGAGCTCGCCCGCTTCCAGACGCTTGCGGACATGGTTGGTGACGAGCGGCATGGTGTTTCCTCCTGCGGTTCCGCGGAGCGCACCATGCAAGGCGGGCGCGGTCAATCCGCTGCGCTGCGATCAGGTACGAGCAGCATCAAATTCTCCAGCCGGTCCGCCTCCGCCGGCGGCTTGTCGCGGCGGATGCGCGCGATGCGCGGGAAGCGCAGCGCGACGCCGGAGCGATGCCGCGTGCTGCGCTGCGCCGCATCGAAGGCGACCTCCAGCACCAGGCCCTTCTCCACCTCCCTAACCGGGCCGAAGCGCGCGGTGGTGTGGTTCCTCACCCAGCGGTCGAGGAAGACCAGCTCCTCATCGGTGAAGCCGGAATAGGCCTTGCCGACCGGCACCAGCTCCTCCCCGCCATTTCCATCCGGGCGCCACAGGCCGAAGGTGTAGTCGGAGTAGAAGCTGCTGCGCTTGCCGTGGCCGCGCTGCGCGTACATCAGAACCGCGTCGATGGTCAGCGGGTCGCGCTTCCACTTCCACCACAGCCCCTTCTGCCGCCCGGCGACATAGGGGCTGTCGGCGCGCTTCAGCATCAGCCCTTCGATCGAGGCCGCACGTGCCCCGTCGCGGATCGCCGAGAGCTGCGCGACCGAGGCGAAGGCGATCTGCGGCGACAGGTCCATATGCGCCGGCTGCTCCCGCAGGACGAAGGCCTCCAGCCGAGCGCGGCGCTGATCGAAGGGTAGCGGGCGCAGATCCTCGGCCCCTTCGGTCAGCAGGTCATAGAGGCGCACGCCCGCGGGGTAGTCGCGCAGCATCTTCGGCGTCACCACCTTCCGGTTCAGCCGCTGCTGCAGGTCGCCGAAGGGCGCGACCGCGCCGCCGCGGATCACCAGCAGCTCGCCGTCCAGCACCGCCTCGAAGGTCAGGGCCGCGGCGATCTCCGGGAAGGCGGCGGTGACGTCCTCGCCGCCGCGGCTGAAGATGCGCGCGCCGCCGGGTGCTGCACAGAGCTGCACGCGGATGCCGTCCCATTTCCATTCGGCGCGCCAGGCCGCAGGCTCCAGCGCCGCGACATCCGCATCCTCCAGTGGGTGCGCGAGCATCAGCGGGCGGAAGATCGGCACCGCGCCTGGATCGGGCCGCGGCCCCTTCCCTTCCAGCCAGCGGAACAGCGGGATGTAGGGCGGCGCGACGCCGTGCCAGACCTCCTCGATCTCGGTCACCTCCTTGCCCGACCATTCCGCGAGCGCGGTGCGCGCGAGCCGCGCCGAGGCGCCGACGCGCAGGCCCCCGGTCACAAGCTTCGCCAGCGCGAAGCGGCCATTGGCATCAAGCCGGTCCATCCAATCCGCTATCAGCGCTGGCAGATCCGCTTTCGGCGTCAGCTCCATGGCCTCGACGACTTCGGCGAGGTCGGGCGGCGGCATGTTCCTGCCATGCGGATCCGGCCAGATCAGCGCCGCCGTCTCCGCGAAGTCGCCGACATAGTCATAGGAAAGGCGCAGCAACTCGGGATCGGTGCGCGCCGCCACCAGGTCGCGCAGCAGCGCCGGCTTCGCGGTGGCGAGCTTCAACTCCTCGGTCAGCGCGGCGAGGCCGATGCCGCGGTTCGGATCCGGCTGCTCCGCGAACCAGTTCCGCAACAGCGCCAGCTTGGCGTTGCGGCCCGGCGTGAAGACCAGGCGTTCCAGCAGATGGGCGAAGGCGGGGATGCTCATGCCGGCGCCGTCTCCACGGGCGCCGCTTCGCCCTCATCCTCTTCGCCGAGGCCGACCAGGTGCAGCGCCCGCCCGCGCACGTCGCGGAGCGACAGCGCGTGGATCAGCGCATCCTCCCGCCCGTGCGTCACCCAGACCTCCGGCGCCTCCACCTCGGCGCAGGTGGCGAGCAGCTCGTCCCAATCGGCGTGGTCGGAGATGATCAGCGGCAGCTCGATGCCGCGCGCCTTGGCGCGCTGGCGCACCCGCATCCAGCCGGAGGCGGCGCAGACCACCGGCTCCGCCAGCCGCCGCGCCCAGGGCGTGGTCTCGGCCGAGGGCGGCGCCAGCACCACCTCCCCAGCCAATGTCGGCGGCGCGCCGCGCTTGCTCAACGGCACCGGCAGCAGCGGGCCGAGCGCCACGCCGAGCTCCTCATACAGCGCGCAGAGCGCCATCAGCGCGCCGTGCAGATAGATCGGCCGCTCCCACCCCGCGCGGCGCAGCAGCGCGATCAGCCGCTGGCATTTCCCGAGCGAATAGACCCCGATGACATGCGCCCGGTCCGGAAACAGCCGCAGACTCTCCAGCAGCTTCGCGACCTCCTGCTCCACCGGCGGGTGGCGGAAGACAGGCAGCGCGAAGGTCGCCTCGGTGACGAAGACATCGCAGGCGACCGGCTCGAAGGGCGCGCAGGTTGGATCCGGGCGGCGCTTGTAGTCGCCGGAGATCACGGCCCGGCTGCCCTGCCAGTCCAGCACCACCTGCGCGGAGCCCAGCACATGCCCGGCGGGGACCAGCCGGATGCCGACGCCGTTCCGCATGACGCCTTCGCCCGGCGCCATCGCCTGCTGCGCAGCACCCGCCCGGTCGTCGCCCATCCGCGCCCGCATGATCGCCAGCGTCTCCGCCGTCGCCAGCACCGCGCCATGGTCGGGGCGGGCATGGTCGGAATGGCCATGGGTGATGACGGCGCGCGGCACCGCGCGGGTGGGATCGATATGGAAATCGCCAGGGTCGCAATAGAGCCCGGCCTCGGTCACGCGCAGCCAGGTGGCGGGATGGGGCATCCATCGGATGTGAGGAATCAGGCGGCGCTTTCCAGGGTCTTGCCTGTCACACCGCGCGGCCACAGGCTCGCGCATGACCTGGGAGAAGCCGTCCATGCCCCGGCGCCGCGGCCTGTTGCAGCTCGGCCTGGCCCTGCCTGCCCTCGCGGCGCCAGCGCGCGCCGCCGGGCCAGAGGCCGGCGCTTGGCCCAGCCGCCCCGTCCGGCTGATCCTCCCCGACGCGCCAGGCAGCGGCAATGACACGATCGCCCGGCTGATCGCGCCCGCGCTGCAGGCCGCCCTCGGCCAGCCCTTCGTGGTGGAGAACCGCGGCGGCGCCGGCGGCCGCATCGGCGTCGAGGCCGCCTTCAACGCCGCCCCCGACGGCTACAGCTTCCTGTTCGGCAATGCCGGCTCCAACGGCATCAACGCGGCGATCTATCCCGACCTGCCCTATGACCTCGCCACCGCCTTCGAGCCGGTCTCGCTGCTGGTGCAGGGGCCGAACGTGCTGGTGGTCAACCGCCGAATCCTGCCGGTCGGCGACGTCCCGGGGCTGATCGCGGCGCTGCGCGCCCGGCCCGGCGCCCTGAACTACGCCTCGGGCGGCGTCGGGTCGTCGGCGCATATGTCGATGGAGCTGTTCAAGGCGGCGGCAAGGCTGGAGGTGGTGCATGTCCCCTATCGCGGCACGCCGGCCATGGCGCAGTCGCTCATCGCCGGCGAGACGGCGCTGATGTTCGCCAATTTGATCAATGTCATGCCCTATATCCAGCGTGGCGAGCTCGCTGCCATCGCCGTCACCGCGCGGACCCGCTGGCCCGGCCTGCCCGACGTGCCGCCGGTCGCCGACAGCATCCCCGGCTTCGAGACGCTCGCCTGGAACGGCATCCTGGCGCCGCGCGGCACGCCGGCGCCGATCCGCGCGCGGCTGCGTGAGGCGCTGGTCACGCTGCGCGCGACCTCTGGCATGCAGGAACGGGTGCGCGGGCTCGGCGGCGAGTTGGTGGCCTCAACGCCGGAGGAATTCGGCGCTCGCATTGCAGCCGATATCGGCCAATGGAAAGGGCTCGTTGCCCGCACCGGCATTCGCGCGGAGTGATCTAAATGAGAATAGCCGCCATCGGCTTCCACCCCGTCCAGGTGACGCCGAAGACCATCTGGTGCTTCCTGACCGTCGCGACTGACGCGGGCCTCACCGGCCTCGGCGAATGCACCCTCGCCAATCAGGAAGCCGGCCTCGCCGCGGAGGCCGCGCGCCTGGCGGCCCGGCATCGCGGCGCCGATCCGCAGCATCGCAACCGCCTCTGTCAGCTCCTGCCGCACGCCCCGGGCGGCCTCGTCGCCCAGACCGTGCAGAGCGCCTTCGAGGCAGCGCTGTGGGACATCGCCGGCCAGGCCGCCGGCGCGCCCATCCACGCCCTGCTCGGCGGCGCGCTACGGAGCCGCATCCCGCTCTACGCCAATATCAACCGCGGCGCCGCGCCCCGCACGCCAGAGGGCTTCGCCGCGGCCGCCCGCCGCGCGCTGGAGGCCGGCTTCACCGCGATCAAGCTCGCGCCCTTCGAGCCGATGGTCTGGCAGGATGCCGCCACCGACCCCGTCGGCCAGCGCGCCGCCTATGCCGAGGGCCTCGCGCGCATCGCCGCGGTGCGGGAGGCCGCCCCCGCCGCGGACCTCATGGTGGACGCGCATTGGCGCTTCTCCCCCGGCGGCGCGGCGGCGCTGCTGCGCGACCTCGCCCCCTTCGGTCTCTATTGGCTGGAATGCCCGGTGGCCGAGGCCAACCACCCCGAGATCCGCCGCCTGCGCCACATGGCCAATGACCGCGGCATGCGGCTGGCCGGCGCCGAATCCCTCTCCGGCCTCGCAGCCTATCGCCCGCTGATCGAGGCCGGCTGCTACGACGTGCTGATGCCGGACATGAAGCATGCCGGCGGCCATGAGGAGATCCGCCGCATCGCCGCCCTCGCTCTGACGGCCGGAGTGGAGATCGCGCCGCACAACCCGACAGGACCGGTCTGCCACGCGCATTCGCTGCATCTCTGCGCGACGCTGCCCAACCTCCTGCCTCTGGAAGTGCAGTTCGGCGAGACCGAACGCTTCTTCACGCTCGTCGAGGGCGGCGATGCCCTGGCCTTCCGGGACGGCGCCGCCGATCTGCCCGCCGGCCCCGGCCTCGGCGTCGCGTTGTCCTTAGCCGAGGCGCTCCGAACCCCCTGGCGCCCCGATCCGGACCAGCCCCCGCCGCCGCCCTGGCTCGACCCCCGCCTGGGCTGATGTCCGTGGCCTCTATCGAGGGCCCCCTCAGACGCCGGGCGGGCGGCATCCGCCGCCCTCGGCGTCGTGCGAGGAGCACGCCTCCGGCGTGACGCCGGACTACCGGTGGGCCGCATTCGCGGCCTCGGGCCGGTTCAGCAAACCGGCCCGCTGGTATGAGGCCCCTTCCCCCGACGCCCGGTTCCGGTCCATACCGGGTGGGCCCATGAGAACATTGCCGGAACCTTTTGCCCGATGGTTCGCCGGACGCGGCTGGTCGCTGCGGCCGCACCAGGCGGCGCTGGCAGACGCCGCGCAGGCCGGGGAGAGCGCGCTGCTCATCGCGCCGACCGGCGGCGGCAAGACGCTGGCCGGCTTCCTGCCGAGCCTCCTGGACCTGCATGCGAACCCGCGCGACGGGCTGCACACCCTCTATATCTCCCCGCTCAAGGCACTGGCCGTCGACATCGCCCGCAACCTCATGGCGCCGGTCCAGGAGATGGACCTCGCCATCCGCATCGAAACCCGGACCGGCGACACGCCGCAGAACCGCCGTGCCCGGCAGCGGGAAGCCCCGCCACACTTCCTGCTGACCACACCGGAAAGCCTGACCCTGCTGCTGACGCTGGCCGATGCGGGAAAACTGTTCGGCGGCCTCTCGGCCATCGTGGTCGATGAGGTGCATGCACTGGCCGGCACCAAGCGCGGCGACCAGTTGGCGCTCTGCCTTTCCCGTCTTGCCACCCTGGCACCGGATGCCCGCCGTGTCGGGCTGTCGGCGACGGTCGCGCATCCCGATCCGCTGCGCGCCTTCCTCTCCGTGACCGGCGGGCCGGAGGGCGTGCGCCTGGTCACCGCGCCGCCCGGCGCGCCGCCGGCGCTGGAGTTGCTCTTGCCGCAAGGCCACTTGCCCTGGGGTGGGCATATGGGCCTCGCCTCGATGCCGGAGGTCTATCAGCGCATCAAAGGGGCGCGCGTGACGATCGTCTTCGTCAACACCCGTGCCCAGGCCGAGCTCTGCTTCCAGGCGCTCTGGCGGCTCAATGAGGATGCGCTGCCGATCGGCATGCATCACGGCAGCCTGGAGATCGAGACCCGCCGCAAGGTGGAGGCGGCGATGGCGGCAGGTCGGCTGCGTGCGGTTGTCGCGACCGCGAGCCTCGACCTCGGCATCGACTGGGGCGCCGTCGACCAGGTGATCCAGATCGCGGCGCCCAAGGGCGTCTCCCGCCTGCTGCAGCGGGTCGGCCGCGCCAATCACCGCATGGATGAGGCGTCCCACGCCATCCTGGCCCCCTCCAACCGCTTCGAGGTGGTGGAATGCGTCGCCGCCGAGGAAGCGGTCGCGGCCGGCGAGCTGGATGGCGAGCCGCCCCGCCCCGGTGGGCTCGACGTGCTGGCGCAGCATGTGCTGGCCATGGCCTGCGCCGGTCCCTTCCGTCCGGACGACCTCTACGCCGAGGTCATCGGCTGCGGCCCCTACGCCGCGCTCTCCCGCCGCGACTTCGAC
Source organism: Plastoroseomonas hellenica (assembly GCF_018129085.1). Taxonomy (GTDB): domain Bacteria; phylum Pseudomonadota; class Alphaproteobacteria; order Acetobacterales; family Acetobacteraceae; genus Plastoroseomonas; species Plastoroseomonas hellenica. The sequence goes on from NZ_JAAGBB010000017.1 coordinate 98,145, forward strand.
GACGTGCTGCGTTTCGTCGAGGATGGCGGCTACGCGCTGCAGGCCTATGACCGCTTTCGTCGGCTGTTCCGCGATTCCGAAGGGCTGGTGCATGTGCGCGACAGCCGCGCCGTGCGGCAGCTCCGGATGAATCTCGGCACCATCGTCGAGACCCCGATGGTCAAGGTTCGGCTGCGCGGCGGCCCGGTGCTGGGCGAGGTGGAGGAATGGTTCGTCTCCACCCTGGTGCCCGGCGACTGCTTCCTCTTCGCTGGTCAGTTGCTGCGCTACGAGGCGCTGGATGCGCTCGCCTGCGTCGTGACCCGCGGCGGCGAGGGCGAGCCCAGGGTGCCGGTCTATGCCGGCGCGCGTATGCCGCTTTCGACCTATCTCGCCGAGCGGGTGCGGATGCTCCTCGCCGATCCCAGGCGCTGGGGGCATCTGCCGGAGCCTGTGCAGGAATGGCTTCGCATGCAGCAGCACCGCAGCGCGCTGCCCGATCCGGACGGGCTGCTGGTCGAGACATTCCCGCGCGGCGGCCGCTGGTTCCTGGTCGCCTATGGCTTCGAAGGCCGGCTCGCGCACCAGACCCTCGGCATGCTGGTGACCAGGCGCATGGAACGCGCAGGCTATGGTCCGCTCGGCTATGTCGCGACCGACTACATCCTCGCGATCTGGTCCGCCTTCGAGCCGCTGGACGTGGCGCCACTCTTCGACGAGGAGCTGCTCGGCGAGCCGCTGGAGGAGTGGATCGCCGAGAGCTCCGTGCTCCGCCGCAGCTTCCGCAACATCGCGACCATCGCGGGGCTGATCGAGAAGCACCACCCGGGCCAGGAGAAGTCGGGCCGCCAGATGACCATGAACGCCGATCTGATCTACGACGTGCTCCGCCGCCACGAGCCGGACCACGTGCTGCTGCGCGCGACCCGTGCCGAGGCCGCGTCCGGCCTCACCGATGTCCGCCGCATCGCGATGATCCTGGCGCGCGCCCGCGGCCGCATCCGCCACATGCGCCTCGACCGCGTCTCGCCGCTGGCGGTCCCCGCGCTGATCGAGCAGGGCCATGAATGGGTGTCCGGCGGCGCCGAGGACGCGCTGCTCGCCGAGGCCGCCGCGCTGGTGGAGGGGGCGACCGACGGCGAGGAGCATTTCGCCGAAACCCTGGCGGAGGTCGTCGAGGGCGTGCGCATCCGTGCCCGGGACATGGACCGGCCGGCCCATAAGCGCCAGCGCCGCAACCGCACCAGCCGCCCGGTGCCGAAGTCGCTCCGCGCATGAGCTTGGCGCCGCTGCACATCGCCGGGGAGCGGCTGATGCTCGATCCCGCCGGCGCGCTGGTCTGGCCGGCGCGGCGCCTCCTGGTCGTGGCCGACCTGCATCTGGAGAAGGGCAGCCACTTCGCTGCCCGCGGCCGCTTCATCCCACCCTATGACAGCGCCGAGACGCTGGAGCGTCTGCGCCTGCTGCTGCGCCGGCACCGGCCGGAGCGGCTGCTCTTCCTGGGCGACAGCTTTCACGACGGCCAGGGCGCGGCGCGGCTCGCGCCCACCATCGCGCAGGGCTTCGCCCATATGGTCTCGGGCCTGGCGCTGACCTGGCTGCTCGGCAACCACGACCCGGCGCCACCGCGCGACCTGCCGGGCGAGGCCGCCGAGGCGTTGGTCGATGGTCCCTTCACCTTCCGCCACATCCCCGGGGCTCGGCCCGCGAAGGGTGCCGAGATCGCCGGCCATCTGCATCCCAAGGCCGCGATGCCGACGCGGGCCGGCTTCGTCACTCGCCCCTGCTTCGTCACCGATATCAGGCGCGTGCTGCTGCCCGCCTTCGGTGCCTATACAGGTGGGCTCGAGGTGAGCGATCCCGCGATCGCCGGCCTCTTCCCGCGCGGCGGCCGCGCCTTGCTGCTGGGCACCGGGCGGCTGTTCAGCTTCCCGCTGGCGCCAGGGGCGCGTCAGGCGTCGGCAGCCACTCCATCCGACGGAGATCGCGCCGCCCTGCGCCTGCTCCCGTGAGCCGCCGGGACGCCGATTGTGTCAGTCCGCTTCGATGCCGCCGGCCGCGATCACGCGCTCCCATTGCGCGATCTCGGCGAGCATCCGGTCGCGGAAGGCGGCGGGCGTGCTGCCGATGACATCGAAGCCGAGCTCGGACAGGCGGGACCGCGTCGCGGGGACCTCCAGTGCAGCGCGCGCTGCGGCGGCGAGGCGTTCAGTGACGGCGGGCGACAAGCCGGCCGGTCCGATCAGCCCGTTCATCAGCGCCGCATCGACCTGCGGCAGCCCGGCCTCCGCCATGCTCGGCACGCCCTGCAGCAGCGGCGAGGCGGCCGTGCCCGTGACCGCCAGCGCCCGCAGCCGCCCGCCCCTGACATGCTCCGCGGTCGCCGGGATGGTGCCGAAGGCAAGCTGGATGCGCCCGGAGATCAGATCCGTGATCATCGGCCCGCCGCCACGATAGGGCACATGCACATAGGTGAAGCCAGCGGCCTGCCGGAACTGCTCGCCCGCCATGTGGATCGCGGTGCCGTTCCCAGCCGAGCCGAAGGCCAATTGTCCGGGACTTGCCTTGGCCGCCTGCACCAGTTCCGCGACCGTCCGCCACGGCGCTGCAGCAGGCACGACGAGCGCCAAGGGCGAGGTCACCAGCAGGGAGATGAAGGTGAAGTCGCGCCTGGTGTCATAGGGCAGCCGGCTGCGGAGCAGGCCGGGATTGACGGCGAAGGCGGTGTCGACGACGCCGAGCGTGTGGCCATCCGCCGCTGCCACCGCCACGGCCTGGGTCCCGGTCACGCTGGCGCCGCCGCCGCGGTTCTCGACCGCCACCGACTGCCCGAGCGAGGCCAGCAGCTCCTGCGCCAGCAGCCGCGCGGTGATGTCGGTGGCGCCGCCCGGCGGATAGGGGACGATCAGCCGGATCGGGCGCGCAGGGAAATCCTGGGCTGCGCCAGGCCGCGCAACACTCAGCGCGACGGCGATGCCGAGCAGGCCGCGCCGCCGGATCATCATGACATCCATCCGTATCTCCCTGTTGCCTGCCGCTCGCAGGTCTCGTCTCGTGGGCTGCGTCAGAGGGCGAGGTGCCAGTGCTCGGTCAGCCAGGGCGCCAAGGCGGCGCCATCCAGCGCGATGCCGATGCCGGGCCCCTCCGGCAGGCCGATCGTGCCGTCCGCCGCGAGTTCGGGCGTGCCGAGCAGGGTCAGCAGCGGGTTCGGCGTCACGTCGCATTCCATGAAGGGATAGGGCAGCGGCCCGCCGCCGCGGCGCGCCGGCAGCAGCGCCGCCATCTGCAGCGCGGCGTGGAAGTTCACGACCGTGCCGAAGACATGCGGCATCACCGGCACGTCATAGGCCTCGGCGAGGGCCGCGACACGCGCCAGGCCCGAGAAGCCGCCGCACACCGTGAGGTCCGGCTGCAGCACCGAGAAGGTGCCGGCCTGCAGGAAGTCGCGATAGCTGGCGAGGCTGGCCAGGGCCTCGCCGCCGGCGATGGCGCAGGGCACCGCGCGAGCCACCGCCTGGTAGCCCGGAATGTCCTCCGGCTGCAGCGGCTCCTCGATCCAGAGCAGGGCGGCTTCCTCCATCCGCTTCGCGGATTCGATCGCCGACCCGACCGTGTAGCCCTGGTTGATGTCGACCATCAGCGCGACGTCGTCGCCGACCTGCTGCCGCAATGCTCGGGCCATGGCGCCATCCGCCCTGGGGCTGACGCCCGCGCGCGGCTTGATGGCGCGGAAGCCGCGGCGCAGCAGTCCCTCCACATGCTCCCCGTAATGCGCATAGGGCCCGCCTTGCTCGGCGATGAAGGGGCCGCTGGCATAGGCCAGCATCCGGCTCCGCAGCACACCGCCCAGCAGCGCCGCGACGCTGATGCCCTCGGCGCGTGCCGCCGCGTCATGCAGCGCCATGTCGATGGCGGAGACGGCCATCATCGCGGCGCCGCGGCGGTCATAGCCGAGGGTCCCGAGCATCGAACGCCAGAGGCGGCCGAAGTCCCGCGGCGACTGGCCGAGCACCAGGCCGGCGAGCTTCGCCTTGATGAAGGCGGCCGCGGCGAAGGGCGAGGAGAAGACCTCGCCCCAGCCGCTGATGCCGGCATCGGTCACCAGCTCGACCAGCAGGAAGTCGCGGCGGCGGATGAAGGTGGAAGCGTTGCCGAGCGCCGGCGTCGGCGAGAAGCCGGCGTGGTAGCCGTTGATCCCTACGATCCGCACGTATTCCCCCATCGCGTTCTGGCGCGACGGCACGCTCGGCATCCTCGGTCATGCTGTCAAATAAGCAGTTTTCCCGATATCATAGACAAGTGGTTATGACGCTGAACCTGCGCGAGCTCGAGGTCTTCCGTGCCGTCATGGAGTGCGGCAACGTCACCGCCGCCGCGGAGGCGCTGCGGATCTCCCAGCCGGCCGCCAGCAAGATGCTGCATCAGGCCGAGGAGCGGCTCGGCTTCGCGCTCTTCACCCGATACCGGAAACGCCTGATCGCGACGGCCGAGGCGCACGCGCTGCTGCCGGAGCTGATCGGTGCTTTCACGGCGCTGCAGGACATGCAGCGGCTGGCAGATGATCTGCGCGCCGGCCGCTCGGGTCAGCTCTCCGTGGCTTCGGTGCCGGCGCTGACCACCACCATGCTGCCGCCGGCGATCAAGGCGTTTCGCGATGCGCGCCCCGACGTCTCGGTCGTGCTGCGCAGCTACACGGCGCTCGAGACCATCAACATGGTGGCCGATCATCGCGCCGATATCGGCCTGATCCTCGGTGCGGCCGCGGACCGGCGGATCGAGGCGCGGCGTCTGACGGCCTCCGAGGTCGGGTGTGCGCTGCCACCGGATCATCCGCTGAAGGACAAGCGGATCCTCAACGCCATGGATCTGCGGCAGCACGCGATCATCTCGCTCGGGCCACAGCAGCCGGTGGGTGCCATCCTGGCGCGCGCCTTCGCCGATGCCGGGCTTCCCGGCGGGATCGCCATCGAGACCTCACAATCCGCGGCCGCCTGCGCGCTGGTGCGGGCCGGCGCCGGCATCGCCGTGCTCGACGGGTTCGGGCTGCAGGAGGCGCGCGCCCAAGGTCTGCTGGTCCGCCCCTTGCGCCCGCGCACTCTGCTGGATGTCAGCCTGGTGCTCGCCCGGCACAGGGTGCCGTCCCGCCTGGCGCAGGCTTTTGTGAGCCTGCTCGATGACAGCGGTCAGCAGGCGCGGACAGCCGGAGACGCGTCCTCCTGACAGGGCGGATCATCTGTTCAGCGTTCCGCTGCCATCGCGCCCGTCTCGCGCGACGATGTCTTCCCTGACGCCACCGGGAATCATCTCGGCCCCGGAGACGTTTCCCAGGACGCCTTGATCGTACCCGATCACCTCATCGGGAGGTGACGGGCGGTTCATAACACGCACATCCCGGCGTCATCGATGCGTCGCATCCCCGCCGGCATGGTCCACCCGACAAGGGTGCCAGGACGGCATCAGGGGAAAGCACAGCATGACCGAGAGCACGATCCGCGTCGCGACCTTCAACGCGTCGCTCAATCGCAGCGCCGAAGGCGAGTTGGTTGCGGATCTGTCGACACCCGGCAACCAGCAGGCGCGGACGGTGGCCGAGGTCATCCAGCGCAACGCGCCGGACATCGTGCTGATCAACGAGTTCGACTACGTCCCCGACAACCAGGCGCTCGACCTGTTCCGCGACAATTATCTGGGAGTCGGCCAGAACACCCTCGGCCTCGCCGATGGCGGCGGCACGCCGATCAACTTCGGCTATGCCTTCACCGCGCCCTCCAACACCGGCATCGCCTCCGGCTTCGACCTCAACAACAACGGTCAGGCGGTGACGGCGCCGGGCGCGCCGGGCTATGGCGACGACGCCCTCGGCTTCGGCAACTATCCCGGCCAGTACGGCATGGCGATCTACTCGAAGCACGAGATCCTCTACGACCAGATCCGCAGCTTCCAGACCTTCCTCTGGAAGGACATGCCCGATGCGCGCCTGCCCGACGATCCCACCACGGCGACGCCGGAGGACTGGTATTCGCCGGAGGAGCTCGCGGTGATGCGCCTCTCCTCCAAGAGCCACTGGGACATCCCGGTGCTGGTGGATGGCGAGGTGATCCACATCATCGTCGCACACCCGACGCCGCCGACCTTCGATGGCGCGGAGGACCGCAACGGGCTGCGCAACGCCGACGAGATCCGCTTCATCAGCGACTACGTCACCCCCGGCCAGGGTGATTACATCTATGACGACCAGGGCAATACCGGCGGGCTCGAGGCCGGCGCCCGCTTCGTCATCATGGGCGACATGAACGCCGACCCGAAGGATGGCGACAGCGTCGACACCGCGATCAACCAGTTGCTGGACAATCCCATCATCGACAGCAGCCTGGTGCCGACCAGCCCGGGCGGCGCCGAGCAGGCGGCGCTGCAGGGCGGCGCCAATGCCGGCCATGGCGGCGATCCCGCGCAGGACACCGCCGACTTCGCCGATGGCGCGCCCGGCAATCTGCGCGCCGATTACGTGCTGCCCTCCACCAATGGCCTGACGCCCGTCGACGCCCAGGTATTCTGGCCGGAAACGGGCGACCCGCTCTTCCCGCTGGCGGGGACCTTCGACCCGGCCCTGCTGCCGAACGGCTTCCCCGCCTCCGATCACCGGCTGGTCTCGGTGGACCTCACGATCGACGAGAGCTTCCCGACGCTCTCCGGCGACGCGCCGACCGTCATCGGCCATCGCGGCGCCAGCGGCTCGCGGCCCGAGCACACGCTGGAGGCCTACCGCGTGGCGATCGAACACGGCGCCGACGTGATCGAGCCGGATCTGGTGGTGACCAAGGACGGCCACTTGATCGTCCGCCATGAGCCGATGCTCGGTGGCACCACCGACATCGCCGACCATCCCGAATTCGCCGATCGCCGCACCACCAAGGTGATCGAGGGCGAAACCGTCACCGACTGGTTCGCCGAGGACTTTACCCTCGCCGAGATCAAGACGCTCTATGCCCGCGAGCGCATCCCGCAGGTCCGGCCCGAGAATGCCGAATACAATGACCAGTTCCGGATCCCGACGCTGGAGGAGGTGATCGACCTCGTGAAGCAGGTCGAGGCCGAGACCGGCCGCCAGATCGGCATCATCCCGGAGACCAAGCACCCGACCTATTTCGAATATGCGGGCAGCTATGCCGACGGCACGCCGATCCATGTCGACACCAGCCAGTTGCTGGTCGACACGCTGGTCGCGAATGACTTCACCGATCCGTCCCGGGTCTCGATCCAGTCCTTCGAGATCGCCAACCTGATCGAGTTGCAGACCAGGATCATGCCGGCCGCCGGCATCGACCTGCCGCTGGTGCAGCTCATGTTCAACAACTACTCGCCGGACATCCTGTTCCATCTCGACCCGGCCAATGCCGCGCGCGGCGCGGACCCGAGCCTGTTCGACGGCTTCGACTTCGCGCTGACCAAGGATACGGTCGCCGAGATCGGCGGCGGCGGCCTCTATTCCTCCGCCGCCTTCCAGGCGATGGCCGCGCTGTATGCGGAGGCGATCAGCCCCTACAAGGAGGATATCTACCTCACCGCGCCGGCCGCGGCGCCGGTCGATTTCGACGGCGACGGCATCGCGACGATCACCAACCAGCTCACCGGCGAGGTGGTGCCGATCGTCGACTGGGCGCATGACGCCGGCCTCGAGGTGGTGGTCTTCACGCTGCGCGACGAGGAGCCCTTCCTGTTCCTCAACCAGGATGGCAGCGTGCAGCGGCCGGTCGAGGAATACGTCAAGATCGCACTGGCCGGCTTCGACGGCATCTTCACCGATTTCCCCGGCAGCGGCCGCCAGGTCGTGGACCAGCTCAAGGCTGGCGACGGCGCGATCGCGCTCGCCAATCAGCAGGGCGGCAACGACATCCTGGTCTTCGATCCCGAAGCGCTGACCCGCGCCAAGGCGAGCGACGGCATCGACACCGCGATCTATGGCGGTGACGACAGGCTGGTGCTCGCGGCCGGGATCGAGGATGCCGAGTTGCGCGGCGATGCCGGTGCCACGGTCCTGGGCAACCGGCTCGACAACCGCATCACCGGCAATGCCGGGGATGATCGCCTGAAGGGCGAAGGCGGCGACGACGTCCTGGGTGGCGGCAGTGGCGACGACGACCTGTCAGGTGGCCGCGGCGACGACACCCTGGCGGGCGATGCGGGCGGTGATGAGCTGGACGGCGGCACCGGGGACGACCGGCTGCGCGGTGGGGATGGCGACGACCGGCTGTGGGGCGGCAAGGGCAGCGATACGCTGCAGGGCGGCGCGGACAGCGATATCCTGTACGGCGGCAAAGGCGCGGACGCGTTCGTCTATGACACCGCCGCCGAAGGCGATGATGTCATCCGCGACTTCGGCTGGGGCGACCGGATCGTGATCTCGGCGGCGGGCTTCGGCGGCGATCTCGAGGAAGGCCTCCTGTCCCGTCGGCGCTTCGACGTGGTCCATGCCAATGGTGAGCTCCCGGAGGGGACCACGCGGGAGGGAAGCGGGCAGTTCCTGTTCGACGACTGCGCGAAGCTGCTCTGGTGGGATGCCGACGGCTCGGGTGCCGAGGACGCGGTCCTCATCGCCCGCCTGCCCCGGGCCGACCTCTCGGCCTCGGACATCATGATCGTCGCCTGATGGTTCGCCCCTGAAGAAAACCCGGCCGCGTCGCGCGGCCGGGCCGGTCTCAATGCAGCCGCGGCGCCTTCAGGAACTGCGTGCGGTCCGAGGAGACCACGGTGATCTGCCGCATGGCACTGCGCCGGGCCAGCTTCATCGGCACGCGCGCGCCGGCGGCACCCACCGACCAGACCGCGCGCCACAGCGTCGCCAGATCATCGACTGGGGCATCAGCCACGGACACCACCCGGTCCCCGGCCCGGATCCCGGCCTTTTCCGCCGGCCCGCCCGGAGCCAGGGAGGCGATGGTCACCCCTTCCTCATCCTCGGTCGCATAGAGGCCGAGCCAAGGGCGCACCGGGCGGTCCGGACGGCCGCGCGTCAACAGGTCATCCAGCACCGGGCGCAGGCGGTGGATCGGCACCACCATGTTGAGGTCCTTGCGCCGCTTCTCGTCGCCTTCCTGCAGGATCAGCGACCCGATGCCGATCAGCGCCCCATCCGGCCCGATCAGCCCGGCGCCACCCCAGGCCGGATGCGCCGGCGCCGTGAACAGCGCGTCCTCCAGCAGGTATTCCCAGTAGCCCGCGAAGGGCTGGCGCGCGACCAGCCGGCAGGCCAGCGCATGCGCCCGGCCGCCGCCGCCCGCCAGGATCGCTTCCGCACCGACCTGCAGCGCCTCGCTGTCGCCAAGCGGCAGCGGCGGCACATGCGGGCGGCCCAGCGACTGCACCAGCCCGAAGCCCGTCTCCTGGTCGATCGCCAGCGGCACCCCGGGCAGCACCCGCCCGTCGCCGAAGCGCAACCAGACGCTCTCGGCCTCGGTCACCAGATAGCCGATGGTCAGGAACAACCCATCCTCGCGGATCAGCACGCCGCTGCCTTCGCGGTCGGTCCCGAGGACCGGCGCGGTGAAGCCGTCCTCCGGTACCTGCGCCCGCAACGAGACCACCGCTGAAAGCGCCCGGGCGAGATCGAAGCCGAGCGCGCCCTGGTCGGGCTGCAGGGTCTCCGGGATCTCCCAATCATCCTTTGCCATATACGGGCCCCTGGTCCTGTCTCGGTGGCGGCCAAGGGCGGCCGCCGCGATCCTGACCCTATGCCTAGCATAAAAAAGGCCGGCGGGAGCCTCGCCCCGCCGGCCGATCACGCAGAAGCCTTCTGCGGCCGCATCAGAACTTCCAGGTCAGGGTCCCGACGAAACGGGCGTTGCAGATCTTGAGGCCGCCGCATTCCCGCTCGCTCAAATCGGTGCCGTAGAAGCCGACCGAGGCGCTGAACCCCGCGGCGATGTCACGCGACAGGGTGATGCCGTACCAGAGGTAGCCATCATTCGCGATGCCGAAGCGTTGATAGCGGTCGATGAACTGATAGCCGAGGCGGCCGCCCAAGGTCACGTCGATCCCCGGGATCTTCCAGTCGACACCGCCTTCCAGATAGACGCCCGAGCCGGAGCGGCCGAAGAAGTTCGGGGAATAATTGATCGCCGCGGTCAGGCTGACATCGTTGCCGACATCGACGGTCCCGCGGACGCCGACTTCAAGATAGGACAGCTCGAACTGGCCGGGCTGCGCGGTGTAGCCCGGATAGGTGTAGCCGATGACATAGGTGTCCCACTTCACCGGGCCGGTCTCGAAGCGGAAGCCGCCGATGATGTCCAGCTCCTGCCGCGCGTTGGTGGCGAGGAAGGTCGCGGTGCTGAGGAAGGCACCGACGTAGAACCCGCTTTCGTGGGAGAGCTCCAGGGTGCCCTGGAAGGCGCCGCGGTTGCGGGTCTGGCTGATGCCGCGGAAGAGGTAGTCGGTGGTGGCGGCCACGCTGCCGCTCAGCGACAGCCCCGCACCCAGTTCGACCTGCGCCTTGGCGGGCGCCGCGGCGCCGATGCCGAACGCGAGGACAGCCGCGGCGGCCAGGCTGCCAAGGCGCAGCCGCTTGAGGCGGCCGAGAAGGGCGGATGGAGCGAGAACTGTCATGCGGTCTTTCCTGCCTTGCAATCATGTCGACATTCGTGGAGCCATCCCGACCCTCGGATCGGCACGGCTCAGCAAACATCGAGGATGGAGCAAGAACGATGCCGCGCCGTCACGTCGTGCACGGAGGCCGCCCGATGGCGACCCGCGGCCACGGCATTGTCGCCCTATCCCGCGGCAGTGATATCGCAACGAGCGATCCATGCCTGTAAATTGGGCATCCAACTTGATGCCACGACTGTAAAATCGGCATAAAGGCGACGTACTAGGCATTGCCGTCCCGCTGCCCCCTGTTCAGGCTGGGCGGGACGCATTGCTGCCGAAAGGGATGCATCCAGCGGCGGCGCGGCCGCGTATCGCGGCATCGCCACCGAGAAGGATGCTCGATGCCCCGCCCCGCCGTTTTCGCGTTCTGCGTACTGCTCGCCCTGCCGGCCGCGGCGGAGGCGCCCACCGAGGATTTCGGCGCATGGCCGCCGCTGCGGGATCCCTTCCCCAGTACCGGCGGTGGCGGGATCATGATCGCCGGCTATCGCCCGGTGCTGGCGGGGGCGGTCTGCTCCACTGATTTCGAGGCGGTGGAACCGAACGGCACCCGTCACCCCAATACCGTCGTGTTCGAGGCGGTGCCGGCGCAGGGCGGGATTCTCTGCACCAACGGCCGCTGGCGCTCGCTCACCGGCGACGCCTCCGGCACCACGTCCTTCCGCGTCTTCATCCGTGACGGCGTGGTACGCGGCCAACCGCTTTGAGACCAGGACCGGTGCCGAGACCAACCCGCGGCCGCAGGCCGCCACTGGTCTCTGCGGGCGAGCGCAGCAATGCCCCGGGGCCGCGAACGCGGCCCCGCGCGCGACCATCAGCCGGGCCGACGCCTCAGGCGTCATCCAGCTATGCTTGCGCTGCACCGCAGCATATGCCCATCTAGGCTTCCTGTTCCCGCCCGCGCTGGTACCGCCCAGGCGCGCATGGCATGCAGCGTGGCGCCAAGCCGCGCCCAGGAGTTCCCCCTGATGAGCCAAGCCCCCCGCCTGCCCGGTGCCGAGATCGCTACCCGCGCGGCCGAGACCGCCGGCCGTGCCGCCGAACAGGCCCGTCACATCGCCGAGGTCGCGCTGCGCGCCGCACCCGTCTTCGCGCCGCACCCACCCGCGCTGCCGCCGATCGCCCCCTTCCTGAAGACGCCGCTCGCCCTCGCCCAGGACGCCGCCGCCTATGCCGTGGATGCCGGCCAGCGCTGGGTCATGTTCTGGGACGCGATGCGCCAGGCCGGGAACACCTTCGTCGCACATGAGGAAGCCGGCTGCCCGCCGGTGCTGGTCTTCGACTACGACATGGTGGTCGACGGCCGCACCCTGGCACGGCCCTGCAACTACGCGCTGGTCGCCATCCGCCCGCCCGAGGGCTGGGCGCCGATCAACCACGCCTTCCGCCCCTTCGTCATCATCGACCCCCGCGCCGGCCACGGCGCCGGCATCGGCGGCTTCAAGTCGGACAGCCAGGTCGGCGTCGCGCTGCGCCGCGGCCATCCGGTCTATTTCGTCATCTTCTTCCGCGACCCGGAGCCCGGCCAGTCGATCCTCGACATCACCGCGGCCGAGGGCGATTTCCTGCGCGCGATCCGCGCCCGCCATCCGGAGGCGCCGAAGCCTGTCGTCATCGGCAATTGCCAGGGCGGCTGGGCGGTGATGATGCTGGGCGCGGCGGAGCCCGAGCTGACCGGGCCGCTGGTGCTGAATGGCGCGCCCCTCTCCTACTGGGCGGGCGAGACCGGCAAGAACCCGATGCGCTACCTGGGCGGCCTCGCCGGCGGCGCCTGGCCGGCGGCGATGATGGCCGATCTCGGCAACGGCAAGTTCGATGGCGCCAACCTGGTGCTGAACTTCGAGAGCCTGTCGCCCGGCAACACCTGGTTTCGCAAGTATTTCAACCTCTATCAGAACGCCGACACCGAGACCGAGCGCTTCCTGGAATTCGAGCGCTGGTGGGGTGGCTTCTACCTGATGAACAGCGACGAGATCAGTTGGATCGTGGAGAACCTGTTCATCGGCAACCGCTTCTCGCACGGCACGCTCGGCGCCGGGCCGGGGGCCGCCTTCGACATGCGGGCCGTGCGCTCGCCGGTCATCGTCTTCGCCTCGGCCGGGGACAACATCACGCCGCCCGGCCAGGCGCTGCGCTGGATCGCCGACGTCTACCATGACGAGCAGGAGATCAAGACGCGCGGCCAGACCATCATCTACCTGGTGCACACCGATATCGGGCATCTCGGTATCTTCGTCTCCGGCAAGGTCGCGCTGAAGGAACACGCCGAGATCGCCAATACGCTCGAGATGATCGAGGCGGTGGCGCCCGGCCTCTATGAGATGCGCATCACCGGCACCGAGGGCACCGGCCTCAACACCGGCTTCCAGGTGGAGCTGGTGGAGCGCAGCGTCGCCGATATCCGCGCCATCTCCGGCGATGCGGAGAACGAGGCTTTCCCGGCGGTTGCCAAGGTCAGTGCGCTGACCGAAAGCCTCTACGACATGACGCTGCGCCCGCTGATCCGCCAGTTCGCGACCGAGCAGAACGCGGAGCTGCGCCGCAAGCTGCATCCGCTGCGCGCCCGGCGCAGCCTGCTGTCGGAGAAGGTCAACCCCTTCATGGCGCCCTTCGCCGCCTGGGCGGAAATGGCGCGCGCGCATCGCGCCCCGGCCGATGCCGGCAACGCCTTCATCGCGCTGGAACGCGCGGTTGCCGACACGGTCGAGCGCGGCCTGGACCGTTGGCGCGACATGCGCGACGCGACCGCTGAGGTTGCCTTCCACGCGCTCTATGGCGGCCTCGCGGCCGCCGGCATCACCGACGACGCGACGCCGATCGAGGCCCCCGCCCAGGCCGCGCTGCTGCAGACGCCGGAGGTGCAGGCCGCGATGGGCCGGATCGCCGATGGCGGCTATGCCGAGGCGGTGGTGCGGATGATGATCCTCCTCGCCCGCGCCCGTGGCGGCGTCCGCCGCGACCGCCTCGCCCGCTCCAACGCGCTGCTGACCGGGGAGAGCCCCTTCGCCGAGATGTCGGCGGAGGCGCGGCAGACCCTGATCCGCGAGCAGACGCTGATCGTCGCCGTGGCACCGGAGGAGGCGCTGACCGCCCTGACCACGCTGCTGCCCAAGGCGCCGGAGCGTCGTCGCGCGCTGAACGCGGTGGAAGCCGTTGCCGGGCCCGAGGCGGAGCTGAACGAGCCAGCGATCGCGATGCTGAAGCGCCTGCGCGAGACGCTGAAGCTGCCGCGCCCGGCCGCCGCCTGAAGGCACGTCCTGAATGGCTGCGACCCCCACCTTCGCGACGCCGCCTGGCTTCCTCGGCCTGCCGATCGGACCGAAGCCGGCGGCGCTCGCGATCGCCGGTATTCCGCTCGATATCGGCACCACCAACCGGGCCGGCGCACGCGCGGCACCCGCCGCAATCCGGACCGCGTCGCGCATGCTGGTTGATGGCGCGCATCCCGTGAGCGGCGTCGATCCCGCGACGCTGCCGATCACCGATGCCGGCGATTTCGCGATCGCGCTCGGCGATATCCAGGCGAGTCTGGCACTGATCGAGCAGCAGGCGGCCGCGATCCCGCATCTGGTGGCGCTCGGCGGCGAGCATGGCGTGACATTGCCGCTGCTGCGCGCGCTGAAGCGGCGCCTCGGCGCGCCGCTGGCGCTGCTGCATGTCGACGCGCATTGCGACACCTGGCCGGAGAGCTTCGGGCAGGTCTATGGCCATGGCTCGGTCTTCTTCCACGCCATCGAGGAAGGCCTGGTCGACCCGGGCCGCATGATCCAGATCGGCATCCGCTCCCCCGTCCAGGCCGATGTCGCGGCCTGGGCGCCGGCCCGCGGCGTGACCGTGCTCTCGGCCCAGGATGTCCATGCCATGGGTGTCAGCGCAGTGGCGGATCGCGCGCGGGCGGTGCTGGGCGATGCCCCCGCCTATCTCTCCTTCGACATCGATGCCCTCGACCCCGCCTTCGCGCCCGGCACCGGCACGCCGGAGATCGGCGGCCTCGCCTCCTGGCAGGCGCAGGCGCTGATCCGGGCGTTGGCGGGCATCGACTGGCGCGGCATGGACGTGGTCGAGGTCGCGCCGGCCCATGACGTGGCGGAGATCACGGCACTCGCCGCCGCCACCCTCGCCTGGGAATATCTCTGCCAGATCGGCCCGCGTCTTTCCGTTTGATCGCGTGATTCAGACGTTTCGGCCGGAGCGGCCTCACGTCATCACGCTCCTCCCGTCCGTGACCGGAGAGTTACCGGCCGTTGCCAAGCTTGGCCGGAGCCGGCACCCGAACACATGCCAGGGTCCCGTAATTTTCCCCGGGTCCTGATCGAATGCCCTTGCATTTTCCGGGCGCGGGCCGCATATCCCCGCCGCTCGACGCCATCGCACGTGCCGCGAGCCTGGAATCAGGGTTTCCGCCCCCAGGCACAGCAACGACGGGAACGCGTCCTTTTCGGTGGGGCCGGCTGCCATGGGCCGGCGCACAGACAGGGAAGTGGCCATGTCCGCTGAACTCCCGCACGGCGCGATGCCGAGACATCGCGGCCCGATGCTCGCCTGACGGCGCCCCGCTGCTTCCGCGCAGCCCGCCCCGTCCTGCCCCGACCTTTCGCCGTGAGTGCCTCACCCATGCGCCTGCAAAAATCCCGTCCCGCCCTGCTGCCTGCCGTCGATGACCTGGTCGCCCTGGCGCGCCCGGAGGAGCCGATGCTCTGCCTGCGCCCGGAGGTGCTGGCCGACACCGCGCGCGCCTTCCGCCGCGCCTTCCCCGGCGAGACGCTCTATGCCGTGAAGTGCAACCCGGACGCCGCGGTGCTGCGCGCCCTGTGGGAAGGCGGCGTGCGCCATTTCGACTGCGCCTCCATCGGCGAGGTGCGGCAGGTGCGCGGCCTTTTCCCGGCGGCCGAGATCCACTTCATGCACCCGATCAAGGCGCGCTCCGCGATCCGCGAGGCCTATGCCGAGCATGGGGTGCGCGACTTCGTGCTCGACAGCGCCGAGGAGTTTTCCAAGATCCTGGCGGAGACCGGCAATGCGGCCGATCTCGGGATCTTCGTCCGCCTCGGGCTGCCGAAGGGCAGCGCGCGCTACGACCTCTCCGGCAAATTCGGTGCGACGCCGGAGGATGCGGCGGCGCTGCTCGCCGCCGCGCGCCCGCATGCGGTGCGGCTCGGCCTCTCCTTCCATGTCGGCAGCCAGTGCATGGAGCCGGAGAGCTACACCCGCGCCCTGCTGGCCGCCGGCGAGGTGGTGCGCGCCGCCGGCGTCGCGGTCGAGATCGTCGATGTCGGTGGCGGCTTCCCGGTCGCTTATCCGGACATGGCTCCCCCGGCACTCTCCGCCTTCATGGCGGCGATCGCGCGCGGCTACGCCCAGGCCAGGCTGCCGGCGGGAACGAAGCTTTGGGCCGAGCCCGGCCGCGCCCTGGTGGCCGGCGGCGCCTCCCTCATCGTGCAGGTGCAGGCACGCCGCGGCGACGCGCTGTTCATCAATGACGGGATCTACGGGACGCTGTCGGATGCCGGCGTGCCGGGCTTCCGCTTCCCGGTGCGGCCGCTCCGTGCCAGCGCGGCGCCGCTGGTCGACTACAGCTTCTTCGGCCCCACCTGCGACAGTGCGGACGCCATGCGCGGCCCCTTTCCGTTGCCTGCCGACATGGCGGAGGGCGACTGGATCGAAATCGGCCAGCTCGGCGCCTATGGCGCCTGCCTCGGCTCCGGCTTCAACGGCTTCGCCGCCCCCCGGATCGAAGCGGTGCGCGACCGGCCCCTGCTCGAGACCCCAGGCCTGACCACCCGGCGTATCCGCGCCGCCTGATCCGCCTTCTCATTGTCACAGGGACGGAGCGGCTTCCCGGCCGCCCCGCCCCTATGCTGTTGTTTTCGTGCAGGAGTGCCGCAGATGTCCCTCGACACCATCCACGCCCGTTTCGACGGGCGCCTCGTCATCCTGGGCTTCGGCTCCATCGGCCAGGGCGTGCTGCCGCTGATCCTGCGCCATATCCAGATGCCGAAGGAGCGCATCACCATCGTCACCGCCGAGCCGCGCGGGCGCGAGGTCGCGGCCGAATACGGCATCGCTTTCCAGGAAACTGCCGCCACGCGGGACAACTACCGCGCGCTGCTGACGCCGCTGCTGGGCAAGGGCGACTTCCTGCTGAACGTCTCGGTCGACGTCTCCTCGGTCGCGCTGATCGAGCTCTGCCGCGAACTCGGCTGCCTCTACCTCGACACCGTGGTGGAGCCCTGGGGTGGTCTCTACACCGACCCGACCCTAACCCCCTCCCAGCGCTCCAACTACGCGCTGCGCGAGAGCGTGCTGGCGCTGCCGCCCGGCGGCCCGACCGCCGTGTTGACCCATGGCGCCAATCCGGGCCTGGTCTCCCACTTCGTGAAGCAGGCACTGCTCGCTATCGCGCGCGACACCGGCAAGCCGGTCACGGCGCCGGCAGCGGCCGATCGCGCCGGCTGGGCCGCGCTGGCGCAGTCGCTCGGCGTCAAGGTGGTCCATATCGCGGAGCGCGACACCCAGGCCTCCAACCAGCCGAAGCGCCCGGGCGAATTCGTCAACACCTGGTCGGTCGACGGCTTCGTCGGCGAAGGCAACCAGCCGGCCGAGCTCGGCTGGGGCAGCCATGAGAAGGCGCTGCCCGAGGATGGCCGCCGCCACGGCTTCGGCTGCGACGCCGCGATCTACCTGCTGCGCCCCGGCGCCGGCACCCGCGTGCGCACCTGGACCCCGCTGGAAGGCCCCTTCCACGGCTTCCTCGTGACCCACAACGAGGCGATCTCGATCGCCGACTACTACACGGTGAAGAACGGCGACGGCTCGGTCGCCTATCGCCCGACCTGCCACTACGCCTACCACCCCTGCGACGCCGCGGTGCTCTCGGTGCACGAGCTCGCCGGCAAGAACTGGGAGATGCAGCCGGAGAAGCGGCTGATGGTCGACGAGATCGTCACCGGCATGGACGAGCTCGGCGTGCTGCTGATGGGCCATGCGAAGGGCGCCTATTGGTACGGCTCCCGCCTGACGATCGAGGAAGCGCGCCGGGTGGCGCCGCACAACAACGCCACCTCGCTGCAGGTGACGGCCGCGGTGCTCGCCGGCGTGATCTGGGCGATCGAGAACCCGGAGCGCGGCCCGGTGGAGGCCGACAGCCTCGACCACACCCGCATCCTCGAGATCTGCGCGCCCTATCTCGGCGACGTCGTCGGCGCCTATTCGGATTGGACGCCGCTCGAAGGGCGCGAGAAGCTGTTCCCGGAAAGCGTGGATCGCGAAGATCCCTGGCAGTTCCAGAACTTTCGGGTGGTGTGAGGAAGAGCGGGGGAAAGGAATTTCCCCCGCACCCCCATTCTTTTCTTTTTGCTACCTGGTACCAACGACAACGGTTCAGCCCACGGACATAAGATCCGCCAGCGCCAGCGCGACGACTTCCGTCGCGGCGAAGAGATCCGACAGCGGCACGCGTTCATCAGCGCGGTGTGCATTCGCCTCCTCGATGCTGCGTGGGCCGGCGCCATAAAGCACGATCGGCACGCCGCGCGCGGCGTAGTGGCGCGCATCGGTGTAGAGCGGCACGCCACTCACGCCGATCGGCTCGCCCAGCACCCGCGTCGCATGTTTCGCCAGCGCGGCGGCGAGGCGGCCGCTGCCGGGCAGCGGCGTCAGCGGCGGCGCCAGCAGGATGCGCCGCACCGCGCAGCGCGCCTCGGGAAAGCCGGAGGCGGCTTCGGCGATGATCTCCCGCAGCTCCGCCTCGACCTCCGCCGGCGCCTCCTCCGGCACCATGCGGCGGTCCAGGCGGAAGACGACCCGGTCCGGCACCACATTGGTGTTGATGCCGCCTTCGATCAGCCCGACCGTGAGCTGCGGTGCGCCGATCCCCGGCACCTTGGAGACCCGCCCCGTCAGTCCGCGGCGCCAGGCGAAGAGCGTGGACAGCACGGCATTCGCCGCCTCCAGCGCATCCACCCCGGTCCAGGGCTTGGCCGCATGGGCGGACCGGCCGCGCAGCTCCACCTCCAGGTGCAGGCAGCCATTATGGGCGTCGACGACGGCGTAGGAGAAGCCGGCGCCGATCGCAAAATCCGGCTTGCTGATGCCTTGGTCGAGCAGCCAGGGCGGACCGATCTCGCCACCCGATTCCTCGTCATAGGTGAAGTGCAGCTCCACCGCGCCGCCGAGCGCCGCGCCGGAGGCGATCAACGCCAGCAGTGCCCAGGTGTAGGTCGCGAAATCGGATTTGGAGACCGCGGCGCCGCGCCCATACATCCAGCCATCGACGATGGCGGCGCCATAGGGATCCTGCGTCCAGCCCTCGCCCGGCGGCACCACATCGCCATGCGCATTCAGCGCGATGGTGGGCCCCGGGCCGAAGCGATGGCGGACCACCAGGTTGGTCACCGACGCTAGGCCGTGCTTCGCCGCGGCGTCCGCCGGCACCGCGTGGCGTTCGACCGTCAGGCCAAGCCCCTCCAGCAGCGCCGCTGCCACCTCCGCCGCGCCGGCGAGGTCGCCGGGCGGGTTGTCGGAGGGCGTGCGCACCAGCGCCGCGAGGAATTCCGTCTGCCGCGCGCGTTCACCGGCCAGGAAGGCGCCGATGCGGGCGGCGATATCGTCGGACATGAACTATCTCCGTCACTCGACCTTGTCTGGCGCATCGGGTGTGGGGCGGATGCGGCCAGCGTCCCGATGATGCAGAGCCGTCGCCGGCTTATCCAGAGAATGCGCATGCATAGCCACGCGCCAGGCGAATGGCCCAGCGCCGGTGACTGCAACCGGGGGGCGCAGCGGGTTGCTTTTGGATACGGATGGCGCAGTCTCCGCCGACCCGAGTTCTCTGGAAGCCTGCCCACTATGCCTGCTGCTCCCCGGATCGCCTTGCTCAGCTTCATGCTGGAGGCCAATGGCTTTGCCCCGGCCGCGACGCGGGAGGAGTTCCGCCAGAAGCATTGGCTGGAAGGGCAGGCGATCCTCGACGATGCCCGCGCGGAGCGGCCGCGCGACACCGGCGGCATCACCGGCTTCGTCGAGGCGATGGACGCGATGGGCCCCTGGACGCCAATCCCGCTGGCCGCCACCAGCGCCGGCGCCAGCGGCCCGGCCGACCAGGCCTTCCTGGAGGAATTCCTCGCCGTCGTGGAACCGGGGCTGCGCGCGGCGCTGCCGCTGGATGGCGTCTACATCGAATCCCACGGCGCCGCCTGCGCGACCGTGGAAGACGACCCGGAAGGGCTGATCTTCGCCCGCGTGCGCGCCATCGTCGGGCCGGATGTGCCGGTGGTCTCGACCCTCGACCTGCACGCCAATGTCAGCCGCAGGATGGTCGAGGAGACCGACCTGCTGATCGCCTATCTCACCAACCCGCACACCGACATGCGCGCCCGCGGCCAGGAAGCGGCGCGTGCGATGCGGGAGCTGCTCGGTGGCGTGAAGACGGCGAAGGCTTTCATCCGCCTGCCGATCCTGCCGCCCTCGGTCGCGCTGCTGTCCGATCGCGGCCCGTATGGCGCGGCGATCGCGCGCGGGCAGGAGCTCAGCAAGGGCCCGATCCTGAACGTCTCCGTGCTCGGCAATTTCAGCATGGGCGACAATCCGAAGAACGGCATGAGCGTCATCGTCACCAGCCGCGGCGACCAGGCGGCGGCCGATGCCGTGGCGAAGGAACTCGCGGACCTGCTCTGGTCGCGGCGCGGGGAGCTGGTCGCGAAGCTGATGCCGATCGAGACGGCCGCATGGCGGCTGCAGGCGGTCTGCGACGATCCAGCCCTGCCGCCGCTGCTCTTCGCCGATGTCGCGGACAATCCCGGTGGCGGCGCCCGCGGCAACACCACGGCTGTATTGAAGGCCTTCCTCGCCGCGGGTGTCACCGGGACGGCCTTCGCCATCCATTTCGATCCGGCGCTCGCCGCCGAGGCGCACGCGCTCGGCAGGGGCGCCCGCTTCACGGCGGTGCTGAACCGCGACGAGACGACGCCCGGCAGCGACCGGCTCAGTGCCGAAGCTGACGTGATGGGCCTCTCGGATGGCGAAGTGGTCGGCCGGCGCGGCACCATCGGCGGCCGGCGCATCTCGCTCGGCGCCACCGCCTGGCTGCGGCTGGAGGGGCGGATCGACGTGGTCTTCGTCTCCATCCGCCATCAGTGCCTCGACACCGCGATGCTGGAGCATCTCGGCATCGACCTGCGCGCGCTGCGCGGCATCGTGGTGAAGTCACGCGGCCATTTCCGCGCCGGCTTCGACGATATCTTCCCCGATGAGCGCATCCTCGAGATCGACGGGCCGGGGCTGGTGACACCGGTGCTGACCCGCGTGCCCTTCCGCCACATCCCGCGCCCGATCTGGCCGCTTGATCCTGATATGGCCTGGCAAGTGCCGGCGGAGGTCGCGATCTGACATGAGCACATCGCCCTTTCGCCTGGCGCTCACCGGTGACAGCATCCTGCAGCGCCGCCTGCGAAGCCGCGTCGATCCTGAGCTCACGCCGCTCTTTGACCTGATCCGCGGTGCCGATCTCGCTTTCACCAATCTGGAGGTGGTGCCGAACGATTACCGGGGCGACCCCGCGCTGGAGAGCGGCGGGTCGCATTTCGGCGCTCCGGCCTGGGTGCTGGACGAGCTGACCGAGGCCGGCTTCAGCCTCTTCGCGACCGCGACCAATCATTGCCTCGACTACGGCATCTCCGGCCTGCGCGCCGGGATCGACGCGCTGGAACGGCGCGGTCTAACCTATGCCGGCATCGGCCCGAACCTCGAGGATGCGCGGCGACCCGCCTACCACACCCATCCGGGTGCGACAGTCGCGCTGCTCTCCTGCTCCTCCACCTTCGCCAAGGGACAGGAGGCCGGCGCGCAGCGCGCGGACATGCCAGGCCGCCCCGGGCTGAACCCGCTGCGCTACGACACCATGCATGAGGTGACGCCGGCGCAGCTCGAGCAGCTCCGTGCGATCGCCGAGCAGCTCGGGCTGGAGCGGCAGCGCCGCGAGATCATCAAGCTCGGCTTCGGCTTCCCGCCGGCCGATCCCGAAGTTCTGCCGATCGGCGCCATGAATTTCCGCCCCGCCGAGAAGACGGCGCTGCGCACCAGCGCGAAAGCCACTGACGTCGAGGACATCGCCCGCTGGGTCAGGGAGGCGCGGCTCTCCGCCGACATCGTCCTGGTCAGCCTGCATGCGCATGAGGCCGGCGCGAGCAAGGAGGAGCCGGCGGAGTTCATCGCCCCCTTCGCCCGCCGCATGATCGAGGAAGGCGCCGACCTCGTCGTCGGCCACGGCCCGCATCTGCTGCGGGGCATGGAGATCCACAAGGGCAAGCCGATCTTCTACAGCCTCGGCAATTTCATCGGCCAGAACGAGCTGGTGCCGCGCATCCCCGCTGATTCCTACGAGCGCTTCCGCGCCAGCCCGATGATGACGCCCGGCCAAGTCTATCGGCAGCGCACCGCGGGCGACACCAAGGGCTTCCCGGCGGACCGACGCTTCTGGGAGAGCGTCATGCCGGTCTGCCGTTTCGACGGCGCTGATCTCGTCGGGATGGAGATCCACCCGGTGAGCCTCGGCCTCGGCGAGGCGGCGCATCGCCGCGGCCGGCCGCGGCTTGCGGCCGGCGAGGAGGGTGCCGGCATCCTGCAGCGCTTCGCCGCGCTGTCGGAACCCTTCGGCACGCGGCTCCGCATCGACGGCGATCGCGGCTGGCTCGACATCGGCGGCTGACGCCGCCGCAACACGGATCCACAACCGGCAGACCACGGTGGCAAATGCCGCCGGCTGCAGGCCGACCGCGCGGACCTCTCCGGCTTCGCGTCGGGCACCCCCTATTCTGGGGCGTCCGCCGCGGCTGATCGCGCTCGGTAGGCTGCGGCCATGGTCGCTTCAACTTGAAGCGACCATGCTCTGAGGTGGATGGCTCAGCGGGTCCGCAGATTGGCGCGATCCGGGACTTAGCCTCGGGCCGGCGGAACCGGAGCCGGGGCCGGCGGAGGCACATAGGCCGGCGCCGGCGGCGGCGGGGGCGGCTGCTGCGCACACGCCGCGAGGAGCGCCACGGGAACCACGATCATTGCCGCCTTGCGGAACAGCTTGCGGCAAGCCACCAGCCTGGAAATGGCGAGCATCTGATTCTCCATAGTTGGATGGCATGGACAGCACGGGAATGAAGAGCAATTCTTGGCACGGAGTCAAACTGACAGTTGCGTGAGGAGTGGAATATTGCGCGCGCTGCGATGGAAGGTCGGCCTTGATCGCGAGGAGCAACTGAGTTTCGCCCAGGTCCCGGTGTCCCGGCGCACCACTCTCGCCGCGGCATGTGCGCTCTCTGCGTGCAGTGCGTATCCGGAGCGCGAAGCGGTCCCCGTGCAGGCACTGCCTGCCGACACTGAACTCCGCGACTTGAGCGACGACGCGCCTGAGTTGGTCGTCGCTGGTGAACGGCTGAATGCAGGATTGCTGCGGCGCTTCTATGCGCGCCATGGCTTCGAGCCCGTATGGACGACCCGGCAGACACAGGCGGACTCACTGGTGGATGCCGTGTTGCGCGCCGGCGATCACGGCCTGGACCCTGAGCGGTTTCATGCCAGCTTGCTGCTGCGCAGAGCGACGTTTCCGCCGCTTCGCCGCGAATTGCTGCTGTCGGACGCCTTCCTGTCGTATGCGAGCGCGCTGGCCTTCGGCGCCGTGCCGGTTGAGCGCCGAAAAGATGGCGAGGCCCTGACGCCTGAGCCGACCGATGTGGCCGCTGCGCTCGATACGGCGATCGGCAGCCCCGATCCGGCGGCAGCAATCGAGGCCCTGGCACCGACGACGCCGACCTATCAGGCGCTGCGCCAGGCGCTGCGGCGGTATCGCCCGGGCGCCCCGGCCGGCGGCAGCGCCACGGCGAGCCGCTTGCGCCAGATCGAAGTGAACCTCGAGCGCCAGCGCTGGTTGCCACGGCCGCTGCCGGCGGACCGCGCCTGGGTCAACGTCGCTGACCAACGGCTGGTGCTTTATCGCGCCGATCAGCCGATTTTCTCGACCCGGGTCGTCGTCGGCGATGATGCTCAGCGCAATCAGAGCCCTGAGTTTCGCGCCATGATCGAGGCCAGTTTCTTCAACCCTCCCTGGGTGATCCCGAGCGACATCGTTACCGCTGAAATCCTGCCAATCATCAGCCGCGACCCGCATTATCTGACGCGCAACAACATGGTCATGCGCGACAATGGCGAGGTGGAGCAGCAACCGGGCCCCAACGCAGGGCTCGGGTTGATCATGTTCGACATGCCGAACCGGTTCGACGTCTACCTGCACGACACGCCGGACAAGCATCTCTTCAGCCGCGACAACCGCCGCATCAGCCATGGCTGCATCCGGGTGCAGAACCCGCTCGAATTTGCTGCCCTGCTGATGCAGCAGCCGATCGACGCAATTCATCAGGGGATCGCGATCGGCGGCACCATCCGGAACAGCCTGCCGACGCCGGTGCCGGTATTCGTGGTCTACCAGACCGCGTTTGCGGATGCCGATGGCAGGTTGGAGTTCCGCCCGGATTTCTACAACCGCGACGCCGACATCTGGCGCCATCTGCAGCAACGCGGTTAAGGGCGGAACCTCGGCGCGCGCGTGGATAATCGGCCTTAGCGCATCTCGTGCAGGTAGCAGACGCCGTCGGTCACGGCGCGGTGCTCGCAGAGCAGGATCGGCGCACCGGTTTGGTCATAGGCGGTCTCGGCGATCACCAGCAGCGCCGCGGGACCGCACAATTCCAGCAGGGATAGGTCCCGCTCGTTTGCCAGCGCGGCGGTCAGGCTCTCCCGCACCGCCGAGACGCGGATGCCGTAGCGCTCCACCAGGAAGCGGTAGAGCAGCGCCGGCGGTGCGTCCGGGAAGTCGGGCAGGCGGGCGGCGGGCAGCGCCATCCATTCATGCATCACCGGCCGGCCGTCGATCCGGCGCAGGCGATGCAGGCGGATGATGCCTGCGGCGGCCTCGGGGAAGGTCCCGGCCTCGGCCGCGGTGGGCGCGCCGCGCTCGATCCGGAGTAGCGTGGTCTCCGATTGCAGCAGCGCACCATCGGCGCGGTGCAGGCGGAAATACTGGAAGAAATGCCGCAGGCTGTGCAGCGGCGCGCGGCCGGTCACCACGGTCCCGGTCTTGCGCCGGCGCATCAGCAGCCCTTCCGTGACCAGGTCGGAGAGCGCCCGGCGCACGGTGCCGACGGCGACGCCGAACTGGGCGGCCAGGGCGACCTCGCCGGGCAGCACGGCGCCCGGCGCCCAGGTGCCTAGCATGATCCCTTCCTGGATCAGCCGCTTCACATGCTCATAGAGCGGCACGGGCAAGGGGCTGTCCGACCGCAGGGGAACGGCGGCGTCGGATCTCGGTTCGCTCTTGACAGGCCGCATGCTGGCTCCGCTTAATTCTCTATAGAATAGAGAAAACTGCCGTCGCAGGACAATGCCGAACCCGACACCCGCCCCGCTCGCCGCCGCCTTCGACCGGATTGCCCAGGATGTCGAGGGCGCCGTGGCGGCGCTGGCGCGCATGGTGGCGGTGGACACCTCCTTCCCGCCGGGCACCGGCTACCCGGCCTTCGCGGCGCTGCTGGAGGAGCTGGTCGCGCCGCTCAGCCTCCAGACCCGTCGGGTCAGCGTCCCGGAGGCGCTGTGGCGGGTGCCGGGCGGGCCGGCGCGCGGCGAACGCGTCAATTTGCTGGCCAGGCGGCGCACGGGGCGGCCGGCGCTCGGCCTCTATTTCCACACCGACACCGTGCCGCCGGCCCGCGGCTGGACCCGCGATCCCTTTGCGCTGACGCGCGAGGGCGACCGGCTGCACGGCCTCGGCGCCGCCGACATGAAGGGCAGCATCGCCGCGGCCCTCCTGGCGCTGCGTATGGCGGATGCCTGCGGTGTCACGCTCGCCTATGACCCGCAATTCCTGTTCTGCACGGATGAGGAAGGCGGGCTCTATCCCGGCATCCGCCACCTCGCGGAACAGGGGCTGGTCGAAGGCCATGTCCTGAACTTCAACGGCACCGCGGCGGCACGCATCTGGGCCGGCTGCTTCGGCCTGTTCAACCTGCAGCTCCGCCTGACCGGCCGCACCACCCATGCGGGCGAGGCCGCCGGTTCCGTGAATGCGGTCGAGGCCGCACTGCCGGTGATGAACGCGCTCGTCGCACTGCAGCCCGCGATCGCCGCCCGGGCCTCCGCCCTGCCCGCGCCGCCCGCCTGGGGCGACCGCCCGCTGCGGCCGAGCCTTGCCCTGGTCGCCGCCGAAGGCGGCACCGGCAGCGGCGGCCAGGTGCCGGACAGCCTCACCCTGACCATCAGCCGCCGCTACGCCCCCGAGGAGGATTTCGACGCCGTCCGGGCCGAGATCGAGCAGGCGATCCGGGCGGCGCTGCCCGCCGGCGTCGCGGCGCAGCTCGACCTGGTCGGCCACCTGATGCCGACCGCCGATCCACGCGGGCCGCACTGGCCGCGCTGGCAGGCCGCCCTCGGCCACGGCTTCGGCTATGCGCCCGGGGAATTCCGCGCCTGGGGTGCGTCGAGCAGCTCCGATTTCGGCTGGGTGCAGCGCGCGACGGGCCGACGGGAGGTGCTGCTCACCGGGCTCGGACGCGAGGGCAACAACATCCACGGCCCCGACGAGCACACCACGACCGCCGATCTCATCGCCCTGGCGCGCAGCGTGCTCGCTTATCTCGCCGCCGATTTCGCCCCGGACCTGATGCCCGCCGAGGAAGGACCCATCGCATGACCGAGCTGTCCCGCCGCCTTCTGCTCGCCGGCGCCGCCGGATTGGCGAGCAGGCCCGCTTTCGCGCAGGGCACGCCGCGCCGCGGTGGCGTGCTGCGCGTCTCCGTCGACCAGGCGGCGAGCGTGATCCATCCGCTGCGCACCCGGGTCAATCCCGAATACCTCGTCACCGAGCTGCTCTACAGCAACCTCACCCGCCTCAGGCCGGACATGACCGCGGAGCCTGATCTGGCCACCGAATGGTCCGCCAATGACGCCCTGACCGAATGGCGCTTCACGCTCCGCGACGGGCTGGTCTTCCATGACGGCAGCCCCTGCACCGCGGCGGACGTGGCCGCCACCTTCCGAGCGATCCTCGATCCCCGCACCGCCTCCCCCGCGCGCACCAATGTCGGCCCGATCGCCGCAACCGAGGCGCTGGATGCAAGGACCGTGCTCTTCCGCCTCTCGGCGCCCTATGCCGACCTGCCGGTGGCGCTGGCCTATACCGCGGCGCGCATTATCCCGGCGCGCTTCGCCGCCGGCGACCTCGATGCGCTGGCGCGCCAGGCGGTCGGCACCGGCCCCTTCAAGCTCGTCTCCTACGAGCCCGACCGCCGCATCGTGGTCGCGCGCAACGAGCGCTACCACGACCCCGAGCGGCCCTATGTCGACCGGGTCGAGGTCATGGTCTTCCCGGATTCGACCGCGGAGACCTCGGCACTGATCTCGGGCGACACCGACATCCTGACCACCGCCGGCCAGGGCGAATTCCCGCGCCTCTCCTCCGCGCGCGGCGTCACGGCGCTGCGCACGCCCTCCGGCCAGTTCCTGAACGTCAACATGGACTGCACCCAGGCGCCCTTCACCGACATCCGCGTGCGCCAGGCGCTGGCGCTGACGGTGGACCGCGCGGCGATGGTGGGCTTCGTCGCCCAGGGCTTCGGCACGCCGGGCAACGACGTGCCGATGAACCTCGCCTACCATTTCCACAAGGAGCTCCCGCTGAAGCGGGCGAATATCGCGGAGGCGCGGCGCCTGTTGGCCGCCGCCGGTCATCCCAACGGCCTCGACCTGACCCTGGTGGCCTCGGAGAATCCCGGCACGCGCACCCAGCTCGCGGTCGCGATGCGCGAAATGGCACGCCCCGCCGGCTTCCGCATCAACGTGCAGACCATGCCGCACGCCACCTACCTGGATCAGGTCTGGAAGAAGGGCGCCTTCTATGTCGGCTTCTACAACATGCAGCCGACCGCCGACGCCATCTTCTCCCTGCTCTACACCTCCGATTCCGCCTGGAACGAGACGCGCTGGAACAACCAGCGCTTCGACGCGCTGGTGCGCGAGGCGCGGGTGACCACCGAGGAGGCGAAGCGCCGGGGGCTGTATGGCGAGGCGCAGCAATTGATGCACGAGGAAGTGCCCTCGATCATTCCCGCCTTCTTCGACCTGCTGGGCGCGCGGCGCGACTATGTGCAGGGCTATGTGTTGCACCCGCGCGCGGCGGTCTTTCGCCTCGAGCAGGTTTGGCTCGGCAACGGTGCGCCGCGGCGGTGAGCGCGGGCTGGCTGATCCGGCGACTGCTGCTGGTCGTCTATACGGTACTGGTGGTCTCGGTACTGGTCTTCGCCATCACCCAGGTGCTGCCGGCCGATGCCGCGGTCACGCTGCTCGGCGAGAATGCGACGCCGGAAGCGCTGGCGGCGGTGCGTGACCGGCTCGGGCTGAACGACCCGGTCTGGCTGCAATACTGGCGCTGGCTGACGCACGCCGTCGCCGGTGATTTCGGTCTGTCCATGCGTACCGGGCAGCCGGTGGCGCCGATGATGCTGGTGGCGCTGTCGCGGTCCCTGCTGCTGGCGCTGCTGTCGATCCTGCTGATGCTGGCAATCGCGGTGCCGCTCGGCCTCTGGGCGGCGCTGCGGCAGGGGCGCGCAGCGGATCTGCTCACCGGCCTCGTCTCCTATATCGGCGTCTCCGTACCGGAATTCGTCACCGCGACGGTGCTGCTGATGCTGCTCGCCGACTGGCTGCAATGGCTGCCCGCCACCGGCTATGTCCCGCCCAGCGAGGATCTCTGGGATTCGCTCGCGCATCTGGCGCTGCCGGTCATCACCGTGTCCGTCATCATGGTCGCGCATGTCTCGCGCATGGTGCGGTCGGAGACCATCGACGTGCTGCACAGCGACTATATCCGCGCCGCCCGGCTGAAGGGCCTGCCGGAGCGCGCGGTGCTGCTGCATCACACCCTGCGCAACGCCCTGCTGCCGGTGATCACCATCGTGGCGCTGGATGTCGGCTATCTCCTCGGCGGCATCATCGTGGTGGAGGAGATCTTCGCCATCCCCGGCATCGGCCGGCAACTGATCGTCGCGATCACCGCGCGCGACCTGCCGGCGATCCAGGCGGGGGCGCTGATCATGGCGATGACCTACGCCATCGTCAGCACCCTGGCCGATATCGCCTATGCCCTGCTCGACCGGCGCATCCGCTATGACTGACCTGCTCCGCCGCCTGCTCCGCACCCCGCAGGGCGCCATCGGCAGCGCGCTGCTGCTTCTTCTGCTGCTGCTCTGCATCGCCGGCCCGGCGCTGGCGCCGCGTGATCCGGAAGCGATCGACTTCCTCGGCCGCTTCCGCCCGCCCGGGGCGGAGAACTGGCTGGGCGCCGACCAGCTCGGCCGCGACGTGCTCAGCCGGCTCATGACCGGCGCCCGCGCCACCATTCCGCTCGCGCTGCTGGCGACCCTGCTCGGCACCCTGGCGGGTGCCGTGATCGGCACGCTCTCGGCCTATCTCGGCGGCCGCTGGGACGAGGCGATCATGCGCAACATCGATGCGGTCATGGCCATCCCGGGCCTGCTGCTGGCGCTGCTGCTGGTCAGCAGCCTCGGCAAGGGCAGCCTGAACGCGACGCTGGCGATCGCCGTCGCCTTCACGCCGGGCATGGCGCGCGTCACCCGCTCCGTCGCGCTGAACGTGCGCGCGCAAGACTACGTCAAGGCCGCGCTGGCGCGGGGCGAAGGCAGCCTCTTCATCGTGCTGCGCGAGATGCTGCCCAATGTCGTCGGCCCTGTCGTGGTGGAGACGACGATCCGCGTCGCCTTCGCGGTGATGCTCTTTGCCACCATGAGCTTCCTCGGCCTCGGCGCGCAGCCGCCGGCGCCGGAATGGGGGCTGATGGTGGCCGAGGCCCGGCGCTTCGTGCACCAGGCGCCCTGGATCATCCTGGCGCCGGCGCTCGCCATCGCGGTGACCGCCATCGCCTTCAACCTGCTGGGGGACGGGCTGCGCGACGCGCTGAACCCGCGGGACGAGCGATGAGCGCCGTGCTGAGCGTCGAGGCCTATAGCCTCGACTACCGCCTGCGCCAGGGTACCGCGCGGGTGCTGGACGGCGTCAACATCACGATCGGCAGGGGCGAGGTGGTCGGGCTGGTGGGCGAATCCGGCTCCGGCAAATCCTCCCTGGCTTGGGCGATCATGCGGCATCTGCCGCGCAACGCGGTCGAGGCCGGCGGTGCGCTGCGCCTCGGCGGGCTCGACCTGCGCGGCCTCGACGCGGCCGGCGTGCAGGCGGTGCGGGGACGGCGGATCGGCATGGTCTTCCAGGACCCGTCCACCGCGCTGAACCCGACGCTGCGACTGGGCGAGCAGGTCATGGAGGTGCTGATCCGCCACCGCGGCCTCACCCGGCCGGAGGCGCGGGACGCCGCCGAGGCGGCGCTGACGGAGGTCGAGCTGCGCGATCCCGCCGCGCTGATGCGGCGCTACCCGCACGAGGCGAGCGGCGGGGAGAAGCAGCGCGTCGTCATCGCCACCGCCTTCGCCACCCAGCCTGAGCTGATCCTCTTCGACGAGCCGACCACCGCGCTCGACGTCATCACCGGCGCGCGGATCCTCGAGCTCTTCGCCAGGCTGCGCGAGCACACCGGCGTCGCCGCGCTCTATATCTCGCATGACCTCGGCCTGGTCTCGCGCGTGGCGGACCGCGTCAGCGTGCTGCGCCGTGGCCGCATCGTCGAGGAAGGCACGCCCGCGCAGGTGTTCCGCGCGCCCGCCCACGACTATACGCGCGGCCTGGTCGCGGCGGTGCCGCGCCCCGAGCGGCGGCTGGTGGCGGATGCGCCGGGCAGCGCCACTGTGCTGGCGGCCGATGCCCTCAGCGTGCGCTACGGCCGCCGCCGCCTCTTCCGCCCACCCCCGCCGCCGGCGACCGAGGCCGTGACGCTGGCGGTCCGGGAGGGCGAGATCCTGGGCGTGGTCGGCGAATCCGGCTCCGGCAAGTCGTCGCTCGCACGCGGCCTCACCGGGCTCGCCTCCTTCGGGGGCGCGGTGCAGGCCGCGGGCCGCCGGCTGGACCGGCCGGGCGCCATGGACCGCGCCTATCGCCGCGCCGTGCAGATCGTCTTCCAGCATCCGGATTCCTCGCTGAACCCGCGCATGCGCATCGGCGAGATCCTGAGCCGTCCGCTCAGGCTCCATGGCGGTGCGACGACGGAAATCCCCGCTTTGCTCGAGCAGGTGCGGCTGCCGCCGGACTATGCCCGGAAATACCCGCACCAGCTCTCGGGCGGCGAGAAGCAGCGCGTCGCCATCGCCCGCGCCTTCGCCGCCAGGCCCAGCATCGTCATCTGCGACGAGATCACTGCGTCGCTCGACGTCTCGGTGCAGGCGCAGGTGATCGAGCTGCTGCTGGCGCTGCGCCGGCAGCACGGCACCGCCTATCTCTTCATCACCCATGACCTGAACCTGATCCGCCAGATCGCCCACCGCATCGCCGTGATGCAGCGCGGCCGGCTGGTGGATCTGCGGGAAGCCGCGGCAATAGATGCGCCGGATGCGCATCCCTATACCCGCGCGCTGATCGCCGCCTCGCCGACGCCGGTCGGCTGATCATGGAGCATCGCATGACCCCGCAGGACATCCTGGCGCAGATCGATCCGCAGGACTGCCTCGATACCCTGGCCGCCATGGTCCGGCACAAGAGCTACAGCCAGACCGAGGGCGAGAAGCTGCTGGCCACCGAGATGATGCGCCAGATGCAGGCGCTCGGCATGGAGGCCGAGCTCACCCCGGTCCCCGGCGACCGGATCAACGCGGTGGGCCGGCTGCGCGGCACCGGCGGCGGCAAAAGCCTGCTGTTCAACGGCCATGTCGATACCAACCCCGTCAGCGAGGGCTGGACCGTCGATCCCTGGGCCGGGAAGGTGGATGACCGGTTCGTCTACGGCATCGGCGTCTCCAACATGAAGGCCGGCGACGCCGCCTACCTCTGCGCGGTGAAGACGCTGGTGAAGGCCGGCGTGAAGCTCAAGGGCGACGTCATCCTGACCTTCGTCGTCGGCGAGCTGCAGGGCGGCATCGGCACGCGCGCACTGATGGAACAGGGGCTGCGGGCCGACTATTTCGTCAACAGCGAGCCGACCGACCTCGCCGCGATGACGATGCATGCCGCCGCCTTCGTCTTCGTCATCGAGTTGACCGGCGTCACCCGGCATCTGTCGAAGCGCGAGGAAGCCGTCGATGCGATCGCCGCCGCCTGCGATCTGATTCCCCGCCTGAACGCCATGACCTTCTCGGGCGCCCCCTCCCCCGAACACGCCGCGATCAACCGCGTCAATGTCGGCGTGGTGCACGGCGCGCTGGGCCGCGACCTCGAGGAATGGCGCGCGCCGCAGGTGGCGGATTTCGTCCGCATCAAGGGCTCGGGCCGCTATGCCCCCGGCCAGACGCAGGACGGCGCGTTGGTTGACATGCGGCGCGAGCTCGATGCGCTGGAGGCGCGTTTCCCCGGGCTGAAGGCTTCGCTGCGGGTCGAGAATGCCGGCGGCCACCAGCCCATGCCGGCCTTCGAGGTCAGCCGCGACAGCCCGATCGTCCAGGCGGTCAATGCCGCCTACCGGACGGTGCGCGGCGCGCCGCAGCCGACCGGCGCGATCACGCCCCCCGCCTATTACGGCACCGATGCCGGCCACCTGCTGCGGATCGGCGGCATGGAAGGCGTGGTCTGCGGTCCGGGCGGCCGCTACAACACCATGCCGGACGAGCGGGTGGACATCCCCGACTTCCTCGACATGATCAGGATCTACCTGCTGACCATCCTGAGCATCTGCGAGCGGGCCTGACCCCCTAGGCCCGGTGCATCGTCAGCAGCGCGTCCACCGCATGTTCCAGCTCATCGAGCGTGCGGCAGGGGCGCGCGAGGCGGCAGAACGGCAGATAGCGGCGCATGTCGGAGTCACCGGAACCCCAGAGCGCTGGATGCTCCGGGTTCAGCCACACCACCTGCCGCGCGCGGCACGCCACCGCCTCCAGCGCATCGACGCGGGGCGGCGTGCGGTTGCCGCGCGCATCGCCGAGGATGACGACCGTGGTCTGACGATCGATCATTGCAGCCTTCTCGAACCCCGCGA
Source organism: Plastoroseomonas hellenica (assembly GCF_018129085.1). Classification (GTDB taxonomy): domain Bacteria; phylum Pseudomonadota; class Alphaproteobacteria; order Acetobacterales; family Acetobacteraceae; genus Plastoroseomonas; species Plastoroseomonas hellenica. The sequence goes on from NZ_JAAGBB010000017.1 coordinate 130,888, forward strand.
GCGCGGTGCCGTAGTTGGAGGAGCCATTGCCGTGTTCGGCCAGGATGCGGGCGATGGCGGCCTCGGCGGGGCCATCCTTCAGCGCGGCGCTGACTTCGATCGCGTCCCCGGTGAAGACGAAGCCCTTGATGTCGCGCACCACCTCCCCCAGCGCATGCAGGAACAGCAGCAGGAATCCCGAGAGGGCGGAGACCGATCCGCTCACGTCGCAGAAGACGACAAGGCGCGGCCGCGCAACGCGCTTGTGGCGCCATTGCCGCAGGAAGGGGATCGCCTCCCAGCCCATGTTCCGCCGCAGCGTGGCGCGCGGGTCGAGCACGCCGCGGCGCGCCACGCGCCGCCGGCGGCCATGCCGCACCGCGAGCTTCTTCGCCATGCCGCGCACGATCGCCCGCATCCGCGCCATGTCGCGCGGCGGGATGGCGGCGAGCCGGGCGCGGCGCAGCATCTCCTGCCGCAACGCCTCGGTCTCGCCGCGGGCGAAGAGCAGCAGGTTGCGCTCGGCCTCGGCCCGCGCCTCGGCGCGCAGCATGGCGAGGCCCTCGGCCAGGCGCTCGCCCGCTTCGCTGCCATCGCGCGCGGCAACCTCCTGCTCCAGCGCGGCGAGGCCCATGGCGTCCAGCATGCGGCGTGCGAAGCCGTTGACCTGGGTGAAGACGCGAATGCGGGAGAGGCCGACCGCCTCCCCCGCCTCGGCCATCGCCTGGGCGAGGCCGGCGCGGTCGCCCTCGAGGATCATACGCCCGAGCGCGGAGCCGCCGCCCGAGCCGGG
>NZ_JAAGBB010000018.1 GCF_018129085.1 Plastoroseomonas hellenica
CGCTGCTGGCCCGCGGCCGTGGCACGCTCGCCGGATGCTGGCTGCGCCCCGGCGCGCGCGGCGCCCTGCTGCTGTTGCGTGAGCCCGGTGCGGTGGCGCCGCCCCTGGCCGCGACCCGGGGTGCGCATTGGGACGGCCGTTTCCGGCTGATCGGTCCCGGCGCCGCCGGCGGTTACATGCTGGGTGCCCTCGGCGCCGAGGCGCCGCCGGGCGCGCAGCGCCTGCCGGCTGCGCTGCGCCGCGGGTTGCCGGCGATCCGGGATGCGGAAGGAGCGCTGGCGGCGGTGCCCGGGCTGGACTATCCTTCGCGCTCCGCCTGCGCTCCCTTCACGCTCGCCTTCACCCCGGCCGGGGGTGTGGCGCTCGGTTGGGCGGGAGGCGAGGGGGAAGCGACGGGACACCCATTCAAGCCTGGGCGATCCGTCCCCATCTAGACTGGACTAGGCCCCGCCGGGCCTCGGGACGCGCCGCAGGGCGAGAGGAATGGGACTGACCACGTGAACAATTTTGGCCGGAACCTGGCACTTTGGGTGATCGTGGCGCTGCTGCTGGTGGCGCTCTTCAACCTGTTCCAGCCCTCCGGGAGCAACCGGGCCAGCGCCCAGCAGGTCGCCTATTCCGATTTCGTCAACGAAGTGAATGCCGGCCATGTGCGCGATGTGACCATCCAGGGCCGCACCGTGACCGGCCAGCTCGCCGACGGCCGCAGCTTCCAGACCTATACGCCTGAGGATCCGCAACTCGTCTCGCGCCTGACCGAGAAGGGCGTGCGCGTGGTGGCGCGGCCGGAGGAGAGCGAGGTCAACCCGCTCTTCCACTACCTGATGTCCTGGTTCCCGATGCTGCTGCTGATCGGCGTCTGGATCTTCTTCATGCGCCAGATGCAGGGCGGCGGCGGCCGCGCCATGGGCTTCGGCAAGTCCCGCGCCCGACTGCTGACCGAGAAGCAGGGCCGCGTCACCTTCGAGGACGTGGCCGGCATCGACGAGGCGAAGAGCGAGCTCGAGGAGATCGTCGAGTTCCTGCGCGATCCGCAGAAGTTCCAGCGCCTCGGCGGCAAGATCCCGAAGGGCGTGCTGCTGGTGGGCCCGCCCGGCACCGGCAAGACGCTGTTGGCGCGCGCCATCGCCGGCGAGGCGAACGTGCCCTTCTTCACCATCTCGGGCTCCGACTTCGTCGAGATGTTCGTGGGCGTCGGCGCCAGCCGCGTACGCGACATGTTCGAACAGGGCAAGAAGAACGCCCCCTGCATCATCTTCATCGATGAGATCGATGCGGTCGGCCGGCATCGCGGCGCCGGCCTCGGCGGCGGCAATGACGAGCGCGAGCAGACGCTGAACCAGATGCTCGTCGAGATGGACGGCTTCGAGAGCAATGAGGGCGTGATCCTCATCGCCGCGACCAACCGCCCGGACGTGCTCGACCCGGCGCTGCTGCGCCCCGGCCGCTTCGACCGCCAGGTGGTGGTGCCGAACCCCGACGTGATGGGGCGCGAGAAGATCCTGCGCGTGCATATGCGCAAGGTGCCGCTGGCCGCCGATGTCGACCCGAAGGTCATCGCGCGCGGCACGCCGGGCTTCTCCGGCGCCGACCTCGCGAACCTGGTCAACGAGGCGGCGCTCTACGCCGCGCGCACCGGCCGCCGCACCGTCGGCATGTTCGAGCTCGAGCAGGCCAAGGACAAGGTGATGATGGGCGCCGAGCGGCGCAGCCTCGTGATGAGCGAGGAAGAGAAGCGCATGACCGCCTATCACGAGTCCGGGCATGCGATCTGTTCTCTGCACGAGCCTTCGAGTGATCCGATCCACAAGGCAACGATCATCCCGCGCGGCCGCGCGCTCGGCCTGGTGATGTCCTTGCCGGAGGGCGACCGCCTCTCGCATTCGCGCGCCTGGGCACGGGGCAAGCTGGTGCTCGCGATGGGCGGGCGCGTCGCGGAGGAAGTAATCTTCGGCGCCGACAATGTCTCCAACGGCGCCCAGGGCGATATCCAGCAGGCGACCAGCCTGGCGCGCGCCATGGTCACCGAATGGGGCATGAGTGACCGGCTCGGCATGGTGCGCTACGGCGACAACAGCCAGGAGGTCTTCCTCGGTCACAGCGTGACCCAGACGAAGAACCTCTCGGAAGAGACGGCGCGGCTGATCGACAGTGAGATCCGCGGCCTGATCGACGGTGCCTATGCCCGCGCCAAGCAGATCCTGACCGAGAACGTCGAGCAGCTCCATCTGCTGGCCAAGGCGCTGCTGGAGCATGAGACGCTGTCGGGTGACGAGATCAAGCAGGTGATCCGCGGCGAGCCGGTGGTGCGCGTGCGCCCCGACGAGCCAGTGAACCAGGGCCGCGGCAGCGTGCCGACCAGCGGCCGCCCGGCGCCGCCACCACGGCCGGGGCTGAACCCGGGCCCGGCCGCGGCGACCTGATCAAACGCCCGCCTGAAAAGGCGGGCGTTTTTCTTTGTCCTCAAACGCCGGCGCCGGCATCCGCCGGCTTGGCTTTCGCTCTGTCAGGTGTGCATTGGCGGCGGCTGGCGGTCGCGCGCGGGGCCGCATTCGCGGCCCCGGAGCATCGGCTTTGCCTCGCTCCGCCGAACCGGATGGCGGCCTGCGGCCGCGGGTGCTTGGTGGGCAGCTTCTCTCCTTGGTGTGGTGACCAGGCAATGTGACGGCCCTTGCGACGGGGCGCGGGTTGGGGTTTCTCCTGCGGGGCGGGTGCCGGATGGTGCCCGCCCCTTCTGCATTTCGGGGACCCCGCCTTGTCCGCATCCATCGAGCGCTGGATTGAACCACTGGGCCTGCTGCATGGGCCGGCCGCCTTCCACGCCATCAAGCTCGGCATGGCGCTGCCGCTCGCCGGCGGGTCCAGCGCCTTCACCATGGTCCGCCTGATCGAGGAAGGGGAGAATCTCGGCATCGGGCCGCTGTCCGAAGTGCCGGAGGATTGGCAGGACGCGCTCTCGACGCTCGCGCTGCGGCCGGTGCCCTTCGCGGGGCTGCCGATCGACCGGCCGCTGGTGATGGGCATCGTCAACGTGACACCCGACAGTTTCTCCGACGGCGGCCGACATGCCGAGCATGCGGCGGCGATCGAGGCCGGGCACGCGATGCTGGAAGCGGGCGCCGACATCCTTGACATCGGCGGTGAATCGACGCGCCCCGGCGCCGATCCGGTGAGCGTGGAGGAGGAGCTGCGCCGCGTCCTGCCGGTGGTGCGGGAACTCGCGAAGGCGGCGCCGGTCTCGATCGACACCCGCCATGCCCGGGTGATGGAGGCGACGCTGGAGGCGGGTGCGGAGATGATCAACGACATCTCCGCCCTCCGCCACGACCCGGAGGCGATCCGGGTGCTGGCGCGCGCGGAGGCTTCGGTCATCCTCGTGCACATGCAGGGCGACGATCCCCGCCGCATGCAGGAGATGGCGCAGTATGAGGATGTGACGCTGGAGGTGGCGCGCTTCCTTCGTCATCGCGTCGAAACGCTGGAAGCGCTCGGCATCCCGCGCGGGCGCATCGCGATCGATCCGGGCCTCGGCTTCGGCAAGACCCTGGACCATAACCTGGCACTGACCGAACGCCTGCCGATCCTGGCCGGCATCGGCTGCCGCATCCTCTACGGCGCATCCCGCAAGCGGTTCATCGGAACGCTCTCCGGCGTGGAGACGGCGGGGGAGCGCACCGCCGGTAGCATCGCCGCGGCGCTCGCCGCCGCGACGCGGGGGGCGGCGATCCTCCGCGTGCATGACGTGGCGGAGACGGTGCAGGCCCTGGCGGTGTGGCGCGCCTGCGAAGCCGGCGAGGCGCCGCCGGTGCCGGCGCCGGAGACCTGAGGCTCAGATCTCGAAGCGCCAGGCGTCGGGATGCAGGCGATAGCCGCCGCCTTCGCGTGCCAGATGCGCCGTGCCGGGAAAATGCAGGTGCATGCCGGCGATGTGCTGGCCGTCGGTGGCCACCATGTCGAAGACGCGCCGCCGCGTCGCCTCGGCCTGTGCGGGGTCGACGTCATACTGCATCGTCACCTCGGGGCGCGGCACCTGCACTTCCGGCACATGCACGATGTCGCCCCAGATCAGCAGGCTCTCGCTGCCGGAGGTGACCAGGAACCCGCTATGGCCGGGGGTGTGCCCGGGGAAATGCAAGGCGGTGACGCCCGGGAAGACCTCGCCGCCGCGGAACAGCTTCAGCCGGTCGCGATAGGGTGCGGCCTGGCTGCGGGCCATGGCGAAGTAGGGGACACCCCGGTTGCTCGCGGTGACCGCGGCCTCGGCGCCGGTGTCTTCGCACCAATAGGCGTATTCGGCCTCGTGCATCGCGAGCTCGGCGGCGGGGAAGAATGCGCTGCCCTTGGCGTCGGCCAGGCCGTTGGAATGATCGGGATGCATATGCGTCAGCAGCACCGTGTCGATCGCCTCCGGCGCGACCTCGGCCGCGGCCAGGTTCTGCTGCAGCTTGCCGGCCGAGGCCTGCATATGCGCCCCGGCGCCAGTGTCGATCAGCGCCGTCCGGCCGCCCGATCGGATCAGGAAGCAGTTCAGCGAGGTATGCCGGGGCGCCGGGCGGAAGGCGGCGCGCAGCATGGCGGAAGAATCCGCCTCCGTGATGTTCTGCAACACCGTCATGGAGCCCCGGAGGAAGCCGTCGCTGACGGCGGTGACCAGGATGTCCCCGAGCTTGTAGTGGTGCAGGCCGGGCACCTGGCAATCCGGGAGCGTGGTCATCTGGAATATCCCTGTCCGCAGGCGCGCAGAAGATCACGGCCAGGCCGCCTGGCAAAGGCCCTGGGGGTGGCCCTCCGATGGACGCCAAGCCCCCGCAGGTTGTAGGGAAGCGGCGGGGGACGCCGGTTCCGCGTCCGCACAGGGGGAAGATCGAGCCCGCATGTCCAGCACCCGCCGCCTCTTCGGCACCGACGGCATTCGCGGCACCGCGAACAGGGCGCCCATGGATGCGGCGACGGCGCTCCGCCTCGGCCAGGCGGCGGGGCGCTTCTTCAACCGCGGCAGCCATCGCCACCGGGTGGTGATCGGCAAGGACACGCGGCTGTCAGGCTATATGCTGGAACCGGCACTGACCGCGGGCTTCATCGGTGCGGGCATGGATGTGGTGCTGGTCGGCCCTTTGCCGACGCCCGCCATCGCGCTGCTGACGCGGAGCCTGCGCGCCGATCTCGGCGTGATGATCAGCGCCTCCCACAACCCCTATGAGGACAATGGCATCAAGCTGTTCGGCCCCGACGGGCTGAAGCTGTCCGACGCGCAGGAAAGCGCGATCGAGGCGCTGATGGACGGCGATCTCACGACCGTCCTCGCCGCACCTGCGCGGCTCGGCCGGGCCTCCCGGCTCGAGGATGCACCCGGCCGCTACATCGAGGCGGCGAAGGCGAGCTTCCCGAAGCGCCTCAGCCTCGAAGGCCTGCGCATCGTCGTCGATTGCGCGCATGGCGCCGCCTACAAGGTGGCGCCGACGGTGCTGTGGGAGCTGGGCGCGGAGGTGGTGCCGCTGGGTGTCGCGCCGGATGGGACCAACATCAACAAGGGCTGCGGCAGCACCGCGCCGGCGCAGCTTGCGGAGACGGTGCGGGAGCGGCGCGCCGATCTCGGCATCGCGCTCGATGGCGATGCCGACCGGCTGGTGCTGGTCGATGAGCTGGGCCACCTCGTCGATGGCGACCAGATCCTGGCGCTGATCGCGCGGAGCTGGGTGGCGCAGGACCGGCTCGCCGGCGGCGCGGTGGTGGCGACGGTGATGTCCAACATGGGCCTCGCGCGCTTCCTGAAGGCGCAGGGCACCGCGCTGCTGCGCACCGCGGTCGGCGACCGCTACGTCGCGGAGCGCATGCGGGAAACCGGGTGCAACCTCGGCGGCGAGCAGTCGGGCCATGTGTTGATGACCGATTTCGCGACCACCGGCGATGGCCTGATCGCGGCGTTGCAGGTGCTGGCCGTGCTGGTGGAGGAGGGGCGCCCGGCGAGCGAGGTCTGCCGCTGCTTCGACCCGCTGCCGCAGCGCCTGGTGAATGTGCGCTATGTCGGGACCAGCCCGCTCGACGATGCCTCGGTGCAGGCGGCGATCGCGGCGGAGGAGGCAGCACTCGGCGAGCAAGGCCGCGTGCTGATCCGCCCCAGCGGCACCGAACCGGTGATCCGCGTGATGGCGGAGGCGGAGGATGAGGCGGTGGTGTCGGGTACCGTGGAACGGCTCGCGGATGCCATTCGGGCGCGCGCCAAGGCAGCATGATGCAAGGCAAGGTTCTGATCTGCGCAGGATCGGACTCCGGCGGCGGCGCCGGGATCCAGGCGGACATCAAGACCGTCACGGCGCTCGGCGGCTACGCCATGACCGCGATCACCGCGCTGACCGCCCAGAACACCCTCGGCGTGCAGGGCGTGATGCCGGTGCCGGCGGATTTCATCCGCCAGCAGATGCGCCTGGTGCTGGACGATATCGGCGCCGATGCGATCAAGACCGGCATGCTGCAGGACAGCCCGACCATCGAGGCGGTGCTGGCGGAGCTGCCGCGTGACGTGCCGCTGATCGCCGACCCTGTCATGGTCGCCAAGGGCGGCCACCCGCTGCTGCACCCCGAGGCGATCGAGACCTTGAAGGCGCGGCTGATCCCGGCCGCCGCCCTGGTCACGCCGAACCTGCCGGAAGCCGAGCTGCTTGCTGGCCACGCCATCGCCGGCGAGGCGGATATGGAGCGTGCCGGCCGCAGCATCCTCGCCCTCGGCACCGGGGCGGTGCTGATGAAGGGCGGGCATATGGAAGGCGCTGTTCTCGTGGACCTGCTGGTCACCGCCGCCGGCACCGCGCGCTTCGAAGCGCCGCGCATCGACACGCGGCACACCCACGGCACCGGCTGCACGCTCGCCAGCGCGATCGCCACCGGCCTCGCCCAGGGCATGCCGCTGCACGACGCGGTGGCCCGCGCCCGGCGCTATGTGCGGGCGGCGATCCAGGCGGCGCCGGGCTACGGCCATGGCCACGGGCCGCTCGACCACAGCATCACGGTCGACCCTTCCCGTATTCCCTGAGAGGCGGTAGGGTGGGGACGGGCCACGCTCCCCCACCGGAGCGCATCTGCTTCTGGAAGGGAGCTACGCCAATGGCGACAAAGCCGGACCTGCGTCCGAAGAATCCCCAATTCTCTTCTGGTCCCTGCGCCAAGCGTCCCGGCTGGACCTTGGCCGCGCTCGAAGGCGCGCTGCTCGGGCGCAGCCATCGCGCCTCGGGCCCCAAGGCGCGCCTCGCCGAAGTGATCGAGCGGTCGAAGGCGGTGCTGAAGCTGCCCGCCGACTGGAAGCTCGGCATCGTCCCGGCCTCGGATACCGGCGCGGTCGAGATGCTGCTCTGGTCGGCGCTCGGCCCGCGCGGCGTCGACGTGCTGGTGTGGGAGAGCTTCTCCAAGGAATGGGCGACCGATGTCGCCAAGCAGCTCAAGCTCACGGATCTGCGGCTGCTGGAAGCGCCCTACGGCGCGCTGCCGGACCTCGGCGCCGTCGACTGGGAACGCGACGTGGTCTTCGTGTGGAACGGCACCACCAGCGGCGTGCGCGTCCCCTACAAGGAATGGATTCCGACCGACCGTAAGGGGCTCGCGATCTGCGACGCGACCTCGGCCGCCTTCGCGATGGACCTGCCCTGGGACCGGCTCGATGTCGTGACCTGGTCCTGGCAGAAGGTGCTGGGCGGCGAAGCCGCGCATGGCATGCTGGCGCTGTCGCCGCGTGCGGTGGAGCGGCTGGAGACGCACAAGCCGGCCTGGCCGCTCCCGAAAATCTTCCGCCTGACCAAGGGCGGCAAGCTGATCGAGGGCATCTTCAAGGGCGAGACGATCAACACCCCCTCGATGCTCTGCGTCGAGGATGCGATCGACGGGCTGCGCTGGGCGGAGGGCGTCGGCGGGCTGGAAGGGCTGATCGCGCGTTCCGAGCGCAACCTGGCGGCGATCGCCGGCTGGGTCGCACAGAGCGACTGGTGCGATTTCCTGGCCGATGACCCCGCCACCCGCTCCTGCACCTCGATCTGCCTGAAGATCAAGGCGCCCTGGTTCGCGGCACTGGATGCGGAGGCGCAGGCGGCGGCGGCCAAGAAGCTCGCTTCGCTGCTCGAGAAGGAGGGGGTGGCACTCGATGCCGGCGCCTATCGCGACGCGCCGCCGGGGCTCCGCATCTGGGGTGGTGCGACGGTCGAGACCGCCGACATCGAAGCCTTGCTGCCCTGGCTCGACTGGGCCTTCGCCCAGGTGGCGGAGGGGCGCTGAGCCATGGCGAAGATCCTGATCTCCGACAAGCTCTCGCCCGCTGCCGTCGCGATCTTTGAGCGCCGCGGCCTCGAGGTGGATTTCAAGCCCGGCCTTGCACCGGCGGAGCTGCGCGCCATCATCGGCAACTATGACGGCCTCGCCGTCCGCAGCGCGACCAAGGTGACGCGCGAAGTGCTCGATGCCGCGCCGAAGCTGCGCGTCGTCGGGCGCGCCGGCATCGGTGTCGACAATGTCGACGTGACGAGCGCCACGGCGCGCGGCGTCGTGGTGATGAACACGCCCTACGGCAATGCCATCACCACCGCCGAACACGCGATCGCGATGATGTTCGCACTCGCCCGCCAGCTTCCGGATGCCAGCACCAGCACCAAGGCCGGCAAGTGGGAGAAGAACCGCTTCATGGGCGTCGAGCTGTTCGGCAAGACGCTTGGCCTGATCGGCTGCGGCAATATCGGCAGCATCGTCGCCGACCGCGCGGTCGGCCTGAAGATGAAGGTCGTCGCCTTCGACCCCTTCCTGTCGGAGAAGCGGGCGGTCGAGCTCGGCGTCGAGAAGGTGGAGCTGGAGGAGCTGTTTTCCCGCGCCGACTTCCTGACCCTGCATACGCCACTCACCGAGCAGACGAAGAACATCCTCTCCCGTGAGAATATCGCCAAGCTGCGCCGCGGTGTGCGCATCATCAACTGCGCCCGCGGCGGTCTTGTCGACGAGGCGGCGCTCTACGACGCGCTGAAATCCGGCCATGTCGCCGGCGCGGCGCTCGACGTCTTCGAGACCGAGCCCGCGACCGACAGCCCGCTCTTCGCGCTGGAGAACGTGATCTGCACCCCGCATCTCGGCGCCGCGACCGCCGAGGCGCAGGAGAATGTGGCACTGCAGGTCGCCGACCAGATGGCGGATTTCCTGCTGAGCGGCGCCGTCTCGAACGCCATCAACATGCCGAGCGTGACGGCCGAGGAAGCGCCGCGCCTGAAGCCCTATATGGAGCTGGCGCGGCTGCTCGGCGGCATGGCCGGGCAACTCACCGCTGCCGGGGGCGATGCGATCCGCGCCATCCGCGTCGAGTATGAAGGGCATGCGGCGGAGCTGAACCACAAGCCGCTGACCGCCGCGGCTCTGGCCGGCGTGCTGACACCGCTGATGGGCGCGGTGAACATGGTCAACGCGCCGGTCGTCGCCAGGGAACGCGGCATCGATGTCGCGGAGACCACGCATGAGCGGAGCGGCGAGTACCAGACATTGCTGCGGGTCACGGTGCGGACCGACCGGCAGGAACGGGCGCTGGAAGGCACGCTGATCGCCAATGACAAGCCGCGGCTGGTCGCGATCAAGGGCATCTCCGTGGAGGCGGATTTCGCCCCGCACATGCTCTACGTCACCAACCACGACAAGCCCGGCTTCATCGGGCGGTTCGGCATGGTGCTGGCCGATGCGGGCGTGAACATCGCGACCTTCCATCTCGGCCGCGCGGCCGCCGGGGGCGACGCGATCTGCCTGGTCTCCCTCGACGCGCCGCTGCCGGATGCGGTGCTGGCGGAGGTGCGGGCGCTGCCTTTGGTGGTGCAGGCGCAGAAACTGGCGTTCTGATCGGCGGGGGCTGGTGGCTGGGGAGAATGAATTCTCCCCGTCGACGTATACATCGACCCCACTTGGGCTGGGCAGCACGGCCGCCATGTCCAGTCCGACAGTGCAATTGATAAAAGTAGAAGAAGGGGGTCCGGGGGAATTCATTCCCCCGGTCCACGCGAGGCACAGGGGTTGCGGCCTGCTCCCCAGCCTGCCACACCTCCGACGAAAATGACCGACGACATCCCGAACCCCGCGCTGCTGCCCGCAGGCCTGGTCGACGCGCTCCCTCCCGAGGCGGAGCGCGAGGCGGCGCTGGTCGAGGCGCTGATGGCGACCTTTGCCGGCCATGGCTATGAGCGGGTGAAGCCGCCGCTGCTGGAGTTCGAGGACAGCCTGCTGGCCGGCTCCGGCGCCGCCGTCGCCGAGCAGACCTTCCGTCTGATGGACCCGGTCAGCCAGCGCATGATGGGGCTGCGGGCCGACACCACGCCGCAGGTTGCCCGGATCGCCGCGACCCGGCTGGGGGCGGAGCCGCGGCCGCTCCGTCTCTCCTATGCCGGCCAGGTGCTGCGGGTGCGCGGCACCCAGCTCTCGCCCGCGCGCCAGCTTCCGCAGGTCGGCATCGAGCTGATCGGCGCGGAGAGCGCGGCGGCGGATGCCGAGGTCGCGGTGGTAGCGGTGGAAGCCCTGGCCGCGGTCGGGGTCGCCGATGGCAGCCTCGACATCACCCTGCCGACCATGGCGCCAGCGCTGCTCGACCATGCCGGCGTCTCCCCGGAGCTGCGCCGGCGCCTGGCACGAGCACTGGATCGCAAGGACGCCGCCGCGGTCGCCGAGGCCGCCGCCGAAGGCGGCGCGGCGCTCGCCGGCCTCTCGCCCCTGCTGCACGCGGCGGGCCCGGCCGATGGCGCCCTGGCGGCGCTGGAGGCGGCGCATCTGCCGCCGGCCGCCCGCGCCATTGCCGACAATGCCGCCGCCGTCATCGCCGCGATCCGTGCGCTGGCACCGGGGCTGCGCATCACGCTCGACCCGGTCGAGTTCCGCGGCTTCCAGTATCACACCGGCGTCGCCTTCACCCTCTATGGCCCGGGCAACAGCGGCGAGATGGGGCGCGGCGGCCGCTACGAGGCGCAGCGCGGGGAGGCGGCGACCGGCATGTCCCTCTATCCGGACGCCATGCTGCGCGCCGCGCCGCAGCCCGCGCCGATGCCGCGCGTCTTCATTCCGGCCGGCAGCGATCCCGAACTGGCGCGCGCCCTGCGCGCGCAGGGCTTCGCGACCGTCGCGGCGCTCGGTCCGGGCGATACGCCCGGCCGGCTCCGCTGCACCCATGTTCTCGAGGGCGGCCGTGCCGCTCCTCTCGAGGGCGGCCGTGCCGCTCCTCTCGAGGGCGGCCGTGCCGCTCCTCTCGAGGGCGGCCGCGCCGCCCCGCTTCCGAAGAAGGTTTGACGCCATGGCCAATGTCGCCGTGATCGGCGCCCAGTGGGGCGACGAAGGCAAAGGGAAGGTGGTGGACTGGCTCGCCAGCCGCGCCGATGTCGTCGTGCGCTTCCAGGGCGGCCACAATGCCGGCCATACGCTGGTGGTGGGCAATGAGACCTACAAGCTCTCGCTGCTCCCCTCCGGCGTGGTGCGCGGCAAGCTCGGCATCATCGGCAATGGCGTGGTGCTGGACCCGGAGGCGCTGCTGGCCGAGATCGCCAGGGTCGGCGCCCAGGGGCTCAAGGTGACGCCGGAGAACCTTCGCATCGCGGAGAACGTGCCGCTGATCCTGCCGCTGCACCCCGCACTCGACAAGGCGCGCGAGGCGGCGCGCGGCGAGGACAAGATCGGCACCACCGGCCGCGGCATCGGCCCGGCCTATGAGGACAAGGTCGGCCGCCGCGCCATCCGCCTCTGTGACCTCGCGGAGCCGGAGACGCTCTCGGCCAAGCTCGATGAGCTGCTGCTGCACCACAACGCGCTGTTCCGCGGCCTCGGTGCGCCCGAGTTCGAGAAGCAGGCGCTGCTCGATCAGCTCCTGGCGCTGGCGCCGAAGCTGCTTCCCTTCGCCGAGCCGGTTTGGGAACGCCTGGACGCGACGCGGCATGAGGGCAAGCGCGTGCTGTTCGAAGGCGCGCAGGCGGTGATGCTCGATGTCGATCACGGCACCTACCCCTATGTCACCAGCAGCAACACCGTCGCCGGCAATGCCGCGGCCGGTGCCGGCTGTGGGCCGGACATGGTCGGCTACGTGCTCGGCATCGCGAAGGCCTATACGACGCGGGTCGGCAGCGGGCCCTTCCCGACCGAGCTGCATGACGACATCGGCAAGCGGCTCGGCGAGCGCGGCCGCGAATTCGGTACCGTCACCGGCCGCCCGCGCCGCTGCGGCTGGTTCGACACCGCGATGGTGCGCCAGGCGGTGAAGCTCGGCGGCGTGCAGGGTCTCGTGGTGACCAAGCTCGATGTGCTGGACGGGCTCGAGGAGCTGAAGCTCGGCGTTGGGTATGAGATCGACGGCAAGGTGGTGAAGCGCCTGCCGGCGGGCTTCGGCGCCCAGGCGCGCGCCAAGCCGGTCTTCGAGACCATGCCGGGCTGGAGCGGCTCCACCTATGGCGCCCGCTCCTATGCCGATCTGCCGGCCGAGGCGGTGAAGTACATCCGCCGCATCGAGGAGCTGGTGGAGGCACCGGTGGTGCTGCTCAGCACCAGTCCGGAGCGTGACGACACCATCGTCATGAAGGACCCCTTCGCGGGTTGATAGGCCCTCAAACGCCGGGCGCCGCGCATCCGCGCGGCTTGGCTTCGCCGGACTACCGGCAGGCCGCATTCGCGGCCTCGGACCGGCCTGTGACCGGTCCGCTTCTGTTATCTACGTGCTAGCCTCCGCGTGGCGGGCGAAGACCCGCGCGCGGAGGATCATCCATGCGTCTCGCCTTCCGGCCGCTGCTGGCGGCCATGCTGCTCTGCGCGGCGGCCGCGCAGGCGCGCATCACGAGCATTGAAGTCCTGGAGACCCGGCCCTTCGCCGAGGGGCGGGATTTCGGCGCCGGGCCTTACCAGATCATCCGCGCCCTGGCGCGCGGCGAGCTCGATCCCGCCGATCCGCGCAACGCCGTCATCGCCGATATCGCGATCGCGCCGCGCAATGCGCGCGGGCGCGTCGAATACGCGACCGAGGTCGAGATCCTGCGCCCCGTCGATCCCGCGCGGGCGAGCGGGCGGCTGGTGCATGAGGTCACCAATCGCGGCCGCAAGCTGATGCTGGCCTATCTGCAGGATGCGACGGTGTCGCAGGCGCGGATGAACGGCCTCGACGGCGCCGAGGCGGTGGGCAATGCGCTGGCGCTGCGCCTCGGCCATACCCTCGTCTGGAATGGCTGGGATCCCGACGTACCGCGGGCGGACGGCAATCTCTCCATCACCCTGCCGATGATCGAGGGCGTCACCGCTGACATCCGCGACGAATTCGTCTTCGGCGTGCGGCTGCCTGCGAACCGCGCGGAGGCGCCGCTCTCCTACCCGGTCGCCGACCGCGATCCGGCCCGCGCCACGCTGACGCTGCGCCGGGCCCGCGACGACGCGCCGCGTCCGGTCGGTTTCGAATATGCGGGCGAGCAGGCCATCCGGCTCGCCGGCGGCGCGCGGTTCGAGCCGCTGTCGATCTACGAGTTCCGCTATCCGGCGCGTGGCGCGCGGCCGCTCGGCATGGGCTATGCCGCGACGCGGGACCTGATCGCGCATCTGCGCCACGGCGGCGCCGGCAGCCCGGTCGCCGACATCTCGGTGCGGGCGGTGCTGGCGGTCGGCATCTCGCAATCCGGGCGCTACCTGCGGCACCATCTGGGGCTCGGGATGAATGCCGATGAGGATGGGCGCCGCGTCTTCGACGGCATGCTGGTGCATATCGCCGGCGCAGGGCGCGTCTTCATCAATGAGCGCTTCGCGCAGCCGAACCGCACCGCCACCTGGCACGAGGATTTCGCCTTTCCGGAGAACTGGTTCCCGATCGCGCTCGCGGCGACGCGCGACCCGGTCTCCGGCGCCGAGGGCGCGCTGCTGCGCGGCGACGCCACCGATCCCCTGGTCATCGAGGTGAATACCGCGACCGAGTATTGGCAGAAGGGTGCTTCCCTGACCCATACCGATCCCGGCGGTATCCGCGATCTGCCGGAGCTTCCGGGCGTGCGGCATTTCCTGGTCGCCGGCACCAAGCATGCCGGCCGCGCCGGGCTGACGACCGCGCGCGGCACCTGCGTGAACCTCAACAACCCGCATTCCGCCGGGCCGCTGCTGCGGGCGCTGCTGGTGGCGCTCGTACGATTGGGCAACGCGCGGGATCACGCCGCCGGCCAGTCGGGTGCCGCGCATCGGGGACGGCACCCTGGTCGAGGCGGGTGCGGCGCTGGAGGCTTTCCCGGTGATCCCCGGCGCCGCGCGGCCGCGCTTCGCGACGCCGGTCGCGCCCGTCACCGACTGGGTCGCCGGCACCCGCGGCGAGGCGCGCGCCTGGTGGGTGCTGGTGCCGGCGCTCGATGCCGACGGCAATGACCGCGGCGGCGTTGCGCTGCCCGATCTCGCGGTGCCGCTTGGCACCCAGACCGGCTGGAACATCCATGCCGGCGAGGGCCTCGCCGGGGAGCTCTGCGACCGGGAGGGCAGCGTCTTCCCCTTCGCCGCGACCCGCGCGGCGCGCGCTGCCTCGGGCGACCCGCGCCCGTCGCTGGAGGAACGCTATGGCGGGGAGCGGCGGCCGGAGGCGGCGGTGCGCGCGGCGGTGGAGGCGCTGGTCCGCGACCGCCTGCTGCTGCCCGCGGACGGCGAGGCTTTCATCACCGCCGCCGTGCGGCGCTGAGCAGGAGGCCGATGCTGCTAACGATCTCGAAACGGGTTCTGAGACCCTGTCGCCCCAAGGATGCGAGGCGACCGATGCGGCGGCGCATTGCCCTCTGTCTATTGTCCATGCTGGCCGGTTGCGCCGGCGATCCTCCGGCGCTGCGCCAGTCCGGCGTCGCCGATGAAAGCTTCTACGCAGCGCGGATCACGCCTCGCTCGGGTCCCCGCGGATGCCGCTGGCCGGCGCTCGACGATCCGGCGCTGGGGGCGCGCATTCTCGACGCCAGCCTCTCCGATGCCGGGGGCGAGCCGCGGCAGGCGGTCGTCTTCCGCTGCCGCGCCCGCGCCCGGTAAGGATAGGTCTCAGCCTATCAACGAGACATGCGCGGCGACCACGCGCCAGCCGATGCCGGGCAGGCGCACCCAGCTCTGGCTCTGGCGTCCGGTCCTGTCGCTGCCCTCGCGCTGGAAGGTGGTGTTGGCGGTCGCGAAATCGGTGCCGTAGGTGGTGATGACGGTGCGGCCGAGCCGCCGCGCCAGTCCCTGTGCCGGGCGGCCGGCGCGAAAAGCCTGGATCTCCGCATAGCCGTGCAGGATCTCGGTGGCGCCGTAGCGCAGCGTCAGCGGGCTGTCCCAGAACAGCTCGTCCAGCACCGCGACGTCATTGGCGACCAGCGCCTGCTCGTAGCGTTCGAACTGGGCCGTGACCTCGGCGAGGGTGGCGGGGTCGTTGACGATCACGCGGGGTCTCCAGGCAAGGGGGGCGCGGCGCAGACGCCGGCGGCTTCAAGGGCGCGCGCCACGCGGAAGCAGAGATCTTCCCGCCAAGGTGCCGCGATGATCTGGATGCCGATCGGCAACCCGCCCGGCGTGCCGGCGCGGGCCGGCTCGGCGATCGGAGCGGCGACGACCGGCAGGCCGATGCAGGAGATGGGCTGGGTGAAGACGCCGAGATTGGGGCGGATCGGCACCGCCTGCCCGTCGATCTCGATCATCGCCTGGCCGATCGGGGTGGCGCTGAAGGGTGTGGCCGGGGCGAGGATCACATCCACGGTGTCGAAGAGGCGTGCGACACTCGCCCGGTAGGCGGCGCGCACCCGTTGCGCCTGCTGCACCCAATGCGCCGGCAGCAGCGCGCCGGCCAGGAAGCGGTCGCGCGTGCCGGGATCGAAATCCGCGGCCCGGCTGCGGAGGTTCGGCATATGAAGGTTGGCGCCATCCGCCATGGTGATCAGGAAGGCGGCGGCGCGGCCGCTGATAGCGTCGGGGATGGTGACGCGCCGCGTGACGCCGAGCGCCGCGGCGGCCAGCGCCACGGCCGCGAAGGCTTCCGAATGGCCGCCGCGGGAGAAGTGGTCGTCGGCGACGGCGATGCGCAGCCCGGTGATTCCGGCGTCGAGCGTGGGCAGCACCGGCGCCTCGCCGCGCCAATGCTGGGCGGGGTCGGCCGGATCCTCGCCCTGCAGCAGGTCGTAGCCGAGCGCCAGGTCCGCAAGTGTCCGCGCGAAGGGGCCGAGATGGTCGAAGGCTGAGACGAACATCGTGCTGCCGCCGCGCGACAGCCGCCCATAGGTCGGCTTCACCCCCCAGATGCCGCAGAGCGAGGAGGGCACGCGGATCGAGCCATTGGTGTCCGAGCCCAGCGTGATCGGCACCAGCCCGCCGGCGACGGCAGCGGCGGAGCCGCCGGAGGAGCCGCCGGCGATCCGCGTCAGGTCGTGTGGGTTATGCGCCGGCCCGTCATGGGCGTTCTCGGTCGTGAAGCCATAGGCGTATTCGTCCATGTTCAGCGCGCCGAGCATCACCGCGCCGGCGGCGGTGAGGCGCCGGACCAGGAAGGCGTCTTCGGCGGCAGGCGGGTTCTCGCGGTCGATCTTCGACCCCGCGGTGGTGACGACGCCCTTGAGGTCGAAGAGGTTCTTCACCGCCACCGGCACACCCGCGAGCGGGCCGGGGTCGCGTCCGGCCGCGATCGCTGCATCCACGGCCGCGGCCTCGGCGCGGGCGCGGTCGGCAGTGACGGTGGTGAAGGCGTTCAGCGCCGGGTTTCGTGCCGTGATCCGGGCCAGTGCCGCTTCGGTCACCGCGGCCGCGCTGGTCTCTCCGGTGCTGACAGCCTTGGCGATCGAAAGGGCGTCGGCGATCACGCCCGCCGCCCGGCGATGAAGACCGGGGCGGCTTCCCGCTCGCGTGGGATGGCCATGCCTTCGATGGTGGCCGCCATGCGGGCGGCGAGGCGGAGATTCTGCACCACGCCGGGCAGATGGGCCGCATCGATGGGCAGGTGCACCAGGCGCGCCATCTCCCGCGCATAGGCCTCGGCGTCGAAATCGGACTCGGTCATCGCATTGCTCCCCTCGTTGCGAGGGAGCGTAGCAACGCCTGTGCCAAGGAAAAGAGGCGTATCGGTTACCGCTTCATCTGCTCCAGCCCGTGCTGTTCGCGCACGGCGTGGAATTGCAGCATCGGCCATTCCTCCTCGGCGCGCTTGCGGCGCCAGTCGGAACCGAAGAGGGCGACGACCTCCCCGTCATGGTCCTCCGCCGTGTCCCGGCGGTTGGCATCGAGGTAGCGCTCGATGGCGGTGCGGTCCTCGCCGGCGATCCAGCGCATCATCTGCCATTGGGTGGCGTCGAAGCCGGCCGGCACGCCGTATTCGACCTTGAGGCGGGATTGCAGCACATCGAGCTGAAGCTGGCCGACCACGCCGACCACGGGGGGCGAGCCGTCGAAGGGCCGGAAGAGCTGCACCACCCCTTCCTCCGCGAGCTGCGACAGCGCGGTCTTCAGCTTCTTCGCCAGCATCGGGTCTTCCAGGCGTACGCTGCGCAGGATCTCCGGCGCGAAGGAGGGGACGCCCCGGAAGTTGATGGCCTCGCCCTCGGTCAGCGTGTCGCCGATGCGGAGCGTCCCATGGTTGGCGACGCCGACGACATCGCCCGGCCAGGCTTCCTCAGCGACCTGCCGTTCCTTGGCGAAGAAGAAAAGCGGCGCGTTCACCGGCACCTGCTTGCCGGTGCGCACCTGCTTCAGCCGCATGCCCTTGATGAGCTTCCCCGAGCAGAGCCGCACGAAGGCGACGCGGTCGCGATGGTTCGGGTCCATGTTCGCCTGGACCTTGAAGACGAAACCGGTCAGCGCGGGCTCGCCGGGCTCCACCGTGCGGGCATCGGCCGGACGGGCGCGCGGCGGCGGCGCATAGCGCGCGAGGCCATCGAGCAGGTGGCCGACGCCGAAATCGCGCAGCGCCGAGCCGAAGAAAACCGGGGTCAGCGTGCCTTGGCGGAAAGCCGCGAGGTCGAATTCCGCGAAGCCGGCCAGCGCCAGCTCCGCCTCCTCGGCCAGCGCCGCGGCGCGCGCCTCGCCGACCAGCGCCGGCAGCCGGGCGTCGTTCGGCCCATCGAGCGGCACGGCATCGGCGTCGGTCGCGTCGACCGGCAGGAAGCGCTTCTCGCGCAGATCGTAGGTGCCGGCGAATTCGGAGGCGCGGCCGACCGGCCAGGCGATCGGCGCGACATCGAGCGCCAGCGTCTTCTCGATCTCGTCCATCAGCTCGAAGGGATCGCGCGCTTCGCGGTCCATCTTGTTGATGAAGGTGACAATCGGGATGTCACGCAGGCGGCAGACCTCGAACAGCTTGCGGGTCTGGCTCTCGATGCCCTTGGCGGCGTCGAGCACCATCACTGCCGCGTCGACCGCGGTCAGCGTGCGGTAGGTGTCCTCGGAGAAATCCTCGTGGCCGGGGGTGTCGAGCAGGTTGAACACGACATTGTCGCGTTCGAAGGTCATGACGCTGGTCGCGACGCTGATGCCGCGGTCCTGCTCGATCTTCATCCAGTCGGACCGGGTGCGCCGGGCATTGCCCTTGGCGCGCACCGCGCCGGCGAGCTGGATGGCGCCGCCGCGCAGCAGAAGCTTTTCGGTCAGCGTGGTCTTGCCCGCGTCCGGGTGGGCGATGATCGCGAAGCTGCGCCGGCGCGCCGCCTCACGGGCGACGTCGCTGGCCTCGGGGGGGAGGGCGTCCATGGCGGGTGTCTAGGCCGCAAGGGCCGGCGGCGCCAGGGGGAGGGTCATGCCTCGGCCAGCAGCGCCTGCAGGTCGAGGCGCCTGGTGCCCATGGTCAGCCGGCCGGTGGCGTCCCGCGGCCAGTCCGTGGGGTCGCGGTCGCGGTACAGCTCGACGCCGTTGCCATCGGGGTCGCGCAGATAGAGCGCCTCCGAGACGCCGTGGTCCGAGGCGCCTTCCAGCGCGATGCCATGGGCGATCAGGCGCTTGAGCGCCCGCGCCAGGGAGGGGCGGTCCGGGTAGAGCAGCGCCACGTGATAGAGGCCGGTGGTGCCGCGCGGCGGCGGGTCGCCGCCGGCGCTCTCCCAGGTGTTGAGGGCGATGTGGTGATGATAGCCGCCGGCCGAGAGGAAGACCGCCTGGTCGCCATAGCGCTGCTGCTCCTCCAGCCCGATGGCGTCACGCCAGAAGCGCAGGCCGCGCTCGATGTCGGCGACCTTGAGATGGACGTGGCCGATGCGGAGCCCGGCGGGGGCGGGGGGCTCTGCGGTGACGGCGGCGGGCAGCGGGGCATCGGGCATGGGAAAGGACCTTCGCGGCGGGAGAGCCTTGCTCCCACCCATCTGGGCCTTCCGCCGCCGCAGCGCCAATCGCGTTCGCGCATGATGCCGATCGGGCGGACGGATGACCCGGCGCGGGGGCATCAGCCAGCCTCCGCCGCCGCCATTTCCAACGGTCTCTCAGACCCCGAGCGCATCCGCGAGCGCGGCGAGGCTCGGCACGCGGGAGATGGGCGTGGCCGCATTGGCGATGGTGGCGCCGGTGCCGCGCTTGCCATGCCGGCGGTTCACCCAGACGGTCGGGATGCCGAGCCGCGCGGCGGGATCCACATCGTGGTGCCGGCTCTGCGCCACATGCAGGATCTCCGGCTTGGCGAAGCCCCGCGCGGCCAGCTCGGCGACCGCGGTCTCGAAATGCGGCAGGCCCGGCTTGTAGGACCCGACGCGCTCCGCGGTGACGGTCAGCAGGAAGGGCACCTCCAGCATGCGCAGGCTGTGGGCGAGCGAGGTGTCGTCGACATTCGAAAGGATCACCAGCGCGAAGCGGGTGGACAGGCGGCGCAACGCCGCGACGGTGTCGGGGAAGGGCGGCCAGTCGCCGCAGGAGGCCGCGAAACCGGCGCACTGGCCGGCATCGTCGGGCAGGCCGAAGGTCGCCTGGATGTCGCCCCAGGTGCGGGACAGCACCTCCGGATAGGGCAGGGCGGGGCGGGGCTGCTGGTGCCGGGCCTGGTGCAGCGCGAAGGCGGACAGCACCAGGTCGTCCGGGATATCGGCGCGGCCGGCGGCCGCGAGCCAGGGGCGGACACGCGCCAGGATGCCGCTCTCCCAGTCGATCAGCGTGCCGTAGCAGTCGAAGGTGAGCACCCGCTTGCCGGTGGCATCGATCGCGGTGTCGAAACTCATGTTGGTTCCCGGGTCTGCAGCCAGGCGGCGACGCGGCTCCGCGCCTCCTCGATCTGGCTGCTGTTGAGCTCCGCTGCGGCCCCGACCTGGCCGGATCGCACGAGGTGGAGCAGATCGCGGTGCGACGCCACCCAGCCGACCGAAAGCCCGGCCGCGGTCCAGGCGGGCAGGAGGTAGCGGGAGACGGCGATGTGCAGGTGCTCGATCTGGGCGAGGATGCGCGGGCGCTCGGCGCGGTGCAGCAGCGCGCGATGGAAACGCCAGTGCAGCTCTGCCTGCAGGATCGGTTCGGCGGCAGCTTCGGCCTGGTCGAGCAGCGCCGCGGCATCTTCGAAGTCGGCGGCGGAGAGGCGGGGGCCGGAGAGGCGGAGCGCATGGCCTTCGAGCAGGCCGCGCAGCTCGGCGATCTCGATCAGGTCGGCGGGGTCGGACGGCGCGACGATGACGCCGCGGTGGCGGCTGACGGTCAGCAGCCCCTCGCCGGCCAGGATCTGCAGCGCTTCGCGAACCGGGGCGCGGCTGACGCCGAAGCGGCGCGCGAGGTGATCCTGCTTGAGCTGGCGGCCGGCCGGCAGCAGGCCGGTCAGGATGCCGTCCCGGAGCGCCTCCGCCACCGCATCGGGCATCGAGCGGCTGCCGGCCAGGTGCCGCGCGGCCAAGGCATCGAGGGCGGCTTCGGGGGCGCTCATGGAAGCAGCCTAGCTAGATTGTCGATTTTCGACAATCGCACATTTGAGCCTCAAGCGCCGGCGCCAACAGCGACTGTCGGTCGCGCGCGGGGCCGCATCCTCCTTCGCGCTGCGCGCTTCGGAGGGCTTGTTCGCGGCCCCGGGGCATTTGTCCTCCGAAGCCTTGGCGAAGGAGGATCGCTTCGCTCGCCCCGTAGAAACGGGTGACGCCCTTCGGGCGGGCGGCCAATAGAAAAGGGCGCGGAGCTCTCGCCCCGCGCCCTCCAAAAACTCCGGCCGGCCGGATCAGGCCAGTTCGAGGCGCTTCTCGACGATCTGCTGCTTCATGCTCTTCTGCAGCTTCTCGAAGGCGCGGACCTCGATCTGGCGCACCCGCTCGCGGCTGATGTTGTACTGCTGCGAGAGTTCCTCGAGCGTCGTCGGCTCTTCCTTGAGGCGACGCTCGATCAGGATGTGGCGCTCACGCTCGTTCAGCGTCTTCAGCGCCTGGCCGAGCAGCTCGCGGCGGTTCGACATGTCCTGCCGCTCCGCTAGCTCGTCCTCCTGGCTCTCGCTGTCGTCGACCAGCCAATCCTGCCACTCGCCCTCGCTGTCGGCGCGCACCGGCGCGTTCAGCGACTGATCGGAGGAAGCGAGGCGCCGGTTCATCGACACCACGTCCTGCTCGGGCACCTGCAGGGTATCGGCGATCTTCGTCACATGCTCGGGCTTCAGGTCGCCCTCTTCCAGGGCGGCCATCTGGCCCTTCAGGCGCCGCAGGTTGAAGAACAGCTTCTTCTGCGCAGCGGTCGTGCCCATCTTCACGAGCGACCAGCTATGCAGGATGTATTCCTGGATGGCGGCGCGGATCCACCACATGGCGTAGGTCGCCAGGCGGAAGCCGCGCTCCGGGTCGAAACGCCGGACCGCCTGCATCATGCCGACATTGCCTTCGCTGATCAGCTCACCCACCGGCAGGCCGTAGCCGCGGTAGCCCATGGCGATCTTGGCGACGAGGCGGAGGTGGGAGGTGACGAGCTTGTGGGCAGCGTCGCTGTCGCCCTTGTCCTTCCAGCGCTTGGCAAGATCCAGCTCCTCCTCGGGGGAGAGCATGGGGAACTTGCGGATATCCTGCAGATAACGCGAAAGATTGCCCTCGGGGGCCATCGCGGACATTGAAATGGAAGCCATGATGCTCATCTGCCTCCTGAACCGACTGGGCGTCCCCGTGATGGCGGGGCCTGATCGGCGGAATGGTTGACCGGAGGATGCTCCGGCAGCCTGATCACAGGTTCGGCGTATCTCCCTCGGAGGTTACGCCCTGCCCGTCCGAACGCGCCCCGAACCCAGCCGTTGCACCCGATCCTCGTCGGGAGTGTGTCCACGGCATCGAAGCGGCGCCCGGGGCTGCCTCGGCAAAGGGGTTATAGCGCGGTGGCTGGATTCGGGCAAGGAAAACCCGACTGCAACAGTCGGGTTACCGCCCGTTACCATCCAGCAACCCGACCAGCGCCTGCATGTCCGGGGGCAATGGTGTCTCGAAGCGCAGGCTTTCCCCCGTGATGGGGTGGCGGAAGCCGAGGCTGGCGGCGTGCAGCGCCTGGCGGGGAAAGGCCAGAAGCGCCTGGCGCGCGGGCTCCGGCAGGGTGCGGGCGGCGGCGGGGATGCGGCGCAGATAGACGGGGTCGCCGACCAGGGGATGGCCGATATGGGCCAGGTGCACGCGGATCTGGTGGGTGCGCCCGGTCATCAGCTTGCAGCGGATGAGGGCGCAGGCGGTGCCGTAACCGCGTGTGACCGCGTAGCGGGTGAGGGCGGATTTGCCGCGCGTGAGGGCATCGCGCCCGGTCAGGACAGCCATGCGCTTGCGGTCGACCGGGTGGCGGCCGACCGCGGCATCGATCTCACCCTCCAGCGGCTGCGGCAGGCCCCAGCAGAGCGCCACATAGCTGCGGTCGAGGTCGCGGGTCGCGAAGGCTTCCGAAAGGGCGTGGTGGGCGCGCTCGGTCTTCGCGACGACCATGACGCCGGAGGTGTCCTTGTCGAGCCGGTGGACGATGCCCGGCCGCTTCTCGCCGCCGATGCCGGGCAGGTCG
The DNA here is from genome assembly GCF_018129085.1 of Plastoroseomonas hellenica. GTDB lineage: Bacteria > Pseudomonadota > Alphaproteobacteria > Acetobacterales > Acetobacteraceae > Plastoroseomonas > Plastoroseomonas hellenica. Next base: position 22,885 of record NZ_JAAGBB010000018.1, read on the forward strand.
TCGCCGGCATGGGCAAGCAACGCATTGACCAGCGTGCCGTCGAGATTGCCGGGGGCCGGATGGACGACGAGGCCGGCCGGCTTGTCGACGACGATGAGGTCCGCATCCTCGTGCAGGATGGTCAGCGGAATGTCCTGGGCGATCGGCGTCGCGGGTTCCGGCGGCGGGACATTGAGCACGTAGACCGCCCCGGGTCGGATCGATTCCGACGGGTCGGTCAGCGGCGCGCCGTCGCGCGTGGCGTGCCCGGCCTCCATCAGCGCCTTGACGCGGGAACGCGAGAGCGAGCCTATCGCCGCGGCGAGGAACCGGTCGGCACGGTTGCCGGCATCGGCGGGACTCGCATGGATTTCGAACAGGCTGGGGGTGTCGTCGGTGCGTGGGCTCAAGATTCTGGTCGCGGTGATGGGGGTGCTGATCGTCGCCGGCACCGTGGGGCTTGCGGTGGCGCTCGTCCAGAAGCTCGGCGGCGGCAATGCCGCGCCCGGCGGCGCGCTGGCGCTGCGCCAGCCGGAGGGCACGGCGATCCAGGGCGTCAGCGCGGGCGACGGCGTGGTCGCGGTCTGGGTGCGCCGCCCGGACGGGGAGCGCGTGCTGCTGGTGGATCCGCGGCGGGGGACTGTGACCCGGGAGATCCGGCTGGGCGAGTGAGGCGATATTCTTCGGATGTGGAAAGAAAACTCGGCCAGGGTGGTTGATTGTCGCGCAGCGGGGGGCTAGAAGGCGCGCCTCGCGTCTGGGTCCCCTTCGTCTAGAGGCCTAGGACACCGCCCTCTCACGGCGGTAACAGGGGTTCGAATCCCCTAGGGGACGCCAACCTTTTCAACGGGTTGGCTCCGGGCGCGGCAGAGTTTCCCAAACATTTCCCCAACGATCATCCGGGAACAGCGAGGCCCGCCTGGGGACGGAGCATGGCCGCGGTATCGGCCGCTCGTCGCCTTGGGAAGGAACCACCCCGTTGCCGCGCTGACTCTTAATCAGCGGGTCCAAGGTTCGAATCCTTGTGCGCCCACCACCAGATTTCCCGGGGGCACACCGGGGGCACAAAGCACCGGCTGCATGTGCTGCGCCGCAAGCCCGGCGCCCGCACCTCTGGCAGCACCGATGAACAGCCAGCCGGACGTACTGCCTGGCAGCAGTGATCGAAATCGAAAGCGCCGTCACGCTAACGGCCGATGTCACTGTGGAAGGCACGCTCATCTCGGTCAGCGACTAGGTGGTTGCCGACATCAGCCAGCGGCATCGCCAACGCCCTGAGTTGGGGCGGGGCTAGGGCCTGCCTGAAGCCCGGCGGAAAACCTGAGTTTCTGGCTGTCCCTGCATTGCTCCCCATTCTTGCTGATCGGGCGTCCCGCGCAAAGTTGGTCGTTTGGCTCACGAACTGCGACTGCCATAGGCATGCTGCTGGGTTACGCGATCGGCGCAGTACTCTGGGTAAAGCTGCTGCTCTTGCTTCTTCTTTGAATAGCGTCGAGCCCGACCGAGGTGTGCCAACCGTGTCACCGGAATGTCCTCAGCCAGGTCGCTGCTGGAGCAAGGTGCGCGAGGTCGAGCGCAAATCTCCGCGGTGCTGCAGCCTTCGCGTGGGTCGTGCAGCGGGAGGGGCGCAAGGCGCCCCGAACGCGAGGCGAGATCCGCACACAGGCGATCCTGGATTGGGCGCTGGTTAACCGCGATCCCGAGGTTCAGAAGGCGGCCGATGCACTGTGGCGGGAGGTGCTCCGGCATCACCGCGCGGCGTGGGAATGCGAGGCGCAGAATCTCATCGCGCGATGGAACGATCCGACTTCGCCGCTCCACGATCTCCGACGGCGGTTGCGGGGCGAGATGGAGGACGAGTAGCCCGGCAGAGGAAGGCCGCCGCGCGGGGAACTAGGCGGACGGGCCGAGTTGGTGCTGCTCCCGGCAGCACCGGCGGAACGCAGCTTGAGCTTGGCGGTTGAGGTGATCGACGGCGTCTAATGTCGTGAGAGGCGATGGGCCCGCGATGGGTGGTCGCCGCCCTGAGTTCGGTTGAAAGCCGCAGCTTAATTCCGGGTTAGCGATGACGTGATACGAGCCTCGCCGTAAAAAGCCGGAGAGTGGCGTTGCCGCTATCGATTTCTAACAGCCGCGCCGTTGGGTTCCGCTCCGTGCGGGCTGAGCTTCGCAGCAGACGCCCAATCGCGATCGCATTCCTTGCCTTAGTCGCATCGGGATGTACCGCCCCTTGGGTTTATCAGCGTGAAGGAGCGACGATCGACCAGCGGCAGGCCGAGCGCCGCGACTGCAACCAGCGTGCGCAGCGTGAGGTCGGCACCGGCGTGGGTGGTTTTGCGGGTGGCGTCGGCGAAGGGATTGCCATCGCTCGAGCTACTCTTCGCTGTATGGACGAGGCGGGATGGCAGCGGGTTCCGCTTAGCACCTTGTCACCGGAAGATCGGACCGCGCTGTCCGCGACGTTGAGGGCCGGCGCGGCTCCGAGCGCGGGAACTCCATCGAACCCGGCCGCAGCAATGCCTGCTGCTCCAAGTACACCTCCTTAGGAACGGCGCGCCGCCCAGCAATACGTTTCCCCGCGCGCTCGTCTAGGCATGCGCCGATGACCGGCAGGCTGGTACCCGATGACGCCGCGGAATAGCACTCTCGAAACGGGGTCGCTGCTGGGTGTGAGTCACGAGTTTTCCTCAGCTATCATTACAAACGGAAGTGTCCCCCGATGCTCTATAGACCCCGGCGTTTGTTGCCGCTCGTCACCGCACTCGCACTTGCAGCTTGTACAAGCAACATCGGGCCATCAGATCCTCAAAATTTCAGGCCGTCTGTTCTCGGCGCCCTGACTGACAGCGGGCCCCCACCTCCAATTATCCAGCCGGCGTCTGTCCACGATATAAGCAATGTTCCATCGGTCGGTGGACAAATATTACGAGTCGTGTTGTTCGGTGTGGCCGGCGTGTACCGACCTCCGCTTTACATCGGAGCTGTCGCGTTGTCTGAAGAACGGCTGGACATTCTCATTTGGCATGCCGAAACCGAGCAATATCGGCGCTCTGTACAGCTACCGCTTTCAGCTCTCGTCAAGGTCGAGCTCACCGGGCCTCGTTCATCTTGGGTCGAAATTGAGACCGCGGTTCCAGCGAACAGCCGCATAGGGGAACCTGATACGCATAGTCGGTGGCGAGTATTCGCCCGGGAAATCAACGGTGACGACGACCGGCCTGGTGCCAGGGCGCTGTGCGAGGAACTTCGCCGCCGGCTTTCGGAGCTGAATGATGCCAGCAGGCGCGCGAACGTCGTCTGCTCGTGAGCGCGCAGCGCCAGAGCAACGCCGTCTGCCCCGCTAAGTGCTTCAGCTCGCCGCGGGGCCGCGACTGGATGGGGTCATTGACGTTGCGGGCCGCGCTGTCTGCCGGCCCCCGTCGCGCAGCGTCTCCAGTACCGCTCGGCGCATTCCGTCAGCGAGCGCCGACACCCGCTCGTCACGGTGCCGCATCTCGGTGTGCTCCATCAGGCTCGCCAGCGTCTCCGGCGGGATGCCGGCGGCCTAGCTCAGCGCCAGCGACAGGTTCGCGATGAGCATTGCCTGGCTCTGCGCGAGCAGGGCGAGCATGTCGCGGAGGGTGGCGTCGGGATCGGTGCTCACAGGGCAGGGCGCCTACTTGCCGCGCCTGCGGCTGGCCGGCTGCTTCGCCTTGGGTCTGCTGCCTAGCCCGATCTTCTTGGCCATCGCCGAACGGACAGCGGCATAGTTCGGGGCCACCATGGGATAGTCCTTCGGCAGCCCCCAGCGCTCCCGGTACTGCTCCGGCGTCAGGCCGAACGATGTCATGAGATGTCGCTTCATCGACTTCAGCTTCCGGCCGTCCTCTAGGCAGATCAGGTAGTCGGGCGTGATCGAACGCTTGATCGGCACGGCTGGCTGTCGCTTCTCCTCCGGCGGTGGGGACGGCTGTTCGCCGAGGCTCGCCAGCGTGCCATGCACGTTGTGGATCAGCGGCGGCAGGTCACCCGGGGTGACCGAGTTATTCGCGACGTGGGCGGCCACGATCTCGGCGGTCAGGGCGAGCAGGTCAGGGGTGGTGAAGTCGTCTGGCATACGGGCTCCAACTGGCACGAGCGACTCGATCCAAGGTCCCCATCATCCATGACAGCTCCGGGAAGACACTTGCGGACCTCGGCGGGGAACCTTGGCGCTTCTCTTCAGGCAGATCAGCGCCGGCCGCTCAGCTAACCCTGAATAACCCCAGGATCACCTCGACGTCATAGGCGCGGACAAGCTCAGCTAGTTACGATATCGATATTAAGTGGCTAAAGTAGCGATATGGCCCACTAATGCCACGCAGGCGAGTTCTGCAGGATCGAAGCGCAACCACCGGAGGCGAGCAATGCCGCTAACACATGTTCATCTCAACGTCCCGCTGGGGCAGAAGCCGCGCGGAAAGTTCGCCTGTGTCGATTCAGGCCTCGTCGGCATTTCCACCCATGGTCTGACGCCCTTCTGGTCCACCGGATTCTCGGGCTGCGTCGGCTTGGTATTCTGCGGCACCGGACAGTGGGGCGCGCTGGTGCATCTGAATCAGGCAATCCAGAATCCCACCAAGGACCTCGCGCTAGCGCTGGATATGTCGGCGCGCTTCGTCTGCGGCAAGATGAACATCGACCACGTAACCGAGGTGCTGATCTTCTATGGCGATCAAGGCGTGAATTATGGACAAAGTCAGAGTCTTACTGAACACGAAATCAAGCGTCTGCTTCGCTGTCAGCGCGTGATCGATCTTCGCCGTACCAATGAAAACGCTCCGGGCGCCCTCGATACCCCATTTGGCTCTGATTTCGTCTACGTGCCGAAGACGCAGACTGTCTATACGGCCGCCGCTGGGAACGCGCTGCAGATGACCGGCCTTGACGACGAGGACGAGGTTGTTCCTAAGCCAAACAGGTCTGATTTTCCCTACAAGGAAGGGCAAGAGGCCAAGCTCAATCCGGGGCTTGGCCACAAGGGCTGGTTCCAGGTGCCCTGAACGGCGGCGCGAGGCTCTGCCAGGAATGCGCGCAGCCGGGGGACGCCACCCCGGGCGGGGTGCATGGCACCGCGCGCTCAGCCCCTTCCGCTGCGGCAGCGCCCAAGGCGTCCGTTCCCATGTCCTCGATGTGCCCTTGCATGTTGCGAGAATCCTCGACGCCCGGGAGCCAGACGGGCGATCTGCGCACAGAGCAAGCAGGTGATTCAACTATATCCCGAGCTGCCAGGCGGCGACGGCTGGTTGGTCAGACGCCTAGGCTGCGATCAAGGCTTCGCCTGCAGACGCCGCGCCGCGCGGCGGAGGAGCCAGCCGGTCGGGCCGGGCGCTTCCGCGATCGCTTTCTGCAGCGCCCGTAACTCACCCTCGGCCTTGTTCCGGGCCAGGGACGCATCGAAGGCCTGTCCGCGGGCGATCTGCGCCGCCTCCAGCAGGGTCTCGATCTTCCGCGCCGTGAAGGCGTCGGTTCCCTGCTCCTCGATCTGCTGCAGCTTCGCGTGGGCTTCGGCTAGCTCACGGGCCAGCCGCTCGATCTCCGCGTCCTTGTCCCCCGCCTGTGGCCCGGCCTTCTTCAGCTTGCGGGCGGACATGTTCGGCCCGCCGACAACACCAGATGGCGGTTTGCCCGGACGAGGCTTGCGGCCCGCCATGCGGGCGCGTCCTAGCGCCGCCACGCTTCAGCGCCCGCGCCATTCCGCACCGCGGCTCGCCCGGCGGCCGAGGCACAGGATGCAGCGCGGCGCGTAGCGTGGTTCCGGAATGTCTTCGGCCCGCCCATCAGCGTCCCCCCCGATTCGATAAGCCGGTTCGACGCTGGGATCGTCGGCACTGTCCGGCCAATACCTTCTTCGTGAAGAGCCGGCCAGGTGTTCGTCGTCGGGCAAGCCCGCCAGGGCCTGATGGCAGCTTCGGGGACCCGGCCTCAGGCGACTGCGCCGATCGCCGGGTCCGATATGATCTGGTCCGAAGCGCAGCGTGCTCAAGCGTGCTACTCTCCGGCGCTGCAATGGGCGAGCTCGAAATGTCTGATACGCACGACTGGCGGCGCGACCGCAAATCCCGCAAACGCGGATCCGATGACACCATGTCTCAGGACAGCGGCTGGTCCGCGCCTGCGCAGCCGCCATCCCGGGGGGCGGCAGGCCAGCGGCGGCCTTCCGCTGGATCCGACACGGAGTACACCGCCGTGGTGAAGAGGTTCGATCCCGAGCGGGGATTCGGCTTCGTCGCGGTCGAGGGCGGCTCCGGCGACGCCTTCCTTCATATCAGCGTCCTCCAGCGCGCAGGGGCGGATCAAGTGGCCCTGGGCGCGCGGCTCAAGGTGCGAGTGGGTCAGGGCGAGCGAGGATTGCAGATCACCGAGGTCCTGGAGATCAAGAACGACGACCGCGCCCCGCCTCCGGCCAGGGAGAGGGCGCCGGCGTTCGGAACCGCACCGAGCGGTGACGGAAAAGAGGTTCGTGGCACGGTGAAGTGGTTCAATGCGACCAAGGGCTTCGGCTTCGTCACGCCCGATGACGGCGGCAGGGATGTGTTCGTGCACATCTCGGCCCTGGAGCGGAGTGGCACGACTCAGCTCTCCGAGGGCCAGGCAGTGACGATGCAGGTCGTGCAAGGGAAGAAGGGGCCGGAGGCAAGCACGATCCGGCCCGAATAGCCCCTCGGACGCGCGGCCGGATAGGACCAGGGCCGCGCCGTTGCCGATCGGTGAGCCGGCGCGGTGCTTCAGACGACGGCACCGAGCCCCGGTCCGCGCTGTGCCAGGACCGTGGCGATCCGCTGCAATGCCGACGTGAGCAGCGCCCGGCTCTCACCGCCGAGGCTCAGCCGCACGGCTTCGGGTGGCTGCGAATCATCCTGCATGAAGCCGTAGGCGGGCGCGACCAGCACCTGGCGCGTCATGAGCTCGGCCGCGAATTCCTCCGCGCGGCGGCCGGGCGGCATCGGCAGCCAGGCGTGATAGAGCGGCCGCAGCGCGGCCTGCGCACCGTCCCCCACCACCACCGCCGCATGCCCGAGATGCAGGCGCGCGAGGCGCACCCGCGCCATCGCCTCGGTGCGCTGCGCCCGCAGGCACGCCGCCGCGCCGCCATCGGCGATCAGCCGCTTCGCGACCGCGCCGTGCAGCCCCGAGCCGATCCAGCCGAGCGCATAGAGCGCTGATTCCACCGCATCGCGCAGGCGCGCGGGCGCCAGCACGTAGCCGACGCGCAAGCCCGGCGCGATGCTCTTGGACAGGCTGGTGACCAGGATGACGCGCTCGGGGGCGAGCAGGGCCAGCGGCGTCTCGTCGATGCTGCTCAAATGGCCGTTGATGTCGTCCTCGATGAGGACGAGATCGGCGGCACGTGCCGCAGCGATCACCGCCTGGCGCTGGGCGGGCGACATGGTCGCGGTGGTTGGGTTCTGCGTCACCGGCGTCAGCACGGCGGCACGCGGCCTGGCCTCGCGGCAGAGGCGCGCGAAGGCTTCGGTATCGAGCCCTTCGGCATCGATCGGCACGCCGATGAGTTCGATCTGGAGCAGCGCCGCCATGCGGCGAAGGCCGGTGTAGTGCAGCCGCTCGCAGAGCACGCGGTCGCCGGGGCGCGTCACCGCCTGTAAGGCGGCGAGCATGCCTTCATGCGCGCCCTGCACCACCAGCACCGCATCCGCCGTCGGCGACAGCCCGCGCAGGCGCAGCCAGTCGGCGCCTGCCTGGCGCGCCGCGGCGTCGCCGCCGAGCGCCTCGTAGCCGAACAGCGACGGGATGCGGGCGACGGCCGTGAGCGTGTCGCCGAGCACGGCCTCCACCGGGCCGGTGGGCGGCAGGCAGAGGCGGAGATCGGCGATGCCATCCGGCATCACGGAAGTTGCCGCGGACGCAGAGGCGACGAAGGTGCCGGACCCGCTGCGGGTGACGAGCACGCCGCGCCGCGTCAAATCCGCCATGGCACGCGTCAGGGTCGCGATGGTCACGCCGAGCTGGCGCGCGAGGCTGCGGTGCGGCGGCAGCCGCTGGCCCGCGGCGATGGTGCCGCCGGTCGCGAGCTGCTCCAGCGCCTCGATCACCTTGGTGTACTTCACGCGTTCCGCTCCGGGCACCCGGGCCAGGGGAGCGGGGGGCGCCGGCTTGCGGGGCGGGTCGCGGCGCGGGCGGGCGGGTGCTGGCATCTCCATCCAAGCATCCTAGGACAATTTGCTGGGCCCGGCCATGCCAGCGTCATCCCGGTGCCAAAATAGGCTCTTGTCAGGCCATGGCTGCCTCCCATAGCCTTCCGATCAACATAGAACGCTTCGCGACGGCCCAGGCCGTCCTACCCCGCCAGGTCTGTCACGGCTCCCTGCCCATGGAGCCTGGTACCGTGCCGAACTTGCCTGCTGCCTCCCTTCGCCGGCGGCTCCGCCCCTCGCTCTCGGCGAGCGAGCAGACGGATGCGCGCCCGCGTCCCGCATCATCGGCGGACGACGCGCTGCCGGGGGCGGCGCACTGATCTTCAACGCCCGGCGTACGCCGAGATGCGCCCAAGGACAGAGGAAGAGACCTGATGAAGACGGGTGTAGCGAATGCCGAGGAGCTGGCGCTGGTCGAGACCGCGAAGCGGGTGATGCCCGCCGGCGGATTCGGCAACATCGCGACCGACATCATCATTCGCGAAGGCCGTGCCGGCCGCGTCTGGGACGTCAGCGGCAACGAGTATGTCGATTACCTGCTGGGCTCCGGCCCGATGCTCGTCGGCCATGCCCACCCGGAGGTGAACGCCGCTGTCATGGAGCAGGTCGGCCGCGGCTCCACCTTCTTCGCCAACAATGAGCACGGCATCCAGCTCGCTGCCGAGATCGTCGAAGCGCTGCCCTGCGCCGACCAGGTGCGCTTCGCCAGCACCGGGACCGAGGCGGATGCCTATGCGATGCGCCTCGCGCGCGCCTGGCGCAAGCGCAGCAAGATCCTGAAGTTCGAAGGCGGCTATCACGGCATGAGCGATTACGGGCTGATGAGCCTGTGGCCGTCGCGCCCCGGCAATTCGGAAGCCGCGATCTCCGATTCCGCGGGCATCCCGGAGAGCGTGCAGGGCGAGATGCTGGTCGCCCCCTACAATGACCTCGCCGCCGCCGAGCAGCTCATCCACGCGCATCGGGACGAGCTCGCCGGGGTCATCGTCGAGCCGATGCAGCGGCTGATCCCGCCCGTCGCGGGCTTCCTGCAGGGGTTGCGCGCCATCACCGCCGAATACGGCATTCCGCTGATCTTCGACGAGGTCGTCACCGGCTTCCGCCTCGCTTACGGCGGCGGCCAGAGCTACTACGGGGTGACGCCCGATATCTGCACGCTCGGCAAGGTGATCGGCGGCGGCTATCCGCTCTCGGCGGTCGCCGGCCGCGCGGAGATCATGGCGCATTTCGATCAGGCGAAGGTCGGCGCCGCCGGCTTCATGCCGCAGATCGGCACCTTGAGCGGCAATCCGATCGCCGCCGTTGCCGGCCTCGCAACGCTCCGGATCCTGAAGCGCCCCGGCGCTTACGAGACGATCTTCGCGACCGGCCGCGCGATCTGGGCGGGGCTCGAGAAGGCGCTGAAGGATGCGGGGCAGCAGGCCCTGATCCTCGGCGAGCCCGTGATGTTCGACGCGCTCTTCACCGCCCGCGGCTCGGTCACCGATTATCGCGGCACGCTCGATGTCGACAAGGCGCGCAGCAAGCGGTTCAACGAGCTCGTCCGCGAGCGCGGGGTCTTCAAGAGCGACAGCAAGATCTACATCTCCCTCGCCCATGACGCGCGCGATGTGCAGGACACGGTCGCGGCCTTCACCGAAGCGGCAGGGATGCTGGCATGAGTGCTGTGGAGATCGCCTGGCTGCCGGCGACCGAGATGGCGGCGCTGGTGCGGCGGAAGGCGGTCTCGCCGGTCGAGATCATCGACGCCGTGCTCGCGCAGGTCGCGGCGCATGAGCCGCGCATCAATGCCTTTACCCAGGTGCTCGCCGATCAGGCGCGGGCGGCAGCGCGCAGCGCCGAGCGCGCGATGATGGCGGGGGAGGCGACCGGCCCGTTGCATGGCGTGCCGGTCACGATCAAGGACCTGACGCCGATGCGCGGCCTGCCGATGCAGAGCGGGTCGCTGATCCACAAGGGCACGGTGTCCGAGGAGGATGCGCCGGTCATCACCCGCCTGGCCGATGCCGGCGCCATCATCATCGGCAAGACGACGACGCCGGAATTCGGCTGGACCGGCGTCAGCCACAGCCCGCTCAGCGGCGCCACCCACAACCCCTGGAAGCATGGCTACAATGCCGGTGCTTCCTCGGCCGGCGCCGGGGCGGCCGCCGCGGCGGGCTTCGGCCCGCTGCACCAGGGTGGCGACGGCGCCGGCTCCATCCGCATGCCCGCGCATTTCTGCGGCGTCTTCGGCATGAAGCCGAGCTATGGCCGCATTCCCTACTATCCGGTCGGCGTCGGCGACTACACCGCCCATCTCGGGCCGCTGACCCGCACGGTCGCCGATGCCGCCCTGATGATGCAGGCGGTCGCCGGGCCGCATCCCTGGGACCACACCTCGCTGGAGGCGGCGCCGGCCGATTATCCCGCGCGCCTGCACGACCCGGTGCGCGGGCGCCGCATCGCCTTCAGCGCGGATCTCGGCCATGCCCGTGTGGACCCCGAGGTCGCGTCGCTGGTCCGCCGCGCGGCGGAGAGCTTCGCGGCTGCGGCCGAGGCCGAGCTCATCGAGGTCACGCCATCCTGGGGGAAGCTCGGCCCGGAGCTCGCGCGCTTCTTCTGGGCGGCCACTTACTCCCGGCTCGTCCCGCATCTCGATGAATGGGCGGACCGGATGGACCAGGGGCTGGTCGCCTGCATCCGCGACGGTGCGCGCTATTCCATCCCCGACTACCAGGCCATGCGGGCGCGGAAATACCAATACATCGCGGAGATCCACCGCTTCTTCGAAGGCGTCGATCTGCTGCTGACGCCGGCGGTTTCGGTCGCTGCCTTCCCGCTGCCGCGGCTGCAACCTGAACACTGGCCGCAGCATCCCTGGGACTGGCTGTCCTGGGCGGAATTCTCCTACCCGTTCAACTATGCCGGCAATCCCGCGGCGAGCGTGCCCTGCGGTTTCACGCCAGCGGGATTGCCGGTCGGGCTGCAGATCGTCGGTCGCCGCTTCGACGATCTCGGCGTGCTGCAGGCGGCGGCATTGTTCGAGAAGGCGCGGCCTTGGGCCGACCGGCGGCCGGATCTGGCGGCGGGCTGAGGGGGGCGCTCAGCTCTTGGTCAGCACCCGGACCGGCCCCTTCCGGTCCAGCACATCGACGACGACGCTGCGGCCCGAGCGCCGCAGCGCTACATCCGCCGACCCGCCGCCGATCACCAGGTTGCGCAGCACGACGTCGTCGAGGAAGTCCGGCAGCACTGGCTCGGTGAAGCTGATCTGGGCCTCGCCGGGATCGAAGCCGAGGCCGAGGCAGGATTGCAGCAAAGAGAGCGGTGCGGCCGCGGCCCAGGCCTGCGGTGTGCAGGCGACCGGGTAGAAGGTCGGCCCCTGCGTGCGCTGCCGCGGGAAGCCGCAGAAGAGCTCCGGTAGACGGCGCAGGTCGATATAGGTCGAGGCGGCGAAGAGCCCTTCGAAGATTCGCGCCGCCTCCTGCTGGAAGCCGTAGCGGGCGCAACCCGCCGCGATCAGGGCATTGTCGTGCGGCCAGACCGAGCCGTTGTGGTAGCTCATCGGGTTGTAGCGGGCCTCGGCCGCGCCCAGCGTCCGGACGCCCCAGCCGCAGAAGAAGGGCGCGCTCATCAGCATGGCGACCACGGAAGGCGCGCGTTCGGGGAAGGCGATCCCGGTCAGCAGCGCATGCCCGGCATTGGATGTGCGCACCCGGCAGGGCCGCTTATCGCCGTCGAGCGCCAGCACGTAAGTGCCGAGCTCAACATCGAAGAAGCGCTTGTCGAAGGCTTCGCGCAGTGCCTCTGCCCGCATGTCGAATGCGGCAGCGCGCTCGGCGTCGCCGAGCCGGAGCGCGACCGCCGCCGCTGCCCTCCAGGCACCGTAGACATAGGCCTGGACCTCGGCCAGCGCGATCGGACCGCGCGCCAGCGCGCCATCGGCATGGAAGACCGAATCATGGCTGTCCTTCCATCCCTGGTTGATCAGCCCGTCCGCGGTCTGCCGCCCGTATTCGACGAAGCCATCCCCGTCGCGATCGCCGTGCTCCTCGATCCAGGAGAGCGCCGCTTCGATATGCGGCCAGAGGCCGCGCAGCGTGGCGATATCCCCGGTGCGCTCCAGATAGGCGCCGGCCAGCATGACGAAGAGCGGCGTGGAATCGACGCTGCCGTAGTAGCGGCGGAAGGGCACTTCGCCGAGCTCGGCCATCTCGCCATGGCGGACCTCGTGCAGGATCTTGCCCGGTTCCGCATCGGCGGCCGGATCGGTCGCGATCGCCTGGTTCGCCGCGAGATGGCCGAGCACGCCGCGTGCGATCGCCGGGTCGAGCCAGAGCGTCTCGAGCGCGGTGATCAGCGCATCGCGGCCGAAGACCGTGCTGAACCAGGGGATGCCGGCATAGGGGTAAGGGCCTTCCGGCGTATCCGTCGTGAGCATCGCGAGGTCGGACAGGCTGCGGCGCGCCGCCTCGTTGAAGATATCGTTCGAGGTCGTGATCGATGCCGCACGGGCGGTGGCGGCGCGCAGCGCCCGCCGGGCGTCGCGCAGCCCGCTGAAGAAGGCGCGGCGGGGCGGGCGATTGGCGCCCTCCGTGCCGCAGGTTACTTCGAGGAAGAGTGAGCGCGTCTCCCTGGGCGCGAGATCCAGGGTGAAGATGGCGTCTCGTCCGGTCAGCCGCGTCGGCGCCGGATCGAAGGAGAGGGTGGTGACCCGGCGGCGCTTGTCGAGCCCGGTATAGCTGAGCGTGACGCGGCTCGCGTCGATCTCCGGCGCATGGCTTTCGCCCCGCCGCTCCCGCCGCGTGCCGCGCACTTCGAAGAGGTCGGCGAAATCCGCTTCGAAGGTGAGTTCGAGCGAGATGCGGCGCGGTTCCTCGTCGAAGTTCCGCACCACCAGCCGCTCGAAGCAGGCGGCTTTCCAGAGGAAGCGCGAGCGGCGGATATGGACGAGGTCATGCGCCAGGACGAGCCGGCCCTCGCCGTTGAAGAGGTCGGGGTTGGTGAGGTCGCAGGTGAGGGTGGCGTTGTCGTCGCGGAGCGTCGAGCTCAGCAGCATCGGCCGCAGGCCCCCGATCGTGAGATAGAGGTGCGACAGGTACCGGGTGTCGCGATGGAAGATGCCTTCCGGGCTGCCCGGCCCTGACAGCGCATCGCCATTGTGGTCGAAGACCGCGAAGGTGTCGTCATGCTTCAAGGTGCGCGGCCGGCGTTCCTGCAGGGATGCGGCGGCCGGAATGAAGAACTGGGCAAGCTGGCCTGCGCCGGCGCTGGCGAGCGCCGGCGCATGAGGCATGGCATCGGCGCTCGGCGTCTGCATCTTCAGGCTCCTTCAACCGTTCAGGCGACGACCTGCAGCCCGATATCCTGGCCCACGGTGCGCCGCAGCCGCGCAGCCTCCGTGCGGACGCCCGGCAGATCGCGATAGAGGGCGACATAATCGTCCGCCATGCGGCTGGCCGTGAAGCGTCGCTCGAAGACAGCACGCACCTTCGCACGGTCGAGGTCGGCCACGCGATGGAGGGCCGCAACCGCGCCATCGGCATCGTGAACGATATGGCCGGTGATTCCATCATCGATCACCTCCGGCACGGAGCCGTGGCCGAAGGCGATGACCGGCGTCCCGCAAGCCATGGCCTCGATCATCACCAGCCCGAAGGGCTCCGGCCAGTCGATGGGGAAGAGCAGGGCGCGCGCATTGCCCAGGAATTCCGCCTTCTGGTGCTCGTTGATCTCGCCGATGAAGGTGACATTCGGATGCGCCGCGATCATCGGCGCGATCACCATGTCCCAATAGCCCTGATCAGCCTTGTCCACCTTGGCGGCGATCCGAAGCGGCATCTTCGCGCGCGCCGCGATCTCGATCGCGCGGTCCGGCCGCTTCTCCGGCGAGATGCGGCCGAGAAAGGCGAGATAGTCGCCCTCCGGCCTGGCGGTGAAGGGCAGCAGGTCGCGCGGCAGGCCGTGATGGATGGTGCCCAGCCAGCGGACCGGCGGCATCGGCTTGCGTTGGTCGTCGGAGATCGAGACCAGAGGCATGTCAGGAAAAGCGGCGTAGAGGGGGTGCAGATCGGGAAGGTCCAGCCTTCCGTGCAGGGTCGTCACGGTCCGGTCGGCAAAATCGCGGACCAGCGGATAGTGCAGATAGTCGATATGGAAGTGCAGCACGTCGAACTCATCGGCGCGCCGGCACACCGCGTCCAACATCATGACGTGGTGGGGCAGCGGATCCTTCACCATGGGATCGAGGCGGAGCGCCATGGCGGAGCAGGGCACGAGCCGCGCGGAGGTCTCGGAATCGCCACTGGCGAAGAGGGTGACGTCATGGCCCTGCCGGACGAGTTCCTCGGTCAGATAGGAGACGATCCGCTCGGTGCCGCCGTAGAGCTTCGGCGGGCAGCTTTCGGCGAGCGGTGCGATCTGGGCGATCTTCATCGGTGATGTGCCCCCTCGTTCCCTGCGGCATCGACGAGCGCGACGCGATTCTTCATTAGGCGGACTTGCATGCAGATCCTCCTGATGCAGAACGACGATATCGTGAGCCGGCGGCGGAACCGCCTGGACAGAAACGAGCTAGGGCGCGGATTTCATTGTTCAAGATCAACGGGATGCGCCTGGGCCTGACATCTTGCAGCAATCCGATCAGGCTTCCGTCAGCCGGTTCCGGGCGCCGTCGGCCTGCCGCGGGCGCCGTCTACCCGCCCAATCCTCCGCCCGTTTGATCCGAATCCGGACCGACCGCCCGCAGGGCAGCTTCCTCCTGGGGCGGGTGGCCGGCCGCGCCGCCCGGGGCTAAACCTGCCTCATCAGCCAGGCAGGCTGCCGATCGCCCGCACAGGACCGCCGAGATGCCCCAGTACCGCTCCCGCACCACCACCCACGGCCGCAACATGGCCGGTGCCCGCGGGCTCTGGCGCGCGACCGGCATGAAGGACGGCGATTTCGGCAAGCCGATCATCGCGGTGGTCAACAGCTTCACCCAGTTCGTCCCCGGCCATGTCCACCTGAAGGACCTCGGCCAGCTCGTCGCGCGCGAGATCGAGGCGGCCGGCGGCGTCGCCAAGGAATTCAACACCATCGCCGTCGATGACGGCATCGCCATGGGCCATGACGGCATGCTCTACAGCCTGCCGTCGCGGGAGCTGATCGCCGACAGCGTCGAATACATGGTCAATGCGCATTGCGCCGACGCCATGGTCTGCATTTCCAATTGCGACAAAATCACGCCCGGCATGCTGATGGCGGCGATGCGGCTGAATATCCCCGTGATCTTCGTCTCCGGCGGGCCGATGGAGGCCGGCAAGGTCGTCCACCGCGGCCAGAAGCGTTCCGTCGATCTGATCGACGCCATGATCGCCGCGGCCGACAGCAACGTGACCGATGCTGAGGTGGCGGTCATCGAACGCTCCGCCTGCCCGACCTGCGGCTCCTGCTCCGGCATGTTCACCGCGAACTCGATGAACTGCCTGACCGAGGCGCTGGGCCTGGCGCTGCCCGGCAACGGCACCGTCGTCGCGACCCATGCCGACCGCAAGCGGCTGTTCCTGGAAGCGGGACGCCGCATCGTCGAGATCACCCGCGCGCATTACGAGACCGACGACATGACGCTGCTGCCGCGTCACATCGCTGGTTTCGCCGCCTTCGAGAATGCGATGACGCTCGACATCGCCATGGGCGGGTCCACCAACACCGTCCTGCATCTGCTGGCGGCCGCCCAGGAAGGCGGGGTCGACTTCACCATGCGCGACATCGACCGCCTGTCGCGCCGCGTGCCGGTGCTCTGCAAGGTGGCACCCTCGGTCGCCAATGTGCATGTGGAGGATGTCCACCGCGCCGGCGGCATCATGGGCATCCTGGGCGAGCTCGATCGCGCCGGGCTGCTCGACACCAGCGTCAGCCGGGTGGATGCGCCGACCCTGGCCGAGGCGCTGCAGCGCTGGGACGTGCAGCGCACCGCGGATGAGGCGGTGCGCCATTTCTTCCGCGCGGCACCCGGCGGCATCCCGACCACGGTGGCCTTTAGCCAGGACAGCCGCTGGGAGGCGCTGGATGTCGACCGTGAGAAGGGTGTCATCCGCGACGTGGCGCATGCCTTCTCGGCCGATGGCGGCCTCGCGGTGCTCTACGGCAACCTGGCTGAGGAGGGCTGCATCGTGAAGACTGCCGGCGTCGATGCCAGCATCCTCCGCTTCACCGGCCCCGCCCGCGTCTTCGAGAGCCAGGATGCGTCGGTCGACGGCATCCTGGGCGGCACCGTGACGGCCGGGGAGGTGGTGCTGGTGCGCTACGAAGGCCCGCGCGGCGGCCCGGGCATGCAGGAGATGCTGTATCCGACCAGCTACCTGAAGTCGAAGGGCCTCGGGAAGCAATGCGCGCTGGTCACCGACGGGCGTTTCTCGGGTGGCTCCTCGGGGCTCTCGATCGGGCATGTCTCGCCGGAAGCGGCGGAAGGCGGCCTGATCGGCCTGGTCGAGGATGGCGACATGATCGAGATCGACATCCCCGCGCGGAGCATCCGCCTCGCCGTGCCGGACGAAGAACTGGCCCGCCGCCGCGCGGCGATGGAGGCTCGTGGCGACGCCGCCTGGCAGCCGAGCGAGGCGCGCAAGCGCCAGGTCTCGACCGCGCTCCGTGCCTATGGCGCCATGGCGACCAGCGCCGCGCGGGGCGCGGTGCGCGACGTCAACGCCCTGCGCCGTCGCTGACGGCGCAGGGGTGCCGGCCCCGTCAGCTCCCGGCCGGCAGGGACATTCAGGCCGGCGTCAGGCTGCGGCATAGCCTTCCGGGAAGACTGGCTCGCGCAAGGCGGGGGCCGGCATCTTGCCGCCGAAGGCCCGGTGCGCG
This sequence comes from Plastoroseomonas hellenica, assembly GCF_018129085.1. Lineage (GTDB taxonomy): Bacteria > Pseudomonadota > Alphaproteobacteria > Acetobacterales > Acetobacteraceae > Plastoroseomonas > Plastoroseomonas hellenica. The sequence goes on from NZ_JAAGBB010000018.1 coordinate 39,864, forward strand.
TGCCAGGCGTGGCCCTTGGCGTCCGTGAGTGCGTTCAGCCGGTCGCAGATCGCCATGCTCTCGGTCGCCAGCGAGCGCTCCATGGCGGCGTAGTCCGGGAAATGCGCGAAGGCCTCGGACCAGATCGCCCGCCCAGCGAGGTAGCCGGCGGCGCCGGCGCGATAGGCGTAGTGCAGGGACCGCAGGAAATCCTCGGCCCCGGCGCCGGCGGAGAGCATCACCCAGGGCCGCGGCAGCATCGCCGCCATCCTGTCATAGCCGCGCTGCAGCGCGGCGGCGGCCTTGCCGTCCGGATCGGGAACCTGGTGGATCGGGCCGGGTGGTTCGACCTTGAAGATGTCGACGCCGAATTTCGGGTCGCAGAAAGGCCGGATGGATTCGATCACCAGCTCTTCGCGCCGCAGCTCCAGGCTGGCGGGATCCTCGCCCGGCAAGGGGTAGATCAGCACCTCCAGCAGCATGACGATGTCCTGCCGTGCACAGGCTTCCCCCGCCGCCTGCACGAAGGCCTCCTGATGCGCGCGTACCTCCGGTGATGCATCGGGCCGGTACCAGACCAGCACCTTCACGGCGTCGCCGCCGATCCGGCGCGTCTTGCCGACCGACCATTCCGGGATCGGGATCGACTTGCGCCCGAGCGGCGTGTTCTCGGTCACCGAATGCTCGTAGGAGAGCATGAGGCCGATATCGGCGGGGATCTCGCCGATGCAATTGGCATAGGCGTAGTTCGGATCCATCAGGATGGCGGAGGCCTGCGGCGCGAGATGCTTCGCGAGCAGCCGCTTGACCGCGACCACATCCTCGCGCGGCGGTTCGCGCGTGCCGCGCTTCTCCGCGATCGGGCCGAAGAGTGGCGTGCGCTGGTCGATCGCGACCATCTTCCAATGTCCGGCCGCATCGGCCAGCCGCCGCAGGCCCCAGAGCTTTCCAGGCGAGATCTGCATCAGGTCTTCTCCTTCATGATCATCCGGTCGACCGCGGCGCGCCCAGGCATGCCGTCCCATCCCATGCCGCGCTCGGCCTTCGCGGCCGCGGTGGCGGAGGCGAAGCGGGCGGCCTCGAGCGGCGGCATCGCTTCCGCCAGGCCCAGCGCATAGGCGCCGTGGAACACGTCACCGCAGCCCGTGGTGTCGCGTGGCATGACGGGAAAGGCGGCGACCGGCAGGATCCGATCGTCAATCCACCAGAGGCTGCCGGCAGCACCGCAGGTGACGGCGACGACGCCCGCGATCCGTGCGGCGGCACGGCGGAGCTGCGCCTCGATCTCGCTGGCGCCGACGAAGTCGGTGAGCCCTTCCTGCGAAAAGACGACGTGATCGGCGAGGGCGGTGAGGCGTTCCAGCACGCCGGTATCGCCGCCATCGGCATCGAGCACGCGGGTGATGCCGCGGTCGCGGGCGCGCCGCAGCGCCGCTTCGGCGCCCTGCGGCCAGCGCGTATCGGCGAGCAGCACGGCGACGCCGGCGAGATCATCCATCGGCAGCAGCGCGGCCTCGCTCGGCAACCCGCTGCGGTCGACGATGATGCTGCGCTCGCCGGAGGGTTCGACGATGACGGCCGCGCGCACTGTCCGGCCGCCCGGCACCACGGCAAGGCCGGAGAGATCGACGCCATGCCGGGCCATGGCGCTGCGCAGCGCGGCCCCGGCGCTGTCGTCGCCGACCCGGCCCCACCAGGACGCGGCGCCGCCGAGGGCCGCGATCGCGACCGCGGCGGTCGCGGCCGGCCCACCACCACTCTCGCGGAAGCCCAGCGCGGTCGTCTTGACGCCGACGCGCGGCATGGCGCCGACCTCGTAGACCTGGTCGAGCACGCCATTGCCGACGCAGACGATGCGGCCTGTCACGCGGGCACCAGCAGCGGCTTCAGCCGCTCCCCCCGCGCGAAGGCGGCGAAGAGGGCTCCGAGCCCGTCGAGCTCGACCTGTTCATCGACCAGCCGGGCGTAGCGCGCCTGGTCGGCGCGCAGCAGGTCCAGGTTGGCGGCGTAGTCGCCGATCGGGAAATAGAAGGACCGGATCAGGAAGAAGTCCTTGAGCCGGATGGAGCGCGTCTCGGTCAGCGACCAGGCATCGGATTCCCCGAGCTGCACGATCGCGCCTTCCGGCCCCACCGCTTCGAGTGCCAATTGCCGTGCGGCATCCTTGCCGGTCGCCTCGACGACCAGCGGATAGCGGCCGGTCGCGGCTTGCTCCGGGGTGGTGGGCAGCGCCCCGAGCGAGGTGGCGAATTCGGCGCGGTAGCGCGTCGGATCGATCACATCGATCGGTCCGAAGCCGAGGCGCGAGAGCACCAGGATGGCGCCGAGGCCGATCGGGCCGGCGCCGAGCACCAGCGCGCGGCCGCCCGGCACCACGCGCTTCGCCTGGCGGATGCCATGCGCGGCGGTGCCGATGGTGTCGAGCAGCAGCGGTGCCAGCGCATCCGGGATGTCGTCCGGCACCGGCAGCAGGCAGCGCTCGGGCGCGACCAGCACTTCGGCATAGCCGCCGGGCCGCTGCCAGCCGAGCAACTCCCGGCTCCCGGTGCAGAGCTGGGTGCGGCCGGCCGTGCAATCCTCGCAGCGGCCGCAGAAGACCGGGATATAGACGACGACGCGTTCGCCATGGCGGGGATGGCCAGGTTGCTCGATGCGGCCGGCGATCTCGTGGCCGGAGGTGACCGGCCAGCCCTGCCGCCAGGGCCGGAAATCGCTGCCACAGAGTGCGCAGGCGGCGACGCGCACCGTGACCTCGCCTTCGCCCGGCACCGGGGCGGCGACCTCCTCGATGGTGATGCGGCCCTGGCCATGGAATTTCGCGGCTTTCATCCCTTAACGGCTCCTGCTGCGAGGCCGCCGACCAGCCGGCGCTGGATCAGCAGCGTGAGAATGAGCGGCGGCAGCGCGATCACCACTGCGGCCGCCATCAGGGCGCCCCAGTTGGTCACGCCCTCGCCGATGAAGTTGAAGCTCGCGACGATCGCCGTCTTGGTCTCGATGCCGGACAGCACCAGCGCGAAGAGGAAGTAGTTCCAGGAGAAGACGAAGCTCAGGATCGAGGCCACGACGATGCCGGGCATCACCACCGGGAAGACGACGCGCGTCAGGATCTGGTCTTGCCGGGCGCCGTCGATCTGGGCGCTTTCGACGAGCTCGCGCGGGACGCCGTCGAAATAGGGCAGCAGCACCCAGATCACGACCGGCAGGGTGATCACCGCATGGGTCAGGATCAGCACGAGATGGCTGCCCACCAGCCCGGCCGCGCTGAACATCAGCAGCCAGGGCAGCAGGAACAAGGTGCCCGGCGCCATGCGGGCGAAGAGCGTCGCGGTCGCCGGCCAGGACATGCGATGCCAGGAGATGGCGAAGGTCGCCGGTGCGCCGAGCGCGAGACCGAGCAGGGTCGAGCCGCAGGCGACGATCAGGCTGTTCAGCGTGTTGTGCAGGAAGTCGTTGCGCCCGAACAGCTCGACGAAATTCTCGAGCGTCGGCGTGAAGAAGAGGCGTGGCGGAAAGGCCGCCACCTCGGTCCGCGGCTTGAAAGCCGAGAGGAAGGTCCAGGCGATCGGCAGCACCAGGATGACCAGCACGATGAGGAGCTGGATCCGGTCCGCCAGGCGCAGCAGGCGACGCATCACCATGTCACCGCTCGCCGGAGCCGGGTGAAGACGAGGACGGAACCGAAGACGATCGCCGAGAGCGTCACCATGATGGCGCTGGCGTAGCCGAGATCGAAGAACTCGAAGCCGCGGCGATAGGCCAGGATGTTCAGCGTGGTGCTGGCGGTGCCGGGGCCGCCCTGCGTCGTCAAGTAGATGATGTCGAAGAAGCGCAGGATGTCGACGCTACGCAGCACCGCCGCGGTGATCAGGGTCGGTGCCAGCAGCGGCAAGGTCACGCGGCGGAAGCGCCACCAGCCATTGGCACCGTCGATCTCGGCCGCTTCGAAGACATCCTGCGGCAGCGAGAGGTAGCCGCCCATGACGATGAGCGCGACGAAGGGCGTCCATTGCCAGGTGTCGAGCGCCGCGATGGTCAGCATGACGGTGTCCGGATCGGACAGCCACAGCCCCGGCGGCAGTCCCGCCTGTTCGAGCAGCCAGTTGGCGATGCCGAAGCTGGGGTCGAGGATGACGATCGCCATCATGCCGACCACCACCGGCGGCAGCATGAAGGGGGAGACCATGATGGTGCGTACCAGGCCCTGCGCGGACCGGGAGCGGGCCAGCAGCAGGCCGAGCCAGGTGCCGAGCACGAGCTGCAGCGACAGCGAGACGACATAGAGAAACAGGGTCAGGCGCAGCCCGTTCCAGAACTCCTCATCGGCCAGCAGACGCGCGAAATTGCCGAGGCCGATGAAGCGAGGATCGGCCCCGAGCGCGACATCGCTGAGCGACAGCCAGATGGCGTAGCCGAAGGGGAAGACGATCATCCCGGCGGCGAAGATCACCGCGGGCGCCGCCATCCAATGGAAGCTGCTGGAGAGTCTGGCGCGCGCCATGCGACCGCCGGCGGGGCGCTGGGCCCCCGCCGCCTTCCCTGCCTATTGGAGTTTCGCGAGCTCGGTGTCGGCGGCACGCGCGGCGTCGAGCGGTGTCGCGCGACCCTGCACGATCTGTTGGATGACGCCGCCGATCAGGTCGCGCGCCTCCGGGATCCGGTCGGTCGGGGTCTGGTAGACGCCGGTGCCGGTACGGCCGAGCTCGATCAGGGCATTGGCCCAGGCGCGGCGGATCGGCATCTCGGACGCCCAGGCGTTGAACTCCGGCCCCTCGAAGACGCTGGCACGCGGCGGCGCGACGCCGGCGCGCACGAGCTTGCCCTGCACGTCGCGGCTGGTCGCCCATTGCAGGAACAGCCAGGCCGCCTGCTGGCGCCGCGAATGCGCTGATATCGCGATGGTCCAGCCGATGGCGACTGGCTTCGAGATGCCGCTCTCCCGCCCCGGCGGCAGTACCTTCACGCCGAGATCCTGCGCCCGGTTGGGGAAGCGCGTGATATTGGCGAATTCATTGCTCGATTCATGGGTCATCGCGATGCGGCCCTGACCGAGCAGCTCGGTCACCTGGGTGAAGGTGTGGTTGAGCGCGCCGGGCGGGCCGTAATCCCTCAGCAGCTTCGCGTAGAGCTCCAGCCCCCGCACCGTGTTGGGTTGCGCGAGGCCCGGCTTGCCGTCGGGCAGTGCGAAGGAGCCGCCCATGTTGAAGACGAAGCCGGCCAGCGCATAGGGCACGACGCTGCGGATGCCGCGCGCCGCCCAGACGCCCTGGCTGGGCTCGCGCGCCTTGATCGTCTCCGCGGCGGTCAGGAGATCTTCGAGGGTGCGGGGCTCGGCGATGCCGAGCCGCTCGAAGACATCTTTCCGCCAGTAGAAGAGCGGGCCTTCCTGGTTGATCGGCACCGCGACGACCTGGCGGCCGAAGGTGCTGGCTTCCCGGATCGAGGCGCCGAAATCCTCGTAATTGTAGTCCGGCGCGGTGAGCGCGCGGTCGGCCAGCATGGGCGCGAGGTCGGCATACCAGCCGGCGCGATGGAAGATCGCGCCCTCCCGGCTGGTCAGCGTCATATAGGCGTCGAGATCGGAGGAGCGGCCCTGCATCAGGGTGGTGAGGCGGGCGCGGAACTGCTCCTCGTTGAAGATCTCCATCCGGGCGCGGATGCCGGTGAGCGCGGTGAAGTCTCCCGCCAGCTCGCGCATCGCCTGCGACCAGGGATGATTATTGAACATGAGGTTGACGGTCTGGCCGTCATGCGCACGCCAGTTGAAGGCCTGGCCCTGTGCGAACGCCCTTCTGCCGGTGGCGGCGAGGGCGGCGGCGGCCAGCGCGCTGCCGTTGAAACTGCGCCTCTTCATTGTCGTTTCCTCTCCCTTGGTTTTTCGTTGGGTTCAGGAGGCGACGTAGCCCCCATCGACCGGGATGGTGACGCCGTTGATCAGGCGGGCGGCGGGCGAGGCCAAGAACACCGCGGTGCCGGCCAGCTCCTCCGGCTCCGACCAGCGCCCGGTCGGCAGCCGCGCCATCACCTTGCTGTTGAAGGCCTCTTCCTCGCGGCCGCGGCGGCTGATCTCGGTATTGATCCAACCCGGCGCGATGGCGTTCACGCGGATGCCGTCCTCGGCATAGGCGAGGGCGAGGGATCGGGTGAGGCCGACGACGCCGGTCTTGGCCGCGGCGTAGCCGGGAATCATGGCTGCGCCGAAATAGGAATACATCGACCCGATATTGATCAGGCAGCCCTTGGTCCTGGCGAGGTGCGGGCGGAAGGCGGTGGCCAGCCGCAGATTGCCGACCAGGTGGATGTCCACGATGTCGCGGAAGACATCGGGCTTGTGCTCCTCGTTGCGGATCAGGCGCCCCGCGCAGTGGATCAGCACGTGCAACGTGCCGATCTTCGCGGCGAGTGCGGTGACCGCGGCGTCGTCGCGCACATCCAGCGTCTCGAAGGCGAAGCCCTGATCCTCGGCGGGTGGGCGGATATCGGCGATGGTGACCTCGGCACCGCCGGCGCGGAAGGCGCGCGCGAAGGCGGAGCCGATGCCGCCGGCGCCGCCACTGATCAGGACATGCTGGCCGGCGACCGAGAAATCCGGGGCGCTCATGGCCGCACACGATGCGCATGGCAGGGCAGGCGCAATGCCTGCGCCTTGGCGGCATCCATCATCGCTTCCTCCGTCCGCGCCCTTCCTGTCAGGGGGCGCATGCTCGTTATCGACCATAGTTGGGCAGGAAATGTTGTTTTTCGCAATATGAAAGTTTCGATTTCGCGCATGCATGCGAAGGCGCTAGCGTGACACCGCCGGAAACCGAACGAGTCCGCCACGCCGCCATGCAAGTCGACGCACGCCACCAGCGGATCCTCGATATTCTGATGCGCCGCGGCTATGCGGGCATCGATGAGCTCGTCGCCAGCTTCGACGTGACGCCGCAAACCATCCGCCGCGACCTGCAGGACCTGGCGGATCGCGGGCTGCTGCGGCGCCACCATGGCGGCGCCAGCATGTTGTCGAGCACGGCGAACACCGACTACGTGCAGCGCCATGTCGAGAACGTCGCGGGCAAGGCCAGCATCGCCGCGGCGGCGGCGGCGCTGATCGCGCCCGGATCCTCGATCTTCATGACGCCCGGGACCACGGTGGAAGCGGCGGCCGCCGCCATCGCCGACGCGAAGCTGAAGGGGCTGAAGGTCATCACCAACAGCACGGTGGCGGCGCAGATCCTGGGCCGGAATCCCGACATCAGCATTCATCTGACGGGCGGCGTCTGGCAGTCCAACAACCAGGCGCTGGCCGGGCCGACCGCCGCCGAGATCGCCGGCCGCTATCGCTGCGACGTGATGCTGACGAGCATCGGCGCGATCGATCCCGATGGCTGGCTGCTGGAGTTCCGCGATGAGGAGGTGGTGGTGGGCAGGGCCATGCTGGCCAATGCGCGCCGGCGTGTCCTGCTCGCCGATCATTCCAAGTTCTCCCGGGTGGCGACCTGCAAGCTCGCCCGCATCGCCGACATGACGACGATCGTGACCGACCGCGCACCGACCAAACCCGTGCAGCGGCACATCCGGGACGCGGGTTGCGAGCTCATCCTGGCGCCGGAGGCGTGAGCCGCGCCGTTCCGGGGATGGCTTGACAGCGATCTTCCATGGGTCCGACCATCCGCCGCCGCGGCAGCAGACCGCGCGGCGACCGGGTCGCCATGGGAGAGTGGGACGTCATGAGCGCTGCCCGCGGCTTGCCGCATCCCGTTGCCGATGACCCTGTCGTCCGCGCCCGCCGCGCGGCACCGCTGATCGAGGCGGCCGCTCCCCGTATCGAAGCGGATCGCGAACTCCCGGGCGCGCTGGTCGCCGCGCTGCACGAGGCGCGACTGTTCCGCAGCCTGCTGCCACGGAGCCTCGGCGGCGACGAGGCGCCGCCCGAGACCTATGTGCGCATGATGGAGGTGCTGGCCGGCGCCGACGCCTCCACCGCCTGGTGCGTTGGCCAGGCTTCCGGCTGCTCGATGGCGGCCGCCTATGCGGCGCCGGAGGTGGCCCGCGCGGTTTGGGGGGCGCCGGATGCGGCGCTCGCCTGGGGCGCGGTTGGCCCCGATCAGGTCGCGCAGGTGGTCGATGGCGGCTATCTCGTGAACGGCGCCTGGCCTTTCGCCAGCGGCGGTCGGCACGCGACCTGGTTCGGCGGGCATTGCCGGGTGTGGGAGCGCGACGGCACGCTGCGCCTTGGGCCCGATGGCGCGCCGCTTGAACGCACCATGTTGTTCCCGGCCACGGCCGTGACGCTCGATGGCAAATGGCAGGTCATGGGGCTGCGCGGCACCGGCAGCGACACCTACACGGTGCGCGACCTTTTCGTGCCGGAGGCCTTCAGCGTCCGCCGCGACCGTGACGAGGAGCGGCAACCGCAGGGTCAGGGCACGCTCTATCGCTTCACGACGACGCATCTCTACGCTGCCGGCTTCGCGGGCGTCGCGCTTGGAATCGCGCGACGGCTGCTCGATGATTTCGTCGCGCTAGCGCGAGAGAAGACGCCGATGGCGACCTCGCGCCGGCTCTGCGACAGCCCGGTGCTGCAGAGCGGCCTCGCCTGGGCGGAAGGGCAATGGCGCGCCGCGCGCGCCCAACTCCTATCGGTGCTGCGGGAGGTCTGGGCGGATCTGGACCAGGGCGCCTCACCGAGCCTCGACCAGAAGGTCTCGATCCGGCTCGCCGCGACCTTCGCCATCCACCAGTCCAAGGCGGTGGCGGACTTCGCTTATACGGAGGCCGGCGCCAGCGCGATCTTCGAAAGCGCACCCTTCGAGCGCCGCTTCCGCGACATCCACGCCGTCACCCAGCAGGTGCAGGCGCGCAAGAATCATTTCGAGACGGTGGGTCAGCACCTGATGGGGCTGTCCCCCAATCCGCGTTTCCTCTGAGCCTCCTCGCAGCGTCTTCGGGAAAGGGAACAGCCATGCCACTCCTCGGACTGAATCACTATACGATCCGTTGCCACGACCTCGAGCGCACCAAGGCCTTCTATGCCGATGTGCTCGGGCTCAAGGATGGCTACCGGCCGCCGCTCGGCTTTCCAGGCCACTGGCTCTATGTCGGTGATGTGCCGACTGTGCATCTGATGGGCGATCGCGGCGCCCGCGACGCGCATCATCCGCCGCGCGCGGCCGGGCCGACCGGCCTCTTCGACCACATCGCCTTCGCCTGCACCGGCCTCGCCGAGATGCGCGAGCGGCTGAACAAGCATGGCGTGAAGTTCGAGGAGCGGGTGGTCCCGCGCGACCGCCAGACCCAGCTCTTTCTCTTCGACCCGGACGGGATCGCGGTGGAGCTGAACTATCCGCCGGAGGAGACCGCGGCGGCATGATGCGGATCCGGCGCCGCCCGCTGCTCGGCGCGGCGGCTGCGCTGCTCGCCGCGCCCGCGGTGCGGGCACAGCAGGGCTGGCCGAACCGGCCGGTCCGCATCGTGGTGCCGTCGCCGACCGGTGCATTCGACGTCTATGCACGGATGATGGCGCCGCGCCTGTCGGAGCTCTGGGGCCAGCCGGTGGTGGTCGACAACCGCCCCGGCGCCAACGGCAATATCGGCATGGCGGAAGTGCAGCGCGCCCCGCCGGACGGGCATACCATCCTGTTCGCCGCGGTGGGCTCGCTGTCCATCAACATCAGCATCTACCGCAGCATGCCGCTCGACCCGATCGAGGATCTGGCGCCGGTCGCGCTGTCTGTCACCTCGCCGATGGTGTGGGTGGCGAACCCGCAGACGACGCTGCACAGCCTCCGCGACGTGATCACCCAGGCGCGCGCGGCGCCGGGGCGGCTGCCCTATGCGCTGCCGAGCTCTGGCACCATCAACCACCTGATCGTGGAGGCGTTCAAGCAGCGCCACGGGCTCGACATGCCGGCGGTGCCCTATCGCGGCACGGCGGCGGCGCAGATCGACGTCATCGCAGGGCAGGTGCCGCTGATGGTCGACAGCCTCGGCGCCGGCTACGGCAATATCAGCGCCGGGCGGGTGAGGGCGCTCGCCCTGACCTCGCGCGGTCGCGCCGAGCGGGTGCCCGACTTGCCGAGCGCGATCGAGCTTGGGCTGGAGGATCGGGAATACGTGGCCTGGTACGCCTATATGGCGCCCAAGGCGACGCCATCAGCCGTGCTGGCGCGGCTCAACGCCGGCATCAACGAGGTCGCGATGGGCGCCGAGGTCGCGGAGCGCCTGCATGGCATGGGCTCAGCGCCCGCCGCGATGACGCCGGAGGCGCAACTCGCCTTCATGCGCTCGGAACGCAGCCTCTGGGGCGGCATCGCGCGGGCCGCCAATGTCGAGGTGCAGTGACCCGGAGCGCTAGCGTGATGACTTGAGGCCGGTTCGGCCGAAAGTCTGAATCACGCGATCAAACGAAGTCCTTGAGCATGGTGCGTGAGCGGAAGCGAACGCATCAGGCTGTAGCGCGCCGCATTGACAGGGCGGGCGCTCTGCCGAAGGCTGCCGGTATAGAAGTATACAGGAGTGATTGGGCATGCCGCTTCGCCATCGCCTCGGCTTGGCGCTCGCCTGCTGGCTTGGCTGCGTGGCGCCACTGCCGGCCGCGGCCCAGACCTTGACCATGGGCGTCGAGGCGCCCTTCGGCCTCGATCCGCATTTCCTCTTCGCCGGCCCCAACATGGCCGCCGCCCGCCACATCTACGACAGCCTGATCAACCGCGATGCCGAAAGTCGCTTCGTGCCCGGCATCGTCGAGAGCTGGCGGATGCTCGATGACCGCACCTGGGAGCTGACGCTGCGGCGCGGCGTCACCTTCCACAATGGCAGCCCCTTCACCGCCGAGGACGTCGCCTTCACCCTGGCTCGCGTGCCCAACCTGCCGAACAATCCCGGCCCCTATACCTCCAACCTGCGCACCATCAGCCGGGTCGAGATCGTCGATTCCCACACGGTCCGCATCCTCACGGACCGGACCAATCCGGTGCTGGTCGGGCAGCTCACCAATATCTTCGTCCTGTCGCGATCCGCGGCGGAGGGCGCGAGCACGGGCGATTTCGACAGCGGCCGCGCCGCCATCGGCACCGGTCCCTTCCGGCTGGTCCAGGCGCGCGGCACCGAAGGCATGGTGATCGCGCGGAACGAGACCTACTGGGGCGAAGGCGCGGCCTACGAACGCGTGGAGCTGCGCGTCATCGGCAATGACGCCACGCGCCTCGCGGCGCTGCTCGCGGGCGATGTCGACCTGATCGAATCCGTGCCATCGGCCAATGTCGAGCGGCTGGAGCGGGACCCGCGCATCGCGATCTTCCGGCGCAATTCCGACCGCATCATGTACCTGCTGCCGAATATCCGCGCCGGCCTGACCTTGCTGACCGATGCGACAGGCCAGCCGCTGCGCGATAATCCGCTGCGCGACCTGCGCGTCCGCCAGGCGCTGTCGCTCGCGATCGACCGGCAGGCGCTGGTGTCGCGCGCGCTGGACGGGCAGGGGGTCGCGACGGCGCAGATGGTGCCGGAGCAGTTCGGTGGTCACGATCCGGGCTATGCCGTGCCGCGCGCCGATCCCGCGCGGGCACGCGCCCTGCTGGCGGAGGCCGGCTATCCCAGCGGCTTCGGGATGACCATCGGCTGTTCCAACAACCGCTACACCAATGATGCGCGGGTCTGCCAGGCGGCAGGCCAGATGCTGTCGCGGGCGGGGCTGCAGATCAAGGTCGAGACCCAGCCCTGGAACGTCTTCTCCCCCCGCACCGTGGAGACGCGGAACGACCTGCCGGTCATGCTGTACGGCTTGTCGCTCTCCTCCTCGCGTGACGCCAGCTACATCCTCTCGACTGCCGTGCACACGCGCAACGTCGCCGAGGCCTTCGGGCAGGGCAATCGCGGCCAGTTCAGCGATGCCCGGCTGGATGGGCTGATCGACGCCGTCATCATTCGCTCCGATGAAGGGCGCGAAGCGGCGCTGCGGCATGCGATGCGGGAAGCGATGGATCAGATGCCGATCATCCCGCTCTACAACCAGGTCGTCATCGCCGCCGCGCGGCGCGGCATCACCTACACGCCGCGCATGGATGAGCAGATGGTCGCCTATCAGGCGCGGCCGGATCGCGGCACCGCCCAGGGAGCAACACGATGAGCACCACACGCCCCGTCGTAGCGGGTCCGCGCCATGCGATCAGCGCCGGCCATTACCTGGCCGCCGCCGCCGGCCTGACCATCCTGGAGAATGGCGGCAACGCCATCGATGCCGGGGTCGCGGCCGGGCTGGTGCTCGGCGTGGTGCAGCCCGACATCGTCAATGTCGGCGGCGTTGCGCCGATCATCATCCGCCGCGCCGATGGGCGGATCGAGAGCATCGCGGGGCTCGGCCATTGGCCGAAATCCATGCCGGCTGATTATTTCATGACCCATCACGGCGGCAAGATGCCCCGCGGGGTGCTGCGCACCGTGGTGCCGGCCGCACCCGATGCCTGGATCACCGCGCTGGAACGTCACGGCACCATGGGCTTCGCTGAGGTGGCGGGGTCGGCCATCCGCTTCGCCGAGGAAGGCTTCCCCGTCTATCCGATGTTCGCGGAGAGCCTGACGCAGCACAACAAGGACTACCTGGACTGGCCGAGCAATGCCGCGGTCTTCCTGCGCGACGGCAAGCCGCCCAGGGTGGGCGAGCGCTTCCGCCAGACCGAGCTCGCCGCCATGCTGCGCTTCATGGCCGAGGAGGATCGTCGCGCTGCCGCGACGGGCGGGCGGCTCGCCGGCCTCGCCGCCGCGCACCATGCCTTTTACCGCGGCGACATCGCGCGGGTGATGGTCGATTTCATCCAGGCCGAGGGCGGGTTCCTCTCGCGCGATGATCTCTCCAGCTACCGCTCCCGCATCGAGCCGGTGGTGACGCGGGGCTGGCGCGGCCATGCGGTCTCCACCTGTGGGCCCTGGTGCCAGGGGCCGGCGCTGCTGGAGGCGCTGCTGCTGATGGAGCGGGCGGGCTTCGAAGGCATGGCGCACAACTCGGTCGACTACCTGCACGTGCTGACCGAAAGCCTGAAGGTCGCCATGGCGGACCGCGAATATCACTTCGCGGATCCCGCCTTCACCGATGTCCCGATCGACACCTTGCTGAGCGACGCCTATCTCGCGGCGCGGGTCGCCGGTTTCGATCCGGCGCGCGCCCATCCCGGCATGCCGGAGCCGCTGCTCGGCCAGGGCACGGTGCTGCCGCCGCCGAGCCGGCTCGACAAGCCGATCGCTGACCCCGACACCTCCTATGTCGGGGTGGTGGATGCGGAGGGGAATGCGTTTTCCGCCACACCGTCGGACGGCACCTTCAACGGGCCGATCATTCCCGGCCTCGGCATCATCGCCTCCGGCCGCGGCACGCAGTCGCGGCCCGATCCCGCGCATCCCTGCGGCGTCGGTCCCGGCAAGCGGCCGCGGCTGACGCCGAATCCGGCCATGGTGGTCACTCGCGACGGGGCCGCGATGCCTTTGGGCACGCCGGGTGGCGACGTGCAGGTGCAGGCCATGCTGCAGGTCATGCTCAACCACCTGCATTTCGGCATGGATGTGCAGGCGGCGATCGAGGCGCCGCGCGTCTCGACCTATTCTTTCCCGTCCTCCTTCGCGCCCTATGAGTATTTCCCGGGCCGCCTCGCGGTGGAAAGCCGCATCCCCGCCGCCACGCGCGACGCGCTGCGGGCGCGCGGCCATGATGTGAAGGACTGGCCGGACTGGACCTGGCTGGCCGGCAGTGTCGAACTCGTCACCAGCGATCCCGAGAGCGGCATGCGCATGGCGGGCGCCGATCCGCGCCGGCCGGCCTACGCCATGGCGATGTGACGCGGCGGCCTGGCGCCGCATCGCGTGTCTTGCATCGTCGCCGGCCATGGCCTCCCCTGGTTGCGGAGGAGGGTATGGCCACGACCGAGACGATTCGGCTGTCGGGTGAGCGGGAGACGCTGCTCGTCACCCTCTATGCCAAGGCCCTCGAAAGCCGCTCACCGGCCTCGATCCTGAAGGACAGCGTCGCCGACGCGATCGTGCGCCGGCTCGATTATGATTTCGCGCGGCTCGGGCTCGGCGCCAGGGATGCGACCGGCCTGGCGATCCGGGCCAAGTTCCTGGACGACCTGGTGCGCCGCTTCATCGCCGCGCACCCGGATGGGATCGTGCTCAATCTCGGCTGCGGGCTGGACAGCCGCATCGCCCGGGTCGATCCGCCGGCCGGCACCCGCTGGTTCGACCTGGACTATCCCGACGTGATCGACATCCGGCGCCGCTTCTATCCGGCGCGCGACGGCTATTCGATGATCGGATCCTCGGTCACCGAAGTCGGATGGCTGGAGGCGGTGCCCGACGACGGCCGGGCAATCATCATCGCGGAAGGCCTGCTCGCCTATCTCGGGAGCGACGATGTCCCGCGGCTGCTCGATCGCCTGACCGCGCATTTCCCCGGCGGCGAACTGGCTTTCGATGGCTACAGCAGCCTTGGCGTCGCGCTGCTGCCGCTGCATCCGGCGATCCGCGCCACCGGCGCCACGCTGCACTGGGCCATCGACGATCCCCGCGATCTGGAACGGCAGGTGCCGCGCCTGACCTTCGTCGCGGAGATCGCCGGGTCCGATTTCGAAGACCTCGCCCGTGCACCATGGCCGATGCAGATGCTGGCACGCACCTTCGGCGCCATCCCCTTCCTGCGCCGGATGGGCCGCATGCTGCGCTACCGCTTCTAGACCGGATCCCGGGCCCCCTCAGACGCCGGGCGCAAACCTCCGGTTTGCTTGGCGTCGTGCGAAGAGCACGCCTCCGGCGTGACGCAGCACGTGCGGCGGGCCGCATTCGCGGCCCCGGACGGTCAAGAGACCGGTCCGTTGGTATTAGTCCGCGGCGGCGCTGATCCGTTCCAGCGCCTGCTGCTCCAGCAGGACGCGATAGGGGCCGGGGCGCCGCGCCAACTGACCGGGCGTCCCATCATCCACCATGCGGCCGCTCTCCATCACGACGATCCGATCGAAGTTGCGCAGCGTCGCCAGGCGGTGCGCCACCGCGATGACGGTGCGCCCCTGCATCAGCCGGTCGAGCGCGCGCTGCACCTCGGCCTCGGACTCGCTGTCGAGCGCGCTGGTCGCTTCGTCGAGCAGCAGGATCGGCGCATCCTTCAGAAGCGCGCGCGCGATCGCGATGCGTTGGCGCTGCCCGCCGGAGAGCTTCGTGCCGCGATCTCCGACGACGGTGTGGAAGCCTTGCGGCAAAGCCTCGATGAAGTCGCGGCAGCGGGCGGCCTCGGCGACGGCGAGGATCTCCGCATCGCTCGCATCGGGCCTGCCGTAACGGATATTCGCCAGCACGGAGCGGTGCAGCAGCGGCACGTCCTGCGGCACTACTGCGATGCTGTGTGCCAGGCTTTCCTGGAGCGTCCGGGCGATGTCCTGTCCGTCGACCAGGATCCGGCCTTCCTGTGGCATCGCGGTACGCTGCAGCAGCGCGAGCACGGTGGACTTGCCGGCGCCGGAGCGTCCGACCAGGCCGACGCGCTGGCCCGCGGGAATCAGCAGGTCGAGCCCGCGCAGCACCGGGGCGCCGCCGGGATAGGCGAAGTGGACGTCGCGGAACTCCACCGCGCCACCGCGCGGGCGGAGCGGGGCGGCGCCGGGGGCATCAGGCAGCTCATGCGGCACCAGCAGGGTCGCGACCGCTTCCGAAAGCCGCGCCATGTGCTGGGTCAGCTCCACCAGCGCGACGGCCAGATCGCGGCTGGCATGCAGGATGGTGAAGCCGAGCGAGCAGACCAGCACGATGTCACCGGTCGTCGCCTGTCCGCGCTCCCACATCCCCATGACCCAGGCGAGCAGCGCCGTCGTCAGCACAGCGGTCACGGCCGCGTGCAACAGCCGCAGGCCTTCGAGGTAACGCAGGCTGCGCGTGCGATGCGCCACCTCGTCGCCCACCACGCGCCCGAACCGGCGACGCTCGCGGCCGATGCCGCCGAAGGCGCGCACCAGGCCGATATTCTGCACGACATCCACTAGCTCACCATCCACCGCCGCCGCCTTTGCCGCGTAGGACACATGCAGCGGCTGCCCCCGCGCGGCGAGGCGCGCGATCACAAAGCTGAGCGTCGCTGCGGCAGCGACGAGGGCTGCACCCATGAGAGGGTTCACCGTTGCCAGGAGCGTGATGGCGAAGCTCACCGCGACGGCCGGCGGCAGCGCGTGCCAGGTGAAGTTGTAGAGCATGGTGTAGGCTGCGTTCGCGGTGGCGGTTACCCGGCTGGCGAGGACGCCGGCGGAACGACCGGCGAAGAAGGCCGGTGCGTGACCGCCGAGATGATGGAACAGATCGGCGCGCATGGCCGCCGTGACCGCCGGAAAGGTGGCGGCCGAGATCCAGCCGCCGATGCGCCACAGCATGTTGTCCGCTGCCAGCACCGCGGCAAGCACGGCGAAGGCCATCCAGGCGGCGGCGCCCGGCCCGCCCGCCAGCGTATCGACCAGCATCTTCACGGCATAGTGTGTGCCGACCGAACAGGCGACGGCGGCAATGACGGAGCCGAGCACGACACCGTGCGCCAGGCCACGGCTGCGCACATAGCGCAGCAGGAAGCCGAGCGGGCGCGTTCGATAGCGCAGCAGCGCCTCGGTTCCCGCATTTTCCTGCCGGCGTTGTTCCTCTTGGTTCCAGATGGCCGTAGCGCTCATCGGCACCTCTCTTCGCTTTTCGTCACCGCCCACATACGCGTGAGCACGCAGCGCGTTGCTGTGCAGATGCGAGAAACGCCTTCTTGTCGTCAGAATCATGGCGTTCCTAAAGATCTCCGACCACTCCGCGAGAAAGGTCCGGCACACGGCGGGACCTTGATCCGTTCAGGAGAATATTGGCCGATGAAGATCGCGCAGATTGCGCCGCTGACCGAGGCGGTACCTCCGAAGGGCTATGGCGGGACCGAAAGGATCGTCTCCTTTCTCACCGAAGAGCTCGTTGGGCTGGGCCATGATGTCACGCTGTTCGCCAGCGGTGATTCCGTGACCTCGGCCCGCCTCGCCCCGATGTGCCCGCAGGCGCTTCGCCTCGCGCCGGACGTGCGCGATGCCCTGGCGCCGCACTTCATGATGATGGAGACGGTGTTCCGGCGTGCGCATGAGTTCGACGTGCTGCACTTCCATCTGGATTACTGGCCCTTCTCGCTGTTCAGCCGGCAGGCGACGCCGTTCCTGACGACGCTGCACGGAAGGCTGGACCTGCCGGAGCTGTGGCCGCTCTACGAAACTCACGCGAATGTGCCACTGATCTCGATCTCCGACGCGCAGCGCGCGCCGATGCCCAACGCCAATTGGGCCCGGACGATTCATCACGGGCTGCCCGGGAATCTGCTGACGCCGATCGAGGGCGTGCAGCCTTCCTATCTCGGCTTCATCGGGCGGATCTGCCCGGAGAAGCGCGTCGATCGTGCCATCGAGATCGCGGAGCGCTGTGGCCTGCCGCTGAAGATCGCGGCCAAGATCGATCGCGTGGACCGCGACTATTACGAGCAGCAGATCCGCCCGCTTTTGGCGCGCTCGCCGCACGCGGAGTTCATCGGCGAGATCTCGGACAGCGAGAAGGCGACCTTCCTGGCCGGCGCGCAGGCGCTGCTGTTCCCGATCGATTGGCCGGAGCCCTTCGGCCTCGTCATGATCGAAGCCATGGCCTGCGGCGTGCCGGTCATCGCCTTCGGCCATGGTTCGGTGCCGGAGGTGATCGAGGACGGCCGGACCGGCTTCATCGTCGATGATGTCGGCGGCGCGGTGCATGCCGTCGATCGTGCATTGCACCTGTCACGGGACGATGTGCGCCGCCGCTTCGAGGAGCGTTTCACGGCCCGCCGCATGGCGGAGGATCACGTGGCGCTTTACACGCAGCTCGTGCACGGCAGGCGCATCCGGATCCCGGCCGCGGCGGAGTGACGGCCGGGACAAGCCCCGGAACTTCGCTTCAACTCTCCGCGGCCCTGCCCGGGGCCGCGGGCAGGATGATCTCGAAGACAGCGCCCGGCCCAATGGGCAGAAGGCGGAGGCTGCCGCCCGCGGCCTCCGTATGGCTGCGTGCGATGGACAGCCCGAGGCCGGTGCCGCCGCTCTCGCGCGCGGTGGTGAAGAAGCGGTCGAAGACCCGGGCCGCATTCGCGGCGGTGATGCCGCGCCCGCTGTCGCTCACCCGTATCAGCACCTGACCTTCCGCGATTTCCCAGGACAGGTTGCAGCGGGCCTCTGCTCCGGCGTGCTGGCGCACATTCTCGAACAAGATCGCGAAGACGCTGCGCAGCGTCTCCGGCGCGATCGCCGCGGTCGCGGCCGCGCCGCGCCATGCGATGGCGAGGCCCTGCGCGATGAAGGGTGCCGCCGCCACCTCCACGACCGCGCCGATCGTGGCCGCCGCGGGGCCCTGCGCGTGCGGCGCTTCGGCGCGCGCGAGCTCCAGCAGGCGGCGCACCAGCCGGTCCAGCCGCTCCACATCCGCCGCAGCCTGAGCCAGGAAGCCAGCGCGCTCCTCCGGCGTCATCGTCGCGGCATGGTCCTGCAGCAGCTCCAGCGCGCCGCGCAACGCGGCGAGCGGGGTCTTGAACTCATGGCTGACCTCGGCGGCGAACTGGCCGATATAGTCGGCGCGGCGCTCCAGCGTGCCGGCCATGCTGGCGATCGCGGCGAAGAGCTCATCGGCCTCGCGCACTGCGCTGCGCCTTGTACGCTGCATCGGCACCCGCGCGCCGGCCGCCACCGCCTTGGCCTGTTCCGCGACGGCGCGGATCGGCCGACCGACCGTATAGGCGGTGAAGGCGGCGAGCGCCGCCGCCACCAGCACCAGTGCCAGGGTCAGACCCGCCAGCTCCCACCGCTTGCCATAGAGCGCCTGGGCGATGCTGGATGGCGTGCGGGAGAGCCCCACGGCGCCGATGACATGCGGCCCGGCCCGCACCGGCAGCGCCACGAAGACGCGGAAGGGCGCCGCGCGGCTGATCGAGGCGAGCCCTGCCGGCGTTGCCGGCTCTCGTCGCGCCCGCAGCCGGGATGCAGGGTTGCCGGCCAGCGCGGCGGCGACCTCCTCCAGTCCCGCCAGCGACAACCCGCGTTCCCCGCCACTGGTCGCGACCACGATGCCCGCGTGGTCGGTCACGCGCATGCCGGCCAGGGTGACGCGCTGCGCCTCGGCCAGCACAGGCCCCAGCGCCTCCCCGGCGATGCGGGCAAAGCGATCGGCGGGTGCCGCGGGCAGCGTAGGCTCAGGCGGGGGCGACAGGATCGGGTCGCGCGCCAGGTCGAGCGTCGCGAAGCGCGGCGCCCAGCCTTCCGACGGCGGCACCAACGGCAGCGCCGCGAGCGTGGCCTCCGCCTCAGGCCCCGCCGCCTGCAGCCAGCCGGCATGGAAGGCGGCGCCGATCACCGCGGCCTGGGCCACCAGTTCGGTTTCGGTTTGGCGCACCAGCGCGCTTTCATAGATGCGCAGCATCCAGAGCCCACCGAGCGGCAGCGCGAGCAGCAGCAGGTTCACCAGCAGCAGCACGGTGCGGATGCGCGGCTTGCGCCGGATGGATGGCCTCGGTTCAGCCGCCATCGAGGAAGCGGTAGCCGAGGCCATGCACGGTGCCGATCGGCTCGGCGCCCAGCGCCGCGAGCTTGGCTCGCAGATGCCGCACATGGCTGTCGATGGTGCGGTCGCTGACGATGCGCGGCTCGGCATGGGCGGCCGCCATCAGCATCTCCCGCGTGTAGACGCGGCCCGGCTGCGCGGCCATGGCGCCGAGCAGGCGGAACTCGGTGACGGTCAGCGGGATGGGTTGACCGTGCCACTGCGCCTCGAAGCGTTCGGCATCGAGGCTGAGCGGGCCGCGGCGCAGCGGCGCGGCGGCGGGCGCGGTGACGCGCCCCTCCGCGCGGCGCAGCATGGCGCGCACCCGGGCCACCAGCTCGCGCGGGCTGAAGGGCTTGGTGACATAGTCGTCGCCGCCGAGCTCGAGGCCGAGCACCCGGTCCAGCTCCTCGTCGCGGGAGGAGAGGAAGATCACCGGCACGTCGTGACTGCGGCGCAGGCGCCGGCAGACCTCGGTGCCGTCGAGCTCCGGCATGGTGACATCGAGGATGATGAGGTCGGGACGCTCGCGCTCGAAGAGACCGAGCGCGGCAGCGCCGTCCGCGGCCTCCACGGTCGCGAAGCCGTCCCGGGCAAGCGCGAAGCGGATCACGCTGCGGATATGGGGGTCGTCGTCCACGACCATGATCTTGGGCATGCGGGCGGGGAATCACTCCTCTGCACGATCTTTGCACAGGATTTCCTGCGGCGCTGCAAGGCCTGCGGATAGCGGCTGCACATGGGCGGGGCAGGGTGCGGGGTGTCCAGAGGGGAGACCTGACCGCATGTCCGCCACCGAACCGCCATCCGGGGTGATCCCGCCCATGCCGGCGCCGCCGACCCGCCCGCGCAGCCTCGCCGCCAGCCTTGGCATTCCGACGATCAAGCTTGGCATGCTCGCCGGCCTGTTGCTGGCGCTGCTGCTGCCGCAGTACTTCATCGCCGACCTCATCGCCGAACGCGAAGGACGGCAGGAGGAGGTCCGGCGGGAGATCGGCGCATCCTGGGGGCAGCCGCAGACCGTGCTCGGCCCACTCCTGGTGCTGCCCTACCGGGTCCCAAGCTCCCGCGCACCGAGCGGCTGGGACCGCGCAGCGATTGCCATCCCGCCGGCCGAGCTTTCCACGCAGGCGGCAGTGATGCCGGAGCGGCGTCGACGGGGCCTGTTCGAGACAGTGGTCTACACTGCGCGGATCGATCTCGCCGCGCGCTTCGCCATCGAGGCGGTTCTACCGGACGGGGCGGAAGCGTTGTGGGGCGATGCCTATCTGCTGACCGGATCCAGTGACCAGCGGCCGGTCGCTGCCGCACCCAACTTGCGTTGGGGCGGGCGGGTGCTGACTCCGGCCGAGGGAGGCCAGGAGCGTTGCGGCGGCCTGGAGACGCTACGCTGGCCGCTGCGGCTCGAGGGGCCGCCGGAGCCAGGGCAGGCCATCGCCGTGAGCGGCGAGATGGAGCTGCGCGGGACGAGCAGCCTCGGGTTTCTGCCATTCGCGGCACGGGCCCGTTTCACGGCGGCTGGTGCCTGGGACAGCCCAAGCTATATCGGGGGTAACCTACCATCCCGCACCACGCTCGACGATGCCGGCTTCCGTGCTGAATGGTCCGGCGGCGTGGCGAGGCGAGCCTTTCCGACGGCTGCTGCGGGTGGCTGCGGGCCGAGCATCGCGGAAGTGCCCAGCATGGGCGTCGCCCTGCTGGAGGCCGTGCCGACCTACCGCATGGTCAACCGCGCCGCGAAATACGCGCTGATGTTCCTGGTGCTGGCCTTCCTGACCTATTTGCTCTTCGAGCTGGTGGCGGGACTGCGCATCCATCTCGTGCAGTACGGGCTGCTCGGCTTCTCGGTGGTGCTGTTTCCGCTGCTGCTGCTGGCGATCGCGGAACCGGCCGGCTTCGCGGCCGCCTATGCGATCAGCACCGCGATGGTGATGGCGCAGGCCAGCCTCTACACCGCGTCCGTCACCCATGACCGCCGGTTGGCGCTGATCTTCGCGGGCGTGCTCGCGACGCTGTTCGGCTTCCTCTACGTGGTGCTGAGCCTCGAGAGCCTCGCACTGCTGACCGGCGCTGTCGCGCTCTTCGCTGCGCTCTCGGTGGTGATGCTGGTGACGCGCCGGATACGCTGGGGCGCGTGAAGCTCGGAGCCTGGCCGCAGCGCGGCCAGGCTCCGGAGCTTCAGGTCAGCGCGGCAGCAGGCGGCGCACGCCATTGGCCATGTCGCCGAGCGCGGCCTCCGGCGTCGCGTTGCTTTCGACCACGCGGGCGATGTTGTTCACGATGGTCTCGGTGATGCGCACGCCATTGGTGCCCGGGAAGGCGTACCAGGCCTGGGCGATCGGCATCTGCTCCATCGCCGGGCGGAACAGCGGGTTCTCCCGGTAGAAGCTACCGAGGAAGCGGTCGTCGCGGGCGGCGATGGTGTTGCAGGGCACATAGCCGGTGCCGCGCGTCATCAGCTCCTGCCCGCGCGGGCCGGTGGCGAAGGTCACGAACTTCCACGCCGCCTCGTGCCGCGCGGCATCGCGGGTCAGGATCACCGCGGCATTGCCGCCGGTCGGCAGGCGGCCCTTCTCGGCATCGATCACCGGCATCTTGGTGGTGCGCAGATCGACATCGCGGCCGATGCTGCGCTGCATGGAGCCGATATAGGCCGTCGTGCCGGAGAAGATGCCCATCTTGCCGGCATAGAAAGCCTGCAGCGCCGCATCCACGGTGAAGGCCGGCATCCGGCCTTCCTTCACCATGCGGTCGATCAGGCGCATGGAGGCAAGGCCCTCGGCACCGTTGAAGGCGACGTCACGCTCATCGGCGGCCAGCATGGTGCCGCCATGGCCGTAGAGCAGGGCGGAGAACATCCAATCATCACCGGCCCAGCGGAAATGCATGCTGCTGTTGCCGTCGCCGAGCGCCTGCACGCGGCCGGCGAGTGCGATCAGGCTGTTCCAATCGGTCGGCAGGTTGTCCGGGTCGCCGCCGGCGCGGCGCACCAGGTTGGCGTTGTAGTAGACGATCGGGTTGGAGGAGGCGAAGCCCATGCCCGCCTGCACCTCCCTCACCTGACCGAGGCCGAGCAGGTTCGGCGTCCAGCCCTTGGCAGCGACATCCCCCTCCCGTTCCAGGAAGGGGCGGAGGTCGACCGGCAGGCGGCGCTCCACCAGCATGCGCAACCGGTTGAGTCCCTGGAAGCTGACATCCGGCAGCCCGCCGGCGACACCCTGGCGGAGCACCTGCTGCACGGCGTCCTCGTAGGAAGGGGAGGGCGCGGTGTAGCGCACCGAGAGCCCCGGATTGGCGGCGGCGAATTCCTCCGCGATCTTCTCCATCACGTCCTTGAAGAAGGCCGGCATCGGGTAGTGGACGACGAGCTCGGTCGGGCTGCCCTGGGCCGCCAGGATGCGTGGCGCGGCCAGCGTGCCGGCGAGCGCGGCACCGAGTGCTGCGCGGCGCGTGAGGATGGTCATGGCAATCTCCTTCGGAGGATGAGCGGTCAGCCCTTGAGGCCCGCGGTCGCGATGCCCTGGATGAAGCGGCGCTGCGCGAGCAGGAACAGGATCACCATCGGCGCGGTCACCATCACGGCGGCGGCCATCAGCGCGCCGACATCGTTGCCGGCCTCCTCGGCGCGGAAGAACAGCACCCCGAGCGCCGGCGTCGCCATGCCGTGCGACTGCACGACGATCAGCGGCCAGAACAGGTCGTTCCAATGCGCGACGATGGAGAAGGTGGCGAAGGCGGTTGCCGCCGGCCAGGCATTCGGCATGACCACGCGCCAGACGATCGACATCTCGCCCATGCCGTCGATGCGCGCGGCATGGATCAGCTCATCCGGCAGGGAGCGGAAGGCCTGGCGGAACAGGAAGATGCCAAAGACCGAGATGCTGAAGGGCGCGACCAGCGCCGTGAAGCTGTCGAGCAGCCCGAGCCGGGCGAAGCCGACATAGAGCGGCAGCGCCGGCACGTGGTAGGGGATCAGCAGCCCGAGCATGACCAGGCCGAACAGCACCTCCCGCCCGCGCCAGCGCAGTTTTGCGAGTGCATAGGCGGCGGGCACGGCGAAGAGGGTCTGGAAGAACAGGATCAGCGCGCAGACCACGACGCCGTTGAACAGGAAGCGCAGCATCGGCACTTCCCTGAGCGCCTTGCCGTAATTCTCCAGCGCGTAGAACCGCTCCGGCAGCAGGGAGAGTGAGTTGCTGAACACCTCGCTGCCCGGCTTCAGGGAGGCGAAGAACATCCAGACATAGGGCGCGAGAACGATGACCGCGCCGAGGCCGAGCAACGCCAGGCGCGGCAGGTCCTGGATCAGCGTGCGGTTAGCGCCAGGCGTCATCCGTAGTGCACGCGGCGGTCGAGGATGCGCGTCTGCACCAGCATCAGCACCAGCACGATCCCTAGGAAGACCACGGTGATGGCGGCGGAATAGCCGATGCGGAAATAGGTGAAGCCTTCCTGGTACATGGTGTGCAGCAGCACCTCGGAGGCGTTGTTCGGCCCGCCGCGGGTCAGCGCCTGCACGGTGTCGAAGACGCGGAGGCACCGGATGGCGGTGATGGTCACGACGAAGAGCGTGGTCGGGCCCAGCAGCGGCCAGGTGACCAGCCGGAAGCGGTCGAGCGCGGAGCGCGCGCCGTCGAGCTCGGCAGCCGCGTAGAGCTCGCGGGGGATGGCGGTGAGGCCGGCCATGAACAGCACCACGACGAAGCCCAGATTCTCCCAGACCCCGATCAGACAGAGCGAAGGCATCACCCAGTCGGAGGAGCCGAGCCAGTTGATCGGCGCGATACCGATCATCCCGAGCAGCTTGTTCACGGGACCGATGGTCGGGTGCAGCAGGTATTGCCAGGCCGTCGCCATGGCGACGAGCAGCGAGACCACCGGCAGGAAATAGATGGCGCGGAAGGTGGCGCGCAGCCTGGTGCCGCCTTCGATCAGCAGCGCGATGCCGAGGCCGAGGCCGATCGAGGCCGGTATCACCACGCCGACATAGAGCAGCGTGTTGCTCAGCGCGATGCGGAACACCGGGTCGGTCGTCAGCTCGGCGTAGTTCTCGAGGCCGATCCAGGCGAGCTCCGGCGCCCCCAGCTCCCAATCGGTGAAGGAGAGGCCGAGCAGGGCTGCGCTGGGACCCAGCAGCAGCAGGAACAGCGCGATGGTGGCGGGGGCGGCCAGCAGCCAGCCCGCCGCACCCTCGCCGAGGCCGCGCGCGGTGCCGGCCGCACGCCGGGGCGCCGGCAGCGCCAGCGCCTCAGGCATGGACGCGCCGGTCCGCAGGGACGGTGCGCAGCCGCTTTCCATCGGCGCCGAAGAGCAGCGCCTCCGGCCATTCGGCGCCGAGCCGGATGGCATCGCCGCGCCGCAGCCCACCGGCGATGGCGACCGGCAGCTTGGCGACCAGCGGCGCGTCCGGTGCCGCCAGCCGGGCATGCAGCAGCACCTCGGCGCCGAGGAATTCCAGATGCTCCACCGTCGCCGCCAACCCGTCGCGGGTCAGGCTCAGCGCCTCCGGCCGCAGCCCGAGAGTGAGCGTCGTGCCGGCCGGCGCTTCCGCCAGCATGGGCAGCAGCAGCGGGCCGACTGCCACACCACTCGGGGTGGCCAGCGCGGGCAGGGTGTTGATGCGGGGGCTGCCGAGGAAGCCCGCGACGCTGAGGTCGCAGGGGTCGTCATAGACCTGGCGTGGCGTGCCGAGCTGCAGCAGCTCGCCTTCCATCATCACCGCGACCCGGTCGGACATGGTCATCGCCTCGACCTGATCATGCGTCACATAGATGGTGGTGACGCCGGCGCGGCGGTGCAGCTCCACGATCTCCCGCCGCGTGCCGGCACGCAGCTCGGCATCGAGGTTGGAGAGCGGCTCATCCATCAGGAAGGCAGAGGGTTCGCGCACCAGGGCGCGGCCGAGCGCCACGCGCTGGCGCTGCCCGCCGGAGAGCTGCGCCGGGCGGCGCTGCATCAGGTGCCCGAGGCGCAGCATCTCCGCCGCCTCCCGCACGCGCGTCGCGATGGCACCGCGCCGTCCCGCCTGGCCAGGGACCAGATGGCGCAGCAACGGCAGCCGCTCCAGCGCCGAGAGCCGGCGCATCACCAGCGGCACGGCCAAATTCTGCTCGACGGTCAGGTGCGGATAAAGCGCGTAGTTCTGGAACACCATGGCGATGTCGCGATCCGCGGCGCGCAGCCGCGTCACGTCGCGCCCGCCGATGGTGATGCGCCCTGCATCCGCGGTCTCCAGACCGGCGATGATGCGCAGCAGCGTGGTCTTGCCGCAGCCGGAGGGGCCGACCAGGGAGAGGAATTCGCCCTCACGCAACGCGATGGAGACGCCTTTCAGGACCCGGGTCGCGCCGAAGGTCTTTTCGATGCCTTCGATCAGGATCTCCCGCCCCGCTTCACGCTGCATCGGGTTGCGCTTTCAGCAGATCGGAATTTGGATAGGCCTCGGCCCGCACCTGGTGGATGAAGGGGCGTTCCATGCCATCAGGGACGACCAGACTGGTCTCGACATGATCGGCATCGAAGCGGTGCAGCAGGTAGCCGCAGGGCCGGGCGCCGGGCAGGTCCGGCTGTTCATCCTCGGCGACGATGAAGCCGACCGAAGGCGCCCAGGCAAAGCGTACCGCGCCGCGCGCCACCTCGTGATGCAGGTGCAGGTGGCCGGAGGCGACGAGGCGGAGCGCCGGATGCGCCAGCAGCGGCAGGAAGGGCGCGCGCGCAAAGGGCGGCACCGACCAGTAATCGAACAGCGGATCATCGGCGGTGGTGACGAAGACCGGCTTGTGTAGGAACACCGCCAGCCGCCGATCGCCGAGGCTCGCCAGCGCCTCCGCGATGAAATCCGCCTGCGCCACTTCCTCGGGGTGGCCGGTGCCGCAGACCTGGCTGTTCAGGCCGAGCAGGCGCCAGCCATCCCTGTCCAGCACCCACCGCTCCTGCCCGAAATGCCGGCGGAAGCGCAGCAGCCGTTCCGTGTCGAAGGGCTGGCGCGGTGCGCGGTCGGGATGGTCGCCGACATCATGGTTGCCCGGCACCGCGAGCACCGGGCGCGGCAGCCGGGCGAAGCTCGCGGCGGCGAAAGCCATGTCAGCCTCGCTGTCGGCGCCATCGAGGGAGACGTCGCCGCTCGCCACGATGATGTCCGGGATCTCGGCCGCCAGCGCGGCCGCCACGGCGTCGAAATTCGCGCGGAACAGCGCGGTCCCCGCACCGAGATGCGTGTCGGAGATCTGGGCGAGCGTGAACATGGGGCTTCTCGGCGATCGTATGCCGGCGCTGTCTTAGGGAGGCTGGATTGCAGTCGCGTGACAGAATGATGAGCGTTTTGCGGTTGCGAAGGCCGTTCCGCTAGCGGAGCGCGGGATCGGGCGACGGCGCCGCTTCCATATCCGCGAGCACCCGCGCGACATGCGCGGCGAACAGGTCGACCAGCGCCAGCGCCTCGCTGGCCAGGGCCTCGCCATGGCGACGGACCAGGCAGATCTGCCGTTCCAATGGCGGATCGCTGATCGCGTTGATCTGGAGCGCGCCCAATTGCACGGCGCCGCGCAAGGCGCCGAGCGGCAGCAGCGTCGCCCAGCCACCAGCCCGGACCAGCCGGATCGTCGCGGCGAGGCTGTCGATCTCAGCATCCGGTGCCACGTCCAGCCCGACGCGGGCGGCACCCCGATCCACGATCCAGCGCAGCCCGTGATGGCGCGCCGGAAGTGCCAGGCGCAGCCTGGCCAGCATGCCGAGCGGCACCGGGCCCGTTGGCAGCAGGCCGGAGCCCGCGGCGGTCACGGCGACCAGCGGCTCGCGCGTGATCGGCCGCACCACGAGGCCGGGCTGCACGGCGTCATTGTCGACGAAGGCGCAGTCGATGCTGGAATTCAGGACCATCCGCCGCAACTCGTCGCTCAGCCCCTCCACCAGGTGCAGGCGTCGGTCGGGGAAGCGCTGGTTCCAGTCCGCGGCGCTGCGCGCCACGACCTCCGCCAGCAGGCTCATCTCGTCGAGCGCCGGGACGCAGCCGGCGCGCACCTGGCCGCGCGGACGGATGAGGCTGGGCCCGAGGCGGCCGAGATCCTGGATGAAGGCCGCCGCCGGCGGTGCCAGCGCGTTGCCGAGCACGGTCGGCGTCAGCCCGTGCGGATGGCGCTGGAACAGGCGTTGCCCCAGCGCCGCCTCCAGGTGCTGCAATCGCAGGGTGGCAGCGGGCTGGGCGATGCCGAGTTCCCGCGCGGCCCGGGTCAGGCTCGCGTGCCGCCAGGCGGCTTCGAAGCAGTCGAGATGCTCCCGCTCGATCGCCGTCGGCCAGGGGACCTGCGCCGGTGGCCGCAGGGCGGCAGCACCGATATGGCGAAGGATGCCGTGGGCCAGGATCGGTTCCAGGGCGGCCTCCCACGCATCCGCCGTGCCGGCGCTGCCGAGCAATTGCCAGCCGGGGCCGTCGGGCAGCGGCGACAGCAGGCGCAGGGTGGTCCTGCCATCGCGCAGCCAGCCCGGCAGCAGGAGCGAGGGCAGCAGCACGGGCCGGCGCCAGGGGCGCAGCGCTTCGTCGAGGCGATCCGGCGGCACGCCGAGCGGCACCGGCGTCAGCCCGCACGCCGCCGCCTGTGCCGCGGCGCCCTGCATCAGGGCAGGGGGCAATTCCGGCAGGCCGACGCTCTCCGCGCCGTCGGTGGGGCCGGCGAGGACCCAATGCTCGACCAGCCTCCCCGGCCGCTCACAGGCGTCCAGGGTGAAGCCCGCCTGCACCGCGGCGGCACCGGCCGGCAGCGCAAAGACATGCAGGTGCCGTTGCGGCATCTGCGCGGCGAGCTCGGTTGCGATTACCGCGGCGGCCTCCCGCGCCGGGCAGCCAGGTGCTGCGAGGCGCAGCCCGATCGCCAGCACCGCCGCAGGCTGCGAGACCCCGGCCGCGATCCGGCGCAGCGCCGCCTCCAGCTCAGCGAGCAGCGGCCTCGCAATGCGCTCGAATTGCCGTCCCGCGGCCGTCGGCACCAGGCCGCCTGCCTGGCGATCGAACAGCCTGGCGCCGAGGGCTTCCTCCAGCGCGCCGATCTGCACGCTCAGCGTCGCCGGTGCGCGGCCCATCTGGCGCGACGCGGCAGAGAGGCTGCCGGTATCGAAGGCGGCCAGGGCGCAGCGAAGCTGGCGGATCGTCGGCGGGTGCAGCGCTGAAGCCCCCTTCGCTCAATCTTATGGCCTTCGTCACCAAACCATATTGGACGCGCCGCCATGCACTGCAACACGCTCGTCATCGGAGAGCGAATGGGGATGGTGATGGCACGCAACATCAAGGCCCAGCGGGGTAACCTCCTGCGCTGCAAGGGATGGCGGCAGGAGAGCATCCTGCGGATGCTCGAGAACAACCTCGAGAATGGCGAGGATCCCGAGAACCTCATCATCTACACCGGCGCCCGCGCCGCGCGGAGCTGGGCCGATTACGACCGCATCGTCGGCGCGCTGCAGGCGCTGGAGGCGGATGAGACGCTGATCTGCCAATCCGGCCGCGCGGTCGCGAAGTTCCGGTCCCATGTGCGGGCGCCGCGCGTGGTGATGGCCAATGGCAATGTCTTGGGACGCTGGGGTACGCCCGATCAGTTCCATGAGCTGGAGCAGAAGGGCCTGACGGTGACGCCGGGCATGACCGCCGCCGCCTGGCAGTATATCGGCAGCCAGGGGATCCTGCAGGGCACCTACCAGTCCTTCATGGGCGCCGGGCAGCAATTCTTCGGCGGCGACCTGCGCGGCCGGCTGATCCTGACCGCCGGCTGCGGTGGCATGGGCGGCGCGCAGCCGCTGGCCGGCAAGCTCGCGGGCGCCGCGATCCTGGTCGTCGAACCCTCCCGCGCGCGGATCGAACGCCGTATCGCCAGCGGCTATTGCGACCGCATCACCGAGGATCTGGAGGAAGCGCTGCGCTGGGTGCTGGATGCCAAGGCATCGCGCAGCGCGCTGTCGGTCGGCCTGGTCGGCAATGCGGCCGTGGTGCATCCGCTGCTGCTGGAACGCGGCATCTTCCCGGACATCGTCACCGATCAGGTGAACACCGACCCCTATCGCGGCTACATCCCCGCCGGCATGACGCCGGAGGAAGCCGCGGCGCTCGCGCAATCCGACCAGGCGGAGCGCAAGCGCCGCGCCGAGGCAAGCCTCATCGTGCATGCGCGGGCGATGCTGGAGTTCCGCCGCCGCGGCGCCATCGTCTTCGAATACGGCAACGGCTTGCGCCTGCGCACCGCCGATCTCGGCGAGACGGAGATGCTCTCCATGGAGAGCTTCGTCACCATGTTCATCCGGCCGCTGTTCTGCGACGGCTATGGCCCCTTCCGCTGGCTCGCGATCTCCGGCGATCCGCAGGACATCGCGGAGATCGACGGCATCGTGGAGGAGACCTTCTCCCACAACCATTCGATCAACCACTGGATTCCGCTGGCGCGGGAGCATGTGCACTTCACCGGCCTGCCGGCGCGCATCGGCTGGCTCGGTCATGGCGAGCGCAGCCTGCTGGCGACCAAGGTGAATGAGGCGGTGGCCCAGGGCCGCACCAAGGGGCCGATCGCCTTCACCCGCGATCACCTCGATGCCGGCTCGGTCGCCAACCCCTTCCGGGAGAGCGAGAAGATGCAGGACGGGTCGGAGGCGATCTCGGACTGGCCGATCCTGAACGCGCTGCTCGCCTGTGCGAATGGCGCCGATCTCGTCGCCGTGCACTCGCGGGGTGGCTATTCCAATCAATCTGCTGGCCAGACCACGATCGCCGATGGCGATCCGCTGTCGGCGGAGCGGCTGCGCGCGGTGCTGGATGGCGATACCGGCATCGGCATCATGCGCCATGCCGAAGCGGGGTATGAGCGCGCGCTGACGAACAAGGCCAATTTCGGCCTGGGCTTCGCCTGATGTACGTCCTGCATGATAGCCGGCTGTCCGGCAATGCCTGGAAGGTGCGGATCCTGCTCTCGCAGCTCGGCCTGCCCTTCCGCCGCGTCAGCTATGTGCTGCCGGAAGGCCGCACCCGCACGCCGGAATTCCTGGCGAAGAATCCGGTCGGCAAGGTGCCGATGCTGGAGCTGCCTTCGGGGGAGGCGCTGTTCGAATCGAATGCCATCCTCTGCCACCTGGCGGAAGGCACGCCCTTCCTGCCGGAGGGCCTCGACCGCGCGCGCGTCCTGCAATGGATGTTCTTCGATCAGTCGGAGGCGCTGAAGGCGCTGGCAGGCGCACGCTTCTGGATCGGCATCGCGAAGAAGCCGGAGGAGAAGGCGGCCGAGATTCCGGTCTGGCATGCTGCCGGCAACAAGGCGCTCGGCATTCTCGACGGCCATCTGGCGGCGCGGGATTTCCTGGTGGGAGAGCGCTACACGATCGCCGACCTCGCCAACTTCCCCTACGTCGCCATGGCGCATGAAGGCGGCTTCGATATGGCGCGCTATCCGAACGTGACGGCCTGGATCGACCGCATCCGCGCCCAGCCCGGCCATGTGCCGCTGATCCAGGATGACGCGAAGGGAGTGGTGTGATGCGGGTGAAGCTCGATCTCGACGCGCTCGAAGGCGCGGTCCTCGGCGGGCTGGTGCTCTCGGCGGGCGGCAGCGGCGTGAAGCGCGGCGAGCGCAACCGCCGCATCGGCGAACAGGCGCTGGACTACGGCCCGCTCATGATGGTGACCCTCGACGAGCTGGAGGATGACGCCGGCATCATCGTCGCGACTGGCGTCAGCGCGCCCGGCTTCGCCAAGGCGATCACCTCGATGCGCGATTCGATCCAGTCGGCGGAGATGCTGATTGCCGCGACCGGCGGGGGCAGGCCGGCGGGCGTGATGCCGGGCCATGTGCCGGGGCTGATGGCCTGGATGCAGGCGGCGGTGCTCGGCATCCCCCTGGTCGATGCCGCGACCAATGGGCGCGGTCATCCGACG
Source organism: Plastoroseomonas hellenica (assembly GCF_018129085.1). Lineage (GTDB taxonomy): Bacteria > Pseudomonadota > Alphaproteobacteria > Acetobacterales > Acetobacteraceae > Plastoroseomonas > Plastoroseomonas hellenica. Next base: position 71,320 of record NZ_JAAGBB010000018.1, read on the forward strand.
GTGAAGATGGGCGGCATGGGCCTCGCCTCGCGGCCGGAGGTCGCGGTGACCCAGGCCGGCTGCGGCGGCGCCAGGGATGACCGGGTCGAGATCGTGGTCACCGGCAGCATGGCCAAGACTTCGACCATCATGCGCGCCGCCTCGGTGCAGAATGGCGGCAGCCTCTACGCGACTCGCGGGCCCTTCGCCGCAAGCTTCGTCCGCCAGGGCGGCGCGCCGGGCGCAATGAGCTTCGCGACCAATCTCGGCCGCGCCATGCTTGCCAAGCCGGCTGGCTTCGCCCGGGTGGAGGCGGCCGCTGCCTTCCTCGAGGGCGAGGTGCTGGTCGTCGGCCGGGTCGAGGCCAATGACGTGCGTTACGATGGCGGCTTCGATGTCGGCCGGGTGGTCATCGCCGGCGATGGCGGGCGCATCACCCTGCATGTCTACAACGAGTACATGGCGGCCGACGCCGACGGCGTTCGCGTCCGCACCTTCCCGGACATGATGGGGTCCTTCGATCCGGCGACCGGTGCGCCGATCGCGATCAATGAGATGCCGGTGGGCCGCGAGGTCGCCATCGTCTCCGGCCCGCGCAGCGCCTTCCCGGTCGGCGCCGGCGCCACCGATCCCGCCGTCTTCCCGGAAGTGGAGGAAAAGCTGGGCGTACCGCTCGCCCCCTGACGGGGTGCGGGGAGGAGGAAGCGGGCGCCAGACCCGCGGACAGTCACGGCACTCGCACTGCCGCCATCCATCCGCTGACGAGACGGAGAGACGCATGCAACGCCGCCATTTCCTCGCTGCCGCGACCTCCCTTGCCGCCGCGCATTCACTCGCGCGGCCCGCCTATGCGCAAGGCGCCGCCAAGGTCCTCCGCGTCATCCCAGCGGCCAATCTGACCAGCCTGGATCCGATCTGGACCACGGCGCCGGCCACCAAGAATCACGGCTATCTCGTCTATGACCAGATCGCCGCGGTCGACGCCGAATTCGTCCCCCGCCCGCAGATGGCCGAAGGCTGGGAGATCGGTGATGACGGCCGGAGCTGGACCTTCATGCTCCGCGAAGGGCTGCGCTTCCATGATGGGGAACCGGTGCGCAGCGCCGACTGCATCGCCTCCATCCGTCGCTGGTGGGCGCGCGACGTCTTCGGCCAGGTGCTGGCATCCCAGACCGATGATATCGAGGCGCTCGACGACCGCCGCTTCCGCTTCCGCCTGAAGCGGCCCTTCCCGATGCTGGCCGCGGCACTCGGCAAGTCCAACTCCTCACAATGCTTCATCATGCCGGAACGGATCGCGCGGACCGATCCCGGTCAGCAGATCACCGATCCGACCGGCAGTGGGCCCTTCCGTTTCCTGCGCGAGCAATGGGTGGCCGGCGTCAAGGCCGTCTATGCGAAGCACGAAGCCTATGTGCCGCGTAGCGAGCCGGTCAGCAGCATCGCCGGTGGCCGGGTGGCGCGGGTCGACCGCATCGAATGGACGGTGATCCCCGATGCCGCGACGGCGGCCGCCGCGCTCCGCACCGGGGAGCAGGATTACTGGGACCAGGCGATGCACGACCTGCTGCCGTCCCTCCGGCGCGACCGCAACATCGTGGTGGAACCGCGCGATCGCTCCGGCACCTATGCGATGCTGCGCTTCAACCACCTGCAGGCGCCTTTCAACAATCCGGCGATCCGCCAGGCGGTGGCGATGGCGGTTGACCAGTCGCAGTACATGCAGGCCGTCGCCGGCAACGAACCCGGCGCCTGGGGCACCTGCGAGGGCTTCTTCGCCTGCAGCGGTCCGATGGCGAGCGAGGCCGGTAACGCCGTGCTGAAGACCCGCAGCATCGAACGCGCCCAGGCGGCACTGCGCGCCGCCGGCTACAATGGCGAGAAGGTGGTGCAGATCGCAGCGACCGACAGCGCGCCGCTCACGGCGGTCAGCGAAGTCACCGCCGACCTGTTGCGGCGCATGGGCTTCAACCTCGACTACGTCGCGTCCGACTGGGGCTCCATGCTGCAGCGGCGCAACAGCCGGGAGCCGGTGGAGCGCGGCGGCTGGAGCGTCTTCCACACCGTCTGGAATGGCGCCGATATCCTGAGCCCCGCGGTCAACACCCTGGTCCGCGCCAATGGCGGCGCCGCCTGGTTCGGCTGGCCGAGCGATCCCGAGCTCGAGACGCTGCGCAACGCCTGGTTCGAAGCGCCGGATCTCGCGAGCCAGCAGGCGGTGGTCCAGCGGCTGCAGGAACAGGCCTTCCGATCGATGCCCTATGTGCCGCTTGGTTATTACGTGCAGCCCGCGGCGTGGCGACGGAACGTGACCGGCGTCTTCCCGGTGCCGACGACGGTCTACTGGAACATCGGCAAGTCGGATTGAGCGAGGCTCAGCCCAGTTCCGGCTTCCAGCGCAGCAGGCGCAGCGCATTGAGCGTCACCAGCACGGTGGCGCCGGTATCGGCCAGGATCGCCGGCCACAGCCCGGTGATCCCGGCCAGCGTGGTGACCAGGAACAGCCCCTTGAGCCCGACCGCCACCGCCACGTTCTGGCGGATATTCGCCATGGTGGCGCGCGACAGCGCCACCAGCTCCGCAACGCCGGTCACGCGGTCCTTCAGCACCGCGGCATCGGCGGTCTCCAGCGCCACATCGGTGCCACCGCCCATCGCGATGCCGACCGAGGCGGCGGCCAGCGCCGGCGCGTCGTTGATGCCATCGCCTACCATGGCAACCGGCCCTGCCTGCCGCAGCGCCGCGATCTCCCGCAGCTTGTCGTCCGGCAGCAGCTCCGCCTTCACAGCCAGGCCGAGGCCCGCCGCAATGGCGCCGCCGGTGCGGGCATTGTCGCCGGTGAGCATGACGGATCTTACGCCGAGGCCCGCCAGTGCGGTGATGCCGGTGGCGGCGTCACCGCGCGGCTCGTCGCGCATGGCGATCAGGCCGAGCAGAGCATCGTCGGCCAGCACCACGACGACCGTCTTGCCGGCGCCTTCCAGCCCCGCCAGCGCCTCGGCCACTGGCCCGAGCGCGGTGCCGGCTTCCCCGGCATGGCGCGGGCTGCCGATGCTGATCCGTCGCCCGGCGACCAGCGCCGTCACCGCCCGCCCTGGGATTGCCGTCTGCTCGCGCGCCGGCGGCGGGGTCAGGCCGCGTTCCCCGGCGGCGGCGAGGATCGCCTTGGCCAGCGGATGCGCCGAGCCCTGCTCGACCCCGGCGGCGAGGCCGAGCAGCTCCTCCGCCGATCGGCCGGCCGCCGGCAGCAGGTCGGTCACGCGGGGACGGCCCTCGGTCAAGGTGCCGGTCTTGTCGAAGGCGATTGTCTGGGTGGCGCCGATCGCCTCCAGCGCCGCGCCGCCCTTGACCAGCAGCCCGCGCCGGGCGCCTGCGGAGAGGCCGGAGGCCATGGCGGCCGGCACCGAGATCACCAGCGCGCAGGGGCAGGCGATCAGCAGCACGGCGAGGCCACGATAGAGGCTGGTCCACCAGTCCCAGCCGAGCAGCGGCGGCGACAGCAGGATCACCAGCAGGGAGACGGCCATGGCGCCCGGCGTCCACCAGGCGGAGAAACGTTCGATGAAGCGCTGGGTCGGCGCGCGGGAGGCGGTGGCGTCCTCCACCATGCGGATGATGCGGGCGATGGTGTTGTCGGCGGCGGCGCGGGTCACGCGGATGCGCAACGCGCCATCAGCATTGATGCTGCCAGCGACCACGGCGTCGCCGGGGCCGCGCGCGACGGGCACGCTCTCGCCGGTCACCGGGCTCTCGTCGAGGGCGGAGCGGCCTTCCTCGATGACGCCGTCGCAAGGCACGCGGTCGCCGGGCCGTGCCAGCACCAGGTCACCGACGGCAAGCCGCTCCGGCGTCACCGGCTCGGTGGTGCCGTCGGCGTGCAGGCGCAGGGCAGTGCGCGGCATCAGCCCGGCCAGCGCCCGGATGCCGGCCCGTGCCCGGCCGGCGGCAACGTTCTCCAGCAATTCCCCGAGCGCGAAGAGCAGCACGACGATGGCGGCCTCCTCGGCGGCGCCGATCACCGCGGCGCCGATCCCCGCCGTGCACATCAGCGTCTCGATCGAGAAGGGGCTGCCGGCGCGGGCCAGCGCCAGGGCGCGGCGGCCGAAGGGGACCAGGGCGACGGCGGTCGAGGCGAGGAACAGCGGATAGGTCAGCCGCTCCGGCAGCAGCAGCGACAGCAGATAGGCGGCGCCGACCAGCCCGCCGAGCAGCCAGACCAGCTTCGCCTTGCCGGTCCGCCACCATGGCCTGCCCTGATCGGCGGGGTCGTCCTGGCCATGGGCGTGGCCGTGGGAATGGCCGTCATCCGCTGCCGCGGCAGCGGCCGTCTCCGAGAGCGGCGTCGCTGCATAGCCGAGTGCCGTCACCTCCCGGGTGACTGTCTCGGCGCTGGCCGTGCCCGGCGCCAGCGCCGCCGACAGCCGCTCCGCCATCAGGTTGACCTCGACCTCGGAGACGCCGGGCAGGCGCTCGACCGCGCGGGTCACCTTGGCGACGCAGCCGGCACAATCCATGCCCTCCACCCGCCAGGTCAGCTTGGTCGTCGTACCCATCACCGCCGCTCCATCGCTCCGGCGGCAGATATGGAACTTGCAGCGACTGGAGGTTCAAGCCCCCAGGAGCGTTCCTCAATCGCCGAGGATGAAATCGGCCAGCAGCTTGATGTTCAGCACCACGATCAGCGCGCCGATCGCCCAGCCAACCACGAGTTGCCAGCGCGGCGCCGCCAGCGCCCCGAGCCGCCGCTGGTCGGAGGCGAAGAGCATCAGCGGAATGATCGCGAAGGGAAGCTGCAACGACAGGATCACCTGCGACAGGATCAGGAGCTGCGCCGTGCCGCTGGCGCCGTAGAGCCAGGTGACCACCACCGCCGGCACGATCGCGACCAGCCGGGTCACCAGCCGTCGGAAGAAGGGTGGCAGGCGGAAGCGGAGGAAGCCTTCCATCACCACCTGGCCGGCGAGTGTCGCCGTCACCGTCGCGTTCAGCCCGCAGAGCAGCAGCGCGATGGCGAAGAGCATGGCGGCCAGGCCGCTGCCGAGCAGCGGCGCCATCAGCCGATAGGCGTCGCCGATCTCAGCCACTTCGGTGTTGCCGCTGGTGTGGAAGGTGGCGGCCGCGGTGACCAGGATGGCGGAGTTGATGAACAGCGCCAAGGTCAGCGCGATGGTGCTGTCGATGGTCGCGAAGCGCACCGCCTCCCGCTTCTCCTCGATGGTCGGGCCGACATCGCGGGACTGCACCAGGGCGGTGTGCAGATAGAGATTGTGCGGCATCACCGTGGCGCCGAGGATGCCGAGGGCGATGTAGAGCTGCGTCTCGTTGGTGACGATCGAGGCCGCCGGGATGTAGCCGCGCAGCACATCGCCCCAGACCGGATCGGCCATCGCGATCTGCACCGCGAAGCAACTGAAGATCAGCACGATCAGGCCGAAGATCAGCGCTTCCAGCCAGCGCATGCCCTTGTGCTGCAGCCAGAGGATCAGGAAGGCGTCAAGCGCGGTCAGCATCACGCCATAGAGCAGCGGAATGCCGAACAGCAGCTCCAGCGCAATGGCGGTGCCGATCAGCTCCGCCAGGTCGGTGGCGCAGATCGCGACCTCGGCCAGGAACCAGAGCGGATAGGCGACCGGCTTCGGGAAGCGTTCCCGGCAGAGCTGCGCCAGGTCCCGGCCGGTCGCGATGCCGATCCGGGCGCAGAGCGCCTGCAGCAGGATCGCCATCAGAGAGGAGGCGAGCGCCACCGCGAGCAGTGTGTAGCCGAAGGCCGAACCGCCGGCGAGCGCGGTCGCCCAGTTGCCCGGGTCCATATAGCCGACGGCGACCAGATAACCGGGGCCGACAAAGGCGAAGAGGCGGCGGAACCACCCGGCGGCATCCGGCACCCTGATGCTGCGATGCACTTCGGGCAGGCTCGGCGGGCGCAGGTCAGCGGGGGTGGCGCGGGGTGATGATCCGGCGTCGGGGCCGGGCGGCGGCGCCATGAAGCTGCTCCATAACTTAGCCTCGGCTAAGATACTCGGCATGACCTATGATGCAAGGCAGCACGTGTGAAGAATGCCCATATTCCTGCCATGCCAAAATCGACGACCTCACGTTTATTGCCGCCTGCCGATGATCATGCCGCCCGCTTCCTGCGTCAGCGGGAGGCGGATCGTGCCGCCGTCGCCGAGGATTATGTCGAACTGATCGCCGACCTGCTGCGCGAGGAAGGGGAGGCGCGGGCCGTGGATCTGGCACGGCGCATGGGCGTTTCGCAGGCGACGGTGACAGCGACCGTCGCGCGGCTGCAACGGGCAGGGCTGGTCGAAACCAAGCCTTATCGCGGCCTGTTCCTGACCCGGGCGGGAGATGCGATGGCCGAGGCCGCGAAGCGGCGGCATGACCTGATGGTGCGCTTCCTGTTGGCCGTCGGCCTCGATCGCGAAACCGCGGAAGCCGATGCCGAGGGGCTGGAACACCATGCCAGCGAGCGGACGCTGGCCACTTTCGCCCGTTTCCTGGCGGAACAGGAGAGCAAGGCATGACCACATTGTCGATCGGCGAGCTCGCCCGGGCCACCGGCGTGAAAGCCACGACCATCCGCTGGTACGAGACGGAGGGGCTGCTGCCACCGCCGGCCCGGACCGAGGGTGGGCACCGGGTCTACGGCACCGCGCATCGCGACCGTCTCGGCTTCATCCGGCATGCGCGGGAGCTTGGCTTCCCGATGCCGGCGATCCGCGACCTGCTCGACCTCGCGGCGCATCCGGACCGCGACTGCAACATGGCGCATGCCGTGGCGACCGCGCAGGTGACGGCGATCGATGCCAAGCTCCGCCAGCTCACGGCGTTGCGGGCGGAGCTGGCGCGCATGGCGGAGGCCTGCGCCGGCGGCGCCGCGGGGCACTGCCGCATCCTGGAGACGCTGGCCGATCACGCGCATGGCCATTGCGCCGATCCTTCGCATGGCGATCCGGCCCGAACGCCGAAAAATGTCATGCAGCCGGCCGCCATGCCGCTTCGTTGACCTGTCGCGGACGGGCTGCACCGTCCCTGCGGAAAGGACACGAAGCATGATCAATCCGAATCAGATCACCGAGCATATGGAAGTCGTCGGCTCCTGCGGGAACCATGTCGGCACGGTCGATCATCTCGATGGCGATCGCATCAAGCTGACCAAGGACGACAGCGCCGATGGCCATCACCATTTCCTCGACATCTCGGCGGTCGCCGAAGTGAAGGATGGCAAGGTGGTGACTAAGATGAACCACAAGCAGGCGCTGGCCCAGCTGCACTGACGGTGCTGCTGGCCGCCCGGTCAGCCGCGGGCGGCCAGCACCACGCCGCCGAGGGTCAGGACCAGGGCCAGCACCTCCCGCGCGCCGAACGGCTCGCCCAGCGCGGTCGCCGAAGCGATCACGCCGACCACCGGCGCCATCAAGGTGCCGACGGAGGCAACGGAAGCCGGCAGCCGTCGCAGCGCAGCAAACCACCCCGCGTAGCAGATGCAGAGTGGCACCAGCGCGGCATAGGCCAGCAGCAGCCATCGCGACGCCGGCACGCTCGCGGGATCGACGGCTTCGAAGGCGAGCGACAGCGCCATCAATGGCACGCAGCCGATGCCGACCTGCCAGGCAGCGCCGGCGAGGGGCGGCATGGTGACCGGCCAGCGTTTGGTGACCACCGTGCCGATCGCGAAGAGCAACGCAGCGCCGGACGCGAACAACACGCCCGGCAGCTTCGCCAGCCCGATCTCGATCCCGTGCCCGAGCATCAGGACCGCGACGCCCGCGAAGCCGATGGCGAGCGCGATCAGACGTCGTGCCGTCGGCCGCTCCCCGAGCACCGGCCAGGCGAAGATCACGGTCCAGATCGGCATGGTGTAGCAGGTGATGGCCGCTTCGCTCGCGCTCAGCCAATAGAGCGAGAAGATCGCGAGGCCCATCCAGGAAGTCACGTTGAGCAGCGATATCAGAATCAGGCGCGGCAACACCGCTGCCCGGACCGCGAGGCTTTCGCCCATCGCCAATGCCAGGCAGGCCAGGATGGCCGCCCCTGCCAGCCCCGGCCAGGCACGCAGCGCGAGCGGTGGCAGCTCACCCACCAGCAGCTTCATCGCCGGCCAGTTCAGGCCCCAACCCGCGGCGGTCAACAGCAGGATGACCAGGCCGGCGGTACTCGCCGGCGCGCGGGTGGTCAGTGCATGAACTCCGGCGCCTCGCGGGCCAGGATGCGCTTGACGCTTTCGAGGTGCAGGCGCGCGCTCTCGCGGTCGCCCTCGCGCATCTGCCGGTAGGTCCGCTCGGCCATCTCCGGCGGCACCGGCTTCAGGGCGCGGCCGGTCGACATGGCAAGCCGCTGCGCCTCCGCGGCGCGCTCCAGGTAATAGAGGTCGTCCCAGGCCTCGGCGATCGATTGGCCGATCACCATGACGCCGTGGTTCTTCATGAAGACCACGTCGGCCTCGCCCATCGAGGCGGCGATGCGATCGCCCTCCGCCTCGTCGAGCGCGAGCCCGCCATACTCCTCATCGACCACGGTGCGGCCATAGAATTTCAGCGCCGTCTGCCCGGCCCAGACCAGCGGCGGGCCTTCCAGCATGGCGAGCGCGGTCGCGTTCGGCATATGGGTGTGGAAGGCGGCGCGGGCGCGCGGGTTCTTCATGTGCAGGCGGCCATGGATATAGAAGGCTGTCGCTTCCGGCACGCCCTGGCCGGCCACCACGTTGCCGCCGAAGTCGCAGACCAGCAGATTGGATGCCGTGACCTCGCTGAAGGCGAGGCCATAGGCGTTCACCAGGAAAAGGTCGTCGCGCCCCGGCACCATGGCCGAGAAGTGGTTGCAGATGCCCTCATGCATGCCGAGCTTCGCCGCCATGCGGAAGCAGGCCGCGAGATCGACGCGCGCCTGGCGCACCGCATCGCCATCGAGATCGGAATTGCGCAGGATCGCGGGTGCCGTCGCGGCACCGAGGGCATGGGCCATGTGAACTCTCCCCGGAACGCATGAGGCTTGCAGAGGCCAGCGCCCAGGACAAGATGTCCGACGGAGGTGGCGCCCATGCGACCGAAGCTGGCCAGCGTGCTGGAAACGGCACTCTATGTCGACGCGATGCCCCGTGCGCGCGACTTCTATGAGGATGTCCTGGGCCTCGCGCCCGTCTTCACCGACGACCGGCTGACCGCCTATGAAGTGGCGCCCCGCTCGGTGCTGCTGCTGTTCCGGCGCGGCTCGACCACCGAGACGGCGGTGATGCCGGGCGGCACCATCCCGCCGCATGACGGGGCGGGGCCGCTGCATATGGCGTTCTCCGTCGCCGAAGGCGACCTGTCGCCCTGGGAGGCCTGGCTGGCGACGCGCGGCATCGCCATCGAAGGGCGCACGGACTGGCCGCGCGGCGGCCACAGCGTCTATTTCCGCGACCCGGACGGGCATCTCCTGGAATTCGCGACGCCGGGCATCTGGCCCGGGGATCGCTTGCCTTCGGAGGCGGCAGCGCGATAGTCCGGAGCCTTGAGCACGAGGCAGGGGCTATGAGCGGCAGCAATCAGCGGATCGACGGCAAGCGGCTGTGGGACAGCCTGATGGCCATGGCCGAGATCGGCGCGACGCCCAAGGGCGGCGTGCGCCGCCTGACGCTGACCGATGTCGACAAGCGCGGCCGCGACCAGTTCCGCACCTGGTGCGAGGCGCTCGGCCTCCAGGTCCGGGTCGATGCCATCGGCAACATGTTCGCGCGGCGGGAGGGGCGGGACCCCAGCCGCCTGCCGGTGCTGTTCGGCAGCCACCTCGACAGCCAGCCCACGGGCGGCAAGTTCGATGGCGCGCTCGGCGTCATCGCCGGGCTCGAGGTGATGCGCACGCTGAACGACCTCAACATCGCGACCGAGGCGCCGATCGAGCTGGTGAACTGGACCGATGAGGAAGGCAGCCGCTTCGGCCATTCGCTGATGGGCAGCGGCACCTGGGCCGGGATCTACGGTCTCGACAAGACCTATGCGCTCAAGGACGCCGAGGGCGTCACGGTCGGCGAGGCGCTCGAGGGCATCGGCTACAAGGGCGAGCATGCCGCGAAGCCCTTTCCGGCCGACGCCTATTTCGAGCTGCATATCGAGCAGGGACCGATCCTGGAGCGCGAGGGCAAGGAGGTCGGCATCGTCACCGGCGCCCAGGCGCAGGTCTGGTATGATGCCGTGGTCACCGGCCAGGACGCCCATGCCGGCACCACGCCGCCCTCCGCCCGCAAGGATGCGCTGCTGACCGCGGCCCGGATCATCGATCTCGTGGACAAGCTCATGCGCGAACGCGGCGATGACGGCCGCGGCACCGTCGGCTGGCTGCAGGTGGTCAATGCCAGTCGCAACGTGGTGCCGGGCGAGGTGCGCTTCTCGATCGAGTTCCGCCACCCGGAGACCGCTGTCATCGAGGAGCTGGCCGCCGGCTTCCCGGCCATGGCGGAGGCGATCGCGACCGCCAACCGCACGCCGCTCGAGCTCACTCAGCTCTTCAAAATCCCGCACCAACCCTTCGATCCCGGCTGCGTCGACCTGGTGCGCCAGGCCGCGGCGCGGCTCGGCTATTCGACGCGGGAGATCATCTCCGGCGCCGGCCACGACGCGGTCTATGTCGCGCGCAGCGTGCCCACCGCGATGATCTTCACCCCCTGCAAGGACGGCCTTTCCCACAACGAGGCGGAGAGCATCCAGCCGGAGGAGGCGGAGGCGGGCGCGCAGGTGCTGTTCCAGGCGATCCTGGCGCGCGCCAACCGGACGCTATGAGATAGGGCTGCGGCGAGGCTAGCATCCGGCGAAAGCCTGAGCGTTCGATGATCGGATGGCCGAATGGCCCGGAGATCTGAATCGGACGCTCTACGATCAGGGAGCCACGCCATGGACGCAGCCACCTTGCCCCCCGTCATCCGCCTGCATCCCGAGGACGGGGTGGTGATCGCCCGCATCGCGCTGCCGCCGGGGACGCCGGTGGCGCCGGGCGTCGCAGTGGGCGAGCGGCGTATCCCGCCCGGGCACAAGGTGGCCACCCGCCTACACGAGAAGGGGGAGCCGATCCGGCGCTATGGCCAGATCATCGGCTTCGCGACCGATGCGATCGCGCCGGGCGCCTGGGTGCATACGCATAACTGCGCCATGGGCGATTTCGCCAAGGACTACGCCTGGGGCGTCGATGCCCGCGATCCGAAGGCGGTGCCGGTGCCCGCCACCTTCGAAGGCATCCGCCGCGCCGATGGCCGCGTCGCCACCCGCAACTACATCGGCATCATCACCAGCGTGAACTGCTCCGCCCATGTCGCCGATCTGATCGCGCGGCAGTTCGAGCCGAACCCGATCACCGGCGACAATCCACTCGCCGATTGGGCGCATGTCGACGGCGTCGTCGCGCTGACCCACAAGACCGGCTGCGGCATGACGATGGGCGAGCCGCTGACCCTGCTGCGCCGCACGCTCGCCGGCTTCGCGCGCCACGCCAATTTCTCCCATGTCATCGCAATCGGCCTCGGCTGCGAGGTGAACCAGCTCGCGCCGATGCTGGAGGAGCAGCGCCTGGCCGGGCGGCTGCGCAGCATGGACATCCAGGACAGCGGCGGTGCCCGCAAGACGGTCGAGGCCGGGATCAGCTTCGTGCGGGAGGTGCTGGCGGATTCCAACACCTCGCGGCGGCAGACGGTGCCGGCGAGCGAGCTGACCGTGGCGCTGCAATGCGGCGGCTCCGATGGCTATTCGGGCATCACCGCCAATCCCTCGCTCGGAGCTGCGTCCGATCTGGTGGTTCGGCATGGCGGCACGGTCATCCTGTCGGAGACACCGGAGACCTATGGCGCGGAGCATCTGCTGACCCGTCGTGCGGTCAGCCAGGAGGTCGGCGAGAAGCTGGTCGAGCTGATGCGCTGGTGGGAACGCTACACCGAGCGCGAGCAGGCGGAGATGAATGCCAACCCGTCGCCCGGCAACAAGGCGGGCGGCCTCACCACAATCCTGGAGAAGTCGCTCGGCGCCATGGCCAAGGCCGGCACCACGAACCTGGTCGATGTCTATCGCTATGCCGAGGCGGTGACCAAGAAGGGCTTCGTCTTCATGGACACGCCGGGCTACGACCCGGTCGCCGCCACCGGCCAGGTGGCGGGCGGCGCCAACCTGGTCTGCTTCACGACCGGGCGCGGCAGCGTCTTCGGCATGAAGCCGGCGCCCTCGATCAAGCTCGCGACCAACGGCGCGATGTATGAGCGGATGTCGGACGACATGGATGTGAATTGCGGCACCGTGCTGACTGGCGAGGAGAGCGTCGCGCAATGCGGTGAGCGCATCTTCGAGCTGATGCTGCGCGTCGCGAGCGGGGAGCGGACGAAAAGCGAGGCGCTCGGCTTCGGCGCTTCCGAATTCGCGCCATGGACCATCGGGGCGACGATGTGAGCCCGGCCTATGGCATGGTGACGTCAGGCGTCGGTGCCATGCTGCTGGTCGCCGGCCTCGGCTTCCTGCTGGCGTCGCTGATGGCCATGACGCGGGCCTGGCGCGGCGGCCTGCCCTGGTGGTCGGGCGGGCTGATCTGGTTCACGCCCTCCCGCCAGCCACCAGCAGCGCGCCCGCACATGCGGACGGCGCTGCGCCGCTGGCTGGCCGCGATCCCTTGCCTGATGGCCGCCGTCGCGCTGCTCTCGCTGGCGGGCACCTAGAGCATGATGCGCTCGCTTGCGCTCACGGATCATGCTCTAGCCTTTTGTTTGATCGCGTGATTCAGACTTTTCGGCGATTCCGCCTCAAGTCATCACGCTCTAACGGCGCCCGCCGCGCTTTTTTCTGGCGATCCGATTCACGCCTCCGGGCGGTTCCGCCCGGAGGCGATCCGACCGCTGCTCAGGCGCTCCAGGGCACCAGCTTCTGGGTCTGCTCGCCGAGCCCTGCGATGCCGAGGCGCAAGGTCTGCCCGGCCTTCAGGAAGATCGGCGTCGGCTTGACGCCGAGGCCGACGCCCGGCGGCGTGCCGGTGCTGATGACATCGCCCGGATGCAGGGTGATGCACTGGCTGACATAGGCGATGAGCTGCTTCACGCCGAAGATCATCGTCTTCGTGCTGCCGTTCTGCATCCGCTTGCCGTCCACCTCGGTGAACATCGCGAGGTTCTGCGGATCGGGGATCTCGTCCTTGGTCACCAGCCAGGGGCCGAGCGGCCCGAAGGTGTCGAAGCCCTTGCCCTTGTCCCAGGCGCCGCCACGCTCGGCCTGCCACTCACGCTCCGAGACGTCATTGGCGATGGCGTAGCCGGCGACGTAATCCAGCGCCTTCTCCTCCGGCACGTGCCGCGCCGTGGTGCCGATGATGACCGCGAGCTCGACCTCGTAGTCGGTCTTCACGCTGTTGCGCGGGATGATGACGTCGTCGTTCGGGCCGGTGACGGCGCCGAGCGACTTCAGGAAGACGATCGGCTCCTTCGGGATCGCGGCGCCGGTCTCGGCCGCGTGGTCGGCGTAGTTCAGGCCGATGCAGACGAAGTTTGTCAGCCCGGTGACGCATTGGCCGAGGCGCGGATTGCCGTCGACCTTCGGCAGCGTGTTCGGGTCGAGGCCTGCGATCTTGGCCAGCACACCGGGCGACAGCGCCTCGCCGGCGAGATCCGGGATGATGCCCGACAGATCGCGGATCGCGCCCGCAGCATCAAGCAGACCCGGCTTTTCCTTGCCCTTCGGGCCGTAACGCAGAAGCTTCATCGAGGTCTTCCTTATGGAGTTACAAGAACGGGCCGGCCACCTGACCGATCCGAGAGCGAAGCCCGTGCGGCCGCAGGCCGCCGATAGTTGCTGCGGGGCGAGCGCAGCGATGCCCCGGCTCTCCTTCGCCTAGGCTTCGGAGAGCACGCGCCACGCAGCTGCAGGCTGCTACTGGTTTCTGCGGAGCAAGGCGAAGCCGATGCTCCGGGGCCGCGAATGCGGCCCCGCGCGCGACCAACAGCCGTCGCCAGAGCGCACCCGACAGCGCGAAAGCCAAGCGACCGGAGGTCGCGCCGGCGCCTGAGGACATTAATTCGTCCAACCGCCGTCGATGACGATGGCCTGGGCGGTCATGAAGCCGCTCTCGTCGCTCGCGAGATAGACGGCGAGTGCCGCGATCTCCTCGGCATTGGCGAGGCGGCCCATCGCCTGGCGGGCGACGAAGGCGGCGCGCGCTGCCTCGAGGCCACCCGCCGCCACGGCATTGGCGGCGACGCGTTCGCCGAGGCTTGGCGTGTCCACCGTGCCGGGGCAGATGCAGTTGCAGCGGATGCCGCGGGTCACGTAGTCCGCAGCGACGCTCTTGGTCATGCCGACAACGGCAGCCTTGGTCGCTCCATAGACGAAGCGGTTGGCGACGCCTTTCACGCTGCCGGCAGCGCTCGCCATGTTGACGATGGCGCCGCCGCCCTTGGCCAGCATGCCGGGAAGCGCCGCCTGCATCGCCTTCCATTGGCTGCGGGCGTTCAGTGCGAAGGCCGCGTCCCATTCGGCGTCGCTGCAGGTCTCGGCCGTGTTCTGGTGCACGAAGCCCGCGCAGTTGAACAGCACGTCGAGCGGCCCGGCCTTCGCCATGGCGGCTGCCAGCGCGTGGTCATCCAGCACGTCGAGCCGCTGCGTCGCGACGCCGTGCTCTTCGAGGCCGGCGAGCTTCGCGGCATCACGGTCGGTCGCGATGACGCGACCGCCCTCGCGTGCAAAGGCGATGGCGGAAGCGCGGCCGATGCCCTGGCCGGCCGCGGTGACGAAGCAGGCCTTGCCCGCGAGGCGTCCGGTCATGTCCCGCTCCCTTGTCAGTGGAGCGTCCGATTCAAACCTTCGGGCCGTCCGACGTATAGGTCGGACCCCATCCGGTCATCGGACGCTCAGTGGTTATGGCGGCTCTCGCCGCGCGTCGTCAGGATATCGAGATACATGGTCGCCGGCTCCAGGCAGCCGCCGGTGCCGAGCTGGCCGACCATGCTGCGGTAAATCTCCTCCCAGGGCGTCTTGTTCAGCAGCTTGGGCGGGGTCCAGGCGGCGCGGCGGGCGGCCAGCTCCGCTTCCGGGATCAGCACGTCGACCTTGCGGGTCGTCAGGTCGATGCGGATCGGATCACCCGATTTCAGCAGTGCCAGTCCACCGCCGACCGCCGCTTCCGGTGTGACGTTGAGGATGGAGGGGCTGCCGGAGGTGCCGCTCTGTCGCCCGTCGCCCATGGTGGGCAGCGCCGAGATTCCCTTGTTCAGCAGTGCAGCCGGCGGCTGCATGTTCACCACCTCCGCGCTGCCGGGATAGCCGACCGGTCCGCAATTGCGGATCACCAGTACCGTATGTTCATCGATCCCGAGCGAGGGATCCTCGATGCGATCGTGATAGTCCTCCGGCCCTTCGAAGACGACGACCTTGCCTTCGAAGACATCGGGCGGGTTCGACAGGAAGCGGCGGCGGAAGGCCTCGTCGATGACGCTCACCTTCATCACCGCATTGTCGAAGAGGTTGCCGGAGAGGATGACGAAGCCCGCACGCTCCTTCATCGGCTCGGCATAGGCGCGGATCACCTCGCGGTCCGGTGGCGGCACTTCGGCCAGGTCCTCGGCGACGGTCCTGCCGGTCACCGTGCGCGCCTCGCCGCGCAGCTTGCCGGCTTGCTTGAGCTCCGCCATGACGGCGGGGATGCCGCCGGCGCGGTGGAAGGCCTCGCCCAGGAAGCGGCCGGCCGGCTGGCAATCGACCAGCAACGGAATGTCCTGGCCGATGGTTTGCCAATCCTCGATCGAGAGTTCGACGCCCATGTGCCGGGCAATTGCGATGATATGCGGCGGGCAATTGGTGGAGGCGCCGATCGCGGAGGCGCAGAGGATCGCATTCTCGAAGGCGGCGCGCGTCATGATGTCGGAGGGCCGAAGATTCTCGCCCACCATCGCGACGATGCGCCGGCCCGTGGCATAGGCCATCTGCCCGCGCTCCCGGTGCGGGCCGGGGATCGCCGCGCAGCCGGGCAGCGACATCCCCAGCGCTTCCGCCAGGGAATTCATCGACAGCGCGGTGCCCATAGTGTTGCAGTGGCCGACGCTCGGCGCGCTGCTCGCCACCAGCTCCATGAAGCCGTCATAGTCGAGCTGGCCCTGTGCCAGCATCCTGCGCGCTTCCCAGACGATGGTGCCGGAGCCGGTGAGCCGCCCCTTGTAGTGGCCATCGAGCATCGGCCCGCCGGACAGCACGATCGCCGGGATGTTCATCGTGGCGGCACCCATCAGGCAGGCGGGCGTCGTCTTGTCGCAGCCCGTGGTCAGCACGACACCGTCCAGGGGATAGCCGTGCAGCACCTCGACCAGCGAGAGATAGGCCAGGTTGCGGTCGAGCGCCGCGGTCGGGCGCTTGCCGGTTTCCTGAATGGGATGGATCGGAAACTCCAGCGGGATGCCGCCGGCGTCACGGATGCCGGCCTTGGTGCGCACCGCCAGATCGATATGGTGCCGGTTGCAGGGCGCGATGTCGCTGCCGGTCTGAGCGATGCCGATGATCGGCTTGCCCGACTGCAACTCGCCCCGCGTCAGCCCGTAATTCAGCATGCGCTCGATGTAGAGCGCGGTCATGCCGGGATCCTCGGGGTCGTCGAACCAGCGCTGGCTGCGCAGGCGGAAATGCTTCTTGGTCTGATCGGCGCCGGCCATGGCTCCTCGCCTCCCACTATCTTGGGGAGGCAGGCTCTCGCCCTCGGCGGACGCTGTCAACGGCGGGCGGCGGCGGTCAGCCGGCGCCAGCGGCGCAGCATGAGCACGGCCACCACCGCCAGCCCGGCGGCCAGCCCCCACCAGACCCCGCGGGCCTCGAGCCCCACCGGCAGCGCCAGCGCGACGCCGAGCGGCAGACCGATGCCCCAATAGCCGAGGGCGGCGAACAGCATCGGCACCCGCGTGTCCTTGAAGCCACGGAGCGCGCCTGCGGCCACCACCTGCACGCCATCGGCAAGCTGGAAGACGCCTGCGATCACCAGCAACGCGGCGCCGAGCTCGGCCGCCGCCGCGGCACTCGGGTCGGCCGGTTCCAGGAAGGCCCAGGTGAGCGGGCCGGAGAAGCCGATCAGCAGCACCGCCATCAGCACCATGAAGCCGGCGCCGAGCAGGATCGCGACCCGCCCGGCCCAGGCCGCCGCGGCCGTCGCGCCGGCGCCGACGAAGAGCCCGACGCGGGAGGTCGCGGCCTGGCCGATGCCCATCGGGATCATGAAGGTGCAGGTCGCGATCTGCACGGCGATGGCGTGGGCGGCCACGGAAATCGCGCCGAACCAGCCCACCACGATCAGCGCCGTGGCGAAGACCCCAATCTCCAGCAGCATCTGCGCCGCGATCGGCAGCCCGACCCGGAACACCTCCGCGAGGCGCGCGAGGTCGAGGCGCCAGAAGCGCCCGAGCAGGCGAAAGCGGTGCAATTGCCGGTCGCGCCGGATCAACAGCAGCAGCACGCCGAGCATGGTCAGGTTGGCGATGGCGCTGGCGATGCCGGCGCCGGTCACGCCCCAGCCATGCCAGGACCCGACGCCCCAGGGGGCGCCGCCGAAGACCAGGATCCAGGCCAGCACGGCATTCAGCAGCACTGCGCTGCCGGAGACCCAGAGTGCCGCGTTCGGTCGCTCCATCGCCGCGAGGAAGCCGCGCAGCAGGACGAAGCCGCAGAAGCCGGGCATGCCCCACATCATCGCGCGCACATAGTCGCCGGCGAGTGCCGCCAGGGCCGGATCCTGCCCGAGCAGGCGCAGGATCGCGTCGGCGTGCCACATCACCAGCCAGGCCGGCAGCGTCAGCGCGGCGATCGCCCAGACAGTCTGGCGTGCATCGCGCCGCATCTCCCGCATCCAGCCGCGGCCAAGCCCGCCGCCGCGACGCCCGGCGCCGCGGGACTGCGCCAGCATCGGCGCCGCGGCGAGCGCGATGCCGAAGCTCGGCGCCAGCATCGCCCAATAGAGGTTGGCCCCAAGCGTCGCCGCCGCCAGCGCCTGAGTGGAGAGCCGCCCCAGGATCAGCGCATCGGTCAGCGCCAGCGCGAATTGTGACAGGTTGGTGAGCGCCAGCGGCGCCGCGAGGGCGAGCAGCGCGCGCAGTTCGGCCCGGAGACCGCTGCGCGGCATGGACGTGTCCGGCATGGTGTTTTTTGACCGTGTTGGGACGGGCGTAGCCATTCCAGGCTGACGCAGCCGGGGATGCGGATCACGCGCTCAGATGGAGACACTGACCCGTGGCGGGCTCGCTTGAGCCGCTGGCAGATCAGTCCGGCGGCGTCGCGCCGCCGGAGATGGAGATCAGGCGGCCGGGGCTTCGCCGAGGAAGGATTGCACCGCCAGGAACAGGGCGCCGCGATTGCGCTCCATCCACATGCCATGCGTGCCTTCGCCGAGCAGCACCAGGCGTTTCCCGGGCGAATTGGTCAGCAGCGGGAACAGCGTCTGCGCCATGTAGGGCGGCGTGTCCTGGTCCCATTCGCCGAGGACCAGTAGGGTCGGCGCGGTGATCTTCGCGGGATCGTAGAAGGGCCGGCCGGCGGCCCAGTATTCTCGCCCATCCGCGACCGAGCCGTTCGGCGCGCGCAGCACCGGTGGGTTGCGGCGCTGGCCTTCGGGATCGGTCGCCCAGGTGACGCCGGCCCAATGCTCGAACCAGCCGGCCGGCACCAGCCCGGCGCGCTTGTCCTCCGGCACGCCGGCGCCGCGCCGGGCGCGCGCCGCCTGCTGGGTCACCAGGCGATAGGCGCCGAGATTGCCGCCGGGGTCGGCGAGGCTGGCGCTCTGGCGCAGCCAGACCGGTGCATAGAGCACCAGCCGCTCCACCAGCGCCGGGTTC
Source organism: Plastoroseomonas hellenica (assembly GCF_018129085.1). Lineage (GTDB taxonomy): Bacteria > Pseudomonadota > Alphaproteobacteria > Acetobacterales > Acetobacteraceae > Plastoroseomonas > Plastoroseomonas hellenica. The sequence goes on from NZ_JAAGBB010000018.1 coordinate 90,101, forward strand.
TCGGCGGCGAAGCGCCCCATCAGGGCGGTGCCCCAGGAATAGCCGAGCATGCAGAGCTTCGGCAGCGACCGTGCATTGCGAATGAAGGCCGCGGCGGTCGTGATGTCCTGCACCGCCTGTTCCCCGCGCACCAGCGGCGGGTTGGCCTCGGGCGGCTGCGCCATCTCGGGCGGGCGAGTGCTGCGGCCATAGCCGCGCAGGTCGAGGCACCAGACATCGAAGCCGTTGCCGGCGATATAGTCCATCCAGGACGGGCCGCCGCCGAGCGGCAGGTCGAAGGCGGTCGAGGCCGGATAGGTCGCGCCATGCACCATCAGCAGGGTGCGGCCGGGGCGGGCGGCCAGGCCCTCCGGCCGCTTGCTGCGCAGGAACAGCTCGATTCCCGCATCGCCCGAGGGGATCATATGCTCCTCGGTCACGATCTGCGGTGCCGCCTGCGCCGCGGCCTGCACGGGAATGACGAAGGGGGCGGCGAGGAGGGGGGAGGTCATGAGGACGCGGCGCTTCATTGGATGTCCCGTGCTCTGGTTTGACCCACCCTACAGCTTGGCGGCGGGCAATGCAGCCTCCCCCTCCCCGGGCCCTTACTCGCTCTCCGGCGGAATGACGTTGCTGCGCTTGCCTTCCAACAGGACGTCGCGGACCGTCTCGACGGACAGGCGCCGGATATCCTCCCAGGCCTCCGGCGAATGGAAAGCGATATGGGGGGTGACGATCACGCGGCCGAGCACCCAGTCCTCCCGCGCGCGATAGGCGCGGAGGAGTTCCGGCAGCGGCTCGACCGGCGGCTCCACCGGGATCACGTCGAGGCCGGCGCCGGCGATATGGCCTTCCTTCAGCAGCTTCGCCAGCGCATCGAGGTCGAGGATCGGGCCGCGCGCCGTGTTCACCACCACCGCATTCTTCGGCAGCAGCCGCAACTCCCGCTCGCCCACCAGGCCGCGGGTGGCGCGGGTCAGGGGCGCATGGATCGAGAGCACGTCGGACTGCGCCAGCAACTCATCGAGCGTCCGGACGCGCTCGAAGCCGAGGGCGCGCTCCCAGCCATTCGGCTGGAAGGGATCGTGGAAGACGACGCGGTAGCCGAGCGCCTTGGCGCGCAGCCCGGCGGCTGTGCCGATGCGGCCGCAGCCGAGCAGGCCGAAGGTCTGCACCTCCTGCCGCCGCACCACCGGGTGGCGCATGACCGCCCAGGGGGCGGGCGAGGAGCCGCGCTGCGTATCATGATAGAGCGTCAGCCCGCGGCGCAGCGACATCGCCAGCAGCACCGCGAATTCCGCGACCTCCATGGTGCCGTAGTCCGGGGTGTTGCAGACGGTGATGCCGCGCGCCGCGCAGGCTTCCCGGTCCACCCGATCATAGCCGACGCCCATGCGGACAACGAGCTTCAGCTTCGGTGCACGCGCGATGTCCTCGGCCCGCACCGGGCAGCGCAAGGTCATGATCGCATCGGCTTCGGCGAGCATGGCATCGGGCAGCTCGCTCATGCTGCTCTTGGCATTGCCGCGCAGGATGCGCGCGCCACCCTTCAGGACCGCATCCTCGACGGATGTGTCGGGATAGAGCCCCTCAGGCTCGAGCACCGTGAGCGCCATACGCGCTTCCCCCCTTCTATGCTGAGCGTGATGACCTCAGGCCGGGCCGGCCGAAAAGTCTGAATCACGCGATCGGACAAGTTCGGGCAGGATGCGGGCCGGATCGGGTACCGGCAAGAGGAGCAGGGCGCATGGCGGAACGGCGGATACTGGTGACGGGGGCAGCGAGCGGCATCGGGGCCGCGGCCTGCCGGCTGCTGGCGGCGCCCGGCGTCACCATCGCCGTCCATACCCGCAGCAACCGGGAGGGGGCGGAGCGCACCGCGGCCGCGGTGCGGGAGAAGGGCGGCATGGCGCATCTGGTGCTGGGCGATCTCGAGGATGCTGCGGCGCCTGCGCGGATCGTCGCCGAAGCGGCGGTGGCGCTCGGCGGGCTCGACGTGCTGGTCGCCAATGCCGGATTCGCGGACCGCACGCCGATCGCCCAGCTCACCGCCGAAGCCTTCGCTCGCAGCCAGGCGGTGATCGCGCAGGGCTTTCTGGCTCTAGCGCAGGCGGCTGCGTCGCATCTGGCGGCGGGGCAGGAGTCGCGGCTGATCGCCGTCTCCTCCTTTGTCGCGCATGTGTTCCGCACGGACACGCCGACCTTCCCGGCTTCCGCCGCGGCCAAGGCGGCGGTGGAGGCGCTGGTCAAGGCGCTCGCCATCGAATGGGCGCCCAAGATCACGGTGAATGCGGTGGTGCCGGGCTATACGCGCAAGGACGCCGGGGCGCATCGCGCGCTGACCGATGCACAGTGGCAGGAGACGCTGGCGCGCATTCCGCTGCGGCGCCTGGGCGAGCCGGAGGATGTGGCGGCGGGGATCACCTTTCTGGCCTCGCCGGCCGCGCGCTACGTCACCGGGCAGTTGCTGCATGTCGATGGGGGCATTGCGGTGTGATGCTCGGCGGAGAACGTCCTGACGTTCGGAGCCGAGCATGTGCGCGCAGGGTTGGTATGGCGGCTGCGCGCCGAGTCACGGGTATGCTGCTCCTGCTGCTGAACCTTCCGGCTGCGGCGCAGGATGCGGCGGCGGTGCATGGCGGGCCGGTGCGCGCGCTCGCAATGGGGGTGGACGGCACGCTTGCTTCCGGCAGCTTCGATCAGTCGGTGATCCTCTGGGACGTGGCGGCCGGTCGGGCCCGGACGGTGCTGCGCTGGCACCAGGGCGCGGTCGCGGCGCTCGCGCCGCTGCCGGATGGCGGCTTCGCCAGCGCCGGAGAGGATGGACGGATCGCGCTCTGGCCTGCCGGGTCCCTGGGGCCGGAGCCGGCGCGGGTGCTGGAAGGCCATGCCGGTCCGGTCGCGGCGCTGGCGGTGCAGGAGGGCATTCTGGCCTCCGCGAGCTGGGACGGCACGGCGCGGCTCTGGCCGCTCGCCGGGGGCGCCGCCCGGGTGCTGGAAGCGCATCGCGGGCAGGTGAATGGCGTGGCCTTCCTGCCGGACGGCACGCCGGCGACCGCGGGCTATGACGGCAGCATCCGCCTGTGGCCGGCGGCCGGGGCTCCACGGATCCTCGCAGAGCTCGGGCTGCCGGTGAATGCGCTGCTGGCGCTGCCGGATGGCGCGCTCGCCGCGGGCGGCGCGGATGGTGCGGTGCGGATCCTGGCGCCGGATGGCCGCCAGCGCGAGCTCGCCGCGGGCAATCGCCCGATCGCGGCGCTGGCGGCGTCCCCCGACGGGCGGCTGCTGGCGGCGGCATCGCTCGGGGGATCGGTGACACTCTGGGCATTGCCGGAGGGGCGGCTGCGGCACAGCCTGGAAGGGCCGGGGCTGCCGGTCTGGTCGGTGGCTTTCGCCGCGGATGGCCGCACGCTCTGGACCGGCGGCGCGGACCGGCGGGTGCGGCGCTGGGACGCCGCGACCGGGCAGGCGATCGGCCCGCTGGTGTCGGAGGGCGGGGATGCCGCGCCGCGCGCCGGCCTCGATCCGCACGGCGCCCGCGTCTTCCGCGCCTGCGCTGCCTGCCATGCGCTGACGGCGGAGGGCGGGCCGATGGCGGGGCCGAGCCTCGCCGGCATTTTCGGGCGCCGCATGGGCAGCCTGCCTGGTTATCGCTATTCGGAGCGGCTGGCGCGCGGCGACATCGTCTGGACGCGGGAGACGGTCGCCGATCTCTTCACCCGCGGCCCGGATGTGGTGACGCCGGGCACCCGCATGCCGATCCAGACCGTCGGCGACCCCGAGGATCTGCGCGCGCTGCTCGATTTCCTGGAAGCGGCGACTCAACCAGAGACGCGATAGAGCGTCACCACGCGTGTTTCGCGATCCTCCAGCTCCCGCGTCACCGGCACATCATAGGTGGCGATCGGCGCCATGCCCTGCTTCGGTAGATAGGCGCGGCCGGGATCGGCGATGATGACCTCCGCTCCTGCGCGCGCCAGGCTGCGCAGCCAGGGCAGGATGTGCTCGGTCATCGGCGCCTCGTAGCAGACATCGCCGGCCAGTACGGTGTCCCAGCGGCGGGCTTCGCCGACCACGTCGCGGGCGAGTGCGGCGACCGCCACGCCGTTCAGCGCGGCATTGAGCAGGGTGGCCTCGGCGGCGAGCGGATCGATCTCGGCGGCCTCCACCAAGGCGGCACCGGACAGGGCGCAGGCGATGGCGGCCAGGCCGCAGCCGGCGGCGAAATCCAGCACCCGCTTGCCGGCGACGCGCTGCGGTTCGTCGAGGACCAGCCGCGCCAGCGCCTGGCTGCCGGGCCAGGCGAAGGCCCAGAAGGGCGGCTCGATGTTCTGCTCGGCGAGGAAGGCTTCCGTCGCCTCCCAGAGTGGCGTGAGCTCCGTCGCGAGGTGCAGCGCGATCTCCGGCACCAGCGGCGCGCGGGCGATGGTAGTGGCGCTCCGGATGAAGCCGACTGGGTTCACAGCCGTCCGATGAGGAAGGCGAGCGCGACCGCGAGGCCGACCTCCCGGTTGGCCTGGAAGAGCCTGAGGCAGAGGCCGGGATCATGGATATCGAGCGCCGCCACCTGCCGCGCCAGCAGCGCTGCCGGCAGGGCCAATGCCGCGAAGAACCACATCGACAGCCCGGTCAGCCAGCCGGTGAGTGCCAGGAGCGCGATCATCCCGCCATAGCAGGCGGCGAGGAAGAGGCCCGTCGCTTCCCCGAAGTGGAGCGCGGTGGAGCCGATGCCGACCATCGCGTCGTCTTCGCGGTCCTGATGCGCGTAGATCGTGTCGTAGCCAAGGATCCAGAGGATGGTCGCGGCATAGAGCAGCGCGGTCACGGCATCGACGCCGCCGGTCGCCGCCGCATGGCCCATCGGGGCGCCCCAGCCGAAGGTCAGGCCGAGCATCGCCTGCGGCCAGTTGGTGACCCGCTTGGCCAGTGGATAAAGCGCGATCGGTACCAGCGAGAGCACGCCGAGCAGGATGGCCGCGCGGTTGAGCTGCGCCAGGATCAGCAGCGATACCAGCAGCAGGCCGATGAGGAAGACCAGCGCCTGTCGCGGCGTGACGGCACCGGAAGCGAGCGGCCGGCCGCGCGTGCGCTCGACGCGCTTGTCGATGTCGCGATCCCAGAGGTCGTTCACCACGCAGCCGGCACCCCGCATCAGCACCGCGCCGATGCCGAACAGCGCGGTCAGCCGCAGCCCTTCGGTCACCGTCGGCGCCGCCAGGGCGAAGGCCCAGAGCGCGGGCAGGAACAGCAGCGGGACCCCGATCGGGCGATCGAGGCGCATCAGCAGCGCGTAGGGGCGGGCGGCCTCGGGCAGGCGCGCGACCCATCCGCCTGCGCGGATATCGGTATGGCCGGACACGGCGCCTATAGTCACGGCCGGAGGGTCCATGTCCATCCCGCGAATCGCCTGCGATGCCCCGCTCGCCGAGGGTGCCGAGATCGAAGCCTCGCCCGCCCAGGCGCATTACCTCGGCGCCGTCATGCGCCGGGCCGCCGGCGATCCGTTGCACCTGTTCAACGCCCGGGACGGCGAGTTCGCGGCGACCATCGCCGCGATCCGCAAGGATCGCGCGCGTTTCGCGGTAGGCGCCCGGCTGCGCGCCCCGGCAGCGGTGCCCGATATCCGGCTGCTGATGGCGGCCGTGAAGCGGGACGCCATGGAATGGACGGTCGAGAAGGCGACCGAGCTTGGCGTCGCCTCGATCCAGCCGGTCTTCACCCGCCGCAGCGTCACCGACCGGGTAAACACAGACCGGCTGGCGCTGATCGCGCGCGAGGCGGCCGAGCAATGCGAGCGCCTAGACGTCCCCCGCGTGCATCCGGCGGCACCTTTGCACGCGGTGCTGGATGCCTGGGACGGGGCGCCGCTGCTGGTCGCCGCGGAACGTATGGATTGCCCCCCGCTCATTGCAAGGGCGAGTGGGTTGCGTCCGCCGCTCGGCTGGCTCGTGGGACCGGAGGGGGGGTTCGAGCGGGCCGAGCTTGACGATCTGGCCCGGCGCCTCTTTGTTGCGGAGGTCGCCCTCGGCCCGCGCATCCTGCGGGCGGAGACGGCGGCGGTCGCGGGGCTCGCGCTGCTGCAGGCAGCCGCGGGAGACTGGGCCTGATGAACCCGCGAGAGCAGATCCCGCGCAGGCGGAACGCCGGAGCGGGTGAAGATGCTCGCAAACTATCTGGCCCTGTCCTGGAACGGATCCATGTCGAATCCCGGTGACGCCGATCTGACGCCGATCACGTCGACGCAGCAGCTTGCCGGCTGGTTCGCTGCCGGCTCGAAGCCGCGCGACCATTGGACCATCGGCACCGAGCACGAGAAATTCGGCTTCCGGCGGGACGACCTTTCGCCGCCGCCCTATGCACCGCACGGCATCGAAGCCCTGCTGCTGGGCCTGCAGGGGCGCGGCTTCGAGCCGATCACCGATCAGGGCAAGGTCATCGGGCTGAAGCGCGACGGCGCCTCCATCTCGCTGGAGCCGGGCGGCCAGCTCGAGCTGTCGGGGGCGCCGCTGCCGGACCTGCACGCGACCAATGCCGAGCTGCGCGCGCATCTGGAGGAGGTGCGGGCGGTTGCCGGCCCGCTCGGGATCGGCTTCGCGCCGCTCGGCTTCCATCCGCTGGCGACGCGCGAGCAGATGCCCTGGATGCCGAAGAGCCGCTACGCGATCATGCGCGAATACATGCCGCGCGTCGGCGCCATGGGCCTCGACATGATGCTGCGCACGTGCACGGTGCAGGTGAACCTCGATTTCGGCGATGAGGCTGATATGGCGGAGAAGTTCCGCGTCGCCCTCGCGCTGCAGCCGCTGGCGACCGCCCTCTTCGCCAATTCGCCCTTCGCGGAGGGCAGGCCGAACGGGCTCCGGACGCTGCGCGGGCGGGTCTGGACGGAGACCGATCCCGATCGCACCGGCATCCCCGCCATCGCCTTCGAGCCGGGCTTCGGCTTCGAGCGCTTCGCCGACTGGGTGCTCGACGTGCCGATGTATTTCATCGTGCGCGACGGGCGCTATGTGGATGCGGCGGGCGTGCCGTTCCGCGCCTTCATGGAAGGGCGGGCGGAGCGGCTCGCGGGCCATGCGGCGACGATGGGGGACTGGGCGGATCACGTCACCACCGTCTTCACCGATGTGCGCCTGAAGCGCTTCCTGGAGATGCGCGGCGCCGATGCCGGCAGCCCCGCGATGATGGTGGCGCAATCCGCCTTCTGGGTCGGGCTGCTCTATGACGATGCCGCGCAGAAGGCGGCGGCGGCGCTGGTCCGCGGCTGGGACATCGGCGGTATCCGCGCGCTCAGGCTCGCGGTGCCGGAGCAAGCGCTGACGGCGGAGATCGCCGGTCGAAGCCTCCGCGACGTTGCGCGCGACGCGCTGGCGATCGCGCGCCAGGGCCTCCGCGCGCGCGGCCTCGGGGAGGAGCGCTACCTCGACGTGCTGGACGAGGTGGCGGCGAGCGGCCTGACCCAGGCGGACCGCTGGCTGGAGCGCTGCGCGCGGGACTGGGGCGGCGATGTGCGCCCGGTGCTGGAGGCAGCTTCCGTCTGAGGCGCCGCCACCGAGGGGGTCACCGCACCGCGGTGCCGCCGACGGTCAGCCCGGCCATCTTCAAGGTCGGCTGGCCGACGCCCACCGGCACGCCCTGGCCCTGCTTGCCGCAGGTGCCGATGCCGGGATCGAGCGCCATGTCGTTGCCGACCATCGTGACCTTGGTCAGCGCGTCCGGCCCATTGCCGATCAGGGTCGCGCCCTTCACGGGCGCGCCGATCTTCCCATCCTCGATCAGGTAGGCCTCGCTGGCGCTGAACACGAACTTGCCGTTGGTGATGTCCACCTGGCCGCCACCGAAATTCACCGCGTAGAGGCCGCGCTTGACGCTGGCGATGATCTCCGTCGGCGCCACGTCGCCACCGAGCATCACCGTATTGGTCATGCGCGGCATCGGAATATGGGCATGGCTCTCGCGGCGGCCGTTGCCGGTCGGCGCCACGCCCATCAGCCGGGCATTCTGCCGGTCCTGCAGGAAGCCCTTCAGGATGCCGTCTTCGATCAGCACGTTACGGGCGGACGGCGTGCCCTCGTCATCCACGGTCAGGCTGCCGCGCCGATCGGGAATGGTGCCGTCATCGACCACGGTGACGCCCGGCGCCGCGATGCGCTGACCGAGCAGGCCGGCGAAGGCGCTGGTGCCCTTGCGGTTGAAGTCGCCCTCCAGCCCGTGGCCGATCGCTTCATGCAGCAGGATGCCCGGCCAGCCATTGCCGAGCACGACCTCCATCTCTCCGGCCGGAGCGGGCACGCTCTCGAGATTGACCATGGCCTGGCGCAGTGCTTCCTCGACCGCTGCCTTCCAACTCGCTTCCCCGAGGACGCGGTCATAGGCGAAGCGGCCGCCGGTGCCGTAGCTGCCGGTCTCCCGCCTTCCGTCCTGTTCGACGACGACGGAGACGTTGAAGCGCACCAGCGGCCGGATATCGGCGACGCGCTGGCCGTCCGGGCGCAGGATCTGCACCGCCTGCCATTCGCCGGTGACGCTTGCCATCACCTGCACCACGCGCGGGTCGCGGGCGCGGGCGAAGGCGTCGATCTCGGCGAGCAGCGCTGTCTTGGCCGCGAAGTCGAGCCCGGCCAGTGGATTGGCATCGGCATAGAGCCGCGCATTGGTGGCGCGGGGGCCGACATCGAGGGTGCCGGAATGCCCATGCTTCACCGCCGCCACCGCCTCGGCGGCGCGGGCGAGCGCCGGCTCGGAGATCTCCGCCGAATGGGCGTAGCCGGCGGCATCGCCCGCCACGGCGCGCAGGCCGAAGCCGCGCGTGGTGTCGTAGGACGCGCTGCGGATGCGGCCATCGTCGAGGGCGATGGCCTCGCTCTCCCGGTATTCGAGGAAGAGCTCGCCATCCTCGCAGCCTTCGGTGCCCCGGCGCAGCAGGCGTTCGGCGTCGGCGCGGTCGATTGTGTCGAAGAACAAGGCATCGGTGGTGGCGAGCGCGGTCATGCGATGGCTCCCGGGCGTGCGGCGCGGCGCGTCGCGTGAAGGGCGAGGATGGCGGCGGTGAGCACCAGCACCGCCACCGCCTGATGCAGGGTGCCGAGCCAGGCGGGCACGACGGCGAGCAGCGTCGCGACGCCGAGCGCGTATTGCAAGACAATCGCGCCGAGCAGCGCGAAGGCGGCATGGCGGGCGCGGCCGGCGGGCAGCGGCTGGGCGCGGAAGGCGGCGAAGAGGGCCGCGGCCAGGGTCAGCGTCGCCAGCAGGCGGTGGTTGAACTGCACGGCCGCGATGTTCTGCGTCAGGTTCTGCCAGAGCGGGGTGAGGCGCCAATACCCCTCCGGCACCCAGCGGCCGTCCATCAGCGGGAAGGTGTTGTAGTCGAGGCCGGCGCGGATGCCGGCCACGAAGCCGCCGGCCAGGATGGTCAGCATCGCGAGCCCGGCCGCGGCATGCAGTGATGCCCGCAACGACTTCGCCTCGGCGGGCGCCGGGCCGGGGCGCAGCAGGGTCAGCGCCGTCCAGAGCACCATGGCGAAGAGCAAGAGCGCGAGCATCAGGTGGATGACGAGGCGGTAGGGGGAGACGGCGGTGCGATCGGCCTCGAAGCCGGACGCCACCATGATCCAGCCGACCAGCCCCTGCATGCCGCCGAGCGCCAGCAGTAGCAGCAGGCGCGGCTTGTAGCCCGCCGGGATGCGGCCGCGCAGCCAGAACCAGGCAAGGCCGCCGGCATAGACGAAGCCGATCAGCCGCCCCCAGAAGCGGTGGGACCATTCCAGCCAGAAGATGCCCTTGAAGCCCTCGAGCCCGAAGCCCGCGTTCACGAGCTGGTACTGCGGAATCGTGCGGTAGAGGTCGTAGAGGCGCTGCCATTCGGCATCCGACATCGGCGGCAGGGCGCCCGAGAGCGGCGCCCATTCCATGATGGACAGGCCGGATCCGGTCAGCCGCGTGGCCCCGCCGAGCGTCACCATCACCCAGATCAGCCCCGCGACCGCCAGCAGCCAGCGGGCGACGGCGCGGCGGTTGCGGGCCTCGGCGGGGGCGGCATCCGGGGCCTGGGGACGGGCATCGAAGGGCATGGCGCGATATATAGGCCTGTGCCCGGCGCGCGACACCCGTCCTTGTCGGGGGGCCGGTGTCCTGCTAACCGCGCCGCCCATGGAGATCGACGCCCCGCCCGCGCCACGCCTCTCGGTCGTCGTGCCGGTGCGGAACGAGGGCCCCAACATCGTCCCCCTGGTGCAGGAGATCGAGGCGGCGCTCGCCGCCATCCCGCATGAGATCGTCTATGTCGACGACGGCAGCACCGACGACACCCCGGCGCGGCTGGCCGAGGCCGCCGGCATCGCGCCGCTGCGCCACCTCCGCCACCGCGAGAGCTGCGGGCAATCGGCGGCGGTCATCACCGGCGTGAAGGCGGCGCGTGGCGCCTGGATCGCGACCTTGGATGGCGACGGGCAGAACGATCCCGCCGATATCCCGCGCCTGCTGGCCCGGGCCGAGGCGGAAGGGGCCCGGACGCTGATCGCGGGGCATCGGGTGAGTCGGCGGGATTCGCGGGTGAAGCGGGTGACCAGCCGGATTGCCAATCGGGTCCGCGCCCGGCTGCTGCGCGATGCGACGCCGGATACCGGCTGCGGGCTCAAGGTCTTCTCCCGTGCCCTGTTCCTGGAGCTTCCGCATTTCGACCATATGCACCGCTACCTGCCGGCGCTGACCTTGCGCCAGGGCGGCCAGGTGGTGAGCGAGCCGGTGGGCCACCGGCCGCGCACGCGGGGCCGTTCCAACTACGGCACGCTCGACCGGCTGGCGGTCGGGATCAGCGACCTGCTGGGCGTCGCCTGGTTACAGCGACGAGGCAAACTGCCCGTCATTGAAGAATGACGGGCATTTTTGTTTTGTCCTCAAACGCCGGCGCCGGCATCCGTCGGCTTGGCTTTCGCGCTGTCAGCTGTGCTCTGGACGCGGCGGTCGGTCGCGCGCGGGCCGCATTCGCGGCCTCGGGGCATCGGCTTCGCCTCGCCGCCGCAGAGATGGGTGGCGGCCTGCGGCCGCTTGGTTCTTTTTGGGGCGTCGCATGACGCCGTCTCCGGCCGCAGCGCGCCGGGGGGCGCTGGTCAAGTTCGCGATCATGGTGGCGGGCCTGGTCGCCGGTGGGCTGTTGCTGCGCGCCGTGGGGGCGGCGCCTGGTACCGACTGGGTGGATGCGCATATCCGCGATGGCGGGCTGCTTGGGGAAGCGGTGTTCCTGCTGCTCGGCACCGCGCTGACCGCGGCCGGGGCACCGCGGCAGGGCATCGCCTTCCTCGGTGGCTACGCCTTCGGGGCGGTGATCGGCACGGCGCTGGCGCTGCTGGCGCAGGTGGCGGGTTGCGCCTTGTCCTTCGGCTGGGCGCGGCTGGTCGGGCGCGCCTGGGCGGAGCGGCGGATGGCCGGCCGCTTCGGCCACCGGCTGCGGCCGCTGCGCGATTCGCTGGCCGAAAGCCCCTTCGGGGCGACGCTGGCGCTGCGGCTGCTGCCGATCGGGAACAACCTGGCGCTGAACCTGCTGGCCGGCATGGCGGGCATCGCCTTCTCGCCCTTCCTGGCGGCTTCCGCCATCGGCTACCTGCCGCAGACCGTGGTCTTCGCCTTGCTCGGCAAGGGCATCCGCGTGGACGGCGCCTGGCAGATGGCGCTCGCCGGCGGGCTGCTGGCCGGCTCGATCGCGATCGGCTTCTGGCTGCTCCGCCGCCACCGGGCCGGACGAGCGCTGGAGGATTGATGCGAATCCGGCGCGATTCGCCTGCCGGCCTGCCGCGCCGCCGCCGTCAAGCGATCCAGGGGACCTGGACGTCCGGGCTGCCGGCCGCGGTCAGGGTGCGCCAACTGCGCACCGTCTGCTTGGTCTGGTCGCTGAACGCGATGCGGTGATTCTGCATCGCGGTCGGGTCGCGATGGTAGTGGCTCGGAGCCTGGAAATACTGCGCGGGCTGATTGATCCAATTGTAGCAGAGATCCTGGATCGAATCGAAGCGCAACGCCTCCGCGACCAGGAAGCACAGCAGGATCATGTTCGGCTTGTTTGGAGTGCTGAGCTTGCCGTCGAAGTCGCGGATCTCGGCAACGAAGCGCCAGGGTTCGATGGTGTGACCGGAAAGCGCGGTGAGGCCGAGGTTGTTGTAGTTGGACGAGCCGCCGAGGATGCGGCGTGCGTCCCCCGGCACCGATGGCAGCCTGCCCTCCGGCTCGAACTCCCACCAGAAGCGCGCACCCCAGGCGCGGAAGCCGATCACGTAGAGGGAGCGCGGGTCCATCGCGATTTCCAAGAAGGGCAAGGCGAAGTTGCCTATCCCGGAGGAGACCACGCAGGAGATGGTGCGGCTCTGCTCGCCGCGATGCCGCATGACCTCGCGCCGGGCCTGCCGCGTCGATTGCCGGTAATAGGGGCCCAGCGAAACCGCCGTGTAGATCGGTGCCATCCCGCGCTCCGCCACATCCGGAACGGAGGCTACAGGAGGGCGGGCTCCCGGCTCCACGCAGATTGTTCCGATATCGGCTCAAGTTCCCGTCAGGACAAGCGTGGCCTGCTCTCCGCGTCATGGCGCGCGATGAAGTCGCCGAGCAGCGCATTGACCGCGTCCGGCGCCTCATAGGCGGCCCAGTGCCCGATATCGGGCAGCACGGTCACCGGCACGTCGGGACGGGCGGCGTGGAGTGCGCCGATGCGGGCGTCGAGCGCGGGGTAGGCGACCTGGTCGCGGGCGCCCCAGATCGCCTGCACCGGGGCCTGGATCCGGGGCAGCGCGTCGCGCAGCCGGGTGGAGGTGGCGAAGCCGCGGCTGCGCAGCCGGGCATGCACCGTGTTCCATTCCTGGATGGCGAGCGCCGCGGTATCGATCGAGTCCGGCCGGTGCAGCATGATGGCACGCAGATTGGCGCGATGGGCATCGACCCGGTCCCCGCCGGACTTCTCGCGCAGCTTGGTGAGGGCCACGGGCTGGCGCGGGGTGCCGAGGGAAGCGGCGCCGATCAGCGTCAGGGAGCGGAGCTGCGCCCCGACACCGGCCGCGACCAGGCCCGAGATCATCGCGCCGAAGGAAAAGCCGCAGAGATGGAAAGGGCCGTCGAGCAGGCGCGGGATGCCCTCCAGCAGCGCCGCGGCGGCTTCCTCCGGCCCGGCGGGATCGGCCGGCATGGCGGAGAGGCCGAGGCCGGGCAGGTCGGGGGCGTAGACGGCGCGCGTTTCGGCCAGCACCGGGATGGTGCGCGCCCAGTGGCGCCAGGAGCCGGAGCCGCCGTGGAAGAGAATGATCGGCGTGCCTGTGGCCGGACCCCAGCGATGCCAGACGAGGCCGTCCGGCGCGCCGCCGCAGGGGGTGGTGAAACGCGTCGCGGCAGCGGCGAGGGCGGGCAGGGGTTCGGGGAGCGTTTGCATTGCACCATGGCGCCATGGCCCGACGCCCCCGTCCAGGGGGGCACCGTTGCGATTGCCCGCCTGGATGGTCATCTTCGCCCCTTCTGCCATTCCACGGGAGGCCGCGTTGCGAGCCACGAGAGACGTCGCGAAGATGGCCGGCCGGCGGCAGGCGGCGGAGGCATCGCTTCCTGCCGCGATGGCGACGCGCCGTGGCTGAGGCAGGCTTCCGCCTGGAGGGGCGGCGGGTCTTCGTCGCCGGACATCGTGGCATGGTGGGTTCGGCCCTCTGCCGCCGGCTGGCGCGGGAGGGTTGCGCCCTGCTGACCGCCGGGCGCGACGTGCTGGACCTGACGCGCCAGGAGCCGGTCGAGGACTGGATGGCGGAGCAGCGGCCCGACGTGGTGATCGTCGCGGCGGGCAAGGTGGGCGGCATTCTGGCCAACGACACCTACCCGGCGGATTTCATCTACGAGAACCTGATCATCGAGGCGAACCTGATCCACGCGGCGCATCGCATCGGGGCCGCGAAGCTGCTGTTCCTCGGCAGCTCCTGCATCTACCCGCGGGAAGCACCGCAGCCGATGCCGGAGGACAGCCTGCTGACCGGCCCGCTGGAGCCGACCAACGAATGGTACGCGATGGCGAAGATCGCCGGCATCAAGCTCTGCGAGGCCTACCGCAAGCAGCACGGCGACGACTTCATCAGCGCCATGCCCTGCAACCTCTACGGGCCCGGCGACTATTTCCACCCCGAGCGCAGCCACGTCATTCCTGGCATGATGCGCCGCTTCCACGAAGCGACGGCGCGCGGCGACGCCAGCGTCACCTGCTGGGGCAGCGGGACGCCACGGCGCGAGTTCCTGCATGTGGATGACCTGGCCGATGCCTGCATCTTCCTGCTGCGGCGCTATTCCGCCGCGCCGCATGTGAATGTCGGCACCGGCAGCGACATCACGGTCGCCGAATTGGCCGGGACCATGAAGCGGGTCACCGGCTTCCGCGGCGAGATCCTGTGGGACCGGACGAAGCCGGACGGCATGATGCTGAAGCGCATGGACACGGCCCGGCTGACGGCGCTCGGCTGGGTTCCGCGAACCGCTTTCGCGGATGGCCTGGCCGAAACCTATCGCTGGTTCCTGGAGCAGCCTGCGCTGCGGTCCTGATCCCGGATCTTTCTGGTCGCGTGATTCACGATTTTCGGCGATTCCGCCTCAACCGACCACGCTCCAGGAGGATTCCGTTACGGCCGCGCCGCATCGAGCGCCCGACGCACGCTGACGGCCTCCTGCGTTGCCGCAAGGATGCCGACCACGGCTGTGCGCAGCTCCGGCGCGGGATGGCCGGCCTGGGCGGCGCGTTCGAGGGCGAGCGCGTCGCGCGCCAGCAATGGCGCGCCGAGGTTGCGTGCGGCGCCAAACGCCCGGTGCGCAAGCTGGCGCAGCCTCGGCGTCTCGGCGGCGCCGTCCAACGCGGGATCGGAAAGTGCCTCGCAGAGGGTCGCGAGCTCCTTGCCGAATTCAGCCATGATGTCGGCCGTGGCGGGGCCGAGTTCGCTGGTCAGGGCAGGCAGCGTCTCGCCATCCAGCAGCGGCGGCGTCTCCGGCGCGCTCGCCTGCTCGGCCGGCGCGAGGTTGAGACGGGCAAGGGCGGCGGCCAGCGCGCGGCGATCGATCGGCTTGGGCAGGTGTCCGTCCATGCCGGCCGCGCGGCAGGCCTCCACCTGCTCGGGCAGGGCAGAGGCGGTGACCGCCAGCACGGGGATCCGGTTGTGCGGCGGTGGCAGGGCCCGGATGCGCCGTGTGGCTTCCATGCCGTCCATATCCGGCATCTGCAGATCCATCAGCACGACATCCACCCCGCCCCGTGCGACGCGCTCGACGGCAGCGGTGCCGTCATCGGCCACCTCGGTGACATGGCCGTCGGCGCGCAGCAGGGCGCGGGCGACGTCGCGGTTGGCGGCGATGTCGTCCACCACCAGGATGCGGAGGCTCCGCTCCGGCCTCGTCGCGGTATCGGTGCGGCGCTCGCCCTTCGGCAGCTCGGCAGGGGCGAGCGGCAGTTCCACCCAGAAGATGGAGCCGTCACCTTCGATGCTGTCGCAGCCGATATGACCGCCCATCATCGCCGCCAGGCGGGCGGAGATGGCGAGCCCCAATCCGGTGCCGTGCGCGCCGGTGGCGCCGAGCGTCGCGAGCTGCACGAAATCGCGGAACAGGAGATGGCGCTGGTCCTCGGCGATTCCGGGGCCGGTGTCGTGCACCTCGAAGCGCAGCCGGCCGTCGGGCAGGCGGCTCGCAGCCAGGGTGACGCGGCCGCCGCTCGGGGTGAACTTCACCGCGTTGGCGAGCAGGTTGAGCAGCATCTGGCGCAGCCGCGTGGGATCGGCCTGCACCGCGGCGGGCAGTGATGGGTCGAGATCCATGCGGAAGGCGATGGATTTGCGGGCGACCTCGGTCCGCAGCAGCGCGACGCAGCCTTCCAGGAGATCCCGGAGTGCGACCGGCCGCGGGTCCAGCTCCATCCGCCCAGCTTCGATCTTGGAGAGGTCGAGCAGGCCGTTGACCAGTTCCAGCAGATGGCGGCCTGCACTGTGCAGGATCCGGATCTGGTCGCGCTGATCCTGTTCCAGCCGCGGATCGTCGAGCAGCACCTGGGCGAAGCCGAGGATGCCGTTCAACGGTGTCCGCAGCTCGTGCGACATGCGGGCGAGGAAATCGGTCTTGGCTTCGCCGGCCGCCGCGGCGGCGTCGCGCGCTGCCGCGAGCTCGACCATCGCCCGCTTGAGCGGAGTGATGTCGGTGCGGATGCCGACCGTGCCGCCATCCGGCGTCCGGCGCTCGGTGATCAGCACCCAGCGGCCATCAGGCAGCAGGCGCTCCATCGGCGCCTGGTCGCCATGGTGGAATTCCTTGGAGATCCGCACGAAGGATTCGATGTCGGGGCCGGCCTGCGGGTATTGGCCGCGCCGCGCCCCTTCCCGCATGATGTCATCGAACAGCGCGCCGGGGACGATGAAGGGCGCGCTGATCCGGTAGAAATCCTTGTAGCGGCTGTTACAGGCGATCAACCGGTCGTCCGGGTCGAACATCACGAAGCCGTCCGACATGGATTCCAGCGCGTTCTCCAACGTCTGCCGGGCCTCGGCGCGCTCGTCCTCGGCGCGTTCGCGCACACGCAGCACGATCATCAGCGCCGCGGCGATGGCGGCCATCAGCAATGCGATGGCGCCCGATGCGATATAGGCGCGCTGACGATCCTGATACCAGCCGCCGAGCGCTGCCTCCACATCCAGCGTGGTGACGATGGCCAGTGCCGGGTAGAGCGTCGGCAGCGCCAGGGCGAAGGCCTCCCGGCCATCGAAGCGGGACGGCTGGATGCCGATGGCGCGGTCGGGCGGCGCGAAGCGCGCCGCCTCGGGCTGCATCTGGGTGCCGATGCGCAACTCATCATGCGGCAGTGACGCCATCAGCTTGCCGTCGCTGCGTTCCAGCGTCACCCGCAACCCGCTGCGGACGCCGCCGACGCTCAACAGCGTCTGCACCAGGGGCACGGGCACCTCGGCCACCGCGATCATCGGGCCGGTGCCGGCGATGGTGACGTTGCGGGCGAAGAACAGCGACCATTCGCCGGTATTGGGGTTCTTCACCGGGCCGCCGATGGAGACGCTGCCGCCGCGCGTCGCCACCTCCGCGAAGTCGCTCTGCAGCGAGAGCGGCAGGCGGCGGCGCCGGGAGACCGGCAAGGCCGCCACCACCGGCGTGCCATCCAGGCGCAGCAGCAGCACGTCGCGATAGGTGAAGCTCTGGTGGTTCATCTCCTGCAGCATGCGGTTGATCACCGCCGGATCGAACCCGCTCTGCCGCGTGTAGGGCGCGAGCACGGCGGGCAGCGCCGCGAGCATGGCGTCCACCTGCACGAAGGAGCGGTTGATGGAGGCCTCGACGCCGTGGGCGACCCGCTCCACCGTCTCGCGGGCGGCGGCGACCTGCGCATCATGCGCGCGGTTGACCAGCAATCCCGTCACCACCGCCTGCGCCAGGATCAGCGCAGTGGCCGCGAGGATGATCGCGACGCGGAGGCTGCGCGTGTGGCTCATGGCTGCTCGGGCACCGCCCTGATGCCGAGGGTCTGCCCCAGGGTATGGTTCCAGGCCTCCACGCAGTCATTGCCGCAGCGGCGCACCCAGCCGGGCAGCACCGATTCGATCAGCAGGTTCCGCCGGCGAGCCTCGTCCTGCGGGCTGACCGGCACCACGGTCAGGCGACCGCGCCGGCCCATCCGGCATTCCGCGGCGCCGGCGTTGCAGGCGAGGCCATCGCCCGTCTCCTCATCCGCGGCTTCCCAGATCCGGTTCTCGAGCTCCGCGATCTCCCGGCGGAGCAGGGTGCGCAGATCCTCGGGCAGCCCGTTCCAGGCCGCGCGGTTGGCGCCGAAGACCGAGAGCCCCCAGGTGATCGCCATGCTGTGCACATGGGTGCTTACCTCCTGCAGCCCGACCGCATTGCCGGAGAGCGTGCCGGTAATGGCGCATTCGACGCCGCCGCCGCGCATCGCCGACACCATCTCCGCGAAGGGGGTCACCACCGGGATGGCGCCGAGTGCCGTCACCACCTCCGACTGCCCGACCGAGGAGGTGCGGATGCGCCGGCCGGCCAGGTCGGCGAGACCGGTGAAGGGGCGGCGGCAGAAGATCACCTGCGCGGGATAGGTATAGACGCCAAGCAACTCGACATCGTAGCGCTCGGCCAGCACCTCCCGCATATGCGGACGGTACGCCGCGACGGTGCGGCGCAGCGCCGGCATATCCGGGCTGACCGCCGGCAGATCGGCGGCGTTGAGCTCCGGCTCCTCATTGGCGACGAGGGCCAGGAGCGCGGTGCCGAAGGGCACGACGCCAAGGCGCATGAGTTGCAACATCTCCTGTCCGCGGATGCCGCTGCGGTCGAAGGCGGCGATCTCCGCATGCAGGCGGCCGCCGGTGATCT
Source organism: Plastoroseomonas hellenica (assembly GCF_018129085.1). GTDB lineage: Bacteria > Pseudomonadota > Alphaproteobacteria > Acetobacterales > Acetobacteraceae > Plastoroseomonas > Plastoroseomonas hellenica. The sequence goes on from NZ_JAAGBB010000018.1 coordinate 108,455, forward strand.
CGGGGACGCGGCGGCGCCAGAACGGCTCCTCGAACTGGACGAACTGGCGGACATCGGCCAGGCCGCCCACAATCTTGATGCGAATCGGCTGCTCCTGCGCGACCGCGGATGACACGGTGAGGCCGAGCAGCAACAAAGCGAACGCCCAGAGCGTCGTCTTCGGCAAAGCCATCTCCCTTTGTGCCCCCGCGGCCGCGCTATGGCACCACGACGTATTCAATCCTACAACTATTGCGTGAACTTGGTAATGCCGGAGCACGGCACCGGAAGGCGGAGGGGCTATGGCGCGGGTCGCGATCATCAGCCATCGGGGCGGCAGCTTCCTGTGGCCGGAGAACAGCCTGGCCGCGTTTCGGAAAACCCTGCTGCTGCCGCTGGAGCAGGCGGAATGCGACGTCCACCTCTCGGCCGACGGCGCCGTGGTGGTGATGCATGACGCGACCCTGGATCGGACGACCGACGGCACGGGGCCGGTCGCGGCGCAGGCGCTGGAGGCACTGCGGCGATGGCGCATCCGCGGCACCGGCGGCGAAGGGGTGCCGACGCTGGCCGAGCTTGCGGCGTTGTTCCACGGCGCTGCCATGCGGCTCAGGGTGGAAATCAAGACGGATGCCGGGGGCCGGCCCTATCCGGGGATCGTGGGCAAGACCCTCGCGGTGCTGGATGCCGCCGGTATCCGCGACCGGAGCGTGCTGATCGGCTTCCAGGCGCCGGTGATGGCCGAGGCGCTGGCCGCCGGCGGGCTCGCCGGGGTGTCCTGGCTGCTGGAGGGGCGGGCCCTGCAGGAGATCGGGGTCGATGGCATCGTCGCGGCAGCGCGGGCCTATGGGTTTCGCGATCTCGGCTTTCCGGCGCGATCCTTGGATACCGAGCTGCTGGCGCGGCTGCGCGGGGACGGCTTCAGCGTGAACGTCTGGGGCGCCAACCACCGGGAGGAGATCGCCCGCATGCTGGCGCTCGGCGTCGACGCCTTCGCGACGGACGATCCACCGCTGGCGATCGCCATGCGCGGCTGAAGGATGCTGCGGGGGTGGGGCCGCGGCGCGAGCGGATCGCCGCAGGGCGGCTCCGCCTGGAGGCGTGAATCTGCTCGCCAGGCAGAAGGCCGGAGCGATTGAAACGTAGCGAAGCGCAGTGAAATCGCTCTAGTCTCGCGGCCAAGAGCGAGATCGGGAGGGCGTGCTTGGCGGATGAGACGCCATTGCTGCGGGCGCAATCCGTCAGCCTGCGCTTCGGCGGCGTCCGCGCGCTGACCGATGTCTCCTTCGCCGTGGCGCAGGGCGAGATCTTCTCCATCATCGGCCCGAACGGGGCCGGCAAGACCTCCATGGTCAATTGCGTCTCGGGGCGCTACCGGCCGACCGAGGGCCGCATCCTGTTCGAGGGACGGGACATCACGGCGCTGCGGCCGAACCGGCGCGCCGGCCTCGGCATCGGGCGCACCTTCCAGAACCTGGCGCTGTTCGCGCATATGAGCGTGCTCGACAACATCATGGTCGGGCGCCACCACCTGCTGCGCGCGGGCTTCCTGCGCGGCATGGCCTATTGGATCGGCGGTGCCCAGCGGGAGGAGCTGGAGCACCGGCGCGCGGTCGAGGAGATCATCGATTTCCTGGAGATCCAGCATGTGCGCAAGGCGCCGGCAGGCACCCTCTCCTACGGGCTGCGCAAGCGGGTGGAACTGGCGCGGGCGGTCGCGCTGCGGCCGAAGCTGATCCTGCTCGACGAGCCGATGGCCGGCATGAACCTCGAGGAGAAGGAGGACATGGCCCGCTTCATCACTGACCTGAATGAGGAATGGGGGATGACCGTCCTGATGATCGAGCACGACATGGGCGTCGTGATGGACATCTCCCATCGCGTCATGGTGCTGGATTTCGGCCGTAAGCTGGTGGAAGGCACGCCCGAGGTGGTGATGGCCGACGAGCACGTGAAGCGCGCCTATCTGGGCGAGGTAGAAGCGGCGTGAGCGCGTCCGATCGCCGCAGGGCGGAGCCGCCGGAGGCGGCGAGCACCGGAGGCGTGAATCGGCCGCGCGGCGCCGAAGGCGCCCACGAAGACGCGTCCGATCGCCGCAGGGCGGAGGCGCCGGAGGCGGCGAGCACCGGAGGCGTGAATCGGCCGCGCCCAGTGCCCGAAGACACCCTGCCGAAACTGCTGTTGCGCAACGCCGCCGCGCATGGCGACGAGATCGCGTTGCGCGAGAAGGAATTCGGCATCTGGCGCGCCATCACCTGGGCGGCCTACGAGGCACGGACGCGCGCCTTCGCGCTCGGCCTCGCGGAGCTCGGCGTGCGGTCGGGGGAGGTGGTGGCGCTGATCGGCGACAACCGCCCTGACTGGGTGATGGGCGAGATCGCGACGCATGCGATCGGTGCCCGTTCCCTGGGCATCTATCGCGATGCGCTGGATGAGGAGGTCGCCTATCTGCTGGCCTTCTCGGGTGCCGTCGCTGTCATCGCCGAGGATGAGGAGCAGGTGGATAAGCTGCTCAACATCTCGGACCGGGTGCCGTCGCTGCGGCACATCGTATTCAGCGACCCGCGCGGGATGCGCAAGCACGTCGATCCCCGGCTGCTCGCGGCCGATGCCTTGGTGGCCCAGGGGGAGGCGGCGCATGCGGCCGATCCCGCGCGCTGGCTGGCGATGGTGGCGGCGACGCGGGGCCAGGATGTGGCGGTGCTCTGCACCACCTCCGGCACCACGGCGCGGCCGAAGCTTGCGATGCTGACCGGGGTGGCGCTGGTGCGCCATGCGGAGGCCTATCTGAAGGCCGACCCCAAGGGGCCGGAGGATGAATACGTCTCGGTGCTGCCGCTGCCCTGGATCATGGAGCAGATCTACGTCCTCGGCTGGGGGCTGGTCGCCCGGATGAAGGTCAACTTCGTCGAGGAGCCCGAGACGATGATGGCCGATTTCCGCGAGATCGCGCCTAGTTTCGTGCTGTTCGCACCGCGGGTGTGGGAAGCGCTGGCGGCAGAGGTGCGGGCGCGGGTGATGGATGCCTCCCCCCTCAAGCAGCGTGCCTTCGCCCGCGGCATGGCGCTCGGCCTCGCCGCGCTGGAGACCGGGCGGCGGTCACGGCTCGCCGACCTGCTGCTGTTCCGCGCCTTGCGCGACCGGCTCGGCTTCTCGCGCCTGCGCTCGGCCGCGACTGGCGGTGCGGCGCTGGGGCCGGAGACCTTCCGCTTTTTCCAGGCCATGGGAGTGCCACTGCGCCAGCTCTATGGCCAGACGGAGCTGCTCGGTGCCTATACGCTGCACCGCGTGGGGGAAGTGGATTTCGACACGGTCGGCGTGCCCTTCGACGAGAGCATCGAGATCCGTATCCACGAGCCGGACGCCAATGGCGTGGGCGAGATCGTGACCCGCCACCCGCACATGTTCGCGGGCTATGCCGGCGTCGTGGAGAACCCTGATCTGCGCGAGGGCTGGTTGTATACCGGCGATGCCGGGTATTTCGACAAGCGCGGCCAACTGGTGGTGATCGATCGCATCAAGGACATCGCGACCACCCGTGGCGGCGACCGCTTCAGCCCGCAATTCATCGAGAACAAGCTGAAGTTCAGTCCCTACGTGGCGGAAGTGGTGGTGCTCGGCGACCGGCAGACGCATCTGGCGGCGATGATCTGCATCCGCTTCCCGATCGTCGGCAAATGGGCGGAGCGGCAGCGGATCTCCTTCACCACCTATTCCGACCTCGCGGCCAGGCCCGAGGTGCTGGCGCTGCTGCGCGCTGAGGTCGAGAAGGTGAACGCGACCCTGCCGGAGGCGCAGCGGATCCGCGACTTCATCCTGCTCTACAAGGAGCTGGACGCGGATGACGAGGAGCTGACCCGCACCCGCAAGGTGCGGCGCGGCGTGATCGGCGAGAAATACGGCACTATCATCGCCGCCATCTACCGCGGCGACGCAGCGATTCCCGTGGATACGACCATCGCCTTCCAGGACGGCACGACACAGCGCATCCGCACCACGCTCGCGGTGCAGCACATGGCCGGCACGGCGCCCGCGATGGCGGCGGAGTAGGGCGATGGAAACCGGGCTTCTCTTCCAACTGGTGCTGAACGGGCTGATCGTCGGTGCGCTCTACGGCGTCGTCGCGATGAGCTTCGTGCTGATCTACAAGGCCTCCCAGGTCGTGAACTTCGCGCAGGGCGAGTTCCTGCTGGTCGGCGCCTGGGTCTGCTGGTGGTTGCTGACCACCTGGCAATTGCCCTTCTGGGCGGGCTTCCTGGTGACGCTCGCCTTCATGACCCTGTTCGGCGTCATCCTGCAGGTCGTGGTGCTGCGACCCCTGATCGGGGAGCCCGTGATCAGCGTCATCATGGCGACGGTCGGGTTGTCGATCTTCTTCCAGGCACTGATGAAATGGATGTTCGGCGTCTTCGCCCAGCCCTTCCCGCCGATCTTCCCGGTCGAACGGGTGCGGATCCTGGGGCTCGAGGTGCAGAGCGTCTATCTGATGAGCCTCGGCATATCGCTGCTCATCATGCTCGGCTTCTGGTGGTTCTTCACCTGGTCGAAGCACGGGCTGGCGATGCGAGCGACGGCCTTCGACCAGCAGGTGGCGCAATCGCTCGGTGTCTCGGTGCCGCGGGTCTTCGCGATGTCCTGGGCGATCTCGGCGGTGGTCTCGGCGGTCGCGGGCGTGGTCGTCGGCGTCGTGAACGGAGTGTCCTCGGCGCTGTCCTTCTACGGCATCAAGGTCTTCCCGGCGGTGATCCTGGGCGGGCTCGACAGCGTGGTGGGTGCGGTGTTGGGCGGCCTGATCGTCGGCGTGCTGGAGAACCTGGCGCAATATGTCGACGCCGAGTGGCTGAACTGGGGGAACATGTATCAGGTGGCGCCCTTCTACGCGCTGATCCTGATCCTGCTGATCAAGCCCTACGGGCTGTTCGGCACCAAGACCATCGAGCGGGTATGATGTCGGGCATGACTCCGGCCGGCGATTTCCGCAGCAGCTATCGCGCCGACACCACGATTTTCCCGACCCGCGGCAGCCGCGTCGCGCTGCTCATCGGCATCGCCATCCTCTGCACCTGTCCACTGATGCTCGGGCGCTACGAGCTCGGGTTGCTGATCACCATCGGCTTCATGGGAATAGCGGCGCTCGGGCTCAATATCCTGGTCGGCTTCACCGGGCAGATCTCGATCGGCCATGCCGCCTTCTTCGGCTTCGGCGCCTTCGCTTCCGCGCTGCTCGCGGAGCATCACGTGCCGGTGCCGATCGCGATCTGGGGGGCGGGGCTGATGACGGCGGTGGTGGGCCTCGTCTTCGGTGCGCCGGCGGCACGGCTGAAAGGGCTCTACCTGGCGATCGCGACGCTCGCCGCGCAATTCATCCTGGAGGATTTCTTCGCCCGCGCCCGCTGGTTCACGGGGGGCGTCGCCGGACGGATCACCGAGCCCTACACGGTGTTCGGGGTCAGCTTCGACCGCGAGGAAACCTATTTCTACGTGGTGCTCGCGCATGTGGTGCTGATGTTCCTGGCCGCCGCCAACCTGATGCGGACGCGGGACGGTCGGGCGCTGGTGGCGGTCCGGGACCACTACCTCTCGGCCGAGATCATGGGCATCAATCTTGCCTACTACCGCACGCTGTCCTTTGCGATTTCGAGCTTCTTCGCAGGCGTCGGCGGCGCGCTGTATGCGCACTACCTGCTCTTCGTCAGCGTCGAGGCCTTCAATATCCTGTTCTCGATCCAGTTCCTGGCGATGGTCATCATCGGCGGCCTGGGGTCGGTCATGGGCAGCCTGATGGGCGCCGCCTTCATGGTGCTGCTGCCGGAACTGGTGCAGGTGGGGGCGGACCTTCTGGCCGGCAGCGCCATCGACCGGGCGCTGAAGCTCGGCGCCTCGATCTCCTTCCTGCGGGAGATGGTGGTTGGCGCCGCCATCATCCTGTTCCTGATCTTCGAGCCGGACGGGCTCGCGCATCGTTGGAGGCTGGTGAAGGCCTACTGGAAGCTCTACCCCTATTCGCATTGAGAGACCGCGGCAGCGGCGAAGGGAGGATCTGATGGCACGTCATATCGCTTGGATTGCGGGTGCGCTGTTGCTCGCCATGCCGGCGCTTGCGCAGCAGCCGATCCCGGTCGGGCATCTGATGGACAATTCCGGCGCCACCTCCGATGTCGGCGTGCCCTATGGGCAGGGCGTCGCGGATGCGCTCGCCTGGCGTAACCAGCAGGGGGGCGTGGCCGGGCGGCGGCTGGCGGTGACGGGCTTCGACTACGGCTACCAGGCGCCGCGCGCGGTGTCGCAATACCAGGCCTGGTCGCAGCGGGAACGCGTGGTCGCGATCCAGGGCTGGGGCACCGCGGATACCGAAGCGCTGGTGCGCTTCGTGACGCGTGACCGCATCCCCTACATCTCCGCCTCCTACTCCGCGGCGCTGACCGACGCGGGGGGGCGGTCCGGGCGGCAGGGGGTGGAAGCCGCGCCCTACAATTTCTTCTACGGGCCGAGCTACTCCGATGCGCTGCGCGGCATGCTGCAATGGGCCAAGCAGGACTGGGAGCGGCGCGGGCAGCAGGGCCGGCCGCGCTATGTCCATATGGGCGCCAACCACCCCTATCCGAACTCGCCCAAGGAAGCCGGGGAAGCGCTGGCGCGTGAGCTTGGCTTCGAGGTGCTGCCGGCGATCCAGTTCGCGCTGACGCCCGGCGACTACACCGCGCAATGCCTGACCTTGCGAAGCCAGGGCGCGAATTACGCCTATCTCGGCAATACCGCCGGGTCGAACATCTCCGTGCTGCGCGCCTGCCAGACCGCCGGCGTGCAGGTGCAGTTCCTCGGCAATGTCTGGGGCATGGACGAGAACGCCATGAAGGCGGCCGGCGTCGCAGCGAACGGGGTGGTCTTCCCGGTGCGCACCGCGACCGTCTGGGGCGGGGAAGCGCTGGGGATGGCGGCGATCAACGCCATCAGCCGCGTCTCCGACCCGGCCGGCACGGCCTATCGGCCGGTGCACTACCTGGCCGGCGCCTGCGCCGCCATGCTGATGGCCGAAGCGATGGAAACGGCGGCGGAGGGTGGCGGGCAGGTCACCGGGGAGCGGATCCGCAACGGCTTCTATGCCCGCCAGAACTGGGTGCCGCGCGGCTTCGAGGGGGTCTGCGTGCCTTCCACCTTTACCAATGAGGATCATCGCGGGACGATGCGCGTTGCCCTGTATCGCGCGGTGGTCTCGGGCGACACCTCCCAGGCGTCGATCGCCGATCTGATGCGCGCCGGCACCATGCGGCTGGAGCCGGTGGCGACCATCGACCTGGAGCGGCGGCGCGACTGGCTCGGCTGGTGAGTGCGGCGCTTGAGCGTGATGACTTGAGGCCGCATCGGCCGAAAAGTCTGAATCACGCGATCCAACAAGGGGCTGAAGCATGATCCGTGAGCAAATGCGAACGCATCATGCTTCAGCGACCGAGAGGGCGGTGCCGCTGCTCTCGGTCAACAACATCGAGGTCGTCTACAGCGACGTCATCCTGGTGCTGCGCGGGCTGTCGCTCGATGTGCCGCAGGGCGAGATCGTCGCCCTGCTCGGCGCCAATGGTGCCGGGAAGTCGACGACCTTGAAGGCGATCTCGGGCCTGCTCCGCACCGAGGACGGGGCGGTGACGCGGGGCGAGATCCGCTTCGGCGGGGAGCGCATCGACGGCACCCTGCCGCATCTGATCGTGCGGCGCGGGATCTTCCAGGTCATGGAGGGCCGGCGGATCGTCTCCGACATGACCTGTCTCGAGAATCTGCGGCTCGGCGCCTTTACGCGCAGTGACGGCGAGGTGAAGCGCGACATCGAGATGGTCTACGACTACTTTCCCCGCCTGAAGGAGCGAACCGGCCTCGCCGGCTATCTCTCCGGCGGCGAGCAGCAGATGCTGGCGATCGGGCGCGCGCTGATGGCGCGGCCCAAGCTGATCCTGATGGACGAGCCCTCCATGGGCCTGTCGCCATTGCTGGTGAAGGAGGTTTTTTCCATCATCCGGCGGCTGAACCGCGACCTTGGCATCACCATCCTGCTGGTGGAGCAGAATGCCCGCATGGCGCTCTCCGTTGCCTCCTACGGCTATGTGATGGAGCAGGGGAAGGTGGTGCTGGACGGCACCGCGGCGGCACTGATGGACAACGAGGATGTGAAGGAATTCTACCTCGGCGGCCATGGCGCCGAGCGCAAGAGTTTCCGCAACCTGAAATCCTACAAGCGCAGGAAGCGGTGGCTGTGACCGAACATTACGACGCGCTGGAGACCCGCAGCGGCGACGCCCGCGCTGCCGCGCTGGCCGTGGCGCTGCCGCGTGCGATCGGCGCCGCGCAACGGGCGGCGCATTGGGCCGTGGCGCTGGCCGGCGTCGATGCGGCGCGGGTGACCGGTGCGCCGGCGCTCGCGGCCCTGCCGGTGACGCGCAAGTCGGAGCTCGTGGCGCGCCAGGCTGAGGTGCCGCCCTTCGGCGGCCTCGACGTGCTGCCGATCACCGCGCTGGCGCGGGTCTATGCCTCACCGGGCCCGATCCACGAAGGGGAACCGGAGGCGCCCGACTTCTGGCGCTATGCGCGCGCGCTGCACGCAACCGGGCTGCGCGCGGGCGCGCTGCTGCACAACTGCTTCGCCTATCACTTCACCCCGGCCGGCATGATGCTGGAAGGGGGCGCGCGGGCGCTCGGCTGCCCGGTCTTCCCGGGCGGCACCGGCAATACCGAGATGCAGGCGCGCGCCGCGGCGCATCTGCGCCCCGCCTGCTACAGCGGCACGCCCGATTTCCTGAAGGCGATCCTGGAGGCAGGGGACGCGCTCGGGCTCGACCTGGCCAGCCTGCGCCTCGCGCATGTCACGGGCGGGGCTTTCCTGCCGGCGCTGCGCACCTGGTACGCGGCGCGCGGCCTGACGGTGATGCAGAGCTACGGCACCGCCGATCTCGGCCTCATCGCGTATGAAAGCGTGGCGCGGGAAGGGTTGATCCTGGACGAGGGCGTGGTGGTGGAGATTGTCCGCCCGGGCACCGGCGACCCGTTGCCGGATGGCGAGGTGGGGGAGGTGGTGGTGACCACGCTCTCCCCGCTCGCGCCCATGATCCGCTTCGCGACTGGGGATCTCTCGGCGATCCTGCCCGGCGCCTCCCCCTGCGGGCGGACCAACCGGCGCATCCGCGGCTGGATGGGCCGGGCGGACCAGGCGGCCAAGGTGCGCGGCATGTTCGTGCGGCCGGAACAGGTGGCCGAGGTGGTGCGACAGCATCCCGGGGTCGGCAGGGCGCGGCTGGTGATCAGCCTCGATGGCGATCGCGACACCATGATCTTGCGGGCCGAAGCCACGGACGCCTCGCTCGCCGAGGCGCTGGCGCAGTCACTCCAGGCGGTGACGCGGCTGCGCGGGGCGGTGGAGGTCGTGCCGCCCGGCACCTTGCCGAACGACGGCAAGGTGATCGACGACACCCGCCCGGCGCCGTGACGGCGTCGCTGCCGGCAGGCGACGATTACGCCGCGGTCCGCGCGGCTTTCCGATGGGACGTGCCGGCCCGGCTCAACATCGGGGTCGAGGCTTGCGACCGCTGGGCGGATGGCAGCGGCCGCACCGCGATCCTGGCGCTGGATACCGCGGGCGCCGCGACCCCGATCACCTTCGATGCCTTGCGCGCGCTGTCCAACCGCTGCGCCAACCTGCTGCGCGGCCTTGGCGTCGGGCGCGGCGATCGGGTCGGCATCCTGCTGCCGCAGGTGCCGGAAGCGGCGGTCGCGCATCTCGCGGCCTACAAGCTCGGCGCCATCGCGGTGCCGCTGTTCCAGCTCTTCGGCGAGGATGCGCTGGCCTTCCGGCTGCGCGATTGCGGCGCCGCGGCGGTGGTGACGGATGCGATCGGCATGGAGAAGCTCGCCGACATCCGCGCCGGACTGCCGGCGCTGCGCGTCGTCCTCGATGGCACGGCGCTGGCGGCGGGCATGGCCCGTGCTTCGCCCGAGCTGACGCCGGTCGATACCGCGGCGGATGACCCGGCGCTGATCATCTACACCTCCGGCACCACCGGCAGCCCGAAGGGGGCGCTGCATGCGCATCGGGTGCTGCGCGGCCATCTGCCGGGCGTCGAGATGCCGCAGGAGCGCTTCCCGCAGCCCGGCGACCTGTTCTGGACGCCGGCCGACTGGGCCTGGATCGGCGGGTTGCTGGATGTGCTGCTGCCGAGCTTGTTCCACGGTGTGCCGGTGCTCGCGCACCGGATGCCGAAATTCGACCCCGAGGCCGCCTTCGCGCTGATGGCCCGGCATGGGGTGCGCAATGCCTTTCTGCCGCCGACCGCGCTCAAGATGCTGCGCCAGGTCGCGGCGCCGGCACGGTTCGGCCACCGGCTGCGCTCGATCGGCAGCGGCGGCGAGACGCTGGGGGAGGAGCTGCTGGACTGGGGCCGCGGCGCCTTCGGTTTCACCATCAACGAATTCTACGGCCAGACCGAATGCAACCTGGTGGTCGCGAACTGCGCCGGGCTGATGCCGGTGCGGCCGGGCAGCATGGGGCGGCCGGTGCCGGGGCATGAGGTCGCGATCCTTGATGGCGCGGGGCGCGTGCTGGGTCCGGGCGAGGCCGGCACCATCGCGATCCGGGCGCCCGATCCGGTGATGTTCCTCGGCTACTGGAACAACCCGGCGGCGACGGCCGCGAAATTCGTCGGCGACTGGCTGCTGACCGGCGATCAGGGCGCGATGGATGCCGAAGGCTATCTGCGCTTCGTCGGCCGCGACGACGACGTGATCACCTCGGCCGGTTATCGCATCGGCCCGGGCGAGGTGGAGGATTGCCTGCTGCGCCATCCGGCGGTCGCCATGGCGGCGGTGATCGGTCTGCCGGACGCGCTCAGGACCGAACGGGTGACGGCGGTCGTGGTCCCGCGCGAGGGCGTGGTGGCGGATGACGCCCTGGCCGTGGCGCTGCAGGATTTCGTGCGCCGGCGGCTGGCGGCCCATCTCTACCCGCGGGAGGTGTGCTTCGTGGATGCGCTGCCGACGACCGCGACCGGTAAGGTGATGCGCGGCGCTTTGCGCAGGACCCTGGAGAAGGCCCCTTCGAGCGGGATCACCCGAGCGGATAGGTGACGGGGCTCACGATGGTCCGAACAGCAGGTTCGGCACGACGAGCACGACCTGCGGCACGAAGATCAGCAGCAGCGTGACCGCCGATACCGCGATCAGGAAAGGTGTCGATTCCCGCGTGTAGTCTCCGATCGGGCAGCGCAGGACCTGGCAGACCACGAACATCGCGCCGCCCACCGGCGGTGTGTAGTTGCCGATCGTCGCCGCGATGATGAAGACCAGGCCGAAATGCACGGGATCGATGCCGTATTGCGTCAGCAGCGGCAGGAAGATCGGCGTCAGCATGATGATGAGCACCGAGCCTTCCATGAAGGTGCCGGCAACCAGCACGAAGAGCACGATGAGCACCATGGCGACATTGGCGTCATCGGTGATGCCGAGCATCCATTCGGCGATCTCCTCCGGCAACTGCTCGAAGACGATGCCGTAGCCGAAGATGGCGGAGAGGGCGAGCAGGAACATCACCGCGCCGACATCCACCAGGCTGGCCTCGATTGCCTCGCGGAAGCTGGCGCGCGTCAGCATGCGGTGGGCGAAGAAGCCGATGACCACGGCGTAGACCACGGCGAAGGCACCGATCTCGGACGGGGTGAAAACGCCCATCCGGAGGCCGAGCAGCAGGATCACCGGGAAGAGCAGCGCCCAGATGCCACCGATCAGTGCCCGGCCGAGCTCGCCCGCCGTCGGGCGAGCCTCGCGCTCCGGCCCGTAGCCGCGGCGGCGTGCGGTGATCGAGATGGCGATGGCGAGCGAGGCCCAGAGCATCAGCCCCGGCACGATGCCCGCGGCGAAGAGCCGGCCGATCGAGACCTGCCCGACGGTGCCATAGAGGATGAAGCCGATGCCCGGCGGAATGATCGGTGCCATCAGCGAACCATAGGAGAGCACGCCCGCCGCATAGCCGCGGGAGAAGCCTCGCTTCAGCATCTCCGGGCCGAGCACCCGGGCATTCATTGCGGCATCCGCGATCGAGGATCCGGTGACCCCGCTCATCAGCGTCGACAGCGCGATGGAGGTCTGGGCAAGGCCGCCCTGCATGCGGCCGGTCAGCAGCGAGGCGAGCCGCAGGATGTTCTGGGTGATGCCCGAGCCGTTGAGGAAATTGCCCGCCAGGATGAAGAGCGGCACGGCGAGCAGCGCGAAGTTCTGCGTCTCCGTCACCGTGAGCTGCACCGGGATGGTCACCGGCAGTTCGGGATTCTGCAGGAAGAACAGCAGCCCCGCGATGCCGATGGCGAAGGCAACCGGCATGCCGAGTGCGAGCAGCACCGCGAGGACGATGAGGACGGTCAGCATGGCGGGCCCTGTCTCACACCACGTCCACGGCCCGGCTCGCGACCTGCTCGCCGCGCCAAGCCGCCCGGATGTGGCGGATCGTGGTGACGAGCAGCAGCAGGGCGCAGCTCGGCAGGCTCGCCGTCACCCAGGAATAGCTGACCCCCGGCATGCCCTGGAAGGTGCGGATGCGGCTGACCCAGGCGAGATAGAAGCCTGCGACGATCAGATACAGCAGGAAGGCGATGATGAGCGCGTGGTTCAGCAGGCGGATGCCGACCCGCAGGCGGGCCGGCAGGCGGTCCACCAGCACGTCGATCGACATCATGCTGTTGCTCCGCCAGGCAACATCGGCAGCGAGGAAGCAGCCCCAGGCAAAGAGGCAGGTGGCAAGATCGGTGGTCCAGTTCAACGGCATGCCGAGCATCCGCGCCACGCCGCCCAGGAAGATCAGGACCACCATCAGCAGCAGGAAGCTGCCTGCGACGAACGCCTCCGCGCCGCAGAGAATCCGGTAGAGGCCGCGCATCGCCCTCATGCTCCCCGGCCTCAGTTCCGGCCGACGTCGCGCAGCACCGCCTCGCGCTCCGCGGCCAGGCCCAGCACCTCATAGGCGCGCGCACCGGCGCGGCGGAAAGCGGCCATGTCCACATTGTCCACCGCAGTCATGCCACGGGCGAGCATCTGCCGCCGCACCTCCTGCTCGCGTTCGGCGATGCGGCGGGAGGTCTCCTGCCCGGCGCGGCGGCATTCCTCGACCAGGGCCGTACGATGCGCCTCGGGCAGGGACTGGAAGAAGCGGGAGCCGACGACCTGGAAATTGATCAGCAGGATGTGGCCGGTTTCGCTGACGTAGCGGATGACCTCGTTGAACCGGCCACCGGGGATATTGTTCCAGACCAGCTCGACACCGTCGATCGCGCGTTGCTGCAGCGCCGGATACATCTCGCCGAAGGCCATGGCGACCGGGGCGGCGCCGAGGGCGCGCACCGATTCCTGCCAGATCGGCGCCGGCGGCGTGCGGATGCGCTGGCCGGCGAGGTCCTGTGGGGTGCGGACCGGGCGGTTGGTGTAGAAATGCCGGTGGCCCTGCACCCAGTCGAAGCAGACGACCTGTAACCCGTGGCTGGCGGCCAGCTCCTGCTGCCAGCGGCGGATGGTCGGGCTCTCCGCAAGTTTCGCCACATCTTCGATCGTCTCGGCGAAATAGGGGCCATTGAGCACGGCCATGCCGCGCACATAGGTGCCGAGCCGCGCCGCATCGGTGTTCTGGCCGATGGCAGCGCCCTGGCGCATCTGCTCGATGATGTCCTCCTCCACGCCGAGCTGGGCGCTGTGGAAGACGCGGATGGTCAGACCGCCATTGGTGCGCTCCTGCACGCGGCGCGCCCAGGTCTGGAAGCCTTCGTGGAAGGGCTCGCTGGGTCCGAGGACGTGGTTCAGGCGCAGCGTGAAGCGCTCCTGCGCGGCGGCCGGGGCCATCGCGGCCAGGGCAAGGCCGAGCGCCAGCGCGCCGTGCCGCATCGCCGTTCCGATCATCTGTCTTCCTCCTCCCGTTTGTCCTCAGAGGGTCTGTCCGCCGTCCACGACCAGCACCTGGCCGGTCATGAAGGCGGCCTCGTCGCTGGCGAGGTAGAGTGCTGCGGCCGCCATTTCCTCGACGGTGCCGAGCCGTCCCATGGCCTGGCGCGCGGTGAACTGCCGGAGCGTCGCTTCACGGTCGCCGCTCGCCTCGGCGCGTTCGATCAGCGAGGGCGAAAGCGTGGTACCCGGACAGAGCGCGTTGCAGCGCACGCCCTGCGCCACCGCTTCCCGCGCCACCGCCTTGGTCAGGCCGATCACGGCCGCCTTGCTGGTGCCGTAGGCGGCGCGCCCGGCGACGCCGGTGATGGACGAGGCGACCGAGGCGATGTTGACGATGGCGCCGGCGCAACGCTCCAGCATGGCAGGCAGCGCGGCGCGGATGGTGTGGAACATCGAAGTGACGTTCTGGTCGAAGCTCCTCGCCCAATCGGCCTCGCTGGTTTCCCGGATGCCGCCGGCGTGCACCCAGCCCGCGGCGTTCACCAGGATGTCGAGCGGGCCGGCGTCGGCAATGGCGCGGGCGACCGCCTCGCCTTGGGTGACGTCGAGCGTGATGGGCTCGACGCCATGATCGGCGAGGGTGGCGAGCTTGGCCCCGGTACGGCTGGCGGCGCGGACCCGTGCCCCCTCTTGCGCGAAGACGAGGGCAATCGCCCGGCCCATCCCCTGGCCGGCGCCCGTAACGAAGGCCTGTTTGCCCTTGAGACGCATGCTCCCTCGTCGTCCATCGCTTCCAGAAGCGCCGGATCCGGCGGCACCTTGGCGCAGACCAGATTATGTCACTCGTGTACACTTGCCATAACCAGGTGACGACGACAACCAGGGGCCTGCCTGCATGACGTCCCGTTCCCGCGACCTGCCCGGCGCCCAGCCGCGGATGCATGCCCGCACGGCGGATCTGCTTGCGGCGCGGATCGCTGATGGCTCGCTGCCTCCGGGCACGGCGCTCTTCGAAAGCCGGCTCGCCGCGCTGCTCGGCACCAGCCGCGGCCCGACCCGCCAGGCGCTGGCGCGGCTGGAGGCGCAAGGGCTGGTCCGGCGGGCCGAGGGGCGTGGCTACGTGGTGGCCGGCGCAGCGAGGCGCCCGGGTGCTGCGCTGCTCGTCGGGCTAGACGGCCTACGTCTTGCCCCCTCCGCGAGCTGGGAGCGGGTCTATGCCGAGGTCGAGCGCGCCATCGTCGCCCGCATGGCCTTCGCCACCTGGCGCGTGGTGGAGACCGACCTCGCCCGGCACCATGGCGTCAGCCGGACAGTCGCGCGCGAGGTGATCGCGCGGCTGCACCAGCGTGGCCTGCTGCGGCGCGACGACCGCGCGCGCTGGTATGCGCCGGCGCTGACGGCAGTCCATGTCGGCGAGTTGTACGAGGTGCGCGCGCTGCTCGAGCCGGCCGCGCTCACCGCTGCGGCGCCGCACCTGCCAGCCGGTTTCGCATCAGGTCTGCGCACGCGCGTCGCGGCGGCGATGATGCGCGCCGAAATCCTGGACGGCGCGGAGCTGGACGAGCTGGAGGCGGATCTGCATGTCCGCCTGCTCGGCCACTGTCCGAACGCCACGCTGATGGAGGCGGTGCGGCTGCACCAGTCGCTGCTGGTGGCGCACAGCTTCCTCTATGCCTGGGTGCCCAGGCTCTTCCCGGCGGAGCCTTTCCTGCCGGAGCATCTGGCGGTGCTGATGCCCCTGGAAGCCGGCAAGGTCGCGGAATCGGCGGAGGCGCTGCGCCGACACCTGCGTGATTCGCTCGCGCGGGCGGTCGCGCGGATCGAGCAGGTGAAGCGCGCGCCGCAGCCGCCGGCATTGCCCTATCTGCGATCGGTGCCCTGAGGGTCAGCTCCGGCGCGCGACCCGCAGCGGCTGCCGCAGCAGCACCCCGGCCCGGCGCAGCGCGCAGCCGAGATGGATGGCCGCCGGCATCGCGGCATAGGCGGCGCCAAGCGGCAGCCAACGCAGCAGCGCCGCCAGCGCTTCGCCGCGGTGCCCGCGCTGAGCGAGCGCGCAGGCCAGCAACAACGCCGCCTCGGCCGGCTGCACGCGGGGGCAGAGTTCGCAGCCGAAGTCACGGGCCTGGGTGGGTGCCGCACGCAGCAGGGCATCGAGCGGGAGCAGGGCCGCCGGCGCATCCTCGGCGGCCAGCAGCAGCCGCAGTGCCGGGATCGGTGGGCGGCCGGCGCGGGCCTCGGCCTCCCAGAGCCGGGCGGCGTCGAGCAGCAGGCGTTCGGGTGCCGGCAGGGCCTCCGCGTCGCTTCCGGTCCAGGGCCAGGCGGGCAGGCCATGGGTCGCCATGGGCGGTCTCCTTCTCGTCTCCCGTCCCAGGGGTAAAGCAAGTGAGAATGATTCGCAATTGATGGGATGCCTTGGGGCGGCAGCGTCACGGCGATTCCGCTGCATCTCGCGCAGACGCGATGCTGACAGTTCAATCTTCTCCAGGGGCGGGGTGCAGGAGCATGACCTGCTGCCGTGGGCGACCTCGATGGGTGAATTTGGTCTGGGAGCCAGGATGCGTGGCAAGTATTTGTTTTAAAAGGATTTTATGGCACCTCACGGGCATGTCTGCCCTGCGCCTTGCCCTCTTGAAGCACCGGCGCCGGCACCCGACCATCCTCTGGCCTTGAGGAGTATGTCCATGCCTGACGCCGCTCTCGCCGCGCCCGCCCCCGGCATCGTGGACGGCTTCGCCGGCGCGGTGGGCAATACGCCCCTGATCCGGCTGCGCAAGGCGTCGGAGGCGACGGGCTGCGAGATTCTGGGCAAGGCGGAGTTCATGAATCCCGGTGGTTCGGTCAAGGACCGCGCCGCGCTCGGCATCATCGAAGCGGCGGAGCGCGCCGGGAAGCTGACCCCGGGCAAGCCGAGCATCATCGTCGAAGGCACCGCCGGCAATACCGGCATCGGCATCACCCTCGCCGCCAATGCCCGCGGCTATCGCAGCGTGATTGTGGTGCCGGAGACGCAGAGCCGGGAGAAGCTCGATTTCCTGCGCATGATCGGCGCTGATCTCCGGCTGGTGGCGCCGAAGCCCTATGCCGATCCCGGCAACTACGTGCATGTGTCGCGCCGCCTGGCCGAAGAACTGGGCGCCGTGCATGCGAACCAGTTCGATAACCTCGCGAATGCGGCGGCGCATGAGGCGACCACGGGGCCGGAAATCTGGGCGCAGACCGAAGGCCGCGTCGATGCCTTCACCTGTTCCTGCGGCACCGGCGGCACGCTGGCCGGCATCGCCCGTGCACTGAAGGCAAGGAAGGGGGACGTGCGGATCGTGCTCGCCGATCCGCTGGGCAGCGCGCTGTACAACTGGGTCAAGACCGGCACGGTGAAGGCCTCGGAAGGAAACTCGATCACCGAGGGCATCGGCCAGGCGGCGCGGGTGCCGGGTAATCTGGAAGGCGCCCTGATCGACGACGCGGAGATGGTGCCGGACGCGGAGGCGCTGGAGCAGGTCTTCTCCCTGCAGATGGAGGAGGGGATCTCGGTCGGCGGATCGGCCGGGCTCAATGTCGCGGCGGCGATCCGCGTGGCGCGAAAACTGGGGCCGGGGCACCGGGTGGTGACGATCCTCTCGGACGGCGCGGCGCGCTACCAGTCGAAGCTGTTCAATCCCGAATTCCTGCGCGGCAAGGGGCTGCCCGTGCCGCCCTGGCTGGCCTGAGGCGCTGCCCATGGAGATCATCGAACTCGCCCGCAACATCCGTGCTCGCGATCCCGCGCGGCCGAGCTGGGCGGAAGCCATCTTCTGCTATGCCGGGCTGCATGCGGTGCTGTGGCATCGCCTGGCGCATGCGCTGTGGCGCATCGGGCTGCGGCTGCCGGGGCGCTGCGTGTCGCATCTCTCGCGCTTCCTGACCGGGATCGAGATCCATCCCGGCGCCAGGATCGGCCGGCGGCTGTTCATCGATCACGGCATGGGCGTGGTGTTCGGTGAAACCTCGGAGATCGGCGATGACGTCTATCTCTATCACGGGGTGACGCTCGGTGGGCTCACCACCGCAACCGGCAAGCGGCATCCGACGATCGGCAATGGGGTTACGATCGGCGCCGGGGCCAAGGTATTGGGGCCGATCACCGTGGGTGACGGGGCGCGGATCGGTGCCAATGCCGTCGTGGTGCGCATGGTCGGCGCCGATCAGACCGTGGTCGGCATTCCCGCGCGGCCGCCGGGGGGCGATCCCTGCCTGGACCCTGGGATCGGCTACGGGCTGACGCGCCCGGAAGCCGATCCGGTCGGCGAGCAACTGGCCCTGCTGCGCGCCGAGGTCGCATTGCTGCGTGCGGAACTCGCCCAGCGTGAAAGGGTGCCGCCATCGGTTGAGGCTTGAGCGTCCGATGACTGGAGGGCCGGAAGGCCCGGAGGTCTGAATCGGCCGCGCACACTCACAAGGCTTGAGGCGGGGGCGGCATCGTGCCATCTGCCGGATAGGGCCGGTTGCGGTCCCGATCCGGGAGGAGAACATGCCGCGATGAAACGCCGCTCGCTTCTGACGCTGACCGCCGCGGGCCTCACGGCACCCTATATCGCCGGGGCCCAGGGCGCCTGGCCCGAGCGGCCGATCCGCCTGATCGTGCCTTGGCCGCCGGGCGGCTCGACCGACACCATCGCGCGGCTGTTCCAGGCCAAGCTCGGCGAGTTGCTGGGCCGGCCGGTGGTGATCGACAACCGCGGCGGCGCTTCCGGCGCCATCGGCTCGGCCGAGGCGGCCCGCGCGCCGGCGGATGGCTATACCTGGATGCTCGCCTATGACAACGAGGCGACGAACCAGACGGTGATGCGCCTGTCCTATCGGACGCTGGAAGCCTTCGCGCCGGTGACGCTGGTGGCAACCGGGCCACTCGCGCTGGTCGCGCATCAGTCGACGCCCTATCGCAACTTCCAGGACGTCGTGAACGCCGCGAAGCAGGCGCCGGACACCATCGGCTACGCCACCTCCGGCGTCGGCGGCCTCGCGCATGTCTCGACGACACTGCTCTCGGCCCAGGCGGGCATCAGGCTGGTGCACGTGCCTTATCGCGGCGGCGGACCGGCCGTGCAGGACGCGGTCGCCGGCAATGTGCCGATGTTCATGAGCAATGTCGTGATCATCAGCCAGCACATCCGCAACGGCGTGCTGCGCCCGCTCGGCGTCACGACGCGCGGCGAGAGCCGGCACGTGCCGGGCGTGCAGAGCTTCGCCCAGCAGGGGCTGGCGGAATTCGAGGCACCGACCTGGTGGGCCTTCCTCGGCCGCGCCGGCACGCCCGAGCCGATCCTGCGCCGCATGAACGAGGCGCTGAGCCAGGCCCTCGCCGATCCCGAGGTGAAGGCCAAGATCGAGGAGCAGGGCTGCGACGTCGTCGCCTCCGACCCTGCCGCCTGCGGCCGCTTCCTCACGGCCGAGATCGAGAAATGGGGCAAGGTGATCCGCGACAACAATATCCGGACCGATAGCTGATGACCGAGGCCGCGCGTTTCGCCGCGATCATGGAAGATGGCGCGGCGCTCAGGCGGCGCGTGGGCGCGGAGATGGCGGGCGAGGTCTTCGCCGTCGTCGCTGCCTGCGAAACGGCGATGCGCGCCGGCGGCAAGCTGTTCTTCTGCGGCAATGGCGGCAGCTTTTCGGACGCCGTGCATCTCGCGACCGAATGGCAGGTGCGGCTGCGCGGCGGCGTCGAGCGCCCCTCCTGGCCGGCGATCGCCCTGGCTTCCGATGCGGGGGTGATGAGCGCGGGCGGCAATGATTACGGCTTCGAAGAGGTCTTCGCGCGGCCGCTCCGCGGGTTGGGGCGCGCCGGCGATGTGCTGTTCGGCATCACCACCAGCGGGCGCTCGGCCAATGTGATCAGGGCGCTGGCGGCGGCGCGGGAGATGGGCATCGTGACCGTGGGCTTCCTCGGCGGCGATGGCGGCCCGGCGCGGGCGCTCTGCGACCACGCCCTGGTGGTGCCGAGCAAGGAAACGGCACGGGTGCAGGAGATCCACATCACGCTCGGGCATGCGATCCTCGAGCTGGTGGAGGACCGGTTGGTCGCGGCATGACGGTCCTGCTGACCGGTGCCGCCGGCTTCATCGGCATGCATGCCGCGGAGGCGCTGCTGGCGCGGGGCGAGCGGGTGGTCGGGATCGACACGCTCACCCCCTATTACGACACGGCACTGAAGCGTGCACGGCTGGCGCGGCTGCAGGCGCATGCCGGCTTCACGCATCGCGCAGTGGACGTGAGTGACCGCGAGGCGATGCTGGCACTGGCCGAGTCGGAGCCAGGGGTCACGCGCATCCTGCACCTCGCCGCGCAGCCCGGGGTGCGGCATTCGCTGGTCGACCCCTTCGCCTATGTCGACGCCAATGTCATGGGGCATCTGGTGGTGCTGGAGCTGGCGCGGCGGCTGCCGAAGCTGGAGCACCTGGTCTATGCCAGCTCCTCCTCGGTCTATGGCGGCAACACCAAGCTGCCTTTCGCCGAATCGGATCGGGCCGATCAGCCGGTGTCGCTCTATGCGGCGACCAAGCGGGCCGGGGAGCTAATGAGCGCGGCCTATGCGCATCTCTTCGGGCTGCCACAGACGGGGCTGCGATTCTTCACGGTCTATGGACCCTGGGGACGGCCGGACATGGCGCCCTGGCTCTTCGCGGATGCGATCCTGGGCGGGCGGCCGATCACGCTCTACGAGGGCGGCCGGCTGAAGCGCGACTTCACCTTTGTCGCGGATATCGTGCAGGGAATCCTCGGCTGTCTCGATCGGCCCGCAACGGGTGACGCGCCGCGGGTGTTGAACATCGGCAATCACCGCAGCGAGCTCGTCGCGCGCTTCGTCGCGGTGCTGGAGGAGGCGCTGGGGACGCGCGCGATCATCCAGGATGCGCCGCGTCCGGCAACGGAAGTGAGCGAGACTTTCGCCGATGTGGATGCGATCGCCGCACTCGCGGGCTATGCGCCGACGACGCCGATCGAGGTGGGGATTCCGCGTTTTGCAGAATGGTTCGTCGATTGGCGAAAAAGGGGTGTTGACGCCCCCGGCGCTTACCCATAAAAGCCCGCCACCGCCGACGAGTAGGGCGCCTGACCCGAGGGTCTGACGCACTGACGAGACGGTGGTGCCCCGACAGACGGGACGCAGCGCCAACCGAGAGACCAAGTCTCGGTGGGTGTTTTCGTCCCTGAAGGTCAGGGATCGCTCTTTGACAATTGCATCTGGTTTGGAAGTTTTTTGTGGTCACTCTGCTTGGGTGGCTGGGGTGTTTGGTTGCTTGTGGTCTTGTCCCTTGGTTTTTGGGGTGGGATGTGCGGTCGGCGCCTGGGTTTATGCATCTGCGAGGGTGTGTGGGTCTTGGTGTTTGGCGTGGCGCGGGCGATTGGGCTCTGGCGATCTGGTTGGGTGGCGGAAGAGATGATGATGGTCAGTGGTATGGGTTGGGATGCGAATTGGTGGGCTTAGGCCTGCTGGTTT
>NZ_JAAGBB010000019.1 GCF_018129085.1 Plastoroseomonas hellenica
CCGCGCCCCGCGGCCGCCCGCCCGACTGGCGCCCCGGCCGCGCGCCGTCCCGATGCGCCGTCCGCGACCCCTGCCGATCGCCTGTCGCTGAAGCCGCGCCAGCCGACCGCGGAGGAGGAGGATGACAGCCGTCGCCGCGCCGCGGTGCGCCGCCCGGGGGCCTCCGCCCTGCCGGCCAAGAAGCCGGTGCTCACCACGGTCAAGAAGACCCTGGTCGGCGCCGACCGCCGTGGCGGCCGCATCGACGTGCAGGCCGCGATCGAGGGCGACGACGACCGCAGCCGCTCCCTCGCCTCGATGCGGCGGGCGCGCGAGCGTGAGAAGCAGCGCCAGCAGCTCGAGGATATCCGCAAGAACGCCACCAAGGCCTTGCGCGACGTCGTCATCCCCGAAGCCATCACCGTGCAGGAGCTGGCCAACCGCATGGCCGAGCGCGGCGGCGAGGTGGTGAAGCGGCTGTTCCGCATGGGCGTGATGGCGACGCTGACCCAGACCATCGACGCCGACACCGCCGAGCTGGTGGTGCAGGAATTCGGGCACCGTTCGAAGCGAGTGTCGGAGAGCGATGTCGAGATCGGCCTCGAAGGTGAGGTCGACACCGATGCCGAGCTGACCCAGCGTCCGCCGGTCGTGACCATCATGGGCCATGTCGACCACGGCAAGACCAGCCTGCTCGACGCGCTGCGCCAGACCGATATCGCCTCGCACGAGGCGGGCGGGATCACCCAGCACATCGGCGCCTATCAGGTGACGACGCCGGACGGCAACCGCGTCACCTTCATCGACACGCCAGGCCACGCCGCCTTCACGGCGATGCGGGCGCGCGGTGCCAGCGTGACCGACATCGTCGTGCTGGTGGTTGCCGCCGATGACGGCGTGATGCCGCAGACGATCGAGGCGATCGGCCATGCCAAGGCGGCCGGCGTCCCGATCATCGTGGCGGTCAACAAGATCGACAAGCCGGGCGTACGGCCCGAGCGCGTGAAGCAGGAACTGCTGCAGCACGAGATCGTGGTCGAAAGCCTCGGCGGCGAGACCCAGGAGATCGAGGTTTCCGCCACTCAGAAGATCAACCTCGACAAGCTGCTGGAGGGGATCTCGCTGCAGGCCGAGCTGCTCGACCTGAAGGCGAACCCGGAGCGTGCCGCCGAAGGCACCGTGATCGAGAGCAAGCTCGATCGCGGCCGTGGCCCCGTCGCCACTGTGCTGGTCCAGAAGGGCACGCTGCGCCAGGGTGACATCGTGGTGGCCGGCGCCGAATGGGGCCGGGTGCGCGCGGTGGTCGACGACAAGGGGCGCCAGATCAAGGAAGCCGGTCCGTCGCTGCCGGTCGAGATCCTGGGCCTGTCCGGTGTCCCCGGCGCCGGCGAGAACTTCGTCGCGGTCGAGGATGAGGGCCGGGCGCGCGAGATCAGCGAGTTCCGCCAGCGCCGCGCGCGGGAGAAGGCGGCGGCGGCGGTCAATGCCGGCCGCGGCAGCCTGACCGACATGCTGGCCCGCATCCAGGCGGGCGAGCAGAAGGAAGTCGCGGTCGTCACCAAGGCCGATGTGCAGGGCAGCGCCGAGGCGATCGGCGTGGTGCTCGGCAAGCTCGGCAATGACGAGGTGCGGGTGCGGATGCTGCACAGCGGCGTCGGCCAGATCACCGAGAGCGACATCCAGCTCGCCAAGGCGTCGAACGCCGTGGTCGTCGCCTTCAACGTCCGCGCCACCAACCAGGCGCGCGACCTGGCGAAGGCCGAAGGCGTCGAGATCCGCTACTACTCGATCATCTACGAAGTGGCTGACGACATCGAGAAGCTGGTGAAGGGCAAGCTCGCCCCGGTCCAGCGCGAGAAGTTCCTGGGTTATGCGCAGATCCTGCAGGTCTTCGAATCGAAGCGGATCGGCAAGATCGCCGGCTGCCGCGTGACCGAAGGCGTGGTCCGCCGCGGCGCCGGCGTGCGCCTGCTGCGCGATGGCGTGGTCATCCACCAGGGCGATCTCAGCACGCTCCGCCGCTTCAAGGATGACGTGAAGGAAGTGACCAACGGCTACGAGTGCGGCATGTCCTTCGCGAACTACAATGACCTCCGCGTCGACGACCAGATCGAGTGCTACGAGGTGGAGACCGTCGCCGCGGCCTGATGGCCCGGTAGGCATGGACGAGGGCGCGGCGCCACATGCGCCGCGCCCTCGTGTTTTGAGGAGGCCCGGATGGCCAAGCAACAGCATAAGCGCGGCGGCGCCGAGGGCCCGACCCAGCGCCAGCTCCGTGTGGCGGAGGAGATCCGGCACGCGCTGTCGGCCGTTTTCGCCCGCGGCGACTTCCGGGACCCGGACCTGGCCGATGTGCGTGTCACGGTGACCGAGGTGCGGGCCTCGCCCGATCTCAAGCACATGACGGCCTTCGTGAGCGGGCTGGGCAAGGACCTGCCGCCGGCGCAGTTCGCGGCGCTGAAGCGTGCGGCGCCCTTTCTCCGTGCCCAGATCGCGAAGTCGGTGCGGCTGCGCCACGCACCGGATCTGCACTTCCAGACCGACACGGCGCTCGACTATGCCTTCACCATCGCCCGCGCCCTGAACCAGCCCGAGGTCGCGCGGGACCTGGCCGCCCCGAAGACCGAGGACGACACCCCGTGAGCGAGGCGCCACCCGACCAGGCGCCGGAGATCCGCGTCATCGCCATGCCGGCCGACACCAACCCGGCCGGCGACATCTTCGGCGGCTGGCTGATGGCGCATATGGACCAGGCGGGTGCCAGCGTCGCGCTGCGCCTGGCGCGCGGCCGGGTCGCGACCGTCGCGGTCGAGGGCATGAAGTTCCACCGCCCGGTCAAGGTCGGCGACGAGGTGAGCCTCTATGGCATGCTGATCGGCACCGGCCGCACCTCGATCCGCGTCTGCGTCGAAGCCTGGCGCCGCGACCGCGCTTCCGAACAGGCCAGCAAGGTGACCGAGGCGGTCTTCACCTTCGTGGCGCTGGACATGGCCGGAAAGCCGCGGCCGGTGGATCCGGAGGCCTGAAGCGCGCCGCCGGCAGCGCGCCGCTGCCGGCAAGCCTGCGCAAAGCAGGTATTCCCTTGCCTCCGTGTCCGTGTCATCCGCCACCCCGCATGTCGACGGCATGCGGCCGATTTCGCAACGACCCAGAGTGTCCATGACCCGCCAACGCCACAGAAAACCCCGCGGACAGGCCCTCGATGGCTGGCTCATCGTGGACAAGCCAAGCGGCATCGGCAGCACCGATGTGGTGACCAGGGTCAAACGCGCCCTCGATGCGCAGAAGGCGGGCCATGGCGGCACGCTCGATCCGCTGGCGACCGGCGTGCTGCCGGTGGCCTTCGGTGCCGCCACCAAGACCGTGCCCTATGTGATGGACGGCACGAAGGTCTATTCCTTCACGCTGCGCTTCGGCGACGCCCGCGATTCCGACGATTCCGACGGCAAGACCATCGCGACCAGCGATATCAGGCCGACCGATGACGCGATCCGCGCCGCGCTGCCGGCCTTCCGCGGCGAGATCATGCAGGTCCCGCCGATCTTCTCGGCCATCAAGGTCGCGGGCGAACGCGCCTATGACCTGGCACGGGACGGGCAGGTGCCGGAGCTGGCGCCGCGCCCGGCGCGGGTCGATGAATTCGATTTGGTGGAGCGGCCGGATGCCGATACCGCGATCTTCCGCGTGGTCTCCGGCAAGGGCGTCTACATGCGCAGCCTGGCCCGCGACCTGGCCCGGGCGGTCGGCACGGTCGGCCATATCGCGGCGCTCCGCCGGCATCGCGTCGGGCCTTTCCACGAGGCCGATGCGATTCCGCTGGACAGGATCGCCGTTTCCGGCGATACGCCGCCCCCTTCCCCGGATCTTCTGAGGCCCGTGGCGACCGCGCTGGACGACATCCCGGCGCTGGCCGTCCATGAGCCGGAAGCCGTCCGGCTGCATCAGGGCCAGGCGATCTCGCTGGTGGAGCTGATGGGCCGGGTTCCGTCCGGCGCCAACCCCGATGGGGGCCTGGTGCGCGCGATGGCGGGGGGGCGCCTGATCGGCCTCTGCCGCCTCGACGCCGGGCTTTGCCGGCCGGAGAGGTGGATCGGGGACGGCCAGGGCTGAAACCCCTTTCGATGGAGCACACGATGTCGATCACCGCAGAGCGCCGCACGGCGCTCATTGCCGAATATGCGACCAAGGCCGGCGACACCGGCAGCCCGGAAGTGCAGGTCGCCCTGCTCTCCGAGCGCATCGTCAACCTGACCGAGCACCTGAAGAGCCACGCGAAGGACTTCCACAGCCGTCGCGGCCTGCTGATGCTGGTCGGTCAGCGCCGTGGCCTGCTCGATTACGTGAAGAAGAAGGACCAGGCCCGTTACCAGAGCCTGATCGAGCGCCTGAAGCTTCGCCGCTGAAAAAAAAGCCGGTCGTCAGACCGGCTTTTTTTATGGCCTCAGACGCCGGCGGCCGCATCCGCGGCCTTGGCTTCCGCGCCGTCAGGGCGGCATTGGCGACAACGGTCGGTCGCGCGCGGGGCCGCTTCGCGGCCCCAGAGCATCGGCTTCGCCTCGCTCCGCAGGCACGGGTAGCGGCCTGCGGCCGCGGATTGAGGCCTATCTAACCGCCAAGGAACCCACCTGGTCGCCGAAGCTCGCTTGCGGCTCGCTGGGCTGGACACGCAGCGCCTGCTCGCGCCGGCTGACGCAGGCATTGGTCACCGAGGCAACCTTCCGCCATAGCGCCGCCTGGCCCAGCGCATCCGATCCAAGCGCTTGCAGCAGGCATTCGTCATAGACGGTCAGCACCTCGCCCGCGCCGCAGCCGAAGCTTGGCCGGTCGGGCCGGGCGGCGGTCAGGATGATCCGGTTCGGGCGCGCCACCGGCGCCGCGGCATAGATGCCGGTGTAACAGCCGGAGAGGATGGCGACCGTCGGCGCGTCCCCGCAGCCGGTGCTGAGGGCGCGGTCCAGCAGGGCGGGCGGCAGGCCCAACCCGGCCGGGGCGAAGATCAGCCCCTGGCCGGGCGCACCGTGCATGGTCATGAACACCAGGCAGCCCTCGCCCGGACCCGGCCGCAGCCCTGCGATGGCGCGCAGCACGCCGCCGGGGTCGGCCCGCTCCGCGCCGCGGCCCCGGTCCGAGAAGCGGCGCACCGATGCCTGTGGCCCGAGCAGCGTCATCATTCGCTGCGTCGCATTGTCCCAGACCGGCAGGCTGTCGTCGCCGGCGACCAGCACGGTGTGCCAGCGCGGCGCCGCCGCGGGCTGATGCGGAGTGGCGGCGCAGGCGGCGAGGATCAGGATCGGCAGCAGCAGGAAACGGCGCATGCGGCAGCTTCGCGAGCCGGATCGCCTGCCGTCAAATGAAACAGCCCGGCGCCGCAATACAATTTCCGATGGCGCTTTGCCGGCATCCGAGCCATATGGGGCCCGATCGCGGCCGCTTAGGCTCGATCGATCGCTGCAACCGCGGTGGGCCGGATTTCGGCGCCGCGGGATCCCGGAGAGGAGCATCGCGGCGTTTCCGGCCACATGGGCAGCTTTTCCGGCGTTCGCGCCGGGCCCTCCCCATGCCGCCCGAGACGCTGTGCTTTTCCAATTCCCGGTTCCCGCCATCGTCACCGGCCTGTTCCGCGCTTGCCCATCCGGGGGCCGCGACGGCCCCGCAAGACGCAAGGACGACGCATGTTCGACAAGTATTTCCGCAAGGACATCAACTGGGGCGGCAAGACCCTGACGCTCGAGACCGGCAAGGTCGCCCGTCAGGCCGATGGCGCCGTGATGGCCCGCCTCGGTGACACCATCGTGCTCTGCACGGCGGTCGGCGCCCGTTCGGTGAAGCCGGGGCAGGACTTCTTCCCGCTCACCGTGAACTACCAGGAGAAGGCCTTCGCCGCCGGCAAGATCCCGGGCGGCTTCTTCAAGCGCGAGGGACGTCCGTCGGAGAACGAGACCCTGGTCTCCCGCCTCATCGACCGGCCGATCCGCCCGCTATTCCCGGACGGATTCCGCAACGAGATCCAGGTCGTCGCCACCGTGCTCAGTCACGACATGGAGAACGACCCCGACATGGTGGCGCTGGTCGGCTGCTCCGCCGCCCTGACGCTCTCCGGCATCCCGTTCTTCGGCCCGGTGGCCGGTGCCCGCATCGGCTACATCGATGGCCAGTACGTGCTGAACCCGACGATCGACCAGCGCAAGCAGAGCGTGCTGGACCTGGTGATGGCCGGCACCGCCGAAGGCGTGCTGATGGTCGAGTCCGAGGCGCATGAGCTGGGCGAGGATGTCATGCTCGGCGCCCTGAAGTTCGGGCATGACGGCTTCCAGGCCGTCATCCAGGGCATCATCGAGCTGGCCGAGGTCGCCGCCAAGGAGCCCTGGCCGGTGGCCGAGCCTTCCGAGGCCGAGGTCGCGCTGAAGACGCGCATCGCCGAGCTCGGCACCGCCGACATGAAGCAGGCCTACACTGAGACCCAGAAGCTGCTGCGGCAGGAGAAGGTCGGCGCGGTGAAGAAGGCGATCGCCGCCAAGCTCACCGAGGAAGGCCATGACGCCGCCGCCGCCAAGGGCCTGCTGAAGGAGCTGGAGGCGGACGTGGTCCGCAACGCCATCCTCGACACTGGGCTCCGCATCGACGGCCGCGACACCAAGACCGTGCGCCCGATCGTAGCCGAAGTCGGCGTTCTGCCGCGCGCCCATGGCTCGGCGCTCTTCACCCGTGGCGAGACCCAGGCCTTCTGCGTGGCGACCCTCGGCACCGGCCAGGATGAGCAGATCATCGACGCCCTCGCGGGCGAGTACCGCGAGGACTTCATGCTGCACTACAACTTCCCGCCCTACAGCGTGAACGAGACCGGCCGCATGGGCTCGCCGGGACGCCGCGAAGTGGGCCACGGCAAGCTCGCCTGGCGCGCCATCCACCCGCTGCTGCCGGAGAAGGAGAAGTTCCCCTACACCATCCGCGTGGTGTCGGAGATCACGGAGAGCAACGGCTCCTCCTCCATGGCGACGGTCTGCGGCACCTCGCTCTCGTTGATGGATGCGGGCGTGCCGCTGAAGCGCCCCTGCGCCGGCATCGCCATGGGCCTGATCAAGGAAGACCGCGGCTTCGCGGTGCTGTCCGACATCCTGGGCGACGAGGACCATCTCGGCGACATGGACTTCAAGGTGGCCGGCACGGAGAAGGGAATCACCTCTCTCCAGATGGACATCAAGATCACCTCGATCACCTTCGAGATCATGCAGGTGGCGCTCGCCCAGGCGAAGGATGGCCGCCTGCACATCCTGGGCGAGATGGCGAAGGGCCTGTCCGGCGCCCGCACCGACGTGGCCGAGACCGCGCCGCGCATCACCGTGATCAATGTGCCGAAGGACAAGATCCGCGACGTCATCGGCTCCGGCGGCAAGGTGATCCGTGAGATCACCGAGCAGACCGGCTGCAAGATCGACATCGAGGATGACGGCACCATCAAGGTCGCCGCCACCAGCGTCGAGCAGGCGCAGAAGGCGATCGACTGGATCCGCGGCATCGTGGCCGAGCCGGAGATCGGCGTGATCTACAATGGCAAGGTCGTGAAGACCGCCGAGTTCGGCGCCTTCGTGAACTTCCTCGGCGCCAAGGACGGCCTGGTCCACATCTCCGAGCTCGCGAATGAGCGGGTGAACAAGACCTCCGACGTGGTCAAGGACGGCGACCAGGTGAAGGTCAAGGTCATCGGCTTCGACGAGCGCGGCAAGGTGAAGCTGTCGATGCGGGTGGTCGATCAGGCGACCGGCGCCGACATCACCGAGCAGGTGGGTGCCAAGCGGCCGCGCGCCGATGGCGAAGGCGACCGTCCCGAGCGTGGTGAGCGGCGGGACCGCGGCGAGCGGCGGGATCGCGGCCCGCGCGACGCGGCGGAGTGAGAAAGGGCGGCCGGGGGGGCTCGAACCAGCCCCCCCGCCGCGCCATATCCGCTGGACCTCGCGGGGCGTTTCGCCATAAGTCCCCGTGACAAGCGTGTTAAAATCCGTGGAGCCTGCGTCCTTGAAGGTCATCAACCCCATCCGCATGGGCGGCGTCGACGTTCTGCCCCTGGTCGAGGGCGGGAAGGGCGTGTCCGTCTCCAACGGGTCCTCCTGCGGGGCCTGGTCGGCGGCGGGCGGCGTCGGCACCTTCTCGGCGGTCAATGCGGACAGCTATGACGCGCAGGGCAACCGCATCCCGCAGACCTATTCGGGCAAGACCCGGCGGGAGCGGCATGAGGAGCTGGTGCAATACGGCATCCGGGGCGCCATCGCCCAGGCGCGGGAAGCTTTCGAACGCGCCGGCGGCAAGGGCCGCATCCACGCCAATATCCTCTGGGAGATGGGCGGCGCCGAGCGCGTGGCGCGCGGCATGCTGGAAGGCGCCAGGGGGCTGATCAACGGCATCACCTGCGGTGCCGGCATGCCCTATCGCCTGGCCGACATCGCGCGCGACTTCGGCGTCCACTACTACCCGATCGTCTCTTCCGCCCGTGCCTTCAACGCGCTGTGGAAGCGCGCCTACAACAAGACGCGGGAATGGCTCGGCGGCGTGGTCTACGAGGATCCCTGGCTGGCCGGCGGCCATAACGGCCTGTCGAACAGCGAGGATCCGAAGAAGCCGGAAGCGCCCTATGCCCGGGTGTTGAAGCTGCGCCAGCAGATGCGCGAATTCGGCCTCGGCGACGTGCCGATCATCATGGCCGGCGGCGTCTGGTGGCTGGAGGAGTGGGAGGACTGGATCGACAATCCGGACCTCGGCCCGATCGCCTTCCAGTTCGGCACCCGCCCGCTGCTGACCCGCGAAAGCCCGATCCCGGATACCTGGAAGCAGCGGCTGCTGAACCTGAAGAAGGGCGACGTGTCGCTGCAGCCCTTCAGCCCGACCGGCTTCTATTCCTCCGCGGTCCGCAACGATTTCCTGATCGAGCTGGAGGAGCGGAACGAGCGCCAGGTGGCCTACACCAGTGAGCCGATCGGCGAACACATGGCCGAATACGGCGTCGGGCCGCGCAAGCGCCCGGTCTGGCTGACGCCGCACGACCTGGCGCGCGTGAATCAGTGGGAGGCGGAAGGCTTCACCGAGGCCATGCGCACCCCGGACAACACGCTGATCTTCGTGACGCCCGAGACGTCGAAGGCGATCGTGAAGGACCAGGTGGACTGCATGGGCTGCCTCAGCCAGTGCCGCTTCTCCAACTGGGCGCAGCACGAGCCCGACTACAGCAACGGCAAGAAGGCCGATCCGCGCAGCTTCTGCATCCAGAAGACGCTGCAGGAGATCGCCCATGACGGCACGACCGAACACAACCTGATGTTCGCCGGCCACAATGCCTACCGCTTCGCGAGCGACCCCTTCTATTCGAACGGCTTCATCCCGACGGTGAAGCAGCTCGTCGAGCGCATCCTCACCGGCCGGTAGAGCAGCTCCCCGATCCAGTGGGGTCGCTGGAACGGGTGGAGAGGCTCCCAGAACAGAACGTCAATGTGCCTCCGCCGTGCGTATCTGGACCGGTGCCGCCGTGCGGCCGGTCTCGGCGTAGCCACGGCCGTAGTGCTCTTCGAGCCGGACCTGGACGCGGTTCCAGAGGGTGGTCAGCACCAGGTAGTAGACGGCGGCGACGCAGTAGAGCTCCAGCACCTCGAATCTCTCCTGCATCAGCACCTGGCTGCGGCGCATCAACTCCTCCAGCGAGATGACGGAGGCGAGCGAGGTGGCCTTGAGCAACCCGTTCAGCGAATTGCCGAGGGGCGGGATGATCAGGCGCGCGACCTGGGGCATCAGCACCAGGCGCAGCGTGCGCCAGCGGGAGAGGCCGAGGGCCTTGGCCGCCTCCATCTGGCCCTTGGGAATGCCGTTGAAGCCACCGCGGATCGTCTCCGAGAGATAGGCCGCCTCGTTGAGGCTGAGGGCGAGGAGTGCCGAGGGCAGCACGCCGAGCCGGATGCCGAGCTGCGGCAGGCCGGTGTAGATGAGGACGAGCTGCACCAGCAGCGGCGTGCCCCGGAAGACCCAGACGTAGAATCCCGCGCTGCCGGAGAGTGCCGCGCTCCTCGACATGCGCATCAGCGCGAGCACGGTGCCGAAGATCAGGCCGATGAGCATGGTCACGATGGTCAGGCCGATCGTCACCAGCACGCCTTCCAGTAGGTAGGCGTTGGTCAGGTAGGACAGGAAGGCCTGGAGATCGAACATCGGCCCGACCCTTCGTGGTTGGAGCGTGATGGCTTGAGGCGGAATCGCCGAAAGTCTGAATCACGCGATCCAACACAGTGCTGGAGCGTGATCGTCTGAGATTTGAGCGGGCTCGGGCGCTCAGCCCGGGCCGGGGCCGCGGATAGCGAAGCCGTCGCCGGCCAGGCGCGTCATGCCGAAGCGGTCGAAGAGCCGGTCATAGGTGCCATCCGCCTTCAGCGCGTTCAGCGCATCGGCGAAGGCTTCGGCCAGCGCCTTGTCGCGGAAGGCGAAGGTGATGTCCGTGCCGAACAGGCTGCGGACATGGATCCGCGCGATGCCGCGGCTCACCATCTCGTTCGCCGTCTCGTCGATGTTGATCGCGGCCTCGAGCTGGCCCGCGCGAAGTGCGGCGACGGTCTCGCTGGCGGTCGAGAAGGTGCGGAAGTTGATCGGGCGCAGGCCGCGCGCGACCATCTCCGTATTCGCCTCGCGCGATTTGCGCTCGTTGTAGGTGCCGGTCTCGACGCCGACGGTGCGGCCCGCGAGCGCATCGAACCCGGCGAGCTGCAGCGTGCTGTTCGGCAGGGTGTAGATGCTGATCGCCTGCTGGGCGTAGGGCACCATGTAGAAGAGCCTGGAGCGCTCCTCGGTCCAGAACAGGCCGGTGTTGATGGTGTCGAACCGGCCCGAGCGCAGGCCCGGGATCATCGGCGGGAAATCCATGCGCATGAAGACCGGCTCCAGGCACATCTTCGCCGCTGCGGCGCGGGCCAGCTCCACGTTCAGGCCTTGCAGCTCGCCACGGCTGTCGACGAATTGCTGCGGCGGCAGGGTGGGATTGATGGACATGGTCCATTTGCCCGCTTCGAGCAGGCTGCCCGCGGCCACGCGCGGCGAGCAGGTCTGGGCCATGACGGCACCGCCGGAGAGGGCGGCGCCGGCGAAGCCGAGGAGGAGACGTCGCGTATGCATCGTACGGTTCCCGTTGCGAAGGTTGCCCGACCGCAGCCGAGCGGCAGGCGGTCACCTCAAACGGAACAGGATGCCTCGCAATAAACGTGCCTGAGGCTTGCCTCAGGCGTGTCCGGCGTTCCGGGTGAGGATGAGGGAGGCGTGCTCGGCGTCGATCACCACCTCGCCGCGCGCATTCACCAGCTCCAGGAACTCGGTGACGACGCCGCGGTCGGGGTTGCGACTGGGACGCTTCGCGGTGAAGCGCATGCGCAGATGCAGCTTGTCGCCGGCGAGGACGGGCGCGCGGAAGCGCACCTTGTCCCAGCCGAGGGATGCGATGGAGGTGCTGTCGTAAAGGCGCAGCTCGGTCTTCAGCCCCTCCATGAGGGAGAGGCCGAACAGGCCATGAGCGATGACGGCCGGGAAGCCGCGACTGCGGCAATAGGCCGCATCCGTGTGCAGCGGGTGGTGGTCCCGCGTCAGCTCGGCGAAGGCGGCGATCTGCCCGGCCGTGACGGTATGGGTGCCGGTGCGCCATTCCTCGCCGAGGATGACGTCCTCGAGAAAGAGGCTGGCGGCGGCGGGCGGGGATGCGGTCATCGGGCGGGCCTCGGCCGCGCCGCCTGCGCCAGGAACGCCTCGCGGAGCGCCATGGGACCAGGGCGGAAGAGGCGCGCGTCCATCGGCTGCAGCGCGGGGCTGACCAGCGGCCGGAAGCCCATCTGATCCAGCACGTCCTCCTGCAGCCGGGCGCCGGGCGCGATCTCCGTCAGCACCAGGCCATCCGGCTCCAGCTCGAAGACGGCGCGCTCGGTGACGAAGGTGACCTCCTGGCCCTTCTGGCGCGCCAGGCGACCGCTGAAGCTGACCTGCTCGACGGCGGGCACGAACTTCTGCATCCGGCCCTCGCTCCGGATGGCGATGCCGCCTTCCGTCAGGCCGATATCGAGGCCGCCGCCGGTGAGCGTCCCGCTGAAGACCAGGCGCCGCGTGTTCTGGGTGATGTCGATGAAGCCGCCGGCGCCGGCGAAGCGGTTGCCGAACTTGGTGACGTTGACGTTGCCCTCCGGATCCACCTCCGCGAAGGAGAGGAAGGCGCAGGAGAGGCCGCCGCCGTCGTAGAAGTCGAACTGGTAGCCCTGGTCGATGATCGCCCGCGGATTGACCGCGGTGCCGAATTCGCGGGCATGGCCGGGCACGCCGCCGATGACGCCGGCTTCGACGGTCAGGGTGATCAGATCCTCGATCCCCTCCTCCGCCGCCACATTCGGGATCATGGCGGAGACGCCGACGCCGAGGTTGACCACATCGCCCGGGCAGAGCTCCAGCGCGGCGCGGCGGGCCATGATGCGGCGTTCGCTCATCGGGTCCGGCAGGATGGAGGAGGTCGGGATTCGCGTCTCGCCGCTGCGGCTCGGGTCGTATTGCGTGCCGAAGGTCTGCATCTGCTCCGGCTCGACCACGATGTGGTCGATCAGGAAGCCCGGGATCTTCACCATCTGCGGGTTGAGACTGCCGCGGCGCGCTATGCGCTTGACCTGGCAGATGACGATGCCGCCCGCATTGTGCACGGCCTGGGCGATGGAGAGATCCTCCCGGGTCGTCGCCTCATGCTCCATGGTGACGTAGCCATCCTCATCCGCGGTGGTGCCGCGGATCAGGGCGACGCGCGGGGCGCCGGGGACGCGGTAGAAGAGCCAGTCGCGATCCATGAGTCGGACGTGGTCCACCAGTGTCTCGGTGGTGCGCGCATTCATGCGGCCACCGCTCCCGGGCCCCTCCTGGCGCGGGTCCATGTAGGTCCCGAGCCCGACATGGGTGAGGATGCCGGGCTGGCCGGAGGCCATGGCTCGGCAGAGCCCGGTCATCACGCCCTGGGGAAAGTTGTAGGCCTCGATGTGATTGCCATCGATCAGCGCCATGAAGGGCACCTGCAGGCCGTAATGGCCACCGATGACGCGCTTCACCAGGCCCTGGTGGCCGAAGTGGCAGAGGCCGTGCTCGTGCACGGCCCCGATGCCGGTGACGTGGAACAGCGTCAGGTCATGCGGTCCCTGCCCCGCCAGGAAGCGGCGCTCCACCGCCTCGATCAGCGCTTCCGGCGTGCCGGTGCCGCCATTGCCGCCGATGATGACGAAGTCGCCGTCCTGGATCAGGGCGGCGGCCGCCTCGGCCGTGATGCAGCGCGGTACGGTCGCCGCCATCAGGCCATCTCCTTCTCGATCTGGCGGGCGATGATCAGGCGCTGGATCTGGTTGGTGCCTTCGTAGATCTGCGCGAGGCGCACGTCGCGGAACAGGCGCTCCACGCGGTAGGCGCGGGAATAGCCGTTGCCGCCATGGATCTGCAGCGCATTGGAGACGTGCTTCGTCGCCATGTCCGTGGTGAAGAGCTTGGCCTGCGCCGCCTCCTTCGCGATCGGCATGCCGTGGTCGTAGAGGCGGGCGGCGTGATGGATCAGCATCCGCGCGGCCGCGATGTCCGTCGACATGTCGGCCAGCATGAACTGCACGGCCTGGAAGTTGATGATCGGGCCGCCGAACTGCTGGCGGGTCTTGGCATAGGCCACCGCATCCTCGAATGCCGCCTGGGCGATGCCGAGGGCCATGGCGGACATCATCAGGCGGCTGAAGTTGAAGTTGCCCATGGCCATCTTGAAGGCGCCGTTCTCGGGGCCGATCACGGCATCGGCGGGGGCACGCACGCCATCCAGCGTGATCATGCAGTCCGCGAGGCCATGCATGCCCAGCAGCTCCTCCTCCTTGCCGCGGAGGATGCCGGGGGCGTGGCCATCCAGCAGGAAGCAGGAGATGGCCTTGTGGCCGTTCTCGCTGCCGCTGCGGGCGAAGACCATCAGCGCATCCACGACGCCGCCGAGCGTGACCCAGGCCTTGGTGCCGTCCAGCACCCAGCCCTCGCCATCCCGCCGCGCGGTGGTGCGCAGGCCCGCGACATCCGAACCGTGGTCGGGCTCGGTGACGGCTGTCGCCGGGATGATGTCGCCGGCGAGGATGCCGGGGATCAGTGCGCGGTGGCGGTCGTTGCCGTGCTGGTCGAGGAAGAGGGCGGCCTCCACCGGGATCGCGAAAGCGTTGGCGACGGCGCCGGAGCAGCGCGCCAGCTCCTCCATCGCGATGCAGGCGCCGGTCGCGCCCATGCCGGCGCCGCCTGCGCCCTCGCGCAGCGCCACGCCGAACAGGCCGAGCGCCGCCATGCCCTTGTAGAGGGCACGGTCGAAGCGGTCCTCGCGGTCGATGGCGGCGGCGCGCGGCAGGATCTCCCGCTCGGCGAAGCGGCGGGCGGTGTCGCGCAGCGCGGTCTGGTCCTCGGTGAAGAAGCGTTGCATCGGGGCCTCAGCCTGGTTCGGCGTCGGCGGCGAGGCGGCCGGCATGGGCCACCTCGTCCGTGGCGCGATCGAGGAAATAGACGGCAAGGGCCTTGGGCGTGGTGCCGTAGAGGCTGGCGAGCGGGGCGGTCACGGCAGCGGCGGCGTTGCGGCGCTCCGCGATGCCGCGGCGATAGGCATGCACCTTGACGAAGATGCGCTGCTCCTCCGGCAAGCCGCCCACGACGCCGGCATGGGCGTAGGCGCCCGGCGCGATGTCCAGGAAGTAGAGGGTCACCGTCTCCGGCCCGACGGAGAAGGCGCGGCAGATGCCCTCCGTGACGGCGGTGGCCGCCTGCTGGCGGCGCTCGGCCGGAAGCGGCGGGGCGAGGATCTCGACATAGGGCATCAGGGGGCCACCGGGCGGCAGGAATGGCGCTGGATCAGCCGGGCGCCGATCCGGTACTCGCGCGCGGTCTCGGCGGGCGGCGCGGCATTGGGGCGCAGGCGCTGCAGAAGACGGTCGGCGGCCAGGTCGGCCATGGCGGTGGCGCCGCTGTCCACGACGCTGATGGCCGGGCGCTGCCAGGCGAAGCCGGGCATGTCCTCGTAGCAGAGGAGGGAGATGTCGTCGGGGACCAGCAGGTCGCGCTCCGCCAGGCCGCGCAACACGCCGAGTGCGGATTCATGGTTGGCGACGAAGAGGGCGGTCGGGCGGTCCGCGCGGTCGAGGAGCTGCCGGCAGCCGGCGAGGCCGGTTTCGGGCTCATAGGGGCCGGCATGGACGAGCGACGGGTCGAAGGCGATGCCCGCCTCCTCCAGCGCCCGGCGATAGCCGGAGAGGCGCTCGCGGCCCGAGGTGGTCTCCCGCCGGCCGACGATCAGGCCGATCCGGCGGTGGCCAAGCTCCAGCAGGTGGCGGGTGCCGGCATAGGCGCCCTCCGGATCCGCGGCGAGGACGGTTTCCATCTCCACCATCTCGTCACGGCGGACCACGCAGGTGACGGGCGTGCCGTTGCTGTCGAGGGCCGCGAGCCGCGCGCCGTTATGGCCGGTCGGGCAGATGATGAGGCCGTCCACGCGTTGGTCGGCCAGGGTGGCGATAATCTCCGCCTCCTGCTCCGGGTCGTCGGCGGTGATGCAGAGGATGGTCTGGTAGCCCTCGGCGCGCAGGCGGCGCTGCACCACCTCCGCCAGCACGCGGAAGGAGGCGTTGGTAAGGTTGTGCACCACCAGGCCGACGAGGCGTGTGGTGCGCGTCTTCAGCCCGCGGGCGAGGGCGTTGGGGCGGTAGCCCAGCTCGGCCGCGATGCGCCGGAGCCGCGCCTCGGTGCTCCTGCTGGTCAGCCCCTCGCCGGCCAGGGCGCGGGAGGCCGTGGCGATCGACACCTTGGCGGCCTGCGCGACGTCCCGGAGCGTCACTGTGCTCTGCATGCGGGAACGATGTCCTGTAATCGTTTGCGGAAGCAAGTCCGATCTTGGGCTCCCAATCAGCAAATCAAATTTGACCTGACAGGCAATGACGGCTTCTAATGCATTCGCAAACGTTTTCGGCAATCTGCGAAGGGGTCGTGCCTTGGACCTGACCGGCATCGGCGGCATCTGGCCCGCCTCCCTCACCCCCTTCGACCGGGACGGGGCGGTCGACGAGGCGGCGCTCACGGCGCATCTCGGCCATCTGGCCGCGGCGCCGGGCGTGCGCGCCCTGGTGGTGAACGGCCATGCCGGCGAGACCAGCGCGCTCGACCGCGCGGAGCGGCAGCAGGTCGTGCGGATTGCGCGCGCGGTGGCGGGCGCGGCCACGGGCGTGGTGGCGGGCATCGTCGCCGAGGATCCGCGGGCGGCCTCAGCCCTGGCGCGGGACGCGCGGGAGGCCGGCGCGGACGCGCTGCTGCTCTTCCCGCCCCTGCTCTTCGCCGGCGGGGCGGAAGCGCGGCCGGAGATGGTGCTGCGCTTCTTCGCGGCGGTGGCCGAGGCGGCGCCGCTGCCCATCGTGCTGTTCCAGCTCTCCCGCGCCTCCGGCCTCGGCTATGCGCCGGAACTGCTGGCGCGGCTGCTGCGCGAGGTGCCCAGCATCATCGCGGTGAAGGAGGGCAGCGAGATCCCCGCCGCCTATGAGGACAACCTGCTGGTGCTGCGCGATTGCGGGCGCCAGGTGAGTATGCTGACCAGCAACAACACCTGGCTGCTGGCCTCGCTGGCCTTCGGCGGGGACGGCATCCTCTCCGGCATCGGCAGCGTGGCGCCGGGCATCCTCGCGGAGATGCACGATGCGGCAGCGCGCGGGGATCTCGCGGCGGCGCGGCGCGCGAATGACCGGCTGCGGCCACTGGTGCGGGTGTTCTACCGCCGCCCGTCGCTCGACATGCACAATCGCATGAAGACGGCGCTGAACCTGATGGGCCTCCTGCCCAACCCGGCGCCGCGCGCGCCGCTGCTGCCCATCACGGAGGGGGAGCGGGCGGAGATCCGGCGGGCGCTGGTGGCATCCGGCCTGCTGGCCGGCGGTGAGATGGCGGCATGACGATGAAGAGCTTCCGCGGCACCTATACGGTGATGATCACGCCCTTCACGGAGACGGGCGCGCTCGACCTGCCGGCGCTCCGCCGCTTCGTGGACTGGCAGATCGCGGAGGGCATTCACGGGCTGATCCCGCTGGGATCCACGGGCGAATTCCTGTCCCTCTCCGATGAGGAGCATGTGGCGGTGGCGGAGACGGTGATCCGCCAGGCCGCCGGGCGCGTGCCCGTGCTGGTCGGCGCCGGCGCCGAGGATACGCGGGAGGCGGTGCGGCTCAGCCGGCGGGCCGAACGCCTCGGCGCGGATGGGGTGATGATCATCCCCCCCTTCTATTCGACGCCGACCGAGGACGAGCTCTACCACCACTACAAGACGATCGGCGATGCGATCGGCATTCCGATCATGGTCTACAACAACCCCGCCACCGCGAATGTGGACCTGACGCCGCCCATCGTCGCGCGGCTCTCCACCATCGCGAACTGCACCTACATCAAGGAATCGACGCTGGAGGTGACGCGCGTGCGGGACATCATCCGGCTCTGCGGGGATCGGATGACGGTGTTCGGCGGCATCCTCGGCTTCGAATCCTTCGTGGAGGGCGCAGAGGGCTGGGTAGCTGTCGCCTCCAATGTCGCACCGGGGCCGCTGTCGCGGCTCTTCGAACTGGTGGCCAATGAGGAGAAGATCCGCGAGGCGCGGTCGCTTTACCTGCGCTACCTGCCGCTGATCGAATTCGTGGGCGGGCAGTATTACGTGGCGGGAACCAAGGCGCTGCTGCGGCACATGGGCTGTCCGGTTGGCGCGCCGCGCCCGCCGCGCCTGCCCCTTCCCGCCCCGCGCGATGCGATGGCGCAGGACATCGTGCAGGCGCTGGGCCTGGCCTTTCGCCAGGCCTCCTGACGGAACTGGTCCTCCGGTGCCCTTCGTTTCAGAGCGCCGGCATCGGCTCGGCGACGGCGAGCTCGACCGGCAGCTTGCCCCAGTCGTTCCAGCCACGGTCGTATTGCGGCGGCACCAGCGCCTCCGGCCGTCCGAGCGCGATCGCCGCCTGCGCCGGCCAATACGGGTTGCGCAGCACGGCGCGGGCCAGCAGCACCATGTCGGCGCGGCCTTCGGCGACGACGGCCTGCGCTTCCTCGGGCGTGGTGATCAGGCCGACGGCCGCGACCGGGATCTCTGCGCCCTGCCGGACTGCCTCGGCGCCCGGCACCTGGTAGAGCGGCACCAGATCGATCTTCTGCCGGTGATCGAGCCCGCCGGAGGTGACGCTGATCAGATCCACGCCCTTGGCCTTCAGCAGGCGGGAGAGCGCCACCGTCTCCTCGGTGTCCCAGCCACCGGCGACCCAGTCGGTGTGGGAGAGGCGGACGAATAGCGGCATCTGATCCGGAATCACGGCGCGGATCGCATCGGAGGTGTCGAGGACCAGCCGGCTGCGGCCGGCGAAATCCCCGCCCCAGGCGTCGTTGCGCATGTTCGACAGCGGCGAGAGGAATTGGTGCAGCAGATAGCCATGCGCGCCATGCAGCTCGACGAAGCCGTAGCCGGCGCGGACCGCCCGGCGGGCGCTGTCGGCGAAGGCCTTCGGCAGGGCCTCGATCTCCTCGGGCGTCAGGGCGTGCGGCGTCGCGTAATCGCCGAAGGCGGCGGCGCTGGGGCCGACGATTTCCCAGCCCGGCTCGGCGGGGCCCCGCTGCCAGGTCGGGCGGCGGCTCGCCTTGCGGCCGGCATGGGCGAGCTGGATGCCCGGCACCGCGCCGCCGCGCGCGATGGCCTGGGCCAGGCGCGCATGGGAACTCTCCTGGGCATCGTTCCAGAGGCCGAGGCAGGTCGGCGTGATGCGGCCCTCGGGCAGCACCCCTGTCGCCTCCACGCAGACCAGCCCGGCGCCGCCAAGGGAACGCTGCAGCAGATGCGCCAGGTGCCATTCGGTGGGCCGGGCATCCTCGGCCGCCGAGTACTGGCACATCGGTGCCACGCCGATGCGGTTCCTGAAGGTGACGCCGCGCAGCGTCAGCGGATCGAAGAGATGGGTCACGAGACGGGGGTCCCTTGCGAAGGCGGCGGCACCGGGCGCCAGGGCGGCAGCCGGCCGAGCCGATTCTCGAATATCGCGAAGATGCGGGGGGTTGCGCCGGGCGCAAGGATCAGCCGCCCGCCGGAATCGACGGGCAGGGTCACGCGGGTGACCGCGTCGCGCAGGTTGCCGCCGATGGCCTGGACGCCCTCCGGACCCACGGCGACCACGATGTCGCAATGCATCGGGCGGAAGCGCCCGGCGTCGGCCGCGCGCTCGCGCCAATCGGCGATCGGGCGGCGGGACCGGTCGGCGCAGACGAGGTCGCCGGGTTCCGGCACGCGCCCGGCGGGGTCATGCGGGATGAAGGGTGCGCGGGCCGGGAAGTCCCGGGCATCCGCGATCATCGCGTCGACATAGCTGGAATGGGCGGCGGCAGGCGGGAATTCCCGTGCATCGATGCCGGCCCCGCGCAGCACGAAGCTGATGAAGGCGGCCGACCAGGGTGGCTCGTCCCAGACATTCGCGGCGCCGTTCGCATAGCGCGCCCGGTTGCGCGCGATCGCGCCTTCATCGGCGCCGGGGTCGAGCGCCCGCCAATAAGCCATGACGCGGGGGAAATTCGCGAGCTCGCCCTCAGCATGCGGCGGCACCGTCTCCGGCGTCAGCCGCCCCCAATCCTCCCATTCCGCGATGGCGATACGGATCATCCGCTCCCGCGCCGATGGCGGGTAGGAGAGTGGCGGCTCCCGCACCGGCGGCGGCGCCACGCAGCCGGCGAACGCCAGCAACATGGCCGCGAGGAAGGCCCGCATCATCACGGTACCTGTCGCCTGGTTATGGGGGGGGCTGGGCGGGGTTCCGTCATGCGCATGGCTGCGATCCTACAGCGCTCCGGCCTGCCGGCCAGCAGGGGGCGTCCGATCACAATGGCGCCGATGCTGCGGGAGGCGGGTTCTGTCGCGATGCGAATGTTCTAGGCTCGATCCGATGACCCGCGCCCGTCCCTGGCCATGATGGCCTGCACCCTGCTCCCGCCGTTGCCCCGCGACGTCGTGGTGGACGGCGCGCGGGCGCCGGAGCACGATCTGACCTGCACGACCGGTGGCCGGGCCACCGATCGACCGCCCTGCAATCACACGCACACGGTCATGCGCAGCCGCCGCAACGGGCGCTGGCAGGAGGATGGGACGATGGTGACGCTGCGCCGGGCCCGCTTCGCGTGAAGCCGCTGCGCCCGCATCCGCCGCTGCCGGCCTGGTACGGCGCCGAGGCCCGGCGCGCCCCCTGGGTGCGTGCCCTCTTTGACCGCACGGCGCGGCATTACGACCGGATCAACGGCATCCTGTCCCTTGGTACCGGGCGCGCCTACCGGCGCCGGGCGCTGCGCTGGGCGGGCATCGGCCCCGGGATGCGGGTGCTGGATGTCGCGACCGGCACCGGCATCCTGGCGCGCGAGGTGATGGCGCTGGTCGGGCCGGGTGGTGCCGTGGTCGGGCTCGATCCCAGCGCCGGGATGCTCGCTGCCTGCCGCGCCGCACTCGGGCCCGGGATGCCGCTGCTGCGCGGCGAAGGTGAGAACCTGCCGATCGCCGATGCCAGCGTCGACGCGGTGACGCTCGGCTATGCGCTGCGGCACATGGCGGACCTGCGCCCGCTCTTCGCCGAGTTCCGCCGCGTGCTGCGCCCCGGCGGTATCGTGTTGGTGCTGGAAAAGACGCGGCCGCGGCACCGGCTGTGGCGCGCCTGCGCGCATGGCTGGTTCGGGC
Organism: Plastoroseomonas hellenica; assembly: GCF_018129085.1. Classification (GTDB taxonomy): domain Bacteria; phylum Pseudomonadota; class Alphaproteobacteria; order Acetobacterales; family Acetobacteraceae; genus Plastoroseomonas; species Plastoroseomonas hellenica. The sequence continues at coordinate 20,735 of NZ_JAAGBB010000019.1, forward strand.
TCGGCGTGCCGGCGCTGTCGCGGATCGCGGCACTCGGGCGCGGCGGCGGCGAGGCGCGGGCACTGATGCGCTACTACTGGGACACGGTCGAGCATTGCGTGCCGCCAGAGACCATCCTCGCGGCACTCGCTGAAGCCGGCTTCACCGCGCCGCGGCTGCAACGTGAACTGGACCTCTTCGGCGCCTATGCGGCGCGCGCCGCTTAACATTCCGCGAAAAGCCAAGCGGCCGCAGGCCGCCACTGGCTTCTGCGGAACGAGGCGAAGCCGATCCTCCTTCGCCAAGGCTTCGGAGGACAGGTGCTCCGGGGCCGCGAACAGCCCCTCCGAAGCGCGCAGCGCGAAGGAGGGTGCGGCCCCGCGCGCGACCGACAGCCGCGGCCAATACCGCCCTGACAGCGCGCAAGCCAAGCCGCGCGGATGCGCGGCCCGGCGTTTGAGGCAGGTATCTTACACTTGCGTGGCGGTCCGCACTGGTCTAGCCCATTCGGAAAGTGGGTGGCCCATGGCGCATATCGAACAACTCAGGAACGAATTGGGTGGCAAGGCCCATCCCCGCGCCGCGCTCGACGCCGACAGTGTCCGCAATGCCTATCGCCGCTGGGCGAATGTCTATGACGCGGTGTTCGGCGGCGTCTCCGCCTTCGGGCGCCGTCGCGCGGTGGCCGCCATCAATCGTCTTCCGGGTCCGAAGGTGCTGGAGGTCGGCGTCGGTACCGGCCTCGCGCTGCCGCGCTACCGACAGGGGCTGACGGTCACCGGCATCGATCTTTCGCGCGAGATGCTCGACAAGGCGCGCCAGCGCGTCGCCGAGGACCGGCTGGGCCATGTCGATGCGCTGATCGAGATGGATGCCGAGGCCATGAGTTTCGCGGATGGCAGCTTCGACATCGCCGTCGCCATGTTCACCGCCAGCGTGGTGCCGGATGCGAAGAAGCTGTTCGCCGAGATGAATCGCGTGGTGCGGCCCGGTGGCCACATCCTGTTCGTCAATCACTTCGCCGCCGAGGGCGGCCCGCGCTGGTGGATCGAGCGCACCATGGCGCCGCTGTCGCGCGTGCTCGGCTGGCATCCGGATTTCGCGCTGCGCGACCTGCTTGATCCTGCCGAGGCGGCGGTCGAATCGGTGGAAGGCTGCCCGCCGGCCGGCCTGTTCACTCTGGTGCAACTGCGCAAGACCTGCTGAATTGCGGCGCATGCAAGCTGCATCGCGCCTCCTCCTCCTGCTGCCCCTGATCACCGGTCCGGCCCAGGCGCAGACGCGCCCGCCGGCACCGCCCGCGACACCCGCACCAGCGCCGGCAACGCCGCCGCCGGCGGCATCCACGCCGGAACGCACGCTGGCCTCCTTCGGCGACTGGGTGGTGCGCTGTGAGCAGCGCCCCACCGGCGGGCGCGGCTGTGAGATGGCGCAGACCAGCGCCGATCAGCGCCAGCAACCGGTTTCCGTCCTCGCACTCGGCCGCCCGGCGCGGGGCGAGCCGTTGCGCCTGGTGGCGCAGGTGCCGGTGAATGTCACCGTCGGCCAGCCGGCCCAGATCACCGTCGACCCCGCGCTGACCCTGCCCTTCAAGAGCTGCACGCCCCGTGGCTGCTTCGCGGAGCTGGAACTGCGCGACGCCGCTATCCTGCAGCGCCTGCGCAGCCGCGCGGCAGAGGCCGCGGCGCGGCTGGAATGGCGCGATGCGGCCGGCCAGGAAGCCGGCGTCGCAGTGTCCTTCCGCGGCTTCACGGCGGCCTACGAGGCCCTGTCGCGCGAATCGGAGTAGGGCGTCCCCGGATGTTCAGGCTGGGGACCTGCTTGACAGGTTGAGCTGAAGCTTCGGCCTGGCGCAGATCGATCTGGACCAGGCCGCAGAGCGCCCTCTTCGGGGTGCGCTGCCTTCACAAGGCCACCCGGTCCACCGGGTTGAACGGGGCCGGGAAGACGCCGCGCGGCGCGATCAGGGCGTAGGGCGCACGGGGCAGGAACTGGCCGTGGCCGGGCGGGGCGAGGAGTTGGCCGTCGCGGACGATGGCGGTGCCGCGGACGAAGGTGGTTTCCGGCCAGCCGGTGACCTGCAGGCCTTCGTAGGGGGTATGGTCGTTGTCGTGCAGCAGCAGGCTGTTGGTGATGGTGACGCGCTTCTCGGGGTTCCAGATCGCGACGTCGGCATCGGCACCGATCGCGATGGTGCCTTTGCGGGGATCGAGGCCGAAGAGGCGCGCGGGGTTGGTCGCGGTGATGGCGACGAAGGTCTGCAGGTCGATGCGGCCCTTGGCGACGCCTTCGCTGAACAGGATCGGCATGCGGGTGGCGAGGCCGGGGATGCCGTTCGGCACCTTGGTGAAGGGGGCATCGACCCCGAAGGCGAGCTTGCCGTCGGCGCCGGCATAGCGTGTCGGGGCATGGTCGGAGCTGACATTGCCGATCACGCCGCGGCGGATGGCGTCCCAGAGCGCGTCCTGGTCGGCCCTGGTGCGGCCGGCGGGGGAGAAGATGAACTTGGCGCCTTCGAAGCCGGGGCGGTCGAGATCATCGGCGGTCAGCACCAGGTATTGCGGGCAGGTCTCGGCCCAAACCTTGAGGCCCCGCTTCTGCGCGCGCTCGATCTCCTCGGCGCTTTCGGCGCCGGAGACGTGGAAGACCTGGATCGGCACGTCGAGCGCTTCGGCCATGGCGCAGACGCGGTGGGTGCATTCGCGCTCGACCACCATCGGCTTCGACCAGGCATGATGCTTCGGCAGGGTCAGCCCGGCGGCGAGCAGCGCCTCGGTGTAGAACTGGATCATCTCGTGGTGTTCGGCGTGGATGCAGACCAGCGCGCCGAGCTTGCGGCCGGCGGCGAGCACGCGCAGTGCCTCGGCATCGGTGATGCGGGCGCCTTCATAGGTGAGGAAGATCTTCAGGCTGCGATGCCCGGCCTCGACCAGGGCGGGCAACTCCTCGGTGATCATCTGCGGCGTCGGGTCGGTGATGATCATGTGGAAGCTGTAGTCGATGCGGCTGCGCTTGCCGCGTTCGTGGTGCAGCGCGACCTGTTCGGCCAGGCTCTCGCCACGGCCCTGGCGGGCGAAGCTGATCACGGTGGTGGTGCCGCCGGCGGCGGCGGAGGCACTGCCGCTTGCGAAGGTGTCGGCGTTCTTGGTGGGGCCGCCGCGCGGCTCCTCGATATGGGTGTGGGTGTCGACGCCGCCCGGCAGCACCAGGCGGCCGCTGGCGTCCACTTCCTGCGCACCGGCGCCGAGGCCCTTGGCGAGGGCTGCGATGCGCCCGTCCTTCACACCGATGTCGGATTCAAAGACGGCGCTGGCGGTGCCGATGGTGCCGTTCCGGATGACGAGGTCGAATTCGGCCATGGGGTGATTCCTCTGGGGGCGATGTTCGCGCAAGGTGCAGGCAAATGCCGGGCCAGCGCCCGCGGAAGGAGCTTCGATGACGCGCCATGTTCTGTTCGTGCGCCTCGGCGCGCAACTCTACCGGATCGAGCGTCCCTGGGGCGACGTGCCGGTCGGGGTGGGCGCGCCGAGCGATGTCGCCTGCGACGCCGAAGGCCGCGTCTATGTGCAACTCCGCCAGGACCCCTATGCGGGCAAGGACGGGCCGGCTGTCGTGGTGCTGGCCCCGGACGGGCGCCGCATCGATGCCTGGGGCGGGGAGGCGGTCGCGGATGGGCATATGCTCTCCGTCCATCCGGACGGCCGGGTCTTCGTGGTGGACCGCGACGCGCAGGAGATCATCATCTTCGACCGGACGGGCAAGCGCCTCGGCGGGATCGGGAAGCGGCATGCCCCGGGCGAGCCCTTCAACGCGCCCTGCGACGTGGCCTTCGGCGCGGACGGCACGATCTATGTGGCGGATGGCTACGCCGCGTCGTGCATCCACCGCTTCAGCGCGGAAGGCACGCCGATGGGCGGCTGGGGTACGCCCGGCGAGGGGCCCGGCGAATTCAGCACGCCGCATTCGGTCTGGGTGATGGAAGATGGGCGCGTCGCGGTCGCGGATCGGGAGAACAACCGCGTCCAGGTCTTCGCGCCGGACGGCACCTGGCTTGCGGACTGGCGCAACCTGCACAAACCGATGTCGGTGCATGGCGCGCCGGGCGGCGGGCTTTATGTGACGGACCAGGTGCCGAGCCTCTCGCTGCTCGGCGCCGATGGCGCACTGCTCGGCCGCGGCCGCCCGGTACTGAACGGCGCGCACGGGATGTGGCGCGCGCCGGATGGCTGCATCTACCTCAGCGAACAGAACCCGCCGCGCATCACGCGGCTGGTCCCGGTCGAGGGAGCCTGAAATGAACCGCCGGCCGCAGGCCGCCACTATTTTCTACGGAGCGAGGCGAAGCCGATGCTCCGGGGCCGCGAATGCGGCCCCGCGCGCGACCGACCGCCGCCGCCAATGCCGCCCTGACAGCGCGAAAGCCAAGCGCGCGGATGCGCGCGCCGGCGCCTGAGGACTAAACAACCGTCAGCTTGACGTCGACGTTGCCGCGGGTCGCGTTGGAATAGGGGCAGACTTGATGCGCCTGCGCGACCAGCGCCTCGGCATCTGCCTTAGGCACGCCGGGCAGCGAGATCTCGAGCGCCGCGGTGATGCCGAAGCCGCCTTCGGAGCGCGGGCCGATGCCGACCGTCGCGGTCACGGTCGTATCCGCCGGCACTTTGGTCGGGCCCTTGGCGGCGACCGCCTTCATGGCGCCGAGGAAGCAGGCCGAATAGCCGCTGGCGAACAGGATCTCGGGATTGGCACCGGGGCCGCCGGGACCGCCGAGTTCCTTCGGCACCGCGAGCTTCACCTCGAAGCTGCCATCCTCGGTGCGGGCGCTGCCGTCGCGGCCGCCGGTCGCGGTGGCGCGGGTGGTGTATTTCACATCGACTGGCATTCGGGGCCTCCTTCCGTTGATCGGCACGCCCGGAAGATGGGGCGGGCGGCGCCGGGTGAAAGGCGTCTATTCGACGCGGAGCGCCACGCGCTCGGCCAGCAGCGCCTCCGGATCCTCGAGGCCGGCAAGGCGGATGGCGGCCAGCATCGCGTAGCGATGCAGCAAGGCACGCCGCCGGGCCGGCGCCAGCGGGTGCCGGGGCGCCTCCCGCAGCAGGGCGGTGTCGTCCGGTGCGCAGGCGACCAGCAGCCCGACATCTTCCGGCAGCAGTATCTGTGGGAAATCGGGGTCGACCGCGAAGGTGAGGGCATCGCAGAAGTCGCGGTATTCCGGCCATTTGCGGTCCGTCTGGAAGTCGCGCGCGCAGGATTTCACTTCGATGATGTGAAAGCCGCCGTCCGGCAGCAGCGCCAGGATGTCGGCGCGGCGGCCGTTCGGCAGCGTCACCTCCGACAGCGGCGACCAGCCGCGCGCCAGGCAGAAGCGCGCGGCGGCGCGGCGGACGCGCCGGGTACGCTCAGGGACGTCGAGGACCAGGACCATGCGCACATGTTCGCGTTCCGTTCAGGCGTTGGTCAAGCCCCTGGGCGGCGGGGCTTGCGTGGTGCGCCGATCTGTTGCCAATCGCGGGAACGAAGCCTGGGAGAGAAACGCATGAGTATCGTCACCACGCGCCGCGCGGCGCTCATGGGCCTCGGCGCCGCGGCGCTGGCCCGCCCCGCCCTGGCGCAGAGCGGTTTCCCGAGCCGGCCAATCCGCGTGATCATCCCCTGGGCGCCGGGCGGCACCACTGATGTGCAGATGCGCGCCCTCTGCGATGCCGCGTCCCGTCGCCTGGGCCAGCCGGTGATCGCCGACAACCGCCCGGGCGCGGGCGGCACGCTCGGCCCGGCCGCGCTGCTGAACAGCCAGCCGGACGGCTACACGGTCGCGCAGATGCCGATCAGCGTCTTCCGCTACCCGCATATGGCGCCGCGGCCGCCCTTCGACCCGAACCAGGATTTTTCCTACATCATCCACCTGACCGGCTACCTGTTCGGGGTCGCCGTGCGCGCGGATGCGCCCTGGCAGAGCTTCGGCCAGTTCCTCGACTACGCGAAGGCGAATCCCGGCCGCATCAATTACGGCTCGCCCGGCGTCGCCACCTCGCTGCACATCACGATGGAGCAGATCGCGACCGAGCGCGGCATCGATTGGACGCATGTGCCGTTCCGCGGCATCGCGGAGAACCTGCAATCGTTGCTCGGCGACCAGACCCATGCGCTGGCCGACAGCTCCGGCTGGGGACCGCTGGTGGAGGAGGGGCGGCTCCGCCTGCTCGTCACCTGGGGGCCGGAACGCGCCAAGCGCTTTCCCAATGTCCCGACCCTGAAGGAAAGCGGCATCGACATCGTCTCCACCTCGCCCTACGGCATCGCCGGCCCTAAGGGCATGGACCGCGGCGTGGTACGCGCCCTGCATGACGCCTTCCGCGAAGCGCTGAACGATCCGCAGCACACGGCCATTCTCGACCGCTTCGACATGCCGATCATCTATCTCGGCCCGGACGAATATGCGGCCTTCGCGCGGCAGCAGCTCGAGGATGAAGGGCGGATGATCCGGCGCATGGGATTGAGACTCTAATCTGGCCTCAGGCGCCGGCGCCGCCTCCGGCGGCTTGGCTTGCGCGCTGTCGGGTGCGCACTGGCGGCGGCGGTTGGTCGCGCGCGGGGCCGCATTCGCGGCCCCGGAGCATCGCTGCGCTCGCTCCGCAGAATCTCAGGAGCGGCCTGCGGCCGCGTGGTGCTTGTGCCGCGAAGGCGCCGCCAGCCCATTACCGCGGGTGATGGGCGTGCCCAGAAATGATGATTTCTGGCGCTGCCGGCCCACTCCTTAGCGTTCCTCCCGCGCCCTTCCGCGGCGCATGAAAAGGACCGGCGCAGCCGGCGATGGGAGGAAGAGATGGCTACGCGACGCGATGTCCTGGCATCGGCGGCGTGTCTCGCCGCCGCACCCTGGGCTGCCATGGCGCAGGAAGCCTACCCGGCCCGCCCGGTGCGCATGCTGGTGCCCTATGCGCCTGGCGGCGCGACGGACATCGTCGCCCGCATGGTCGGCGAGGAGATGCGGCGCGTTCTCGGCCAGCCCTTCATGGTCGAGAACAGGCCGGGTGCCGCAGGGATCCTCGCCGTCGAGACGATGGCCCGCGCCAGGCCCGACGGCTACACGCTGATGGTCGGCAACGTGACCACGAACGCAATCACGCCCGTGCTGTTCCAGCGCCGCATGTCCATCGACTACGAGAAGGAGGTGGTGCCGGTCGCGCGCTTGGCGGACCTGCCGGCCTTCCTGCTGGCCACCACCACGAATTTTCCCGCGCGCAGCCTGGCGGAGGCGATCGACTATGCCCGTCGCAACCCCGGCCGGGTGAACTACTGCAGCTCCGGCGTCGGCAGCTACCAGCAGTTCGATGCGGTGATGCTGGGCAGGCGCGAAGGCCTCGACATGACGCATGTCCCGATGCCTGGCGGCGCGGGGCCGACGATCACGGAGCTGCTGAACGGCAACCTCCACCTTTGCTTCCTCAATGTCGCGACCGCGGCCGGCATGGTGCGCGACGGCCGCATCCGTGCCCTCGCCGTCGCGTCGGACGCCCGCCTGCCGGACTTCCCGGATCTCCCGACGATGGCAGAGCTCGGCTACCCCGGGATCGGCACCGTCGCATGGCAGGCACTCTTCGCGCCGGCGGAGACCCCGCGGCAGGTGCTGCTGACGCTGCATCGCGCGGCCCATGAAGCCCTGCGCGCCGAGCCGGTGCGGGAGGGCTTTCGCCGCCAGGGCATGCGCCCGATGCCCGAGACCTCGCTGGAGCAGACGCGGGACTGGCTGCGCTCGGAACTGACCCTCTGGCGGCGGACAACGGAGGCGGCGGCGATCGACCTGGGCTGACGCAAGCCAGGTCGGCCTTGCCATGGCCCGACGGCTCTCTGACACTGCCGGCGTGTCGGAAAGCTTCCGGGACCTCTCCCTCTTCGTCGCCGCCTACGAGGAGCGGTCCTTCACCGCAGCGGCCCTGCGCGAGAACGCCACCCAGCCTGGCGTGTCGCAGCACATCCGCAAGCTGGAGGACCGGCTAGGGGTTCGGCTCTTCACCCGCGGCACGGGGCCGGTCATCCCGACCCCTGCCGGCGATGCCCTCTACGGCCGCGCCGTGGAGATCCTGCGCGCGCGGGAAGCGGCGGAACGCGCCGTGCGTGCCTACGGGCACGCGCTGGAGGGCGAGGTGCATGTCGGGCTGATGCCCACCATGACGCGCTGCGCCCTCGCCCCGGCGCTCGACCGCTTCATCCGCGAGCAGCCCAACGTCATCGTGCGGATAACCGAAGCCTACAGCGCTATGCTCACGCCGCTCACCGGCACGGGTGAGCTCGACTTCGCGGTGGTGCCGGCCTTCGGCGGCACCACCGGGCTGCGCGTGCAGCCCTTCCTCCGTACGGCCGAAGTGCTGGTCTCCGCCGCCGGATCGGATCTGCCGCATATGGGCAGCATCCGCCTGGCCGATCTGGGCACGCTCCGCTTGGCACTCCCCAGTCCGCGCAACACCCGCCGACAGACGCTGGAGACCTACTTCGCGTCCAACGCGGTCGCGGTGGAGCGCCTGGTGGAGCTGGATGCCATGCTCGGCACGCTCGACCTGGTGGCGACCGGCCATTGGATGACGGTGCTGCCGGCCATCATGATGGCGAACGAGGCGGAACGGCGGCACTTCACCGTCACCCGCCTGGCCGACCCGCCGCTGATGCTGGAGCTGGTCCTGATCCAGCCGCTGCGCCGCTCCCTCTCAGCGCCCGCCGCCGCCTTTCTCGCGGTGCTGGAGCAGGAGACGGTGCGCCTGAATGCGGGCTGGGACAGGGAAGCCCCCGCCGTCTGACACGCATCGCGCGCGCTGATGGTGGGCCTCAGGAATGGTGATTTCGCCACTGTCCGCGGCCTCGCCTAGTGTCCAGTCCGACCAAAGGGAGACGCATGCGATGATCGAGCGGCAGGTGCAGGCATCAGGTGGCACGATCCACGCCCGGGCCGATGGCGAGGCGCGGGAAGACGCGCCATGGATCATGCTGTCCAACAGCCTGGCCTCCGACCTCCGCATGTGGGACGGGCAGGTCCCGCTGCTGACGCGACGCTACCGCGTGCTGCGCTACGACACGCGCGGCCATGGGCGCAGCGCGGTGGTGCCGGGCGGCACCGGCATCCCGGACCTCGCGGCCGATGCCGTGGTGGTCATGGACGCCTTCGGAATCGAGGCCTGCACCTTCATGGGCCTGTCGCTCGGCGGCATGACGGCGCTGGAGCTCGCGCTCTCGCATCCGCAGCGAATCGAGCGCCTCGTCTGCTGTGACGCCTTCGCGGAGACTCCCGCGCCCGCGCAGGCGATGTGGGATGAGCGCATCGCCGCCGTGGCTTCGGGTGGCATGGACGCGATCGTGGCTGGTACGGTGGAGCGCTGGCTTTCGCCCACCTTCCGCGCGGCGCAGCCGGCGGCCACCAAAAAGGTGGCAGCGATGATCCGCGCGACGCCGGTGGCCGGCTATCAGGCCTGCGCGGCAGCGATCAAGACGCTGGCGCTGCTGCCCCATCTCTCCCGCATCGCCTGCCCGACGCTCTTCGTGGTTGGCGAACAGGATGTCGGCTCGACGCCCGCCGTGATGCAGGCCATGGCGGAGAAGGTGCCCGGTGCCCGCCTAGCCGTGGTCCCGGGCTCCGGCCATCTGCCCAACATCGACAACGCCGCCGGGTTCGAGGCGGCCGTGGCGGGGTTCCTCGGCCTGGACTGAACGGGGTAGGCGCCGGAATTCCGGCGCCTATTCCGCCGCGGCCCGCGCGGCTTTGCCTCCGATGGCAGCGTTCACCGCCGGCATCACCTTCTCCGCCATCAGCTCCATCGATCGGCGGCCCAGCACCGGGTCCCGCCAGTCCTTGCCGGCATAGAGCAGGGTTCCGAAATCCCCCACCTGCTCGCGGAAGGCGAGGATCTGGTCGACCACCTTGTTGACCGAGCCGTGGAAGACCAGCCGGTCCGTGACGTAGTCGAGCGTCACCTCTTCATCCACCATGTCGCGCCGCTCCTTGAACAGCTCCGCGCGGCCGTTGCGCTTCAGCTTGGTCAGGAGGGAGCGGTAGTAATAGGTGTAGGGGCTCTCGGCGCCGGTCGCGTAGTCGCGCGCGGTCGCGTCGTCATCGGCGACGAAGATGCTCTTGGCCACGCGCCAGCGGGCGGGATTGGCCGGTCGCCCGGCACGCTCGCAGCCTTCCACGTATTTCGGCCAGTGGCTCCGCACCCAGGCCGGCATCAGGAAGTTGGCGGAGATCGGATCCCAGCCACGCGCGGCCGCCTCCGTCACGCCCTTGGAGAAAGGCGCGACGGCCGTGACGACGATCGGCGGGTGCGGGCGCTGCAGCGGCTTGGGGATGATGCCCTGGCCGATCTCGGGCAGGTAGGTCTTGGGCGTGCCGACCGTCCAGAACTGTCCGGTGAGGTTGTAGGGCGGTTCCGTGCTCCACAGCGCCAGCACCTGGTTGATGCATTCCAGGAACATCGCATTGCGGTCGGCGCCGAGATTGCCGAAGATTTCCGCATCGGAGAGCAGCCCGCCCGGGCTGATGCCGAGGATGAAGCGCCCGTCCAGCATGTGATCCAGCATCGCCGCTTGCGCGGCCAGCGCGGCCGGATGGATGTTGGGCAGGTTCACCGTACCGGTGCCGAGGCGGATGCGCTGCGTCTGCCCCGCGAGTGCCGAGAGGAACATCATGCAGGATGTGATGTTCTCCGCCGCATCCGTCGAATGCTCGCCGACATAGGCCTCGGCATAGCCGAGCCGGTCTGCCAGTACGAAGGCGTCCTGGTCCTCGCGGAGCGATTGCCGCCAGTCCTTGCCCAGCGGGTGGATCGGCATGGTGAAGAAACCGAGCTCCATAGGTCTGTTCCTCCTCTAGTCGGCCATGGTCCGCGCCAGGGCGGCGAGGCGGACGGGTGCGCCATGCGCGACGGAATCGCGCACCGCTTCCAGCACGGCCACGTTGCCGATCTTCTCGGCGTCGGTGATGGGATAGGGGGCCTCGCCCCGGATGGCGGCGGCGAAGGCGTGCAGGTTCAGCAGCACGGCATTCTCCCAGGCGTGCTCCTCGGACCAGCGCGTGGCTCCCTTGGGTTGTACCGTCAGTGTTGCCGGGCCTGGGGTATCGGGATGCGAGGCATTGCGGATCTCCGCCCAGCCCTCTGAGCCGAAGACCCTGATACCGATGAACAGCGGCGTCTCCAGGATGGCGCTGGCGAAGGCGGTGGCGCCGGAGGCGAAGCGCATCTGCACCGAGACGATGTCGCCATTCGGCCGGTCCGAGACGATGCCGGCGGCGGCGGCATAGACCTCCATCGCCGGGCCGAAGAGCTCGAGGAAGGCGTCGGTGAGATGGATGCCCATGCCGGTCATGGCGGCGGGGTTGCGCGGATCGGCGCGCCAATCGCCCGGCTTGATATGGGTGAGCTTGTCATGGCTGAAATTCGCTTCGCCATGCAGAAGCGTGCCGAGCGCGCCGTCCCGGATCAGGCCGCGCAAGCGCCGCATGGCGGGCTCGTAGCGGCGCTCATGGCCGACGCCGAGCACGACGCCGGCGGCGCGGCAGGCGGCGACGGACGCCTCGGCATCGGCGCGGCGCATCGCCAGCGGCTTCTCGCAGAAGACGTGCTTGCCGGCGACGGCGGCGGCCAGCACCTGATCGGTGTGGAGGTTTTGCGGCGTGCAGAGGATGACCGCCTCCACCGCCGGATCGGCCAGGGCTTCCTCCAGGCTTGGGGAGATCGCCAGACCGAACTCGCGCGCGAATTCGGCGTTGGCCGCGACCGCGGGCTCCACCGCCCGCACCACGCGGATCGCATCCGAACCCGCCAGGCTGCGGGTGATCTGACGCCCCCACCAACCCAGCCCCGCCACCGCCGCCTTGATCGTCATCCCTTTGCCCCTCAGGCCGTCAGCGCCACGGGCACGCCGTACTGGCCGCCATGGAAGACCAGCGGCGCGCCGTCGCGATGCGTGACGTGGCGGATGCGGCCGATCAGAATCAGATGATCCCCGGCGCCGACCACCTCATGCGTGTCGCATTCGAAGCTGGCGAGGCATCCGGGCAGCAGCGGGCAGCCACCATGTCCGGGCTCCCAGGCCAGGCTCTCGAACCTGTCGGCCATCGGCGTCGCGAAGTGGCGCGACAGCGCGCCCTGCGTGGCGGAGAGAATGTTCACCGCGAAGCAGCCGGCATCCACGAAGCCGGTGAGCGCGCGCGCCTGCCGCCGCAGGCTCCAGAGCACCAGCGGCGGATCGAGAGAGACGGAGGAGAAGGAGTTCACTGTCATCCCCTCCAGCTCGCCCGTCCTGGTGCGGGTGGTGATGATGGCGACACCCGTCGCGAAGCGGCCCATCGCCTGCCGCAAGGCACGCGGCTCGGGCGCCGCGGTGCAGTCGATGCGGACCGGCGTCGCCGGTGTTGCGATAGTCGAGACGCTCATGCGCCAGCCTCCCCGGCGGACAGGACATCGCCGCTGGCCGGACCATGGCGAGGCCGCGGGAGCACCGGAACCAATCTTTTCGACTGTCCCGCATCAGGGAACGTGATGGGGCAGGCCGGCCGGGCGGATACCGAAATCCTATGGGGTGGATGGCGAAGCCTTATTGGGCGCCCTTCGCGCGCATCGCTAGCATCCCGGCATTGCGGATCCGGGCATCAAGAACGGGCGGGAGAGGGAACGGCGTGAGACAGATCGAAGCGGCGATCGTCGGCACCGGCTGGTGCGGCGGCATCCGGGCGGAGGCCCTGTCGCGCAACCTGCTGGTCTCCAAGCTGCACATCGCGGAGAACCGCGAGGAGCGGCTGCGCGAGGTCGAAGCCCTGACCGGCGCCGCCACCGCCACCACCAACTGGCGCACACTGCTGGACAACCCGGATATCGAGGCCGTCTACATCTGCGCGACGCCCGAGCAGAACCATTTCCCGATGGCGCGCGCGTTCCTGGAGCAGGGCCGCCACGTCTTCCTGGAGAAGCCCCTGGCCCTGACGCTGGAAGAGGGGGATGAGCTGGTGGCGCTGGCCCGCCGCCAGGGCGTGAAGTTCACCATCGGCTACTCCCAGCGCTTCTCGCCCAAATACGCCTACGCGAAGAAGCAGGTGGCGGACGGCGTGCTCGGCGATCCCGTCAGCGTCCTCATCAGCCGCCATATCGGCCGTGGCCTCGGCAAGAAGATCAGCGGCCGCGTGAAGCTCTCCCCTGCTGCGATGGAGGCGACGCACGACATCGACTTCGTGCTCTGGTGCCTTGCCCCGGCACGCCCGGTGAAGGTCTACGCGCAGGAGGTGCGCAAGGTGATGGCGCCGGTGAACGGCGCGCCGGACTGCAACTGGATCATGATCACCATGGATACCGGCGTGGTGGTCACGATCGGCGCCGGCTGGATCCTGCCGCCCGGCTACCCGAACTTCTCCTCCACCTGGATCGAATTCGTGGGATCCGAAGGCGCGCTGATGGTGGATGACACGCACCGGGATATCGCCCTGATGCGGATGAGCCAGCCCGGCTCGGTCTTTCCGCTCTCGACCATGCCTGGTGAATATGTCGGGCATGTCTATGCCGGCGCCATGGCGCCCGAGACGGATGCCTTCATCGAGGCGGTGATCCGCGACCGCGAGCCGCTGGTCACGCCCGAGCAGGCGCTGCTCGCGATGGAAGTCTACACCGCCGCCGATCTCTCCATCGAGACGGGGGAGGTGGTGCACCTGCCGCTGCTGCGGAACCCGCAGGCCGAGCGGCTGTCGCTGACCTTGACGGAGGGTGTGCTGTGATCCGGCCCACACAGAAGAAGCGCCTCGGCCTCGCCATCATCGGTGCCGGCCGCGTCGGGCTGTTCCGCGGCGGCGTGGCGGCACGCCATCCCATGGTCGACTGGATCGGCATCGCCGAGATCAAGCCCGAACGCGGCAAGCAGGTGGGGGAGGTGATCGCTGCCGACTATGTCACCGCGGATTACAAGGAGCTCCTCGCACGGCCAGAGGTGAACGCAGTGATCGTCGCGACCGACGAGCACCTGCATGTCGGCCCGATCATGGCGGCGGTGGAGCGCGGCTTGCCGCTGCTGATCGAGAAGCCGCTGGCGACCGACCTCAACGAATCCGTGCGCGTGATGAACGCTATCCAAAAATCCGGCGTGGATGCGGTGGTCGGCTATACCCAGCGCTTCCGCCGGCGTTGGCTGGCGGCGAAGGAGAAGGTGGCGAACGGCTCGCTCGGCGACGTGACGATGGTGACGTCGCGGGCCTTCATGAACCGCCTCGTCGCCATCGACAATTATCGCCGCACGGACAAGCCCGAGACCATCTCGCCCATGGTCATCTCCGGGACGCATGCGCTCGACATCGTCATGTGGATGATGGAGGCCAAGCGCCCGGTCGAGGTCTATGCGCGCTCCGTCGACAAGGTGCTCGGCCCGGAATGGAAGGGCATCGATGCCACCGCCGGCCTCATCACCTTCGAGGATGGCAGCCTGTACCACCTCAATATCTCCTGGGCCTTGCCGGTGAGCTGGCCAGGCGCTGTCTACAGCCTGGAGGTCGGCATCAACGGCACCGAGGGTGTGCTGACGATCGACGACACCCACCGGGACATCGTGCTGGCCGTCAGCAAGCCGACTTCGGAAGGCTATGCGCCGGACAAGCAGCGGCTGGTGGATTTCCTCGGCTCCTACCCGCCGGGTGACATGGCGCTGGGTGAGCTGCGTGGGCCGATGCGGGAGGAAACGGTCTCCTGGCTCGACCGCGTCTCCCTTGGCGTGCCCACGCAGGCCGCCACCGCGGCGGAGGCGCATGACCGGCTGATGCTGACCAAGGCGCTCGACCTCTCGGCGAAGCTGAAGCGACCCATCCACCTGCCGCTGGATGCGGCGGATGTGGCGCGCGCCGCCTGATCCACCGCGGGCGCCGGCCTCCGCGGTGAGCGGCCGGCACGGGGAGGAGAAGACGATGTCCAACACCTGCGGGCGCCGCTCGCTGCTGGCCGGGCTGCTCGGCGGCCTCGCTTTGCCCGCGGTCACCAGCGCCACCGCCTATCCGAACCGACCCATCCGGGTCATCGTGCCCTTCGGCCCGGGCGGCGCCTCCGACTTCGTCGGACGCATCCTGCAGCCGAAGCTCGGCGAGGCGCTCGGCCAGCCCGTGGTGATCGAGAACCGCACCGGCGCGGCCGGCAATATCGGCATGGACGCCGCGGCGCGCGCGGCGCCGGATGGCTACACGCTCTTCCTCGGCAATGTCGGCACGCTGGCGATCAACCCCACCGTGTTCGGCCGCACGCTACGCGTCAGGCCGACGATCGACTTCGCGCCTATTTCGCTGGTCGCCGATACGCCGGACATCCTCATCGTCGGCCCAGGCATGCCGGTCGACAGCGTCAGGGAATTCGTGGCCCGGGCGAAGGCAAACCCGGGCCGCATCTCCTATGCCTCTCCCGGCAGCGGCAGCCTCAACCGGCTGGAGATGGAGCGGCTGCGCCAGATCGAAGGGCTGGAGATGATCCACGTTCCCTACGCTGCCGGCGCCGGGCAGGCGGCGACCGATATGCTGACCGGCGCTGTCGCGGGCGGCTTCATCACCTTGTCCAGCGCCCTCGGCCATGTGCAGGGCGGACGGCTGAAGGGGCTGGCCGTCACCACCGCGCGCCGCGTCCCCGCTTTGCCGGAGGTGCCGACCATGGAGGAGAGCGGCTATCCCGGCTTCGTCTCCGGCTCCTGGCAGGGTTTGCTCGCTCCCGCCGGCACCCCGCCCGAGATCATCGCGCGCCTCCATGCAGTGACCAGCGAGGCGCTGCGCCAGCCCGAGGTCGTCCAGCGCTACGCCACCGGCGGGGTCGAGCCCGTCGTCAGCCGTGCGCCCGAGGAATTCGGCGCCTACATCGCCGCCGAGGCGCAGCGCTGGGGCGAGGTGGCCGAGCGTGCCGGTGCGACGGCGGAGTGAGAGGGAACGGAACCATGAACGCCACCGGACCGCGCCGGGTGATCGACACCCACACTCACTACTTCCCCAAACCCTTCCTGGAGCTGCTGGGCCGGGATGGCGCCGCCGAGGGCGCGGAATACACGGAGACGCCGGACGGCTTCATCGTGCAGGCCGCCGGCTTTCGCAACGGCCCGCTCTCCTCGCGCTACTGGAACCTGGAGGAGCGCATCGCCGACATGGAGGCGACGAGGATCACCATGCAGGTGCTCTCCCTCACCGCGCCCATGACTTATTGGGCCTCGCCCGATCTCTCCGAACGGTTGGCGCGCGCCTATAACGACGCCTGCGCCGAAGCGCACCGCCAATACCCGGACCGCTTCATCGGCCTTGCCACCCTGCCGCTGCCCGACATCGATCGCAGTCTCCGGGAGCTGGAGCGGGCGCGGAGCCTGCCCGGCATCCACGGCGTCTACATGGGCACCCATGTCAATGGCCGGGACCTGTCCGATCCCGCCTTCCTGCCGGTGTTCCAGGCGATCGAGGCGGCCGGCCTGCCGGTCTTCCTGCACCCGCTGATCGTGCTCGGCGGCCAGCGCCTGAAGCCCTTCTACCTCGGCAACCTGCTGGGCAATCCCTTCGAGGCGGCGGTCGCGGCCGCGCATCTCATCTTCGGCGGCGTGCTCGATCGGTGCCCGAGGCTGGAGGTGAGCCTGCCGCATGCCGGCGGCGCCTTGCCGATCCTGATGGGACGGCTGGATCACGGCCAGCGCGTCCGCCGCGAAGGCGCTCATATGCCGCGCCCGCCCAGCGACTATCTGCGCCGCTTCACCTACGACACCATTTCACACTCACCGGAGATCCTGCGCTGGCTGATCAGCCAGGTCGGGATCGACCGGGTCGTGCTCGGCAGCGACTACACCTTCGACATGGGCTATGCGCGACCGCTGGATGTCCTGGACGCGCTCGACCTGACGCAGGAGGAGCGCGCGATGATCCTGGACGGCACGGCCGCGAAGATCCTGCGGCTGTCGGCGGGGGCCGCGGCTCAGGTCGCCATGCGTTAAGGCCCGCTGCGCAGCCGCGCCAGGCTGCCCGAGGTGGCGGCGGCGGTGATCGCCGCTACATCCTCCGGCAGCAGCAGCCGCTCCGCCGCCAGCCGCTCGGCCGATGCCCGCACCGCCGCCACATAGGCCTCCGGCGTCGCGTAGCGCTCCTCGATCGACGGGCGCGAATCGCGCGCTGCCTCGCGCTCGGCCCGGGTCGCGGCGAAGGGCAGCACGGCGCCGGTATTGTAGCAGAGCGCCCCCGGCGCGAAGCCTTCGGCGCGTGGATTCCAGCCGGTGTAGGTGGCGCGCGGCACTTCGATCACCGGGCCGCGCAGGCCGCCGATGGCGTTGCCGTCGGCATCGGCGCGCGGCAGCAGCACCGCGTACTCGCCACGCACCGCCGGCGGCATCGCGGCATTGTCGACAAGCTGCGCCGGGCCATAGGCACCGCGGTAGCCCAGCATGGACAGGCCTGCATAAAGCCCCTCCGCCGGTACCAGCGTGCCCTGGCTCAGCATCGGATAGCGGCTGGCCGGCGGCTCCACGCCCTCCCGCAGCCAGGCCTCCATCGCGACCAGCAGGGCGCGCATCGGCGCGCCGCCCTGCAGCGGGTTCACCGGCAGGGCGCAGCGATCGATCCGCGTCGCCACTGCCGTCGCCACGGCGAAATGCGGATGGCCGGTCAGCGCATAGGCCCGCACCTCCGGCGGCAGGTCGATATGGCGGCCCTGCGTGTCGGTGACCAGCAGCGAGGCGCGCGCGCCCCAGAATTCATACTCGCTGTCGCTCTGCATGATGCGCGGGCAGGTGTTGCTGGTGCGGCAGCGCAGCAGCAGCCCGTCGCGGCGGCCGGTCAGGTGATCCTCCATAACCGCATAGGTGAAAGGGAACTGGTCGGCGGGGTAGAGGCGGTCGCCATGCGGCGTCGGGTTGCGGCCGGGCTGCGCGAAGCGGGCATTGGTGAAGGTGCGACGGGTGCCCGGGATGTGCGGCAGCATCGCATCATAGACCATGCGGCCGCGCTCATCCTCGTTGAAGCCGAGATAGAGGAAGTCGCGCACAAAGCGGCCAGATTGGGAGACGCCGTGCAGGATGGCGCGATCGGTGGTCGGGCGGCCGCCGGCCGCCAGCGGATTGGCGGCGCTGCCCTCCCGATGCAGGAAGGCCGCGACGTCGCGCAGCGCGGCGAAGGCGATGCCCTGCACCTTCGGATCGCGCGCCGTGTAGATGAATTCATAGAGCGCGCCGGCATCGAAGCCCGTCGGCCGCGTGATCTCGATCCGCTGTGGGTCGAGGAAGCGGAATCGTAGGTCGGCCGGCGTCTGCCGCTGATCCTCGAAGCGCGCGCGCACGGTGAGCGTCGCCCCCTCCGGCGTCGCCGCCGGATAGGTCAGCGGCGCGGTGACCGGGCTGGTCCGGTTGTCGAACAGGAACTCCTCGCGGGAGGGGCCGGTGACGTCAGGCACCACCGGCGCCTCCAGCCTGAGCCCGGCGCCGCGGCCCTCACCGGGCGGGATATCGGCCTGCCAGCCGACCCAGACCAGGGTATAGCCCTGGCGCAGCAGGAAGCCGTTGCCGGGATCGCGGCCGAGCAGCAGGTCGTTGGCGGCGCCGTCATTGTAGAGCTGCCCGGCCAGCTCCCGCCCGCGGTTCGGTGCTTCCACGAACAGCGTCCGGTTGCCGCGCTGCGCGTCGGCCGGGCGCAGGATGACGATTTCGGTCATCGCCTCCACCCGACCCTGCGCGTTGCGCGGCGCCAGCGCCAGGTCGGCGATGACGGCGTTCTGCGGCAGGCTGGGATCGAGCGCGAGGGTGGCGCGCGCGGTCAGCCGCTCGTAGCGTCCGGTCGTTCCGAACTCTCGGCCGCCGAAGGCCGGCTGCGGTGGGGCCGTCACCTCGAGGCGGATGACCTCGGCGATGCCGGGTGCGGCGGTCGCGAGCAACCCGGCAAGGGCCAGGACGGCGGCACGGATGCGCATGGTGACGGCTCCCCAATTTTCCGGGAGCCTAGACCGGCATTGGCCTGGCCGAAACGCCCGCGTTCCGGCCAGGCGCTGAGCGCGAACGGAGAGGCAGTGTCGATGCAACAGGGGAAGGCGGCATGAGCAATCGCGATAGGCTGCGGTCCAGCGTGGTCGAGCGGCGGCCGTGGATGGTGGAGGCGGCGCGGCGCCTGATCGCGGTGCCGTCCCCAAACCCGCCACTCGACACCAGCGCGGTTGCCGCCGAGGCGGCGCGGCTGCTGCGGGAGGCGGTGCCGGCAGCCAGCCTCGAGGTCATCGCGCTGGCCGAGGGCGTGACCAACCTCGTCGCGCTCCTCCGCGGCCGGGCGGCGGGGCGGCGCGTCGTGCTCAGCGGCCATCTCGACACCTATCCGGTGCTGGAGGACCTGCCCTGGAGCGTGGACCCTCTCGGCGGAGAGCTGCGCGATGGCCGCCTCTACGGCCGCGGTGCCTGCGACATGAAGGGTGGCATCGCCGCCAGCATGGCAGCTTTCGCGGCCCTCGCGGAACTGCGGGAGACCTGGGCCGGCGAGGTGGTCCTGGCCCTCGCCGGCGACGAGGAGAGCATGGGCACGCTCGGCACGCGCTGGCTTCTCGACAACCGCCCGGAGCTTCGCGGCGATGCAATCCTGATCGCGGATGTCGGCTCGCCGGAGGTGCTCCGCTTCGGCGAGAAGGGCTTCCTGTGGTTCGAGGTCGAGGCGGCCGGCAAGGCGGCCCACGGCGCCCATGTCCATCTCGGCGTCAACGCGGCGGAGCGGCTGGTATCGGCGCTATCGGCCATCACAGGCCTGCGCGACATCGCCGTCCCCACCCCGCCCGCCATCGCCGAGGCCATCGCGCGCGCGGCCCCGATCTCCGAGCGGCTGGCAGGCGCTGGGGAGAGCCAGGTCCTGCGCGCGATCACCGTCAATATCGGGATGATGGAGGCCGGGATCTCCCCGAACCTGGTGCCGGCTTCCGCCCGGGCGCGGGGCGATATCCGCCTGCCCGTCGGCATCTCCTGCGCGGAGGCCGAGCGCCTCCTGCATCAGGCGCTCGACGCGCTGCCCGGCATCGCCTGGCGGGTGCTGCGGCGGAGCGAGCCAAGCCATACCGATCCCGGGCACGAGGTCGTCCGTCGCGTGGCGCAGGCTGCGGCCGAGGTGCGGGGCACCGCGCCTGCCGTCAACATGCGCGTCGGCGGGTCGGACGCGCGGCTGTTCCGCGCGGAGGGGCTGCCCACGGTGGTCTACGGCCCGACGCCCTTCGGCATGGGCGGCGCGGACGAATACGTGCTCGTGGACGACCTCGCCGTGGTGGCCGAAACCTACGCCCTCGCGGTCTGGGACCTGCTGGGAGCGTAGGGCGGATACCAGCCGGCGTCAGCCGGCCTTGCGGGCCTCCCGCGCCGCGATGGCGCGGGCGCGGACCAGCAGCGCCTGGGCGCGCTGCACGATCGGGATGTCGATCATCTTGCCGTCCAGCGACCAGGACCCGCGGCCGGAGGCCGCCGCTTCCTTGTCCATGGCCACGATCTTCTCCGCATAGGCGACCGCTTCGGGGGCGGGGCTGAAGCCGGCATTCAACACCGGCACCTGCGCCGGATGGATCGCCGAGGCGCCGACGAAACCGAAGGAGGCCGATAGCCGCACCACGCGCATGTACTCCTCGAGGTCGGAGTAGTCGGCGACCGTGCCGATGGTGCCCATCGGCATCAGCCCGTGCGCGCGCGCCGCCTGCAGGATCTGCTGCTTCGGCATCAGCATGGTTTCGCCATTCGGCACGCCGCCGACCGCGGTCGCGTAATCCTCGGCGCCGAGCGTCATGGCGATGTTGCGCGGCGTGGCGCGCGCGATCTCATGCGCCTGCGCGAGCGGGCCCGGCGCTTCGACCAGGATGACAAAGCGCAGCGTGCGGTCGGGGATGCCGCGCTTCTCCTCCAGCCGCGACACCAGCTCATCCAGCAGGCGCAGATGGTCCGGGCCTTCGGCCTTGGTCACCATGATGCCCTGCACGCCCGGCAGCACCGCCGCTTCCAGGTCGCGCACCGCGAGCTCCAACGGCTGGTTGATGCGCACCAGCAGGTCGGCCTTGCCTTCCTTGGCCAGCCGCTCCACCACGGATGGCAGAAGCTTGCGCGCATCGGCCTTGTCGGCCGGCGCGATGCTGTCCTCGAGGTCGAGCTGCAGCACATCGGCGCCGCGCGAGGACGCCTTGGCCACGAAGCGCTCGACATTGACCGGCACGAAAAGGCCGGAACGCCAGACGGGATGGGCGGGTGCGGTCATGTCTCGGTCCTCGCAAGGCCTGCGGTGATGCTGTCCTCGATCTCGGCGGCGGAGAAACCGGCCTCGGCGAGGATGTCCCGGGTGTGCTGGCCGAGCCGCGGCGCGGGGCTGCGGATCGCCCCCGGCGTGCCCGACATGCGGGTGGTGATGGCATGCATGGGGAAGCTGCCCATGTCCTCGTCCGGGTAATCGGCGACGAGGCCGCGCGCATGCACATGCGGGTCCTGCATGAAGCCGGTGATGTCGTAGACCGGGCCGATGGTGACCTCTGCCTTTTCGAAGAAGGCGACGTTCTCCGCCTGGGTCCGCTGCCCGATGAACTCCCCGATGATGGCATCCAGCTCGACGCCATGCGCGACGCGCTGCTCGTTGGTCTGGAAGCGCGGATCGTCACAGAGGTCGGCACGGCCGATCGATTGCAGCACGCGCATCGCCATGCCCTGGGTGGACGCGGACAGGCAGACCCAGCGGTCGTCCTTGGTGCGGTAGACGTTGCGCGGCGCGGCGCCGGTGCTGCGGCTGCCGGTGCGTGGCTTGACCTTGCCGGTCAGCCGGTAATTCGCCGCCTGCGGGCCGAGGGAATTGTAGAGCGGGTCGAGCAGCGGCAGGTCGATCACCTGCCCCTGGCCGCCATTCATCTCCACTTCGCGCAGCGCCGCCATGGCGGCGAAGGCGCCGGTCAGCCCGGCGAGGCTGTCCGCCAGGTACATCGGCGGCAGCACCGGTTCCCGGTCGGCGAAGCCGTTCATGCTGGCGAAGCCGGCGAAGCCCTCGACCAGCGTGCCGAAGCCGGGGCGGCGCTTGTAGGGGCCGTCCTGGCCCCAGCCGGAGATGCGCAGGATGACGAGCTTCGGCTCGATCTTCAGCAGCTCCTCCGGGCCGATGCCCATCGCCTCCAGGGTGCCGGTGCGGAAGCTCTCGACGAAGATCGCGGCCCCCGGGATCAGGCGGCGGATCAGATCGACGGCGCCCGGATGGCGGAATTCCATGCAGAGGCTGCGCTTGCCGCGGCTATGGATCTTCCAGGTCGTCTCCACGCCCTTGATGCGCCAGTGCCGCAGCGTGTCGCCCTCGCGCGGCTCCACCTTGATCACGTCGGCACCGAAATCGACCAGATGCTGGGTCAGCAGGTTGCCGGCGACCAGGCGGGAGAGATCGACGACGCGCAGGCCCGTGAGGGGGCCGCGGACGCCCGGCGTATAATCCGCACGCGGCAGTGCCGGTGCGTCAGGCTGCGACATGACCACTCTCCCGGAACACGATGCCGCCATGGCGCGGCAACCAGAGCCGAACCGCGTCGCCGGCCGGCGGCGTCTCGGTCTCGAGGCGCAGCGGGCCGCCGCCGAGATCGAGGCCCACCTGCCAGCGGCCACCGACATAGGACCGCGTCAGCACGCGCGCGTCGACCACCGATCCTTCGCCATTCGTCACCTCGCCGGCGGTCGCGACGCGCATCTGCTCGGGCCGGAAGGCGATGGTGACGCGGGCGCCCTGGGTCTGGGCACGCTCCGCCGCCACTTCGATCCGCTGTCCGTTGCCGAGCTCGAGCAGCGCGGTGCCGACCCCGGGCTCGGCGACCTTGGCGGGCAGGAAGTTGGTGGTGCCGATGAAGTCGGCGACGAAGGGATCGGCCGGCCGCTCATAGATGTCCTGCGGCGTGCCGAGCTGGGCGATGCGGCCGCCATTCATCACCACGATGCGGTCGGAGAGCGACAGCGCCTCGATCTGGTCGTGGGTGACGTAGATGGTCGTGAGGCCGAGCCGGGTGCGCAGCTCCGCGAGCCAGACCCGCGCCCGGTCGCGGAGCTTGGCATCGAGGTTGGACAGCGGCTCGTCCAGCAGCAGGATCGCCGGCTGGTAGACCAGGGTGCGGGCCAGCGCGACCCGCTGTTGCTGCCCGCCCGAGAGCATGTGCGGGTAGCGGTCGGCGAAGCGCTCCATCTCCACCAGCGCCAGCACCTCGGCGACGCGGCGCTTGCGCTCGGCGGCATTCACCTTGCGAAGCGTCAGCGGGAAGACGACGTTGTCGAACACCGTCATGTGCGGCCAGAGCGCATAGGACTGGAAGACCAGGCCGCAACCGCGCGCCTCCGGCGGCAGGTAGGTGCCGCGCGCGCCATCGAAATAGGTCTTGCCGCCGACGATGATGCGGCCCTCGTCCGGCCGGTCGAGCCCGGCGACGGCGGCGAGCGTCGTGGATTTGCCGCAGCCGGAAGGACCGAGCAGGGTCACGAATTCCCCGTCCGCGACATGGATCGAGACATTGTCGACGGCGCGGACGTCGCCGAAGCGCTTGACCAGCCCTTCGATCAGCAGATCAGCCATGGAGCTTCACCCCGAAGATGGCGCGGGCCGTGGTGATGCAGACCGCGATGACGGCCACCTGGATGGCGGCAAGGCCCGCGACCACACCCACTTCGCCCTGGACCCAGGTCTGCAGCAGCGCGGTGCCGATCACCTCGCTGCCCGGCGCGAAGAGGAAGATCGCGGTAGAGTATTCCTTGAAGAAGGAGATGAAGAGGATCGTGTAGCAGGCGACCAGCGCCGGCCGCATCAGCGGCATCATGATGCGCCGCGTGGTGGTCCACCAATCCGCGCCCTGCACGCGCGCGGCGCGGTCGAGGTCGGGGCTCACCTGCAGCAGCATCGGCGCGACGGCGCCGAGGCCGGCCGGGATGAAGCGCATGGTGAAGGCGATCACCAGGATCCAGATCGAGTTGCGGATACCGCCGATGCCGGGAATCAGGGCGAAGGCGTAGAAGAAGCCGATGCCCGCGACCACGCCCGGGACCGCACGCGGGAACAGCGCCACGTAGTGCAGCGGGCCGCGAAAGCGGAATTCCGAGCGATGGACGATCAGCGCGACCATGCCGATCAGCGCGGTCGCCAGCGCGGCGCCGACCAGGCTGACGAGGAAGGAATTCGTCACCGCCCGCGCATAGACCGGCTCGTTCAGCAGCGCCGCGAAGTTGTCGAGCGTCAGCACGTCGGCCAGCGGGATCATGGGCGAGAGGAAGGAGGTGAAGGCGCGCAGGATCAGCATGGCGATCGGCGCCACCCCGGTCATCACCACATAGACCAGCGCCGCGGCAAACAGTGGCCAGCGCAGCCCGCCCAGCCGGAAGGGACGCGGCCGCGTCGCCTTGCCGCCGAGCGTCACGAAGCGCCTGGTATTGCCGAGCAGCCGACCCTGCAGCCAGACCAGGAAGCAGATCACGATCAGCATCAGCGCAGCCGCCGTCGCCGCCAGGCCGTGGTCGGGGCGGGGGGAGGTGGCGCTGATGTTGAACAGGAAGGTGGTCAGCACATTGATGCCGGCGGGTTCGCCGAAGATCAGCGGCACCGAGAGCAGTTCCAGCCCGATGGTGAAGTTCAGCACCGCGCTGTAGGCGATGGCCGGCATCATCAGCGGCAGGGTCACGCGCCAGAGCGTGCGGAAGGTGCCGGCGCCGGAGACCCTTGCCGCTTCCTCGAGCGTCGGATCGGTCATGCCGGCGGAAGAGAGGCAATAGAGATAAGCGAGCGGCGCCTGCGACACGCCGGCGATGACAGCCATGCCGCCGAGCGAATAGAGGTTCCAGGGCGCATCGCCGAACAGCGATTGCCAGAACAGCGTCACATAGCCCGCCGGCCCGTAGATCGTGTACCAGCCGAAGGAGAGCACCAGCGCCGAGAGATAGAGCGGCCAGAGGAACAGCTCCCCCAGCACCCGGGCACCCGGCAGGTCGGTGCGACCGAACAGGATCGCCGCCAGCGTGCCGAAGAGCTGCGCCACCACCGTGGTCAGCCCAGCCAGCAGGAAGGTATTCCACAGGATGCGTGGGAAGCCCTCGTTCTGCGCCAGGCGCACGAAGTTCCCGAGCGTCAGCCGCGCGTCGTGATCGTAGAGCGCGCCGTCCAGCAGCGACTGGTACAGCACCGGCAGCAAAGGTGCCGCCACCAGCACGACGACCAGCAGCGTGGTCGCGTATTGGATCGGGGTTTCGCGCGGGAAGCGGGCCGGGGCGGCTGGCGCCCCGGTCTCCGAGGTGGTGGTGCTCATCGCGTCAACGCACGCCGTAGACGCTCTTCCAGCGGTCCGAGAAGGACTGGTAGTCCTCGATCATCTTCGGGTCGTAGTCGATGAAGCACATATTCTGCTCGCCGCCGATCTCCTGGGTGATGGAGCTGAAGGTGTGGCGGATGCCCTCGCCGGGCATCACGTCCGGGCGCGCCGGCGTCAGGCCGCCGCGGCCGAAGGCACGCTGGCCATCGGCGGAGGCGATGTAGTCCAGCATCAGCTTCGCCGCATTGGCGTTGCGGGCACCCTTCGGCACCGCGACGCCGCGCACCACGACCGGCTGCCCATCGCCGATGAAGTTCCAGCCGAGCACCCGGGCGCGCGCCGGATCATTGAGGCGCGGCCAGAAGGTGATCGCGGAGACGAACCAGCCCATGACGTATTCGCCGGAGGTCACCTTCTCCGTCATCGGGCCGCCGGACCGCTCCCAGCGTGGCTGCAGCTCCGCCAATTGCTGGAACCATTGCCAGGCCTGGTCGCCATGCTTGCGCGCGAAGGCGTAGTTGCCGGAATAGCCGAGGCCGCTGTTGTGCACGCCGTAGCTGGTGATCTTGCCGCGCCAGCTCCGCTGGTTGGCGACCGCGCGCTCGACGAACTGGGCGAAGCTGCGGGGCGCCTGCGCGTCCGGCACCAGCATCTTGTTGTAGATGAAGACCAGCGGGTCGGAGGAGCAGGTGTAGACGCCCGGCAGCGGCTTCGCCCAGGCCGGCCAGGCATCGTCCTCGGGTGATTTGTAGTCCAGCACCTCGCCGCGGCGATGGAGCTGGATCCAGCCGGCGGGCTCGGCGGTTGCCAGCAGGTCGCCGGTGCGGCTGTTGGTGCTGCGCTCCGCCAGGTAGCGCTCGAAGACGTCGCGGGTATTGGGCAGGTCCAGCGTCTCGACGCGGATGCCCGGATAGCGCTGGTTGAAGCCCTGGATCACCGGGCGCCAGTTCTCCGGCGACATGATGGAATAGATCAGCAGGGACCCTTCGCGCTGCGCCGCGGCCACGATCTCGTTGTAGCCGGCGGGGTAGCCGGCCGGCGCACCCTGCGCGGAAGGCTGCGCGCCCTGCGCGATCGCCGGGCGCGACAGGGCAGGGGGGATGGCCGCGCCCAGGGCGCCGGCCAGCGGCAGGGTCAGCACCGAACGGCGCCGGATGATGGTCATGCTCTTCGTTCCTCCCTTGCCGCCATCATCGCGGATGGCCGTTTTCACAGCGGCGCGAAGCAGCTTGCGCCGCTCCAACAGATTGGCGCAATAATTGGCGCCAATTCCCGGACGCCGCAAGGCGTTTTCTCGATAAGAATCGCCCATGAAGATTGCGTCCCGCGAAAAGCGGCCCCTGGCGCTGGAGCTCGCGATGATCATCCGCGGCGGCGGGTATCGCGCCGGCGAATGGCTGCGGCAGATCGACCTGGAGCAGCGCCTTGGCGCCAATCGCTTCGAGGTGCGGACCGCGCTCGCCGAGCTCGCGCTCCGCGGGACGGTGGAGCATGTGCCGAATCGCGGCTTCCGGGTGGCCGAGCATGACCGGGAGCGGCTGCGCCAGCTCCTGGACATCCGGGCCCTGCTGGAGGTGGAAGCGGCGGTGACCGCGCTGCCCCGGATCGATGCCGCGGCGCTCGAGGCGCTGGAGCGGCTCGCCGCCGCCTTCGAGCGGGCGGCCGCCGAGGGCACGAGGGCCGAGCAGAGCGCCACCAATGTCGCTTTCCATGACGGGCTCTATGGCCACACCCCGAACCGGGCACTGGGCGAGCTGGTGACGGAGATGCGCGACCGCGCCCGGCTCTGGCCGGTGGCGCTTTGGCCTTCCACCGCCGCCCTCAGGCGCAGCGTGGAGTCGCATCGCCGGATCCTGGATGCGATCCACGCCCGGGATGCCGGGGCGCTGGCGGCGGCGGTCAGGGACCATATCCTGCGCTCGGCCGCGAACGACCCGGCGGTGGACACCATCTCCTGATCGGGCTGATCGGGCGGGTGGCTTGCCAAAGCCGCGCCGACGGCGTTCAAAGCGCGCCCTCCCTCGGTCCGGCGGCTTCCTCCCCCATGCGCCCTGTCATCGGTATCGACTTCGGCACCACCAACAGCGTGGTGGCGGCGCTGGATGCGACCGGCGCCGTCACGGCCCTGACCCGTCCGACCGGGGAGGTATTCCGCTCGGTCCTTGCCTTCTGGAGCGGGGC
This sequence comes from Plastoroseomonas hellenica, assembly GCF_018129085.1. Taxonomy (GTDB): domain Bacteria; phylum Pseudomonadota; class Alphaproteobacteria; order Acetobacterales; family Acetobacteraceae; genus Plastoroseomonas; species Plastoroseomonas hellenica. Next base: position 48,151 of record NZ_JAAGBB010000019.1, read on the forward strand.
CGGCGGGACCTTGCGGCACGCCGCCGGTCCCGACGCGATCGAGGCCTATCTGGAAGACCCGCTCGACAGCCGGCTCATCATGTCGATGAAGAGCTACCTGGCGCAGCGCAGTTTCTCCGAGACCCGGATCTTCGGCCGGAGCTGGAGCCTGGAGGCCCTGATCGGCCTGTTCCTGCGCGAATTGCTGGCGCCCTTCGCGACCGGTCTGGCGGGGGCGCGGATCGTCGTCGGCCGACCGGTGCGCTTCGTGGGCGATGCGCCCGATGACGCGCTCGGCGAAAGCCGCCTGCGCGCCGCCTTCGCCAGCGCCGGCTTTTCTGATGTCGAGGCGGGGCTCGAGCCGGCAGCGGCCGGGCATCGCTTCGCCGAAGGGCTGGATGCGCCGGCGACCGTGCTGGTCGGCGATTTCGGCGGCGGCACCAGCGATTTCTCCGTCCTCCGCTTCGATCCCGGTCCGCCGCGCCGGGTCGCGGCCCTCGGCCATGCCGGGGTCGGCATCGCGGGCGACGCCTTCGACTACCGCATCATCGACCGGCTGGTGCTGCCGCTGCTCGGCAAAGGCGGCAGCTACACGGTCATGGGGGGCAAGGCGCTGCCAATCCCGGTCGGCTGGTTCACCAGCTTCGCGCGCTGGCACCTGCTGTCGCTGATGCGGGCACCCCGCACCTTGCGCGACATCGCGGAGGTGGCGCGCACCGCGGCCGAGCCGGAGCGGCTGCGCCACCTGATCCGGCTGATCGAGGATGAGGCGGGCTATGCGATGTACCGCGCCGTTTCCGGCGTGAAGGCCGAGCTGTCGCGGGAGGATCGCGCGCAGCTCCGGTTCCAGCACGCCGATTTCAGCATCGACGCCGAAGTGCGGCGCAGCGATTTCGAAGCCTGGATCGCGCCGGAGCTCGCGCGCATCGGCGCTGCGGTCGATGCCGCGCTGGAGGATGCCGCCCTGCCCACGGCGCAAATCGACCGCGTCTTCCTCACCGGCGGCACCTCCCTCGTGCCGGCGGTGCGGGCCTTATTCGAACGGCGCTTCGGCGCCGCCCGCATCGTCACCGGCGGCGAGTTCGTCTCGGTCGCCGAAGGGCTCGCGCTGATGGGGCGCGAGTCCTGATACCAGTGGCACGAGCAATCTGCTCGTGCCGCGCACAGAAGGCGGGGCCATGCGGCCGCAGGCCGCCCCCGGTGTCCGCGGAGCGAGGCGAAGCCGATCCTCCTTCGCCGAGGCTCCGGAGGACGAATGCTCCGGGGCCGCGAATGCGGCCCCGCGCGCGACCATCAGCCGCCACCAATGCCGCCCCGACGGCGCGGAAGCCAAGCCGCGCGCCCGGCGTCTGAGGGCTAAGAAGACTCAGCCCACCGGCACGGTGAGCGCCATCGGCGGCAGCGCCGAGGCCTTGGCGTACCAGGCCTCGAGCTCGGGGCGGCCCGGCCGCCAGGGCTCATTGGCGTAGCGGAAGTCGAGATAGCCGAGCGCGCAGGCGATGGTGATCTCGCCGATCGTCGCCAGCCCGTCGAGTGTGCCGGCCTCCGCCTCCAGCGTGTTCAGCGCGGCTTCCACCTTGCCGCGCTGCAGCGCGATGTAGCTGACGCGGCCCTCGTCCTGCGGCAGCGCGATCTCGCGCCGGCGTGGCTGGCTCGCATCCATGATGCCGTCGCCGAGCGCCTGGCGGCGCAGCGCCGTCCAGCGGGCGGCGCCCGCAGCCGGGAACAGCTTCGGCGCGTCGCCCAGGCTGTCGAGGTATTCGCAGATCACCGGGCTGTCGTAGAGCATCGCACCTTCATCGGTGACCAGCGTCGGCACCTTCGACAGCGGGTTCAGCGGCGGCAGCGCCGGATCGGTGGTCGCCACCTTCCAGCGCTCGATCTTGGCGTCGAGGCCGCGCGCGATCGCGCAGGCGGTGACCTTGCGGACATAGGGGCTGGCGGGCGAATAGGCGAGCTTCATGGGGCGCTCCGTTTCCTTGCGACTGGCGTACGGACTGTCCCGCGCGGCGCGGCACTCGGCAAGCCTCGACCATCGCGGCGCTTGGCGTGCATAACGGCCCCCTTCATTCGAGGAGGACGATCATGACCGATACGAAGCTGGGCACCGGCGAGGAAGCGACCGCCGGGCGGCAGGTTTCCGTCCACTACACCGGCTGGCTGTTCGACGAGTTCTCGCCGGACAACAAGGGCATGAAGTTCGACAGCTCCCTGGATCGGGGCCAGCCGTTCAGCTTCGAGCTCGGCGCCGGCTATGTGATCCAGGGCTGGGACCAGGGCGTGGCCGGCATGCGGGTCGGCGGTGAACGCACCCTGGTGATCCCGCCGGAGCTCGGCTACGGCGCGCGCGGCGCCGGCGGCGTCATCCCGCCCAATGCCACATTGATCTTCGAGGTGGAGCTGCTCGCGGTCGAGTGAGAGTCTTTGTTTGGGCGCGCAGCCGCCACACCAACCCTGCGCGAGTCTTTGGTCTGGCGCGCAGCCGCCACACCAACCCTGCGCGCTGTCCGGCTCCGAAAGTCACGACTTTCTCCGCCGGGTATCAGGCAAGACTCTGCGTGAAGACACGCAGGTAATTCTCGGCCAGCAGCTTGCGGACCTCGGTGGCCTGGAAGCCACGCGCCAGCAGCGCCGCCGACAGCGTCGGCAGCGCCCGGTAGCTGCCGAAGGCGGATCCGCCGACCAGGCCACCCATGTCGCTGCCGAGCGCCACATGGTCGATGCCGGCCGCATCGACCATGCGTGCGATCCCGCCGGCGAAGGCGGTCATGTCCGCGAAGATGGTGGTCGGCGGCCAGATGCCGATGACGCCGCCGGTGCCGGCGATGATCCGCGCGTGGTCGCGCGAGATCTGCCGGCTGCGCGGCCCGGGCGCATTGGTGAGCGAGGTGTGCGACAGCACCAGCGGCTTGGTCGTCACCGCCGCCGCCTGCCGGACCAGGTCGTAGGTGCCGTGCGCGACGTCGACCACGATGCCGAGCCGGTTGCACTGCCGGATGACCTCGGCGCCGAAAGCCGTCAGGCCGCCATGCACCGGCGGCTCGGTCTGAATGTCGCCGAGCTCGTTGACGCGATAGTGCGTGAGCTGGAGGTGGCGCAGCGTCCAGCGCGCATGCGCCTCGGCGACGCGCGCGATCTGGCCTTCCAGGAAATCGGCACCCTCCGCGCTGACGATGATCGACGGGCGGTCGCCGCGCGCGGCGGCCAGCGCCGCAGCGTCTGCGATGATCCGCAAGCCCTGCTCGCGCGCCAGGTCATGGATGCGCTGGAAGGAGGTCTGGCCATAGGCGTAGAGCTCGCCGGGTGCGGGATCGCCGAAGGGACGGATGCGGCCATCGGAGGTGACCTGATGCGTCGGCGCATCGGGCACGGTCGCGAGGCAGAGCACCGCCATGCCGCCCTCCCGCATCGGGCCCGCGACCGGCGTGAAGGCTGCGCGCTCCGCGACGCGCTGGATGCCGATCACCCGGCCGGCATGGGAATGGATGTCCACCGTCGGGATGCCGGCCAGGGCGTCCCGCGCCGCGGCATCCGTCGCTGCCGGCGTGGTTTGCGCGCAGCCGCCGGTGGTGCCGAGTGCCATGCATAGCAGCGGCGCCGCCATCAGCGCGCGACGCCCCGCGAACACCCCGCGCGGCGCGCCCGGGGCACCGACGGCGCGGGCTTCGCGGAGTTGGAAGCGCCAGCCCGCGGGGTCATCGGTCAGCTCGTGCAGCGTGCCCGCCAGCCGCACGCGGCCGGGCCCGGCCGCGATGGCGCCGGCGGCGAAGACCTCGATGCGCCGCTCGGCCTCGCGCGGCAGGCAGCCCAGGCAGCAGGGCGGCGCATCGACCAGGGCCAGGTAGTCATCCGCCGCCTCGGGGCCGAAGCGGTACAGCCAGCCCTCGATCTCCACCGGCATGCCTGGCGCCCATTCAGCCGGAAGGCTCGCCAGCCTGTCGAAGCTGAGCCGCATCGCTGCCGTTCCGTTGCCCTGACGCCGCCGGGTTGATCGCGCTGCGAGCCTGCATCAACCGGGGCGCGGCTACAACGGCGCCGATCAGTCAGTCCCCGGGTCGCGAAGGTAGGGCTCCACCGTGCCCTGCAGCTTCATGGTCATCGGCCGGCCGCGCCGGTCCACCGCCTTGCCGAGGCTGACGCGGACCCAGCCTTCGGAGACGCAGTATTCCTCGACATTGGTCTTCTCCTGACCCTTGAAGCGGATGCCGACCCCGCGCGCCAGCAGCGCCTCGTTGAAATAGGGGCTGGCGGGATCGTTGGAGAGGCGGTCGGGAAGCGTATCGGACATGGCATGAACCTCAGGGATACGCGCGCACTGGCGCACGGGCGCCCTCGACTAGAACAGGATCGGCGCCGAAGGAAGCGCGATCGGGGTCACGGCCCCCGAGGCGCATCAGCAGCGCCGGCGTCATCTCGGCCGGCCTGACGATGCCGAGCATGGCCATGTTGCGCATGATCTCGGCCTGCAGCAGACGTGCGGCATGCCGCACGCCGGCCAGGCCCTCGGCCGCCGCGGCATAGAGGAAGGGGCGCGCCAGGAACACGAATTGCGCGCCGAAAGCATAGGCCTTGAGCAGGTCGGAACCGCGCCGGATGCCGCCATCATAGATCACCGTCATGTCGCCGGCCGCCGCCGCCACCCCCGGCAGCGCCCGCAACGGAGAGATGGTGCCGTCGAGCTGCCGCCCGCCATGGTTGGAGACGATGACGCCGTCGACGCCGTGCTCGCGCGCGATGTGGGCATCCTCGGCCGCCAGGATGCCCTTCAGCAGGAAGCGGCCCTGCCAGCGCGCCCGGATCTCAGCGACATGCGCCCAGGTGAGGTCCGCGCGGGTCCAGTCGGCGGGATTGCCGCGCGCCGAGAGCACGGGGCCGGAGCGCGTCGCCTCCATGTTCTCGAAATGCGGCACGCCATGGCGCAGCAGGGTGCGCAGCCCGGTGCCGAACAGCCAGCGCGGATGGGTCAGGCCCTGCCAGGCGAGGCGCGGCCCCGGCCGCAGCGGCAGGCGGTAGCCGTTGCGGAAATTGTTCTCCCGGTTGCCCGGCACCTGCACGTCGACGGTCAGCACGAAGGTGTCGTAGCCGGCGCGCGCGACGCGATCGACCAGGGCCCCGATCTTTGCGGGATCGCCCGGCAGATAGGCCTGGTACCAGGACGCGGCGCCGACCGCCTGCACCTCCTCCAGCCGGATCAGCGAAGCGCCGCTCAGGATCATCGGCATGCCGAGCTCCTTCGCCGCCCGCGCATAGACCAGATCGGCGCGATAGCCGCTCATGGCGCTGGCACCCATCGGCGCGATGCCGAAGGGCAGGGCATGCGCCTGCCCGAACAGCGATGTCGCGGTGCTGCGCTGTGCGACATCCTTCAGCACCCGCGGCAGGAAACCCCATTCGGCAAAGGCGTCTCTGTTGTCGCGGAGCGAGGCGTCGGTCTCCACGCCACCGCTGATATAGCCGTAGAGGATGCGCGGCAGGCGGCGACGCGCGGCCGCCTCGAAGTCGTCGAGCGACAGGTAGCGTCGCTGCAGGCGTTGTTCTTGCTTGGACGTCGTCATGATTGGCCTCTTGGAGCGGGAATGATCCTAGGGCCCGGTTCCTGGGACGCAAACCATTGCCGCTGCAAACTGTTGACGATCGACGATCGAACGGCTTCAGTTCCGCCATGGCGCCACCGGAAGCCTCCACGCTCGAGATCCTGCGCACCCACTCCCTCGCCTCCGTGGCGGGGCGGGAGATCGAGCGCCTGATCCTGGGCGGCGAGATCCCCGCCGGCAGCCGCATCAACGAGCAGGCCCTGGCCGATCGCCTCGGCATCTCGCGCGGCCCGGTGCGGGAGGCGATCCGCGGGCTCGAGCGGTCCGGCCTGGTCGTCACCGTGATCAACCAGGGCTCCTATGTCCGCAAGGTGAGCGCGGCGGAAGCGCTGGAGCTCTATGACCTGCGCGCGCTGATCACCGGGGAGGCCTGCGCCACGATCGCCGCCAACCCACCGCCCGGCGCGCTCGCGCGGCTCAAGGCGCTGACCGGCGCCATGGCGGAAGCCGCGACGGCCGATGACGCGCAGCGCTATTACGGGCTCAACCTCGATTTCCACGCGGCGCTGCTGGAAGCCGGCGCCGGCCCGCGGGCACAGCGGATCTATGCCGACCTCGGCAATGAGCTGCACCTGTTCCGCCGCCGCGCACTGGTCGCACCCGAGAACATGCGCGAGAGCAACCGCGAGCATGCGGCGATGCTCGCGGCGCTGCGATCCCGCGACCCCGATGCAGCGCGCCGCGTCGGAGAGACCCATATCCGCAACGGCAAGCGGCGCTTCGCCGCCAGCACGCCGGCCGTGGAGAACGACCAAGGACCGCCACAGGCGGCGACCGGAGGAGAGCCAGGACATGCACGACCGACACCAGATCCCCCGCGGCGCAGGGCGCCGCGCATTGCTCGCGGGCGCTAGCCTCGGGCTGCTCGCCGCCCCCGGCATCCTGCGCGCGCAGGAGCGCTTCCCCGCCCGCACGATCGAGGTGGTGACCCATTCCGGCGCCGGCGGCGGCACCGACATCACCGCGCGCATGATGATGGTGCAAGCGCCGGCCGAATTCGGCGTGGAACTGACGGTCGTGAACCGCACCGCGGGCAGCGGCACGGCGGCGCTCGCCTATGCCGCCAGCAAGCCGCGGGACGGGCACACCATCCTGCTCATCACCCAGACCCACCTGCTGACCATGCTGCGCAACCGGTTGCCGACGCAGCTCGATGACTTGGTCGGAATCGCCCGCGCCACCGAGGATCCACAGGTGCTGATGGTGAAGGCGGGCAGCCCGCTCGCCGATCCGCAGGCCTTCATCGCCGCGAGCCGCGGACGTTCGCTGAAATATGGCGGCACCCATGTCGGCAGCGTGGATCACGTCTCGATCTTCGCCTTCGCGCGCGCCGCGAGCTTCACCGCGCCGACGCTGGTGCCGTTCCGCGGCGGCGGCGACATCATCATCAACCTGGTCGGCGGCAATATCGACGCCGCCCTGGCCAATCCGGCGGAGGCCGAAGCCCAGATCCGGGCCGGCGAGGTGAAGCCGCTGATGGCGCTGTCGCGCCAGCGCCTCGCCGCCCTGCCGGATGTGCCGACCGCGATCGAGCTTGGCATCGAATCCGTCGCCGCCACCTCCCGCGGCTTCGCGGTGCTCAAGGGCACGCCGGAGGACCGCGTCGCGCGGCTGGAGGAAGGGCTGCTCAAGGCCATGAACAGCGCCGTCTTCCAGAACTACCTGCGGACCTCCGGCCAGGCGCCGGACAGCGTCGCGGGGCGGCAGGTCTGGCAGCGCCAGCTCGCCGCTTTCAACACGGAAGGGCGCGAGGCGCTCACCACCCTCGGCCTGATGCGATGAGCGGCGTGGCATCGCCCCGCCGGGAAGCCGGCGTCGCCCTCGTCGTGGCGGCGGTCGCGGCACTCGGCTTCGCCGGCACCTTCACCTTCGACGAGGTCCCGCCTGCGCTCCGGGAAGGATTGGGCGCGGCGGAGTTTCCGCGGCTCATCTGCATCGTGATCCTGGCCCTCGCGGCGCTGCTCGCACTGCAGGAGAAGCGGAGCGAGGCGGCGGAGCCGGTGCCGGCGACCGGTTGGTGGACCTTCGCGGCCTGCGCTGGCTTCCTGCCGGTCATGGCCGTGATCGGCATGCTGCCCGCCATGTTTCTCTTCGTGGTCGCGGTCGGGCGCCTCTGGGGGGAGCGCCGCATCGCCCTGCTGCTCGCCAGCGGCGCCGGCCTGGTGGCCGCGATCTGGCTGGTCTTCGTGCGCGTCTTCGCCATCACGCTGCCGGCCGGCTGGCTCGGCGAGCAACTTCTCGGCTGAGGGACAGACGATCATGGACGCGTTCCTCGGCGGCATGGCGACGCTCGGCGACCCCTTCATCCTGCTGATGGTGGTGGCCGGCACCCTGCTCGGCATCGTCGTCGGCGCCCTGCCCGGCATCTCCGGCAGCACGACCATTGCGCTGCTGCTGCCCTTCACCATCGGGCTCAGCCCGATCGCGGCGCTGGCCTTCATGGGATCGGTCTATTGCGCCGCGAATTTCGGCGGATCGATCACCGCCATCATGGTCAATGCCCCGGGCGATCCCTCGGCCTCGGCGACCGCGATCGAAGGCTACAAGCTGGCGCAGAAGGGGCAGGCGGGGGTGGCGCTCGGCATGTCCGCGGTCTCCTCGGCGATCGGCGGCATCGTCAGCGTGGTCGTGCTGATCTTCGCCGCCCCCTTGCTGGCGCGGGCGGCCTACAGCTTCGGCCCGCCGGAGTATTTCGCGCTGGCGATCTTCGGCCTGTCCATGTGCGCGGCGATCGGCGGCGAGTCGCGGGTGAAGAACCTGATCGCGGCTGCGATCGGCGTTCTGCTGGCGACCGTCGGCATCGACCTCACCTCCGGGATCGACCGCTTCAGCTTCGGGATCACCGAGCTCTCGGACGGCATCGACTTCGTGCCAGTGCTGATCGGCCTCTTCGCGGTCAGCGAGATGCTGGAGCAGGCGACGCTGCGCGGCGTGCCGGCGACCATCATCGCCTATACCTCGGCGAAGCTGCCGAGCTGGGCCGATTTCCGGAAATGCAACCGCTCGATCTGGATCGGCAGCGGCATCGGCACCTTCATCGGCGCCCTGCCGGCGCTCGGCGCCACCACGGCGGCGCTGGTCGGCTATGCCGAAACCCGGCGCTGGTCGAAGCACAAGCATGAATTCGGGCACGGCTCGCTCGAAGGCGTGGCGGGGCCGGAGGCGGCGAACAACGCCGCGGTCGGCGGCTCGATGGTGCCGACGCTGGCACTCGGCGTGCCGGGCAGCGCCACCACCGCGATCATCCTAGCCGGGCTGATGGTGCAGGGCGTGCGCCCGGGCCCGCACCTCTTCACCGAGCAGCCGACCCTGCTCTACGCCGTCTTCGCCTCGATGCTTGCCGCCAACCTGCTCTACCTCGTGATGGGCATGGGCATGGCGAAGATCTTCGCGCGCATCAGCCTGATCCCGCCGACCCTGCTCTGGCCCGGCGTCTTCGTGCTGTCGGTCATTGGCGCCTATGGCCCGAACCAGGCGATCGGCGATGTGGTGGTGATGCTGGCGGCCGGCGTGGTGGGCTTCCTGTTCCGCCGCCACGGCTTTTCGCCGGCGCCGCTCATCATGGGGCTGGTGCTTGGGCGCATGGTGGAGGAGACCTTGAAGCAGTCCATGATCATCTTCGATCAATCGGTTGCCGGCTTCGCCGGGCGGCCGATCGCGCTCGGCCTGCTGCTGGTGACGGCGATCGGCCTGTTCGGCCCGGCGCTGCTACGCCTGGTCCGCCGCGGCGTGCCGGCATGACGCGCATCCGCCGCATCACCGCCGCCGTCCGCCGCGTCGCGCCGCGACGGGAGGCGGACAGCTACCAGGGCCTGGAATCCCTGACCTTCGTGCAGTGCCAGGTGGAATGTGAGGATGGCCTGACCGGCACCGGCGTCACCGGGCGCTTCCTGGCGCCGCAGGGGGCGGCGCTGCTCGGCGGGGAGTTTTGCGAGGCGCTGCGCGGCAGCGACGCGCGCGACATCGAGGCGATCGGTGCCTCCCTGGTCGCGCGCTTCAACCCGCGCGGCATGACCGGTGCCTTCATCGCGGCGCTCTCCGCGCTCGACATGACGCTTTGGGACCTGCGGGGAAAGGCGCTCGGACAGCCGGTCTGGCGGCTGATCGGCGGCGCGCGAAGCGCGGTGCCCGCCTATGCCACCGTCGGCCTGCCGCGGTTCTCGGAGGCGGAGCTGGTCACCGCCTGCACCGGGGCGCTGGCGCGCGGCATGGCGGGGGTGAAGATGCTGGTCGGCGCCGGTGGCCGCAGCCTCGCCGAGGATGCGGCGCGGGTGCGGGCGGTGCGTGCGGCGATCGGGCCCGCGGCCGCGCTGATGCTCGACGCGAATTGTTCAATGAGCGTCGCCGATGCGCGGCGGCTCTGCGGCATGATCGCCAATTGCGACATCACCTGGTTCGAGGAGCCGGTGACCGGCAATGACATCGAAGCCCTGGCGATGCTGCGCCGGCAGGTCACGATCCCGATCGCCGCCGGCCAGATGGTGGGCTCCATCACCTGGTTCCGGGATGCCTTGGCACGCGGCGCGCTCGATTGGGTGCAGCCCAATGCCGCCTTCTGCGGCGGCATCTCCGCCATGCTGCGCATCCTGGCCCTCGCCGAGGCGCATGGCGTCCCGGTGGCCGGCGCCGGCGGCTGGGAGATGGCGAACCTGCCTGTCATGGCCGGCCACGCGCATGGCGGCATGCTGGAGATCCATGGCGCCCATGCCGCGCTCCGCGACCTGCTGGCCGAGGAAGCCGTACCGGAAGCCGGGCTGCTGCATGCGCCGGAGCGGCCCGGCCTCGGCTTCGCCTTCCGGGAAGCACCCTGAGCGCTAATTCGGATTGGCGCCGGTCGCCCGCACGATCGGTGCCCATTTCTCCGTCTCCTGGCGGATGAAGCGGGCGAGCTCCTCCGGCGGGCCGGGGCGGGGTTCCGTGCCGTGCCGGGCGAGATGGGCCACCATCTCGGGGTCGCGCAGTGTTTCCTGCATCGCCGCGTTCAGGCGCGCGGTGATGGCGGGCGGCAGCGCCTTGGGGCCAAGCAGCGCGTACCAATTGGCGACCTCGAAGCCCGGTAAGGTTTCCGACACCGCCGGCAGCGCGCCGGTGATGGCCGACCGGCGCGCGGTCGGCACCGCCAGCGCGCGCAGCTTGCCGCCCTCGATCTGCGGCAGGGCGGTCGGCGCGGTCGAGAAGGCGAAGTCGATCTTGCCGGAGATCAGGTCGGTCATCAGCGGGCCACCGCCGCGGTAAGGCACGTGGATGGTCCGGATGCGCGCCTCCTGGTCCAGCAGCGCGCCCGCCAGATGGCCGGCGCCGCCGATGCCGGAGGAGCCGTAGGTCAGGGTGTCCGGCTGCGCCCGCGCCGCGGCGATCAGGTCCGCCACGTTCCGCCAGGGCCGATCGGTGGGGACGACCAGGATGTTCAGGATATCGCCCGCCATGGCGATCGGCGTCAGGTCCGCCTGCGGGTCGAAGGTGAGATTGCCATAGAGCGTCGGGTTGATCGCCAGCGCGCCGATGGTGCCCATCAGCAGCGTATAGCCGTCAGGCTGGGCGCGCACGACGAGCTCGGTCGCCAGGTTGCCGCCGGCGCCCGGGCGGTTGTCGACGATGATCGACTGCCCGAGCAGCGATTGCAGCTTGGGCGCCAGGGTGCGGGTGGTGATGTCGGTGGCGCCGCCGGCGGCGAAGCCGACGATGATGCGGATCGGGCGCTGCGGCCAGGGTTCCTGGGCATGCGTCGTGCCGGCCAGGGCCACGGCCGGCAGGGCCGCGAGCATCGTCCTGCGATGGATCATGGACCGTTTCCCTCTGTGCTCTTGTATGCAGAGAGGAAAGCCCCGGCGCGGGTTTCGCGCAAGCGCTACCAGAAATTCACGCGCGGCCAGACCGCCAGCACCTCGTGCCCGCCATCCACCACATGGTAGCGCTCATGCGCTGCCGCGGTCAGGCAGGTGTGGTTCGGCGCGATGCGCAGCCTTGCCCCGATCGGCAGCCGGTCGAAGGGCAGCGGCGCCGGACCGGTCACCTCGCCATGCTCCTGATGGGTGCGGGTCACCGTCGCCTGCCCGAAGGCATCCCCGCCATCGATGTCGAGCGCCAGGCCGAAGCCGTAGTCGCGCGGTGCCGCTTCCGTGCTGCGGTCCTTGGAGAGCGCGAGCGCACCGGCATCGACCAGCACCGCGTTGCGCGCCGGCTTCCGCCCGGTGACCGAGGTCAGCACGGTCAGGGCGATATCTTCCGGTGCATGGGTGCCGAGCTGCGCCTGGAACAGGTCGCCGAACATGTAGACGCCGGCGCGGAGCTCGGTGATCCCCTCGAGATGCTCGGCATGCAGCGCGGTCGGCGAGCTGCCCATGGAGACGATCGGCACCGCATGCCCGGCAGCGCGCAGCCGCTCCGCCGCGCGCACCACGCCGGCGCGCTCGGTCTCCGCGATCGCCGCCATGGTCGGTATGTCGCGGCCGCGATAGGAATGGCCGGCATGGGTGAAGACGCCCGCCAGCTTGGGTCCGAGTGCCGCGGCGATCGCCGGCAACTCCTCGCTTTCGGGCGGGACGCCACCGCGGCCTTCGCCGACATCGATCTCGATCAGGGCGCGGAGCTTGCCGGGATGGGCCGCGATGGCGCGCGCCGCGTCGAGGTCATCGGTGATCAGCTTGATGTCGGCGCCGAGTGCCGCCAGCGCGTCCAGCTTCTGCGGCGTGACACCGACCGCGTAGATCTGGTCGCGCCAGCCGGCTTCCGCGAAGTACCTTGCCTCGGCCACGGTGGAGACGGTGATCGGCCCGAAGCCGGGTGCCGCCAGCGCCGCGACATCCACGCTCTTCGCGGTCTTCATGTGCGGGCGCAGGATCAGGCCCGGATGGCGCGCGACCGCCGCCTGCATCCGCGCCAGGTTGCGCTTCAGGATGCCGAGGTCGAGCACCAGGCAGGGCGTCGGCAGATCATCGAGGGTTGTCACAGCGCCACTCCCATCAATTCGGCGAAGCGCGGCGTCGCCTTCAGGCCGGTGCCGGTCAGCACCACCACGCTCGTCTCTCCAGCGCGGATCGTGCCGGCCTCCAGCAGCTTCGCGAAGGCCGCCGCCGCCTGGGCGCTGGTCGGCTCGGCGTAGATGCCGCCGCGGGCGAGGTCCAGCGCGGCCGCGGCGATCTCGGCCTCGGTCAGCATCACGGCACCACCTTCGGTCTGCTCCAGCACGCCGAGGCACTCGCGCAGCCGGATCGGCTCGGCGATTGCGGTGCCCTCCGCCATGGTCGGAAGCGGCGCGGCCGGCGCTTCGCCCAGGAAAGCGCGCGCGATCGGGGCGCAATTCGCCGGCTGTGCCGCGAAGATGCGCGGCAGCCGGTCGATCCCGCCCGCTCGCAGCAGCTCGGAGAAGCCAATGCCGCAGCCGAGCACGTTCGATCCGGCACCGCAGGGCACGATGATGTTGTCGGGTGCCCGGAAGCCGAGGTCCTCCCACAGCTCATAGGCGAGCGTCTTGGTACCCTGCAGGAAGAAGGGATGCCAGTTGTGACTGGCGTAGAAGATGCCGTCCCGCCGTGCCTGCCCCTGGCGCAGCGCCTCGTCCGCGCAATCCTGGCGGCTGCCCGGCGTCAGCTCGATCTCGGCGCCGGCGGCGCGGGACTGCACGGTCTTGGCGGGGCTGGTGGTGGCGGGCACCAGGATCTTGGCGCGCATGCCTCCCGCCGCCGCATAGGTTGCGATGGCAGCACCACCATTGCCGGAGCTGTCCTCCAGCACATGCCCGATGCCCTGGGCGCGCAGCAGCGAGAGCATCACGGCGGCGCCGCGATCCTTGAAGGACCCGGTCGGCATCAGCCATTCACATTTCAGCAGCGCCGTGGCGCCCGCGAACACGCGCGGCACCAAGGGCGTGCAACCCTCGCCCATGGTGATCGGCGCCTCCGGCAGGAAGGGCAGGGCGGCGGCATAGCGCCAGAGGGAGCGCGCCTCCTGCCGGATCGCGTCCCGGCCGATGCCAGGCATCGGCGTCAGCATCAGGGGCGCGCCGTCATCCCCGCACCAGCGGGGGACGTCGAGCGGATAGGTGGCGCCGGAGCGCGGGTCGAGATAGGCGATGGCGTCGGTCATGGCGCGGGAGACTTGCCCGGCCGGCGCTCCCCTGCAAGGGATTGCGCATGACCGAGCCAGCGCTTCTTCGCCTCGCCTCCGACCTGATCGCGATCGACAGCCGCTCCGCGCTGCCGAACCGCGCCATCGCCGACCGCATCGAGGCGGAGCTCGCGGGTTTCGAGGTCGAGCGGCTGGACTACACAGACAAGGCGGGCGTCGCGAAGCGGGCGCTGGTCGCGCATCGCGGCCCGCCCGGCGGCCACGCCCTCTCCGGCCATATGGACACGGTGCCGGCGACCGGCTGGACCACGGATGCCTGGGCACCGCGCTTCGCGGATGGCGTGCTGCATGGCCTCGGCAGCGTCGACATGAAGGGCCAGGTCGCCGCCGCGATCCTGGCCGCCAGGGCGATGCCGGCGGATGTGCCGGTCACGCTGCTGATCACCACTGATGAGGAGACGACGAAGGAAGGCGCGCTCGCCATCGCGGCCTCCGATGCGGCGAGGCGGCTCGGTCTCAAGGGGATCTTCGTGGTCGAGCCGACCGGCATGATCCCGGTGCGCGGGCATCGCAGTCAGATCGAATTCACCGCGGTCGCGACCGGCGTGCAGGCGCATTCCTCCACGGGGCAGGGGGTGAATGCCAACTGGGCGCTGCTGCCCTTCCTCATGGAGATGCGCGAGATCCATGCGCGGCTGCGCAGCGATCCGGCCTTGCAGGATGCCGCCTATGATCCGCCCTTCTCCGACTTTAACCTGGTCATCGACAATCATGGCACCGCGGTGAACGTCACCGTCGCCAAGGCGACCGCGCGCATCAAATTCCGCCGCAGCCGCAATGTCGACTGGATGCCGGTGGTGCGCGCCGTGCGCGAGGCTGCCGAGCGCGCCGGCATCGCATTGCAGGAGCGCGCCGAGGGCACGCCCCCGGAACTTCCCACCGACCATCCGCTGGTGCGGCTCGCGGAGCGCGAGGCCGGCCGACCCGCCCGCACCGCCCCTTACGGCACCGACGCCAGCGAGTTGCAGGCGCTGGCGCCCTGCGTGGTGCTCGGCCCCGGCACCATCGACACCGCCCATACCCCCCACGAATGCGTGCGCCTCGCGGATCTCGCGGCAGCGGTGCCGGTGTTCCAGCGGGTGCTGGCGACAGGGGCGTGAGGTGGGCCGATAATCGACGGCCTGGGCGACGGCGCCCTTGCATTCGGCATGCTGCAGCGCAACATTGGCCTGTGGGAGCGTCCAAAATGAATGGAGGCTCCATGGGTTCGACCCACGTATCACCACCGAAAGTATCAGCGCCGAAACAGGAACTGCCGCCTGTGGCGGAGCCGCGTGGAGAGCTTGCGGCACGACATCTGGCGATGCCGGCCCACACCAACCCGGCGGGCGACATCTTCGGCGGCTGGATCATGGCCTCGATGGATGAAGCGGCGGCCATGGCGGTGGCGAAGCTCGTCGAAGGCCGCGCGGTGACCGTCGCCGTCTCCAGCATGGTGTTCATCCAGCCGGTGAAGGTGGGTGATTCCGTCTGCTTCTACGCCGATGTGAAGCGGGTCGGCCGCAGCTCGATCACCCTCGACGTAGAGGTTTGGGTGCTGCGGCGCGGCTGCGGCGAACGCGTCAAGGTGACGGAGGCGGAATTCACCTTCGTCGCCGTCGATGAGGATGGACAGCCGAGGCCGCTCAAGTCGCCGCAGGCGGCCTCAGCCGCCTGAGCGGGCGCCGCCGGCGGGGTCGCCGCCTCGTGACTGGCCGGTGCGGCGCCGATCCGATTAGCTGCGGAATGGGCCGGGCACGATGCGTCGCATTCGCGCACGCATCATGCGCCGGCCCTTCGTGTGACCGCGTGACTCAGACTGTTCGGCCGATCCGATCTCAAGTCGTCACGTGCCAGGCTGGAGGGCGCTTGTGGCCGGGACTCATGTCATCATCGTCGGCGGGATCAGCGTCAATGATCCCGGCGGACATGACCGCTTTCCCTACAACTTCATGAATCCCGCGGTGGCCCGTGCCAGGAAATACGGCTCGAACGTCCTGATCATCATCTTCGCGCCGTCCTACGAAACCCGCGTCGAGAAGCAGGACAAGGAGCACAACTCGGTCACCTACACCTATTCCGATACCTGCCTCTGGGGATTGTTCTCCGCCGAATCATGCCCAGCGCTGATCCGATCGAAGCAGAGGAATCCACGGCATTTCCTCAATGTCCTGAGCAAAGCCGCCGGCGGCGGGAAATTCAGCGTCCAGGAAATCCGGGACAAGCAGGGGCTGACGGACAAGCTGAAGAACCTGGCCTCGATCGCGAGCATCGACTATTTCGGGCATTCCAACCCGGAATACATGTTCCTGGAATACAGCGTCTCCGTCAGCGGCAGCGGGACGGTCACCTGGGGCGATGCCGATGCGGCCGCCGTGCCGGCGGGGAAATTCGAAGCGGGCGCCGGCTTCATCAGCTTCGGCTGCAACCAGGGCGACCCCAAGGGGCTTGCCGAGCAGCTTCGCGCGCGCTGGCGCATTCGCACCGTAGGCTCCAATGGCAAGACCGATTTCGCGCCGATCGGCAGGGGTGAGCCGCAGCCGAGCAGCGCCCTCGGCTATTACGAGTATCCGGCAGCCGGCGGGCCGCCGCTGAAGCTGACCGCGCCGCCCTGACCGGCGCCGCCATCCGCCCGCGTCACGGCCGCCGGATCGAGGCCACCACCTGCTCGAATTCCGGCAGCAGCCGCGTGAAGTCGCGCTCGCTGGCTTCCGCCAGCACGCGGAGCGTCGCCCCGCTTTCGGAGAAGATCAGCCATTGCTGCAGCCGGCGCGGTCCGGCCTGCGCCCGCAGCATCACAGCCTCGGCGGTGCCGAGGCGGAGTGCGGCACTGCCGTCGATCTGCGCATTCGGAATGGTGGCACGCAGCGCCTCCTCGGCGGCGCGGCGGCGATCGGCCTCGCGCGGCGCCGCCTGCAGGGCGGAGGCGATGCTGAGCCGCGGCGCCGTCAGATCTGCGGAGGATCTGCCCGCCGGCATCAGCACCGCGACCGAGCCGGCCATGGCGCCGGCGAAGCGCAGGTTGGCCGTCTCGTCGAAGGCGAAGGGCAGGGCGGCGCGCGCGGCGGCGGGGTCCGGCGCGCGCAGCGCGACGGAAAGCAGGGCGCGCTCGACCGTGCCGGCTTCCTCGGCGCTCGCAGGGTAGCGCGGCAGGGTCGCGGTGACGAAAGCGGTGAAGCCCTGGCCCGGCAGCATCATCAGCCAGATCGCCCGCGCCGCGCCGCCTTCGCCCTGACGGCCGCGCACCAGCACCGCCTCGCGCCCGGCGACGCGTGGCGTCGTGGTGGCTTCCGCGCTGATCCCCTGCCGCGCCAGGCGCGGCGCGGCGAGGCTGGCGCGCAGCGCCTCCGGCGGCGCCGGCGGCTGTTCGGCGAAAATGATGGCGGTGCGGGTCTCGCGCTGCTCGAAGCCGGAGAAGGCGAGGCTCGGCACGAAGCCCGATGGCGGTTCCAGCCCGATCGCGCTGCCGGGCGGAAACAGCGGCTGCGCGGCGGCACCGGCCGCCGCGAGCCAGAGCGCCAGCAGCGCGACGGAGAACTTCAACCCTCGATCGTCTCCAGCAGGGCGCAGAGCGTGGCGCAGCGCGGCGCCAAGTCGCGCCAGATGATGTGCTCGAAGGGCGCATGCGCGCCGGCGCCGGTGCAGCCGAGCCCATCCAGCGTCGGCACGCCGAGGGCCGCGGAGAAGTTCCCGTCCGAGCCGCCGCCGCGATACTGCTTCGGCAGCTCGTAGCCGTGCTCCGCCGCGAAGCCCCTGGCGCGTTCATAGAGGGCCAGCGCCGCCGGGGTCTCCACCATCGGCGGCCGGTTCATGCCGCCGGTGACGGTGATGGTGATGCCATCGCCGTCATCGCCGGCCATGGCCTTGATGGCCTGCTCGATGCGGATGCCGTCCTCGACGGTCGCGACTCGGAAGTCGATCTCGCAGCCGGCCTCGGGCGGCACGACATTCGGCCGCGTGCCGCCGAAGACCGGCGCGACATTGGTGGTGGTGCCGCCGGGGAGGTCGGTCAGCGCGTGGATCTCCAGGATCTTCCGGGCCAGCGCCACCACGGCGCTGCGCCCGTCCTGCCAATTGCCGCCGGCATGGGCGCTACGGCCGGCGATCGTCATCACGAAGCGGCCGACGCCCTTGCGCGCCGTCACGCAGGCGCCGCCGGCCCCGGCGGGTTCCGGGATCAGCACGGTGCAGGATTTCTGCGCCTCCGCCTCGATGATGGCGCGGCTGGTCGGGCTGCCGACCTCCTCATCCGGGGTCAGCAGCAGGGTGATCGGACGCCTGGTCTTCACCTTCTGGCGCAGGATCTCCCGCACCGAATGGAAGGCCGCGAAGCTGCCTGCCTTCATGTCGTAGATGCCGGGGCCATGGGCCTTGTCGCCCTCGACCCGCCAGGGCATCGAGCTGGTGAGCGTGCCGTGGTCCCAGACGGTGTCGAGATGGCCTGCGACCAGCACCGGCCTGCCCTCGCCGGGCGTACGGCAGATCAGGTTGTCGCCATAGCCGTTGCGGCCGGCGACCCGCTCCACCGCGCCGCCGACGCCGCGCAGCTCCGCCTCCGCCCGACCGATCAGGGCGCTGACCGCAACCGGGTCGGTGGTCGGCGTCTCATGCTCCACCCAGCCGCGCAGCTCCGCGAGCAGGCGTTCGGAGGAGCCGATATCGGTTGCGGGCATTGCGCTTGCGATCCTTTTCAACAGCCGGGCGATCCTAGAGCGCTTTCGCCCCGCATCAACCGCCGGGGCTCAGCGAAACTACGGCGTTCCACGTGGCCGCAGGCCGCCACTGGCCCCTGCGGGGCGAGCGAAGCGATGCCCCGAGGCCGCGAATGCGGCCCGCGCGCGACCGACAGTTGCACCCGGCGCATACCAGACGGCGCGGAGGCCAGGCCGGCGGATGCCGGCGCCGGCGCTTGAGGGCGTTGATATTCCCCTGTATCGCTCGCCGCGCATCACGGCCGATCGCGGGCGGGCGGAAGCGCTCTGGGGCGCAGCCTGCGCGCGGCGGACGGGCTGGATTCCAGCCATTGGAGTACGGGCGTTTGGCGATGAAACGGGTCTGCGTCTTCTGCGGTGCCTCGACCGGCAACCGGCCTGCCTATCGCGCAGCGGCCGAGGCCCTGGGGCGGGGGATCGCGGCCCGGGGCCTCGGCCTCGTCTATGGCGGCGGCGCGGTCGGGCTGATGGGGGTGGTGGCCGATGCCGCGCTCGAGGCCGGGGCCGAGGTCATCGGCATCATCCCGCACGGGCTGCTGGCACGGGAGGCCGGGAAGCGGAACGGCATCGAGCTGCGCGTCGTCGCGACCATGCATGAACGCAAGGCCATGATGGCGGAGCTGTCGGACGGCTTCGCGGTGCTGCCCGGCGGCTTCGGCACGCTCGAGGAGGTGGTGGAGGTGCTGACCTGGCTGCAGCTCGGCATCCACCGCAAGCCCGCCTGCTTCATCGACGTCGAAGGCTATTGGTCGCGCCAGATGGCGATGTTCGACCACATGGTCGCCGAAGGCTTCCTGCAGCCAGCGACGCGGGCGCTGGCGCGCGTCGCGGCCGATCCCGCGGCTGCGCTCGACAGCCTGGCGGGGTTCGAGCCGCCGCCGGTGCCGCGCTGGCTGCTGCCGGGCGAGAAATGAGCGCCCCCTTGCTGCTGACCGATTGGCACAGCATCCCGGACGCCGCGCGCGGCGGCACCGTGGCGCTCGGCAACTTCGATGGCGTGCATCTCGGTCACCTGGCGGTGCTGCGCGCGGCGCATGCGGCGCGGCCGGAGCTGACGCCCGCCGTGCTCACCTTCGAGCCGCATCCGCGCGAGCATTTCCGCCCCGACGACCCGCCCTTCCGCCTGACCCTGCTGGGGGAGAAATGCGCCGCCCTCGCCGCGGCGGGGGTGCGTGTGGTGCATGCGCTGCCCTTCGACACCGGCCTCGCCGCCATGACGGCGGAGGAGTTCGTGGAGCAGGTGCTGCACCGGGCGCTGGGCGCCGGGCATCTCGCCTGCGGCCACGACTTCGCCTTCGGCCACCGCAAGGGCGGCGATGCCGGCTTCCTGGCGCGGGAGGCGGAAAAGCGCGGCATCGGCCTCACCATCGTGCCGGCGCTCTCCGACGCGGAGGGGCCGATCAGCGCGACCCGCATCCGCCGGCTGCTGCAGGACGGCTATCCGGAACGCGCCGCCACCCTGCTCGGCCGGCCCTGGGCGATCCAGGGGGAGGTGGTGCATGGCGACAAGCTCGGCCGGGTGCTGGGCTGGCCGACCGCCAACATGTGGATCGGCCGGCACCTGGAGCCGGCGCGGGGCGTCTATGCGGTGCGCGCGCGGCTGGCCGATGGAAGGCTGGTGCCCGGGGTCGCCAATATCGGCCGCCGCCCGACTCTCGGCGGCGACCCGCAGACCCGGCTGGAGACCCATCTCTTCGACTTCGACGAAGACCTCTACGGGCAGGAAATCGCGGTCGAGCTGCTGCATTTCCAGCGCCCCGACCTGAAGTTCGACGGGCTGGAGGCGCTGACCGCGGCGATCGCCGCCGATGCGGCGGAAGCGCGGCGGCTTCTCGGCCTCGCCTGACGTCTTCCTCGCGGCCGGAGGCCGGCACAGGCTTCTGCGGAGCGAGGCGAAGCCGATGCTCGGGGCCGCGCATGCGGCCCCGCGCGCGACCAACAGTCGGAGGCCGCGCCCGGCGCTTGAGGGCATAGCTATAACCCCTCCCGCTTGACCTCGCGCGTCCCGCCTCCCCATAAGCCTGCCATGGCCCCGGTGCATCCCGCGCGAATTACCATTCCGGCCCCCTGAGGGGCCGGGTCCTGCCACGCGCGCCATTGCCGACCCGTCGGCCCGAGATAGCGAAGACCATGAACGACGCCCCCGCCGAGCCTCGCGACTACCGCGGCACCGTCTTTCTGCCGAACACCCCCTTCCCGATGCGCGGCGACCTGCCGAAGCGCGAGCCGGCGATGCTGGAGCGCTGGCAGCGCATGGGCCTGTGGGAGAAGCTGCGGCAGCGCTCCAAGGGCCGCACGCCCTTCGTGCTGCATGACGGCCCACCCTATGCGAACGGCAACCTGCATATCGGGCATGCGCTCAACAAGATCCTGAAGGACGTCATCAACCGCGCCGCGCAGATGGCCGGCCACGACGCCAACTACATCCCCGGCTGGGACTGTCACGGCCTGCCGATCGAATGGAAGGTCGAGGAGGAGTACCGGGCCAAAGGCCGCGATAAGGACGCGGTGCCGGTGCTGGATTTCCGCGCCGAATGCCGCGCCTATGCCGCGCATTGGCTCGATGTGCAGCGGCAGGAATTCATCCGCCTCGGCGTCGCCGGCGACTGGGCCGATCGCTACGCCACCATGGATCTCCCGAGCGAAGCCGCGATCGCGCGCGAGATCGGCAAGTTCCTGATGAACGGCTCGCTCTATCGCGGCCTGCGCCCGGTGATGTGGAGCCCGGTCGAGAAGACCGCGCTGGCCGAGGCGGAGATCGAATACCACGACCATGTCTCGCCAACCCTGCATGGCCGCTTCCGCATCCTGAAGGCGAAGGCGGCCGATCTGGTCGGCGCCGATGTGGTGATCTGGACCACGACGCCCTGGACCATTCCCGGCAACCGCGCCGTCGCCTATGGCGAGGAGATCGACTACGCGCTGGTCCATGTGGAAGGCGTTGCCGAGGGCTCGCTGCTCGCGATCGGCGACCGGCTGCTGGTGGCGCTGCCGCTGCTGCCCGGCTTCGCGAAGGAAGCCGGGATCGGCGCCCACAGCATCAAGCGGGTGCTGAAGGGCGCGGAGCTCGCCGGCGCCATCGCCGCGCATCCGCTGCGCGGCCAGGGCTATGAATTCGACGTGCCGCTGCTGGCCGGTGATTTCGTCACGACCGATGCCGGCACCGGCTTCGTCCATATCGCGCCGGGCCATGGCGAGGATGACTTCAACCTCGGCCGCCTGCATGGCCTGCCGATACCCGAGACGGTGAACGACGACGGCACCTTCACCATCCACGCGCCGGGCTTCACCGGCCTGCACGTCTTCAAGGCGCATGCCGCGATCTATGAGGCGATGAAGGCGGCCGGCACCTTGGCCGCCACCGGCAAGCTGACGCACAGCTACCCGCATAGCTGGCGCTCCAAGAAGCCGGTGATCTTCCGCGCGACGCCGCAATGGTTCATCGCGATGGATGATGAGAATGCGATCCGCGCCAAGGCGTTGGACGCCATCGCCAAGACCCATTTCGTCCCCGAAGCCGGGCGCAACCGCATCGGCTCCATGGTCGCGGCGCGCCCCGACTGGTGCATCAGCCGCCAGCGCGCCTGGGGCGTGCCGATCCCGATCTTCGTCTCGAAGCAGAGCGGGGAGCCGCTGCGCGACCAGGCGATCATCGACCGCGTCTGCGCAGCCTTCGCGGCCGAAGGCGCGGATGCCTGGTACAAGCCCGGCGCCGCCGCCCGCTTCCTCGGCCCCGACCGCAACGCGGCCGATTACGAGCAGGTGATGGACATCGTCGATGTGTGGTTCGAGAGCGGCTCGACCCATGCCTTCGTGCTGCCGCCGCGCGGCTTGCCCTTCCCGGCCGACCTCTACCTGGAAGGCTCCGACCAGCATCGCGGCTGGTTCCATTCCTCGCTGCTCGAATCGGTCGGCACCAACGGCGTCGCCCCCTTCAAGGCGGTGCTGACCCATGGCTTCGTGCTCGACGAGCAGGGTCGCAAGATGTCGAAGTCGCTCGGCAACGTCACTGCGCCGCAGGAGGTGATGAAGCAGTACGGCGCCGATATCCTGCGCCTCTGGGTGATGAACTCCGACACCGCGCTCGATCTGCGCATCGGGCCGGAGATCCTGAAGCAGCAGGCGGAGCTCTATCGCCGCATCCGCAACACGCTGCGCTGGCTGCTCGGCAGCCTCGACGGCTTCACCGATGCCGAGACGGTCGCGCATGCCGAGCTGCCGGAGCTGGAGCGCTGGGTGCTGCATCGCCTGTCGGAGCTCGATGCCCGCATCCGCACCGCGGTCGAGACCCATGACTGGGCCGGGGTGCTGCCGGAGCTGCATAATTTCTGCAACATCGACCTCAGCGCCTTCTACTTCGACATCCGCAAGGACGCGCTCTACTGCGACCATGCGGGGAGCTTGCGACGCCGCGCCGCGCGCACGGTGCTCGACGTGCTGCACCGCTGCCTCTGCGCCTGGTTCGCCCCGGTGCTGGCCTTCACCGCGGAGGAGGCCTGGCTCGCCCGCTTCCCGGATGAGGAGGGCAGCATCCACCTGCTCGACTTCCCCTTCATCCCCGAAGGCTGGCGCGACCCGGAGCTGGCCGCGAAATGGGCCCGCATCCGGGAGATCCGCGGCGCGGTGACCGGCGTGCTGGAGGAAGCCCGCCGTGCCGGCACCATCGGGGCCAGCCTGCAGGCCGCCCCGGTCCTGCATCTCCCGGCCGAGGACGCCCTGCTGCTGAGCGCCGCGGAATGGGCCGAGACTGCCATCGTCTCGGCCGCGACCCTGGCGCCGGAAGCCGCCGGCGCGCCGCTCGCGGTCGACTTCGCAGTGGCGCCCGGTGAGAAATGCGCCCGCTGCTGGCGGGTGCTGCCGGAGGTCGGGACCTCGCCCCGGCACCCGACGCTCTGCCTCCGCTGCGATGATGTGGTGGAGCGGGCATGAGCTTGCGCCTCGGCCTGCCGCTCGCGGCCGGCATCCTCGCCGCCGACCAGGCGAGCAAATGGTGGATCCTCGACGGGCTCCGGCTGCAGGAGCTCGGCCAGGTGAAGCTGCTGGCGGCCGGGCCCCTCGGGCTTGACCTCACCATGGTCTGGAACCGCGGTGTCACCTTCGGGATGCTGACCGGCGACAGCGCCTGGCACCAGATCGCCCTGTCGGTGGTGGCGGCGCTGGTCGCCCTGTTCCTGCTGCGCTGGCTGGCCCGGGCGGAGAACCGGCTGACCGCGATCGCTCTCGGGGCCGTGATCGGCGGTGCGGTGGGCAATGTGATCGACCGGCTGCGCTTCGGCGCCGTCGTCGATTTCGTGGACGCCCACGCTTGGGGCTGGCATTGGTATGTCTTCAATCTGGCCGATGCCGCCATCGTCTGTGGCGTTGTCGCCTTGGTGATCGACGCCTTGTTCCGGCCCAGCGCCGCCCCTAAGAAGGAGGCATGAGCATGCGCCCTGCCCGTCTCGCCCTGATCGCCCTGGTCCTGCCTTTGGCCGTGGGCGCCTGCGGGTCCGACACCATGCGGACCCTGGGCCTGACCCGGGACGCCCCGGATGAGTTCGCGGTGCTGACCCGGGCCCCGCTCTCGATGCCGCCGGACATGAGCTCCCTGCCGACGCCGCGCCCGGGCGCCACCCGCCCGCAGGAGCGCAGCGCGCGCGATGCGGCCGAGGCCACGCTGGTCCCCGGCGCTGCCCTGGCCCCGGCCTCCACCGCCCGCGCCAGCGGTGCCGAGGCGGCGCTGCTCTCCCAGGCCGGCCGTCCCGTGTCCGACGACATCCGCCGCCGGGTGGATGAGGAGAGCGGCCGGCTCGACGCGCCGGATCGCAGCTTCACAGACCGGCTGATGTTCTGGCGCGACCCGCCGCCGCCTGGCACCGCGGTCGATCCGAACCGCGAGAATGCCCGCCTCAGGGAGAATGCGGCCCTCGGCCGCGACGCGACCGCGGGCGAGACGCCGATCATCCAGCGCCCGCGCCGCCCCTTCCTCGGCCTGTTCTGAGCACGAACACCTTCCCGCTGCGCGGCGGCCGCGTCATGCTGGATCCATGATCCGCATGTCCCGCCGGACCGCCCTCGTCACTGGCGCCTGCCTCTGCGCGGCGGCGCCCAAGCGGCATGCCGCCGCCTTCACCCCGCCGCAGGGCGAGCGGCCGCTCTACGGCGCCCAGCTCTGGAGCCTGCCGAACGGGCTGCGGGTCGCCTTCGTGCAGAGCCGCCGGGTGCCGGTGATCTGCCAGTACCTGTTCTACGGCGCCGGCGGCGGCGAGGACCCGGAGGGGCTCTCCGGCATTGCCCATTACCTCGAGCACATGATGTTCAAGGGCAGCCGCAACGTGCCCTCCGGCGCGCTCTCCCAGCGCGTGGCACGGGAGGGTGGCAACGACAACGCCTTCACCTCCCGCGACGTCACCGCCTATTTCCAGCAGGTCGAGGCCTCGCACCTGGCGCTCATCATGGGGATGGAGGCGGACCGCTGCGCCCATCCCCTGTTCCCGCCGCCGGAAATGGCGGCCGAGCTGTCCGTGGTGCTGGAGGAACGGCGCCAGCGCACCGACAGCAATCCGCGCGCCCTGTTCCGCGAAGCCTTCCAGGCCGGGATGTGGGGCCGCCAGCACTGGCATGGCCGCCCGATCATCGGCTGGCCGGAGGAGATCCGCGCCATCCGCCACGCCGATCTCGTGGCCTTCTTCGAGCGCTGGTACGCGCCCGCGAATGCGGTGCTGGTGATCGCCGGCGACGCCGAGCCGGCGGCGCTGGAGCGCCTCGTCGAACAGCATTACGGCGGCGTCCCTGCCCGCCCCACCACCCCGCGCGACCGCGCCCCGCCGCCTCCTGCCCCCGTGGAGCGCCGGCTGGTCACCCGCAGCGCCGCGATCCGGGAAGGCAGCTTTCTGCGCGCCTGGTTCGCGCCGACCCTGACCTATGGCGAGGCGGAGCAGGCCTGGCCGCTGGAAGTGCTGGCCCATATGCTTGGCGGCGGCCAGGGCAGCCTGCTGCATGAGGCCTTGGTGGAGACCGGAATCGCGGTCACGGCCAATGCCGGCTATGATGCCGACGCGGTCGGCGCCGGCGAATTCCTGGTCTCCGCCATGCCCGGCCGCGGCACCGCGCCGGAGCGGCTGGAAGCCGCCGCCGCCGCGGTCATCGAAAAGCTGCTGCAGGAGGGCGCCAACCCGGCCCTCGTCGCCCGCTCGATCCGCCAGATCACCGCCGGCGCCCTGCTGTCGCTCGACGGCATCGGCGCGGCGCCGCGCATGCTCGGCACCGCGCTCGCCTCCGGCCTGCCGGTGGAGGTGGTGGAATACTGGCCTTCCCGCATCCGCGCCGTGACGCCCGAACAGGTGACGGCGGCGGCGCGCGCGGTGCTCGGCGCGCCGCTCGATGCCATCGGATGGCTGCTGCCGGAGACCACCTGAGATGGCCGAGGGCTTCACCCTGCCGATCCAGGTCATCGAGAGCGATGGCATCAGCGCCTGGCTCACCGAGGATCATTCGGTGCCGGTGGTCTCCCTCGCCTGGTCCTGGCAGGGCGGCGCGGGGCTGGAAAAGGCGGGGGAGGAAGGCACCACGGCGCTCATGGCCTCCCTCCTCACCGAGGGCGCCGGGGATCTGCGCGCCCGCGAATTCGCCGATGCGCTGCGCGACGATGCCATCTCGCTGAGCTTCGACAGCCAGCGCGACGGCTTCGAGGGCGGCTTCCGCGCGCTGCGCGATGCGGTGCCGGCGGCGCTGCGGCTGGCGCGGCTTGCCATGACGGCGCCGCGCTTCGACGCCGATGCGCTGCAGCGGGTCCGCGCCCGGGCCGTCGCCGGCGCCCGGCAGGTGATGGAAACCCCGGGCGGCCAGGCGCGCCGCGCCTTCTGGGCGACGGCTTTTCCGGATCATCCCGCGGGTCGCCCGACCGGCGGCACCGCCGAAAGCCTCGCCGCCATCCCGGAGGCCGCGATCCGGGCCGCCCATGCCCGCCAGATCCGCCGCGACGGGCTGCTGGTGGCGGTCGCCGGCGCGATCAATCCGGCGGAGCTGCGCGCGCTGCTGACGACGTTGTTCGCGGCGCTGCCGCCGGGCGCGCCGGAAGCGCCGCCGGCGCTGCCGCCTTTCATCGATTTCGGCAGCCGCGTGGTGCCGATGCCCTTCCCGCAATCCACCATCCTCTTCGGCCAGCCCGGCCTCGCCGTGCAGGATCCGGATTGGGAGGCGGCGCAGGTGATGCTCAGGGTGCTGGGCGGCGGCGGCTTCTCCTCCCGCCTGATGCAGGCCGTCCGCGTACAACGCGGGCTGACCTATGGCATCAGCGCCGGGCTCGACGTGCTCTACGGCCAGGCGCTGATCACCGGCGGGCTGGCGACCCAGAATGCCAAGGTGGCGGAAGCGCTGACGGTGACCACCGCCGAATGGCGCCGCATGGCTGAGGACGGACCGACCGAGGCCGAGCGCGCGGACGCGATCGCCTATCTCCGGGGTTCGCTGCCGCTGCAATTCACCGACAGCCGCCGCATCGCCGGCACCCTGCTCTCGCTCCGGCGGAACAATCGGCCGCTCGACTGGCTCGCCGCCCGGCCGGCGCGGCTCGCCGCGATCAGCCGCGACCGGCTCGCCGCAGTCGCTTCGCGCCTGCTGAAGCCGGACGGGCTCTCGGTCGCGATCGCGGGACAGCCGGCGGGGTTATAGTTCGGCCTCAAGCGCCGGCGCCGCACATCCGTGCGGCTTGGCTTCCGCGCTGTCAGGGCGGCATTGGCGGCGGCTGACGGTCGCGCGCGGGGCCGCTTCGCGGCCCCGGGGCATCGCTGCGCTCGCCCCGCAGAAACCAGGGGCAGCCCTGCGGCCGCGGGAACTTGCCCTGCCCCGAGAACCGGAGGTTGGCCTCACGCCATCGCGGGATTCACCCGCACCCGTGAAAGCCGCCTTCCGGCACCGGCGCGAATTCCAGGATGCCGAGCAGGCCGAAGCCCGGATCGCGCGGCGCCAGCACCAGGGCGGCACCTTCCGGGAAGGCGCGGCCGGCAATCGTATCCCCCACCACCATGATCGCCGGCGTCCGGTGGCCGACCAGCACACGGTTGGCGCCCGGCGCCACCCGTTCCCCGAACAGCCGTCGGTGCTCGGCCAGCACCCAGTCGAGCCGGCCGGCGCTGTAGTCATCGGCCAGCAGGCTGTCGGTGACGGTGACGCGCGTGGCGCCGAAGGCCAGCTCCGCGGTGTCGCGGGCGCGGAACACCGGGCCCGCCAGCACCGGCTCGGCGATCCGGATGCCGAGGGCTGCCATCCGGGCGCCGATCGCCGCCGCCTGAGCACGGCCGCGCGGCGAGATGTTGCGCTGGCCGGCGCGGTCGCCGATGCGGAAGCTGCGGTCGCAGGGTTCGCCCGCCGTATCGGCATGGCGGAAGAACAGGACGAGGCCGCCCTCGCGCAACCGTGCGACCAGGGCGCGGCCCTCCGCGCTGTCATCGGACAGCGGCGCCAGGCGCTGCGCCGCGGCCGGCAGCGCAAGAAGCGAGAGCAGCAGGGCACGGCGGACCGTCACGGAGAAGAGATTGCCAGCGCCGCCACGGCACCGCCACCATCGCGCGGGAGACTTCACGCATGAGCAATACCATCGAGGCCGCCTGGCAGGCGGTGACGGATCTGGCCGCCGATCCCGCGGCCCGTAACATCCGCGCGCGTTTCACGGCCGATCCGGCGCGGGCGTCGCGCTGGACGCATCGCGCCGACGGGCTGGTGCTGGACCTGTCGCGCACCAGCCTGGACGAAGCCTCGCTCGCCGCGCTGCTGGCGCTGGCCGACGCGACCGGGGTCTTCGCCCGGCGCGACGCCATGGCGCGGGGGGAGGCGATCAACACGACCGAAGCCCGCGCCGTCATGCATATGGCGCTGCGCGCGCCCGCCGATGCCGGCCTTCGTGCGGGGGCGGAGGATGCCTCGGCGACGGTGCACGATACGCTCGGCCTGATGCAGAGCTTCGTCGAGGCGCTGCATGCCGGCAAGATCACCGGCAGCACGGGCGAGCGCTTCACCGACGTGCTGAACATCGGCATCGGCGGATCGGATCTCGGCCCGGCCATGGCGGCGCGCGCGCTGTCGGGGCCTCACGACAAGCTGCGCGCGCATTTCCTCGGCAATGTCGATGCCCATGCCTGGGAAGCGATCCGCCCCAATCTCGACCCCGCGCGCACCCTCGTGCTGATCGCGAGCAAGACCTTCACGACGCAGGAGACGATGGCCAATGCGCGGCTGGTCCGCGCCTGGCTCGCTGATGCGCTGGGGGAGGCGGCGCTGCCGCGGCATCTGGCGGCGCTCTCCACCAACCTGCAGGCGACCGCCGATTTCGGCATCGCGCCGGCCCGCGTCTTCGGCTTCCGTGACTGGGTGGGCGGGCGCTTCTCGATGTGGTCGGCGATCGGTCTCGCCATCGCGCTCGCCCAGGGCTGGGACCGTTTCGCGCGGCTGCTCGAAGGCGCGCATGCCATGGACGCGCATTTCCTGCACGCGCCGCCGCGGGAGAACCTGCCGTTGCTGCTGGCGCTGACCGAGACCTGGCATGTGAATGCGCTCAAGCTGCCGACCCGCGCCGTGCTGCCCTATGACGAGCGTTTGGCGCGGCTGCCCGCGCATCTCCAGCAGGTGGAGATGGAAAGCCTCGGCAAGGGCGTGACCTTGTCGGGCCAGCCGGTCGCGCGCGCCACCGGCCCGGTGGTCTTCGGCGAAGCCGGCACCAATGCGCAGCACAGCTTCATGCAGCTCATCCACCAGGGGCCGGTGCCGGTGCCGGTGGATTTCATCCTGGTCGCCAATCCCGATCACGGCCATGCCGACAGCCATCGCAAGCTGCTGGCGAATGGGCTGGCGCAGGCCGAGGCGCTGCTGGTCGGCCGCGGCGCCGATGCCGTCGCCACCGAGATGCGCGCCGCCGGCATCGCGGAGGAGCGGATCGCGGCGGTGCTGCCGCACCGCGTCTTCACCGGCAACCGGCCCTCGGTGACCATCCTGCTGCCGCGGCTCGATCCCTTCTCGCTCGGCGCGCTGGTGGCCCTCTATGAGCACAAGGTGTTCTGCCTCGGCGCGCTCTGGGGCATCAACGCCTTCGACCAATGGGGCGTCGAGCTCGGCAAGCAGCTTGCCGGCCCGATCTTGAAGGCGCTGGAGGGCGGCGCGCCGCCCGAGCATCCCGCGACCGCGGCGATGCTGGCGGAGATCGAGGCGCTCCGGGCAGATCCCGCGTAGGGGATATCACTGGAGCCGGTGAAGATGCCCGGCAGACAAGGGACCGGATCGATGAAGCGCAGCAACGCGCAGCGAAAGCGATCCGGGGCGTGAGGCTCGCGGTCATCGCCGATGTGCACGGCAATCTGCTCGCGCTGGAAGCCGTGCTCGCCGATATCGCGCGGCAAGGCGTGGATGCCGTGGTCAACCTCGGGGACTGCCTCTCCGGCCCGCTGCGGCCGGCGGAGGTGGCCGACCTCCTGATCGCGCGCGGCATCCCGACGCTCCGCGGCAATCACGATCGGCAATTGCTGGAGGACGCGCCGGGCGCGATGGGCCGGTCCGATGCCTTCGCCCATGCCCGGCTGACAGCCACGCATCGCGCCTGGCTGGCGGCGCTGCCGCCGCTCATGGCGCCTGCGGGGGGCGTGCTCGCCTGCCACGGCACGCTGGGATCCGACCTGACCTATGCGCTGGAGGTGCTGGAAGGGCCGGACGCGCTGCGCCGGGCGCGACCGGAAGAGGCGGCGGTGCGGATCGGGCCGACGCCCGGCGCCACGCTGATCCTCTGCGCGCACTCGCACCTGGCGCGGCTCACACGCCTGCCGGATGGGCGGCTGGCGCTCAATCCCGGCAGCGTCGGCTGCCCGGGCTACGTGGACGACGCACCCTTCCCCCATAAGGTGGAGGCCGGGGCGCCGCATGCGCGCTATGCGATCGCAACGCTCGGCCCGGCCGGCTGGAGCTTCGACCTGCGCGCCGTCGCCTATGACTGGGATGCGGCGGCGGCCGATGCACGGGCGGCCGGGCGCGAAGAATGGGCCGCGGCCATCGCGACGGGGTGGATAGGGGGCTAAACTCCATCGATGGCGATTCGCCTCCTGCCCGAGACCACTGCCAACCGCATCGCTGCCGGCGAGGTGGTGGAGCGTCCCGCCGCCGCCGTGAAGGAGCTGGTGGAGAATGCGCTGGATGCCGGCGCGCGGCGTCTGCGCATCGCGCTGGAAGGCGGCGGCGTCGACCGCATCCTGGTCGAGGATGACGGCGCCGGCATGGGCGCGGCCGACCTGGCGCTCTGCGTCGAACGCCACGCCACCTCCAAGCTGCCCGAGGAAGGGCTGCTGTTCCGCATCGCGACGCTCGGCTTCCGGGGGGAGGCGCTGCCTTCGATCGGCGCCGTCGCGCGGCTCGCGATCACCTCCCGCACCGAGGGCGGCGCCGCGCACCGCATCGCGGTCGAAGGCGGGCGCAAGGCCGAGATCGCGCCAGCCTCCGGCGCGCCAGGCACCCGGGTCGAGGTGCGGGACCTGTTCTTCGCGACGCCCGCGCGCCGCAAGTTCCTGAAGTCGCCACGCGCCGAGGCCGATGCCGCGGTCGAGGCGGTGAAACGCCTGGCCATGGCCTGGCCGGAGGTCGCTTTCAGCCTCGAGGTGGATGGCCGCGCCGTGCTGACCTTGCCGGTCGCCGACCGCACCCAGCGGCTGCGCGACCTGCTGGGACCGGATTTCGCCACCGCGGCGGTGCCGGTCGAGGCGGTGCATGAGATGCTCGACATCGAAGGCATGGCGGCGCTGCCCAGCCATAGCCGTGCGACCGCGGCCGAGCAGCATCTGGTGGTGAACCGCCGCCCGGTGCGCGACCCGATGCTGCGGGTCGCGCTACGCGTCGCCTATCGCGATGTGATCGCGGCCGGGCGGCAGCCGGTGGCCGCGATCTTCCTGACCCTGCCGCCGGAGCAGGTCGATGTGAACGTACATCCCATGAAGACCGAGCTGCGCTTCCGCCAGCCGGATGCGGTGCGCGGTGCGCTGATCTCGGCGGTGCGCCGGGCGCTGGCGACCGGCGCGGGCGAGGCGGTGCCCGCGGTCGCCGCGATGCCGGCGATGGCGGCGGGCTTCGCGGAGACCCAGCGGCCCTTCTTCGCGCAGCCCTCGCGCACGCCGGCGCCCTGGTCGCAGGGGCGTCTCGCCATGCACATGGCGCCGCCCCTGCCGCCGGCGCGGGAGGAGGCGCCGATCGCCGCCGAGCATCCGCTTGGCCGCGCGGTGGCGCAGATGATGGACACCTACATCCTCGCCGAGGCCCCCGACGGTTCACTGATCCTGGTCGACCAGCATGCCGCGCATGAGCGGCTGACGCATGAGGCGTTGCGCGCTCAGCGTCTCGATGGCGGCGTCCGCACCCAGGCGCTGCTGATCCCAGCGGTGGTCGAGCTGCCGCAGCGCGATGCGGCGCGGCTCGCGGAAGCGGCGCCGGACCTCGCGCGGCTGGGGCTGGAGCTGGAGGGCTTCGGCGCCGGTGCGGTGCTGGTGCGGGCGCTGCCGGCGCTGCTCGGCAATCCCGATCCCGCGCCGCTGCTCCGCGACATGGCGGAGGAGCTCGCGGAATGGGAGGAGGCGACGGCGCTGGAGCTCCGGCTCGATGCCGCCATCGCGCGGCTCGCTTGCCACGGCTCGATCCGCGCCGGGCGGCGCCTGGCACCGGCCGAGATGGACGCGCTGCTCCGCCAGATGGAAGCGACGCCGCGCGCCAATACCTGCAGCCATGGCCGCCCGACGTGGTTGAAGTTCGATAAACCAGCGTTCGAGAAGCTTTTCGGCCGGCGGTAGCCGGTTGGATTTCCATTGCCCTCAGACGCCGGGCGCGGCCTCCGGCCGCTTGGCTTTCGCGCTGTCAGGTATACACCCGGCGCGGTGGTCGGTCGCGCGCGGGCCGCATTCGCGGCCTCGGCCTGCATCGGCTGACGCCTCGCAGTCCGGCCTTTCCAGTGGCGGCCTTCGGCCGCGGGACCGGCTCCTGATCCTGCGGCCGCAGGCCGCCACGGGTTTCTGCGGAGCGAGGCGAAGCCGATGCTCCGGGGCCGCGAATGCGGCCCCGCGCGCGACCATCAGCTGCGCCGGGCGCGCCCTGACAGCGCGGAAGCCAAGCCGGCGGATGCCGGCGCCGGCGCTTGAGGGCGAACTATAGTCCCGTGAGCTGCGCCTCATAGGCCTTGAGGTGCGTGTAGGCGAAGCGGAGCCGCGGCACCGGCGCCTTGGCGCGCGCGATCAGGTCGCCGACGATGTGGTCCGCCTCGACCCTGCCGCCATTCAGGATGTCGCGGAACATCGACGCGGTCTGCTTCGATCCGGGCGCGGTCAGCATGCTGCGCAGCCGCTCCAGGAAGGCCTGCCGCGGCGCATGGCCGGACGCGGTCGCGATGCTGATGCATTCCTCCATCAGCCCGAGCACGAAGTCCTCGCCTCCGGGTGCGGCGGTGATGACGCCGACCGGCGCCCGCATCGCGGAGGTGGAGGCGGCGATGCTCGTCAGCAGCACCCATTTCTCCCACATGTCCTGCAGCACGGTGGTGCTCGCCTTGGCATCGAAGCCGGTGCCGGCGCAGGCTTCC
Source organism: Plastoroseomonas hellenica (assembly GCF_018129085.1). GTDB lineage: Bacteria > Pseudomonadota > Alphaproteobacteria > Acetobacterales > Acetobacteraceae > Plastoroseomonas > Plastoroseomonas hellenica. Next base: position 81,114 of record NZ_JAAGBB010000019.1, read on the forward strand.
GCGAAGGCGTTGACGCGCGGCGACAGGCTGCCGTCGCGTTCCCCGAAACCCATCGTCGCCATCGGGTTGAGGTGGCGGATGGCGCCATCGGCATCGAGCGTGGTCCCGATCCCGCATTGCCCGCCCAGCACCCGCGCCGGCCCGAAGCGCGCATCCAGGATGTCGAGGTGCCGCATGCCGTTCAGCATCGGCAGCACGGCGCTCTCGGGCCCCACGGCCGGCGCCACGTCAGTGAGCGCGCTCTCCAGGTCATAGGCCTTGCAGCTCAGCAGGATCAGGTCATAGGGCGCCGCGAGCGCATCGGCGGTGACCGTCGGCGCCTTGAGTGTCGCGTCGCCCACGGGGCTCTTGATGACGAGGCCACGCTCGGCGATCAGCGCGGCGCGCTTCGGGCGCAGCAGGAAGGTGACGTCGCGCCCCGCCTGCAGCAGACGCCCGCCGAAATAGCCGCCGATCGCGCCGGCACCGACCACGAGAATGCGCATTCTTAGACTCCCCAAGAGCAGATCACCGCAGGGCGGAATCGCCCGGAGGTGTGAATCTGCTCGTCGACTAATGCGTGGCGGTGCCGCGGTACCAGACGCCGGCCGCGACCATCCACCACAGCATCGCGCCATAGATCAGCATGGCCAGGGCGACCGCGCCAAACACCCAGCCGACCGATCCCGTGAGATGCAGCGCCAGCAGCCCGCCGAGTGCCGCGACCGCGAGCCGCAGCATGCCGGCGAGCAGCGGCCAGAGCAGCCTGCCCGCGCCCTGCGAGGCGAAATAGAGCGCGAGGCCCATGCCGAAGAAGCCATAGGCCGGCCCGACCAGCCGCAGATAGGCGCTGCCGCTCTCGATCAGCGCCGGCTCCGTCCCGAACAGCGTCAGCCAGGTCGCGGGCCAGATCGCGGCCAGGATGCCGATCACCTCGCAGACCGCGAAGGAGAGCGCCGATCCGGTCAGGGCGATGCGCAGCGCCCGCTCGCGCTGGCCGGCGCCGATATTGGTGCCGACGAGCGCCACCAGTGGCGCGCCGAGCCCGAAGACCAGCGGGATCAGCAGGTATTCCAGCCGCGCCCCGGTGCCATAGCCGGCGACAGCGTCGGGCCCACCGGCGCGGCCGACGATGCCGGTGGTCAGCACGATGACCAGCGTGGTCTGCAAGGTGCTGACCGAGGCGACGGCGCCGACCCGCAGGATATCCCCGAACAGCGCGGCCCGCAGCCGCGCCGGGCGCAAGCGCGCGATGCTGCGCCCGCTGAGCACCGCCCAGGCCAGGATCGCCATGGTCACCGTGCCGCCCACCAGCACCGCCCAGCCGCCGCCCGCGACGCCGAGTGCAGGGATGGGGCCCCAGCCGAAGATCAGCAGCGGCGACAGCGGCACCAGCAGCGCGACGCCCACGATCACCGCGACCGCCGGCAGCAGCATGTTGCCGGTGCCGCGCAGCACGCTTGCCAGCGCATTGCCGATCCAGGTCACGATCGCGCCGGCGAAGACCACATGCGAATAGGCGATCGCCGCCTGCAGCGACCCGCCCTCGCCACCGAGCAGCGCATAGAGCGCGCCGCCCCAGACCAGGAACAGTGCCGAGAAGACCAGCCCGAGCAGCCCGTTGATGATCAGCGCGTGCAGCACCAGCGCATCGGCATCCTCGCGCCGCCCGCCGCCGAGCGCGCGGGCGATGGCCGATGCGATGCCGCCGCCGACCGCGCCGGCCGAGAGCATCTGCATCATCATGTAGCCCGGGAAGACCAGCGCCATGCCGGCCAGCGCATCGGTGCCGAGATGCGCGACCCACCAGGTCTCGATCAGCCCGACCGAGGCCTGGGCCAGCATCACCAGCGTGTTCGGCCAGCCGAGCCGGAGCAGGGTCGGCACGATCGGCCCTTCCAGCAGCATGCGGGTGCGCGGGCTCATCGTGGTGCTGAGCCCGACCGGGGCTGCCGCCGGCGGAGCGGCGGGAAGCGGGGCGGTCATGGCGTGGCTTCCGGCAGCAGGGTTCGGCGCGGCGTCGCGGCGTGGCGGCGGAGGGTGGCCTCGGTCGCGGCCGGGCCAGGCACCACCGCGAAGCGCGGCCGGGTCAGCGGCGCGCCGCTGACCCGGTCGATCAGCATCGGCTCGGCCGGCCTGCCGGTCGTGGTGTCGATGATTTGGGTATTGGCGCCCTCGGGCGCGAAGTTGCGGTTGCCCCAGGCCAGCAGGGTGATCAGCACCTCGCGAAAATCCGTGCCCTTCGCGGTCAGCCGGTATTCGTGGCGCGGCGGCCGCGCCGAATAGAGGTGCTTCTCCAGGAGCCCGGCCTCGACCAGCCCGGCGAGGCGCCGGGTCAGCATGTTTGGCGCGATGCCGAGGCTTTTCTGGAACTCGTCGAAGCGCGTCATGCCGGCAAAGGCGTCGCGCAGGATCAGGATGCTCCACCACTCGCCGACGCGCCCGAGGCCGCGGGCGATGGGGCAGGTCATGGCGGCCAGATCGGTGCGCTGCATGCCGGGCTTTTAGTGGAGTCACTTGCATGATGCAAGTTACTATTGTGCGATGCAGCGCCCAGGCGACGCCTCAGTTGACGACGACCTGCGCCGCCCGCACCACCTCCCGCCATTGCGCCAGGTCGTCGCGGATCAGCGCAGCCAGCGCCTCCCGGCTGCTGGCCTGCACCTGGAAGCCGGTGGCGGCCAGCCGTTCCCCGCTTTCGGGCCGCTGCAGCGCGGCGGTGACCGCGGCGTGGATGCGGGTGGCCAGCGCTGTGCTCAGGCCGCGCGGCGCCACGATCGAATGCCAGGATCCGGTGGTGAAGCCGGGCAGCCCGGCCTCGGCCATGGTCGGCACCTCCGGCAGCAGCGGATGCCGCGCGGTGCCGCCGACCGCGATCGCGACCAGCCGGCCCGCCTGCACATGCGGCGCGACGGTCGCGATGTTGAGGGAGGAGAAGGGCAGCGTGCCGGTCACGATATCGGTCACCGCGGCACCACCGCCCGGATAGGGCACGTGCGTCACCTCCACACCCGTGCGCAAGCGGAACAGCTCCATCCCGAGATGCTCTGAGGAGCCGATGCCCGAACTGCCATAGCTCGCCCGCCCGTCCTGCGCGCGCAGCCAGGCGATCAGCTCGGGCAGCGTGCGCGCCGGCACCGCCGGGTTCACCACCATCAGGTTCGGCGCGGTGATCGCGATGGTGATCGGGGTGAAGTCGCGCTCCGGGTCGAAGCCGGCGCGCGTGTTGACGATGGGCGTGATGCTGAGCAGGCCACTCGGCCCGACGAAGAGCGTGTGCCCGTCGGGCGGCTGCCGCGCGACGTATTGCGCGGCGATGGCGCCGTTGGCGCCGGTGCGGTTCTCGACGACGACGTTCTGGCCGATCGCCGCCGGCAGTTGCGCGGCCAGCACGCGGGCCAGGATGTCAGATGGGCCGCCCGGCACATAGGGCACGACGATGGTGACGGTGCGGGTCGGCCAAGCGGATTCCGGCGCAGGCTGCGCCAGGGCGGGTGTCGCGATGCACAGCAAAAGGGCGAGGCGGCGCAGCATGGGGAGAGTCTCCGGTGGTTCGGCCGGAGGTCTGCAATGCCCGTGCCGAGGATCAGGCTCCCGCGCTGTCGCGGCGCAGGATGCTGACGGCGCCGGCGCCATGCGTGCGGGTGGCGAGCGGCGTCCAGCCGTCGAGGCCCAGCGCCTCCTCCCGCGCATGCTCCGCGACCAGCACGGCGCCAGGGGCGATCCAGCCGGCGGCCATGAGTGCCGCGGTCGCGCGTGGGATCAGCCCTTCCGCATAGGGCGGGTCGAGGAAGACCAGCCCGCAGGGCGCAATGGCGCGCGGCGGGCGCGTCGCATCGCCCGCCACCACCCGGGCGCGCTCCTCCATCCGGCAGGCGGCGATATTGGCGCGCAGCGCCGCCAGCGCGGCGCGGTCGTTCTCGATGAATGTGGCGCCGGCGGCGCCGCGCGACAGCGCCTCCAGCCCCAGCGCGCCGGTGCCGGCGAAGCCGTCGAGCACGCGCTGCGCCGCCAGCCATTCCCGGCCATTCGAGTCCGCGTGCCAATCCGCATGCCAAAGCATGTCGAACACCGCCTGGCGCAGCCGTTCCGCGGTCGGGCGCGTCGCGAGGCCTGGCGGCGCCGCCAGCACCCGCCCGCGCAGGTGGCCCGCGATGATTCGCACCGCTAGTCTTCGCGCCGCCGCTGCCCACGCGGTGGTGGGCCGGCGTTGCGGGCACGCGGCGGCTTCCTCGGCGTGCTGCCGGGGGCCGGTGCGGGCTTCGGCGCCGCGGGTGGCTGCTGATGCCGGCGCGGCGGCGCATCGAGGCCGAGCTGCTCGCGCAGCACCTTGGCGTTCACCTCCTCGGCGCTGCCCTTCGGCAGCAGGCCGAGCTGGAAGGGACCGTAGGCGACCCGGATCAGCCGGGTCACGCCGAGCCCGAGATGGGCCATCACCCGCCGCACCTCCCGGTTCTTGCCCTCGCGGAGTGCCACCGTCAGCCAGGCATTGGTGCCCTGGCGGCTGTCGAGCCCGGCCTCGATCGGGCCATAGGCGATGCCCTCGATGGTGACGCCCTTCGCCAGGGCGGCCAGCGCCCGCTCGTCCACCTCGCCATGCACGCGGGCGCGGTAGCGGCGCAGCCAGCCATTGGCCGGCAATTCGAGCTTGCGGGCCAGCGCGCCGTCATTGGTCAGCAGCAGCAGCCCTTCGGAATTGAGGTCGAGCCGCCCGACGCTGACCAGCCGCGGCAGCCCGGCCGGTAGGTTGTCGAAGACGGTCGGCCGTCCCTCGGGGTCGCGATGCGTGGTCACGAGGCCGGCCGGCTTGTGGTAGCGGAACAGCCGCGTGCGCTCCGGCTCCGCCACCATCTTGCCATCCACGGTGACGAGGTCGCCGGGCTTGATGAAGGTGGCGGGCGTGGTGACCACCTTGTTCTCGAGCCTGACCCGGCCTTCGGCGATCAGCGCCTCCGCATCGCGGCGCGACGCGACGCCACAGCGGGCCAGCCACTTCGCGATGCGTTCCCCGCGCGCCTCCGGCGCGACCCGCTCCCCACGCGCCTCCGGCGCGATGCGTTCCTCGCGCGTCTCCGGCGTGGCCGGCGCGTCCGGCTTCTCGTCGTCGCTCATCGGCAGGCCGTGACGAAGGCGCGAAGGATCAGCGGGTCGGCGGCATCGACCGCGTATTCCGGGTGCCATTGCACGCCGAGCGCGAAGCGGTGCGACGTGCTCTCGATGCCTTCGATGACGCCGTCGGGCGCCGTCGCGTTGACCACACTGCCATCGCCGGCGGCCGCCACCGCCTGGTGATGCGCGCTGTTCACCGCCATGCGCGCCCGTCCGACGATGCGCGCCAGCAAGGTGCCCTCGGCGATCGCGACCTCATGCCCGGGCTCGGTGCGCGGATTGGGCTGCTCATGCGCCAGTGCCCGCGGCACGCTGTCCGGGATGTGCTGGATCAGGCTGCCGCCGAGGGCGACCGCCAGAAGCTGCTCGCCACCGCAGATGCCCAGCACCGGCATGTCCCGCGCCAAGGCGCCGCGCGTCGCCGCCAGCTCGAAATCGGTGCGGCCGGATTTCAGCACCACCGTCTGGTGCGCCGGCCCGCCGCCGTAGAGTGCGGGGTCCACATCGAAGGCGCCGCCGGTCACCATCAGCCCGTCGATCTCGTCGAGATAGGCCTCTGCGAGCTCGGCATGGTGCGGCAGCGCGATCGGCAACCCGCCGGCCTCGACGATCGCCGCGAAGTAGTTCTGGCGCAGCGCATACCAGGGCAGCTTGGAATAGCCGCCGGGCTGCTCGGCATCGAGGGTGACGCCGATGATGGGACGATGGGTCATGGTGGTGGTGGTAGAGGCGGGGAGGGCGTGCCGGCAAGCCTTCCCTGACGCCCCGCCTGGCCGCAGATTGCCGCCATGACCCCGATCGAGATCGCGCTGGCCGAAGCCCGCGCCGCCGGCGCCCGTGGCGAGGTGCCGGTCGGTGCCGTCGTCACCGATGCCGAAGGCCGGGTCCTGGCCCGTGCCGGCAATGCGGTGGAGGCCCGCCAGGACCCGACCGCCCATGCCGAGATGCTGGCCATGCGCGAAGCCGCCGCGGCGCGGGGGGAGAAGCGGCTGGCCGACTGCACTCTGACCGTGACCCTGGAGCCCTGCCCGATGTGCGCCCAGGCGGCCAGCCTGTTCCGCATCCGTCGCATCGCCTTTGGGGCCTATGACCCGAAATCGGGGGGTGTCGAGCATGGCGCCCGGATTTTTGCGGCGACCTCCTGCCATCACGTGCCGGAGGTGACCGGCGGCCACCGCGAATCCGATTGCGCGGCCCTGCTGCGGGACTTCTTCGCGGCATTGCGGGACTGACCCGGCCCAGGAAGCCGTTGACCTTCCGCGCGCCGCGGGCGAAGCCTTGGCCATGCCGCACGACGCCATCCGCACCTCGATCGAGGGCGACATCGCCACCATCCTGCTGGACCGGGCCGAGAAGCGGAACGCGCTCTCGCTGCCGATGTGGATCGCCCTTGGCGAGGCCTTCGCGGCGGCCTCCGCCAATACGGCGCTGCGCGCCGTGATCGTGCGCGGCGCGGGGGAGGAGGCCTTCTGCGCCGGCGCCGACATCGCTGCCTTCGCGACCGAGCGCGGCACGCCGGAGCGTGAGGCGGTCTATGGGCGGGAGCTCCATGGCGCCTTCCATGCCATCCGCACCTGCCTGCATCCGACCATCGCCGCCTGTTCCGGCTGGACCATGGGCGGCGGCTGCGGCATCGCGACGATGTGCGATTTCCGGGTGGGCTCGCCCGCCACCCGCGTGGGCATCCCGGCGCGCAACCTCGGCATCTTCTATGCCTATGACGAGATCGACCCGATCATGCAGATCGTGGGCCATGCCGTTGCCGCCGAGATCCTGATCGAAGGTCGCGTCTTCACGGGGGAGGAGGCGTTGGCCAAAGGCCTGCTTTCCCGCTTGGTCGCGGACGGCACCGTTCATGCCGAGGCCGAGGCGCTGGCGCGCCGGATCGCCCAGGGCTCACCGCTCTCGGCGCGCTTCCACAAGCGGGCGCTCCAGCAACTGCGCGGCGAACTGCCGATCACCGAGGCCGATCGGCAAGCCGAGGGCAGCTTCGCCTATACCCAGGACTTCACCAACGCCGCCCGCGCCTTCGTCGAGAAGCGCAAGCCAGTGTTCGAAGGAAAATAGCGGGACCCAGCGGCCGCAGGCCGCCACCGGTTTCTGCGGAGCGAGGCGCAGCCGATCCTCCTTCGCCGAGGCTCCGGAGGACGAATGCGGCCCCGCGCGCGACCGACCGCTGTCGCCAAAGCCGCCCTGACAGCGCGCAAGCCAAAGGCCGCGGATGCGGCCGCCGGCGCTTGAGGACCAATCAATCCTGCGCGCGCGTTTGGGATTGCGCTGCCAGGGCGCGGGCCATCTGGCTCAGCGCTTCCTGGTGCTTCTCGTTGTCGATCAGGGCGAAGTTGCGGGCGAGTTCCAGGCACATGCGCTGGCGGTGCGACATCTCCTGGGTCTCCGTGCCGTCGGCCAGGCCCTCGAAGAACCAGGAGACCGGGACGCCCAGCACCTGGGCGATCTCGAACAGGCGTCCGGCGGAAATCCGGTTCAGCCCCCGTTCGTATTTATGGGCCTGCTGATAGGTGACGCCGATCATCTTGGCCAGTTGCTGCTGCGACAGACCCATCATGACCCGGCGTTCGCGGATGCGGGACCCGACATGGTGGTCGGCCGCATTGGCGCGATGGCTTTGGCGGTCTTCAGGCACGGATCCGCCGACGGACGACGCGCCCGACACGACGCGATGCGCAGGATTCGGCATGGAATGCGGCTCCACAACTGTGGGTCTTTCCCGCAGAAGTGCGCCCTATCGGCCCAAGCTTCCACTCACACGCGCATGAGCGGGGCGAAAAGTGCCCCGCAAACCAATGCGATCCGGCGATGATCAGGCCTTGCCGCCGCCGGACTTGGCCTCCAGCTCGGCGACCAGGGTGCGCAGGCGCTCCACTTCCGAAACCAGCGCGGAGACCGTCTGCGCCTCGTCACGCGGCGCATCGGCGCCGCGAGTGAAGGGCGTGAACAGCGACATGGCGCGCTCCATCATCGCCATGTTCTGCTTGCCGAGCTCCTCCAGGCTGCCGAGGCCCGGGGTGAAGGGCATGAAGCCACCCATGGTCCGCTCCATGGCGGATTTCATCTGCTCCTGCTGGCGGGAGAACCCCTCCATCGCGAATTCGAGATAGCGCGGCACCAGGCCCTGCAGGTTGTCGCCGTAGAACCCGATGAGCTGCCGCAGGAAGCTGGTGGGCAGCAGATTGTGTCCCTTGCTCTCTTCCTCGACGATGATCTGGGTCAGGACGGACCGGGTGATGTCGTCGCCCGATTTGGCATCGTAGACCACGAAGTCGCGGCCCTGCCGGACCATGTTCGCCAGATCCTCCAAGGTCACGTAGGAGGAGCTCTCGGTATTGTAGAGCCGTCTGTTGGCGTATTTCTTGACCACCACAGGGGGTTGGGCCTGGGGGCCCGGTTCGGCACGCTCCGCAGTGTTCTGGGCCATGGCTTCGCTTCCGATCCCGTTTCCTTGAAGTGCGAGCCTAGCCGGGCTTTGGTGCGGCGCGAAAGCGCCATTGCGGGATATTTCCCACCCAGCGTTCCCGGCGCTGCCCGCCGGCGCTATCCTGGCACCAAGAGGAAGGCCCGAAGGATGTCGCCCGGCCATGGAGCAGCCCGACCCGCCCGATGCTGCGGCGCTCGATCGGCTGGCGGAGGATTGGATCGCGCTCTGGCAGAGCGAACTGGCGGCGCTGGCCGCCGATCCGGACCTCGCCGCCGCCTGGGCCGGGCTGCTGCGCGCCTTTGCCAGCCGGGCGGCTGCGCATGATCCCGCGCCGGGGCCCGCGCCCGCTGCCGCTGCACCTCGGCCTGGCGTCGCTGCGGGCGATGCTGGCCCTGACGGCGCCGATGCCGCCGCCCTCCTCGGCCGCATCGCCGAGCTGGAACGACGCCTGGCCGCGCTCGAAGGCAGGCCGGGCGGAAGCGGCGCGGATCGCCCACGCCCTCGCCGCCGCCGGACACAAGCCTGAGGCCTTCCGCGCCGCCGTGCTGCGGCGCCTGATGACCCAGGATGGCGGCTTCCTCGGCGGTGTGCTGGCCTATCGCCGCCAGGACGCAGCCCCCGCCCAGCCGGAGATGCCGGTGCTCTGGCAGGATGGCGGCAGCCGCGTGCTCGACTACGGCGGCGCCGGTACGCCCGTGCTCTTCGTGCCTTCGCTCGTCAACCGCGCGACCGTGCTGGACCTCAGTCCGGAGCGATCGATGCTGCGCCATCTGGCGGGCACGGGCATGCGCCCGCTGCTGCTGGACTGGGGCTGGCCGGGGGAGCAGGAGCGCCGCTTCGCGCTCGCGGATTATATCGCCCGGCTCGATCGCGCGCTCGCGGCGTTGCCGGGGCCGCTCGTTCTGGCGGGGTATTGCATGGGCGGGCTGCTCGCGCTGGCCGCGGCACTGCGCCGGCCGGAGCGGCTCAGCGGGCTGGCGCTGCTCGCCACCCCCTGGGATTTCCACGCCGGGGAGGGGCAGGAGGGCGCGACCGTCCGCAGCATGGCGGCGCTGGCGCCCTTGCTCGATCCTTGGCTGGACGCGACCGGAACCCTGCCGGTCGATGTCATCCAGGCGATGTTCGCGGCCCTCGACCCCTTCGGGATCGCGGCCAAGTACCGCGCCTTCGCCCGGCTGGCGCCCGGCAGCAGCCGCGCGCGCCTCTTCGTGGCACTCGAGGATTGGCTGAATGACGGGGTGCCGCTGGCGGCGCCGGTGGCGCGCGAATGCCTCGGCGGCTGGTATGGCCGTAACGAGACCATGGCGGGCGCCTGGCGCGTGGACGGGGCGCCGGTCCTCCCCGGGGCCTGGCGCAAGCCCGCTTTCCTCGCCATCCCCGCACGCGACCGGATCGTGCCGCCGGCCTCGGCGCGGGCGCTCGCCCAGGCCATGCCCGGGGCCCGGGCGCATGAGGCGGCGGCGGGGCATGTCGGCATGGTCGCCGGCAGCGGCGCCGAGGCGGCGCTCTGGCGGCCGCTGGCGGAATGGGTGGCCAGCCTGTAGCCCGCGGACTTGTGGCCTCAGGGGGCGAAGGGCCACACTCTGCCCTAACCAGGTTGGGAGAACACCGGTCATGACCGAGATCGTCATCGCTTCCGCCGCGCGCACGCCGGTCGGATCCTTCAACGGCGCCTTTGCCGGCCTCACCGCGCATGCGCTCGGTACCGTCGCGATCAAGGCGGCGCTGGAGCGCGCCGGGGTGCAGCCCCAGGAGGTGAACGAGGTGATCCTCGGCCAGATCCTGACCGCCGGCGCCGGCCAGAACCCGGCCCGCCAGGCCTCGATCAATGCCGGCATCCCGGTCGAGCACACCGCCTTCGGCATCAACCAGCTCTGCGGCTCGGGCCTGCGTGCGGTGGCACTCGCCGCCCAGCAGATCGCGACCGGCGATGCCGAGATCATCGTCGCCGGCGGGCAGGAGAGCATGACCCAGGCGCCGCATGCCCAGCAGCTCCGCGCCGGGCAGAAGATGGGCGACCTGGCGCTGGTCGACACCATGATCAAGGACGGGCTCTGGGATGCCTTCCACGGCTACCACATGGGCACCACGGCCGAGAACGTCGCCACCAAATACCAGATCACCCGCGAGGAGCAGGACCGCTTCGCCCTCGCCAGCCAGCACAAGGCCGGCGAAGCGATGAAGTCCGGCCGTTTCCGGGACGAGATCGTCCCGGTCACCGTGAAGACCCGCAAGGGCGAGGTCGTGGTCTCCGATGACGAATATCCCCGGCCCGACACCAGCCTCGAGGTGCTGCAGAAGCTGCGCCCGGCCTTCTCCAAGGACGGCACGGTGACCGCCGGCAATGCCTCCGGCATCAATGACGGTGCCGCGGCGATGGTGGTGATGAGCGCGGCTCAGGCCGCGAAGCGCGGCGTCGCGCCGCTGGCGCGGATCGTGAGCTGGGCGACCGCCGGCGTCGATCCCTCGATCATGGGCACCGGCCCGATCCCGGCATCGCGCAAGGCGCTGGCCAAGGCGGGCTGGAGCATAGACACGCTCGACCTGATCGAGGCGAATGAGGCCTTCGCGGCGCAGGCCTGTGCGGTGAACAAGGACCTCGGCTGGGATCCGGCCCGCGTGAACGTGAATGGCGGCGCGGTGGCACTCGGCCACCCGATCGGCGCCTCCGGCGCGCGGGTGCTGACGACCCTGCTGTTCGAGATGCAGAAGCGTGGTGCCAAGCGCGGCCTGGCGACGCTCTGCATCGGCGGCGGCATGGGGGTTGCAATGTGCGTGGAACGCACCTGACGAAGGGCGTGGAACGCACCTGACGAAGGGCGTGGAACGCACCTGACGAAGGGTATGAACAGGGATGGCTCCACCATCCCTGTTCCGCTTCAGCAGGGCCGGTCCGCCGCGCAGCGATCAGCGCTGATCCGTGCGCAGATCTCCTCGGCCTGAGAGCTTGTCTTTGGCGACTGTCCGATTCCTGCCGGCCGCCTTGGCTTGGTAGAGACGTCGGTCGGCTCGGGCAAAGAGGTGGGACATGCTTTCGCCCGGCCTCAGTTCCGCGATGCCGAGGCTTGCCGTCACGCCGCCCGAGGCGGGCAGGAACTCGAATTCGGCCTCCGACAATTCGATCCGCAGGCGCTCCGCGAATTCAAAGCCCCCGTCCCGCGTCGCGCCAGCGAGCAGAACGGCAAACTCCTCGCCTCCCATGCGTCCGACGAGATCCGTTGCGCGGGCCGAGAGACGAAGGAGCCTTCCGAAGGCCTTCAGGACGTGGTCGCCGGCCGCATGGCCATGGCGGTCATTGATCTGCTTGAAATGATCGAGGTCACAGGCGATCAGCGTGCAGGGGGTTCGCCCGGCCTCGGCGATGATGGCTGCGGCACGGCTCTCGAAGCCCTGCCTGTTGAGGATGCCGGTCAGCCCGTCGATATCGCGCTCGCGGCGGAGATCTTCGATCAGGTCGGACAAGGCGGCGGCCAGGATGGCCAGAGCGAGCCCAGCGCCCAGGACCGCCAGCGACAGATGCAGCGTCGCCCAGAACAGTGACGCCCCGAAGGCGCCTGCGGTCGGGGGCGCGCTCAGGCCGATGGTCAGGACTGTCCGCGGAAAGAAATGCAGCGCGAAAGCGGACAATATCCAGAAGAGCGCGCGGTCGATCCAGGCGCCCCGCCTGAGATGGACAAGCCGCAGGGCCGCCAGGAGCAGGATGACGCCATAGCCGAAATTCTGGATGTAGACGCGCACCAGCGTGTTCGGCGCGATATAGGCGAAGTACCAAAGCCCACCCAGCACGGCGATGAGCATCGCGGCATCGGTCCGCAATCCGAATCGCTTGCCGGATCGGCGCAGGATGGCCTCTGCCGTCAGCAGCACGGCCGAGGTGTAGAAGAGCGCGGATAGCAGGGCGTTGGGCGCGGTGTTCGCCGGCCAGTGGAACACCTGGATCATCACGCCGAGGGCGAAGAGGCAGGGCGCCGCCGCCAGGAGAAGCAGGTAGTGCCGCTTCCTCTCGATCGTCCAGGCCCATAGGAAGGCGAGTCCGAACACGCAGAGAACGCCAGGCCCAATCAGCGCCATCGTGATTCTGGGTGTCGCGTCGTCCAACCTGTATCGAGCCCATCGCCTGAGACGCCCTCTCATATCATGAGGGTCCACCAGCGCCGTTAAGGATCAGGCAGGTCGATGGAAGAGGCTTCTGCGGTGGGTGGACGATGACGCGACGCAGGCGCCCGGCTGGCGCTTGCGTCGAGCCCGCGTGACGTAGCTCAGGCGAGTGTCGTCAGATCCTGGAACCAATGCTGCGCCTGGGTGTAGCCGCGCACATTGCGCCCCAGCGCATGCGGGTTGGTGTCGTGCACCACATAGACCAGCAGCGCCTCATCCACCGCCTTCTCATGCACCTTGGCCATCAGTCGATCGACCTCTTCCATGTCGAAGGTGCGGAGCGCGGTGTCGATCAGACGGTCCATCTCCGCGTCGCGGTAGTGGGACCAGTTCACGCCGGTCGGCGCGATCTGGTTGGAATGGAAGAAGCGCACCAGCGCATAGAGCGGGTCGGAGGTGACATAGGCGACGTTGTTCGCGGTGATGCCGCCGCGCGCCAGCTCGCCCGCCGCACCCTGGCGCCAGCAGGTGTAGAGCACCTCCAGCTCCACCGCCTGGAACTCGATCTCGACGCCGATCTCGCGGAAGGCCGCCTGGCAGTATTCGTTGATCGGCAGCGACAGCATCTGGCCCGAACCGCCGGTCGCGATCAGGAACTTGGTGCGTAGCGGGTTGCGGGTGGAGAAGCCCGCCGCCTGCACCAGCCGCCGCGCCTCCTCCGGATCGTATTTGATCTGGAAGCTCGGATTGCCGAACCAGGGCGAGGAGGGGTCGACCATGCCGGCCGCCGGCTTTGCCAGCCCGTTCATGAGCTGCACGACCTCGTCGCGGTTGATCGCGAGGTTCATGGCCTTTCGCAGCCGGAGGTCGCGCCAGGGCGAGCCCTCCAGCAGCGACAGGTGGTAGTTCCAGACATGCGGCGTCACGTTCTCGACGATGCGGCTGCCGCCCTGGCGCAGGCGCGCCACCACGTCGGGCGCCGGCGTCTCGATCAGGTCCACCTGGCCGGTGAGCAGCGCGTTGCTGCGCGTCACCGCCTCCGGCGCGCAGACCAGGATGATGCGGTCGGCCTTTGCCATCCGCGCCGGGTTCCAGTAGCCGGGGTTCTTCAGGAGCTCCACCGAGGCGCGCGGCACCAGCCGCCCCATCCGGAAGGGCCCGGTGCCGGAAGGCTCGTTGGCGAAGCGCTCCCAACTCCGCCCGAGTTTTTCGTATTGCGCGGGGGAGGAGATCAGGAACCACAGCATCTGGTAGGGGAAGATGCTGTCCACGGCCTTCGTCGTGACCTCGACCGTCATGGCATCGAGCTTCCGCCAGGAGGCGACGGAGGGCAGGCGCGGCCGCACCTGCGCGGATTGGCGGTTGTCGAAATGCGGTGCCTGCGGGTTCAGCACCTTCTCGAAATTCCAGATCACCGCATCGGCGTCGAAGGCGCTGCCGTCGTGGAAGGTCACGCCCGGCCGCAGCTTGAACACCCATTTGGTCCGGTCCGCCGGATCCGCCTCCCAGGAGGTCGCGAGGCCCGGCACCAGCTTCCCCGGCCGCTCCGCCACATCCATCTCCCAGGCGACCAGCGGGTCGTAGAGCGTGTAGCCGGTGAACTGATAGGCGCCCGCGCCGCGGTCCGGCTGGCCGGTGGTCAGCGGCACATCGGCCATGGAGATGCCGTAGCGCAGCACCCGCTCCCCGCCCGCGCTTTGGGCAAGGGCGCCCGGCACCGCCTGCGGCATGGCCAGGCCGAAGGCACCGGCGCCGAGCAAGGCGCGGCGGGAAAGGCTGGAAAGCGGCATGGAGAGGTCCCCGGGCGAATGGTGTGCCCGAGGCTTGGCAAGCGGCATGCCGGGAGGACGCGTCCCTCCCGGCATGCGCCTGCCCCACCTATCCCCGCCGCAGGTTCCACAGCATCGGGTTCGGGCCTTGCAGCACGCCGGAGAGGTCGGCGCGGAAGGCCGTGCGCAGGCGGAACAGGCCGGTCGGCGCGAAGGGCACGGCGTCCCAGGCGCGGCGCTGCAGCTCCTCCATGGCGGCGGCCTGGGCGTCCTCGTCCGGCGCCTCGGCCCAGGCGCGCATCGCGTCCTCGACGCCGGCGTCGCTCGGCCAGCCGAACCAGGCGCGCTCGCCATGCATGCGGATGATCGGGTTCAGCGCCGGGTTCGGGATGCCGGCCGAGGGGAAGTTGGTGTTGTGCAGGTTCCAGCCGCCCTGTGCCGGCGCCTCGCGCTTGGCGCGGCGGGCGATGGTGGTCGCCCAGTCCCCCTCCACCAGGTCGATCTGGAAACCGAGCCGCCGCATCAGGTCGGCGGTGACGCGGCCCTGCTGGGTGACGGCCGGAAAGTCGGTCGGGTTGATGTGCACGATCGGCCGCGCGAAGGCGCCGAGGTCACGGAGCGCCGCGCGGGTGCGATCGAGGTCGCGGGTCTCGGCCGGGAATTCGGTGGTCGCCGGCAGGCCGCAGGGGAACATGGCATGGCACTGGCGCCAGTCGTTCGGCATCGCGACGGCGGCCATGTAGTCGTTCTGCGGCAGGATGTCGCGGATCAGCCGCCGCACGCGCACGTCGTCGAAGGGCGGATGCAGGTGGTTGAAGCGCAGGAAGCCCAGGAAGCCGTTCAGGTCGTAGATCTGGGTGCGGATGTTGCGGTCGCGCTGCAGCACCGGCACCAGGTCGGGCAGCGGATACTCGATCCAATCGATTTCGCCCGTCTGCAGTGCCGCGGCGGCGGTGCCGCCATCGGGGATCCAGGCCAGCTCCAGCCGGTCGAAATGCACCCGCTTGCCGCCGGAGGCGCTCTCCGCCGGCTCGTCGCGCGGCAGATAGGCGTCGTTCTTCGCATAGGCTGCCTGGGCGCCCTGGATGTAGTCGGCGGCGATCCATTTCCACGGCCCGCTGCCGGTCATGTCGGTGATCGGGCGATCGGCGGGGGTCATCGCCGTGCGCTCCGGCAGCATGAAGCAGGGGGAGGAGGCGGGCTTCGCCAGCGCGTCGAGCAGCGCCGGGAAGGGCCGCGTCAGCCGCAGCGTGATGGTGCGGTCATCGGCCGCGACCCAGTCCGCGACCACCGCCGCCAGCAATTGCCCGAAGGGGTCGCGCACCGCCCAGCGGCGGATGGAGGCAATGCAGTCCCGCGCCCGTACCGGCTCCCCGTCATGGAAGCGGAGCCCGTCGCGCAGGCGGATCCGCCAGGTGCGGCCGTCATCGGAGACCTCGTGCCCTGCCGCCATCTGCGGGCGCGGGCGCAGCGCGGCGTCGGGCGCGTAGAGCGTGTCGAAGACGCAGCAGCCATGGGTCGTCACGATCGTCGTCGGGTTGAACATCGGATCGAGCGCGGCCAGCGCCGCCTGCGGCATGAAGCGCAGCGTGCGGGCGCGCATGCCCTGCGCGATGCCGGGCGCGGGCAATGCCGCGGCCAGCGCGGCGGCGAGCAGTGGACGACGGCGCATCGCATTCCCTCCAGGCGCCCGGGATGGCGGGCGACGGAAGACGGCAATGATCCACGGGGCTCAGCCGGGGTCGCGCACCGCTCCCTTCGCCGGTCCTAACCGGATCAGGTTCCATGGGTCGCGGGATCGCCCCGCCTCTCAGCCCCCGATCGGGGCTCCCCCAGGTGTCGCGGAAGTCATGCGCCGGCGGCGGCGCGGGGGCAAGGGTGGCGCTTCAGCAGCCGTCGCCAACCTCAACCCTTGATACGGGCCACCGTGGCCGTGGTGCTCTGCCCGGGGAGCAGTTCGGCCAGCCGCACCTGGCCGCCCCATTCGGCGATCAGGTCGCCGCCCACCACCTGCTCGACAGTATAGTCGGCGCCCTTCACCAGCACCTCCGGCCGCAGCAGGCGGATCAGGTCGACCGGCGTGTCCTCGTCGAAGACGGTGACGCAGTCGACGCTCGCCAGCGACGCCAGCACCGCCGCCCGCGCCGCCTCCGATTGGATCGGCCGGGCCGCGCCCTTCAGGCGCTTCACGCTGGCGTCCGAATTCAGCCCGACCACCAGCCGGTCGCACCAGCTCCGCGCCTGTTCCAGCAGATGGACATGGCCGGGGTGCAGCAGGTCGAAGCAGCCATTGGTGAAGCCGATGCGCCAGCCGCGTCGGCGCCAGCGCTCCACCTGCTCCTGCGCGGCGGGGCGCGAGCACACCTTGCGGAGCGCGCCGCGCTCGACCGAGAGCGCTTCGATCAGGTCCTCGTCGCGAGCGACCGCGGTGCCGACCTTGCCGACCACGATCCCGGCCGCGATGTTTGCCAGCCGCGCAGCGACCGCCAGCGGCTGGCCAGCGGCGAGTGCCGCGGACAGCAACGCCATGACGGTGTCGCCAGCGCCGGAGACGTCGTGCACCTCCGCGGCCTCGGCCGGGAAGTGGCGGACGACATCGCCTTCGAGGAGGGTCATGCCATCCTCGCTGCGGGTCACCAGCACGGCGTTGAAGCCGTACTCGGCCTGGACCTTGCGGGCGGCGGCGACGATCGCCTCCTCGGTGTCGACCGGCATGCCGGTGGCTTCGCTGAGCTCGGCGCGGTTCGGGGTGATCAGGTCGGCGCCGGCATAGCGGCTGTAGTCGCGCCCCTTGGGATCGACCAGCACCCGGCGCCCGGCGGTACGCGCCGCCTGGATCAGCCGTTGCGCGGTGTCTGCACTGAGCACGCCCTTGCCGTAGTCCGACAGCACCATGACCGCGGTCGCCGCGATCGCGTCCGACGCGATCCGCACCAGCCGGTCGGCCAGCCGCGGATGTACCGGGCTGACAATTTCGTGGTCGGCACGCAGGAGTTGCTGGCCGGCGGCGATGAATCGCGTTTTGGTTGTGGTGGCGCGGCCACCCTGGACCAGCAGCCAGGGCTCGACCCCGGGCTGGCCGCCGATCAGGCCGGTCAGATCGCTACCCGACTGGTCGTCGCCGACCACCGAGACGAAGGCGACCGCGGTGCCGACGGCGGTGAGGTTGCGCACGACATTGCCGGCGCCCCCCGGCATCGCCACTTCGCGCTCCACCGCCAGCACCGGCACCGGCGCTTCCGGGCTGACGCGCCGCACGTCGCCGTAGACGTAACGGTCGAGCATGGCGTCACCCACCACCAGCACGCTGCCGCGTTTCAGGGTGCGAATCGCCTCGACGAGCTCGGAAGCCGGGGGATCACTGAGCGGCCGATCGGCCGGCGATGCTGGCTGCATCCGGATCGCGTAGCCCAACCGTCACCAAAGGCGCAAGGCGGGGCGCGGCGCCGCCCCTCTTCGCCAGGCCCCAAGTCCGCGGCCGCAGGCCGCCCCTGGTTCCTGCGGGGCGAGGCGAAGCCGATGCCCCGGGGCCGCGCATGCGGCCCCGCGCGCGACCGACCGTTGCCGCCAGCGCGCCCTGACAGCGCGGAAGCCAAGGGGTGCGGATGCGCCCCGCCCGGCACCTGAGGGCGAAAAAATCATCCTAATCCTTCCTTCAGCATCGCCATGGGAGCCTCGCGATCCAACCCTTGCAGGATGCGAGGTACCATGCCCCTCCCGCGCGATTCCGCCGCGCCGATGCCGCCGGGGGACCGATGCTGGCCCACCGGGTGATGCCCGATCGGCCGCCGCGGTCGCCCTTCGCCAATCCCGGCGCGATCGAGCTCGCGGCGCTGGTGCGCGACGCCGTGGCCTGCGGCGCGGAGCGGGAGGTACTGCTGCTCCGTCTGTCCGGGCTGACGGCGGCGCAGCGCCGGGGCCATCACCGCCGGCTCATCGAGGATGTCTGGTATCCGCTGCGTCGTGCGACGCGTGCCCAGGTCTTCGATCTGCCGAATGGCGATGCGGTGGCAGTGGAAGCGCCGCCGGCCAACCATCTGGCGCGCATCCGCGCGGCCTTCGGGGAGATGCTGGACGGGCAGCAGGGCGTCACCGTCGATGGGCTCCTGCAGCAGCTCCGCCTGCCGCAGCAGGCGGCCGCGGTGATGGCGATGGTCGAGAGCGTGCTCGGCCTGGCGGGCGAGGCTCCGCCGGCCCCATCGATGGGCGGTCGTCCGGTGCTCGACGCGGCCGCCGTGCAGGCGGCGGAACAGGTGCTCGCCATCGCCGATATCGAGCCGGTGCTGCGCCGCGGCTGGGCCTGCCGGCTGGAGCCCGGCGGCGGCGCGCCGGAGCCCTGCTGGGAGGAGCGGCGCATCGACATGGCGGCGCTGTGCGCCGCGGTGCTGCCCGACCATGATCCGGGCGCGGCACCCGATCTGTACCGGCGCCTGCGCTGTGCCGCCGATCGCCGCCTGCTGGCCGGGCTGGCGCGGCCGGACGTGCTGCGCCGCCCGCGCGACCGCTGCCTGTCGCTGACGCCCGAGGCGGTGCTGAGCCAGGAATTCCTGCGCCTCGACACGTTGCTGCCGGCGGCACTGCGCGCACGGCTGACGATCGCGATGCCGATCGCGGATGTGCTGGCCGATCCTGAAGGCTTCGCGCCGCTGCAGGCCGACCTGCTCGGCCGCGGCCTTCGGCTGGCGCTCGAGATCGATGCCGCGGCGGAGCCGCCGCTGATCCGGGTGGCGGCGGCCGGCTTCGGCCTGCTCTGCCTGGGCTGGAGCGCCGCGCTGCCGGCCTTGGGCTCGCCCGAGGCCCGCGCCCTCGCCGATGCGCTGCCGCGGGACCGCAACCGCATGATACTGACCGGCGTCGACCGCCCCGCGGCCATCGCCTGGGGCTGGGAGATGGGATTCCGCCTCTTCTCCGGCCGGCTGATCGAACGGCGCCGGCAGTTGGTGCAGGATCTGTAGGGAGCGCACCGTCACGCCATTGCGGCTTGGCGACCCGCGCCGGAGGGCCGATATGGTCCGGCGATGACCCCGCCCGCGCTGCTGATCGAAAACCTGGCCAAGACCTACCCGGCGCGGAAGGGCGCCGCACCGCCGAAGCCGGCGGTGGATGGCCTGTCCTTCACCCTGCCGCAGGGCGCGACCTGGGGGCTGCTCGGCGGCAACGGCGCCGGCAAGACCACCACCATCGCGATGCTGCTCGGCCTGCTGGTGCCGAGCGGCGGGCGCGTCCTGGCGCTCGGCCATGACATGGCGACCGACCGCTTCGCCGCACTCGCGCGGATGAATTTCTCCTCGCCCTATGTCGCGTTGCCGCATCGGCTCTCGGTCGCGGAGAATCTGCGCATCTACGCGCATCTCTACGATATCAGCGACACCGAGGCGCGGATCGCCGAGCTCGCCCGCGACCTGCAGCTCGGGGATCTGCTGGACCGCCCCGCCGGGCAGCTCTCCGCCGGGCAGAAGACCCGCGTCGCGCTGGCCAAGGCGCTGATCAACCGGCCCGCGCTGCTGCTGCTCGACGAGCCGACCGCGAGCCTCGATCCCGATACCGGCGACTGGGTCAGGAGTTGGCTCGAACGCTACCGGGCGGAGAGCGGCTGCGCGATCCTGCTGGCGTCGCACAACATGGCGGAGGTCGAGCGCCTCTGCGCCCATGTGCTGATGCTGAAGGAAGGCAAGATCGTGGATCAGGGCAGCCCGGAGGCGCTGATCGCCCGCTACGGGCGGGAGGATCTGGAGCAGGTCTTCCTCGACATCGCGCGCGGCACCCGCGCCGAGACGGCGGAGGTGACGTGATGGGCGCGCCCGATGATCGGAGCGAAGGCCGCGGAGATCTGAATCGGCCGCGCCGCGACATACGGCGCGTGTCCGACACACGCGGAGAGCTCAATCGATCGCGCCACGACACACTTCGCGCGTCGCTGCGCCGCATCTGGGGACTGGTCTACCGCCACGTTGCGCTGTACCGCCGGTCCTGGCCGCGCCTCGTCGAGCTGATGTACTGGCCGATCCTGCAGATGGTGGTCTGGGGCTTCATCACGACCTATGTCGCCGGCATGCAGCCGGGGACCGGCGCCGTCGCCGCCGGCGCGTTGCTCGGCGCCGTGCTGTTGTGGGAGATCGCGCTGCGCGGCCAGATGGGCTTCGCGCTCTCTTTCCTCGAGGAGATCTGGTCGCGCAACCTCGGCCATGTCTTCGTCTCGCCACTGCGCCCGCGGGAACTGGTGGCGGCGCTGATGACCATGAGCGTGATCCGCACCGCGGTCGGCGTGGTGCCGGCGATGCTGCTCGCCTGGCTGCTCTATGGCTTCGGCATCTTCACGCTGGGCCCCGCGGTGGTCGGCTTCTTCGCCGCGCTGATCATGATGGGCTGGGCGGTCGCCATGCTGGTCACCGCGCTGATCCTCCGTCACGGCGCGGGAGCGGAGGCGCTCGCCTGGAGCGTGCTGTTCGGCATCACGCCCTTCGCCGCGGTCTTCTACCCGGTCTCGGTGCTGCCCGCTTGGCTGCAGCCCTTCTCGCTCGCGATCCCGGCGGCGCATGTCTTCGAAGGGATGCGCGGCGCGCTGATCGGCGGCCACATGGCCTGGGACCACCTGGCCTATGCCTTCCTGCTCGATGCGGCCTGGCTGGCGGTCGCGGCCTGGGTCTTCATGCGCCAGTTCGAAGGGGCGCGGGTGCGGGGCGCGCTGCTCAACATCGGGGAGTGATGGCGGGCTTCAATCGCGCTACACCGCCACCTGTGCAGATCACTCGATTCTTCCTCGTCCGCCACGCGCTGGTCGAACCCTCCTCCCGCGCCTTTCTCTACGGGGCCATGGATGTCGCGCTCTGCGACCTGGCGCTCAGAGAGGAAGCGGCGCTCTACCGCTGGCTCGCGCAGCGCCTGCCGAACCCGGCGCGCTGGTTCGTCACCAACCTCTCCCGCACCCGCGCGACCGCCGCGGCGATCTTCGCCGCCGGTTATCCGGAAGCGGCCCTGGAGGCCGAGCCCGCCTTCGCCGAACAGCATCTGGGCGAATGGCAAGGCCTCCCGCACGATGCGCTGCCGCCGCTGCTCTCCGCTCCGGCGCACCCCTTCTGGCCGCATGCCGGGCTCGAGAAGCCGCCCGGCGGCGAGAGCTTCTCCGAGATGCAGGCCCGCGTCGCGCCGGCGCTGGAGCGGCGCGCGGACCTGCTCGCCGGGCAGGACGTGGTGATCGTGGCGCATGGCGGATCGATCCGGGCCATGCTGGCGCATGCGATGGGCCTGACACCGGACCAGGCGCTGGTCTTCTCGATCAAGAACCTCTCCCTGACCCGGATCGAGAAGCACGGGCCGGATTGGCGCGTCGCCAGCGTCAACGAGGAGCCCTGGACGCCGGAGCCGGCGGCCGACTGACGGCCGGGAAAAAAGCGCCTTCCGGCCCTTCCCAACTTCGTGTGCCCGCCGGCGCGGTTTTGCGGCGTCCCGGCCGCGCCGCTCCAGCCCGTTGTTTTTGCGGGCATCTTCCCCGCCCGGCTGATTCCTGCCGAACGACGTCTGTTGCTTATTGCCGCCTCAAAACCTTGGACTTGTCCATATTCGAGGGCTAAAAGGACGCGAGGACAATGGGTTGGGGGAAAAAGCTCATGCGTCGTCTCGCTTTCCTGGGTGCGCTGCTGGGCATGATGCTCCTGGCTGCGCCGCATGCCATGGCGCAGGCCGAGCAGCAGAGCATTGTCGATCGCGCCACGCTCGCGGTGCAGGACATTCTCGGCATCGAGCGCAACAGCGATCAGATCAGCCTGCTGCGGCGGGCGCGGGCAGTGATGGTCTGCCCGCAGCTCTTTCGCGCCGGCTTCATCTTCGGCGGCCAGGGCGGCGATTGCGTGCTGATGGCGCGCGACGGCGCCGGGTCCTGGTCGTCGCCGGCCTTCTACACCATGGGCAGTGGCAGCTTCGGCCTGCAGATCGGCGTGCAGGACGCGGCGGTGCTGATGATCATCCTGACCGATCGCGGGCTGAACGCGGTGCTCGACAGCCAGTTCAAGCTCGGCGCCGATGCCTCGGTCTCGCTCGCCCATCTCGGCGCCGGCATCTCGGGCGCCACCACGGCGGCCGTCGGGGCGGACATCGTCACCTATGCCCGGACGCGCGGCCTCTTTGCCGGCCTGTCGCTCGAAGGATCGCTGCTCAGCGCACAGAGCTCCTGGAACCGCAGCTACTACGGCCGGGAACTCGGGGCGCGGCAGATCGTGGTCGGCATGGAGGCGCACAACCCGGGCAGCGACCCGCTGCGCGGCATCCTGATCCGCTTCAGCCAGCCGGCGGACGGTTCCGCCGCCGCGCCCGCGCTGCCGCCGCCGAGCGCCGGGCCGATGGCGGCAAGCGGCGGCAGCGGGGGCTCCGGCGTCTCGGGGCCGGGCCGGGTCGGCCAGGAAAGCCTGTCGCCGCCGCCACGCGGCCGCTGAAGCGACGCACCACCCCGGTCCTCGCGCCGGCGGATTGATTGTTCCCCGGGGGCTTCGCGCATGGCCCCCGGCCGGGCGACGCGCTAATTTGCCTGCCCGTGCCCGACGATCCCCCTTTCTGGAAGACCAAGACCCTCGACGCCATGACGCGCGCCGAATGGGAAAGCCTCTGCGACGGCTGCGGCCGCTGTTGCCTGCACAAGCTGCGCGACGAGGAGACCGAGCGCCTCGCCTGGACCGAGGTCGCCTGCCGGCTGCTCGACACTCGCAGTTGCCAATGCTCCGACTACGCGAACCGCCGCCGGCGCGTGCCGGATTGCGTGAAGCTCACGCCGAAGAAGCTCACCGCCATCGACTGGCTGCCGCCCACCTGCGCCTATCGGCTGGTGGCGGATGGCCAGGATCTGATGTGGTGGCACCCGCTGGTCTCCGGCACGCCGGAGACGGTGCATGAGGCCGGGATCTCGGTGCGCGGCCGGGCCGTGCGCGAACGCGATGCCGGTCCGCTGGAGGAGCATGTGGTGCGCTGGCCAGGCCTGGTGCCGAAAGCCGCGCGGCCCCGTGGCTGAATAGTTTGAGTTTGATCGCGTGATTTCAGGTTCTTCGGCCTATCGGCCTCGACCATCACGCTCAAGGGTTTGATCGCGTGATTCAGATTCTTCGGCCTATCGGCCTCGAACCATCACGCTCAAGGGTTTGATCGCGTGATTCAGGTTCTTCGGCCTATCGGCCTCGAACCATCACGCTCAAGCCCACGGATTGACGCGCGCCCGATCCAGGGTCACGAAGACGCCAGATCGAAGAGAGGAGCCCAGCCATGCAGAACGCCCTGTTCGGCGGCGTGAACGCCGCCATCCTGACCGCCATGAAGCCGGACTTCTCGCCCGACCTCGACCGCATGGCGGCGCATGCGCGCTGGCTGCTGGCCAATGGCTGCAACGGCCTCGGCATGCTCGGCACCACCGGGGAGGCAAATTCCTTCGGCCTGACCGAGCGCAAGCAGATCCTGGAAGGGCTGATCGCTCGCGGCATCCCGGCGGCGAAGCTGATGCCGGGCACCGGCTGCTCCAACCTCTCCGACACCGTGGAACTCACCCTGCATGCCAAGGCACAGGGCTGCCGCGGCGTGCTGGTGCTGCCGCCCTTCTACTACAAGGGCCCGAGCGATGACGGGCTCTTCGCCTATTTCTCCGAAGTGGTGAACCGCGTCGGCGGCGGCATCGCCATCTACCTCTACCATTTCCCGCAGCAGAGCGCGGTGCCCTTCAGCCTCGACCTGCTGGGCCGGCTGTTGAAGGCCTTCCCGGGCGCCATCAAGGGCGTGAAGGACAGCTCCGGCGACTACGCGAACATGAAGGCGATGGTCGATGCTTTCGCCAAGGATGGGTTCGAGGTCTATTCGGGCAGCGACGAGTTCCTGCAGCGCATCCTGGCCGATGGCGGCGCCGGCTGCATCACCGCGGCGTCGAATGCCAACAGCCATTGGGGCGGCATCGTCTACGCGAAGCGCACCGGCGCCGAGGCCGATGCGGCGCAGGCGGTGCTGGTCGCGACCCGCAAGGCCGCGACCTCCGTGCCCTTGATCTCCGGCCTCCGCGAGATCATCGCCCGCTCAACCGGCGATGACGGCTGGCGGGTGATCCGCCCGCCGCATCTGCCGCTGACCGCCGAGCAGGCGGCCAAGGTCTGGGCCGCCTGGGAAGCCGCCGGGGCCATCCCGCTGCCCGGCCTCGCGCCCGCCAAGGCCGCCGAGTAATGAGCGAGCCCTTGCGTTGCAGGGAGCCGGCGACGCCGGTGCTGCAGCAGGATGACGAGCATGTCCGCGTCACGCGTTGGGACTTCGGTCCCGGCGCGGAGACCGGCTTCCACCGCCACGGCATGGCCTATGTGGTCGTGCCGGTGACCGACGGGACCCTGCTGCTGGAACTGCCCGGCGGCCAGACGGCGACCGCCGACCTCAAGGCCGGCGTTTCCTACGCCCGCTCGGCCGGGGTTGAGCACAATGTGGTCAATGCCGGGTCCGCGCCGCTCTCCTTCGTGGAGATCGAACTGAAACATCTGCCTGGATGACGCGGGGCGTCCGGCGCGCCATTCTGGCCGCATGGATCTGCCTTCCCCCGAGACGATCGCGCTCCGGATCCCGGCCTATACGCGGCCGCTGCCTTGCGTCGTGCACTGGAAGCGCTCGGCGCGGGCGCGGCGCGTCAGCCTGCGCATCGACCCGAGCCAGGGCGCCGTCATCATCACCCTGCCGCCGCGTGCCGGGCGGCGCGCCGGCATGGCATTGCTGAACGAACACGCCGCCTGGGTCATGCAGCGCATCAGCGCGCTGGCGCCGCCCCGCGTCTTCGCGCCGGGCGCCGAGGTGCCGGTCGGCGGCCAGCCGCATGTCATCCGCCACGATCCCGCGATGCGTGGCTCCCGCGTCGGTGACGGTGCCATCGTCGTCGGCGGCCATCCGGAATTCCTGCCGCGCCGTGTCGCCGATGCGCTCCGCGCCGAAGCCAAGCGCCGCATCGCACCGCTGATCGCGAAGCACGCCGCGATGCTTGAGGTGACCGTGCCGGCGATCCGCCTCAAGGATACGAAAAGCCGCTGGGGAAGCTGCGCACCGGATGGCACCATCGCTTTCTCCTGGCGGCTGGTGATGGCACCCGACTGGGTGCTGGACTACGTCGTGGCGCATGAGGTCGCGCACCGGCGGGAACTGAACCATTCGTCGCGCTTCTGGGCCCATGTCGCGCGGCTGAGCCCGAACCACGAAGCCGCGGTCGACTGGCTCCGTCAGCACGGCCCCGCACTGCTCAGGATCGGCTGACCGGGACATAGAGCAATTTATTTTGGCGAGCATCTTCACCCGGTCCGGCGATTTCGCCTACGCAGGATCTGCTCTAGTGTCTCGATTCCGAAGTCCTTCGGCCTTCGGAATCGAGACACTAGGCTTTGTTTTCAGTGGCCTGCTTGTCCGCTCCGCTCGCTGCGAAGCGCAGCGAACTTCGCGGGCAGGACACTAGGGAGACATCGATGAAAGCCGTCGCCTACACGCATTGCCATCCGGCCGATCACCCGGACGCCTTCGACGATGTCGTGCTGGAGGATCCGCCGGAGCCGAAAGGCCATGAGCTCCTGGTCGAGGTCCGCGCGGTCGGCGTGAACCCGGTGGACACGCGGCTGCGCGCCAAGGCCGATCCGGCCGGCGAGAAGCGAGTGCTCGGCTACGATGCCGCCGGCATCGTGCGCGCGCGCGGGCCGGAAGCCGCCTTCTTCCATGTCGGCGACGAGGTCTTCTACGCAGGCGTCGTGAACCGGCCCGGCAGCAACGCACAACTCCAGCTCGTGGACGAACGGATCGTCGGTCACAAGCCGAAATCCCTCTCCTTCGCCCAGGCAGCGGCCATGCCGCTGACCTCCATCACCGCCTGGGAAGCGCTGTTCGACCGGCTGCGCATCCCGCGCGGCGGCACGCCCTCGGGCGATGCGGTGCTGATCACCGGTGGCGCCGGCGGCGTCGGCTCCATCGCGGTGCAGCTCGCGCGGCGTCTGACCGGCCTCAAGGTCATCACGACAGCATCGCGTCCGGAAACCCGCGCCTGGTGCGAACAGATGGGCGCACACCACGTCCTCGACCACAGCCAGGACCTCGGGCCGCAGATCAAGGCGCTCGGTCTGCGACTGCCCTACATCTTCTCGGTGACGCAGACGGAGAAGCACTGGAACGCACTGGCCGACGCGCTGGCACCGCAGGGCGGCATCTGCGTGATCGACGAGATGCGCGGCGTCGACGCGCAGCGCATCCGTCCCAAGGCCGCCTTCCTCGCTTTCGAAGCGATGTTCGCCCGCGCGCTGAACCACACCCCCGACATGGTCGCCCAGCACCACCTGCTGGAGGAGGTCGCGCACATGATCGATGCCGGCGCGCTCCGCCACACCATGACCCGCAATCTCGGCCCGCTGAACGCCGCATCGCTCGCCGAAGCGCACCAGCTCGTCGAAGGCGGCCGTATGATCGGCAAGGTGGTCCTGGAAAGGATCCCGGCATGATCGTCTTCGTCACCGGTGCGACGGCCGGCTTCGGCGCCGCGATCGCGCGGCGCTTCGCGGCCGATGGTGCCCGCATCATCGCCGCCGGCCGCCGTGCCGAGCGCCTGGACGCGCTCCGCGCCGAGCTCGGCGCCGACCGCGTGCTGCCGGTGGTGCTCGACGTCCGCGACCGCGCCGCGACCCTCGCCGCCATCGCGGCACTGCCGGAAGCCTGGGCCGCGGTCGATATCCTCGTGAACAACGCCGGCCTCGCCCTCGGCCTCGAGCCCGCCCAGGGCGCCGATCTCGACGACTGGGACGCGATGATCGACACCAACTGCAAGGGCCTCGTCACCATGACCCGCGCCCTGCTGCCCGGCATGGTCGCGCGCAACCGTGGCCACGTCGTGAACATCGGCTCGACGGCCGGCGAATTCCCCTATCCCGGCGGCAATGTCTACGGCGCCACCAAGGCCTTCGTCCGCCAGTTCAGCCTGAACCTGCGCGCCGACCTGTTCGGCACCCAGATCCGCGTCACCGACATCGAACCCGGCCTCGTCGGCGGCACCGAATTCTCCAACGTGCGCTTCAAGGGCGACCACGCCAAAGCCGCCTCCCTCTACGCCGACACCGAAGCCCTGAGCCCCGATGACATCGCCGACGCCGTGCACTGGGTCGCGACCCGCCCCAGCCGCGTCAACGTCAACACCCTGCAAGTCATGCCCGTCAGCCAGAGCTTCGGTCCGCTGCGCGTGCACCGGGGGTGAGGTGTGGCCTCGGGGAGGGCTCTGCCCTCCCCGAACCCCGCCCGCCAGGAGCATAGATGCTCCTGGACCTGCTTCACTTGGTGCCCTGATTGGGAAGGGGGTGTCCGGCGGATCGCCGGACACCCCCTTCCCAATCAGGGCGTCAAAAGTAAACGGGGTCGAGGGGCCTGTGGGCTCCTCGTGGGGTGGGGTCCGGGAGGGGCAAAGCCCCTCCCGGGGCGCAACCTCACCCCAGTGCGCGCCAGCCGATGTCGCGGCGGCAGAAGCCTTCGGGCCAGTCGATGGCGTCGATGGCGGCGTAGGCCGTGTCGCGGGCGTCGCGGAGGGTGGTGCCGGTGGCGGTGATGGCGAGGACGCGGCCGCCGGTTGCGATGATGGCGCTGTCCTTGGTGGCGGTGCCGGCGTGGAAGATGTGGGTGTTGGGGATGGCGGCGGCGGCATCGAGGCCGCGAATGGTGCTGCCCTTGGTGTAGTTGCCGGGATAGCCCTTGGTCGCCATGACGACGACCATGCTGTGCAGGGGGCGCCAGGCGAGGCGGGTCTCGGCGAGGCGGCCGGTGGCGGCGGCGTGGAGCGCCTCGAGCAGGTCGCTGTCGAGGCGGGGGATCAGCGCCTCGCATTCCGGGTCGCCGAAGCGGACGTTGAACTCGATGAGCTTCGGGCCGCGGGCGGTCAGCATCAGGCCGGCGAAGAGCACGCCGCGGAAGGGCGTGCCGCGGCGGGCCATCTCGGCGAGGGTGGGGCGGATGAAGTGGGCCATCACCTCGTCGCGCAGCGCGTCGGTGAAGGCGGGGGGCGGGGAATAGGCGCCCATGCCGCCGGTGTTGGGCCCGGCATCGCCGTCGAAGGCGCGCTTGTGGTCCTGGGCGGCGCCGAAGGGCAGGGCGTGGGTGCCGTCGCAGAGGGCGAAGAAGGAGATCTCCTCACCCATCAGGCATTCCTCGATCACCACGCTGGCGCCGGCGGCGCCGTGCACGCGGCTTTCCATGAAGTCGGCGATCGCGACCTCGGCTTCCTCGGTGGTCTCGGCGACGACGACGCCCTTGCCGGCGGCGAGGCCATCGGCCTTCACGACGATCGGCGCGCCGCGTTCCTGGATATAGGCGCGGGCGGCGTCGGCGTCCTCGAAGCGGGCCCAGGCGGCGGTGGGCACCTCCGCGGCGTCGGCGACTTCCTTGGTGAAGGTCTTGCTGCCTTCGAGCCGCGCGGCAGCGGCGGTCGGGCCGAAGCAGGGGATGGCGGCTTCGGCGCAGGCATCGGCGAGGCCGAGCGTCAGCGGCGCTTCGGGCCCCGCGACGACCAGGTCGATCGCCTGCGCGCGGGCGAAGGCGACCAGGGCCGTGATGTCCTCGGCGCCGATCGCGACGCATTCGGCGAGCGCCGCGATCCCGGCATTGCCGGGGGCGCAGAACAGCTTGGACAGTTTGGGTGAGGCCGCAATTCCTGTCGCCAGGGCATGTTCGCGGCCGCCACCGCCGACCAGAAGCACCCGCATGCCGACTCCGCCTGGTTTCCGTATACCGCGCCTCTAGCATAGCATCGGCGAATGGACAGCCCAGCTCCGCGCGATGGCGCGAACATTCCCGAATATGTCGTGTCCGAGATCGCGGGCGCGATCCGGCGCACGCTGGAGGGTGCCTTCGGCCGCGTGCGCGTGCGCGGCGAGATCACCGAGATGAAGCGCGCGGCGTCGGGCCACGTCTATCTCTCGTTGAAGGATGAGAATGCGAAGATCGAGGCGGTGATCTGGAAGGGAAATCTCCGGATGCTCGCCGCCGTGCCGGAAAACGGCGTGGAGATGATCGCGACCGGCAAGCTGACGACTTACGCGGACCGCTCGAAGTACCAGCTCGTCATCGACCGGCTGGAATTCGCGGGTGAGGGCGCGCTGCTGGCGCGGATCGAGGCGCTGCGCAAGCGGCTGCTCGCGGAAGGGCTGTTCGACGAAGGACGCAAGCGCGCCCTGCCGATGCTGCCGCGCGTGGTGGGCGTGGTGACCTCGGCCTCCGGCGCCGTTATCCAGGATATTCGCACAACGATTGCGCGGCGTTTCCCGCGCCACATCCTGATCTGGCCGGTGGCGGTGCAGGGGCAGGGGGCGGCGGAGCAGATCGCGCGCGCGATCGCGGGCTTCTCCGCGCTGCCGGCGGGTGGCGCGGTCCCGCGCCCGGATGTCGTCATCGTGGCGCGCGGCGGCGGCAGCCTCGAGGACCTGATGGCCTTCAACGAGGAGGTCGTGGTGCGGGCGGCGGCGGCGAGCGCGATCCCGCTGATCTCCGCAGTTGGGCATGAAACGGACACGACGCTGATCGATTTCGCGTCCGATCGCCGGGCGCCGACGCCGACCGCGGCGGCGGAGCTGGCGGTGCCGGCACGCGGCGACCTGGCGGCGGATCTGATACAGCGGGGCGCGCGGCTGGCGGGCGTGGCGCGGCGGGTGCTGAATGATTCGCGGCTCCGGTTGCTGCGGGCGGAGCGGCGGCTGCCCGACGTGCCGGCGCGGATCGAGCAGGCGCGGCTCCGGCTGGACGATTGGGGGGAAAGGCTGCCGCGCGGTGTCGCCGGCCTCCTGGCGCGACGGGCGCAGGCGCTGGCGGGCCTCCGGATCCCGCATCCGCGGGAGGCGATCCTGGTGCGGCGGGAACGGCTGGGCGCGCTGGCGGGGCGGGGCGATGCCTGCATCGCGCGCGCCATCGCGGTGCGGCGCGACGCGCGGGCGCTGGCGCGCTTCGGCCCGGCGCCGCTGAGCGCGCTGCTGCGGGAGAGGCGGGGGGCGCTGGAAGGGCTTTCGGCGCGACTGGAGAGCGCTTCCTACCAATCCGTGCTGGCGCGTGGCTTCGTGCTGGTGCGCGACGCGGAGGGTGCGCCGCTCACCAGCGCGGCTTCGGTGAAGCCGGCGCAACATCTGACGCTGACTTTCGCGGATGGGGAGGTCGGCGCGACGGCGGACGGCGCGAAGACGGCACGCCCGCGCAAGGGGGAAGAGCCGCGCCAGGGAGACTTATTGTGAGACCGCATGGGAATAGCTGCGGGTCGGTCTGGCGGGTCTTTTCCACCCCTGCCGCGCCGTCTTCCTCACCGATGCAACCAGCATCGGCTGTGTCAGCCGACACGGCGGGGGCGAAAAATCCCTCGCCACACCTCCGCCGCGGCCATTCCCATGCGGTCTCTGTGAAGCGGAGATGGGTGCTGGCGGCGCCGGCGCTGCTGCTGGCGCGCGGCGCCGGGGCGCTGGAGCTTGGCACCGTGGGGCTCGCGCAGGGCGGACTGGTGGTGGGGCGCGCGGCGGTGGGGACGCGCCTCACGCTCGATGGGCGGGCGCTGCGCGTCTCGCCGGCGGGCGACTTCGCTTTCGGCTTCGGCCGCGATCATGGCGAGGGCGCGGTGCTGACGGTCGATGGGCGCGCGCAGCGGCTCACCATCGTGCGGCGGCAATGGAGCGTGCAGCACATCACCGGCCTGCCGCCGGCCCAGGTGACGCCCGACGCCGCGGCGCTGGCGCGGATCAACGCGGAGCGCGAGCAGCTCGGCCGGGCGCGCGCCACCGACAGCGCACTGGCCGGGTTCACGGAGGCATTCCTGCGGCCCGCGGAAGGGCGGATCAGTGGCGTCTTCGGCAGCCAGCGGGTGCTCAACGGCCAGCCCCGGCAGCCGCATTACGGCTACGACATCGCGGCGCCGACCGGCACGCCGGCGCTGGCCGTGGCATCCGGGCGGGTGGTGCTGTCGGCGAGCTTCTTCTTCTTCGGCGAGCTCGTGGTCATCGACCATGGGCATGGGATCAATTCGCTCTACGCCCATCTCTCGCGCCGCGACGTGACGGAAGGCCAGGACGTCGCGCGCGGCCAGCGCATCGGCGCGACCGGCGCCACGGGCCGCGTGACCGGCCCGCACCTGCATTTCAGCCTGTCCTGGTTCCAGACCTGGCTCGACCCGGCCCCGGTGCTGGCGCCGGCATAACGGTCAGCGGGCCACCCGCGCTCGCCCCTATCGCCATGGCCATCGCCGGCGCTGCCCGTAGTCCTCGGCCTGGCAGCAACGCTTCGCCGAGCGCCCTTCGATGCGTGCGCCCGAGTATCATGGACGCCTGGCGTGCCCGAATCTTCCCCGTCCGCCCCTCCTGGACAGAGCATCGTCGAGGTTATAAGGTCATATAACTAGCCTAAAGAATCAAAGCGGGAGGAAGCCTATGCCCCATCGTGCGGCGCTGATGGCGCGTCGTCCGGCATGAGCATGTCGGCGCAGACCGTCGCGCAGAAGATCATCGCCCGCGCCGCGGGACGCGGGGCGGTCGAAGCCGGCGAGTACGTCACCGTCACGCCCGACTACACCTGCTGCCAGGAGCTTTTCTGGCCCGGCCACAAGCGCAATCTGGAGCGCATCGGCGTGGATCGCATCCCCCGCCCGGACAAGGCGGTGATGGTGATCGATCACTCCACCGCCGCCGCCATGGGTTCGCATCACCACGAGACTCACCGGACGCTCCGCGACTGGTGTGAGCGCCAGGGCATCGAGAACTTCTTCGGCCCCGGCAACGGGCTGCGCCACCAGGTGCTGACCGAGCGTGGCTTCGCGAGGCCCGGCACGCTCATCTTCTCCGATGAGGGCAACATCGCCAGCATCGGTGCGCTCGGCGCGCTCAATATCCCGATCTCGACCGAGGTGCTCGTCTCCCTGATCCAGGACGAGAACTGGCTCGCAGTGCCGCCCTCCGCGCGCATCACGCTCACCGGCGGGCTCGGCTTCGGCGTCACGGCGCGCGACGTGATCCAGACCATCCTGCGTGACGCCACCCCGGATGGCCGCCTGCTGCAATGCTGCGTCGAATTCGATGGGCCTGGTCTCGTCGAGCTCTCGCTCGATGACCGGCAGACATTGCTGGCCTCGCTGTTCCACAGCGGCGCCTATACCGGCGTGATGGAGCCGGATGCGCTCGCGCTCGCTTATGTGGCGGCGCGCGCCGCGGGCCGGCCCTGGCATGTGGTGAAGGCCGATCCCGGCGCGGACTATGCCGCGCGCCTCACCTATGACCTTGGCGCCATCGCGCCCCTGGTCACGGTGCCCCCGGATGCGCATGGCGCCGTGCCGGTCGCGGAGGTGGCGGGCACGCGCATCGACCAGGCCTCGATCGGCTCCTGCGCCGGCGGGCGCCTCGATGACCTGCGCGCCGCGGCACGCATCCTCCGCGGGCGGCGCATCGCGTCGCATGTCACGCTCTACGTCACGCCCGGCAGCCGCGGCATCTATGCGGAGGCGGCACGCGAGGGGCTGCTCGAGATCCTGGCGGAGGCCGGCGCCGCGATCCTGGCGCCGGGCTGCACGACCTGCTGGGGCTACCAGGGCGTGCTGAATGACGGGGAGGTCTCGATCTCCACCCAACAGTTCAACTACCAGGGCCGCAACGGCAGCCGCAGCGCGCATGTCTTCCTCGGCGGCCCCTATGTGGTCGCCGCCTCCGCCGTGGCGGGGCGGATCGTGGACCCACGCCCCATGCTGGCCGAGGCGGGCGCGGCATGACCGGGCATGCGACGCCGCGTGGCCGCGTCTGGAGATTCGGCAATGACGTCAGCGGCGATGACGGCATCATCGAATTCGCCATCATCCGGGAAGGCTTCGGCAAGGCCTTCGACGAGGATGCACTGCGCGCGATGTGCTTCCGCCGCCTGCGCCCGGAATTTCCATCCGAGGTGCGGCCCGGCGACATCGTGGTCGGCGGCACCAATTTCGCGCACCACAACCATGTCGAGGTCAGCGTGGCGATCCGCGCCTCGGGCATTGCGGCGGTCGTGGTGGAGTCCTGCGAGGCCGGCTTCGTCCGCCGTGCGCTGAACACCGGGCTGCCCGTGATGATCTGTCCCGGCATCGCCGCCGCGGTGGCGGATGGCGAGGTGATCGAAGCCGATCCCGCCGCCGGCGAGGTCCGGCTGCCATCCGGGCGCGTGCTGCGCGCGCGGCCCTTCTCGGAGCGGATGGTTGAGATCTGGCGGGCCGGCGGCGTGATCCCGCTGCTCGAGCGGGAGTTCGCGATGCGACGCGCCGCATCGGACTAAGCGCAGGACAAGGAGGACGACATGCCGACGCGTCGCGACCTTATCTTCAGCATTGCCGTCGTCGCGGCGCTGGCCGCCTCGGGCCGTAGCGCGTCGGCGCAGAGCTTTCCCAATCGGCCGCTCCGCCTCGTCGTTCCCTACCCACCGGGCGGCAATGTGGACTTCACCGCGCGGCTCCTCGCGCCGGTGATGTCACAAGTGCTCGGCCAGCCGGTCGTGGTCGACAATCGCACAGGCGCCGGCGGTATCCTGGGTACCGAAGCAGTCGCGCGCGCTCGGTCCGACGGCAACACGCTGCTACTGGGCTCCACCGGCCCGCTCTCGATTTTCCCTGCCGCGATACCGCGACTGCCCTATGACGTGCTTCGCGATCTCGCGCCGATCGGCATCGCCTATCGCGTCCCCATCGTGCTCATGGTCTCGCGACAACTCGCCGTGCAGAGCCTCGCCGAGTTCGTGGCCCGCGCGAAGGCCGAGCCGCGCCGGTTCTCTGCCGGTACCTCGGGCATCGGCTCCGGCGCGCATCTGGCGATGGAGCTGTTCAATGCGGGTAGCGGGGCGGGGCTGGTGCACGTCCCCTATCGCGGCACCGGCCCCGCGCTCAGCGACCTGATCGCCGGGACCATTCCGGTTGTCTTCGACCAGCTCTCCAGCGCGCTGCCGCTGCATGCGGATGGCCGAGCCTTCATCCTCGGCATCGCCTCCGCCAACCGCTCGCCGCTGTTACCGGAGGTGCCGACGCTGCGTGAGGTCGGGCTGGTGGAGCCGGAGCTCACCACGACGCTCGGTCTGCTCGCGCCGGCGGGCACCCCGCCGGGCGCGCTGGAGACGCTGCGCGCGGCGCTGGTCGCCGCCGTCGCGGATCCCGCCATACGGCAGCGGCTCGGCGAGCTCGGGGCCGAGATCGCGCCGGCGGCGGAGATCACGCCGGCGCGCTATGCAGCGGTGATCCGGGAGGAGACGGAGACCTCCCGGCGTGCGGTGGCGCTGGGCGGGATCAGGCTGGAGTAGTGTAAGACGCGAATGCCACGCGGCCGCACCCTCCTGCGCTGAGGCTTCGGAGGGCAAGGGCCAAGCGGCCGCAGGCCGCCACTGGCTTCTGCGGGGCGAGCGGAGCGATGCCCCGGGGCCGCGAATGCGGCCCCGCGCGCGACCAACATTCTCCGCCGGAGCGCCCTGACAGCGCGCAAGCCAAGCGGCCGGAGGCCACGCCGGCGCCTGAGGCCCAATCACACATGGCCTGATCAACGCATCGGCAACGCGTATAGGAGCCCGCCCTGGGTCCAGATCTGGTTCGGCCCGCGCGGCAGCGCGACCGTGGTGTCCGGGCCCATGGTGCGCTCATAGATCTCGCCGTAGTTCCCGACGGCGCGGATCGCGTTGTAGGCCCAGTTCGCATCGAGCCGGAGCGACTGCCCGAGCTCCGGCGTGACGCCGAGCAGGCGGCGGGTATTGGGATTGACGCTGGTGCGCCGCATTTCCTCGGCATTGGCCCGGGTGATGCCCTGCTCCTCCGCCTCGATCATCGCGTTGGTGTACCAGCGCACCACGTCGAACCATTGGTCGTCGCCGCGGCGGATATAGGCGGCGTAGGGCTCCTTGGAGAAGCGCTCCGGCAGGACGACCCAATCCGCCGGGCTGGGCATGGTGGCGCGGGTGGCCGCGAGCTGGGACGCATCGGTGCCGAAGCTGTCGCAGCGCCCGGCCTGCAGCGCGGCCGCGGCCTGGTCCGTCCGCTCGAACACCACCGGCTGGAACGGCACGTTGATGGAGCGGAAGTAGTCGGCGGTCACTTGCTCGTTGGTGGTGCCCTGGATCAGGCAGATGGTCGCGCCATTCATCTCCGCGACGCGCTGCACCCCGGCATTGGCGCGCACCATGAAGCCATGGCCATCGTAGAAATAGGTGGTGGCGTGGCGCAGGCCGAGCGTGGTGTCGCGCAGCATTGTCTGGGTCGAGGTGCGGAACAGCACGTCGATCTCGCCAGCCGTCAGCGCCGTGAAGCGGGTCGAGGAAGAAAGCGGCAGGAACCGCACCTTGGACGCATCGTTGAAAATCGCGACCGCGAGGCCACGGCAGAGCTCGACATCGAGCCCCTGCCATGTGCCGCGCGAATCCGGCAGAGCGAAACCCGCGACGCCGGTATGGATGCCGCAGAGGAGCTGCCCGCGCGCGCGGATCGCGTCCAGCGTCGGGGCGGCGGAGGTCTGCGCCTGGGCGGTGCCGGCGAACGCCGCGCATAGCGCAGCGACCGCGGCCATGAAGCCTCGTTTGAACATCGGGTAAGCCTCTCCGGAAAGTTATCGTTGTCTCCCGCCCCGATGGTCTGCGGCGGTCGCGCGGGGAGTCAACGAAAGAGGGGGGTGAATGGGGCCCATCCGGCGCCGGCGGCGCGGCGGCTGCCCGTGGCGGCGGCAGCCGGGCGGATCACCGCCCGCGCCGCAGGCAGGGTCGGAGCGGATCCGGTTTGGGGCGCGCGCCTGAAGGGGTGAAGATGCCGCCAGACAAGAAGGAGCACCGCCATGGCTGACCAGTTCGCGCGCTACCCCAGCCTCGCCGGCCGTGGTGTGCTGATCACCGGCGGCGCCTCGGGCATCGGCGCGGAGCTGGTGGCAGAGTTCGTACGCCAGGGTGCGAAGCCCGCCTTCCTCGATATCGACGCGGCGGGCGGTGCCGCGGTGGCGGCAGCGACCGGCGCGACCTTCCTGCCCTGCGACCTCCGCGACATCGCGGCGCTGCGCGCGGCGGTGACGGAGGCGGCAGCGGTGGTCGGGCCGATCGCGGTGCTGGTGAACAACGCGGCGCGCGACGATCGCCACGCGCTGGAGGCGGTGGAGCCGGACTACTGGGACGAGCGGATGGCCACCAACCTGCGCCACCAGTTCTTCGCCGCCCAGGCGGTGGTGCCGATGATGCGCGCGGCCGGCGGCGGCTCGATCATCAACATGGGCTCGGTGAGCTGGCTGACCGCGACCGGCGGCATGCCCGCCTATACCGCGGCCAAGGCGGCGGTGCGCGGCATGACGCGGGGCCTCGCGCGCGACCTCGGCCCGGACGGCATCCGCGTGAACGAGGTGGTGCCCGGCTGGGTCTTCACCGAGCGGCAGGAGACGCTCTGGGCGAAGCCGGAGGCGGTCGCGCTGCACATGCGCATGCAATGCCTGAAGCAGAAGGTGATGCCGCCCGACATCGCGCGCATGGTGCTGTGGCTGGCCGCTGATGACAGCCGCATGGTCACGGCGCAGCATTTCGTCGTGGATGGCGGGCGCGTCTAGAGCAGATCGCCGGAAGGCGGAATCGCCCGGAGGCGCGAATCTGCTCGCCAAGACAAAAGCCTGAAGCGTACGAAGAATGCTCTAGGACCTGACGTCAGGCCGCGTGGCTCACGCGACCTTCAGCCCAAGGCGACTCACGATCTCCGCCGCCTGCTGGCGGGAGATGATCGCGCCCCGGAACCGCGGGGCATCGGCAAGCTGCAAGCCGCCGAGATCGGTGCCGCGCAGATCGGCGCCTTCGAAGCGCGCGCGGGTCAGGTTCGCGTCGCGCAGATTGCATCCGGTCAGCACCGCCTGGCGGAAATCCGCCTCCGTGAGATCGGCGCCTTGGAAATCGAGGCCCTCCAGCGCCGCGTGGCGGAAGGACAGCCCCTGAAGCTGCGCATCGACCAGCAGGCAGCGCTTGAAGGTGAGTCCGATCGTCGCGGCCGAGACGATCAGCAGGCCGGTCAGCTTGCAGTCGCGGAACAGGGCGGAAGACAGCGTCGTCCGGCGGCAGACGGCGTTGTTGAGGTCGCAGGAGAGGAATCGCGCTTCGCCGAGGTCACAGGCGGAGAAGTCGGCCCGCGCCGCCCGGCAGCGCAGGAACTCGCATCCGTGGAAGTCGAGCTCCTTCAGGTCCGCCCCCGCCAGGCCCCAGCCGGCGAAGCGGACCGGCGCCGCATGGTCCCGCAGCGCCGCCTCGACCAGGGCACGGGTCGCTACTCCCTCCGGGGCGGGCACCTCCGCCAATGCCTCGTCCACAGCGGTTCTCCGTCTTTCGGTCTGGCCCTTATGGGGCCGCCGGGGCGTCTCGGGGAGATGCCGACTTTACTTCTGCGCACAAGACTGTGCACAATTCAGCCATGGACCAGCCCGAAGCCACCCGATCCGCGGACCGCGTCTATGCCCAGGCGAAGGCCATGGCCGTCACCTTCCACTTCCGGCCCGGAGAGCGGATCAACGAGGTCGAGCTGGCGCGCCGGCTCGGCAGCAGCCGCACGCCGCTGCGCGAGGCGCTGAACCGGCTGGCCTCCGAAGGCTTCCTCGTCGCGGCGCCGAACCGGGGCTTCCTGGCTCGCACCCTGGAGGCGCGGCAGGTGCGCTCGCTCTACGAATATCGCGGCCTTGTGGAAGCCGGCGCCGTGCGCCTTGCCTGCGAACGCGCAAGCGATGCCGCGATCGCCGAACTCGCCGCCTTCGCCGAGCAGGGCGTCGTCTCCCCCGGCAGCGATGAGCACGCGCTGCGCCAGCTCCGCTTCGATGAGGCCTTCCACGAACGCGTGGCGGCGCTCGCCGACAATGACGAAATCCTGCGCTCGGTGACGGCGCTGAACGAGCGCATCCGCTTCGTGCGCTGGATCGGCTTGCGCAAGGGCAGCCAGACCCGGCTGCCGGCGGGGCACCTCGCGATCCTGAACGGGTTGCAGCGGCGCGACGTGCGCCAGGCGGTGGCGCTGATGCAACGCCACATCGCCGAGCGCCTGGACCACATCGTGGACCTGGTCCGCGACAGCTACGCCGAACTCTACACCGACAATCGCCTCGCCGCGCATCTCGTCGGCGCGGAGACCTGACGACGAAGGAACCGCCGGCCAACGGCGGGTGCTCGGAGGACCCTGCGCGGACCTTGGTTTGATCGCGTGATTCAGACTTTTCGGCCGAACCGGCCTCAAGTCATCACGCTCTGTCGGAGGCTCCAATGTTGCGTCGCTGTCTGTTTGCCCTCTGCCTGGGCGCGGCCCTGCCGCAGGCCGCCGAGGCCCAACGCTTTCCCGACCGGCCGGTGCGCCTGGTCATCCCCTATCCAGCCGGCGGCTCGCTCGACGTCGTGGGGCGCGCGGTCGGGCAGCGCTTCCAGGAGCTCTCCGGCCAGCCGCTGGTGCTCGACAACCGCGGCGGCGCCAGCGGCGTCATCGCGGCCGACCATGTCGCGAAATCGCGCCCGGACGGCACCACGCTGATCCTCGCCAGCGCGCCGCAGCTCTCCATCGCATCCGCGCTGCAGCCGAACCTGCCCTATGATCCGCGCGTCGACCTGGTGCCGATCACCTGGCTGGTCAGCACGCCCTTCGCGCTCTTCACCGCGGCGCAGTTCGCGCCGCGCGACCTCGCCGGCGTGCTCGCCGCGGGGCGCACCAATCCCGGGCGCATCGCCTTCGGCTCGCCGGGCAACGGCTCGCTCGGCCACCTGGCGCTCGCGATGTTCGCGCAGGCGACCGGCACCGACTGGCTGCATGTGCCCTATCGCGGCGCCGCGCAGGTTATGAACGACATGGCGGCCGGCATGATCTCGCTCAGCTTCACGACCATCGCCTCCGCCCGCCCGATGGTGGAAGGCGGCCAGCTCCGCCCGATCGCCATTGCCGCCGCCGCGCGATCCCCCGCGCTGCCGGACATGCCGACCTTCGCCGAGCTCGGCCTGCCGCAGGTGGACGTGCCGCTCTGGCTCGGCGTGATGGCGCCGCGCGGCACGCCCGCCGTCATCATCGATCGTCTGAACGCGCTGTTCCTGGAAGCGATGGCCGATCCCGGGGTCCAGCGCAGCATGGCGGCGGCGGGTGCGACCGTCGCCGCCGAAGGCCCGGCGCGCTTCGCCGAACTGCTGGAAGCGGATTTCCCGCGCTGGGGCGAGGTCATCCGCCGCGGCGACATCACCCTCAACTGAGAGCCTGTCTCGGAATGGTGCGGCGGCGATCTGGCGGGCCTTTTCCGCCCCTGCCGCGTCGGCTTCCTCGCCGATGCAACCAGCATCGGCTGCGTCACCCGACACGCCAGGAGCGAAAAATGCCTCGCCAGCTCGCCGCCGCACCATTCCGAGACAGACTCTGAGATCGACGGAGAGTTCCATGCAAGAGATCACCGGCCTCGCGCCATCCGGCTCGCTCGGCAGCGGCTTCAACATCGAAGCCTTCAAGCGCGGCCTCTCCCTCGGGCCCCATTTCATTGGCCAGGATGCGGGGTCGACCGATATGGGTCCCTATTACCACGGGACCGGCAGGCCCTTCCTGCCGCTCGCGACCTATCGGCATGACCTCGCGATCATGCTGCGCGCGGCGCGGGCGGCGAAGATCCCGCTCGTCATCGGCTCCGCGCTCACCAGCGGCTGCGACGAATCGCTGGCGACCGCGACCGGCATCATCCGCGACATCGCGCGGGAGCACGGCCTCTCCTTCCGCATGGCGGTGATCGGGGCAGAGATCGGCAAACCCGACCTCAAGCGCCGCATGGCGGCGGCCCCGCTCGAGAGCATCGGCCCCGAAGGCGCGCTGACGCCCGAGGTCGTCGATCGCTGCGGGCCGATCGTCGCGCAGATGGGGATCGAGCCCTTCGTGAAGGCGATCGATGCGGGGGCGGAGGTCATCATCGCCGGCCGCGCCTGCGACGATGCGGTCTTCGCGGCGCTGCCGGTGCTGCGCGGCTTCGACCAGGGCCTGGCGCTCCATTGCGGCAAGATCCTGGAATGCGCCGGCCTTTCCGCCATCCCCTACGACCTCGGCGAGCCTATGCTCGGCACCATCGGCCGCGATGCCTTCGTGGTGGAGCCCGGCAACGCCGCGCATCGCTGCACCACGGTCTCGGTCGCCGGGCATTCGCTCTATGAGCGCGGCGATTTCGAATTCCAGCCGGGTCCGGGCGGGGTGAACGACCTGAGCGGCACCAGCTTCGAGCAGATGGACGAACGGCGGGTGCGGGTGCGTGGCAGCCGCTTCGTCGCGGATGCGGTCTACAAGGTGAAGCTGGAAGCGGCGGAACAGCTCGGCTTCCGCTCCATCGTCATGGTCGGCATCCGTGACCCGATCATGATCCGCGAGCTCGACCCGCTGCTGGAGGAGACGCGCGAGCGGGCCGAGGCGCGGTTCGGCATGCGGGCGGAGGGCATCCATCTGCGCTTCCGCGCCTATGGCCGCGACGCGGTGATGGGTCCGCTCGAGCCCGGCGGCGCGCCGCCGCGCGAGATCGGGCTGATGATCGAAGCGGTGGCGCCGGCCCAGGAATTGGCGACGGGGGTCGCGATGTACTCCCGCGGCCATCTGCAGCACGCGAGCTATCCGGGCATCCTGACCACGGCCGGCAACATGGCCTATCCCTTCTCGCCCTTCGGCATCCCGGTCGGCCCGGCCTACCGCTTCGCGGTCTACCACCTGATGCCGCTGCAGGACCCCTGCGAGATCTTCCCCATGACGATCGAGGAGGTGCGGAACTGATGGCGCCGCTGTCCAACCAGGGTGAGACCCTGGACCGCATCGCGAAGGTGATCCGCAGCAAGAATGCGGGACCCTTCGAGATCACCTTCGACGTGATGTTCGACGATGCGGCTGCCTATCGGCGCGTCAAGGACAGCGGGGTGATCGAGCCCACCCGCATCGCCGCCGCCTATCGCATCCCGCTCGCCGACATCCTGGTCTGCAAGCCCTTCGATGCAGCGCTGGCCTTCAAGATCACCATTCGCCGCCCGGTCTCCTCGGGCGACCTCATGGACAACGACGTCTATGGCTGCCAGCAGCATGTGCCGCTGACCGGGATCCTGGTGCCGGCTGTGTCGTAGGAGGTCAGCCCTGCGGCAGCGCTTCCTGTTCCACGGGCGGCGCGACCGGGGCGGTGCCGTCGGTGTCCATCAGCAGGCCGCGCAGGTTGCGGCGGAGTTGGAACTCGAACTCCACATTCATGTCGGCCATCGCCGCGCGCACCAGCGCATCGGCGTTGCGCGCACGCTCTGTGCCGCCATCAGCCGGCTGGGTGGCGCTGCGGCGCACCTCGGCCTCAGCGAAGCCGCGCGGCTGACCGTCGCTGCCCACGACCTCCACCCGGCAGCGCAACACGCAGTCGAGCCGCTCGGTCGCGCTGCTGAACATGCCGCCGCCGCTGCCGCCGCTGCGGGTCAGCGTCGCGACCAGGACCAGGAAGCGCGCGGTGCCATCCCGCCCGGCGGCCGAGAGCCGGTCCTGCGCCATGGTCAGCAGCGCCTCCGCCGGGATCACCGGCGCGGGCGGCGCGACGGTGACGGAAGCGCCCGGCGCCGGCGGTTGGATGTCGATATTCGCGACATCGAGGCGGAGCGGCGTCAGGTGGCGATAGCTCGGCGGGCCCGTCTCGACGGGGCGGAGATCGCCACGGTCGCGGCCGCCGCATGCCGTCGCCGCCAAAGCGAGGCCGATCACGCCCCGCCGCCCGATCACCGCCATAAGCTGCCGCTCCTCATCACTGACCCTCAGACGCGTCATGCGAATAGCATGCCTCCGGCATGACGCGGGCGGCATCCGCCACCCTTGGCTTTCGCCGGACTTCCGGCGTCACGCCGGAGGCGTGCTCCTCGCACGACGCCCGTTCGGGCGCTCGGCAGGAGGCGTCGCCTCCTGCCGTTACGTTGGGGGGATAACGCATCACCCCCGCGCCGCGCCACCCTGGATCTCGCCGCGGTCGAAGGCGAAGCCGAGGTTGCAGAACTCGCAGTTCATGGTGATCGTGCCGTCTTCCGCCATGTGGTCCAGATCCTCCGGCGGGAAGCCGTCCAGCACGCCGGCCAGCCGCGCGCGGGAGCAGCGACAGCCATAGGAGAGCGCCCGGGCACGATCGATCTCGAGCCCGCCCTCGGTATGGAACAGCCGCTGCAGCAGCCGCTCGGACGACAACGCATCGTCCAGCAGCTCCGCC
This sequence comes from Plastoroseomonas hellenica, assembly GCF_018129085.1. Classification (GTDB taxonomy): domain Bacteria; phylum Pseudomonadota; class Alphaproteobacteria; order Acetobacterales; family Acetobacteraceae; genus Plastoroseomonas; species Plastoroseomonas hellenica. Next base: position 123,680 of record NZ_JAAGBB010000019.1, read on the forward strand.
TCGGTCAGCGTCGCGGCGAGGGCCAGCGCGGTGCGCCAGGCCTCCTCCTGTGCGTCGCCCGTGAGTTCGGGGGCGATGCCGCCGCCGCCAGCGACCCGTTCCAGGATCAGCGCGCTGGCGCGCCAGCCGGACGGGGTCTCCCCGGCGGCGAGCTGGACATGGGCCTGGAGCTGCTCGGAGCTGCGGAAATAGGCGCCAGTCATGGCCGCCAGGCTGTCGCCCTCGATCGCGACGATGCCCTGGTAGCGCTCCATCTCCGGCCCCTGGTCGCAGGTGAAGGCGAGATAGCCGCCGCCGAGCAGGGCATTGGCCGCCGCGTCGGCCGGCAGCGCGGCAACCCGCTCGGCATCGGCGCGGGCATAGCCGCGGAGCGCCCCGGTGTCGGTGCAGTCGGCGAGCAGCATGGCGACCGGTCCGTCGCCCTTGGCCTGCAGGCTGAAGGAGCCGCGGAACTTGAGTGCGGCGGCGAGCCCCGCGGTCAGCGCCAGCGCCTGGCCGGCGAGCGCGGTGACGGCGGGGCTGTTGTCGTGCCGGGTCAGCAGCGCGTCGGCGAGCGGGCCGAGCCGCACCAGCCGCCCGCGCACCGGTCGGTCGCGCAGGTGGAAGGGCGTGACGCCGCGCGGTACCACGATGTCGGGCACTGGCGGGCGATCATGATTGAGGAAGTCCGGCGTGGCGGAGGGCTTGGTCGGATCGGGCAAGGGTGGGCGGGCCTTCGGTGCTGCCGTCCTAGATAGGGGCTTGGGCGCGCGACGGCCATGCCCGCGGCGCCGGACGGGTTTGCGGCTGGCGACCGCCTTATCCGCTCAGGCCAGCCCCAAAGCCCAGAGCAGCACGCCCTTTTGCGCGTGGAGCCGGTTCTCGGCCTCGTCGAAGACCACGCTCTGCGGGCCGTCCATCACCTCCTGCGTGATCTCCTCGCCGCGATGGGCGGGCAGGCAATGCATGACGATGGCATCCGGCGCTGCGCCCTTGAGCAACGCAGCGTTGAGCTGATAGGGCGCCAGAAGGTTGTGGCGGCTGCTCGGGCCGCCATCCCGCTCGTCGGACATCGAGACCCAGGTATCGGTCACCACGCAGCGTGCGCCATCGACCGCCAGATGCGGATCGCTGGTCAATTCGATGCGGGCGCCTTCGCGGCGCGCCCAGTCGATGAGCTGGGCCGGTGGCGCGAGCTCGGGCGGCGTCGCGATGCGGAGCGTGAAGCCGAAGCGGGCAGCGGCCTGGATGAAGCTCTGCGCGACGTTGTTGCCGTCGCCGGTCCAGGCGATGACCTGCCCCGCCACCGGGCCGCGATGCTCCTCGAAGGTCATCATGTCGGCCATGAGCTGGCAGGGGTGGGAGACGTCGGTCAGGCCGTTGATCACCGGCACCGTCGCGTGCTCCGCCAGCTCGCGGATCTTCCGGACGTCGTCGGTGCGCAGCATGATCGCATCGACATAGCGCGACAGCACCTGGGCGGTGTCGGCCGGGCTCTCGCCGCGGCCGAGCTGCATGTCCTTGGCCGAGAGCACGATGGCATCGCCGCCCAACTGGCGGATGCCGACCTCGAAGGAGACGCGGGTGCGGGTCGAGGGCTTCTCGAAGATCAGCGCGATGGATTTGCCGGCGAGCGGCTTGCCGTCGATCTGGCCGCGCTTCGCCCGGACGCCGAGGTCGAGCATGTGGCGGAGCTGACCGGCATCGTGGTCCATCAGTTCCAGGAAATGCCGCGGCCGCCGCGGCGGCGCCGCGCTCTGGTCGCGCATGGCGTGCAAATGCCTCTATTTCAGCGCCTCTCGTAACGACAGGCGCAGCAAAGGCGCATTGCTCGCAGGCGGCGCGGCCGCGGTCAAGCCGGTCAAGCGGTGGTGAGCGCGCTTGCGGCTGTCATGCGGCGGCGCGCAGCATCCGCCGGCCGGCGGACAGAGGAGGAATGACATGGACACGAGCGATGTTGCGAAGGCCTTCGCGGAACTCTGCAAGGCAGGCAAGCACGAGGAGGCGGGCGAGCGCTTCTGGGCCGAGGGCGTGGTGAGCCTGGAGCCGATGGAGGGGCCGATGGCGCGGCTCGAGGGCAAGGCCGCGGTCAAGGGCAAGTCCGACTGGTGGTACAGCGCCCACGAGGTCCATAGCGTGGAGACAGAAGGGCCCTTCGTGCATGGCGACCAGTTCGCGCTGCGCTTCGCAGTCGATGTGACCAGCCGCGAGAGCGGCCAGCGCATGCAGATGACCGAGATCGGCCTCTACACCGTACGCGGCGGCAAGGTCGTGGAGGAGAAGTTCCTCTTCGGTCTGTAAAAGGGAAGCGCCCGGAGGAAATCATCCTCCGGGCGCCAAGCCTGGCAAATAGCCGGATGCCTTTACTCAGGCCGCCTTCGGCGTCAGCGCCGCGAGCGCGCGGTCGAGACAGGCGATCGCCTCGGCCACCTCGGCATCGGTGATGATGAGCGGCGGCGCGACGCGCAGCACGTTCATCCCCGCAGCGACCGTCAGCAGGCCTTCCTTCACGGCGGCGGCCTGCAGATCGGCGTTGGCCACAGCCGACTTCAGCTTCAGGCCGACCAGCAGCCCGGCGCCCTGCACGCCCTCCACCACCGACGCATGGCGGTCGGCGAGGCCGAGCAGCCCGCGCCAGAGGTTGCGCGCCACGCGGTCGACGCCGTCCAGGAAGCCCGGCGCCAGCACCACGTCCAGCACCGCATTGCCCGCCGCGCAGGCGAGCGGGCCGCCGCCATAGGTGGTGCCATGGGTGCCGGGCTTCAGGTGCTTGGCGACATGCTCCTTGGCGAGCACCGCGCCGAGCGGGAAGCCGCCGCCGATGCCCTTGGCCGAGGACATGACGTCCGGCTCGATCCCGGCCCATTGGTGGGCCCAGAGCTTGCCGGAACGCCCCATGCCGGTCTGCACCTCATCGAGTGCCAGCAGCAGGCCGTATTCGTCGCAGACGGCCCGCAGCTCCTTGAGGAAGCGCAGATCGGCGGGGCGCACGCCGCCCTCGCCCTGGATCGGCTCGATCATGATGCCGGCGGTCGCCGGGCCGATCGCGTCGCGCACCGCGTTCATGTTGCCGAAGGGCACATGGGAAAACCCCTCGACCGGCGGGCCGAAGCCGGCGAGGTACTTCTCGTTGCCGGTCGCCGACAGCATGGCCAGCGTCCGGCCATGGAAGGCGCCCTCGAAGCAGATCATGTGGAACCGCTCGGGGTGGCCGTTCTCCGCATGGTATTTGCGGACCGCCTTCACCATGCCCTCGTTCGCCTCGGCGCCCGAGTTGCAGAAGAAGACACTATCGGCAAAGGACGCGGCGACATGCCGCGCCGCCAGGCGCTCGGCCTGCGGCACGCGATAGAGGTTGGAGACGTGCATCACCCGCCCCGCCTGCTCCGCGATCACCTGCGTCAGGTGCGGATGCGCGTGGCCCAGGCTGGTGGTGGCGATGCCGGCGCCGAAATCCAGGAATCGTCGCCCATCTTCCGTCCACAGCCAGGCGCCTTCGCCCCGCTCGAAAGCGAGGTCGGCGCGGTTGTAGGTCGGCATCAGGGCGGGGATCACGGGATCGCCTTTCTCCTTGGCCCATTGGCGGTCTTGCCAATGGGCATCGGACAATGAAGAGCCATCGCCGGCCCGTCAAACGTCATGGATATGACGTCAGCCCTGCGTCGGGGTGGTGCCGCGCCGCCGTCGGCCGTGGCACATAGCGCCCATGGATGAGACCAGGCAGTCCGGGCGCCCGCGCCGCGCCGCCGGCCGCGCGCCGGATGCGGCGCGGCTGCGCGAAGCCGCCCTCGAGCAT